>JAEZGS010000008.1 GCA_023437225.1 Bacteroidota bacterium | reverse complement strand
GATCAATATAAGGCTGTGAATGAACAAGGTGTTTCGTTGTTCGCTGCTTTTAATTTCAAAAGTCACTGTCTTTCTAAATTCATCAATGATTATCTCACCGAGCGAAAGAGCAGAAGTCCTTTTTCTTTCTGCTGTATGAAAACTGACATTGTCATTAATTATTGATTGCCTCTGCCATACACGTACATCGGCTCCATTCGGTCCGGTATCTGCGTCCGCCATCAATGTATATCTGCCGTTAGGAATTTCCGAGAGATCGATGCGTACCTGGCCTCCGTTATTTGCTGAAATCCGGTTTCCGTCAACATTGATATTGCCACCGAATGTATAACGCATTAGCTGGGGATACAGCATCATCGTATCTGGAATGTACACCCTCGTCATTTCATTTGAAGGTGCACTGTTAATCGCAAGCTGATTATCGGCATAGTAGTATGCAACAGAAGTGTAATCGACCGGGAAGTTATTTCCTTCGGGGCCATGTTCCATGGAATGATGGAATTGTTTTTCGAATGATAACTTATCAGTTATGAATAATCTATAGCCGCCTGTTCGCGCGAATGGTAAAGAGTAATCAAGCGATCCATGAAGTGGCAGACTCATACCGCGGTCCCAACGATCCATAAGTGCATACCATCCACCGTTATAGTAGTCCTCAGAACCCGTTCCGTGCATCGTCAAATTACCGTCTACAATTGTTGAGTCATCGCCTTCAAAAAATAACGTCATGCCCGGGCGTAGTCCCTGGGCCTGGTGAACGGTTCCTACATAATGTCCGCGTCCTGAACCTTCGAGAAATACAAACGGTTTCCCGGCGGGCGGATTGATCTGCTTATTCCAATGCGCATAAAATTTTCCTTCTTTGTCACTTTGCAAAGGAGCAGGCTGATACAGAACAGAAGTGCTTAATTCAACTGGCATGCTACTCTTGTCTGAGTTGTTTCGATAAACCAGTTCGATGCGTGCGCTTTTTCTGAAAGGCATCGGGTAGAAAATATAGTTTGTATCTCTCGCTGTGCCCATGAGATAGCTTTGCATTGATATGGTTCCAAACGCATAACCAAACATGTCTGCAATGGGAGCGTTAATTGCAGGCTCTTTGTCATCGTCCCATTTCACAAGCATATCAAATTGCTTGTTCAATTGTTCAAATTGCTTTGCATTGTTAAGTAAGATGCCCGTGATCCGGCCACCCGACCGTATGTTGGCAATAGTAACTGATTGCCCAGGCTTAATAGTAAATTTCTTGTTTTGTTGTTGCGAGTTTTTCTGAAGCTCGTTGATTACAGAAAGTGGATCTTTCCATTTACGTTCGATGTCGTTAAGTAGCACACGCTCATTATGTGTCAGGTCAGTAGAAAAATTTTTTATACTGGCAGTGCCTGGATAGGCACGGTATTGCATCTGGTAGAACATCAATTTTTTGCCTTTAAATAATACCTTACATCCGTCATTGAAAGGAATCGGCAGATAACAAAAATAACCGCCAACCTGGTTACCCACGAGCGGCTTGTTAAAAGGGAAAACATTTCCATTGAACAGATCCGAGAATCGGATTACAAGTGAGGGTTTATTACTGCTTCCAAAATAAAATTCCAATGTATCATCCGTAGGTGTTGGCGTCCATATCCTGTTGATGACTCCTTTTCCTTTAGCTTCAAAAATAACGAGGTTGTCTCCTTCCTTCCTGATAAATGAATACTTGCCACTAAAGCCATCGTCATTATTCCCTGTGGTGTCATACGATGAAAATTGATAAACTGTTGTGTTTTTCTCATATGCCGGTAGCGAACTTATGTCAACAAATTTTTTAAGCTCTGTTTCCACGGATACCGTTTGCGCATTAAGTGACAAACTAACACAGAAAGCAAAAAAGTAAAATATAAGTCGCATCATAATCACCTTGATTTTATCTGACAATTTAAACAATTCAGGATTAACCACTATTTGACAGCGATCGAAATGGATACTGGCAACAATGAGTTGGCAGCTTTAATGACGTTCGTGCATTCAAAATAGTATCTTTAAGAAAATCAGTTCATCACTGCTTTGATCATAAAGATAATTTTAATGTTGCGCACACTCATTAACCTGCTAATAATACTGCTTCTGCCTGTTATCGTACTTGCGCAGAAGGCCGTATCGATTTCTGTCGATGGCTCCATCAATCCAGGATCTGCAGAATTCATTGAGAACGCAATTCGTACGGCAGAAAAAGAAAACGCATCATGTGTAATCATCAGATTGAATACTCCGGGGGGATTACTTAAATCAACCCGGGTTATTGTTGAGGACATTTTATCATCGCCTGTTCCGGTTATTGTGTATGTATCGCCGAGTGGTGCTCATGCGGGATCAGCAGGGGTTTTCATAACCATGGCTGCGCATGTAGCGGTCATGGCACCGGGTACGAATATAGGAGCTGCCCACCCAGTGGCAATGCAGGGTGGCATGGATACCATAATGAATGAGAAGTCAACCAACGATGCGGCGGCATTCATTCGTTCTATTGCCAACAAACGCAAACGCAATCTTCAGTGGGCAGAGGATGCTGTAAGAAAAAGCGTATCTCTTACCGAAACAGAGGCACTTGAAAACAATGTAATTGATCTGATAGCGGCATCGCAGGATGAATTGTTGTCCCGGGTGCATGGACGCAAAGTTGAGATCGGCAGCAGGATTCACACCATCAACTCGGCAAATGCAAATGTGCAACAACTTGAAATGAGCTTGCTTGAAAAGTTTCTTAACCTGATCAGTGATCCCAATATCGCATACATACTAATGATGCTTGGCTTTTATGGGATGCTCTTTGAGTTATATAGTCCCGGTGCGATTTTCCCCGGAATCATTGGAGGCATCTGTCTGATACTTGCATTTTATGCAATGCATACTCTTCCTGTCAACTATGCGGGTCTTGCGTTGATAATATTTGGAATCATACTATTATTGCTGGAGATCAAAGTAACGAGTTACGGCATGCTGGCCATTGGCGGTATCATCTCATTGATCCTTGGTTCCTTCTTATTATTTCGATTCGACGATAGTCTTGCGTTCATGAGACTGTCATGGTCCGTTATAATTGCTGTGACCGCAGTTTCAGCATTGTTCTTTTTGTTCATTCTGACTTTCGGTTTGAGAGCACAGCAGCTTCCACCCATGTCAGGAAGCGAAGGCATTGTAGGCGAAACGGGAATTGTGCTGACCCCACTGAATCCCACAGGAACGGTTCGAGTACATGGTGAGGTCTGGAACGCTGAAAGCATATCTTCACCAATCCCCGTAGGGGAAAAGATAACGGTAGTTGCAATTAAAGATCTGCGATTAACTGTTGAAAAAGTAAATAGTCAATTAACATAAACTATCTCACTATGGAGCAAATTCCGTTTCTTACTATTGCCGTCGTTGTATTTATTCTGTTCATTCTGATGAACGCCATCAGGATCCTCAATGAATATGAACGTGGTGTTGTATTTCGACTTGGCCGAATATTATCGCGCGGTGCGAAAGGACCAGGACTTATTCTTTTGATACCGATCATTGATAAGATGGTGAAAGTTTCATTGCGAACAGTGGTAATGGATGTTCCCCCACAGGATGTTATCACCCAGGACAACGTTTCCATTAAAGTAAACGCAGTGATCTATTTCCGTGTAATGGAACCCAACAAGGCCATCCTTGAAGTTGAGAACTATCTTGTAGCAACGTCGCAGTTATCGCAAACCACATTGCGAAGCGTACTTGGTCAGTCTGAACTGGACGACCTGTTATCACAGCGCGAAAAAATAAACCACCGTCTCCAGCAGATCATCGATTCGCAAACAGAACCATGGGGTGTTAAGGTTTCGCATGTTGAAGTGAAGCAGATCGATCTACCCCAGGAAATGCAAAGGGCCATGGCAAAGCAGGCAGAAGCGGAACGCGAGAGAAGAAGTAAGGTTATTTCCGCGGAAGGAGAATACCAGGCTTCACAAAAACTGTCAGATGCTGCAAAGATACTGAGTGAACAACCCAGTGCATTGACATTGCGGTATCTGCAAACGCTTCGGGAAATTGCTGCGGAAAATAATTCGACAACTATATTCCCTGTGCCAATAGATATTCTCAAGCCTTTTATGAATTTTAAAAAAGATGAAGCGGCTATTATCAACAACGATTCGAAATAAAAAGTCATAAAACGTCCTGTATGTATTTCTTAACTAGATGGATCCCCGTGATGTTCATCCAGATGGTCATTGGATTGAATGGATATTCGCAGGGATCAATTGGGATATTTGATGGCCATTCGGATATCGGTGAGGTTATTAAGAGGGGCTCCGCAACTTATGATGCTTTGAAACAGCAATACGAGGTTTCCGGAGCCGGTTATAATATTTGGGGCGATCACGACGAATTTCATTTCGTGTGGAAGAAGATCAAAGGAGACTTTATTGTCTACACCCGTGCCAGGTTCGTTGGTCAGGGTGTAGACCCGCATCGCAAACTGGGTTGGATGGCAAGAGCAAGCCTTGATGGAGCCTCGGCGCATATAAGTGCCGCAGTCCATGGTGACGGATTGACTTCACTTCAATATCGCAGAAGTCGAGCTGCACAAACTGAAGAACAAAAATCTTCATTGACGCATGCGGATGTCATTCAACTGGAAAGAAAAGGAAGTGATTTTATTATGCGGGTTGCGAAGTTCGGTGAGCCCTTTGTAGTAACTACCCTTCAGGGTCTTAAGCTTGATGAGGAAATCTATGTTGGCTTATTTGTTGGATCTCACAATAAGGATGTAATCGAAACAGGTGTATTCAATGATGTACGATTTATTCGGCCCGCATCGGATTCATTGATTGAAAATCGCGGCTATGCAGGAAGTTTGTTAGAGCTGCTTGACGTGGATACAGGTAAGCGGGAAATTGTATTGGAAGAACCCAACGCAATACAGGCGCCTAACTGGACCCGCGACGGGAAAACGCTAATCTACAATAAAGACGGAGGCTTATATAATTTTGACCTGGAAACGCGTAAGCCCACCCCGTTGAACACCGGTGACAGAATTGACATAAACAATGCTCATGCCTTATCCTTTGACGGCAGGCAAATCGCATTTAGTTCGGAAGTGCCCTCCCTCGGTGGTTCAATCATACATGGCATGTCATTCGAAAAAGGAAAGCCCCTGATAATATCACCTGTGGGGCCTTCTTATGTTCACGGCTGGTCGCCAGATGGTAAATACGTGATCTACACCGCTGAACGATACGGCGAATACGATATCTACAAAAAGCCGGTAAATGCGAATGCTGAAATTCAGTTAACTAAAGTGCCAGGGCTCGACGTCGGTGCAGAATATTCGCCGGATGGCAAATACATTTACTTCAGTTCTAACAGAACAGGTACCATGCAAATATGGAGAATGAATGCTAATGGATCGAATGCAGTTCCTGTTACGAAGGGTGATTATCACGACTGGTTCCCGCATGTATCTCCTGATGGAAAGAGAATCGTTTTTCTTTCCTATGATAAAAATGAGGTGGCCGCACACGAAACTCCTTATTATAAGAATGTTTATTTGAGGATGATGTCACCAGGCCGGGACCAGCCAGTGATCATCGCATACGTTTACGGTGGCCAGGGTACCATCAATAACGCATCCTGGTCACCCGATAGCAATAAGATTGCATTCGTAAGCAATTCGTATTAGCCGTTCCGGTAATTTGCAGCAGATTCCCTTAATGTATTCAAACCAAACCAATGAAATCTATTGCAATTGATATGGACAACGTCATTGCCGACGTAGAAACCCATTTTATCGACTGGTACGAACGCGATTTTGGCGTACGGATAGATCGTGAATCCATGGCAGGAATTCCGGAGGCTCAGGCTTTCCCAGATAAAGAGGCTGTTTGGAAGTTTTTGTATACCCCGGGTTTCTTCCGAACCGTTCCTGTAATGCCTGGTTCACAGGAAGTTGTGCAGAGATTGATGAAGGACTACATCGTCTATATCGTATCTGCCGCCACTGAATTTCCGCAGTCGCTGAATGAAAAACGCCTCTGGCTGGATGAACACTTTCCATTTATCTCCTGGAAGCAAATGGTATTCTGTGGCGATAAGAGTGTCATTGATACCGATTATATGATTGACGATCATGTCAAGAATTTGAGGAGCTGTAAAGGGCTTCCCTTACTGTACTCCGCTATGCACAACATAAATGTGACTGATTTTAAGCGACTTAATAACTGGAATGAGGTGTTAGAGTTTTTCGAAAATGAGCGGCCGACCTAAGATTATGCCTCCCTTTATGTACTGATTGGTACAAATAGTGTTACCTTTGCGGCAATGAAACAAGTTTTTGATCAACCTCAAAGTAATACTATGAACGACGAACTGAGCACCATCGAGCAGGCCGTGCTGAGCGACTATAAGTATGGCTTTGTGACAGAGATAGAAACGGACGAGGCGCCGAAGGGCCTAAGTGAAGAGATCGTTCGTTTTATTTCGGCAAAGAAGAATGAGCCGCAATGGATGCTGGACTGGAGGTTAAAGGCCTTCAGGCATTGGCAGAAAATGACTTCCCCCCGGTGGGCGAATGTCGAATTTCCGTCAATTGATTTCCAGGATATAATTTATTATTCCGCCCCGAAACAAAAGGTAAAGCCCAATAGCCTGGACGAGATCGATCCGGAGCTTCGCAAGACCTTTGAAAAGCTGGGCATTTCTCTGGAAGAGCAGAAGCGTTTATCTGGTGTTGCCGTTGATGCAGTTATCGATAGCGTATCGATCGGCACTACATTTAAAAAACAACTTGCAGAACAGGGCATTATCTTCTGCTCTATGAGCGAAGCCATTCGCGAGCATCCCGAACTGATCAAGAAATACATAGGAACTGTCGTTCCTGCCACGGACAACTATTACGCGGCATTGAATTCTGCGGTTTTTAGTGATGGATCTTTCTGTTACATTCCAAAGGGCGTTCGCTGCCCGATGGAGCTTTCTACTTACTTCCGAATCAATGCTGAAAATACAGGTCAGTTTGAGCGCACACTCCTTGTTGCCGATGAAGGCAGTTATGTGAGTTACCTTGAAGGGTGTACGGCTCCAATGCGCGATGAGAATCAACTGCACGCAGCGGTGGTTGAACTGATCGCCATGGAAAATGCAGAGATCAAGTATTCCACCGTTCAAAACTGGTATCCCGGCGATAAGCAGGGCAATGGAGGTATTTATAATTTCGTTACGAAGCGTGGCATCTGCGCCGGAAATAATTCAAAGATATCCTGGACACAGGTAGAGACCGGTTCAGCGATCACCTGGAAATATCCAAGTGTTATCTTGAAGGGCGACAACTCCACGGGTGAGTTCTATTCCGTTGCTGTTACAAACAATCACCAACAGGCAGATACAGGTACGAAGATGCTGCATCTGGGAAAGAACACGAAGAGCCGCATTGTTTCAAAGGGTATCTCAGCTGGTGTAAGTAATAACAGTTATCGCGGACTGGTTCACGTTGGCAAGAATGCTGCTAACGCGCGGAACTTTTCCCAATGCGACTCTCTGTTGCTCGGAGATAAATGTGGTGCACACACTTTCCCTTACATCGAAGTGAAAAATAAAACCGCGCAGGTGGAGCATGAGGCAACTACCTCGAAGATCGGGGAGGACCAGATCTTCTATTGTAACCAGCGTGGAATTGATACAGAAACTGCTGTTGCGCTGATCATCAATGGCTTTGCAAAAGAAGTGATGAATCAGTTGCCTATGGAGTTTGCTGTTGAAGCGCAAAAGCTTCTTGCTATCAGCCTTGAAGGCAGCGTTGGATAATAACAGATGAACAATAAATACTAAATCAAGATTATGCTCTCTATACAGAATTTACATGCAGGGATCGAAGGAAAAAAGATCCTTAACGGATTAAGCTTAGACATTAAACCCGGTGAAGTTCATGCGATAATGGGACCGAATGGTTCTGGAAAGTCTACACTTGCGTCGGTACTTGCAGGTCGTAGTGAATATGAAGTACTCGACGGATCTGTAACGTTCAATGGCAAGGATCTCCTGGATCTTGCGCCTGAAGAACGTGCTGGTGAAGGATTGTTCCTTGCGTTCCAGTACCCGATTGAAATACCAGGTTTAAGCACAACCAACTTTATAAAGACTGCTGTAAATGAAGTGCGTAAATATCGTGGATTAGAGCCGCTGGATGCCGTTGGTTTTTTGAAGCTGATGAAACAAAAGATGGCAATGATGCACATTGATCAATCGCTGTTGAGTCGCTCCCTGAATGAAGGATTTTCTGGCGGTGAAAAAAAGCGCAACGAAATTTTCCAGATGACCATGCTGGAACCGAAGCTTGCGATTTTGGATGAAACCGATTCTGGTCTTGACATTGACGCGATCCGTGTGGTTTCTGAAGGTGTGAATCGTTTCAGAACGAATGACAATGCAGTATTGGTGGTTACTCACTATCAGCGTTTGCTTGATTACATCGTTCCTGATTTTGTACACGTACTGTACAATGGAAGGATTGTGAAGTCTGGACCTAAAGAGCTCGCTCTTGAACTGGAAGAAAGGGGATACGACTTTATCAAGAACGAAGTAGCAGCAACTGAAACAGCCTAAATAAGTTGAATGATGACAACAGTGGAATTTTTCAAAGAGCGATTTAATCAATTGAATGCAACGTCCTCGCAGAGCGGCCTTGATGCAAAGCGTGTACAGGCCTTCAGTGCATTTGATAAATGGGGTATACCCACTACAAGACATGAAGAGTGGAAATACACCCGCATCGGCGGACTGTTCAATAAGAATTTTCAGTTCTTACAAGATACCGGTTCACAAAAGCTATCGGCAAAAGACATCGATCCGTTCAGGTTACCGGCTCATCAACAAGCAAATGAGCTTGTGTTTGTGAATGGTGTCTATTCTCCTTCATTATCAAACGTTCGTTCTTCGAATGTGGTGATCCAGTCGTTGGAAGTTGCTGCAGGTAACGAATACCAGGAGCTGGTTTCCAAACACCTCGGTCATAGTGCCAATTATTTGAAGGATGGTATCAATGCATTGAATACAGCTTTCATGAAAGAAGGTATTTTCATTGCAATCGGACGTGGTAAAACAGCGGAACACCCTGTTTACATTTATAACATCACGGACGCCAGAAGCTCCAACATCTTTTCGCAGCCACGCACGTTTGTACATGTTGATGTGAATGCAAAGATCCAGTTTGTTGAGACGTTCATTTCATTTGGTACACAGGAAAGTCTTACCAACCAGGTGATGGAGATCGTTGTTGAGCAGGATGCAATGGTGGAGTACTATAAAATTCAGGATGATGCTCCAACCGCAAGCCAGGTGAGCACTACGCATTTCCGGCAGGTGGGCAAAAGTCATGTACATGCGGTTACCGTATCTCTTGGTGGAGATGTGGTACGCAACAACATGAATGTAGTTCTTGAAGCGGCCTATAGTGAAGCTCATTTTTATGGACTATACTTTCCACATGGAAGAACACATATCGACAATCATACGGTGGTAGATAATGTAATGCCGAATTGCTTAAGCAATGAGTATTATAAGGGAATAATGGCCGATCATTCGAGCGGTGTGTTCAATGGTAAGATCTATGTTCAGCGTGACGCACAAAAGACCAATGCATACCAGTCGAATAAGAATCTTCTGTTATCAGATGACGCATCGGTGAATACGAAACCGCAGCTGGAGATCTTCGCCGATGACGTGAAGTGTTCGCATGGTTGTACTGTCGGTCAACTGGATGAAGAAGGTTTATTTTATTTAAGATCAAGAGGTGTTCCGCAGAAAGTAGCTATGTCGTTGCTGCTGCATGGATATACAATGGACGTGCTCGACAAGATCAAGTCGCCCGCTATCCGTTCACATGTTGACAGGTTGATATCGGAACGTTTACAATATGATTTAGCATGATGCCAACAATCGCCATACAAAGGGAGCTGGATGTTAATGCAGTGAGGGAACATTTTCCTATACTGAAACGCCAGGTGAAAGGGAAGCCGTTGGTGTACCTGGATAATGCGGCAACTTCACAGAAGCCGCAGGCAGTTATTGATGCACTTGTTCACTATTACAGTCACATGAATGCCAACATTCATCGCGGCATTCATACTCTCGCAGAAGAATCCACTGCAGCATTTGAGGCAACACGCGATGCAGTTCGTGATTTCTTGCACGCCGATCATCGCGAAGAGATCATTTTCACTCGCGGTGCAACCGAAGGACTGAACCTCGTTGCGTATACCTGGGGAATGCAAAGTGTTCATGCTGGTGATGAGATCATCATCTCGAACATGGAACATCATTCGAACATCGTTCCATGGCAAAAAGTATGCATCGAAAAAAATGCTTTGCTGAAAGTTATTCCAGTTAATGAGCATGGCGAACTGATCATGGAGGAATATCTGAAAATGCTTGGGCCTAAGACAAAACTTGTGTCGGTGGTTCATGCCTCCAATTCGCTTGGAACTGTTAACCCGGTAAAGCAGATCATTGATGCCGCACATGCCGTTGGTGCTATAGTTGTTGTGGATGGTGCTCAATCAATGGTGCATATCGACATCAACGTTAAGGAATTGAATTGCGATTTTTTCGCGTTCTCGGGACATAAATTTTATGGTCCTACAGGCACCGGGTTCTTATATGGTAAGAAGCATTTGCTCGAGAATATGCCCATCTTTCAGGGTGGGGGTGAGATGATTCGTGAAGTGACGTTTGAAAAGACAACATACAACGATCTGCCGTATAAGTTCGAAGCGGGCACACCAAATATTGCTGATGTGATCGCTTTCAAAGCTGCCCTTGATTTTGTAGATGAAATAGGGAAAGAGAGGATCAGAAGGCATGAACAGAGGTTACTCGATTATGCAACCGATGCATTGCAGACGATCAAAGGACTGCGTGTGATCGGCACGGCAAGAGAGAAGGTAAGCGTTGTTTCTTTCGTCATCGATAAAGTGCATGCGCAGGACCTTGGAATACTGTTGGATAACCGCGGTATTGCGGTTCGCACGGGCAATCATTGTACTCAGCCATTAATGGAGTGTTTTGGCATCAGTGGTACTACGCGTGCGTCTTTCGCTATGTACAACACGAGTGAAGAGATCGATGAATTGATCAAAGGCCTCGAGCGGGCTGTAAAAATGTTAGCGTGATGAGCGATAGTCGACCTATACATGAGATCGAGGCGGAAATAGTTGAAGACTTCGAACTGTTCGATTCCTGGGATGATAAGTACGAATACATTATCGACCTGGGAAAGAAATTGGAGCCAATGGATCCGGCGCATAAAATTGACGAGAACCGGGTTAAAGGGTGTCAGTCGATCGTGTGGATGGCCGCGGAGTATCGCGAGGGGAAAATTCATTTTACTGCCGACAGTGATGCGGTGATCGTAAAAGGGTTGATAAGCTTGTTGATTCGCGTAATGTCCGGTCACACTCCTGATGAGATACTGGACACAAAACTGGAGTTTCTGGAGAAGATCGGCATGCACAATCACCTTGCGCAAACACGATCCAATGGATTGTTGTCGATGGTGAAGCAGATGAAAAATTATGCACTTGCTTATAAGATTAAAAATTCAAACCAGGTGAATGTATGAATGAAGAAGCATTGAAGGAAAAGGTTATTGAATGCCTGCAGACCATTTATGATCCCGAAATACCGGTGAGTATCTGGGAGCTCGGGTTAATCTACCAGGTGGATATTTTGCCATTGAATAATGTGCAGATACTAATGACATTAACGGCTCCTGGTTGTCCGGCAGCTCAATCACTTCCAATTGAGGTTGATCAGAAGGTTCGTGAGATCGAGGGTGTCAATGATGTATTGGTTACAGTAACATGGTCACCGGCATGGGATAAAAGCAGAATGTCTGAGGCGGCGCGCCTTGAATTGGGCTTTATGTAAAACAAAGATTAATGAGAATAACTTCACAGGAAGAATACGGTTTAAGGATACTGGTGCGTATTGCAGCATGCAAGGACGCCGATGGTATCAGCATACCAAAGCTCAGTGAAGCTGAGGGTTTGACTAACCACTATGTGGCTAAGCTCGCGCGTGTTTTACGTCTAAAAAAATTGATCAACAGCACACCCGGTTACAAGGGTGGATATGTATTGGCGAGGCCTGCAAAGGAAATTGTGATCAAAGATGTACTCGAAGCACTTGGTGGTGTTATGTTCAGTCAGTCATTTTGCGGCCTTCATGCAGGATCGTTGAAACTTTGCACCAATTCGGTAGATTGTTCCACACGTTCTTTGTGGCAGATGATACAATTCACAGTGGACGAACTGCTTAGCAAAGTGACGTTGTATGACCTCGTGAATACGGAGGAGGGCTCAGCTAAAGCATTGACAACCATTTTGCAAGAAGCGCGAACATTACCACAGCTAAGTGTGGCACAAAAACAATAACATGCCCATATAGTTTATTCTGGCATACTTATAGTCGTAAGTATCAAAGCCGTTGAGAAACTTTTTTCATTGTGGGTTTTAAAGGTAGCAATAGCCTGGTCATCTGACCAGGCTGTTTTGTTTATGGAATCCATTAGCTTTGAAACAGAGTAAATCTATTTCAATGAAGAAAGTCATGAAGAGCCTTCACTATTATTTGCACGTTTTTCTTTTACTGTTTGTTACTATCACTTTTTTTTCCTGTTCAACTTCCAGGAAACAAAGTGGTAATCCAATTTTTCCCGGATGGTATGCAGATCCGGAAGCAGTAGTTATGGACAATCGTTACTGGATTTATCCTACTTTCTCCGCTCCTTATAACAAACAGGTCCATATGGATGCTTTCTCGTCCAAAGACCTTGTGAACTGGGACAAGCATGAGCGAATAATTGATACGGGCTCAATCAAATGGGCTCGTCGCGCAATGTGGGCCCCGGCCATCGTAAAGAAAGACAATAAGTACTTTTTGTTTTTTGCTGCAAACGACATTCAAAAGGAATCAGAACTGGGAGGCATCGGCGTTGCTGTCTCCGATAATCCTGCAGGACCTTTCAAAGACCATATCGGTAAGCCGTTGCTGAATCAGATTGTTAATCGTGCACAGCCCATTGATCAGTATGTATTCCATGATAAAGATGGGCAATACTACATGATATACGGTGGATGGGGTCGCTGTAACATTACTAAATTGAATAAGGATTTTACAGGCTTCCTTCCCTTTGATGATGGTTCAATGTTCAAAGAGATCACACCAAAGGGTTATGTCGAAGGGCCCATTATGTTCATTCATAATAACAAATATTACTTCATGTGGTCTGAAGGCGGGTGGACAGGTCCTGATTATCGTGTTGCTTATGCCATTGGAGATTCACCTTTCGGTCCGTTCGAAAGAATTGGAACCGTCTTACAGCAGGATCCCGCCATCGCTACTGGGGCAGGTCATCATTCTGTCATACAGTCTCCCCGCGATGGACAATGGTATATGATCTACCATCGCCGCCCGGTTGGCGAAACAGACGCAAACTATCGTGTCACCTGCATTGATAAAATGGAGTTTGACAACGAAGGAAAAATAGTACCGGTTCGCATCACAAACGAAGGTGTGATGAGAAACAAAATACGTTAGCGGATCACTAGCGTATGAATTCCGGCACTTAATTCCATTGACTGGTTAGCGGCAGAGATTCTCCTTCCACTGGTATCGTAAATATTCTTTCCTGCGGGCTTTGCAATTGCCAATGTTGCTTTCGATCCCGATGGAATGGTCACAGTATATTCAATATTGTGGCCATTTTTTTTCCATGAACAAATGATCGTTCCGAAAGGACTTTCATGCGTTGTAGTATTATACTGAAGATCGTCAGGGAAGTATGGTGTCAACAAGACACTTCTGAATCCTGGTGCAGACTCTATCGGACGTATGCCTCCAAGACCTTTATATAACCATGCTCCGATCTCACCAAACATGATGTGATTAAGCGAGATGTCGTATTGTGACTCGATGTTCCAGTTTTCGTATAAGGTGGTTGCACCGTTTACAATCCACCATCCCCATGATGGATATGTTTTTTGCGTAGCCACCTTATATGCAACGTCTGCATATCCATTCTCAGTTAGTGCATTTAATATTGCTTTTTGTCCAAGTAATCCTACATCCAGATGAAAGCTGTCTCTTTCAACCCGCAACGCCAACTGTTGCGCTACTTTCGGTTTGAATTCTTTCGGTACAAGTCCCCAGAATAACGGAACACTCAACTCGGTTTGTGTTCCCGATGCATAGATCATTGAATCGCTCTTAAAATATTTTTCGTTGAATGCCTTGTCGATCTTATTAGCAAGAGTTTCATATTTTTTCTGATCTGCAACTTTGTTGAACAATTTTGCCGCCTTTGAAAGTATCAGGGCATCTGCGTAATAGTAAGCCGTGGATGTTAATTCAACAGGTGATTTTGATTTAACAGGTACCCAATCTCCAAGTCCCCACGATGTCAGGCCTGAGGGATATGTTTCATCAATATGATCCACATAGCGTTTGATGTTATCATAACAATCACGTAGTAGTTGATCATCACCATAGAACAAGTAGATGTTCCATGGAATAATTGCAATGGTGCTTGTCCAGTCGGGTCCATTACCCCACTCATATCCCCAACCCGCCGTGGGTATGATAGAAGGAAGTACTCCATTTGGCTGTTGTTCATCACGGTGATCAGCAAGCCATTTTTCATACACTGTGATGCCATCGAATCCATAAAGACCCGTTTCGATGGCGATTTGCGCGTCTCCTGTCCATCCGTTTTTCTCACGCTGCGGACAATCTGTTGGATAGCCGAAAAGGTTGGATAGATATGAATTGTTTGTTGCGAACCAAAGTTTGTTGATCAATTCGCTCGACGTTTTTATTGTACCTGCTACAGGCACATCGCTGTGCATAAAATACGCCGTCAGGTCATCTTCATTCAGATTGATTGGCGAAGATGAATAGATCTCTACATACTGAAAACCCTTATAATTGAAACGCGGTACGAAAGTTTCTTTTCCTTTGCCGCTAAGTATGAATATATCTGTTTGAAAAGGATCGGAGCTGTCGCGCGGACGATAATGTACATCAATGTTTGATAGATCTACATGACCGTTCTTGTAAAGCCGTTCTCCGTGTTTCAGTCGGATGATGGTACCTGCTGTGCCAGATGCAGTGATCTCTGTAACGCCTGAAATGTTTCTTCCGAAATCAACCACATAGTTTGTGTCATTGATCCTGTTTAGAGATTTTACTTTTAGCTTCTCCACATTCCTTACCGGGTGCAGCGATTGCGATACGATCTTTTCCGCCGGTGCCGGACGGTAAATGACGTTCTTCCAGGTCGAATCATTGAAGGGAGCTGTATTCCAGCCGGGCTGCTCCTTTCGTGCATCAAAATGTTCCGCAGTATAGATGCTGTTGAAGATGACCGGACTTAAAGAGGTCTTCCAATCCTTTCCTGTGCTGATCGTTTCTACACTTCCATCCTGGAAAGTGATGCGCAGATCCATGCAGAAAGTTGGTCGTGCCCTCCAGTTTGCATCATGAAAATCCCATACGGCAGTGGATTGATGATTGTACCATCCATTGCCAAGTATTACTCCTATGGCATTTGATCCGGTGAGCAGTTGATCCGTTACATCGTGCGTAACATAAAGCACTCTTCTGTCAAATCGTGTGTACATCGGATCCAGGCGGTGATTGCCGATGCGTTTACCATTGATGTAAAGTTCATACAGGCCCGCAACGGCAATATATGCCCGCGCGCTGCGTATTTTTTTTGATGTACTAAAAGCCTTTCGGAAATAGGGAGCTGGTTTTAAATTTATATCGTTGTTATCTGATATCCATGAGCCCTTCCAGTTTTTCATGTGCATGTGCCCGGTCTCAAAACTTGCAACCGGTTTGCTTGTGATTAGCCTGCCGGTTTGATCTGTTGCAAAAACACGCCAGTAATATTTTGTATGTGGTTGCAACGGCCTGCCTTTGTAAGTGGCGAAATTGGAGGTGGAACGAATCAAACCGCTATTCCATATTGCACCACCATCGCTGCGAGTTACTTTCATCGAGTCGGTATCCACGCATATTGTATATGAAACCAGTTTCGCGCCAGTTCTTTCATCGTGTTGCTTCCAGGTAAATCGTGGTTGTGTTACGTCGATGCCTAAAGGATCCGGAAGGTGCTCACACTTTAAGTCGTAAAGATATGATTGCTGCGAAAGAGCAGCGCTTTGTATCATTTGAAAACATAGAATAAAGAACAGAGATTGAACAAAGCGAAATGCCATTTGTTTTCTTTCGAATTTCGATTATTATCCGAACTTACACTGCAAATTTTTATTCGATACCATGAAGATCTTATTTGTTTCCATGTTTTGCCTGGCGTATATAAGTGTGATTGCACAAGATGGTATCCGGGCTAAACACTTCTCAAAGCATTTGAACTTCCTCGCGTCCGACAAACTTGAAGGAAGATACCCGGGGACCAGGGGAAATGAGATCGCTTATGAATATGTGCAGGATTGCTTCAAAAGGTTTGGATTAAAAAAGTTTAATGGCTCGTATCTTCAGTCGTTCGATGCGGTTCGTCGCAGCGACTCTCTACGCATTCCTACATACAATGTTGTTGGTTTCATCGAAGGTCAGGATGAGAATCTGAAAGGTGAATACATCGTGATCGGTGCACATTATGATCATCTTGGCTGGGGCGGAAAACATACTGGTTCAAAAAATAAAGATACCAATGCAATTCACAATGGTGCTGATGACAATGCATCTGGAACAGCGATGCTGCTTGAACTCGCGCAGGAGTTGGCACGCAATAGAAAGCAGTTAAAGAGAAGTATTGTATTCGTCGCTTTCGGTGCGGAAGAATTCGGACTGCAGGGTTCAAAATTTTTTGTAAACAATCTCCCGGTTGCTAAAGAATCAATCCAGGTTATGATCAATATGGATATGGTTGGCCGGTTAAATAGTGAAAATCATTTGTACATGGGTGGTGCCGGAACGTTTCCCGGTGGAGTCGAGTTTATGAAGGCAATGGGTGAGGGAAGCGGATTAAATCTTATCGTTCATGCAGGCGGCGTTGGAGGGTCCGATCATGTATCGTTTTACAGGCAGAACATTTCAGCAATAGGCATGCACACAGGCGGTCACGATCAATATCATTTGCCAACGGATGATGCATCACTAATCAACAGCGACGGTGCCGAAAAAGTAGGTAAATACATTTATAACGTTCTTCTCGGGCTTTCGAGGCGCGAGGAAAAGTTCGGCTTCGTGAAACAGGATTAATTATATTCGAATAGCAATTGCTTTGCCATGGGTAAAAAAGAGATCATACATCCTGAAAACAGGAACAGGAATTATTCAACCGGTGCATTTTCTTCTGCAGTGGCTGCGGATGGATGGTTATACATAAGTGGCCAGGCCGCAATAGATTTCACTACAAGCGAATTTAAACTGGGCGATATTGAATCAGAGACGCGTTTGACGATGCATAACATCGAATGCCTGCTGCACGAAGGTGGTTGCGGTTGGGAGGATGTTGTAAAATGTACAGTGCATCTTGCAGACATAAATGATTTTGCGAGATTCAATGAAGTATATGCTAGCTTTCTTAAAGGCATCAGACCCGCACGCACCACTGTTCAATCGCTTATGGCCAATGGCATCAGGGTAGAGATCGATGCCATTGCAAAAATTCCGGATAATAAAGAACAATGATGTAATGAACAACGCTTCGGAATGGTACAGTATTACGAATGTTGATGAACTGGAAACCCCGGGGCTTGTTTTATATCCTGATCGCATAAGATCAAACATCATTGCTGCTATCGGGATGGTGCCTGATATTGCACAACTTCGTCCCCATGTAAAAACGCATAAGCTTCGCGAAGTAGCAACGATGATGCTCGAAGAAGGCATCACAAAGTTTAAGTGTGCAACCATTGCAGAAGCTGAGATGCTTGCGATGCAGAAAGCACCTGATGTTTTGATCGCATACCAGCCCGTTGGTCCCAATGTTTATCGCTTTCGGCAATTGGTGAGTCGTTACCGGGAAACGAACTTTTCATGCATTGTTGACAGCATCAATTGTGCGGAACAGATCAATGATGTTTTTGCAGATGAGCATCTGCGACCGCAGGTTTACATGGATATCAACGTTGGAATGAATCGTACCGGCGTTCTACCAAAACATGCAATAGAACTTTATAAACAGCTTAAAAACCTTTCGCATTGTGAAATAGTGGGGATACACGCTTATGATGGTCATATTGTTGATAGCCCGTTGTCTGTTCGCAAGCAAAAAGCCGATGAAGTTTTCTCATACATTGAAGACATATGCAAAGCAATACAAGCACTCGACCGGAGCACTGTTAGTGTGGTGATCGGTGGTACACCTACTTTTCCTGTGCACCTCCATAGAAAGAATGTAGAGCTGAGCCCGGGAACTTTTGTTTTCTGGGATCATGGTTATTCAGATCTGTATCCCGAGATGCCTTTTCAATATGCGGCTTTGCTGGTGGGACGTGTGATTTCAATTGTCAATGAAAAAATCATATGTCTTGATATCGGTTACAAATCCGTTGCATCAGAAAAGCCCTTACCTCGTATGCGTTTCCTAAATGCAACATCCGCATTGCCGATCGCGCATAGCGAGGAACACCTGGTTGTACAGGTTGCCGATACAACCAATGTTCGTGAAGGTGAGGTTTGGTTTGCAGTGCCAACGCACATTTGTCCAACGGTTGCATTGTTTGAGAAAGTGGCCATCATCAGAAATAATGAGGTCAGCGGATATTGGAATGTAATTGCACGAAAACGTAAGATCAACATTTAATTTAATCTACCTACATATGCCTACTTCAAGAAGGAAATTCATTAGTCAGTCATCCCGTGCTGCTGCTGGTATTTACATCGGTGCAATGGGATTGAGTGCGAAGAGTTACGGACGCATCATTGGTGCAAACGATCGTGTTCAGGTGGGAGTTGTCGGATTCTCCGACAGGTTTCGTCAGTCACTTTTGCCGAGCTTCATGAATCATCACAAAGAACTCAATTTCGATATTATCGCGGTATCCGATATATGGAAATTAAGAAGGGAAGAAGGTCGGGATTTTCTTAAACAGAAATTTGATCATGATGTAAAAGCGTGCGTCAATAATGATGAATTATATAGTACCAAAGACCTTGATGCGGTAATCATCAGCACTGCAGACTTTCAGCATGCGCTGCATACTATTGAAGCGATCAAAGCCAATTGTGATGTGTACGCCGAGAAACCATTCGCAGAAACAATGGACGACAACATTGCTGCTTTGAAGGCAGTAAAGGCTTCTAACCGCATTGTACAGATAGGTTCTCAACGGCGAAGCGGATCCAATTATGCTGCTGCAGCAAAGTTCATTCGCGAAGGAAAGTTTGGACCTATTACAATGGTTGAGTTAACATGGAATGTCAATCAGCCAGGCAGATGGCGCAGACCGGGTTTGGTTGAGAAGATCCGGGAGCAGGATACCGACTGGAAGCGATTCCTGATGAATCGCCCATTTGAAGCATGGGATCCACGCAAATATCTTGAATACCGATTGTTCTGGCCTTATTCATCGGGAATGCCGGGTCAGTGGATGTCCCACCAGATCGATACTGTACATTGGTTCTCGGGGCTGCCTCATCCGCGAAGTGTAGTAGCGAATGGCGGTATATATATGTGGAAAGACGGACGACGTAATTGGGATACAACCACAGCAGTATTTGATTATGGATCCGAAGATGGCAAGTCGGGATTCCAGGTGACCTTCTCCTCACGAATGCATAATGGCGACGAGCGTCCCGCGGAACTGTATTACTCTAATGGAGGTGAATTGAATCTTATCACCAATAAAGTTTCCCCCACCGGTGGCCTTACAAAGAATCATGCAGATGCCATGAATATGAAACCGAACCTTTTGCCTGAAATGGATCTGGTGACAGAAGAAGTAAAGGTTGTTGCGTCGGCAAATACAGGTGGTGACCCGCTTACAAGTGCGCACATGCGCAACTGGATGGAATGTGTAAGAAGTCGCAAAGAACCAAACGCACCAGTTGAAGCAGGCTATAATCATTCAATAGCAACGATCATGACAAATGCGGCAGCACGCACAGGCGAAAAAGTAACTTTCGATGAAAAGACACAACAAGTTATGGCGGGTGGTAAAGTGTTTAAATATTAGCGATGCGATCTTTGATAATCTTATTAACCTGTCTGTTAGTGGCTGGTCATTTAATGTCGCAGTTACAAGGTTTTCGTTTGGAAGCGCATCCGGATCAAAGGAGCATCCATGTTCTCTATAATGGGAAGTTGATGACGGCATATTGTTATTTTGATTCGATACGCAAACCCATTTTATTTCCGATAAATACAATCGATGGAATTGCCGTCACAAGGGGATTCCCAATTGAACCAAGACCAGGTGAGAGGACCGATCATCCGCATCATGCAGGTTCATGGCTGAATTATGAATCGGTGAATGGACTGGATTTTTGGAACAACTCAACAGCTATTCCTGTTGAACGTCGAAGCCATTACGGGACCATATATCATGATACCATACTCAAAACAATTGCAACTCATAATAAGGCAACTCTTGTAACAGGTGCAAACTGGAGATCTCCCAACAATAAGCTGCTCTTGCGTGAGACCACTGAGTACGTATTTTGGATGGACGGTGACAAGTTCATAATCGATCGCGTAACAACACTGATGGCGGCAGATACAGTTGTAGTTTTCAAGGATGTAAAAGATGGGTTCTTCGCGATTCGTGTTGCCCGTGAACTCGAGATGCCTTCAACACAGGAAGACGTGTTTATTGATGCGCAGGGAAACCCAACTACAGTGGCGAAGCGAAGCAATGAGGGTGTCACCGGGATGTATGAGAGCAGTAAGGGCGTGAAGGGCGATTCCGTCTGGAGTACGCAGGCCGACTGGGTCATACTGCGAGGTTCAATGCAGGGCAGGGACGTTTCTATCAGCATCTTTGATCATAAGAAAAATCCCGGCTACCCTGCATACTGGCATGCGCGGGGTTATGGGTTGTTTGCAATTAACCCTTTAGGCAGAAAAATATTTAGTAATGGAAAGGATTCCATGGACCTTAGGTTATCACCGGGTAAATCCGTCACCTTTCGTTACAGGATGATGATAAGATCAGATGAACATCCTGATACCCGCGAACTGAACGATCAATTCAATCTGTTTTCAAAACAATACTGATGGAAGGCTTTATTGTAGATGGTCACCTCGACCTGGCGATGAATGCAATGGAGTGGAATCGCGATCTGCGACAACCGGTGCACGAGATCCGGACTCGCGAAGAAGGTATGAATGATAAGCCCGACAGGTCAAGAGGCATGGTGTCTCTGCCGGAATTACGCAAAGGCAATATAGGACTTGTTGTGACCACGCAAATTGCACGTTATGTTGCCAGAGATTCAAATCTTCCCGGTTGGCACTCTCCGCATCAGGCATGGGCGCAAACACAGGGGCAACTCGCCTGGTATAAGACCATGGAAGATGCGGGAGAAATGAAACAGATTTGTTCTTCTGGTGATCTTGCGATGCATCTGGATTATTGGTCCGATGTATGTATACCCAATGAGAAAAAAGCTGTTGGTTATATTCTCAGTCTTGAAGGTGCAGATTCTCTGATCGATATTTCCTACCTCGAAAAAGCGTATGGCTATGGTCTGCGGGCATTGGGGCCTGCGCATTACGGCCCGGGAAGGTATTCACCGGGAACAGGTGAGGAGGGTCCACTGAGTAAAGCAGGTCGAGAATTATTGCGCGAAATGCAGCGCCTTAATATGATCCTCGATGTAACGCATCTTACAGATGATGCATTCTCCGAAGCGTTGGAATTGTACAAGGGTCCCATTTGGGCAAGTCATCATAACTGTCGGTCGCTTGTTCCCTATCAGCGGCAATTGACGGATGAGCAGATAAGAATGCTGATTGAACGCGGCTCTGTCATCGGTGGTGTATTGGATGCATGGATGCTTGTTCCTCACTGGCAACGCGGAGTATCGACACCAGTTGATAGGAATGTAACCCTTGAAACGCTCATCGATCATTACGATCACATTTGCCAACTGGCCGGCAATGCAGATCATATCGCTATCGGGTCTGACCTCGATGGAATGTTTGGCACAGAGCAATCGCCCCACGATATGGATACGATCGCTGATCTGCAAAAATTGCGAGAAAAGCTAATGCTTCGCGGATATGTTCACGACGATATTCAAAAAATTCTAAGCGGTAACTGGCTGCGATTTCTTCAGTCAGCATGGAAGTAAAAGGCGCAGTATCACCAGCCGCCGCCACCACCGCCACCGCCGCCGCCACCACTGCGACCACCCCCACCACTTCCGCCACTGCTGCTGCTTGGAGGAGTAGATGCCGATGAGATCGTGTTAGAAAGGCCAGACGACAAACCACTGCTGAGCTCGTTGAAACTGAACCCGTTTGAGAAGCCCGAACCGCGATGGAAGTATGTTGGTTGATAACCCTGCTCCATAGCCTCTTTGATCTGTTGATCAAATTTCTCTGCCCATTCGTTCTCCACTCCTAATGCAATTGCATAAGGAAGGTATTTTTCAAAAAGGTCTAGTGTTTTTTCAGGAACTGCAAGTTGATCAAAGACCTTTTGTTCTGCCGTTTCCAGGTACATTTTGAATCCTAGTATCTGGTCCGCAATTGCTCTGCCTTCTTTTGTGTATGCACTCATGATCCTTGCAAACACCATATGAATTGTCAACATCACAACAAGCAAGATTGCCACCGCAATCAACAATTGTTCAGAGAAATAGTTTGCAATAAATAAGAATGAACCGGCTGCAGATGCTATTAATACTGCATTGCCGATCCAAATGTACCTGCTGTTCAATGTGAAGTATCCCTGACCCGATTTGTTTTTTCTACTTACCTGGAATTTTTTTCGCAGGTTTGTTTCAAGCGATGTCTGCAACTCTTTAAGCTTACTATTGTATTTGCCTTTTTCCGCTGATTGTCCGTATATCGATGAAAGTGGAAATCCATAACGCTGTGCATGATTGTAATTCTTATTTCCGTTTTCATGTACACCGCTGTCTGATGCAGGTTCGTTCTTCGACGAAAATGCACGATGTGCAAAGAGCGATGGCTGGTTGAAATTGTAAGCATTGTTCTTGAAAATGGCGCCTTTTTTTTCAACCTCAATTTCCAACTGCTGATGTACCGCTGCATCAACGAGCGATGCTGCAAACAGGTGTGATCCAAACTCTTGTTCAACAATGTAACCCGTATCCGCCGGCGCAAGTCCGGAGGGCGGTTCAAATTGCGGTATAATAGTGCCTTTGCGTGGATCGCGGCCTTTCCGTTTCCACGATATATAATAAAATGCAAACAAAGCTATCGTCAACAGAAGAAGCAAGGGTACAATGAAATTGTCAAGGGTTAATTGCGCGTATTTACTTAGTGAACTTGGCGGAATAAGTATCCCTTTATTGATGGCGACAGCTATTGTCAGGCCTTCAAAAGGTTCGAAGCGCCGGTTCCCGGTAAAATGCATCTTATTAGCTGCAAGCTTTCTTTCACTGCAATCTTTCGCAGTGGCTCCCTGTGGGCCAGTGTAACAATCCCATTCAAGAATATCTGCAGAAGAAGGGAATTCAACGGTTGCAGAAATGCTGTCTGCTGTGAACACCCACCCATTGCCGTTCACGTTCCAATACAATTCATCCTTGTTGTCATGAAAGATCAATTGCCGGCTCGTTGTGTAATTGATCACATAAGTGTACACACCGGGAGTGAGATAAACATCTTCGCTTCCAACAAGTATACGTCGCCCATTCGATAATGATTCCGTATGATATGGTTCTTCAACTCCATTCCGTGTGACACTTTTTACATCGAAGCCGGTTGTATGCCATAGTCCGACGGAGTCTAAATATCGTGTAGGAAAATCGCGTACGATGCCTCGCTTTATATCGTCATTTGAAGAAGGTATCTGATCCGCGGTTAACGACGCATTGCCATCACCATTGTAAATGGTTATCGTTTCAGTTACTTCAATACGACCGGTAGACAATACTTTAATGTCAGAATGAAACTTAAGTATGCGATCGGTTACATCTGTTAAATTATGTGATTGCGCCGCAACATTTAAGGCGTTGGTGATGCACAGCAAGAGGACCAATCTCCGGGCTGCAGTTGCTATGATGGATTTCATGCAGTTAAATTAGTTGAAGCGAACGCGTGGTACTTCCCGTGAAATGCTTTCCTCTTCAAAGAAAGGCTCAGGAGAGAACCTAAACACACCAGCCACAAGGTTATTGGGAAATACAGCAACAGATTGATTGTATTCACGCACCGTACCATTGTAATAACGGCGACTTTGATTGATGCGTGTTTCCATCTCTTTTAAATCGTTTTGTAAGGATAGGAAGTTAGTATTCGCTTTCAGATCCGGGTACTGTTCCGCTACTGCAAAAAAATCCATCAGTGCCTGGTTGACATGATTGCCTGCATCCATTTGCTCTGCGGGCGTTTTAGCAGCTACAGCACGATTGCGCCACTTGACTACATTCTCCAGCGTCTGGCTTTCATGTACAGCATACCCCTTCACCGTTTCTACCAGGTTGGGGATCATATCATTTCTTTGTTGAAGGAAGGTGCCAATCCCGCTCCAACCTTCTTTCACCATTATGCGTTTTTTTGTGAGACGGTTATAGACGAACACAAAAAACAGCAGCAGTACCACTGCTGCAATCCCAATGAGAAGCGTCGTGGACATGCAGTTAGATTTTATTTGAATATAAATATTATTCGCGGGTTTCGAAAGACATCCCCCAATAATTAAGGGTAAAGAAATTGCAATAACCTGCTACACATCGAACGATACCATCAAATGGATATATGCATTAGATGGTATCGCTGAAATTATATTCTGTATCGTTTGGATTTATTTACTTGTCCGCAAGGATCGAGTCAATGCTGGCCAGGTCAGCAACTGTTAAGGGTAAAGCATTCCGAACCTGCAACAGGTCGGCTAGTTGTTTCGTTTTACTAACTCCAACTAATACTGACGTGATGCGGTCATCGCGAAGTATCCAGCTTACAGCAAGTTGTGCCAATGTTTGATCGCGTTCCTTTGCGATGTCATTCAGCTTGTTTATTTTTTTGAGTATGTCACCTTCAAGTGCCGAAGCTTCCAATGCTCCATTACCTCTTTGCATTGCAATACGAGAATCAGTGGGTATTCCTTTCAAATATTTATCTGTTAGCAGCCCTTGTGCCAGCGGTGAAAACGCGATACAGCCTACCTGTTTTTCTTTCAACACATCAAGCAAACCTTCCTCCGGCTTTCTTACAAGCATTGAATACTTGGGTTGATGAATGAGACATGGTGTGCCCATCGATTGCAGTAAATCTATTGCCTTCGCAGCAACGGGAGCGTCATAGTTAGATAAGCCCACATAAAGAGCTTTTCCTTGTTGTACAATTAATGCCAGGGCTGACATTGTCTCTTCCAGTGGAGTTTCCGGATCGTGACGATGATGATAGAATATATCAACATAGTCGAGCCCCATTCGTTTAAGACTTTGATCCAGGCTTGCAACAAGATATTTTTTTGAACCCCAGTCGCCATAAGGACCGGGCCACATCGTGTATCCAGCCTTGGTTGAAACAATCATTTCGTCTCTGAATGGCGCCAGGTCCTTTTTCATTGCCCGCCCGAATGTTTCTTCTGCTGCACCAGGAGGGGGTCCATAATTATTAGCCAGATCGAAATGTGTTATGCCATTGTCAAATGCGTATCGAAGGATTTCGCGCGCTTTATCATCGGAATCTTCCTTGCCGAAGTTCTGCCACAATCCTAGTGAAAGGATCGGTAACAATACGCCACTGTTGCCACAACGGCGATAATGCATGGAAGAATACCTGTTGTCTGTGGGTGTATATGACATAGTTTTTTCAATTAAAATGAATTTCTGAATTCACACAAATGTCCTTACTCCTGATGAGTTGTAGGCTTCACGAAATTCTTTCGGTGTACAATCTTTTTTCTTCTTAAAGATGCGATTAAAGTTCGACATATTGTTGAAGCCACACTTATAAGCAACTTCGTTAATGCTTTGAGTTGTGTCTATTAACATGCGTGATGCATGTCCGAGCCGAATCTCATTTATTGTATCAACAAATGTTTTGCCGGTTCGTATCTTGAAGAAACGACTGAACGATACTTCAGTCATGTTGGTAATGCGGGCTGCTTCAGAAAGACTCACATCTTTATCAAAATTCCTGTTCAGATACTCCATTACTTTCTCGACCCGGCGACTGTTGTATGACAGTGACTCCATGTTCGAGAATGTAGAGTCTGATAATGAACGAATGTTTCTCGACGTGGACAGATCATGAAGTATCGACATCAGCTCAAGCACAGAATCAAAGCCATGCTTTTGTGTAAGGTCGATAATTCGTGGCTGAATGGTTCTGATGGTGTCCGGGGAGAATAAGATGCCACGAAGCGACCGTTCAAACATGTTCCGGATGAATGTCATTTGATTTCGCTGAAGAAATTTGTCGTCGAAGAGGTCGCGATGAAATTGAATGGTCACTTCGCGAATTTCTCTGCCGTTACATTTATGCGTAAACCAACCGTGCTGTAGATTAGGCCCAACCAAAACCAGTTCGAGGTCGTCGATCTCATCAATATGATCCCCGATAACCCGCTTGGCGCCTTTTGCATTTTGAATGAAGTTCAATTCAAACTCTTCATGGTAATGAAGCGGAAAATCAAACTCGGATTTGACGCGGGAAAATACAGTGAAACAGTCACTCTGGGTTAGAGGAGTGATCTCACGCAATAGTTTTTTCATATGGCAATTCGTTCCGATTAAAGATAGATAAAACTGCAATTAGTTTTTAAAAAATACTACGTTGTAAGATAAACAGTTCGCCAAAAGATGCTATTGATTTTCAAGCGAATAAGAGTTTTTATAAGTGTAAACCTTGAGGTTCCTGAAAAAATTATACAGGAATATGATAATAAAGTATCATAGTGTGGAAGTGTTGATGTATATATTTGATGAGCCACATAAACACTATCAGATGAGAACGATTGCATGCTGTTTCGCATTGATCTGTTGCGCTATTATTGCCCATTCACAGGGAGGTGTAAACCAGGATATCCGGGTGAACCAGGTGGGTTACTTTTCAATGCTTCCAAAGGTTGCTGTCCTGGTTACGGACACACCCGTGACCTCTTCTTTCCGCGTGGTTGATAAAGTAAATAATAAGGTGGTCTTTACGGGGAAGCCCGGAGACATTGCTCAATCACACAACTCTTCATTAAAGACCCAGGCACTTGAATTTACCAAACTTCGCAAGCCGGGTAACTACTATATTGAAATCGCGTCAGTCGGTAAATCATGGCATTTTACAATCACCGAAAGTCCGCTGTATGGCGCCGCAGTGGCAAGTGCAAAAGGTTTTTATTTCCAAAGAACAAACGAGCTGCTACCCGCGAAGCATGCTGATAAATGGTCCAGATCTGCTGGCCACGCTGATACCGTAGTCCTCATACATCCTTCGGCAGTGTCTTCATCCCGACCGGAAAAGAGCCAGATATCATCGCCGGGAGGCTGGTATGATGCCGGTGATTACAACAAATACATTGTCAATTCAGGCATAAGCACAGGTACGCTTTTAATGGCTGTGGAAATGTATAGCAGCTTCGTTAAGGGAATGGAATTGAATATTCCTCAGTCAGGAAATGGAGTGCCTGATCTGTTGGATGAGGCGATCTATAATCTTCGCTGGATGTTAACGATGCAGGATCCGGTGGACGGAGGAGTATATCATAAGCTTACAAACGCAGCATTTGATGGAATGGTAATGCCTGGTGTCACAACAGATCCGAGATATGTTGTTCAAAAGGGAACAGGTGCTGCCCTGAATCTAGCGGCAGTATCAGCACTAGCATCAAGAGTGATCAAACCTTATGAGCACCAATATCCGGGCCTTGCAGACAGTTGTTGGAAAGCAGCGGAGCGTGCGTACAGCTGGGCTCTTGCAAACCCCGAACTCATCTATGATCAACGTGCCATCAATGTGAAATTTGATCCGGATATTTCCACGGGTGAGTATGGAGATCGAAACTTCACAGATGAGTGGATATGGGCCAGTTCCGAACTACATGTTACAAGCAGGAACGAAAAGTATTTGGAAGACCTGCAACGCCGGCTAAAGGATTCTGTTTCCTTACCTTCCTGGAACCAGGTTGCTGCACTTGGATATTATTCAATAATCAATAACCAGCGGGGATTATCTGCAAATGCAAAAGCGATTGCTTCCAAAATGCAGCAGCAGCTCCAAACTATTGCAGATCGTTATGTTGAAAGCATTCCCTCTAATGCGTTTAAGACCGTCATGGGACAATCCCGTCGCGACTTTCTATGGGGAAGCAGTGCTGTTGCCGCTAACCAGGGAATGTTGCTGATGCATATGTTTCGGGCGACAGGTAAACAATCTTACCTGGAAGCAGCACTCACAAACGCGGATTATCTGCTCGGCCGAAATGCAACAGGGTATTCGTTTTTAACAGGCGTGGGCTCAAAATTGCCCATGCATCCGCATCACCGGCCATCGGAAGCTGACGGAATTAAAGAGCCGGTTCCCGGCTTGCTGGTGGGTGGTCCCAACCCCGGAATGCAGGACAAGTGTAACTATACATTCAAAGAGCCTGAAACGGCTTATACGGATGAAGCCTGTTCTTATGCATCCAATGAAATTGCGATAAACTGGAATGCGCCGGCAGCCTTTCTATTTACAGCCATAAGCGCTGAAGCAGGGAGGAAATTAAAACGGGAAACGGGAAATGGGAAATGGGAAATAAGAGAGCAGTAAAGTTTATAAAAAAGTATTTGAGTACTTTTATACTTTATATTGAAAAACTTCCTAGTTTTGTTGCTCTAACAATCAAACAATGGAAGCAACTACAGAAAACATTCTCAATGTGACCTTGCTGGAGCCAAGGCAAAAGCACCCAACAATATTTGTTCGTTTTGATGAGCTGGCACCCGGCCAGAGTCTGACCATCCACAACGATCATGATCCGAAGCCACTGTATTATCAACTTCTTGGAGAAAGAGGTAATGTGTTTGTATGGGAATACCTTGAAGAAGGTCCCGTTTGGTGGAAGGTTCGCATCTCAAAAAGAAAGGAAGGAGAATCAGAAGAAACGCTTGGTGCGATAGCCGCTAAGGATATGCGCAAGGCGCAAGTGTTTAAGAAATATGGACTTGATTTTTGTTGCGGCGGTAAGAAGACCGTGAAAGAAGCATGTGCAGAAAAGGGGCTTGATGTTACCCGTGTGGAAAAAGAACTGCAGCAAACAGATGAGAACTATGTTTCCCGTCCTTTACCATTCCAGGATTGGTCGCTCGATTTTCTTGCGGATTACATCGTTAACACACATCACACATTTGTGAGAAAAACCGTACCGCAATTGCTTGAGCTATCGGCTAAGGTTGCGCGTGTTCATGGAGCACACCATCCTGAACTTCCAGTCATTGCGGCACTCGTTGAAGACATCAGCAATGAATTGCAGTCGCATCTTGTAAAGGAAGAGCAGGTTGTATTCCCGTACATTAAAAAGCTTGCACAGACAAAAGCAGCACCCGCAGAAGCAGCGGAACTCGGAGGCATACTTGCGCCTATAAATTTGATGGAAATGGAACATGAAGCAGTGGGTGAGAAGCTTGCAGAAATAAGAACGCTCAGCAATAACTTCGCGCTTCCTGTAGATGCATGTGCATCTTATTCATTAGTATATCGTATGCTTGAAGATTTTGAAGATGACATGTTTAATCACATACATCTTGAAAACAATATTCTGTTCCCGAAAGCCATTGAACTGGAAAAAGAATTAGCATAATATGATCATCAATGCGGATACAAAGATTGGGGCGATACTCAAACACAATCCCGCTGCACTTGATGCAATAATAAGCCTCAGTACCAGGTTCCGGAAACTTCGGAACCCGGTGCTGAGAAAGCTTATGGCGAACAGAACAAGTATCGAAACTGCTGCAGGAATGGGGGGGTGTACGGTCGATGACTTTTTTAGAACGCTGGTCCCGCTTGGCTTTCAGCCGGGGCGAACGACCGTCGATAAGAAAGACAGTTCATTGCCAACGTTTCTCAGCAACATGCATAGGGACGACATCAGGGAGTTAGACGTGCGTGACATCATCGCATCAGGCAATGACCCGCTGAAGCAAATCCTTGAAGTGATCAAAGGAATTGAACCAGGTAAGATCCTTAAGTTGATCAATACTTTCGAACCGGTGCCTTTAATGAAGCTGCTGGAATCCAAAGGGTTTCAGTCGTATGCAGACCATTTGTCGCCTGACCTTGTTGAAACATATTTTTTCAGGCAACATTCCGATGATTCAATTGAGAAAAGCGGTATGCCAGGCGAACGGACTTCACCTGCTGATGACGTCAGCACATCGGAAGGATTCGAATCGATGTATGCGCAATTTGCTGATAGCATGCAAACGATTGACGTAAGACACTTAGAGATGCCTCAACCCATGCTGAACATCCTGGAGTCGCTCGATACGCTGTCTGCGGATACAGCATTATTTGTTCATCATAAAAAGATCCCGGTTTATTTGTTGCCGGAATTGAAAACTCGTGGATTTGATTATCGAATCAAACAGGTTTCTGAGAACGAAGTGCAATTAATTATCTTTCCAAATTCCTATGGCGATACCGGCAAATAGCGCAACACAAAATACTTCGCATAAGGTGGTTATTCCATTTTATGTATTCGCGGCACTTGCATTACTCGTTTCCACAGTAATGCTTTTGTTTTCTACAGAAGCATTCATGCAACATCATTTTCATCCGAAGACACTTGCTATTACGCATATGATGGCCCTGGGATGGGGGACGATGATCATCCTGGGTGCAAGCTATCAACTGGTGCCTGTTTTGATAGAACACAAACTGTACAGTGACCGATTGGCAAATGCTTCCTTCTACCTTGCCGCAGCGGGAGTACCAATTCTCAGCTATGCGTTTTACAACTTCAATATGAAGCTTCCGGCACAGCTTGGTGGAATTCTTATTAACGCAGCATTGACCCTTTTTTTATTGAATCTGATCATGTCAATGATGGAAAAAAAGAAGGCCAATGTACATGCGATCTTCATGTTGACAGCCACGTGCTGGCTGTTGATGACCACCATTACCGGACTGTTGCTTGTATATAATTTTTCTTTCAATATTTTCAGTAATGATTCACTTCATTATCTGCCCTTTCATGCACACCTGGGAATTGCCGGTTGGTTCCTGTTGCTTGTTGTGGGCGTAGGTTCGAGATTGATCCCTATGTTCCTTATCTCCAAATACACCAACGAAAAAAGATTGTGGATGGTCTATTCCTGCATCAATGGAGGACTGCTCATATTTGTCTTTTTCTTTTTGATGGGTGTTGAACCGGTGTATTACATCGCTCCGGTGTTATTCGTATTGGTGGGCATCGTTTTGTTTATGCACTATTGCTACAATGCGTTTAAGATCCGGATACGCAAACAGGTTGACGAGCCAATGAAAATCTCGATGTTTTCTGTGCCGCTAATGATAGCAACCTTATTGCTGTTGATGATGTTGATCACCGGAATGGTTTTCTCCAAGGGGTCGCAGCTTGTGCTTACTTATGGTTTTTCCATCTTCTTCGGTTGGTTAACTGCCCTGGTATTTGGAATGACCTTCAAAACGCTTCCTTTTATTGTATGGAACAAAGTGTATCATTCAATGGCGGGTAAAGTAAAAACACCCAATCCAAAAGACCTGTTCAGTAGTCCGCTATTCAATACTATGTCAGTTATTTATATTGCCGGCTTTATTTCATTTGCCTCGGCTTTATTAATTCAAAACATAGTGTTGATACAGGTTGCGGCAGTACTTTTGTTTGCGGCAGCTGTATTATACAATTGGAATGTTATAAAGCTGGTATTACATAAAAGCGTAGTAAATGATCCGCGAAACAAACAATAACATCAAGTGTACAATTGCAATGGGAGCATTGCAGCACGTAATGGATCCGGAGATAGGATTGAGCGTGATCGATCTTGGACTGGTTTACAAAATAAATTTTAATGAAGGCGATCGATCAATTGATGTGGACATGACACTTACAACCCAATTCTGCCCGATGGGTGAATCGATTATCGATGGGGTGCGCGCTGGATTGGAAGATACTTTCAAAGGTGATGTTGTTAATATAAATCTTGTATTTGAGCCGCGCTGGAATCATGATATGATATCTGACGAGGGGAGGGAATTCTTAAACCAGTGATGATGCTAAGTCAAACCTGTAAAATCGCCGTAAAGGCTGTCATATTCCTTGCATCACGCTATTCTGCGGGAGAGCGTGTTGTGATCAAGGATATTGCGATGAATATTGAAGCCAGTGAACATACAGTAGGCAAACTGCTGCAAACACTGGTTCGTCAGGATGTTATTAAGAGTGTTAAGGGACCTTCCGGGGGCTTTTACATTTCTAAAGATCAATTGCAGCAACCCGTAAAGAATGTTATAGAAGCTATTGATGGTAAACAAAAGTTTTGTGAATGCGGACTGGGGTTGAGCAAGTGTTCTTCTTCACATCCGTGCCCGATACATAACGAATACAAAGAAGTACGTGATTTGCTCGATAAAATATTTTCCTCGAAAAAGATCATCGATCTATGTGAGCCGGTGAGCAATGGAGTGGCATATCTAAGCAGTGAGTCATTAAAAACCTCCGTAGAGCCATGATTGAATGATGATTTTTTGTAGCTTTTGCAAAAATCATCAATTATTCAACCATGCCTTTAAAGAACTCAAATCAATCCCGCAGAAATTTTCTTACCCGCTTTAGTAAAGGTGTTGTAGGCGCAACCCTTGTTCCAGGAGCGTTACAGGCTTCTCAACAGCGTACATCACTACACATCATCAGGCGTGAGCCCGGGCGTTATTCTGCAAACGATAACATACAGATCGCTTTGATAGGGGCCGGAGGTATGGGTGTTGCCGATGCTAACACCGCCATCACTGTACCTGGTGTAAAACTGGTTGCAGCCTGTGATCTATACGATGGCCGGTTGCAGGATGCCAAACGCATTTATGGTAATGACATTTTCACTACGCGCGACTACAGGCAGATACTTGAAAGAAAAGATATCGATGCGGTGATCATTGCAACACCCGATCACTGGCATAAGGATATATCTGTTGCGGCAATGAACAGTGGAAAATCGGTCTATTGCGAAAAACCGATGGTGCATGATGTGAACGAAGGAAATGCAGTGGTAGAAGCCCAAAAGAAGAATAACGTTGTATACCAGGTAGGAAGCCAGGGCGTAAGTTCCCTGGGCAATGAAAAAGCAAAACAGTTATTAAAGGAGGGTGCGATCGGTGAATTGAATTATGCCGAAGGTTTCTGGGCACGCATGTCGCCTTTTGGTGCATGGCAATATCCCATACCAAAAGATGCGTCGCCTTCAACTGTAGGCTGGGATGCATTCCTGGCTAATACCAACAAGCGCGCCTTCGATCCACTCAGGTTTTTCCGGTGGCGAAATTACCGGGATTATGGAACAGGAGTTTCAGGTGATCTGTTTGTGCATCTTTTTTCAAGTCTTCATTTTGTGACCAATTCAATCGGGCCGGAACGTGTGATGGCAACAGGCGGATTGCGTTATTGGAAGGATGGTCGCGAAGTGCCCGATATCATGTTGGGGATGTTTGATTATCCAAAAACAAAAGACCACCCGGCATTCAATTTATCGCTACGCGTAAATTTCGTTGATGGAACCGGCGGTACAAATTACCTCCGTATGGTGGGAAGCGAAGGTTCGATGACGGTTGAATGGGATAAGGTAACACTCTATCGCAACAGCAGGCAGGAACCTGATAACGATCCGCTACAGGCAACAAAAAACAAACCCGAAGGTATTGTCTATGAGCGCGCGCAAATGCTTGACCCTGAGAGGCTGGAATATAGTGCCGATAAGGGTTACAAGGGGGCACACTTTGATCATTTTTATAACCTTTTCAATGCTATGCGAACCAAAGGCAAAGTAAGCGAAGACGCGTTGTTTGGCTTCCGGGCTGCAGCACCTGCGCTTTTGTGCAACGATAGTTATTTCTCAGGGCAACCTGTCAAATGGGATCCGCAGGGTTTGCAAGTGAAGAAGTAATCGGAGAAACGGCGAAGGGCTCCTCGCACCGCATCTTTGATGTTTGTCCTACGAATAAAATTCGTCAAGCGATCCAAAATAGTTGAAGGTCCATCCCTGGATCATTTCATCATAAACTTCATCGGGAATATTGGTATGGCGCAGCTCTACCGATGTTCCCGATTTATGTGAGTGCAGCTTCATCGTTACTATCGAGGCGGGCTCCTGTTCGCCAAAATACCATTCCTGTACGATCAGCTTGCCCGGCTCGAACTGAAGGTTTCTGCCCACAATACTTCCTTCCCATAGAGAAAATTCTGAGCCTGGCTCAGTACTCATAACTGCATCTTCGCCTGACCAAAGCCTGATGGTTGCAGGATTTGTAAGTGCCGCATAAACCACTTCTGGTGGTGCGGGAAGCAAAAAATATTTTTTGAAATCTTTCATTCCGGCAAACATATAACGGATTCGTTCAATCCACAAAATGAAAAAGAAAGCGAAAGACTTGCACTTGATAAAAAACTTTTATAGGTTTAGCATCACCCTTCGGAAATATTGTAAATCCTCTCATCCTTCATCGCTTACTCTCAGATAATTCCTGTTGAAATTCAAGGTACCCTCGAGCTATTTATTTGATCAGTGAATTCAAATTGTTTCTTATGAATAGGAAAATGAGAAGTTTCTTCTTTTCCAGGTCCATGGCTTTTACAGCGCTAGTTCTTTTCTCTTTGAATACGCAAGCGCAGGATTGGAAGCTGGATAATAAAGTCGATGGAGTAGAACTTCATCATGCAATGATCACCTGCAACAATGCCCCCGCCGTGTTGCTGAAGTTTGTCAATACCAATGATTACGAGGTGGAAGTTTCCTGGAAAGAAGTAGTCACTACCAGCCAGGTATCAGCAAAGACCGAAGGCAACGGTGGTAAGAAAAAAATAACGCTGGGTAAAGGTGAGACGTTTGCCGCGAATTGTAATGAAACAAAAAACCGGAAATGCCTCGTGCTTCCAGTAGACGTGATCCCATCCTATGCAGCCACGATCCGATCATTTGAATACAAAGATGTTTCTGTTGTCCGTGCCAGGTAACAACCCAATCATTCACCATTAAGCCATCTTGTATGAAAAGAAATTTACCAACCGCGTTGGTTTATTTGCGTTATTGTTTCTTTCTCACACTAACTTTTTTAAGCTTTCAATCCATTTCATTTGCCCAGGGCAATGACAGCAAGGGTAAAGATTTCTGGTTAATGTTTAACAGCAACCTTGGTTCACCGCAGCTGACTTTATTTATTACATCGGAAGTCAATACCAGCGGAACGGTGACAGTACCGGGTTTATCCTTCACGCAGAACTTCAATGTTACTGCAAACACACTCACACCTATCACTTTACCTGCGGCCACATCCTCACATAATATTGATATTGTGGGCGACCGGGGTATTCATGTGACCGCACAAAACGAGGTTACTGTGTATGGTCTTAACTATATTCAGTACACGACAGATGCATTTCTGGGTCTTCCAACGGATGTATTGGGAACACGTTATCTCGTGATGTCCTATACCGGAGCCGCTTCCAGCCAGGTAGGAATTGTTGCCACTCAAAATGCAACGACCGTTACCATTACACCATCGACAACCGTTCGTTCAAGAGCAGCGGGAGTTCCCTATAACATCACTCTCAACCAGGGTCAGACCTATGAAATCGGTGATGCAAACGACATGACCGGAACACTGGTGGTATCGAACAAACCCATCGGTGTATTTGGTTCCAACCAGTGCGCTAACATTCCTCCCGGATATTCGTATTGCGATCATATTGTTGAAATGCTGCCGCCCACAACCACATGGGGCAGGAAATTCGGAACAGTTCCTCTTGCACGTCGCACCAATGGTGACACGTGGAGAATTATGGCATCAGAAAACAATACCGTCATAAAAATTAATGGCGTGGCCGAACCCGCAAAAAACCGCGGACAGTGGGTTGAGAAGATTCTCACAACAAGGTCGATCATCGAATCAGACAAGCCAGTTCTTGTTGCGCAGTTTTCTAACGGATCAACTTTCTCTTCAAACCCTGGTGATCCATTCATGATGTTGATTCCACCTCTAGAACAATTTCTCGCACGATATACGGTAACAACGGTTTCAGGTTACCAGGTACATTTCATTAACGTGGTTGCACCTACATCGATCGTTGGGTCACTCACAATGGATGGCGCAGCGATCCCGGCAGCTTCATTTCAGGCTATACCCGGAACAGGGTTCTCTGGTGCACAGATTGAAGTGAAGGAGGGAACACACAACCTGCAGGGTACGTTGCCTTTTGGCGTGTTTATGTATGGCTTCAACCAGGATGACTCGTATGGTTATCCCGGCGGACAATCATTTGCCGAAATAGCTGCTATCAATACGATCGTACTCACACCTGCGTCAGGTACTGCAGCAACGGGTACTGAACAGTGTTTTGAAGCACTAGTAAGAGATCAGAATCAGTCGCCATTGGAAGGAGTACGTGTTGACTTTAATATAACAGGTCCTCATGCATCCAAATCAGGCTTTGCATTCACTGATGCCGCCGGTGTTGCTAAATTCTGTTATACAGGAACCAATGCTGGTACGGACAAAGTGACCGCAGCCGTTGGAACACTTACAGATGTATCTAATTTCGTGTGGACTTCAACACCTGTTTCAAATGTTTACTACTCTAAGGCAACAGGCAATTTGCACAACGTTGCTACCTGGGGTGTAAATCCTGACGGTTCTGGTGCCAATCCTCCGGACTTCGGTGCTGGCAAGACCTTCCACCTGGCTAATAGAACAACCTTCTATCACATGACAGGAAACTGGACGGTGCGCGGTTCATTGAACTATGTCAACGGAGCACAACTTGTCATCAACGGATACACGCTAACCATTGTATCATTGAATGGAGGTGGATCAGTTACAGGTTCTGCAACTTCTAAACTTGTAATGAACGGAAACGATGCCGGAGCAGCGCCAGCAGTGAAATTCACGGCCGGTAATGGAAGCTGGCTAAGAGATCTTACGGTTAATCGTACCGGAACAAATGGTTCAGCTTCGATATCATCTGCACTGAATATTGTGGGAGTTCTTGATGTGATGAAGGGAACATTCAATACCGGTGGATTTGTTACATTGAAGAGCAGTGCAAATGCTACGGCAAGGGTTGCACCGGTTGGAGGTATGATAAATGGACTTGTAACAGTGGAACGCTATATTCCTGCAAGAAGGGCATGGCGATTAATGAATGCACCTGTTACCGGAACACAGACCATTAGCCAGGCATGGCAGGAAGGAGCAACAACTTCATCTCCTGTTATCAATCCTAATCCGGGCTATGGTACGTACATCACTGTTGGTCCGGTGGCCAGTGGCTTTGATCAGAATGCAGGTAGTACTTCGTCCATCATGCGATATGATAACGCATCAGATCAGTGGATCCCATTGACGAATACAAATGCCACTACAGTTGGAATGAAGCCATTTATGTTATTTGTTCGGGGCGACCGGAGTATAAGGAGACCGATCTATGCATCAACTCCTGCAAATAATACAACGCTTCGTGCAAAAGGTAACCTGGCACAAGGAAACCAGACATTCAACGTTGCAGCAAATGGATTCACTGCAATACCAAATCCTTTTGCATCACCGATCGACTTCTCTACGATATCTCGTACGAATGTTCAGAACAATTTCTACGTATGGGATCCGAAGATCGGAGGTACATATGGCAGAGGCGGTTATGTGAATGTTAGCTTCAATGGATCAACATATGATGTTACTCCTGCGGCAGTAAGCGACATTACACATCTGATACAGTCGGGTCAGTCGTTCCTGGTGAAATCAACTGGTTCTGCGGGAATGATAACAATAAAAGAGTCCGACAAGTCGGCCACCGCTGCTAAGGATGTATTCAGGGTGAACCCTGGTTCGGGTGTGGTTGATAATCGAAAAGGCATTCGCGTAAACCTTCAGACATATAGCGATGAAAACGGACAGGCAGAAATATTAGATGAAGTATATTCTTCTTACAGTTATAACTACCAGACTGGAGTCGATGCGCTTGATGCATTAAAAGCGCCCAATATGGACGAGAACCTGGCTATTATGCGTAGTGGACAAATGCTGATGGTTGATAGAAGAGCGCCGTTTGTTGATGGCGATACGCTGAACCTGAGTTTGTGGAATACTGCAAGCCGGTCATACTTCATGGAGATCAGCCCGATCAATCTTCAAACCGACAAGTTGTATGGTTATGTGGAAGATCGCTACCTCGGTTCGATGACGCAATTCAGTTTAACACAGTCCTCGCAGGTTCCATTTGTTGTAACGGCTGAGCCTGAATCTAAAGCAGCGGACAGGTTCCGGATAATATTGAGCAATAAACCGCTTAGTGTTTATGTAAACCGAAATGCCGGAAAAGAAAGATTCGACGTATATCCAAATCCGGTAACGAATGGACATATTAATCTGCAGATAGTGAATGGCAATAAATCAACATACCAGGTTGAAGTGGTTAATTCACTGGGACAGGTAATGTTTAGAAAGAATGTACAGCATCCCGGTGGCGCATCGCTGCAACGCATACAGGTGAACAACGGACTCGGTAAAGGAGTTTACCAGTTGCAGATACGAAGCAATACCAGCAAAGCAACATTAAAAATATTCTCGAACTAATGCTTTCAATCAAACCAAAAATAGCAGTTATGAAAATTAAACACCTTATGGTAAATGCAATGGCGATCTTAAGTGCAATCTGTTTACCCTTAATGCTGCAGGCACAAGGAAACCCGGGTACCGATCCTGATCCAATTCCGCTTGATGGTGGATTGACCATGCTGATCGCGGCAGGAGTAGCCTACGGTGCAAAGAAGGCCTATGACAAAAGAAAGAAAGACAAACAGGAAGTCGGCAATAAAGAAGTTGAATAACCGGCTGGCTATTTAAGAATCTATACAAGGAGCCAGTGTGCCTAATGGGTGCACTGGCTATCCTATGTGTCAGCGCTTTCAAACATTAATTCATAATCGGGTACTATGGAATTATTAAAGCAGAAATTTTTTCTAGTGGCAAGATATTTTGATGTCCGCTTCTTTGCACGCTTCATGTGCCTGCTATTGTGCTTTTATTTTCTCAACTTATTTCTTATCAAAATTGCCAATCCCCGATCGGTTTATTATAACGATTACCTGGCCAAAAACTTCCATTACGTAAGCTGGATGCGCACTTCGATCCTTGAAACATCGAATGTGTTAGCGAATGCGATGGGGCTTGATTCTTATCTTGAAAACGATAAGACCATACGGGTGCGCAATGGGCGCGCTCTTCTCATGGCGCGGCAATGCCTGGGACTGGAGATCATTGGATTCTGGATCGCTTTCATCATGGCGCACGCAGTTCCATTGAAGCGCAGGCTGATGTGGAGTTTCGCTGGTATCCTTGCTATTTGGCTTATCAATACAGTAAGGGTCGCAGTGCTTTTGTATGCGCGGCAACACGAATGGAGATTAGCGTCAATAGATCAACATGACCTTTTCAACTATGTATCTTATGCACTCGTTGCGTTGCTTATTTATCTTTTCTATAAGCGAGGTAGTAATGAAGCAAACATTGTAAATGCTGCTGGCACATAATTTTTATGAAAATTGCAAAACGTTACACATGCAAAACTGGCTAAGAGCACTGATCGCAGGTTATGGTGCAAAAAAGTTTGGGGGTGGTTGTCTCGGAACAATTCTCGTGTTCATTATTATCTATTACCTGCTGGGCTATTGTAATTAAGGAGGCTTACCGGATCAGATCCGGTAAGAGAATGCATTAATATTCATTCCGGCACCTACGGATGCAAAGAGTACCAGGTCGCCTGGTTTTACCTCATGGCTTTCATCCTTTCCTTTCAATACGAGGTCGTATAACGTAGGAATTGTGGCTACAGAACTGTTCCCAAGATAATGGATGCACATCGGCATAATGTCGATCGGAGCTTCCTTCTGGTATAACTTATACATCTCCTTGACGATCGCTTCGTCCATTTTTTCATTTGCCTGGTGAATGAAAACTTTCTTCAGCTCTTCAATAGGTGCACCTGTTTCATCAAAACATTCCTTCATTGCCTGGGGTACATATTTCAGTGCATATTCATACACCTTTCTTCCTTTCATTTTAATGTAACGTACACTTCCGTCGTTATCGGGAAGGTAAGACGCACCCATATTGATGAAATAGGCTTCATCGGTACAGTGACTCATTGAACCGAAAGAAATGATGCCACTACCATCTTCTTCAACATCTTTATATTCCAGTACAGTTGCTCCTGCGCCATCGCTGAAAATCATACTGTCACGGTCATAAGAATCGATAACACGCGATAAGGTTTCTGCACCAATGATAAGTGCTCTTTTTGCGAGGCCGGCTCTGAAATATACTTCAGCCTGTATTACTCCCTGTATCCAACCCGGGCAGCCAAATAAAACATCGTAAGCTATGCAACGAGGATTGTGAATAGCAAGATTGTGTTTTACACGACTCGCAATTGCGGGCACTGCATCGGTCTGGATGGTATTATTTACAACGTTGCCGAAATTCTGTGCAACAATGATCATATCCAAAGTCTCCGGATCTATACCACTGTCATGCAGAGCTTCTCTTGCGGCAAAAGTGGCAATGTCCGAGGTTGTCATATCTTCGGGGACATACCTTCTTTCTTCAATTCCTGTGATCTTCCTGAATTTCTCCACTATAATGGAGGCTTCCAATTTTATTGGCTCGCTGTTTTCGGTATAAAAATCTTGCTTGAGGAAATCGCTGTTCTTTTTAATTACCGGCGGAATATAACTACCAGTACCTGTGATAACTGTCCTTTTCATATAAAATATTCCTTAGAAATTGTGGGCTTACGGGTTGTCGTGCCGATTTAAAGGTAGAACTTAATAACTTAACGCTTGTTAGTAAAATGATTGAAATGGAGCAAGGCGCTGAACGACAACAATTAAGACTATCTCATCTCACCGCTAAGATCGGGGAATTGTTCACACGGCAATTCGGCAGCCGATGTTATTGGGTGGTCGCGGAAATCTCGAATTGCAATCCTAATCCACACAGAAGCCAGTGGTTTTTTGAATGTGTTGAGAAGTCTTCGGTTAATAAGGAGATCATAGCTAAAGTTTCATGCATGGCATGGCGTATGGGTATCGAAAAGATACGCGCTTTCGAAAAGATCACGGGCCAGCCTTTCACAAATGGCATTGAAGTGTTATTAAATGTACAGGTAGAATATCATCCGGTGTATGGTCTTAAATTGTGCCTGCAGGACATCGATCCGCAATTCACCATAGGTGCGCTCGAACTTGCAAGACAACAAACGATCGAGAGGTTGTTACGGGAATGCAGTTCGTTCATAAGAAAAGAGGGTGACCGGTTCATTACGAATAACAATCAATTGCCCCTGCCGCAAGTGCTTCAACATATCGCAATAATCAGCTCACAATCTGCTGCAGGATATGAAGATTTCAAACACACACTTTCCAATAATGCGTTTGGATACAAATTCGATATTGACAGCTATTATACTTATGTGCAGGGAGAAGCGAATTCTATTGCGGTATACAATACTTTGCTGCAGGTATTTCATTCCAATAAAGCATATGACATTGTAGTGATCATTCGTGGAGGCGGATCGCAGACGGATCTATTAATTTTTGATCAGTTCGATCTTGCGAAAATAGTTGCGAAGTTTCCAATGCCGATTATTACCGGCATCGGACATCAAAAGAATGAAACCATTGTGGATATGATGGCGCATACTGCTACAACTGCACCAACGAAAGCTGCTGAGTTCATCATAGCACATAACCGGGCCTTTGATCTTTCACTGGAAGAAATAAAAAAACACATTATCATCCGCTCTCAACAGCGCTTATCGCGCGATGAGCGCGAGCTCAACAGGCTCAAGCAGCTATTCGGTGTTCAGTTACCCGAATTGATTAATAATCATAAAGTGGCTCTTGAACAGGTTGCCGGTACGCTAAAGAACAGACCGGCTCTTTTACTTGCTAATTATAACAAGGATGTGGAAGTAGTGAACCAGCGTTTTCGCTCAGCAATTCCGCAATACATACGCGCAGTACAAAGTCGCATTGATCATCATGTGAGCATGTTCAGGGTAATGTCGCCGGTGAGTATTATGAAGAAAGGTTTCGCGCTAATTAAAATTGATGGAATGGTAGTGGCGGATCCACAAAAGGTACACGTTGGAAAAGATATTTCGATAATTTTAAATGATACACAATTAGAGGCTACGGTTATTGCAAAAAGAAATTACAATGGAAACGAATTTGACATATGAAGATGCATACAAAGAACTCCAGGAAATAGCAAGGGAAATCGAAAACGAAACCGTTTCCGTAGATGTATTGGCTGAAAAAGTAAAGCGCGCCTCTGAACTTATCCAGGTCTGCCAGTCGCGACTTCGGAATGCAGAAGCAGAAGTGAACAAGATCATATCACAGATGGATCAATGAATTTTTTGTCCAGGCAACGAAAGTTGACTGATTTGACAGAGTTGCAAACAATGTCTAACTTATACCCTGTAAATTTTTTTATATGCCCTCTTATACCCTTTCGATCAATGGGAAATCTTACAATGTAGAGGCCGATGCGAAGATGCCACTACTGTGGGTTATACGCGATTTGGTCGGTCTTACCGGAACCAAATATGGATGCGGCATTGCCCAGTGCGGCGCCTGTACCATCCACATCGATGGAAATCCGGTACGATCCTGCACTACGCCGGTATCTGCAGGGGTGAACAAAGAAATCACCACCATTGAAGGTTTGTCTGAAAATCATGAACATTTTGTTCAGCAGGCCTGGATAGAAGAGCAGGTACCACAATGTGGTTATTGCCAGAGTGGCCAGATAATGGCGGCCACCGCGTTGCTCAAAAAAAATCCGTCGCCAACGGACCGCGACATTGACGTGGCAATGCAGGGGCATATATGTAGGTGTGGTACTTACCCCCGCATTCGTAAAGCAATCAAGAATGCTGCTGCCAAATTAAAAGGTTGATCCATCACTCCAAACTAACGATCATGTCTAACCGAAATAAAAATGTTTCCAGAAGGAACTTTCTAAGGTTGTCCGGACTTACAGGGATGGCCCTTACTGTAGGATATTATCTTCCGGCAGCTGCCAATTCCAAAGCAGTTATAATGAATCTTATGGATTCTGAACCTGCCGGCATTCCACTGACGGCATGGATTACGATAGGCAAGGACGGTAAGGTTACCATCTTCAATCATCGCTCGGAAATGGGACAGGGTTCATGGCAATCGGTGCCGCAGGTTATTGCCGAAGAACTTGAAGTGGACCTGAACGATATACTCATACAGTTTGCGCCGGGCAATCCGGAAAAATATGGCAACCAGATCACGGGAGGAAGTTCTACCGTGCGGGGTGCATTCACTGAGCTATTGAAAACCGGTGCTTCGGCCCGTGAGATGCTGATCGAAGCCGCATCGAAAACATGGAATGTTCCCGCTACTGAATGTTATGCGCAAAAAGGAATTATTTACCATAAAGGTTCCGGCCGTAAGGCCAACTATGGAGAATTGGTTGAAGCCGCATCGAAGCTGCAACCTCCGAAAGAAGTTAAACTCAAAGAACGAAAGGATTATAAACTCATTGGAAAGCCCTTGCCCAGGCAGGATACTCCGTCAAAGGTGAATGGCAAAGCAGTGTTTGGCATCGACAAACGCGTGCCTGGCATGCTGTTCGCCGCGGTTGAAAGAAATCCGAGATTTCTTGGCAAGGTGAAATCCTTCGACGACACTGCCGCTAAAGCAATACCGGGTGTGAAACACGTTTTCAAAGTCAGCATGCCCGTATTTGCCACAGAACGCGAAGGCGTTGCAGTTGTAGCCGACAATGCATGGTCTGCAATGCAAGCCAGGAAAGCCTTGAAGATCGTTTGGGATGATGCGGGTTTCGAGCGGGACGATTCCGCGTCGGTATCAAAGAAAATGCATTCAGACCTGAAAAAGGAAGGGTTTGCATCAAAATCAAACGGCAATGTGGAAGAAGCGTTTAAAAATTCTTCCAGCGTCATATCTGCAACATATGAAACGCCATTTCAATCGCACGCTTGCCTTGAGCCATTGAATTGCACAGCTCACTTTAAAGAAGATAGTATTGAAGTGTGGGGACCAATACAGGCGCCCGACTGGGTTCGTAATTTTCTAAGCGACAAATTCAAACTGCCTAAAGAAAAGGTTACGGTTAATATGACCTTCCTTGGTGGAGGATTTGGTAGAAAAGCTTTTACCGATTACCCTTATGAAGCAGTTGTGATCTCGAAGGAAATTAAAGCTCCTGTACAGGTAGTATGGAGCCGGGAAGATGATATGACACAAGGCCCTTTCAGGCCTGCGGCTAATTATGCCTGCAAGGCCGTGTTGGAGAATAATAAGATCGTTGCTTTTGAAGGGAAGATGGCAGCTAAGAATATGGGACACCAGGATGAACCGTCGAAGAATACAACTCCGAATTATTCAACCTCTGAAGGATTTTTGGAAAGTTATTTTGAAACGATTCCTGCTTACAGGTTTGCAGATGTTCCAACGCAAACCAATATACCGGTTATGTGGTGGCGTTCTGTATATGCATCCACAAATGCTTTCGCGTATGAATCTTTCATCGATGAGTTGGCAATTGCGTCAAAGCTGGATCCCATTGAATTCAGGCGTCAGAATGTGCGGAATGAAAGAACGTTGAAACTACTTTCAGAACTCGAAGAAAAAAGCGGATGGAAAAACAGGAAGCCTAACGATGGTTGGGGTGTGGCTGTAACACACTGTTTCGACAGCACAGTGGGTGAAGTGGTGAAGGTTTCTAAAAAGCCCGATGGTAAAATAAGCATAGATAAAGTCATTGCAGTAATTGACTGTGGCTGGTACGTAAATCCTGATATCATCGGTGCTCAGGTGGAAGGTAGTATTGTCATGGCTCTTGGCGCAGCGATCACACATCAGACTACCTTTAAAGATGGTATGGCCGTTGAAAAGAATTACGATCGATACCGCATGCCGAGGATCAACGAGATTCCTTCCATCGAGGTACATATCGTGGAAAATACCGAGAAGCCAGGCGGAGTGGGAGAGCCCGCACTGCCACCTTTTGCCCCTGCTTTGGTAAATGCCATCGCTGATCTGACCGGTAAAAGGATCCGTAGTATGCCTTTCTCACTGACCGTTTAGCGAGATCATTCACTGGAATGAATCGCACCCTGTCTGTTACGAAGAAAGGTGCCGGGGCGATTGTGAAAAAATGCAATGATCTCTGAAACGATGGAAATCGCGATCTCTTCAGGCGTTGTTGCGCCTATATCCAAACCAGCCGGTGCATGTAACTTATCCTGTAATTTGTCGAGGTCATATCCCGCCTCCCGGAGTGAAAAATAAATTTTCTCACGACGCTTCGCCGGGCCCAGGATAGCGATGTAGCGCGCATTTGAGCCAATGAGGCGCTGAAGATTTTCGGTATCAGTTTTCAAATCATGTGACATAAGGATCACTGCAGTGAATTCATCGATAGCCGGCAACTCGTTGCCTCGCTGATCGTAGATCGAAGCAAGTTGAAACATTTCATGCGATGCTCTTGACTTGTTACATACAATCTTTGTTTCCCACCCAAGTTCTTTTGAGATCCTTGCCAGTGGAAACAGATCGTAATTGCCACCGCACAATATCAATTGCGTTGCAGGCATGAGCAGCTCGAAAAAGAATATGCAATCTTTGTCAAGTTCTTTTTTGCATGATGATCGATCGTGAATACATTGTTGGGCGGTAGACAAAAATGCATCGCGCAGGTATAGAGGCACGGAAGTCTCATCGAACTTTGAATCAAATATTTTTGTATCACCTTTTTTCCAGTATTCGCTATCAGATAAAGAAGTGATCATCAGCGTAGGCGATCGTTTTGAAACCATCTCTTTAAGGTGTGTCACCACATCATAATGTCCGTTCAATGGAGTGAGCAATACATCAATAATGCCGTTGCAACCAAGGCCAACACCCACCTGGTGTTCATCGTCACGCGTGGTGTCATATGTATGAATCGAAGCCTTTTGATCTTGCATAGCTTTCTGGGCCCGGCGACGGGCATCACCTTCAAGACAGCCACCACTTATGCCACCACGAACCGAACCATCCTCCAGCACGAGCATCCGTGCGCCCATGCGCCTGTATGAAGATCCTTCAACTCCCACAACTGTTGCGAGGGCCGCTGATGTAGTGGTGAAATCGATCTGCGAGTAAGCGTTTATAATCGAATGTATCTCTTTCATATCTCGTAATTGTAAATCTACTTATTCGATCTTATATTGTTCATCACATCACTTAATGACATGCTATGCTTCGATCATTATTTACCTGCCTGATTCTATTGTTTGTGGAAAATACATTTGCGCAACTTAGTGTTAGTCCGGATAAAGATCACCTGGTTACGAAATCCGGTAAGCCATTTTTCTGGCTTGGAGATACCGCATGGGAACTTTTTCATCGATTGTCCCGAGAGGAGGCTGATGAATACCTGGAAAACCGGGCGAGGAAAGGATTTACAGTTATCCAGGCAGTGGTGCTCGCAGAACTTGATGGTCTGCGGGTACCGAATTATTATGGCGATCTGCCACTGATCGGTGAAGATCCCGCCCGACCAAACGAGGCATATTTCAAACACGTAGATTATGTAGTAAGGAAAGCAAACGGGTTAGGGCTAGTGATCGCGATGCTTCCATCGTGGGGCGACAAATGGAACAAAAAATGGGGCGTGGGTCCTGAAGTGTTTAATACAAAAAACGCAGCGTTGTTTGGAGAATATGTGGGTCGCCGCTATCGCGATAAAAACATTGTGTGGGTATTGGGAGGAGATCGGGATTGTGAGGAGCCGCAGGATTATGAGATCCTCAGGGCAATGGCTGCAGGGCTGAAAAAGGGCGATGGCGGGAAGCATCTTATGACCTTCCATCCGCAGGGGGGAAAAAGTTCCTCTGATTTTTTCAAAGAAGATGATTGGATAGATTTTCATATGTCGCAAACAGGACATAGCCAGCAATCGAGAAATTATTTATTCACAATAAAACACAAGCAGATGGTTCCTCGAAAACCGCATCTCGATGGAGAGCCAAGGTATGAGGATCATCCTAACGACTTCAACCCGGTTAAAAACGGCTGGATGGATGATGTTGACGCAAGGCAGTGTGCGTATTGGAGTGTTATGGCCGGTGCCTTTGGACACACGTATGGTAATCACAACATCTGGCAATTTTACACATTCGGCAGAGCGCCGGTTTCGTGGGCACGCACCAACTGGAAGACAGCGTTGGATCATCCAGGCGCTTACCAGATGGGAATAATGAAACGGCTGTTTGAGTCGCGGAACTGGACCAACATGCGAATGAACAATTCTTTGATTGTAAATTCAAACCCTGAAGACCAATCACACATGGTTGCCGCTATATCCGCCGACTCAAGTTTTATTATGGTTTATACTCCACTCGGGGATTCGATCTCAGTAAATACTTCCGCCCTTAGGTCTGATTTTATCCAGGCGTCCTGGTTCAATCCCAGGGACGGGGAACTCAAGAAACTGGAACCTTTTAAAAATATTGCTAAGGCTGGCTTCAGGCCTCATTCATCCGGGCGCGGTAGCGATTGGGTTTTGATAGTAGACGCGATCGCGAAGCCTCGTTGATAACGAAAGGTGTTTTTTGCCTCATTGATCCGGGATAAAGAAGATCGTTTTCTGAAATTTTAACATTAGGAACGGGATTTGCATTACTGCTCTTACCAATCCTTCGAAACCTGCCGGGCATGCCTGGTATTTCCCGTTATTTCTTAAACCAACTTCCAGATACGTCAATTCCGTATTATGAGACTATTTTTACCTCTCACAGCCATTGTATTGTTATCAGGGCTGGCGGTGAAAGCCCAAAACGTTTTTGATCCGCTTGACCCGATTGTTCGGTGGAGTTCGTCCCAGCCTTTAGGTTCGGCTGCGAACCCGAATCCTAATCTCAGTGGTTTGCAGAAATGGGTTTCTGTAATCACTAATGGAGTAAGCACAGGCACCGGCTCCTGGGATGCAAGTTCCTTCAAATCATATTACATCCGAGTAGGAACAAAAGGGGTTGCTTTCAGGCTAAAATTCCCACGCAGCTACCGAAATCCCGACAGTTCGGCCAAAAAGTATCCCATGATGCTTTTCTTCCATGGCGCTGGTGAGTCAGGATGCCCTTCCAATGGTGGAGTTTACAACAATGAAAAACATCTTGCACTGGGGGCGAATTATTTTCGTACAAATGTCGATAACAACACATTTGATGGATTCCTGCTTTACCCACAGATGGTACCTGCAGACGGTACCTGTTGGGGCTCATGGGGCACTTCGCTGTCAGGATATTACACCGCAGTATCTGCTTTGATCGATTCCCTCATAAAATACGTTCGGGTAGATGACAATCGGATTTCCCTTACAGGTCTCTCAGCCGGGGGAAGTGCTGATTGGAAAATGGCAGAGTATTTTCCTCAAAAGATCGCTTCCATACTTCCTTCTGCATCGGCAGGGATGAAGATCAATTATGGAAATTTCATTCACATTCCCATGTGGTTTGCCACCGGCGGAAAAGATACAAATCCCTCGCCAAGCGCGGCTCAGTATACATTGAACCAGGTGAAGAACCTTGGCGGAGACATAAAGTACACGTTGTATCCTGACAGGGGCCATGCTGTCTGGTCATATCACTGGAAAGAGCCCGGCTTCCTGGATTATCTTAATCGTGCACATAAAGCCAACCCTCTGGTTTTTTTCCAGCGAAGTGAATTTTGCCCCGGTTCACCCATCGATGCGCGCCTTGGTATTACCCAGGGCTTTTATGCATACGAATGGCAATGGAATGGAGCAACCATAGCTACCCGTACAAACGGCGTCAATACTGTACAAAACACTTCGGTTGTCAGCAGTTTTACCGGCAACGAGATCGTTGTTAAGTCGTTTGGAACATACCGGGTGAGATTCAAAAGAACAGCCACAGCTCAGTGGTCTATATGGTCGCCAATTCCGGCTGTTATAAAGTCTAAGTCAACTTCACAAACTCCAAACATCACGGTAGCCGGAAACTACAGCATAGTGCTTCCTTCGCTCGATAATAAGACCACCGTTCCTCTTACATTGCCCGATGGCTATGTTCGTTATGAATGGTATCGCAGCAGCGACAATGCCCTTGTTTCCAGTTCACAGGTTTACAATGCACCAGCAGGAACTTATTATGCTAAAACATTTGAACAGTCGGATTGCGGGTCGCTTGCGTCAGCAACATTCACTGTCGTTAATGCCAACGGAACTCCGAAGCCTGATGCAACCACAAATTTGGAAGCAGTACCTCAAAATAATGGTGAGATCAAACTCACCTGGACAGATAAAGCATCTCCAACTTATGATGAAACAGGCTTTGAGATCTATCGCTCAGAAAAGCCAGGCGGACCTTATGTTTTCATCGGACGAAACCCGGCAAACAATAGTACCTACACAGATACAGCACTCAATGATAATAAGATCTACTACTATGTTGTGAGGTCGGTAAACAATACCGGTGCGGCCGTAGCAAGCAATGAGGCGATTGTGAAAACAAAGGAAGATGATGTCATCCCAACATCCCCGAGGGTGTTCTACAAGGGAAGCACTGAGACATCGGTTGCGCTGGCATGGAATCCATCAACAGATAACATCGGTGTTAAGAGATATGATGTTTATGTGGATGGAAAAAAATTATACAGCACGCGCAATACTTATTTCAAAGTTTACGGACTTGCTGCGTCAAAGTATTACGCATTTACCGTGAAAGCAATTGACTCAAGCGACAATGAATCTGCTCATAGTAACCAGGTTACAGGATTCACGCATAAGCAGGGTGTGGGTTACAAATATTACAATGGATCGTACACAAAGCTGCCGAACTTTTCAACAATTACACCTTCTAAAACTGGTGTGATAGATACGGTTCGTTCCAATGCAACTTTCCGCACACAGGCTGATAATTATGCGATTCTTTATGAGGGTTACATATTCATTCCAGAAGATGCAACTTATACCTTTGAAACGATTTCTGATGAAGGAAGCAAGTTGTACATAGGATCCTACAGTTATACAGGCACACCGGTTGTTCAAAACGATAGTACCCATTCAGCTCGTTCAAGAACCGGATCTATAACTCTGAAGCGGGGTTACCACCCAATTGCAATTGCATATTTCGAGCGCACCGGAAGCGACAATTTGCAACTCTTTTGGTGGAGCAATTCAGGTTTGCAACGGGAAAGGATCTACAAAGAATTCTTTACAACCGTGAATTCATCATTGCCTCCTGTTCCTGCAAAACCAGGATCATTCACAGGCACTGGTATCTCAAGCAGCAAGGTGCGACTGAACTGGACAGATCTTAGTTCGAATGAAACAGGTTTCGAGATCGCGCGCTCTCTTGCTCCGCAGGGACCATATGAAAATGTTGCGAGAATGGCGGCGAATGCGACTTTCTATGTTGACTCAAACCTGAAAGCATCTACGCGATATTATTATCGGATTAGGTCGGTATCAACAAACGGAGAATCTGAGGCCGCAGAAACGAATGCCCTTACTTCTTCTGCAGCAAGTACTCCGATACCTGATGCACCGTCGCATTTGATGGCAGAAACACCCACGACTGGTGCTGTCAGCCTTAGCTGGAATGATAATTCAGGCAACGAAACGGGATTCCGGATATATCGATCTACATCCACCAATACGGCATATGCGCTCATTGCAACAGTAGGAGCGAATGTGAATGCATACGCAGATCGATCTGTAACTAATCTTACACGGTATTACTATTATATTGTTGCTATCAATAACACTTACGTTAGCGCGAAAAGTAATGAAACATACGCGATACCTGGAAATACTGCACCTGTAGTGGGCCAGCCGGTTAATGTTTTCGTTGAAGGCAACTCATCCCATTTGCAGTCAGTGAATATTACTGACAATGCAGGCGATGTACTTACCGTAAAATTGTTGAATGCTCCATTGTTTGTTACCATCAATAAAGGCAGCGGAAGTGCATACCAGATTGTCGCTTCGCCAGCGCAGCAGGATATTGGAATATATGAGCTCACACTTCAGGCGAGCGATGATAAGGGCAATAGCAGTGAGAAGAAGTTTTCGATCATAGTGTCCGATAAAAGTACTCGCACTGTGTACGTGAATTTTGGTTCAGCAACAACAGTTGAAAAGCCATGGAACACATGGACCGGTGTTATTGGAGCCAATGCAACGAAGAGTGGATTATTGGATGACAAAGGTCAGACAACGCCATTCTCCATACTCAATGTAACGGCGTGGAAATCGATCAATACATTAGGCTTCATCACTGGCAATAACAGTGGCATTTATCCGGATTACATACTCGGTTCCGGCATTGCTCAAACCGATTCACTGCATCGTATGACTTTCCGCGGATTAAATCCGGCGATGCGTTATAACCTGTCTTTCATTGGTAGTCGAAATGAGGGCACTGATGCTTCTGTTGAGTTTAGTGCCGGAACACAGAAAGATGTGTTGAATAGTCGATATAACAGCCAGGAGACCGCTAACTTAAACGGCCTCACACCTGATGGAAGTGGAAACATTACTGTTACAATTAGAAAAGTAAATAACAAGGTTACCATCTATCTGAATGCGGTTGTTATCGAAGAGTTTGCACCGTCTGCAGTACTTCATCCATTGAACCTGGTAGCGGAAGCTGTTGATCGTTCGGCGGTAACGTTAACATGGGTTGACCGTTCTGCCACAGAAAACGCATCCGGCGGATATGTTTTACAACGGGCAACCGACTCGCTATTCACACAGGGATTAGTTACTAGCAGCTTCGCAGCAAATACAACGTCGGCGCGCGTTACGGGCCTTGCGTCTAATACCAGGTATTGGTTCAGGATCCGAACAAGAACAGGAACTGCATACAGTGATTTTAGTAACAAGGCTTTTGTGACAACACCTGCCTCACATGTGAATATTAATTTCAATTACACTGTAACCAATGCGCCAACAACCTGGAATAATCTTGCTTCAATTCCAACAAGTCCATTCAAAGTTGACAACCTGGTGAACCAATCAAGAGTGAACACAGGAATGTCCATTGCACTCGAAGAAGTGTTCAATGGTGAGTTCAACGCTGGTCATGTAACAGGTAATAATTCAGGAGTTGTTCCGGACAATGTTCTATTAGCAAGCTATTGGTTGGACAGAACACAGGTAAGTACAATGCGAATCTCGGGACTGAATCACTCAAGAAAATATAGTATTGGATTTGTTGGAAGTTCCGGCCCTGCAGGATGGTTCAAGGGTGACTACACTGCAACCTATACCATTGGAGATAGAACAGTATACCTGAATTCATGGGAGAATACAACCAAGATGGTTTATATACACGATGTATTCCCTGACGAGAATGGCGAATTGTTGATTAAGTTCTCTACAACCGACAACGCAGCGTATGGTTTTAATGCGGGGATGATCATTCACGAGTACACGAGAGTGGATGGTACAAGTTCAGGTCGAACAAGCCAGGCACCAACACTGGTGCAGGACAGCACAATTACTGACAGGCCGGCAATAACTTCTGTTCGTATGTATCCAAATCCATTCAGAGATCAGATCGTTATTGACTATGATCATAAAGATCCGAATGATCAGGTGCGTGCAGAGGTTTACGATGTGAACGGTAAAGTGGTATTGGCGAAAGATTACAGTTCGTTACCTGTTGGGCCAAACCAGATCAGGCTTAGTGGCTTCACATGGAGCGGGCAAACTTCAATGTACTATGTGACGATCAAAGTCAACGGCAAAGTCGCATCTGTAAATAAAATGATGAGAGTAAATTGATAACAAGTATAACAGAAAAAGGGTCGAGCAACTGCTTCGACCCTTTTTTATTGAACCATTCAATGGAAATAAATCGTTATTATGAATAACCCCATTTCTTCATGATCTCAAGATCTTCTTTGGCACAATCTAGTGGAGCCATTCCCTGGTAAGATTCCTGTTCGATGATGAAATGCGTGGTGCCACCATGTTTGCGGCCCCAGTCCAACACTTCTTTCGTCCCAACGATTCCTTTGCCCAGTATCGTACTCTCAAACTTGTCCTCGCCACCCTGAGCTTTGATCTCATCTTTTACGTGCATTGATTCAAAGCGATTCGGATACTTCTTCAACAAGTCCATTGCTTTTGCACCTCCGTTTACCATATTGCCGATATCCAACTGTTGAATCACATATTTTGGATCAGAGTTTTGAAGTATGATATCATAAAGCGTCAACCCATTGAGTTGTTCGCTGAATTCGAAGTCGTGATTATGATAACCAAACTTCATATTATGCTTCTGACAAAGCTCACCGCTCTTATTGAACACTTCAATGAGCTTCAGCAGTTTTGTGTGGTCTTTACGGATGTCTGCATCCATCCATGGACTTATCACATACATCTGTCCTACGGTAGCAGCGTCTTCAATTGTATATTTCCATTCGTCAGTAAAATCATTGCCCGCCTCATTTAATTGTTTCTTGCTTAAAACCGTATGGCCGCTCTCCATTTTCATTCCGAGATCTGCGAGGACCTTTTTGAATTCGACCGGAGAATAGCCGTAAAACTTACGATTCACATAATTGGCATGTTCAACCGATCGATATCCCATTTTTGAAAGCGCCTGCAAAGTTGCAAGAGGGTCTTTTTTCATATCGTCGCGCACCGAATAAAGCTGAATGCCGACAATCTCTTTTGCTTTTTTATTACCTGCAGCCATAAGGGCGGAAGAGAAAACCATACTTCCTGCAACGGTCATTGCACTGTGTTTCAGGAAACGTCTGCGTGAGTTTTGCATACAATCGTTGTTAATGGTGATTTGTTTGTAAGGTAATTTAAGTCAAAACAGCAAACTATCAACAAGCGAGGAATATATTCTACTCAAAAAATTGTCAGAAGCGGTTCTGACATTGCGTCAAGGATGGTACTAAAATTGAAACCATTCCATTCCAAGTATAATTTATGGAAAAGAAAATCGCGTTCATTAGCGACCATGCATCACCACTAGCTAGTCTCGGAGGTGTCGATAGTGGTGGGCAAAATGTGTATGTTGCACAAACAGCTATTGAACTTGCTTCACTGGGATATGATGTAGACGTGTTTACGCGCTGGGAAGATCCCGAACTACCGATGGTGTACGAATGGAAACCTTGTATTAGGGTTATACATATAAAGGCAGGCGCCATTGAGTGTCTTCCAAAAGAACAGCTGCTTCCTCTGATGGATGAGTTTAAGGTTAATATGGTCAATTTCATAAGAAATCAGCAACAGCAATATCTTCTCGTGCATGCACATTTTTTCATGTCTGCGCTTGTAGCTGACCATATCAGAAAGGAAATTGGTATCCCCTACGTTGTTACCTTTCATGCGCTCGGAATCATCAGGAGAATTCACCAGGGAGAGGACGACAAGTTTCCTTCTGAACGTATCGACATAGAACGCCAGATTGTTGCAAATGCTGATAAGATCATTGCTGAATGTCCCCAGGATAAAAAGGATCTTATCCATTTTTATGACGCACGTGAATCATCGATTTCGGTAATACCGTGCGGTTTTAATCCTTCAGAATTTCAACCAGTACCAAAGACGCAAGCCCGGAGTATCCTGGGGTTGGATCCGGATGAGCGAATACTTCTTCAATTGGGTAGGATGGTGCCAAGGAAAGGAGTTGATAATGTGATCCGGTCAGTTGCCCGGTTGAGAGATCTTGGAACTTCATGCAAGCTTCTAATTGTAGGGGGCGAAAATGATTGCCCTAATCCAACAACACCGGAACTAAAAAGGTTGCAGCGGATAGCTGAAGAAGAAAACGTTAGTGATCAAATACTGTTTATAGGAAATAAGAAACGTGATGAATTGAAATATTACTATTCAGCCGCAGACTTGTTCATCACCACACCATGGTATGAACCCTTTGGCATCACGCCGCTTGAGTCGATGGCCTGCGGAACTCCGGTTATAGGTTCAAATGTGGGAGGCATTAAATATACGGTTGTAAATGGAAAGACAGGATTACTGGTTCCACCGAACGATCCAAAGACGCTTGCACTCAACGTAAACCTCGTATTAAATAATCCGGACTGGCATGCAGCCATGCGAAGACATTGTGTGAGCCGCGTAAACGCTTTGTTTACGTGGAGACACGTAGCTCAAATGATGGCAGAAGTTTATGAAGAAGTTCAACTGACTGAATTTGCCAGTAAAAAAACACGTGACGAGAAAAAGAAAAGTCGCGCGGCCTGATTGATCATGAGGAAGGTACTTTTCATTGATAAAGATGGAACATTGTTGAAAGATGTTTCTTATAATGCTGATCCATCTAAGATCGAATTCAATGAGGGCGCAGCGGAGTCGCTTCAATCAATCAGGGATCTTGGGTTTGAATTTATTGTGATTACAAATCAACCGGGCATTGCACTTGGCTATTTTAATGAAGAGAAGGTTGCGGGTATTAAGAGGCGTATTGCTGATATAATGCTGCAGCATGACCTTGAACTTCTGGATCTCTATTATTGTCCCCATCTGCCTAACGCTACTGTACAGCAATACGCTACCGTATGTAATTGTCGAAAGCCGAAGCCGCGTATGCTTTTGAAGGCCGCTTTTGATCACCAGATTGATTTGAATGAGTCATGGATGGTAGGTGACATTCTCGACGATGTAGAGGCAGGTAAATCCGCAGGATGTCGCGGGGTTTTGCTAGACAATGGAAATGAGACGGAATGGCTAATCACAGAAACGCGTTCGCCGGATCATACAATTAAGAACTGGTGGGATCTTCCGCCAATCATTAAACAATCTCTTAGCTATCATAATGAAGGAAGAATGGTCGACCTGCAGAAATCTGCTTTGCGTAAGGGCGGACAATCTGGGTGATGTAATTATGTCTTCGCCGGCAATGAGGTCGCTAAAAAAAGCCTTTGGTTGCAAAATAACTTTGCTTACATCTTCAATGGGAGTTGGTATTTCATCAATGATCGACTGCATTGATGATGTGATTCAATTTGATGCACCATGGGTCCGGTCTGATGCAAAGTCAAATATCGGCGATATCAATAATCTAGTTGAGATTTTAAGAGAACGAAGCTTTGACGGGGTGATCATATTTTCGGTCTTCAGTCAAAACCCTCTGCCCGCGGCGTTTGTGGCTTACATGGCAGGTATTCCCCGGCGACTTGCTTACTGCCGGGAAAATCCATATGATCTTTTAACCGATTGGTTGCCTGATCCTGAACCGTATTCAATCATTCGGCATCAGGTAGAACGTGATCTTAAATTAGTTGAGTTTATCGGAGCCGTTTCTCACCCGGAGATGTATTTGAATAGCCAACAAAAGGCCATCAATTCCGCGACAGAAAAATTGATTGATGCTGGTGTTGACTTACAAAGACCATGGATCATCTTGCATCCTGGGGTGAGTGAAACGAAAAGGCAGTATCCAATTGATAAATGGGCTTCACTGGCCAGCGAACTCGCTGCAATTGAAGGCCATCAAATTGTGATCACAGGTGTAAGTTCCGAACAGCAACTAGCAAACAGTATTGTGGATTCAATCCGCATCGCAAATGGTGGCGCCATCAAAAATATTTATTCTATGGTGGGTGTATTCACACTTGAAGAGTTCGTTGCCGCTATTGGTATATCGAGGCTAGTCTTGTCTGTAAACACCGGCACCATCCACATTGCAGCAGCCCTAAAAAAACCGGTTGTAGTATTATATGCGATGACCAATCCACAGCATACTCCATGGTCTACTAAACAGAAGGTTTTTTATTTTCCGGTAAGCGAAAAACTTCAGAGCAAAAATGAAGTGCTTCGATTTGTGCAACACAAGTATCAATCGGTGGCCTGTTGGCCAACGCAATCAGAAATAGTTGATGCTGTGAAAGGCTTCTTACGCTAATGCATCATCCGCAAATCGAATAAGATCCTGGGCAAGCAATTGTTCGGTTGCACTGATGGCAAGATCGAGGTCAGGATTGGTAGTCCAATCAAGAGCGAAATGGATCTTATCATATACATGCGTCCACCGAACGGGTTCACCATCCATGCTTATAACAACTGTGGGAGTGCGCAATGCCGCGGCGATGTGTGCAGGCCCGGTACAGTTGGAGATCAGTGCATATGCATCACGCAATAAAACACTCATAGCTCCAAGTGAAGTCTTACCCGCAGCAATTATGGGCTTCGACTGCATTTTGTTCGCCACGCGTTGTACTATTTCGAGCTCATCGTTAGTACCGGTCAGCACAACAGTTTTTCCATTCTTCGTACATACGTCCCCTAACATTGCAAAGAAAGCCGGTGGCCATTGCCTCCAGGTTCCCCTCGATCCCGGATGTATACATACATAGGATCCTGCCCTCAGGTCAATGCCTGAAAGTTGAAGTTCTATTTCATCCTGTGGAAACAATGGAAATTCCATTTCATCGCCATGACGGGGAATTCCGAGATTATCCATCAGCCGAAGGTGTCTGTCTTTTTCATGAATGCCTTCGGGATAAAGAAGGTATAGATTGGTATCAGGGCAATAATCATCAGCTTTACAAAATCCCGCCGATATGGTACTGCCCATTAAAGGTATCAATGGATTGACTATCGCTCCGTTGCCCTGCATCTGAAGGATCAGGTCAAACTTTTCTTCATTCATTTCGTGCAGGAAGCGCAAAGTTTCGTCCGCTTTGAAGGGTTGTTCAGGGAGACCTGGGAAACCGGGGAACCATTTGAATTCCTGTATATATTGATTGAATCTATTGACAAAGGATGTAGCCCAGGGCAATCCCAAGAGAGTAATTTTTGCATCCGGAAACGCATGATGTAATGCCCGGATCGCCGGAACGGCGCATAACATATCGCCTAGTTGCAGGGCCCGGAAGATCGCAATTTTTTTTACGGCTGAAGGTTGAAGAAGCATGAGTTAATGTTTTTGACCTGTCTTACTCGATCCTTCGATATTTTGTTTGAATCGCACTCCTGTCGGATTCAAACCGTGTTTCGAGGAACAAAGTTGAATCGGTAATCTCCTTTATTGTTGCCGGATGATAAGTCGTCGTATACGTATCACTATGCCTTAGCAGCTGCGCATCATCCGAGAGTTCCCATTTGCCTGCATCGATGATCCGTGTGGCTGTATCGTTACGAAGCAAAAGGTTATCGTTTAGTTCATAGGTTGAATCTGGTCTGAAGAAAAAATAATCATCGAGCTTAAAGTTTTCCACGTCCTGCATCAGGTCCAGCACATTGTTGAGTGAGTCAATGCTTACATTGGATACGATCACCCATTTCTTATCCTGCAGCCAGCCACGAATCTGAGTTGGAGAAGGATTGTTTTTTGGTTCCTCCATTTCATCCTTGCTGCACGATATGCAAGCTATCACGCTCAATGCAATTATAAGAATCCACTCGTTTTTCATACTTCCTCTTTTCAGGAAAGAGCAGGTACAAAAACCATTCCTTCAGGTTATTGCTTGAAGGTAGGGCAGAACGATTGCCTTAAGCCGCTCATATCCCGATACAAGCCATGGTACAGTAACGCAAATTCAGATGCACCTCGCATGTTGTTATACTGTTTCATGCCTGATTGGGTTGCGTCATAAGTGAAACTTAGTCTTATACTGTTCCATTCAAAGCCCACCATTGGAACAAGGGCATCCCCCGGCCGATAATACAATCCTCCGATCAATTGCATCATGCCATCGCCAGATAAATTATAATTAAATGATGCGCCGCCGACGATCTCTGAAGATCCTGCCTGTTGTGTGTAGTATGCCATCGGATTTATGATCAGCATTTCGCTCATCTTGTAACTTGCATTTGCGAAAAGAGTGTATCGTTGAGCTATGCGGTCATCCACTGTCTGGTCTTCAGTTGCGAAGAACGAAGCCCTCGGCTTGTTAAGATGGCTTACTGAAACGCCTGCATTTATATAAAGATCGTCCGTAGGGAAATATGCGTAATTCAGACCCGCCTGGAAGTCAAAATAATTGACGTTGGGATTATCAATGATTACACTTGTTGGCAGGGTATTGTCAAAAAATTTTCCATCGAACTGATCAGGGAATTTCAGGTCAGCAGAATTAATACGTTTGTTTGCCCAGCCAACATTGAATCCGGCAGATAACAAATGCGCCACTCCCAACATCTGGTGATAAGCAATCGAACCATTGACCCTGGTTGAAGTGAGCTGCCCCGATCCGGCTACATCACGAAGAATCAGTCCTCCCAGCCCGACCCAGCCGGTCTCAATCCTGTCGCGAAAAAGTTGCGCGTCACCAAAAACGCTGAAGGTTTTATAGGGAACGGTCATTACGGTAGACCATTGATTGCGATAATTAGCGCCGACCCTGTAATCAGCATCAGGAATAAACCCCGTATTTGCCGGATTTGTCGCCAGTGGTGAATGGAACCATTGGGAAAAGTGCAGATCCTGCGAAAAGGAGGCAATTGCATTGAGCATAAGCACACTTGTTAAGGCTGCTATCATACCCCAGTTGTTCCGGCCACCCATCGAATCTTTGTTTCGCCTCTTAATCATAAAAATATTTTTACTCTATTTGAGAAGGGTTATATCACCTGTTCGTCGCACCTTAACCCCATCGAAAAACTCTACATCCAGGGTGTAGGCATAAACGTCCACTGGTTGAATAGCGCCTTTGTACATTCCATCCCATCCATAGCGGGGATCTGTACTTTCGAACACCTTTTGTCCCCACCGATTGTAAATGCGCCACGTCATTTTTGCTATACCGAAGCCTGCGACCCGGATCACCGAGTTATTTCCAAACTTTCCTGGTGTAAATGCATTGGGTATATCGAGCCCGGGCTCTACACGTGCTTCAACAGTTTTGCAAATTGTATCCGTACATCCTGCCGCATTGTAAGTGATCAAACATGCATTATAAACACCCGTTGCTACATACTGATGAATTGCGGTGTCCAATGTGGTTTTCACCGTGGAATCGCCATCACCAAACAACCACTTATAACTCACGCCACCTGTCGAAAGGTTTGTGAAAACCGTTGGCTTGTTCACCTCGGGAGGAATCGGGGCATGTGTGAAGTCAGCAGTTGGTATGCCCGCAACGTTGAACACCATTTCGGTGGTATCACGCACATTGCAGGTTGCAGGGTCCACTGCAATCAATCGCACACGATATGAGCCGGGGTTCGGATAAAGATGTGTTGGATTCGCTTCTGTTGATGTAGATCCATCGCCGAAATCCCAAAAGAAGCTTTGTCCCGCCAAAGAAGTATTCAGGAAATTGGCTGTAAACGGTGCGCAGCCAGTGCCTGGAATTTCAAATCTCGCATCCACCAGGGGTGCGACCCTGACGGTTTGAGTGATCGAGTCCGGAGAATTACAATAATTGGTGTCTACTAAAATCAATCGGACATTATATGTTCCGGGAGCAGCAAATGTATGTGTCATCGAACCGAAGCCGGACGGCTCTCTTCTGCCATCGCCGAAATCCCAGATAAAACTTTGAGCACCGAATGGAACACCGCTACCCGTAGAAGTATTATCAAAGCGATATGTCAATGATTCACATGGCGCCTGTTTAACGGCATTGAAACCAAGTGTTGCTATATTGTCTGTAACCCGGATGCGTATGAATTGTGTATCGCGTATGTTACATGTATTGCTATCAACCGCGATGAGTCGTACCAGATAATTACCCACGTTCTGGAACGTATGCGTTATTTCAAATTGGTCAGTTATCACAGTGGGACTTCCATCGTCGAAACTCCATTCGTAAGATTTCGCATTCAGGACGGTATCCCGGAGCGTAACTGTAAATGGAGCGCACCCTGATGAGTCCGGAACATTGTTGTAATAAGCTTTTGGTCCCGACGCAACACCGGCAAAATTGAATGCTATCTTAACGGCAGCGAGGTTACAACCAGAGGGGAGGGCTCCATTAACAGGTCCTACAACTCCTGGCGTTGTTGGAAAAGTGGCTCCGCCTGCGCAGTTAGCACACATCGCCTGGTAAATTACTCCCTGTTCATCGAAGCGGCTTGTACCGCCATCAACGTGTTCGCCTTCGCCATTATCCTGTCCAAAAAAAGTTCCATACAGCAAAGCCGCCGCATTCTTCTGAATTACGATGAAATAGAAATCCTTATTATCCGTATTGCGCTTAACTGCATCGGCACTAATTGGCATGCCCGCAACCCCTGCAAGGTCGAAAGGATCCTGTGAACCAGGATCGATCCAGCCGCCCCATCCTGAAATATAGATATTCTCACAACGGTCCACGAGGAACGCCACGGGTGACATATTTGGTTTCGAGGTGCTGCTACCAAAAGTAGTTGAATAAACAAACGCCGAAAGATCGGTCCTCAGCTTTGCCACAAACTGCTTTGTATTGGGATTGATGAAGCCAACGTTGGTAGTGGTCGGCCAGGTGCCCCTTGTAATGCCCATCACATAAGGGAAGCCGAGCCGGTCGAACTGGATGCCGTAAATGATGTCAAGAGCCGGAGTTCCAAGGAAGGTTGTTTTCAGCAACGTGCTTCCATCGTTTGAAAGAATGGAAACGAATCCGTCGGACATGCCTCCACGGAAAGTCGGATGTATTGTGCCGCTCTTATTTCCCGGAAAATCGTTCTGGCTGGAAGTGGCACCTGCGACATAAATATTTTGGTTGCCCGGATTGATGGCTAGTACAAACGCTCCATCGTCTTCTGCTCCCCCGAGGTAATTAGACCAGATGATGTTATTGCAGCTGGGATCTATCTTGATCACAATTCCGTCCTGCTTTCCACTTAATTGTGTACCAAATCCGTTGTTGCTGCCGGGGAAGTTGGCTGACTTTGTCTGAGCCGCTATGTATATGTTGTTTGCCCTGTCAAGGATTACTTCGCTACGAGAATCATCGCCATAGTTTTGCATCAACGATTTGGGCGAAGCACTTCCCTGGGCTTGCATATCAAAAATGTTTACGCCATCGTCTGCACTTCCGCCAATTACAAGGGAACCGATTATACCACTGCCTGTAGCATTCAACTTCGTCACAACGATGTCTGCCCCTCCGCCACCTCCAAGAACCTGTCCCGGGTAATCAGTGCCGGAGTAGGAACGGCCCATAACAACAAGGTTACCCTGGGGATCACAAAATAGACTGTGAGGATAGTCGGCCTGGTTTCCACCAATATAGGTCGCATAAACTCTGCTGGAACCATTGGAACTGAACTTCATGATTCCGATATCAACCTTTCCGCCCTGGTAATCGACCATGTAAGCTCCAGGCGTCGTTGGAAACGGATTGCCGCTGTCACCAAATACAATACCGCCCGAATACAAACTTCCGTCAGGCCCGGGTGTAGCAGTGAAACCGTACTGGTCGGCGCGACTGCCAGTGAAACTGGAAAATACAACGGTAGGGTCTATAACAAGGGTTGAGCCCGGAGTATGATTCCGAACTCTGAACCGAACGGTGTTGTTTTCGCCAAGTACGTAGCTGCATTCCACATCACGACGGCCCGCGGTTTTTGAAAATTCAAATGAGTATGGATAAAGCTCCCGCACTTCTCCAACAGAAGTTTTGATCACAAGCTCTTTGTTCCTGATGGATATCCCGTTAACGCCCTCATATTGCAGTTCGATGTCATCCACATTGCCGCCAGGATTTACGATCAGGTCGTATTTCAACTTTCCCGACTCAGAATAATAACGAACATCGATTCCCGGATAGACATTTTTATAAAGAAGGGCGAAATAGGATTTTACATTGCTCGCCCATTTGCTGCGATCATTTCCGATAAAATAATTGCTAAGACCTTCGACCGCCTTTTCGGGAACAATGGTGACATCGTCAGAAGCGCCTTTGAACCAAACATTGTAAGCATGTGAACGAATGACTCTTCCATCTCGCTTTCGGTCGTCAACCTGTTTGCCATTGTCAAATGGAGTTCGGGTTATCTGTGATGGCCTGTGAAGCGGATCCATCATATTTTTCAGGTCCTGTTCATTATGCAGGACAACAGTAAAACCTTTATTCTGAAGATAAAAAGCTCCCGAGTTCAGTTGCCCTCTGAATTTGACCTGGTTTACCCACTGACCTTTATTCTCAGTAAACTCAAGTGCAGGTGCATGTTGAGCGATGATGGGTACAGAGATAAGAACACAGAGGACGGTGATTAAGTATTTTCTGCCCAAGACTTGGTTGTTTTACAATTAGTAATAAGTAACGGAATTCCAGCTACATTTCAAAGCGTTGTTGGAATAAAAGATGCGCACCGGAACAAATGCTTAAGAAATACGGCTCCACGCCGTCTTACCGGTGAGTGATCTCAGATGATTTTTTAAAGGAGTATTGGATGGATGAGTCAGTTCAGGATCGCTTGTAAGTATCTTTTCCGCAAAGTTTTTTGCCAGCTCCAGCAATTCCCTGTCTTGTAAGAGGTCTGCAAGCTTAAAATTTAATTCGCCGCTTTGCCGTGTTCCTTCAATGTCTCCCGGCCCTCTTATTTCAAGGTCTTTCTCAGCAATTTTAAAGCCGTCGTTAGTGGCTACCATCGTTGATAAACGTTCCCTTGCCTCCTTATTTATTTTCATTCCAGTTAATAAAATGCAAAAACTTTTTTCCGCACCGCGACCTACACGACCTCTAAGTTGATGAAGCTGTGAAAGGCCGAATTTTTCTGCGCTTTCAATTACCATAACGCTCGCATTAGGAACGTCAACGCCAACTTCTATCACTGTAGTGGCTACCATTATCTGAGTATCTCCATTCTTGAAACGTTGCATATTCGTTTCCCTGACTTCAGCGGTTTGCCGTCCATGAACCATGCTGATATAATATTTCGGCTCGGGGAAATATGCCAAAACGTTTTCATAACCTTTCATCAGGTTTTCATAATCTACTTTTTCAGACTCCTCAATCAGGGGGAAGATGACATAGGCTTGTCTTCCCTTTTCAACTTCCGACCGTATGAAACTCATCACTGATGAACGGACGTTCTCATATCGATGTACGGTATGAATGGGTTTGCGGTTGGGTGGTAGTTCATCGATCACACTATAATCGAGATCTCCATATGCTGTCATAGCGAGCGTGCGTGGAATTGGCGTGGCAGTCATCACCAGCATATGAGGCGGAACCGCCGCTTTGGTCCATAGTTTGGCGCGTTGTGCTACTCCGAAGCGGTGCTGTTCGTCAACGATTGCAAGACCCAATTGTTGAAATTCAACGGCATCTTCGAAGATCGCATGGGTGCCAACGAGAATGTGAATGTTTCCGGCTTTTAGTTCTGCGAGCGTCTGCTTGCGGGCGGCGGATCGTGTCGAACCTGTGAGTAAACGCACATTTACCGGCAGGCCCTCCACCATTTTCTGGATGTTTTTGAAATGTTGCTGTGAAAGAATTTCCGTCGGCGCTACCAGGCAGGCCTGATAACCATTGTCGCACGCCAACAACATACACAAAAGTGCTACTATCGTTTTGCCACTTCCCACATCGCCCTGCAGAAGCCGGTTCATCTGGCGGCCCGATCCGAGATCTTTGCGGATCTCCCGGATCACTCGTTTCTGCGCATTGGTCAATTCGAACGGAAGGTTTTCCAGATAAAACGAGTTGAACAGATCGCCCACCTGCGAAAAAATGACTCCTTTTGAAAACCTGTGGCGTTCGGATTTCAGCAGATTCATCCGAAGCTGCGCAATAAACAGTTCTTCAAATTTCAAACGCCTCATTGCCTGTTGCCAGCTTTGATGATCCGGAGGAAAGTGAGCAGTTGCATAAGCTTTATACCGGTTCATCAGGTTGAGAGATTCAAGAACCGGAATGGGCAGGTTTTCTGGTAGATCGTGTTCCTTAATACTTTGAAAAAGCGTGGCAGTGAGTTTTCCAATCTGCTTACCCCCAAGACTCCTCGACTTAAGCTTTTCGGTGCTCGGATAAATGGGTTCAAGGAAGTTTTTACCTTCTACTTTTTGGGACTGAATTTCTTCAATCTCCGGATGTGTTAACTGCGGGCTTCCCTGGAAAAAACTCACCCTTCCAAAAACAAGGTAGGATCCGCCAATAGATAATAATTTTTGAACGAATGGAATTCCCTGGAACCAAACCAACTCGATGGTGCCGGTCTGATCTCTCAATTCGGCAATCAGTCTTTTCGCACGTTTTTCACCTGCAATGCCCACGCTCGTAACACGACCACTGATCTGTATAAATTCAGTCTGTGGAGTGATCTGTGCTATCTGGCTGACCCTGGTGCGGTCAATATGCCTGAAGGGAAAGTGTTCAAGAAGATCACCGAAAGTGTGGATGTTCAGTTCCTTTCTCAGCGAGTCGCCTTTTTGCGGTCCAACACCTTTAAGGTATTCTATGGGAGATTGAAGCATCATTGCCTGTTCGGTACATATACTTCAATAAACGCATGTGATGCTGGCTTTCGTGGAGCCGGGAACCGGTCTTTCAGCTTATAATGTTTCTTAAGTGCATCACGCACTTCATATGGATAGAAATTATTCAGGTATGGTATGTATTCAAAAAGTACCAGATCGTAATGGTTTGATTCGATTCGATCCACAAACATGTTGGTCTCTTTCTCAAACATGCCAACACCTTTATGGAACCAAAGGGGATAATCCGGGCCACGCTCCAGTTCAAACTGCATTTCTTTAGCAAGCGGTGTGAGCTCAGTCATGTTTAGAACTTTCAGGCCCGACTTGTTCTTAAACATTGTATCGCTCATCAGTCGTTCAATGCCGTCGACCGTTGGCCCTGGTAATAATATTTTTTCAAACGACTGCAATGATGGCACCCGCCATTGGTCCATTGGAATATCTGTAGTATCCAACTCGATCATATATGTGTTCTTGTTAACTGTAGTGGCATACTTATATCCATCATGCGCGATGTAATTTGTAGCAACTGCATCCGGCCTTAAAACAAACCGTTCAATGTATCGCCAAAACACCGGACTCCACCACAACATTACAGCCGCAGCGAAGAACGCTGCTCCTTTCCAATTATTGACATTTAGATGTAGCAGTGGCATCAGTAGCCACACAAGAAACACTGCTGCAAAGCTGTGGAAGAAAATGTTATTGTCCTGAGGAACATAACTCGTCACCTGGAAGATAGCTGCTTCTGCAAGTATGCCAAGAGTTAAAAGGCTGAAGATCACAAACACGTGGTTGCGCAATAATGTTTTGTCTGCATTGATTCGAGCCCAGAGCAATAAGATGATCGCCGCGAGGTAAAACTTGATCCACTGGGATGCACCCAGAAATTCAGATAGTATATGGCTGATCGATATTCGCGAACTGTGAGGGGCCTGGCCATGATTGAACCAATAAGTCATGCCCGTTGAAGGGAGGGGCAGTGTCATAGCTATGGCGGTTAGAAGGAATGATAAGAGAAACAATGTTATCCCCATCCATTGTTTGCGAACAACACTGTCATACGCAAGCAACACCACACAGATCAGGAATCCGAGTGCACCCGCATCCTGCTTGGTAAAGAATGAAAAAAATATAAATACACCGGCAAGTGACACAAACACATACCTCAGGCGTATATAGGACGGAAAGAAGTATTGCATCAGAAATGCCAACCCTATCAATTCATAAATGATCACTGTATGATTATACCATGGCCAGTAATTCAAAAAAGAAAAAGAGAGACAAAAAAGCAGAACCCCCGCGAATCTGAGGGGCTGCCTGACCTCTGCCGAACCAAGAATAGAACGAAATGCAAGGCCACCAAGAATGTTGATGAAAGCCTGTGCTTTGATCAATGTGATCAGCTTTGCGCCAAAGAGTTTGAAAAAGAAAGCAGGTATTACCCAATACATATAACCAACCGGCATTCCAAAATCCTTGTAAGGAATTTGACCTTCGGCGATGCGATAAGCACCCTCCCAGGACAGGAAAATATTGATCCGGTAAGGAAAAGTTGCGAACGTTGGAATAAGCGCTAAAACAATAATGACGGCAATTTCAGCAAGGGAAAGGGTTCGTCTCATCTCTGTAACACACTGTGATTGTAAAAAGTGGTCAAATTAGTGATTGACCGTCAAATGTTCAATTTTATTGTATTAAATACTTTTGTGTACTATCTTTCACGCGCCAATCGACCCGCATGAAACATTACTTTCTTTTATTGAGGCCGAAGCAATGGGCAAAAAACCTTTTCCTTTTTATTCCCTTGTTTTTCGCTGGAAGATTTTTTGAATTGAATACAATGGGAATTGTTTTCATTGGATTCCTCGCGTTCAGTTTCCTTGCAAGCAGTATATATATAATAAATGACTACCGTGATATTGAGGACGATAAGAAACACCCTGAGAAACGTTTTCGTCCTCTTGCAGCAGGTAAAGTGAATAAGAGTGCTGCCCTGTTTATCAGTGCTGCATTGATGATTATTGCTGCAATCATTGGTTATTATGTTGATCGCTCCGGTAAATTTCTCTTTATCTTATCCATCTATTATGTGTTAAACCTGTCGTATTCACTTGGACTGAAAAACATTTCCATACTTGATATATTAATATTATCAGCTGGATTTGTGTTACGTGTCAAGGCGGGTGCTGAACTCGCCGATACCGGTTTAACACAGTGGCTGACCATTATGACGTTCCTGCTTGCGCTGTTCATGGCGCTTGCCAAACGCAGGGATGACGTTGTTCTAAAAATGTCAACCGGCACCGAAATGCGTAAAGCTGTAAAAGGATATACATTGGATTTCCTTAATACAATGCTTGCTTTGTTCTGTGCAATTCTTATTGTGTCTTATATCAATTATACCGTATCTGCGGTATCCTATCAGAAATTCGGACATCGATTGTATTATACTTCCCTTTTCGTAATAGCGGGCATCATGCGTTACCTTCAGATTACGTTTGTTGCGAACAAGGCCGGTTCACCAACAGATATCCTATACAAGGACCGCTTTATCCAGATCACCCTGGTACTTTGGGTGATAAGTTTCCTGGTAATACTTTATATACGCGACCTAACATTTTTTGAATAATGAAAAAGAAAATTGCCAACTGGGGAAACTTCCCTGTTGTTGAAAGTGACGAAAGGCAATTCAGTTTCAAGAGTGAATTGGAAAACATAGTGCGCAATGCATCTCAATTTATCCCAAGGGGAAACGGACGTTGTTATGGAGATGCATCACTTGCGGATGAAACAATAACGACCCTCAAGTACGATAAGATCATTTCGTTCGATACCATCAATGGGATTTTTGAATGTGAGAGCGGCCTGATGCTTGACAGTGTCCTGGAGGTGATCGTGCCAAAGGGATGGTTCCTGCCTGTGACGCCGGGAACCAAGTTCATAACAGTAGGAGGTGCAGTTGGCAGCGATGTGCATGGAAAGAACCATCATGTTGATGGCGCATTTTCAAATCACGTTATTGACATGGATGTGATGCTTGCCGATGGAACGTCACTCACCTGTTCGAAGAGCAGCTACAGCGATCTGTTTGACGCAACCTGTGGCGGAATGGGATTAACAGGGATAGTCACACGTGTGAAGTTTCGGTTGAAAAAGATTGAGACCTCTTATATTCGTCAAAAGCAATTGAAAGCGGCCAACCTCGATGAGGTATTGCGCATGTTTGAAGAGTACAAGCATTATACATATTCAGTAGCATGGATCGATTGCCTTCAGAAGGGAAATGATTTTGGAAGGAGCATATTGATGTTGGGTGAACACGCAACTGTTGATGAACTTCCTGAAAATCTAAAAAAAGACCCACTTGCATTACCCGGTAAACGACAGATCAATTTCCCATTGACGTTGCCTTCCTGGGTATTGAATTCTTTTACCGTTAAGGCATTCAATTTTCTTTATTACGGTAAGAATTTCAAGAAAGAGATCAATAATGTAGTCTCTTACGAGCCGTTCTTTTATCCATTAGATGCAGTATTGAACTGGAACAGGGGCTACGGAAGCAATGGGTTCGTTCAATATCAATTTGTGATACCATTAAGTGCTAAACAGGGATTGATTGATATATTGAACAGGATCAGTGAAAAAGGATTGGGTTCATTCTTGGCAGTTTTGAAAGTGTTTGGTAAGCAGGACGATCTTATTTCTTTTCCGGAAGAAGGTTATACACTTGCTTTGGATTTTCCTGTGCGCAAAGACCTTTTTGAGTTCCTTGATGAACTTGATAAAGTGGTTCTGCAATATGGTGGAAGGCTTTATATGTCAAAGGATGCACGCATGAAGCCAGAGATACTGGAAGCCGGATACCCACGTGTGCAGGAATTTAGGGATATAGTTAAGAAATATAACCCTTATGGGAAGATAAGTTCTATTCAATCAAAGCGGTTGCGTTTAACCGATAACTAATTTAAGATGCCATCAGTATTGATATTAGGTGCGGCTTCTGATATGGCAATTGCCATTGCCAGGAAGTTTGCAAAGGAAGGATATGATATTCAGTTAGCGGCCCGACAATCAGCAAGGCTTTCTTCGCTCTGCACCGATCTCGGTATTCGTGCCGGCGTGCAATGCTCCGTACATGAGTTTGATGCGCTCGACTTCAGCTCACATAAGAACTTTATTGATGCGTTGCCGGCATTGCCTGATGTAACGTTTTGCGTTTTTGGTTTGCTGGGTGAAAATGAAAGTGCATTGTCCGACTGGTCACAGGCAGAACGCATCATACATTCGAATTATACCGGTGCCGTATCGATTTTAAATCTGATCGCAAAGCAATACGAACAACGTGGATCAGGAACCATTGTAGGTATAAGTTCTGTGGCAGGTGAGCGTGGGCGACAGAGCAATTTCCTGTATGGTAGTGCGAAAGCGGGTTTCACTGCTTACTTATCAGGATTAAGAAATCGCCTTTATCATTCAGGTGTTCATGTGGTTTCCATTCAACCCGGATTTGTAAATACTAAAATGACCAGTGAATTAAAGTTGCCTCCGCTACTTACGGCTCAGCCATCTGAAGTTGCGGAAGCTGCATTCAAAGCCGTAAGAAGAAAAAGTAATACAGTTTATGTAAAATGGTATTGGAAATATATCATGATGATCATACGGAACATTCCCGAACCAATGTTTAAAAAGATGAAGCTGTGAGTCGGAAGATTGCTTTTTTTGATTTTGATGGAACGATTACGAGTAGAGATACGCTGCTTGAATTCATTCGCTTTGCGAAAGGTGACCTCGCGTTCATTGCAGGCTTTCTTTTATACAGCCCTTTCATTGTGGCTTTCAAGTTAGGCATCATTACAAATCAACAAGCCAAAGAAAAAGTTCTCGCACATTTTTTTTCTGATACAACGATCGATGAGTTCAATCAGCTATGCCGCGAATTTGCACGAAAGGCTATTCCAGGGTTGGTACGACAAAAAGCCATGTCCGAGATAGCGAAATTGAAGGCCGAAGGAGCTGAAATTGTAGTGGTGTCGGCATCTGCGGAAAATTGGGTAGGAGAGTGGAGCAGAAGTCAGGATCTCGGATACCTTGCAACGCGTATGGAGTGCAGGGATGGCAAATTGAGTGGTAAAATAGTGGGCAGAAATTGTTATGGCGATGAGAAAGTACAAAGGATCCGTAGTGCATATGACCTTGGATCCTTCGATAAAATTTATTGTTATGGTGATTCGGCGGGTGACTATGAAATGTTAGCACTTGCTCACATAAAGTTTTACCGCCCTTTCCGTTAGTTACTGCTTTGTAATGATAACATCATCTACCCCGATTAGGCCTTGTGCATCCCACACCCGTAACCGGAATTTGTACATCCCTTTTATAAGATTTGATGCGGAGGCTACCGCTGATTTTGAATTCGTCAATGTTGCAGTGTTAGGTCCACTCAATTGAACCCATGTGTAACTAACCACTCCCTTATCGTCACTCGACTGCGAGCCGTCCAGTGCTGATGATGTTGTGGATATGGTTCTGTCGGGACCTGCAACTGCTTTAGGAGCGAGATTAGAGTTGCTGGTAACTGTGATCGTTACTTCGTCCGTAGAAAGACCTACTCTTTCATCATAAACTGTTACCCTGAATACATAGTCGCCCAAAGAGGTAAGACCTGAAACATTTGTTTTGGGAGCAGATCCGATGGGAGTTTCAATTGACACTGAAGTGGGTCCGCTTACTTGTTCCCAAACATAGCGCGCAATCTTTCCATCGCTGTCAGTTGACTTGCATGCATCAAGCGTTGCTGTAGTAGTAGATATCGATATCGATTGATCACTACCTGCATTTGCAAGAGGAAACTTGTTTGGAGCAAGGCTCTTATTTTGTCCAAGAAACCATTCAAAGATGTTGGGACTCTGCCAGGTGTAGAGTGTGTCGAATGCTCTGTCCCATACGACGTGTCCACCGGTCGACCACAATGTTTTAATTGGTTCAACTACGGGGTTTGCTGCGTTAATAGCATCGATTGTAAGGTTAGTCGCGGATACGTTTACTGTTGGATCATCTTCTGCGTGAAATGCCCACACCGGAAGATTGGCTTTTGCAATAAGTGAGAAGTCTTTGCTTTGTTTAGTGCCGCAAACGACTCCGATTGCTGCCACAGAACGAGCGTTGTCAAGGTCAGAAGCCGCGTATGTCCACACACCGCCACCACCGAGACTCAAACCTGTTACAATAATGCGATTCGTATCGATGCGTAAATTCTCTTTGGCGTAAGCTACCATTTCTTCACCGTAAAATGCAGGCCATGCTCCATAGCTTGAACTGAGTTGCGGAGATAATACAAGGAATGTTTCGGTTTTTCCATTCCATGTAAATGTCATCTTGTGACCGCGGTCGATGTACTTCGGGATACCGTTCTTTAGTACTCTTGGTAATTCAGTTGCAGTGCCGTTGCCTCTTTCTCCAATGCCATGGAAAAATATGATGACAGGATATTTTATAGTGTTGCTGTTATAGTCTGCTGGCTTATATTCATAAAAGCTGATCTTAACACCATTTGATGCAGTGAGACTCTTAGCAACCTGTTGAGCGATGGCACTTATGCCGATAATTGCTAACACAAGGGATAAAAAAATTCTTTTCATAGAATTGGTTTTTTTGAATCACTTTCTTCTATGCAAAGTTCCAATGTGTTGAGCTGTATGAAAAATTTTGAGAGAGAACTATTACAAAGTTATAGGCTATGTACTAGTAGTGCACGAGTATTGTTTATTCAATTTAGTGCGATGTTGTAAGCATTCTATATAGCAGCAATAGGGGAAATGTTTATTAAAATTCTTACTTCAACATATGAGTATATGCACAAAAAAAAGCGACATTTCTGTCGCTCTTTTCATTTATGAAAATTTTGGTTACTTAATGGTGATGAGTACATCATCAACGTCGAGGAGACCTTCAGCATCCCATGTACGAAGACGGAATTTATACAAGCCTGGCTTCAATCCAGATACATTCGTTTTTACGGACGCATCGTTTGTAAATGTGGCAGCAGCAGGCCCGCTCAGCATAACCCATTTATATGTTACAATAGCTTTGTCGTCTGTAGAGGCGCTACCATCGAGTGCTGTATATGTTGCACTAACTGTGCGGTCTGAACCTGCTCTTGCAACAGGAGCTGCATTTGTAGAGCTGGCACCTACAGTGATCAATACATCATCTACACCAACAAGACCTTCTGCATCGTATACTCTTAATCTAAACTTATAGAGACCTGCTTTCAAACCAGACATTGTTGCCTTTGATGTAGTGGCGCCAGAGATCGTAGCAGTAGCCGGACCATCGAGTTGTACCCATCTGTATGAATTGATGCCTTTGTCATCTGTAGATGCGGAACCATCAAGAGCAACACTTGTTGTGCTGATGGTTTTATCGCCACCTGCTTTTGCTATTGGAGCAGCATTCACCGATGTTGCTGAATTTACTGTTACTGTTACATCATCTGTGTCTGTAAGGCCGGTATTATCTTTTACAGTAAGACGGAATACATATGTACCAGCTACAAGTGAAGTTACTGATGTAGATGCTGATGATGCAGATGATATTGAACCGGATGAAGGACCGCTAACTTTTGTCCATGCATAAGATGAAATACTACCATCGTCAGTTCCGGATCCACTAAGTGTTGTGCTGTTTGTTGGAAGGGTGATGGATTTGTTTGAACCAGCGTTAGCAACAGGTGCTTCGTTTACAACGGGTGCAGGAGAACTTACGGTTGTCGAAGTATTCCTTTGTGCCAGCATCCATTCCCATGCATTTGGTTTTTGATAAGTGTAGGTTGTATCCCATGCCATATCCCAAATCACGTGTCCACCTGTTGAGTAAGACTTAAGGATTGCTTTCTTTTTAGGATTAAGTGCGTTGATTGCATCCACTGCGTTTTTCGAACAGTTGTAAGAAACCCTTGTATCATTTGTAGCGTGGAATGCATAAGTTGCAAGATAGTTGTTGGCAACGTTTGCAGCGCTTACTACTGAACAGGTTCCACATACTGGCATGATCGCAGCAAGCTTAGCAGCGTTTGCAGATGATGATGTTGCATATTTCCAAACACCGCCTCCGCCAAGGCTAAGACCTGTAAGGATAATCCTGGTAGGATCTACTTTCAGATTTTTCACCGCATAGTTGATCATTTCATCAATATAGAAGTTTTGCCATGCGCCATATGCAGAACTCAACTGAGGGGCAAGAACCAGGAAGGACTCTCTTTTGCCCGACCCGTTATTGAAATTCATCGTCCAGCCTCTTTTGGCTATATATTTAGGAATGCCCACTGCTGTGATCTTATACAAGTCTGTTGTGCCGTTTCCTCTTTCGCTCACACCATGTAAGCTGATGATGAGAGGATATTTTCCTGTGTAGGTACTGTAGCCGGCTGGCTTAAATTCGTAGAATCCAACCGTTTCGCCGTTAGCTGCTTTTAACGACCGTGCTGTAAGTTGGGCTGATGCAAGGAAGGGGAGCATCGCAATCGCCATAATCAGAATCTTTCTCATAGAATTCAAGAGTTTTTCTTTTTTTGAGTGATGATGGATAACCTGATGTTGTTCTTCAAACTCGTTCACACAGGAGAAATACGTGGTGGTCATTTGCCTTAACCAGCTTCTAGCATCGGGTTGGAATCGCCGGAAATTTGCAATTACTGTACCAAAATTTTCCCTAAGCGGTAAAAAAAATCCACAAGCGCGCATCATTTCTGTTTGTATCGAAGAACTGGCACAGAAAAAGCAAATCTTTGTCCAAACTGACCGTGCGACTTTCGGAATTCCGGTAAATAAGTAGTTGTGCTTATTGAGAATCGCATTAAACTTTATTGCATACATGAAAAAGGGCCGCAATAAATGCGACCCTCTCAAAGGCTGTTATTTTGCTCAGCAGGTTATCTTCTTTTTGCAGGACGAACAAGTACGCGAACATTAGCTTTCGACTTGCTTCCCTTATTGTCTGTAACGGTTAATTGGAATACATAAGTTCCGGCTGTCAGATCTCTGATCTTGGTCCTTGAATATTTATCGTTGATGATCTGGTAGCTACGGGGGCCGCTTATTTTGCGCCACTGGTAGTCTACGATCTTGCCATCAGGATCATAGGACCCTCCGCCATTTACAAACACATGGTGAACGGGCAGCCTTATTTCTTTATAGTTATCGACACGCGCCACCGGTGCGTTATTGCGGCCGCCACCCGGATTGGGTTTGTCATCATCGCGATCGGCTTGATCATCATTATTATCAGGACGATCGTTGGCGGAGCCAGTGCGTTTGATGGTTAAAAGCCATTTATAGATGTTTTCATCATTCTTATTGTCTGGATTATAAACTTTGTCCCAGATATTATGATTGCCGGCCGACCAAATCGTTTTCTTTGGTTTACGTGATGGCTTAAATGTTAAAATCTTTTCGATCGCGGAATTCGTACAGTTTACGCTTACCCTTGTATCGTTCTTCGCATGGAACGACCACACGGCAAGATTAGCGTCGGCAATATTCTTTCCGTTAGACATTCGACAGGTGGCGCATACAGTTACGATAGCTGCAAGTTTTTTGGCATTTGCAAGCTTTGAGGAACTGAAACTCCAAACACCCCCACCGCCAAGACTAAGTCCTGTGAGATAAATGCGGTTCGGATCGATCTTAAGATTCTTAGTGGCGTACTCAATCATTTCTTCCACGTAGAAATCTGGCCAGGTGCCGTATCGCTTACTAAGTTGCGGGGAAAGCACCACGAACGACTCCTTCTTTCCATTTACCGTAAACTGCATGGTTTCGCCCTTACGGATATACTTGGCAATCCCTACTTTGGTCACTTTCTCGAGGTCTTTGCCGCCATCACCCCGTTCTCCAACACCATGGAGGAAAATTATCACAGGGTGCTTTTTGCCATCATTATAATCTTTCGGAGTGAACTGGTAAAAATTTATGTTTACCCCGTTTGATGCTTTAATCTTCTTTGCTACTTGCTGTCCTTGAACGAATAGGGACAGGAAAAAGCCTATAGCCAACGAAACTGCTCTCATTGCGTAAATAGTTCTAAAGGTTGCTAAATAAAAAATCGCTTAACAGTCGACTGTAGTAAGGGTCTTCCACGGCTGTTAACCAAGGGGCGTTTCATTGTACGGGAAAAAAAATCGCAGAAAGCTGACAATTACCGTACCAAAATGCGGTTAGCCATCGATGTTGTAAACCGTGTGTAAAAAAAAAGGGTGATTGCTCACCCCTTTTCGTCCGAAATCCTACTGTTTAATGAACCGTGTAACCATTCGTTTGATTCCCTGGATATTGATTTCCAGGTGATAAACACCCGGTCGAAGGTCTCGCGTAGGAATGACCTGCCGGTGCTGATAGATATCTTTTTTGAAATGCAGTATTTTGATTGTCCTGCCGTAATTGTCGCTGATTTTGACGAAACCATTTCCTTTGTATTCACTTGCAATATCAATGTGCAGATCTGCAAGTGTGGGATTTGGATAGGCCGTAAGAACTTCCGTGCTTCGCAGATTGCTCACTACCTTGACATAAACGGTGTCGCTGGATGTGGCACCCCGGTCATCGGTTACCGTCAACCGATAAGCATATTCTCCAAGAGCCGGGAATTGCACTTCAGTAGTTGCCAGGCTCGCTGTAATTATTTGGGAAGAAGAAGGTCCCAAGATCTGTGTCCATCCGTAGGAGACCAGCGTGCCGTCTATGTCGCCTGACCCGGTTGCATTCAACACAGTATTCATGACTGGATAATATATCACGGTGTCAGTTCCCGCATATGCCACTGGTAATCGATTAGCCGGCTTCACTACGGTTACCAGGATCGTATCAGTATGCCCAAGGTTTTCATTATCCAAGACCTGTAACTTAAAAGAGTATTTTCCTTCAACCAGGCCGCTTATTTTTACAGCCACGCTGGTCTTCGAAGAGAAAGACACTGTTGTTGGTCCCGAGATCTGACTCCAGGAATAATTCACAATTGTGCCATCCGCATCAGTAGAAGACGAGCCATTTAAAGTGGAAGAATTAATTGGCAACGTGATGAATTGGTCGTTTCCTGCCCTGGCAACCGGTGCAACATTCGGGAGCTTCAGCACAGTGAGTGCAACGGTGTCCCTGGCCATCCCGCCGTTGTTGTCTGTAATCTTCAATTCAAAAAGGTAGCTTCCGGCTTCTAAACCTGTAACGGTACATTTGGAAGAGTGCGGATTGGAAAGTGTGGAAGCTCCGCCAGAGATCCTGGTCCATTCATACGCTGCAATTGTTCCATCTGTATCAAATGATGACGATCCGTTCAGTGTAACCGCAATGGAAGGTTGAGTAACAAGCTGGTCGGCACCAGCGTTTGCAACTGGCAGTTGATTTGGTGCTTTAAGCACGGTAACTTCCACTGTGTCTTTTGCTATTGCGCCTTCATTATCGGTGATGCGCAGTTCAAAAGAATAAGTGCCTTCAGTCAGACCCGTTACCTGTGTTGTCCAACCTGTGGGTTCAGTGATGGTACAGTTTGCTCCCTGGATCTTAGTCCATTGATAGGTTGCAATATTTCCATCTACATCATCAGAGAAAGAGCCGTCAAGTGTTATGCTGCTGATGGGTAATTGAATGGTTTGACCAGCGCCAGCGCGAGCGATAGGAGCGACGTTTGGAGCTTTCACTGGCTCGTTCACAATTACCCGCACTGTGTCTTTTGCAACAGCACCTTCATTATCGGTGATGGTGAGTTCAAATCGATAAGTGCCAGCGGTCAGTGCGCTAACCGTTGTGATAGCTGCAGTTGCATTGGCAATGGTTGCCGTGGCACCTGTTATTTTATTCCACCTGTAAGTTGCAATGTTTCCATCGGCATCTGTTGAAGCAGTTGCGTTGAGTTCAACACTGTTTATTGGAAGTGTGATGGTTTTGTTTGCACCGGCATTTGCAACAGGTGATTGATTGGGTGCTTTGAGCACAGTCACTTCTACTGTGTCTTTTGAAACAGCACCTTCGTTATCGGTGATGCGCAGTTCGAAGGAATAAGTGCCTTCAGTCAGACCTGTTACTTGTGTTGTCCATCCTGTGGCTTCAATAATGGTACAGTTTGCACCCTGGATCTTAGACCATTGATAGGTTGCAATATTTCCATCTACATCATCAGAGAAGGACCCGTCAAGTGTTATGCTGCTGATGGGTAATTGGATGGTTTGATCAGCGCCAGCACGAGCGATAGGAGCGACGTTTGGAGCTTTTACTGGCTCGTTCACAATTACCCGCACTGTGTCTTTTGCTATCGCACCTTCATTATCGGTTACAATAAGTTCAAATCGATAAGTACCAGCGGTCATTGCGCTTACAGTTGTAATAGCCGCATTTGCATTGACAATGGTTGCCGTGGCACCTGTTATTTTATTCCACCTGTAAGTTGCAATGTTTCCATCAGCATCTGTTGAAGCAGTTGCGTTGAGTTCAACGCTGT
>JAEZGS010000006.1 GCA_023437225.1 Bacteroidota bacterium | reverse complement strand
ACGACGGCGATACATCAGTTGCCTTTTTTGGGTACGATACGATAGTCGCTGTCTTTTATTCCAGGCACTCCTCTTTTTTTCCTGCCGGCAGATGTATCTGGATTGACTATCGGCGCACGCGTAATTTCTACAGAGTCTGGTCGGACAATCTGTGGGGAAACTGCCTCGCCGGTTATTGGTTCAGGTAAAATACTGGCAGGGGGAAATGCTATACTATCATGTACAACGGGTGTTACAGTTCGGGGAATTTCTCCTTTTGTAATTGTTGGAGGATTATTGGAAGGCGTTGTAAAAGTTGGATCTGAAATAATTGGTGCAACACTTTGCTGCGATGGTTGCTCAACTCGCTTATTCGATTTGGGTGTAATAGCTGGTTCATTGCGCTTTACCATGTAGACGGCGATCATTGCAATCAGAAATATTGCAGCCGCCCAGGTGAGTCGTGGCACAATGGGCGTTCCGCCTCCACCCGGTACGGGCCCATCATCTGTAGGCATATCGATGTCCAACTGATTTTCTATCCGGGTCCAGATACTATCAGCAAGATCAGGCACTGGCAATGCCTGCAGCCTTTCAGCAATAAGTAATTCATATTTATTTAATTCTGCCATTGATCTCTTAACTGTTCAAGTTGCGTGCTCAATATCTTTCTCGCTTCACTTAAGTGCCACTTCGACGTCCCTTCACTGATCTTTAAATGTGATGCAATCTCACGGTGATTGTAACCGTCAACAACATAAAGCACAAACACGGCGTGTGTTGCAGGTGGCAGTTTCTTAACGAGATCCATGATCTCATCGGCACCAAGTTGATCCAATGCGGAATTATTTATCGCTGGTTCAGTAACTGTTTCCAGTTCAACAGCCTCGCTAAAACGTTGACGCGTTTTGATGTGATCAAGGCCTTCATTAATAATGATGCGTTTTATCCACGCATGGAATGAACCTTTTGTGTTGTCATAACTACGAATGCTTTTGAATACTTTGACGAACGCATGACTCATGATATCGGCGGCGTCATGCTCATCTCTTGAATATCTTAACGCAATTGACATAGCAAAGCCGTAGAACTGGCGATACAACTGCTCTTGTGCCCTGCGGTTATTTGCAAGACACCCCTCGAGCAATGCTTCAATATCCAGTTCTACGGCCAGCATTTATTTTATTATCAGTCGAAATTTTCGTCTCTGTCTTTTTGTACGTCCTGCATACGCTTCAACATAATCGCGGAAGCAATCGACGACAGTATGATCTTATCATTGGCATCAAGATCTTTATGCATCCATATCCGGTTATCGAGTATGTCTATCACAGCAACTACACCATCGTCCCACCTTAATTCATACCCGCTTAGCATTGGACCTCCAAATACTTTTGTTTGCCGGCCTGAAGCAGTGGTTACATTATCGAGACGTAATGAACGAATGGCAATACTCTCTTTTCCGTTCGTTGCATAACCTTCTTCTTCAATAAATGGACGATCAAACAGTTTGCGAGCAGTGTCTTTTTCGCGATCGTATCGGTTGATCATCACTACGCTCCAGGGATCTTTGTCTTCCAGATTCAATGGAACGATTGCAGCATTGAATGCGTATTCATACTTCTTTGTTGCCGACACATTTCCAATGAAGGGATTGTTGCTCTTATACACCAACTGATCTTCGCGAAATTTTTCGGTCGCATAAATCTCCGTCATCAATTTACCATCATCTACCGTATATTGAAATTTATTACGTTGAACATTGATGCCTTTATCGGTGTTGATATTAAATACCTTTAATAACAACTCTTCGGGCCGGATGCTGAATTTAGTGTATTGAACAGAGCCGGTGAAATCCCACCCCCTCTTAATCTTCGAAGTATTGTAATCGCCAAAATTGATTCGCTGATTGATCTGCCAACCCTGCAACCCTTTAACGGGCATACTTACGGCCTCAGCCTTGAAGGCATCGGGAACAGAAACTTTTGCAGCAGTACATGAGGTAAACAATATTATTACCGCTAAAATTATTTTCTGGTTCATGGCGTAAAAGTTAGTAATTCTTAATAAGTGTAAACAGTCTTGATTTGATAAAGATGTTTACCGTCAAGGTATGAACGGAAACTTTTTAATAGTTCCACCGGGTATCCATCGGCGTCATACTTGTATTCATACTTATAAGGTACAGCAGATGGGATGCTTCCGGAGTAACCTTTCTGTTGTGCAATCAGATTGTTTTTTGAGCTGTTGGAAAGATAGATATTAAGCATTCCCATGTGTGCGTACGGGTTGATATAGTGATCGTATGTAAATCCCCCTCCTTCGCTCTTGCCTGCCGATGTTGTTCCTGCTTCGGATACCTTGTTGCCACCACTGAATTCCATCACGTACTCCATTGCTTGGCCGGTATGGTAGAGATAGTCAATACCGATGCTTCCTTCTCCGTTGAACAATGCGTGATTCACTGCGGCATAGGTATGCTGACCAGACATTTCCTGGTGCATATTGGTGATCCTGCCCGAACCGTCATACACGAATTCAATGAATCCCATGCGCTCGTTATAATAGGTATACAGGTTAATGATTTTTAGCCTGCCTGACTCATAGTTATATTGCTCTGAGAAATCCAACTGGAGATCCGCACTGTGAGGGAATTTCTTGTAATACACTATCCTTGACAAGCGGTTGTTTGCCGCATACTCATAAAATGTCTGACCGTCTGGTACGGCCTGGCCATCGATCATGCGATAACTTTCTTCTTTAGAAAGCCGCTTTGGTTGCCTGGAGCCATTAAACTCGATTACCATTGCGGGATTGTATTCCGCCGCAACAATCGATTGCTCGAGGGTTTGACCGAAAGCGGAAAGTCGCAATTGGTATGCGATATGCGCTTTAGGCACTTTAACCTGGTTCACGCCTGGCGTTAATTCCAGCGTGCGCGAATGCGCAACATTTGCACTATCAAAGGAAGTGAAAAGGAGTCGAGCCGGAATGCTGTCATAAGTAATATCGCCCACCTGAACAATGGCGCGCACACGAACGATTATACTATCGACTAAAGGCCGTGGCACCGGAATTTTGCTGGTATCGGGATTGGGCGATGTTTTGACTGTGTCGACTTTGCCACCACCCTGATTAGCGTTGCCTGGAAACTTGTCCAGTACATCTTTGGCGCATGAACTAAAGAAACAAAATGCAAGAACCGCTACTGTGAAGCGGATAAGGTTTGAGGTTCTGAGAACTTGTATCATTTTTTGCTGTTTTTATCAATACCCCGGCACAAATCAAAAGCGTTGGGTAAAAAACAGCCGTTAACATAACATTAACGAAAGGGCCAAAAAAGGGGTGCCCGGTATGGCACCCCATCAAATGTGTGTCGAAAGTTTATTTAGCGGGATGCTGTTGTTCTTGTCGTATCCCCTGCTGCGCGCCTGGTTGTGTCAGCCGCTGCTGTAGCTCCAATTCCAAACTTAATAGGCACATTACTTCCTGAAGGCGAAACCCTCATATAGCCCTGCATTTCCTGGTGCAATGCAGAACAGAAGTCGGTACAATAAAACGGAAATATCCCTGATTTTGTGGGTTTCCAGGCCAAAGTCTGTGTTTCTCCGGGCATGACCAGTATCTCTGCATTCGCCGCCTGCTTGATGGCAAACCCGTGGGGAACGTCCCAGTCCTGCTCAAGATTTGTCACATGGAAGAAAACAGAGTCTCCTACTTTAACACCTTCTATATTGTCCGGTGCCAGATGTGAGCGGATTGCTGTCATATAAACATGAACTTTATTACCCTCGCGAACCACACGCGCTTCCTTTTCGCCGCGCGTTACATGGGGATGTTGATTTTCTTCGATCTTGAAGATCTTCACTGAATTTGGTGCAAGTTTCGTAGCGATGATCGACTCTGCATAATGTGGCTCACCCAGGGTGGGAAAATCCAATAGTAATTTCATTTTTTCTCCGCTGATATCGTACAACTGAGCGCTTTGAGGAAGCTCAGGTCCCACGGGTAAGTAACGGTCTTTGGTGATCTTATTATAAGCGACCATGTATTTACCATAAGGCTTCATGGTTGGACCACCGGCAACCATTAGGTGACCAATGGAATAATAAGTGGGAACGCGGTCTACTACACTAAGATCATTGATCTTCCATTTCACAATTTCTGATGATACAAACATGGACGTATATGCATTGCCCTTTCCATCAAACTCTGTATGCAGTGGACCGAGGCCTGGCTTTTTCACTTCACCATGAAGCACTGCTTCATATTTCAAAACAGGATGGCCGTCATAAGTGCCATCAAAGTTTTTTGCAGCAATTGCCTGCTGAAGTTTTGTAAATGAAAATACAGGTATGGTTGCGGCCAGTTTACCGCTTGCTACAATGTATTCTCCTGTTGGATCAACATCAGTTCCATGTGGCGATTTTGGACATGGAATGAAATATAGCATATCGGGACATTCGGCAGGATCTAACACAAGCACTTCATTTCGCATGGTTGAAGTAGCAGTATGCGTCCTTTCATCTAAAGTATTCGATGCATAATTTGCAGGTACACGCTTTCCTTTGCCGGCTCGAACATACTCTTCTGCCTTCTTCCAGTTTACGGCCATCACAAAATCTTTATCGCGTGATGAGGCATTCACCTCTAACAGTGTATTTGCCTGCTCTGAATTATAACAGCTAAAGAAGAACCAACCGTGCGACTTTCCTTTACCCGCACGGGCGAGATCGAAGTTGACACCTGGAGTAAGTATTTGGAACGCGATGTTCATATGACCAGAAGTTTTATCAACGCTGATAAAACTTACAGTGCCTTTGAAATTCTCCTTGTATGTGTTGATCGGAACATCTTCGTTCCGCATGATCGGCACACTAAAGCGTGTTCCTGCAACAACATATTCTGTGTTTTGTGTAATGTATGGCGAAGAGTGGTTACCCGCACTATTCGGTATCTCAAGTATTTCGACTGTCCGAAAAGTTCTGAGGTCGACTCGTGCAATCCTTGGTGTATTGTTACCATTCGCAAAGGCCCATCTTCCATCATGTTCACCATTAGTTGTAGATAATGAAATATGGTGCAGGTCGTCCCAGGGAACAAACCCAACAGATGTATTCAACATCGGTTTGGTTTCTTCACTGTATCCCCAACCATTTTCAGCATGCATACTAAAGACCGGTATCATTTTGATATGACGTCCGGATGGGAGACCATAGATACTGATCTGGCCATTGAAACCACCGGAGACGATGTTGTAGAACTCATCGTGCTTACCGGGCTCAACATAAACCTGTTTGGCCGCATCTCCACTTACTGCCGCCTTGGAATCACGGGGTCGGCAACTATGAAGCGAACTGATTACAAATACAAAAGCAAAAAACATTAAGAGTCGTGTCATGGCATTCTATGTTTAATGGATATTTCAAAGTATCGTAAAACATAGGGACAAAGGGGACTGCTTGCATGCCGTGCAATACATCGTCTGATCATACGCCGCTAATTATCCAGGCAAGTGCAGGAAAGCATTAATCTAATGTAATGCAAAACAGCAAAACATATGCCTTTACATTTAGATTTTACTATGAAAAACTAAGTTTCAACAGCAAACAACTATTGATAATTTCGTACATTGATTGTTCGAAAATTATAACCAATAACAAAGCATCTATCAGCACATGCGTAAGTCAACCGTTTTCGCACCGTTCATTGCAGTTTGCCTTTCTGTTATTTTATTATCATCAACAGTAAACAATATGGACCAGCGTTCATTAGAAGGAAGATGGGATATGACCATCATGGTCGATGGTAAACCCGCCCCTTCCTGGTTGGAAATTGTTCATTCAGGTTCTAAACGCCTTGTAGGTTCTTATGTTGGAATTACAGGAAGCGCGAGACCGATATCTATCATTCATTTTAATGAAGGAAAAATAAATTTCAGCCTTCCTCCGCAATGGGAAGAAGAAGATAATGACCTCTCATTTGAAGGACAGCTTGACGGAGAAAAACTTAGCGGCACTATGAAGGCCGCTAATGGCCAGACGTATAGCTGGACAGCGGTGAAAGCTCCCTTGCTTCGAAGAGACAAAGCACCTGTATGGGGAAAAGAAGTAAAACTGCTGGGGCAGAACGATATGAACCAATGGACTGCACTTGGCGAAAACCAATGGAAGGTGGAAAACGGCGTATTAAAAAGCGACCGTTCCGGAGCCAACCTGATAACAAAAGAAAAATACAACGATTTCAAATTGCACATTGAGTTCAGGTATCCTAAAGGCAGTAATAGTGGAATTTATCTGCGAGGCAGGTATGAAGTGCAGATTCAGGACGATATGGGCAAGCAACCGGAGAAGCATTTGTTTGCAGGTGTTTATGGCTTCCTTACACCAAATGAAATGGCCGCAAAACCTGCTGGCGAATGGCAGACATACGACATTACACTTGTTGGAAGGATGATCAACATAATCGCTAATGGAAAACACGTGATCTGCAACCAGGAGATCCCCGGTATTACTGGCGGAGCACTTGATAGCAACGAAGGCGAACCCGGCCCGATCATGATCCAGGGGGATCACGGACCCGTTGAATACCGCAACATCACCATCACTCCGGCAAAGTAATCGCGATACAGATTAAAATTTCAGTTTTACGATTCAAGTCATAAAGAGAGGATTTGTAACCTGCTAACTTGTAGGAAACAAACCCTCTTTTTTATGAATGCTGCACAACTTCACCTTGCGTTTACTCATGTGCCGGTTGTCCTCGCGTTTGTTGCCCTGGCCTTACTCATTGCCGGCATGGTAGGAAAGAACTCAACATTGTTACGCACTTCCTATTGGATGTTTATCATCGCCGGACTTACGGCCATTCCAGTTTACTTTTCCGGTGAGGAAGCAGAACACATTGTAGAGGATATAGCCGGAGTACAACACGATTCAATCGAAGAGCACGAAGAGTTTGCGGGTTTTTCAATGATTGCGGCAATAGCTGCTGCAGCTATTGCCATCACTGCCATGATCACAATTAGATATAGCAAATTCGTAACGCCCACACGGACCTTGTTAGTGATAGCAGCGATCGCTTCATGTACATTAATGGCTCGCACCGCACACCTGGGTGGAAAGATTCGTCATACTGAAATGAATGCATCAAACATTGAAGTTGTTGGTGACCATCAACATCAAGCATCAGCCAACCCAACTGCAACCGTTGAACCAGTTACTATAGCACTGATCAATAATCAGAAGTGGAATGCGGACGACGCAACCAATTCAAATGTTGATCGCATAGTTGATGTGGCGACAGACAAGCGGTACGAAGATGTTCAAATGCGCGATCAGTTTTTGACGGAAATGCAATCTGCCCTTGATAGACTTGTAAAAGAATGTAAGATGAAGGGAGCTGATCATGACGCGCTGCATGTTTGGCTTGAGAGGGTGATGGGAGACGTTAAGAAGATCAAGGCAGACAGCGAAAACTACACATCCAATATCTTACAACTGCGCAGTGACGTCCTGGTCTATAGTAAGTACTTCAATTGAACTTAAATAATTTTTACTGAGACTTGCATTCCGTTTAAGGTTGTAGTATGTTAGTATAGAAAAGTTAACCGGTCTAAATACTATCATGCAACGCAAACAATTTACAATCACCGTTAATGCTCCTGCAGATCGCGTGTGGGAAATTTTATGGAATACATCAACCTATAATGAATGGACAGCTGTGTTTGCAGAAGGTTCGCGTGTTGAAACCAATTGGCAAAAGGGAAGTAAAGTAGTGTTTGGCGATGGCAAGGGCAATGGAATGATCGCAACGATTGCAGAAACCATTCCGCCTCGTTTTATGTCGTTTAAACATCTGGGCGCATTGAAAGACGGCGTGGAAGATTTTGATAGCGAAGCCACCAAACAATGGGCGGGCGCTATGGAAAACTACACGCTTGAAGAAGTTGATAAGCAAACCAGGCTAACTGTTGACATCGACATCACCGAAGAGTATCTTGACTATTTTGATAAGACCTGGCCGCGCGCGATGGATAAGATTAAAGAGATTGCGGAAAGATAAAGCTTGCAGTTTCAAACCTTACATGCGTACATTCGGCAACAGGTAAAGTATCAAAAGAATACTACCAATGACAATACTAATCGTTACCAATAATGATAACCATTTTGAAGGAAAGTAAGCGTTCTTTCGTAATTGCTTTTCTATGTGTCGGTAACGCATGTATGCCAATGTTGACATTATCGCACCAAGAGCAACCATGACAACACCAACAAAGACAGAATTCCCTTTGCTTTCTACGATAGCTTTTTCACCAACTGCAAGAGAAATTTGTTTTATAAACAAGGCGAATTTTACAATAACAAACCCGAAACCCATTAGCGCCACACTTGTTCGTATCCACGCAAGGAAGGTTCTTTCGTTGGCAAGATGATCGGCCGGACCGGCCACTTTTTTCTCTACTTGATTTTTGATATCCATTCACAATTTGATTTCAGTTCTCAGTAGGTGAAGGCGGCCCCTGATGCTTATGCATTGCGCTGTCCGCTTTGTTTGATATTACAATCTGCCGCACTTCTCCCTTCTCCCATGCATTGGCCATTGGATCAACATTTGGCATAGGAATGTCTTCTCTGTTTTTTTTCTTTTCTGCGGAAGAAACGTTGAAACGCTTATCTCTCGCCTGAAGCAACTCCGGTTGCAACTGGCCTTCTTTGGTGAATCCCATCATGACTTGCGGAGCTCCTACTGGCAGATTTCTGTTTTGGTCTGTATGCCATGTATGTATAATCTTTCCGTACGTAGAAACAAGCTTCTCCATTAGTTCATGTTCTGCTACTTCTGGAATACCTGGAGCTATTAGTGTACCTGATTTCACTTCGTGATGGTGAGAGTGCCACAGCTTCTTTTCTTCTTCCGGAAGCGTTTTAAACAGCCGCTCAGATACGATGTATTCAACTCCCATAATCTTCGCATCTTCCCCGTTACCATCATACATAATTGCCTGGTACAAATCCTCATTAATCTGCGAAACATAGTGATGCGCTTCCATTTGAGCATTGATGTTTCCATTATAAAAGTGAAATCCGTCCAGGTAGGCATTTATTTTCTTAAGCGGACCCTTGTCTTGCAATAGATCTACTCCTGCTTCCAATACTTTACTTTTCGCACTCTTGTCAGCACCCGGAGCGTCGGCATTGGAACCTGTATTGTCGCCACCACATGAAGAGTAGCCAAGGATAATTGGCACCAGGAAAAATAGTCGGAGCATTGTGAACCATCTTTAGTAGCAAGAAAAGGTCATAAAAATTATGCCCTTCTTCAAACACCCTAGGTGATCACAACAGCACAGTGAATGTAACTTCGAAAACGAACGGTGAGTAAAGCATGCCGGAGCTTAGTCCTATTTTGTCCATTCAATAGAATTGCGATGAATGATGATCCAGCCCTTTGCCTCCATCTTTTTTAACAGGCGACTGATGACCTCACGTGAGGTATTGAGATCTGTTGCAATTTCCTGATGAGTGATTCTTAAATTATTGCCTAGTCGGGCAACCTGTTTTTTTATGTATTCTTCCAGGCGCTGATCCATGTTTGAAAAAGCGATCGCATCGATGGTTTTCAACATTTCTTCAAACCTGCTTTGATAAGACGTGATCACAAACTGATACCAACTCTTATACTTCGTCATCCACTGTTCCATGAACTCCAATGGAATTGCTAATACTGTCGCATCTGTCAGGGCCTTTGCAAGCACTTCACTGGTTTGATGTTTCGCTGCACAAACCATAGAAAGCGAGCAGGCTTGTCCCGCATCCAGATGATATATGAAGAACTCTCTACCCTCATCATCTTCTCTGTATAGTTTAACCATTCCATCCAGTATCAACATTGTGGAGCGAATGGTTTGGCCCATCCGCAAAAGCGTTTCGCCTGCCTTTACTTCTCTGACCGTGGAATGATTTGCAATCTCATCGTAAAGATCTGCTTCAAGGCCAGGGAATATCTGTTTGATTTCATTGATATCCATAACATCAGTTTGATACAAAGCTTATTCTTTCCATCATAACAAAATATCCAAATAACTCCGGAAACAAATGTTACTTACTTTCCGATACAGAACTTGCTGAAGATATAATCCAACTGATCTTCAGTGGTAACCTCGCCCGTTATATCTCCAAGATAATGCAGACATCTGCGTATGTCCAATGCAAGCAGGTCTCCGGGCAATCCACTATCCATCCCATCCCTGATATCATTGAGTGAGCGTTGCACTTCCTTCAACGCATGGTAATGCCTCGCATTAGTTACAATGGTGTCGTCCGATTGCACGTTTCCTTCAAGTACCTGGTCTACCAGTCTTTCTTTTAAGACCTCTATGCGAAGGATATTTTTTGCAGATATGAATATGATATTTCCCTGCGACTCAAAACGAGCCCGGGCAAGGGCTTCATCAAAGAGATCGACTTTGTTTGCTACCAACAGGTAACGCTTTCCCTGTTCATCAAACTGTGACCGAACCCTGGAAAGCTCGTCAATTGAAATTTCGTTCACATCAAATAGATACACTACGATATCTGCTTCGCGAATTTTTTCCATACTTCTTTCCACGCCGATCTTTTCAATCACATCACTTGTATGTTCACGAATACCTGCAGTGTCGATCAATCGAAATAATATTCCATCGATGTTAATCACTTCTTCGATGGTATCTCTTGTTGTTCCGGCGATCTCACTTACGATTGCACGGTTCTCGTTAAGCAGACTATTAAGCAAAGTAGACTTTCCTGCATTGGGCTTTCCAATGATGGCCACACGAACCCCCTGCCGTATCACATTTCCAAGTCGAAACGAGTCAATTAACCGGGCAGTAACGAGTTGCGCTTCTTCAATCAGTTCATAGAATTGTTTTCTATCTGCGAACTCGACATCCTCCTGTGAGAAATCCAGTTCGAGTTCAATCAAGGCTGAAAACTTTATCATTTGCTCCCTAAGCTCGCGCAAAACTTTAGAGAAGCCGCCACGCATGGCATGCAATGCCGTGTTTCGTGAAGCTGATGTGTTTGATGCGATCAGATCTGCAACCGCTTCCGCCTGTGTCAGATCCAGCCTGCCATTCAGGAATGCGCGCTGAGTAAACTCCCCAGGCTTTGCCAGTCGCGCCCCCTCTTCGATGCATGCATCGATCACTTGTTGCTGAACGAATGGCGACCCATGACAGGATATTTCTATAACATCTTCACCCGTGTAAGAATGCGGACCTTTATACAGCGATACAACCACCTCATCAAGACGCACACCGGCTTTTCTTAGGAAACCAACATGTATGGTATGTGAAGGCTGCACCTTGAGATTTTTCGAGGGAAATAAACGATTAACAATGTCAAATGAGGCATTACCGGATAACCGAATCACGCCAATTGCCGCAACGCCAGGCGCGGTTGCAAGCGCAACAATTGTATCATCCCAGCCAGAGAGTTTGTTATGCATCGATGGATAATTCTGAATTCATATACTCAATACGAAACACAAAGAAAGCCTGTTTCAAAAAAAAACCCGCCAAAACTGGCGGGCTTTATTATTAGGATGCTTTTTATTATTCCATTTCCAAACGGAAAACGATCGGTTGCTTCTTATAAGATTTAACCTGGCGTCCGTTCTGAACGGCCGGAGTCCATTGACCACTTTTCTTAATAACGCGAACTGCTTCGTCTCTAAGTTCCTGTGGACCGCTGATCGCTTCCACATTACTTACAGCACCTGCTTTGTCCACGATAAACTGAACCACTACAGTACCCTGGATCTCGTTATCCTGAGCTTCCTGAGGATATCTCAGCGTCTTAAGAAGGTAGCGGGTCCATGCTGCCGCACCACCAGGATATTCAGATTCGATCTCCACCTTTGTAAAGGTTTTGTCCCAATCTTCTTCCACTTTTTTGGGTGCTTCAACTACTCCCTTACCGGCATCTTCAACCGGGGGCGCAACGATACCGATATCTTTTACACCTTCCTGGTTAACTGTACCAATTTTTACTTCCTCGAGCTTTTCCACTTCTGGTGGCTTCTCGTCTTCTTTCACTTCCTCATCCTTTACAATCTTGGGAGGAGTGAATTTTGCCATCTCCACTTTTGGTGGATCTGGTGGTTTTGGAGGAGGCGGAGGAGGAGGTGGTTCATTTCTTTCTTCCTGCTTCACTTCCTCAAGCTGTACATCCTGCACAACGATCTCTTTCTTCGGTGCATTTGCCTCAATGGCGCTGTTCACAAAGTATCCAATGAAAAGCAGGACACAAACGGCAACCATCGCGATCATCGAAAAAATCAACCGCTTGTTATAGGTCTTACGAAGTTCGTAAGCTCCATACTCCTTGTTTCTACCTTCGAAGAGAAGGTCAAGGATGTCAGCGCTTAAGATTTTATTGGCTTCCATTTTAAACTGATTTTGATGTTATTGCTGGGGAGCATCGCCGCCTTGCGAAGCCCTCACAAATTGAAGTTCTACCGGACTGATGTCCACCAGTGCATAACGCTTAACGTCATTGATGGTCATTTCATCGAGCATATCAACTGTGTTCTTATACGTCGATTCGGGACCAGGCTTGATAACCACTACAAAATCTTTGGGATCTGTAGTTCGTTTCTTCTGGATGATTACGTCTCTAACTTCTTTGAAGTTTGTCGACTTAAAATTCGAACCATCGCCTGCGAGCTGACCCTCATAATAGAACACGTTGTTGCCGCGTGCCAGCATGATCGTCAATACCGCTGACTCCTTCACCTTATTCTGCTCTTCCGGCTTTTCAGTGTCCTTGGGTAAGAACAACTTCATCGCCGTTGGCTGACTCATGGTGGTGGTGAAGATAAAGAAGGTGATCAACAGAAATCCCAGGTCCACCATCGGGGTGAGGTCCACCCGCGTTGATAACTTTTTGGATTTCTTGACCCCAGGCCCTTTTTTATGTTTCCCACCCCCACCGGAGGTATCCATTTCTGCCATATCAGGACAATTTTTTGATTAACAATTATTCAGCACCAGCTTCTGCGGCTGCTGCACCACCCCGGGTGTTCTGCTTTCTCCAAAGATCCGTACCAGAGGGAACGTTCTCAGGGTCCGTGATCATCTGGAATTTTAAGATGTCGTTCTTTTTGAATGCATCGATTACCCCCTTGAATGCGGGGTATTTCGCATCATTGTCACCCTTTACCAACAAGTTCATCTTTGACCCCTGGTAAACAGTATTGACTGCCCTCATCCATACCGCCAATTCATTATTCGCTGAATCGGTGGGGATTCCCGGCGATTGAAAGTGTTTCAATTGCTCCGGGCTCTGCTGGAGGTAAGACTTCAGCTGAGAAAAAGGAACACCAACGAAGGAAGCCGAACGTTTGAAGGATGCGATCTCCTGATCAGTCAGGTTGAGATTCTTCAACTGGCTTACCGTACGCATCACTTCTTCTTTCTCCGCAGTACTCTCATCGGACATCGAGAAATAAGCTTTCCCATCTTTGTCCATAGTGATAAGCACCACATCTTTCTGCTCCGCCGGCGCAGTCGATACCGACTTCGGAGTCGTAACTGCCAAAGCCTCAGAAGGCTTGAACTTGGTGGTCAGGATAAAGAACGACAACAAAAGGAAAGCCACATCACACATCGCGGTCATGTCAATATTCGTGCTCTTGCGTGGAACTTTTACTTTTGGCATGTTGTTATTTGATTGCTGTTCTTAATAGATTCACTGATTGCCCGTTTTCCATACAGGCAATGGAAATTTATTTGTACAATGAAGCAAAACTCTGAGTGAGTGTAAAACCTGATTCATCAATACCATAAGTGATGCCATCGATCCTTGTAGTAAAGATGTTGTACATGATGATCGCAACTGAAGATGTACCAATACCAAGTGCGGTATTATACAATGCTTCAGAGATACCGCGAGAGAGCTCAGCAGCAGCGTTACCACCACCTTCTTCACCCAATGCAGCAAACGATGTGATCATACCCAATACCGTTCCGAACAGACCCAAAAGCGTTGCCACTGATGCGATCGTTGAAAGGAATACCAGGTTCTTTTCCAGCATCGGAAGTTCGAGAGCAGTTGCTTCTTCCACTTCTTTCTGAATATTTAAAACCTTCTGGTCAGTAGAAAGTTCAGTGTCAGTGATCATTTCTTTGTATTTGCGAAGACCAGCTTTCATAACGTTTCCTACGCTACCTTTTTGTCTGTCGCACTCAGAAATTGCCTGATCAACATTCTTGTTTGCAAGATGGTATTGCACTTTACGAATGAACTCAGCGATATTTCCTTTTCCAGTTGCTTTTGAGATTGTAAGCATACGCTCAATGGCGAATACCACTACGATCAGAAAGTTTGCGATCAATATCGGTACAACGATACCACCTTCATACATCCTAACTAATCCGCCTTTTGGTCCCTCATGCTTAGGCCAAAAACCGCCCGATGGATCCGGATTTGTAAAGTTGCTCGGATCACCTAAAATGTAACGCCAGATAACGAACCCCAAAATAATACACGCAACGGGAGCTATCCAAGAAATAGAATTTCCTTTCTTCTTTGGTTGAACAGAAGTGCTACTCTTTGAAACAGCAGTTGCAGTCGGTTTTGCTTCAGCCATGATTGTTTGTTTTTAGTTTAAAAATTTAGCTATGAGTAGATAAAAATTGGACGTACAATTCTAAGCAAAAACTTTTTTCCTTTAACTATTTAATAAGAAAAATTTTGCAAGGCCTCCAAGATAAGCAAATTCTAAAAGCGAAACATTAAATGTGACTACCACTATTTTAACTCGCATGGATTCCCTTAGTTAGAAATAAGGTTTTAAAAAAAACCATACCCCTTATTTGGGTTGGTCGTTGATTAATTATCTTCAATTCAAATCATCAACAATGTTTCTTACGCGGAAGTATGTTTGGACAGTGTTCTTTCTTTTTTGCCTGGATCTGATTATAAGTGAACAGTTGTTAGCACAACGTGTACCTACAGTTACTCCGCCTGTAACTGCCATCCCGCCTGCGATTGCCGCTCCTGCCCGTGGACCGCGTCCGTATAAAGATGTTATCACAGACAAGGCGATCAGCCATAAAGGTCTTTTTCATGTTCACCGGGTTGATGAACGTTGGTATTTTGAAATGGGAGACTCACTGTTCTATAAAGACATACTGATTGTTAACCGCATTTCAAAGGCACCGGTTAACACTCGTTCTGGTTTCTTTGGATACGCAGGAGATGAGATCAACAAAAACATCATACGACTAGAAAGAGGTCCTAACAACAAGATATTTTTAAGAAGCATTTCTTTTACGGTGTATGCTAAAGACAGCCTTGCACCGATGTACCAATCGGTAATGAATTCGAATATCCAACCAATCGCTGCCGCCTTTGACATTAAAGCCTTTTCAAAAGATAGTACCGGATATGTAATAGACCTGACAGATTTCCTGAACAATGACAATGAGATCCTTTTCTTCGCCCCGGGAGTAAAGTCGGCCCTCCGTTTGGGCGGACTGCAGAGCGATCGTTCCTACCTGGTAGACATTCGCTCCTATCCCATCAACACCGAAATTCGCACAGTAAAAACCTACTCCCGGTCTAACTCGGTTACAGCTTCCCCCCAGGGATTGAACAGCATACCGGGCGGCGTGGCCACATTTGAGTTGAATAGCTCAATCATGTTATTACCACAGGTACCTATGCGTCCCAGATATTATGACGACAGGGTTGCATATTTGACCACGTCATTTACCGACTTCGACGCCGATCCGCAGGGAGTGAAAGACGTAAGCATGATTACCAGGTGGCGTTTGGAAGTGAAACCATCAGACCTTGATGATTTCAGGAAGGGTAAGCTCGTTGAGCCTGTAAAGCCAATCATATATTATATCGATCCCACGACGCCTAAAAAATGGATTCCATATCTGATACAGGGAGTAAATGACTGGCAGAAAGCTTTTGAAAAAGCCGGGTTTAAAAATGCCATCATGGCCAAATTGCCTCCTTCTTTTGAAGAGGATTCCACATGGAGCCTGAACGATGCCCGCTATTCGGCCATCGTTTACAAACCATCTGACGTTGAAAACGCACAGGGTCCGCACATTCATGATCCAAGAAGTGGAGAGATACTGGAATCGCATATCAATTGGTATCATAACGTAATGCGACTCCTTCGAAACTGGTACCTGGTGCAGGCGGGTGCTGTAGACCCGAGGGCAAGGAAACCCATGATTGAGGATAGTTTGATGGGACAATTAATACGATTTGTATCGTCCCATGAAGTCGGCCATACACTTGGGCTGCCCCACAATATGGGTGCATCATTTGCAACGCCGGTAGAAAAGCTTCGCGATAAAAAATGGCTGGAAGAGTATGGACACACTGCTTCCATTATGGATTATGCCCGGTTTAATTATGTGGCACAACCCGAAGATAACGTTGGTCTCAACGGCATATACCCCAGAATTAACGACTATGATCTCTGGTCCATTGAGTGGGGCTATCGTCCAATGCCCGGTATGACTGAGCAACAGGAGATGTCTCATTTAAATGACATGGTGCTGAAGGCATACCAGAATCCCCGATTACGATATATCCATTCAGATGGCTCCGATCCCCGGGCACAAACTGAAGATCTTGGCGACAATGCCATGAAGGCATCTGAGTACGGCATTCGAAATCTTAAACGTATTTTGCCTAACCTGCCGGTGTGGATGAAAGAAGAAGGTAAAGAATTCACGAACCTTCAATCTGCTTACAGTCAGCTTACGGACCAATTCAAGAATTACGTGCGACATGTACTTGCACAAGTGGGCGGGGTTCGGAAGGATCAAAAAAATATGGAGCAGGAAGGCATTGTCTATTCAGTAGTTCCGAAGCAACAACAAAAAGAAGCCCTTATATTTTTACAAAAGCATGTGTTTGATGCACCATTGTGGTTACTGGATAAGAAAGTATTGCAGCTGATCTCTTCGCCCACCGAAAATCCTGTTGTTTCGATACAGGAACAGACACTCGCGAACCTGATGAACAGTTCTAAACTGCAAAGATTGTTGATGGCATCGTCAACCGATACAGATGCATATCGTGTAGATGAATACGTTGACGACATAAAGAAGATGCTATTCAGTGAACTAAACACACACCGACCCATCGATCTTTATAAAAGGAATTTGCAAAAGTCGCTTGTTGACCGCCTGGTCAGTCTCACGGGAACTTCCACAGGTACAACATCAGCGGCACCTGCCGGCGCAATCATCATCAGCTTTGGGCCACCTTTCGATCCAAAGAAAACAGATATCACTTCAATTGCGAAAGGGACATTAAGAACACTTCGAACCGAGATCCAGTCTGCATTACCTTCTTATCAGGATCGAATGAGCCGCTATCATTTGCAGGACCTTGTGGAGAGGATAGAGAGGGTTTTCAAGTGAAAATGGGAAATGGGAAATGGGAAATGGAAAATGGAAATTATAAAGCCGCTTCCCGCTTCCGCTTTCCGCTTCCCGCTTTCCGCTTTCCGACTTATTCATATCTCAGCGCCTCAATGGGATTGAGTTTCGAAGCTTTGAACGCGGGATAAAGGCCTGCGAGCAATCCTACTATCGAGCAGATGATGATGCCTAATAACATCCAGTTCCAGGGAACAACAAACCCGGTGCTGAGCACCAGTGAAAAGCTGTTGCCTACCACCACGCCAAGTATCACACCAAAGATCGCCCCAAGCAAACTGATGATGATCGCTTCTAACAGGAACTGCTTTCTTACATTGTTTTGTCGCCCGCCAATAGCCTTTACAAGACCAATTTCTTTTGTACGCTCTGTAACGGCAACAAGCATAATGTTCATCAATCCAATTGCAGCTCCGATCAGCGTAATGAATCCGATTACCAGCGCGGCACCTGTGAGCATACTTAACTGGCTTAGCAACATCTCCACAAATCGATCGCTTTTATCAACTACAAAGTTGTCTTCGTCTGTGATTCCCAGGTGGCGAATGGTTCTGAAATGACCGGTTGCCTCGCCTATCGCCCCTTCGAGGTTCTTAATATCAAAAACCTTTACCTGTATATTGAAAGAATTATTCGGATCATTATTGATAAACCTTCGAACATTCGAATAGCTCATCAATACAACGTTATCGCGGTTCATTCCCATCGTTGATCCCTTCTCTCCCAAAGTGCCAATAACGCGATAAGGAATACTGTTCACCTTTACGATCTTATCAATTGCCCTTTCATGATTGGATCCAAAGAATTTTGTAGCGATGTCAGAACCGATAATGCAAACATTGCGGGCGCTTTGAATATCGAGATGATTGAAGTTGCGACCGTGTGTAATACTAAAGCCATTTTGATCGATGAAATTTTCGTCACCACCATTCACTCTTACATTGGGATTTGTCTTCCTGCTGCCTGCTGATACAACGGCATTTTGTGTTCCAAACAGGTTCAAACTCACCTGTGCGGGAAAATTAAAAGTATTCTTGAAGGTTTCAGCCTGGTACTTCGTTATAACCTTTCCGTAATTGGATTTCTTTTCTTTGCGTGTACTCTTTTTTTCTTTCTTCACTTCCGGGTTTCCGAAATTGAATCGACGTTCCAGGTATCGGATGGAAAAACCATAGGCACCCATGGATGAAAAGCTTTCGGTAAACTTTTGTTCCATTGCTTCGATCGCCGTTCGAATACCCACGAGAGCCATGATACCAAATGCAATGATCGCAACGGTAATGCCGGTCCGCAGCTTGTTACTTCGAACCGTATTGTAAGCAAGCCGAAGGGTGTCGAGGAATTTCATAACCGAAAATTATGAAAACTACCGCGGTAATAACATGAAAATTTATGAGCGGAAACAGCGGAAGCAATCTCATCAAGCGAAATAATACAGGAAACTGGTAAGCCATTCGGGGAAGATACCCAGCAATACAATGATTGCGGCCAGTGCTACAAGAGTAGCTTTGAAACCATTGCCGGTTTCTACTTCCTGGGCTTCTCCGTCCTTGAAATACATGGCCTGGATCACCCTGAAATAATAATAAGCGCTGACTGCCGCAAAGATCACCCCCACAACCACAAGCCACAACATGTTTCCCGCGGAGACCACTGATGACAGCATATAGAATTTGGCCATAAAACCAGCGGTCGCAGGTATGCCGGCCAATGACAAAAGGAAAATTGTTGCAGTTGCTGCCAGTACGGGTTGATGTTTCGCCAATCCATTAAACCCTTCATATGTATAATCTTTCATCCTTACTAAAACAGCAAAGATTCCAATCGTTGCAAGACAGTACGCTGCAGAATAATATAGTATGCCTTCCCAGGCTTTGTTGTTCAATGCAACAATAGCAAACATCATGAATCCTGCCTGTGCAATGCTTGAATATGCAAGCATGCGTTTTACACTTTGCTGGAATACGGCAGTAATATTTCCCACGAATAACGTGGCCACGGTAATCACCGCAACTATCAGTTGCCATTGAGCTTGAGCCTCTCCAAAACCGAAACGGAACAGGCGTATGAAGGCAATAAAACTTGCAGCTTTCACAACTGTTGCCATGAAAGAAGTAAACACGGTTGGTGCTCCATCATAAACATCGGGAGTCCAGAAATGAAATGGTGCCGCTGAAACTTTGAAAGCCAGTGAGAATAAAAGAAGCAGAAGTCCTGATGCAATTAAAGCAGTCAATTGCCCTGTTCCCATTGCAATGGCTGATATATCGAATGTTCCTTTAGCTCCATAGATCAGCGCGATTCCCATCAGCATTACACCCGTGGAGAACGAACCCATAAGGAAATATTTCAGCGACGCTTCATTGCTCTTCAGGTTTCGTTTGTCAGCTCCTGTAAGAATGTATAGTGGTATTGAAATGATCTCAATGCCTAAAAACAACATCAACAGGCTACTAAAGCTGGAGGCTACAGCCACTCCACAAAGCACGAAGAATATCAATGCCATGTAATCGGCAAAGTGATTGCCTACTTTTCGCATATCACGGGCTGATAATATAAAATACACCAGCGTACTAAATATTGCAATCGCATTAAACAACAAACCAAAGAGATCGAACGAGAGCATTCCCCTGGTGTCAATGTCAATAAAACGTACTCCCTGCATTTCAAGCAGGTTGCTGACAAAAAGCACTATCATTCCAGTGATGCCCAGTCCAAGAGCAACGGAAGGTCGCTTGTTGAACGCACCGGTGAACATCATTACCACACCCCAAACGGCAGAAATCAGAATTGCATTCATACTATTATTCTATCCTGGATTTTTTGTGATCATTTTTGATAAGATGCTGTCAACAGTTGATTGTGTTAGTTCCAGCACCGGGCTTGGATATACGCCGATCACCAGGATCAATACAACGATCACTGCCAATGCCGCTTTTTCATTGAACACAATATCTCTTGCACCTGCTGTTAACGTATTCGTATTTCCAAAAAATATCTTCTGTACCATGTTCAGCGTGTACACTGCAGATAGTATAATTGTGATCACTGCAAGCACAGCAAACACCTCATTGTATTTTGTGATGGCGGAATTATACACGCCATTGAACATGAGAAATTCACCAATAAATCCGTTCGTCAAAGGCAACGCAACATTCGCAAGTGCAACAACTACAAAAAGAATAGATAATGCCGGCGCAGTTTGTGCCAGCCCGCCTAGTTCAGACATCTTTCGTGTACCGAATTGTCGCTCGATCATTTCAACAACTATCCACATACCGATGATGTTGATTCCATGGTTGAACATCTGGATCATCACACCCTGCATGCCTGAATTATTGGATGCGAAAATGGCAAGACACATCAATCCAATGTGAGCGATCGATGAATAAGCAATCAATCGCTTCATATCATCCTGTCGCATCGCAAGAATAGATGCATACAACATTCCTATCACACATAATACAGATACCGTATCGCCCCAGGCCCAGGATGCTATTGGAAGAACAGGCACGAGCCAGCGGATCACTGCAAACACTCCCATCTTTACCATTACACCACTCAATATCATGGTTACTGCAGTGGGCGATTGTTCATACGTATCCGGCTGCCAGGTATGAAACGGAAATACCGGCATCTTTACTGCGAACGCCACGAACATAAGCCAGAACAACCAGCTTTGCTGAGGGTACCCAAGTTTGACATTATAGAAAGACGTCAATGCAAACGACTGATCGGGAGTTTGTGAGTAGATGTAAATGATACCCACCAACATCAGTAACGAAGCTACAAAAGTGTAAATGAAAAACTTCCATGTTACAGCGATCCTTCTCTCACCACCCCAAATGGAGCATAGAAAATATGCTGGTATCAATGCAAGTTCCCAGAAGAAGTAAAACAACAAAGCATCAACAGCTAGAAATACTCCCATCAAACCCGCCTGTGACAATAACATCAGTCCATAAAAACTTCCCGGCTTTTTGTATGTAGACCGGTAAGTGGAAATAAACACTATGGGAAAAGCAAGTGCTGTAAGCAATGTAAGCATCTGTCCCATGCCATCAAGTGATACGGAAAAGCTACTTCCAAGTGATGGCATCCATTCTACATCCGCATGCAGGTATTCATATTGATTATATACTGTAAGACCAAGCGCAGACACGAGCAATACTGCCAGTGAAGCAATAAGCGCCGTGCTCTTAGCCACAGCCTCCGACCGGATAAAAAAGCTCAACAGGCCAATGACTAAAGGAATTACTATCAGTAGAACTGGGATCATCGGGATAATCAATTATTTTTTTACAAGGAATTGCAGAACAAAAAATATAAGCATGCTGATCACCATTAATAACACATAGCTACCAACCTGCCCGCTTTGCAGCCAGCGTAATTGCCGCCCACTGTATTGAACCAGCTTTCCGGCTCCATTCACTGCCCAATCGATCAGGCCTTTCTCTACCGATGCATTCAGCATTTTGCCAAATGAAGCCAGCGGCTTAACGATGATGTTGTCATATAATTCGTCCACATACCATTTGTTAGCTAATACTTTTCCGAAGCCCTGCGGTTCTTCGATCTCAGGCCGGCTACGAAATCGCAACCATGCAACAAGAGATGCAACCAGTGCTGCTGCAACGGAAACGCCGATCAGGATATATTCAGTGGAATGATCCGGGTGATGCACTTCTTTTAATTTATAAGAAGCGGCAAATACGGGATCAAGGAAGTTTGCAAGGCGATGTGAGTCGTGCGCAAAAACTTCGGGCACTCCTACAAACCCGGCAACTGCAGATAGAATGGCGAGCACAATCAGCGGAAGCGTCATAGCAATGGGGCTTTCGTGAAGGTGATGTTCCTGCTCATGAGTACCCCTGAATTTACCAAGGAATGTTGTCGCATACAATCGGAACATATAAAACGCGGTCATCATTGCGCCTATCACACCGAGGATCCAGTAAGCGAGGTTTTGCGAATAGGCAGCAGAAAGGATCTCATCCTTTGAGAAGAAACCCGAGAATGGTGGTATACCAGCGATGGCAATACAACCGATCAAGAATGTGATATGAGTTACAGGCAAATGCCTGCTCAGTCCGCCCATCTTGCGAATGTCCTGTTCGTGATGCATGGCATGGATCACCGAACCAGCACCAAGGAATAACAGTGCTTTAAAGAACGCATGTGTCATCACATGGAAAACAGACCCCACATAAGCGCCCACTCCAAGCCCAAGAAACATATACCCGAGTTGGCTGACCGTTGAATAAGCCAGCACCTTTTTAATATCATTTTGTTTTAGGGCGATGGTAGCCGCGAAGATGGCGGTAGCCAACCCGATCACAGCCACAACAGTTTGCGTAATGGGCGAAAGCGTATACAAGACATTGCTTCTTGCAATCATGTAAATACCTGCAGTTACCATTGTAGCCGCATGGATAAGTGCAGACACCGGTGTGGGACCTGCCATCGCATCAGGCAACCAGGTATATAAGGGGATCTGTGCCGACTTGCCCGTTGCACCAAGGAATAATAGCAACGTAATTCCTGTCAGAACCATTGATCCCATCGGTAATGTTGCAGCACTCGAAAAAACTTCTGAAAAACTAAGTGATCCAAATTGCTGGATCATCCAGAACAAAGCAAGAAGGAATCCGAAGTCGCCGATACGGTTCATCACAAACGCTTTCTTCGCAGCCTTTGTGTAGTCAGTATTCTTAAACCAGTAACCAATCAGCAGGTAAGAACACAAACCAACCCCTTCCCATCCAATGAACATGATCAGGAAGTTGCTTCCCAAAACCAGTAACAACATGGAGAACACAAATAGGTTCAGATAAGCGAAATATCTTGCATAATGCGGCGCTGTTTCTTCTTTCATGTAAGCAGTCGAGTACACATGAATAAGAAAACCAACACCGGTAATGATCAATAAGAATATCGCTGAAAGTTGATCAACCTGGAACGAAAACGGAATGGCGAGTTTGTCGATATTAATAAAATCAAACAATTTCACCACTGCAGTAGATCCATTTGCAACCTGCATAAATGCCAGCACACTGATCAGAAACGATCCAAGTATGGTAGTACACGCAATGGTGCCGGAAATTCCCTTCGACAATACATTTCTCCCAAGTCCATTGATCAGGAAACCAATGAAGGGCAGAAGCGGAACGAGCCAGATCAATTCAATAATGTTACTCATAAACCGGAACGCTATTATCAGCGCAATTTATTTTGGTATATAAATCTCTAACTATGCAGGTCAGTGTTTCAACCTGTTCAAAAAATTGATGTCCACCGAATGAACATTCCTGTACATCATTACTATGATGGCCAGTCCCACACTCACTTCCGCCGCAGCCACCACCATGATGAAAAACACGAACAACTGGCCTTCAATTCCTGCAACGGGGTTATCCGCCACTCCGTTAAGGTGATGCATTTTTGAAAACGCAACAAGCAACAGGTTTGCAGCATTCAGCATTAATTCAATGCACATAAACACGATGATCGCATTTCTGCGGGTCAGAACCCCGGCTACACCGATGCAAAACAAAGCGATTGCAAGAAATATGTAACGTTCTATAGGCATTATACTAGATTGACGTTTTTACGATGTGATGATACAATAACTAATCTCCGCGTTTGCCGATTACAACTGCACCTACCATTGCGCTAAGAAACAAGACACTCGCAATCTCGAAAGGCACCACAAAATCTGTGAAAAGTGATTTGCCAAGATTCTCAATAAGTCCAATATTGCCTTCAGCGATTTGTGTTGGCGAACCTTTGATCTCCGCATTTCTTAAAGCAGCTACCATCACAATAAGCAGACAACCACCAGATATCACACCTGCAAGTTTCATCCACTTACTTTTCTGCGGTTCCATATCCGTATTCAGGTTCATCAGCATGATCACGAATAAGAACAATACCATGATAGCACCTGCATATACAATGAGATTTACGATACCAATGAATTGCGCATTAAGCATGATGTAATGCCCCGAGATCGCAAAAAATGTTACGATGAGCCACAATACACTGTGGATCGGGTTTTTGCTGCTTACAACCATTATTGCGCTACCTATCGCCAGTGCGCTTAAAAAATAAAACAAAAAGTCACTTGCGTTCATACAGTTAGTTAGTAGGTTTTGCCTGGTGATCTTTATTCTTTGCCCTGTTGCCCAATGCCTCTTTATAAGCATCAGGATTTGTTTTCGGATTAGGGATCAATAGATCCTCTTTATTGTAAACAAGTCCCTTGCGTTGATAATTTGCAGGAGCAAAAGTTTCACTCAGATAAATAGCGTCTTTAGGGCAGGCCTCTTCGCACAATCCACAGAAGATGCAGCGCAACATGTTGATCTCGTATTTCGCTGCATATTTTTCTTCGCGATATAAATTCTCTTCACCTTCCTTACGCTCGGCTGCTTCCATGGTGATTGCTTCCGCCGGGCAGGCAAGTGCACAAAGCCCGCAGGCAGTGCAACGTTCGCGACCTTCCTCGTCCCTGTTCAAAACCTGGAGGCCCCTGAATACAGGACTGAATGGTCTTTTTTCTTCCGGGTAGTTAATAGTCACTTTCTTCTTGAACAGGTGAGTCAGAGTGATCCACATACCCTTCGCAATATTCCACAGGTAGATCCTCTCCAACAATGTCATTGGTTTACGATTAACCTGCTTACCTCTATTTGTTAATGATTGCATCTCAGTTTTTTTAATTCTTTCCACCATCTCTCTATGCTCTCCAAAGTATAATCGCTGCTGTAATGATCATGTTGATCAAAGCCAGGGGAATCAATTTCCTCCAGCCAAGGTTCATCAGCTGATCGTAACGGAACCTTGGGATCGTCCATCGCACCCACATGAATACGAAGATCAAAAAGCCTGTCTTCAACATAAGGCTCAGTGCCTGCAATATTGCTGTCCAATTCGTTCCTATTCTTTCCACCAGCCCGGCATCCGAAACTAATGGAATATCATAGCCACCCAGGAACAGCGTTGCCATGATCACAGAACTGATGAACATATTGATGTATTCCGCAAACAGGTAAAACCCAAGTTTCATCGAAGAATATTCCTGGTGATATCCAAAGTTCAACTCGTTCTCTGCTTCGGGCAAATCAAATGGTGTACGGTTACATTCTGCGAATGCACATACCAGGAAGAGCAAAAATCCTAATGGCTGATAGACAATGTTATACCAGCTGTCAAGTTGCTGCCCCACAATCACGCTCAATTTCAATGAGCCCGTCAACATCAGCAGTGCGATCAAAGACAGTCCCATCGGCAATTCATAAGAAATTACCTGTGAAGCACCGCGCATAGCGGCCATCAGGGAAAACTTATTGTTCGAGGCCCATCCACCGATCATGATTCCATAAACACCCATGCTCACAACGGCAAATACATAAAGGATACCGATGTTGATATCGGCAACCTGCAAATTGATCATCCGATCCTGGCCGAACCAGGTAAAGTGTATTTGTCCACCCCAGGGTATGATTGCGGAAGTCAACAAAGCTGTCAGCATCGCAAGACAAGGTCCAAGGATAAACAACGCCTTGTTTGAGGTATTAGGAATGATCTCTTCCTTCATGAACAATTTCAATCCGTCGGCAAGAGGTTGGAATAATCCGAAGGGACCTGCCCTGTTTGGACCGTGACGATCCTGTATCCATCCCGCAACCTTTCGCTCCGCATAGGTTTCGTACATCGCGATAACCATCGAGATCGAAATGATCGCAACGATAAGAATCAGTTTCTCAAAAATAAATGCCCAGTCTATTGCTAATAATGTGATCATTAGGATCCCTGGTTATTGTTAGTTGTTGTATTGAAATCTTCTGAATGAGCCGGCCCCGGCAGCTCCGATAACTGTACGTTCGGTTTATTCACTTCGCTTACGGAATGAATGTCCAGCAATATTCTCGGCTGCGCTCCTTTCATGATATCCGGAAATATTTCCTTCGGCGTTGTGGTATTCACATAATGATTTGCAGAGATCACTGAGTGCCTGTTGATCTTGGTAGGTCCTTCAATTACCCAGTCGCTCGTTTTCTTTTTCTCAAACCGGCAATCATTACAGATCCACTCATGCACTTCGCCCCATTGATCTTTTCTTCCTGTCACACGGTATACTTCATCGCCCCGGAACCAAAGCGTAACGCGACCCGAGCATTTTGGACAATCCCGATGTGCGTCCTGTGGTTTCAGGAACCATACGCGATTCTTGAAACGGAATGTGCGATCTGTCAATGCTCCCACCGGACATACATCGATCACGTTCCCTATAAACTCATTATCCAATGCATTCTTGATGTAAGTAGCGATCTGCGAATGATCTCCGCGGTCTAGTACACCGTGCTCCCTTTTGCCTGTCACCTGGTCGGCAACATACACACAACGATAGCATAAAATGCAGCGTGTCATGTGCAGTTGAATATAAGGACCAAGGTCTACGGGCTTAAACGTTCTCTTGTCAAATTCAAAGCGTGTGCCTTCAGTTCCGTGTTCATAACTAAGATCCTGCAAATGACACTCCCCTGCCTGATCACATATGGGGCAATCCAACGGGTGATTGATCAATAGAAACTCAACGACACCATTGCGTGCATCTGTTACGCGCTCACTGGTGATGTTCTTTACCACCATTCCATCCATCACGTTGGTACGGCAACTCGCTACAAGTTTCGGCATAGGTCTTGGATCTGCTGCAGAACCTGCTGCTACTTCAACAAGGCATGTACGACACTTGCCACCACTGCCTTTCAGCTTCGTGTAATAACACATCGCAGGCGGAGCCACATCCCCTCCGATCATCCTTGCGGCCTGCAGGATAGAGGTTCCCGACGGAACTTCTACCGTTATATTATCGATTGTAACCTTTAATAATTGCTGTGTTTCGGCCATTGCCTTATGATTCTTTTAAATGATCAAAATTTATAAAAACAACATACATCTTTTCGCTTCTCTGTGCTGTATCCCATCGAAGTGAACTCAGTTGTCCAAACTTCTTCCACATGTGCATCGTGAAATTCGATCAGCCAGCACTTCACTTTACCAATTAGCCCTTTGGCCATGCAATCCATCAGAACCTTCTTTTCATCGCCTTCTATGTCCAGCTTCACTACATCATACTCGTGTTGTAAAAGCCACTCTGATAAAGAATACATTTTCACAGATCTTTCATCTCTTGTATTCGCCTGCTCAAATCTCTGGTTTATGGAAGCAGTGTCAAATCCGTGGATCGCATTTACGTAGCCGTCCTTATCTCCTATAGCTGCCTTGTGTTCCCTTATACCAGGATAATGCGCAGTGTTTCGCTTCAACAGGTCATATGCAAACTGCGCAGGTTCAAAGCTGTCGATTACCGCACCTTTATACATGACGCTAAAATAGATAGCAGCAAGTCCGATGTTCGCACCTGCATCCAATACCCGAATGGAGGTTTTGTCGATGCCGGCGATCCTGTACACCTCATCAGCAAAGATCTCTTTCAACATGTGTTGTGTTGATGCGCTGTTGATACAATGCAGCTCATGTCCGAATAAGTGAACTTTATCCACCATTCTTTCCGCATGTAACCATTTGTTCCATTTCAGCACGAAAAGCATATATGTTAAAGAACTTTTTTGGCCTGTTGTCATACCCGATCTCCAGGGACTAAACAGGTCAATTATTGCACGGGGAATATTGACCAGTTTCCTGATCATTACACTGCCGCATAGTTGATCGGCTCAGCGTATCCCGCTAAACCGTAATTTCTTTTTTGCGCTTCGTCGGCATTTGTTACATGCCATTCAAACTCATCCCTGAAATGCCGGATCGCAGCGGCAACGGGCCATGCGGCGGCATCACCGAGAGGACAGATCGTATTGCCTTCGATTCTTCGCTGAATGTCCCATAGAAGATCTATATCGCTCATCTTGCCCTGTCCATACTCAAGCTTACCCAATATCTTTTCCATCCATCCTGTTCCTTCCCGACAAGGTGAACACTGGCCGCAGCTTTCGTGTCTGTAAAAACGCGCGAGCGTCAGCGTATGGCGAACCACGCACTGGTCTTCGTCTAATACAATAAAGCCGCCTGACCCCATCATCGTACCCGTTGCAAAGCCGCCGTCAGCAAGGCTTTCATAGGTCATCATTCTTTGTTCACCTTTTGCTGTACGCAGCAGAAGGTTTGCAGGAAGAATGGGTACCGATGAACCACCGGGTATGCAGGCCTTTAGTTTTTTTCCATTAGGAATGCCGCCGCAGTATTCATCGCTATAAATAAATTCTTCAACGCTTATGGTCATGTCGATCTCATAAACGCCAGGCTTATTGATATTTCCGCAGGCGCTGATGAGTTTTGTTCCGGTGGATTTACCAACTCCTATCTTAGCGTATTCTTCGCCTCCCATATTGATGATAGGCACCACCGCAGCAAGAGTTTCCACGTTATTCACCACGGTAGGGCAATCCCATAAACCTTTTACCGCGGGGAACGGTGGTTTGATACGTGGGTTACCGCGTTTGCCTTCAAGGCTTTCAAGCAGGGCTGTTTCCTCGCCGCATATATAAGCTCCTGCGCCTCGCTGAACATATATCTCGCAATCAAAACCGGATCCCAGGATATTTTTGCCCAGCCAGCCGTTATTTCTTGCCTCTTCAATAGCCTGTTCAAGGATGTCTACTATCCATGCGTATTCGCCGCGGATATAGATATAAGTACGTGAGGATCCCAAAGCGTATGAAGAGATGATGAGTCCTTCAATAAGCAAATGGGGCATGTATTCCATCAGGTAACGGTCCTTAAACGTACCTGGTTCTGATTCATCTGCATTGCATACAAGGTAGCGGGGCACTCCTTCTGGTTTTGCAAGGAAGCTCCACTTCATACCTGTAGGGAAACCGGCACCGCCCCTGCCTCGCATGCCACTTTTCTTTACCTCTTCAACGATCTCGGCCGGTCCCAGTTTGAAGGCTTTCTCTACAGCAGAATAACCACCATTCTGGCGGTAAGCGTCGTAAAAACGGATGCCTTCAATATGTATCTTGTCTAGTAAAACTTTTTTTCCCATGGTTAGTGCACAGTTGTCCTGTGTATTATTTTGTCAGGTCAATTGTTTGTTGCCGCAGTCTTACGACATTCATCAATGATCTGGTCAACACGTTCTGGTGTCAGGTGCTCTTTAAAATGCTTTCCAAGCTGCATCATCGGGGCATAACCGCAAGCGCCGAGACATTCCACTGTTTTCAGTGTGAACATTCCGTCCGGCGTGGTTTGGCCCACGTTAATGCCGAGCTTTTGTTTTATGTAGTCGATGATCTGATCGCTGCCGCGAAGCATGCAGGGACCTGTCTGACAAACCTCGAATACATAGCGCCCAACCGGCTTGAGATTGTACATCGAATAGAATGTAGCTACCTCGTAAACTTCAATCGGTTCAAGCTTCAACAAGCCTGCCACATAATCGAGAACCGGTACATCCAGCCATCCACCGAATTGTTCCTGCGCAAGATGCAAAACCGGTAGTAACGCACTTTTTTGCTTACCCTCCGGATATCTGGCAATAATGCGCTCAACCTCTTTCTGTTTATCTTCTGAGAACTGTATCATTTCAAAAATTCATAATTCGTAATTCGTAATTCCCTGCTTTCCGCTTTCCGCTTTCCGCTTTCCGTTAATTACCCATCCATCTCGCCGGCGATCAGGTTCAGGCTGCTCATGGTCATGATCGCATCACTGATCATTCCTCCTTTCACCAGCTCTTCATACGCCTGGTAATAAATGAAACAAGGCCTGCGGAATCGAAGCCTGTAGGGCGTTCTGCCTCCATCGCTGATAAGATAGAATCCAAGTTCGCCATTTCCTCCTTCCACTGAATGATACACCTCACCCGGCGGCATTTCAATTTCACCCATGATGATCTTAAAATGCCAGATCAGCGCTTCCATTTTTGTATATACATCTGCCTTTGGAGGAAGGTAATACTCCGGAGTATCTGCATGAAAAACTTCAGCTGAAGCTCCTTTGAATTCCTGTACTTTCTGATAAGCCTGCTCAATGATGCTAAGTGATTGCCACATCTCCTGGTTTCTCACCTGGAAGCGATCGTAACAATCACCTGTAGTTCCCAGCGGGATCTCAAAATCAAAATCTTCATAGCTGGAGTAAGGAGCATGAACCCTTACATCATAGTCAACGCCTGCTGCACGCAGATTGGGTCCTGTAAATCCATAGTTCAGGGCACGATCGGCCGATATACCGCCAACTCCCATAGTCCTTTCCATAAATATCCTGTTGCGGGTGAACAGGTTTTCCATCTCGGTTAATGCAGCAGGATATTCTTTGAGAAACTTCTCTAACTTTTCAAAAGCAGTGTTGGTGAAATTCCTTTCAAAACCGCCAATGCGACCAATATTCGTTGTTAATCGCGATCCGCACACTTCCTCATATATTTCATAGATCAGCTCGCGATATTGCATCACGTAAAGGAAGCCGGTGTAAGCACCAGCATCCACACCCATAATTGAACTGCAAATAAGGTGATCGGAAATACGAGCCAGTTCCATGATGATCACGCGCAGATAATCCACACGCTTGGGAGTGGTGACGCCCAAAAGTTTTTCGCAGGTAAGGTGCCATCCCATATTATTAATGGGGCTGGAACAATAGTTCATGCGGTCAGTAAGCGGAGTGATCTGGTAAAGCGGCCTTCGTTCTGCAATCTTCTCGAAAGCCCGGTGGATATAGCCTACCGTGGACTCGGCAGAAAGAATGCGCTCTCCATCGAGTTGAATAATGTTTTGAAAAACTCCGTGCGTTGCCGGGTGCGTAGGTCCCAGGTTCAACGTGGTGGTCTGTTTTTCGATAGAGCCTTCCGGCAGTTTTATATGTAGATCAGACATTGCAATGTCTTTGTATTGTTATTAATTAATTCCCATTTTCACATTAGCACATTAGCATATTAGCATACTAGCACATTAACCTCACCCTCTTCCAAACATCTCATCGTCTTTATCAGCTCTTGTCTGGTCTTCCAGCGGAAACTCTTTTCTCATAGGGAAATATGTCATCTCATCTACATTAAGAATTCGCTTCAAATTAGGATGGCCGACGAAGTTGATGCCGAAGTAGTCGTATGTTTCGCGCTCAAGCCAGTTTGCAGCTTCAAAAAGCCGCGTTGCAGTGTAGACATCCGGTTGCTCAATGGAAGTAAACACTTTCATTCGCAAACGTACATTATCAACGAGGTTATGTAAATGGTAAACCACCGCCAGTTCTTTTCCTTTCAGATCCGGATAATGAACTGCAGCGATATCGGTTAGAAACCGAAATTTCAATTCCTCATCATCATAAAGGAATTGCATCACTTTAAGATTCTGGTCCTTTGGAACTTCAAAGGTCAGCATGCCATAAGGCTCTTCAATATTTGTAACCTGCTCTCCGAACTTTTCTAACAACCTCTCTTTTAAACGCTCGTTAGATATTGCCATTTTTTAGTTTATAGGTCAGCAAATGTTATTGGATACCGTAGCTTTCCAACAGGGCTTTATAGCGGTCTCCATTTCTTCTGCGAAGGCTCTCATTTCCCACAAGTTCCTGCACTTTCATGATACCATCAAGGATCGCTTCAGGACGAGGAGGACATCCGGGCACATATACATCCACAGGAATGATCTGATCGATTCCCTGCAGGACACTGTATGAATCGAATATTCCACCGCTGCTCGCACAGGCGCCTACTGCAAGCACCCAACGTGGTTCGGCCATCTGCAGGTAGACCTGTTTTACAACCGGAGCCATCTTTTTAGCAATTGTTCCCATTACCATCAGCATATCACACTGGCGGGGCGAAAAGCCAACCCGTTCTGCACCAAATCTTCCAATATCGTAGTGGGAGCCCATTGTCGCCATGAATTCAATACCACAGCAGGAGGTAGCAAAAGGCAGGGGCCATAAAGAATTTTTTCGTGCAAGGCCCACAACCTTATCAAGTGAAGTGGCGAAAAACCCCTCCCCCTGATAACCCTCTGGTCCTTCACTCACAAGTTTTATATCGTGTTTGCCGGTAAGATTATATTGTACTGGACGCATAATGTTGTTTTTGTAGTTGAAAAATCTCTCACACAGTTAGTCGGTTTATCCTGTTGACAGTTGCAAACCGAGAGCCACACTTCTACTTTTAACTTATCAAAGGCAATCCTAGTCCTCCCACTGGAGCGCACCCTTTTTTATTATGTAGATGAATCCACAAACAAAGAAGGAGATGAATGTCAGCACTGCAATAAATCCATTCCATCCAAGGCTCTTGAAGATCACCGCATAGGGGTAGAAAAAGATCACTTCCACGTCGAACAACACAAACAAAATGGCAACCAGGAAATATTTGATCGCCATGGGTTGGCGGGCATTACCTACACTTTCAATCCCACTTTCGAAGTTTGCCAGCTTGTCGGCCGTACGACGCGATGGGCCCAGCATATGCGTTACTACAATGATCACAAGCACTATTGCAGCCGCAACCAACAATTGCATTCCGATCGGAATATACCAATAGGAACTGTTTGAAGATTGTGCTGCAGCCTGGAGCAGATATAATTCCATGTCTGAGATTAAATTGTGAGCAAAATTAATGTAGTGTCACGACAAAACCACCGTGCCAACACGAAAAACAAAAACAAATCCCCTGCACAATCGGCAGGGGATTCAGGTAAATTTTCTCGCTATTAGTTTCCCTTTAGCAGGGCTAATGGATTATCAGCTCTTTTTTGATGCGGTACTTCCGCCGCTGCGCGGTTTGGTAGCCGGCTGCTTACGGGTGAGAAGTTCCCTGATACGAATTGCGTCTGCATTTGCAGGATCCAATTCAAGCACTTTATCGAGGTAGCTTACCGCCGTTTCGCGATCTTTTTTAATGTCATTATAATACTGTACGAGGTAGAAGTTAGCGGCGATCGCCTGGCTTTTAAATTTACCCGAGTCGATCACGGCTGCTTTTTCAGCTAAAATTTTGTAAGCGTCTACTGCTATACCTTGCGTCATTGCAGTATCCTGAGCCTGTTTACTTCTTGCACACCACAGGTAACCATAGATCTGGTCAGGATATTTTGTCTGGTACAGATCGCAGAAAATGCTGTCAGATGTCTTATAGTTCGCTGCCTGGTAATGTGCCATTCCCCAATTGTAAAGATCCGTCTGACTCGGTTCCTTTTCGAGCTTGTAAGCACGTCCGAGGAAATTTGCCTCCTGTAATCTGTTACCCTGCTTCTTAGCCAGGGAAGCCGCCTGTTGAATGTATTTTACTTTATTGGCTACCGCGGTATCCATGTCGATGGCTTTTTCGAAGTAAGTGAAGGCCTCGTTTTGGTTCGCAGGCATCTTTGACGTGATGTTAGCAAGTTCAAGGTAATCCGCAGGAAGGACCTCTGTCTCTTCGGCTTTAGACAGGTAAGTTTCCATCGCCTGCTTTGCTGCATTCAGATCACCTAGTGTATCCGAAGTATACGCCAGCATACGATACATTCTTGGGTTTACTTTTTCACCATACTGCTGGATAAGCTGCTGGGCTTTTGTTCTTGCACCGGCAAAATCACCTTTTGCATACGTGAAGTCAGTCTGCAGGTAAGCGATCTGTGGCCCCTGGTCTGTATTCGCAATGAATTTGTCGAGGTATTCAGCGGCTTTATTCACATCGCGGAAATACCAGTAATAGAACAATTCATAGTAAGTTGGAGCATATGCAGGATCCAGAGCAACTGCCTGCTCAAAAGCTGGCAGGAAGAATTCCGGGTTGTTCTGTGTAAGATAAATCTTACCGATCCGGGTTTTAGCAGCTGCGTTCTTAGGATCTAGCGCCAGTGCTTTATTATAAGCCTGAACTGCATTACCGCCATCCAACAACTTACGATATGCATCTCCCATGATGATGTAGGTAGTAGGATCTTTGAAGCCTTTGATCTGTGTTGCCTGCGTCAGCTTTTGGATCGCATAATTTGCATCACCAGCTTTTGCAGAAACGTTGGCTTCACCTACAGCATTAAGGACATTGATGTCCTTTGTTTTTGTAAGATTGATAGCGGTTTCGAATCGCTGACGGGCATCATCGGTCTTGCCTTCCATCAATTCTATCTGACCCATACCCGCAAGGAGCAATGGTGCGTTTCCGTTTGTAGCAAGAGTCTTTTGATATAAATTCTTTGCAGCCAGTGAATCCCTATCCTCAAGATAAGTCTGACCAAGCCAGTAAACTGCTTCAATATTATTTGGATTCGCTGCGATCATCTTTTCAAATGTTTCGCGTGCGCTTTTAGTTCGTTCATAATACAGAAACTTCCTCCCCTGCTCGATGCTTTGTGCAAACAACAGGTTTGACCCGATGATAATTGTGGTTAATAAACTTAATACTCTTTTCATCTTTTGTCCTTGTCTGATTTTTGGTTGTATAATTTATATGAGTGAACCCTTACTCTTCTTCTGCCAGGTCCATATCTCTGACTTCAAATTTCATTCTCGCCGGCAACAGGAAAGCTCGTCTAAAAATGAGCTGACCTTTCTCGTAGATGAGAAAGTTCTTGAATCCGCTGCCAAGACCCGCATAATTTTCTTTTAAAATATAATACAGGGGTCTTATCATTGGATACCGGCCCATCGCAATATTGGCCTGGTAAGGTTTCACATAATCGCCATTACATCCCCGACACTCTATTGCTGCTATCGTAACGTCCTTCAAAAAACTTAACATTTCAGGATCCTGATGATTCCCTACCCAACTCACTCCCACCAAGCCGATGGCATCATCGTTCTTTGAAATATAATCGATGACATCCTCTGAATTCTTCGCAGCAACCACATTAGCAGACAGATCCTCTCCTTTCAGAAGACTATCTCTCACAAACCGTACCGTACTTGTGGCGCTTAATCCATCGAGCAGGATCTTCTTGTTGTAACTACCGGTTCCTTTTACCATTGACCGAAGGTCCTGCATGGTAAATGTTGTGTCTTTTGACCGATTATTTACAACTACGGCTATTGCGTCGAAGGCCATCGCACCGAAGGACGGAGTATATGTAAGCGAATCCCGTAATATGTCCTGCTCCTCCCTTGTCAATCCGCGCGTCACGATCACCATCCGAATGCTGTCATTATTCAGATCACGCAAACATTCTGCTTCAGATTTATAATGCACATTGATCTTTGCATCGGGAAATTGCGACTCAAACACTTTGATCTGCGAATCTATTACCGGCTTGAATGATTCATCGGCACTAATGTGGATGGAACCACTTTTCGTGGTATCACGATTGTCTTCTCTCGTAGTTCCATCGGAACACGATAAGAAAGAAAAAGCCGCAATGGCAACCACACTGTAAGAGCGCAGCACCAGTTTATAAAAACTTGCAAATACCATCAACGAAAATAATTTTTCCTGATCCCCCGATAAATTCTGAAGCCTCCGTAAAGAAGACAAAGCCCACCAAAAATATAATTAAACGGTTCGGGAGGGAAATCGAGCACCACCCCAAACTGTTCCTTCAACAAAAAGAATAATCCCATGCCAGCATAGATCAAACCCATCCCAATATCCATCAACGATCTCCTGTTGGCATAAGCACGCATTCTTTTTAGTTCAAAATCTTCCATCCAGTATGGTTTAGTGGTGTCGGGCAAGTTATGAAATCTATAGAAAAACCCATCTACCCGTTTAAAATTATTCAGAATTTAATCAGGAAAACATACATATTTCTAAGAATAACCGCCAATGAAAATTATTTACGAACGTTTGTGTGGATTTACTCGATAATAAATAACAGTAGAAAAAAACTCTTAGATGTTATTAAATCATTTCCTCACCCAACGTTCCAAAGCCCTCCCTAAGATGCAATTACGCAGGCTTTCCATAACACTGCCTCTTTACTTACCTTTGCGACCCTAAGATTGAATTGATGAAACCCACACTACCGCAAGGCACACGCGATTTCGGACCAGCAGTTGTTCGCAAAAGAAATTATATTCTTCAGACGATACGCTCCATGTTTGAGCTTTACGGGTTCCAACCCCTTGAAACCCCGGCGATGGAAAACCTTGACACTCTGATGGGGAAATATGGGGAGGAAGGTGATAAGCTCATCTTCAAAATACTCAACAACGGATTGGATAACGCTGCAAAAAAGAAACAGGCAAGAACTGATTTCGAACAGATCCTCGATGGTAAAAACGTGAAAAGCCTTACTGAACGGGCTTTAAGATATGATCTTACCATTCCCTTTGCCCGGTACGTAGCAATGAATCACGGTCAACTTACCTTTCCATTTAAGCGCTTCCAAATACAACCCGTATGGCGTGCCGACAGGCCTCAAAAGGGCAGGTACCGTGAGTTCTACCAGTGTGACGCCGATGTTGTGGGAAGTCGCTCCCTTCTCAATGAAGTAGAGCTCTGCACGTTGTACCACGACGTGTTCAATAAGCTTGGGCTTAATGAGTATGAGCTGCGGATCAATTCTAGAAAGATCCTGTCAGCACTTGCAGAAAAATGCGGCGGCCCTGATAAATTGACCGATATCACTGTAGCAATCGATAAACTGGATAAGATCGGCATCGAAAAAGTGCGTGAGGAGCTTGCCGGACGCGGGCTTGAGAAATCGCAGATCGATGTTATCGACTCTTACCTTTCGATCGGCGGATCCAACCAACAAAAGCTTGAAGCAATATCCACAATGCTGGGCGATACAAAAGATGGCACTGCCGGGATAAAAGAACTGAGTTTCATTACCGGGTCTCTCAAACAGATTAGCAATGGCCGGCAGGTCAATCTTGTGATAGACTTTACCCTTGCAAGGGGACTGAATTATTATACCGGCGTCATCTTCGAGGTCAAAGCTCCACAAAAAGTTAAGATGGGAAGTATTGGTGGTGGTGGCAGGTACGATGATCTGACGGGACTTTTTGGAGTTCCGGACATTGCCGGTGTTGGAATTTCTTTTGGTGTTGATCGGATCTATGATGTAATGGAAGAACTAAATCTTTTTCCAACATCCGTAGTTACCGGGACGACTCTGTTATTTTTTAACCTGGGCGAGGCGGAATCCCTTGCGGCTATGCAACTTTCACAGAAAATGAGAGACTCCGGAATCGCCACCGAGGTTTTCCATGAAAACAGCAAGTTCGATAAGCAGTTCAAATATGCTGAGAAAAAGGCGATTCCATTTATTGCGATCGTTGGCACCAATGAACTTGAAAAGAAGACCTGTCTTGTCAAGCAGCTGGCCACAGGCAACCAGCAGGAGATTGAATGGAACCGGTTGGGAGATTATATGCACGATCAAACTCGTTCATAAAGCACGGCTGCGCCCTGACCTACGCCCACACACATCGTTGCAAGTCCAAATCGCGCATTGCGCCTCCGCATTTCATGTAGCAACGTGGTAGAAATGCGTGCACCACTGCATCCCAGAGGATGACCAAGCGCAATCGAGCCGCCATTGACGTTTACGATTTCAGTGTCTAGCTGAAGCTGATTGATACATGCAAGTGACTGCGAAGCAAACGCTTCATTTAATTCAACAAGATCCAACTGGCCTATTTCCAGGCCCGTGCGCTGTAGCACCTTATTGGTGGCGGGTACAGGTCCGATCCCCATTACTGCAGGATCAACACCCGCGACGGCAGTACTGCGAACGCGTGCCAGGGGTTGCAATGCATATTGTTCAACGATTCTCTCGCTTACGATCAGCAACATCGACGCTCCGTCATTTATGCCGGATGAATTTCCTGCCGTCACAGTGCCATCTTTCCTGAATGCGGGTACCAGGGATGCAAGCTTTTCTATCGACGTTCTTCTTGGATGCTCGTCTTCGGAAAAGATATAACTGCCTTTTGAGTTGATTGTTTCGATAGGCAATATCTCATTGCCCCAATACCCTTTTTCAAGGGCTCTGAAATATTTTTCCTGGGAATGCAATGCAAATAGATCCTGCTGTTCACGCGAAATCTTCCACTGGTCGGCCACATTCTCGGCCGTTTCGCCCATTGAATAGGGATGGTAGAGATCCACAAGTTTTTGGTTTACAAAACGCCAGCCCAGGGTGCTATCGGTCATTTGCGGATTTCGATCCGTTAGGCCTGAAGGTTTTAACATCACATACGGAGCGCGGCTCATGCTTTCGACCCCTCCGGCCAACACTATCTCCGCTTCATTGCATTGAATAGAACGATATGCGTCCATAATTGCCTGCAGCCCTGAAGCACAAAGACGATTGACGGTAAGCCCGGCTACGGAAACCGGCAAACCTGCAAGTAATGCAGCCATTCGGGCCACATTGCGGTTGTCTTCGCCCGCCTGGTTGGCATCTCCTGCAATTACTTCCTCGATGAGCGTCGGATCGAGCCATTGATTACGCTGTAAAAGACCGCGGATGACGTGCGCAAGCAGATCATCGGGGCGCACCTCGCTTAGGGCACCTCCATATTTTCCTATCGGTGTACGAACAGCATCGATAACATAGGCAAACGCCATGGCATACAGGTTTATATTCAAAAATAGTTGAAATGGCTTGGCTTTAACAAGAGGGACAAAAACTGCTGAACCGATTCGACCTTTAAGCGTTAATTTTGCGCCATGTTAACTGAGGTAAAGAAAAATATCCGGACGCTTTCATTAAATGATCTGGAAACCTATTTCGCAGAAATGGGTGAAAAGAAGTTTCGTGCAAAGCAGGTATATGAGTGGATATGGCAGAAACATGCTCAGTCTTTTGAAGCTATGACAAACCTGAGTAAAGAACTTCGTTCGAAGCTCCAGGAAACTTTTGATTACCCGGCACTCACAGTGAATACCACCCAGTATTCTGCTGACGGTACGATTAAGAGTCGTTTCAAAACCACGGACGGGCATTTTGTAGAAGGCGTTTTGATACCAACAGAATCCAGGCAAACCGCATGCGTTTCTTCACAGATCGGGTGCAGCCTGAGTTGCCGGTTCTGTGCCACTGGTTATATGGAAAGAAAAAGAAACCTTGACTTTGACGAGATTTTTGATGAAGTGGTTTTGATAAACCAGCAGTGCGAACGTGTATACAATAAAAAGCTTACCAATATTGTATTCATGGGAATGGGTGAACCGCTGTTGAATTATAAGAACATGATGAAAGCGGTTGAAAGGATCACTTCTCCAGATGGACTTGGTATGAGTCCGAGACGCATCACGGTTTCAACTGCGGGTGTCGCAAAGATGATCCGGCAGCTGGGCGATGACCAGGTGCGTTTCAAACTTGCTTTGTCGTTGCATGCAGCAAACGATGTCAAGCGAAATGAGATCATGCCTGTCAATGAGACCAACAACATCAAGGCACTTGTTGATGCATTGAATTATTTCTATAAACAAACGAAGAACGAGATCACATTAGAATATATATTGTTCAAGAACTTCAATGACGGTCTGCAAGACGCCGAAGAGCTTACAAAAATTTACAGGCAGGTGCCTGCTGATCTTGTGAACATCATTGAATATAATCCCATCGAGAATGCATCATTTTCCAAACCGGACGAAGATGCAGTAGAAGCATTTATGAAGTTGCTCGAACGTAACAAAGTCAATGCAAGGCTGAGAAGAAGTCGCGGCAAGGATATTGATGCAGCATGCGGTCAATTAGCAAATAAGGAAACAGCGTTATAAATTCATGCATTCTTCGGAGTTCTACAATTGAATTTCGAATAATGAATCATGACTTACTAAAAGTTCCTGTTGTAAAACAGTAATCATTATGGCAAAAGGATTTGAAAGATTTATTGGCCGCGAAAAAGGCTCCGCGAAAAAAGAAAGCATTCGCCAGGAGAAGCGGCAGATTCGCAAAGAGAAGAACGAATATTTCGAGAAGAAGAAGCAGGAGAGACTGCTTGAAAAGCAGCAGAATCGGGCAGTTCAGGGGAGTCCGGTTGCTTCCGGCCGCAAACCCACCCGCGGAGCACACGCAAAGGCCGCAGCTCCTTCAACTCCATCGCCCCGGGGTCGGGCAGCATCAGCGGAGAAAGCGGAACCGGTACAGGATGCTCCAAAATATTTGAACATCAAGTCTCCCGTTCAGGAGAAAATGCCCCTTAATAAGTTTGTTGCGCACGCAGGAATATGCTCAAGAAGAGATGCTGCAGAACTGGTTAAATCGGGCAAGATCACCATCAATGGCGCGGTTGTAAATGAACCAGGATATAAGGTGGCATCAACTGACGAAGTGCGGTTCAATGGCAAAAAGATCAGTGCCAAAAAGCATCTTGTCTATATCCTTCTCAATAAGCCAAAAGATTACATCACTACCACCGATGATCCGGAAGGAAGAAAAACGGTACTTGACATTATCAAACATGCAACTACCGAAAGAGTATATCCGGTAGGCCGATTAGACCGCAATACAACCGGTGTTCTTTTATTCACAAACGATGGGGACCTTGCGCAAAAATTATCGCATCCAAGCTACCAGATAAAGAAGATCTATGAAGTAAAGCTGGACAAATCCATGGCAAGGAAAGATATGGAAGCTATGATGGAAGGAATCACGCTTGAAGATGGATTTATTAAAGCGGACGCAGTGGCATACGCCGATTCAAAAGATAAAAGTGTTATTGGTGTTGAGATCCATAGTGGAAGAAACAGGATCGTTCGTCGCATGTTCGAGCATCTTGGCTATGATGTAAGAGGACTTGACCGGGTGATGTTTGCAAATCTTACAAAGAAGAACGTTGAGCGTGGTAAATGGAGATTTCTTTCAGAAAAAGAAGTCCGTCTACTGAAATACATGAACGCTTCCTTCAGTCGAAAAAAAATTAAATAACCAGCGTGAACTTATCGTCCATTACATTGTTTGAGAACAATGACTTCATCGTGCTCAACAAACCTTCCGGCTTGTTAAGCATTCCCGACAGGGAAGGAAAAGATTTGTCATTGAAAAGACTTCTTGCGAATAAGTATGAAAACATATTCACTATTCACCGTATTGACCGCGATACCAGCGGTGTGATAGTATTTGCAAAGACGGAAGAGAGTCACCGATATCTTTCAATTGCATTCGAAGATCGAAGTGTGGACAAGATCTACCAGGGAATCGTTCATGGTTCAATCAATGAGTCCCATAAAGTTATTGAGTTGCCGATCATGGAGCACCCGGTGAAGAAAGGAAAAATGATTGTGCATCGAAATGGAAAGAACAGTATCACTGAGTTTGATGTGTTGCACAATTATGGCAAATTCACACACATGCAATTTAGAATTCTGACGGGGAGAACACACCAGATCAGGGTACATATGAGCGACTATGGGCATCCTATTGTGTGTGATGCATTATATGGCGATGCAACACCAGTGCTGCTTTCAAGCCTGAAGAAAAAATTCAATCTCGGGAAAGACGTTTTAGAAGAACGTCCTATCATGGGGCGACTCGCATTGCATGCTTACCAGTTGAAATTTACTGACCAGCATGGCCACTCTCACCAGTTTACGGCCGAACTGCCGAAGGATATGCGGGCGTTCCTCTCGCAGCTTGGAAAAGTGATAAGTAAGTGAGACAGAGAAACAGAGAAACGGACAAACAAATCATCCGATTCTCTGGTTCACCGATTACCTGACTCTCTGTTTCCAGATCATCCGATTATCTGATTCTCCGATCTAATTGTTGTCCGGCTGCGGAGTATACCTCAAATAAGGTTTTACTACTTTCACACCTTTAGGGAATTTCTTGATCGCATCATCGGTTGATACTGCAGGCACAACGATCACATCTTCACCGTGTTTCCAATCGGCAGGTGTAGCTACACTGTGATTTGCTGTAAGCTGCAATGAATCGATCACGCGCAGCACTTCATGGAAATTCCTTCCTGTTGATGCAGGATATGTTATTGTAAGCTTTATCTTTTTATCGGGTCCTATTACAAACAATGAACGGACTGTAAACGTTTCTGATGCATTTGGATGGATCATACCGTATAAATTCGCAACGGTTCTGTCTTCATCTGCAATGATGGGAAATTCTACGTTACAATTTTGGGTTTCATTGATATCGTTCACCCAGCCTTTGTGCTTGTCAAGTGGGTCAACGCTCACGGCCAATACCTTTACGTTGCGCTTTGCAAACTCGTGTTGAAGCAATGCAGTACGGCCCAGTTCAGTGGTACAAACAGGTGTGTAGTCTGCGGGGTGCGAAAAAAGAACGCCCCAACTGTTGCCTAAGAATTCGTAGAAATCTATCTCACCCTGGGTGGTCTGGGCCTGGAAGTTAGGGGCGATGTCGCCTAATCGTAAGCTCATAATGTATATTTAATGGTTATGAAAAAGGGTCAAAAACTTGCGAGTTGCTAAATTAATGATTGTCCACCGAACAAGTAGACTTTTTACATTATTTTTCGATTATGAGAAGATTTCCAGAAGTCCGTCGGGCAAATTAAGATAAACCTGTTTTTTTCGCTGGTCCATTTTTACTAGCGTCTCGGCATGGACGGGAATCAAAGCTTCTTTGCCGTTAAGGTCAATGCGACAAAGCAATTGGTGCGGCTGTTCGATGACTTCCAGGATGGGGCCGAGATTATTATTTCCATCAATGATATGATAACCCAAAAGAGAGATCGCGGAAGTATCAGCAGCATGTTTATGGAATTCTTCTTCCGGAAGCCAGACCTGCTTTTGAATAATTCGTCGTGCGGATTCTTTTGACTCCAATCCTTCGAGTTTGAGGAAAGTTTCTGAATCGTTCTTTACCCGTGCGGCTTCAACGAAATAAGGAAGAAACTCATCCTTTTTTTCTTCAATGAAGATCGCCTCAAGTCCTTTGAACGGGGATTTTTTGCCAAGGTTATGTTGCAACACCACTTCGCCCTTTAGTCCAAAGGTTGCAACAATGCGGCCTATGCTAACGTAGTTGGTCATGGTATAAAATAAAAAATCCCGACGACATGCATCGGGATTGATTCAATATTGCAGTCAGATTAGCTTTCTCTGTTTGCTGGTCTAACTCCACCGCTTCTTTGCTGTCTTCTGTCGCGGCTATGAGTGTCCTGGCGTTTTTTGATCTGCACTTCATGTTCTGAATGCCATGTCTGGAATTTTTCCATTGCAGCAGCTTCGTCGAACAATCCGAGTTTCACACCACGGAGCAAATGTTTCAGGTAAAGCACGCCTTTGTAAGAAAGGATACGGCGAACAGTGTCAGTTGGCTGAGCACCTTTGTGTAACCAATCAAGAGCTTTCTGGCGATCAAGTTGGATTGAAGCCGGAACAGTCAGTGGGTTGTAGGTACCAATTTTCTGAATGAACTTACCATCTCTGGGGGCGCGTGCATCTGCAACAACAATAAAATAAAATGGTCTCTTCTTAGACCCGTGTCTCTGGAGTCTGATTTTTACTGGCATCTTAAATAAAAATTTAAATGCGATGAATGAATACGGTTAACTTTTTCTGGACGGCAAAGGTAGCGATCCAGCCTTGATTTCAAAAATATAAAAATCCGCCAATCGGTACTATTTGTTGGCAATTAATTTCTTCTTCAATATTATCTTTTTCCCATTCCCATTCTTCCCATCGGCATCTTGTTCATCATTTTCATCATCTCCTTCATCTGTTCAAACTGCTTGATGAACGCATTGATCTCCGTGATATCCTTTCCACAACCTTTGGATATCCGCTTTTTACGACTTGGATCGATGATATCCGGGTTTCTCCGCTCTTCCAACGTCATAGAGTTTATGATGGCCTCAATTCCCTTGAATGAATCGTCGCTGATATCCACGTCTTTTATCGCTTTTCCAACACCAGGTATCATTCCGAGCAAATCCCGGATATTACCCATCTTCTTGATCTGATCGAGCTGTTGTTTAAAATCCTCGAAATCAAACTGGTTCTTTCGGATCCGCTTTTCGAGTTTCTTGGCCTGCTCGTCATCGTATTGAGCCTGCGCGCGCTCCACAAGGGTTGTAATATCACCCATGCCGAGTATCCTTTGGGCCATCCTTTCGGGATAGAATACATCTAGCGTATCCATCTTCTCGCCGCTGCTGACAAACTTGATGGGTTTGTCTACCGTATACTTGATCGAAAGTGCCGCACCACCGCGTGTATCGCCATCGAGCTTCGTCAGTACCACACCGGAGAAATCCAGTCTGTCGTTAAAAGATTTGGCAGTGTTTACAGCATCTTGTCCAGTCATAGAATCCACTACAAACAGGATTTCCTGCGGTTGAACAGCATCCTTGATTCCTGCAACCTCGCGCATCATCACCTCATCGATGGCCAATCGGCCCGCCGTATCGATGATCACCACGTTTCGGTTCTTGCTTTTTGCCGCTTTGATAGCGTTTTGCGCGATCTCGATCGCATTTTTGTTTTCCGGTTCACTATAAACCTCCACCTGGATTTGGCTACCCAGCACGTTCAACTGGTCAATCGCCGCAGGCCTGTAAATATCTGCAGCAACCAACATCGGAGACATTGTCTTTTTGTACTTCAGGTAATTGGCCAGCTTCGCACTGAAAGTGGTTTTACCACTACCCTGCAAACCGGCGATAAGAATCACTGCCGGGTTTCCTTTTGTTTGCAATTCGCTTTCCACTCCACCCATAAGCTCCGCCAGTTCGTCTTTTACGATCTTTACGATCAACTGCGACGGGCTAACGGCGTTGATCACCTTCTCCCCGATCGCTTTATCCTTCACCTTGTCAGTAAATTCCTTAGCGATCTTATAGTTAACATCGGCATCAACAAGTGCCCGGCGGATCTCTTTTACCGTGGCGGCAATGTTAAGCTCGGTGATCCTACCCTCTCCTTTAAGCTGTTTAAAGGCGGACTCGAGCCGGTCGGTTAAATTTTCGAACATATATTGTCGTGATTACCTTTAGATTATTAGCAATAAAAAGGTGAACATAACCTTAAGTTACATTCACCTAAAGGACTGCAAATCTATGGAAAGTTGATATTATACGCCCAGGTAACCTTTCAATTCCTTGCAGCGGGAATGGGTTCTGAGCTTGGTTATGGCTTTATCTTTTATCTGGCGAACCCTTTCACGGGTCAGATTGAACTTTTCACCGATGTCCTCCAGGCTTAAAGGGTGATCGTGACCGATGCCGAAGAAGTAACAGATCACTTCTTTCTGGCGTTCAGTCAACAGCAGTAGTGAACGATCGATCTCCATCCTAAGCGATTCGCGGTGTTCGATGTTTGTTTCAGCCCTCTCAGCATTTGGATTCTCCATTACATCTACAAGTGTATTCTCTTCGCCTTCGGACAAGGGAGTGTCCATGCTGATGTGGCGTGCGCCGATGCCGAGGCTGGCGGACACTTCTTCTGTTTCAAGCTCGAGGATCTCGGCCAGTTCTTCAGGCGAAGGTTCGCGCTCGAATTCCTGCTCCAGTTGCGAAAATGCTTTCTGGATCTTGTTCGTAAGTCCAACTTTATTCAAAGGAAGACGAACGATGCGCGATTGTTCCGCGAGTGCCTGAAGGATGCTTTGACGGATCCACCAAACAGCATAAGAAATAAATTTAAATCCTCGCGTTTCATCGAAGCGTTGCGCTGCTTTGATCAGTCCCAGATTGCCCTCGTTGATAAGATCGGGCAGGGACAGTCCCTGGTTCTGGTACTGTTTTGCAACAGAAACAACGAAACGAAGATTTGATTTTGTGAGTTTGTCGAGAGCAGCCTGGTCACCAAGTTTGATGGATTTGGCTAGGCGTACCTCTTCTTCAGGGGAGATCAGGTCGACTTTTCCGATTTCCTGTAAGTACTTTTCAAGGCTCTGTGATTCACGATTGGTGATAGATTTCGTGATCTTGAGTTGGCGCATACTCATAGGCAGGTTTTGAAGGGTTGTGTGGTTATAGGTTAAGGCAAAAACGTTGTGACGATCAAAAAGTTATGTCACTTTTTAGGAAGTGGGATTTTGACCGCTATGGGCAATTTAACAATTTACATAATACGACCCAAAATTATTATTTGTAAACTACTGGATTTCAGTGACGATTTGGTCAAAAACTACAAGAGTTAGGGATAAGAGGTTTAACAATTGAAACTCTGAAAAAGTTTTGACGATAACTTTATTTTTCTATTATTGCAGCATTGGAAAAGTACAATAAAGTGTAGATGAGCAAAAAACAACTTTTTACGTTAGAATTTCCCGTTAGATGTTCTCCGTCGATCCTGTATGATTTTCTTAGTACTCCTGCAGGCTTACAAGAATGGTTCGCAGATAAGGTAGATGAGCGCGATAATGTTTTCAGTTTTTCATGGAATGGCACTACGGATAAAGCAGAAGTGACCGATAGCGAACCTGAGAAATACATTCGTTTTCATTGGACGCACACTCCAAAAGAAGAATACTTCGAGTTTAGAATTGAGAAATCGGAAGTAACAAATCAAACGATCCTTGTGATCAGAGATTTCGCAGAAAAAGGCGAAGTGAAGGATCAAAGTCAGCTTTGGGACTACCAGGTGAAAGACCTCTTCCACCGCCTCGGTAACTAACAATATTCTCCACAATCATTTTCGAAGCACCCAAAGGGAATCTGAATTTAATTGCCAGGAAAATTAAGTGTCAGTATTACACTTATTAGTCGATAATTGTCGAGCAGGCACTCCATTGCCCCATTCCACTGGTTCAAAGGGATGGTGATGGCAATTTTTATAAACGGATCAGCGGCCAGTTTCGCCTTTAACTGTTCATCGGAAAATAGATTGAGTGACTGGTAACTGCCATTTTCAAAGTCGTGTTCCCATTCATCGGCTCCCACACTCACATAAAAACCTGCGGCACCGAGCCGCTCTCTTGCGGCAAGCAGTCGCGAAGCGAATTGATGCTGATACATCCCCTTCAGGTGCAATACCTGGATAAAGTAATGGCCCCACCAAAAGATGGACCGGAATGCAAAGACCTGCTCTCGCGAAAATATTCGTGGCTGGTCCAGAATCACATAAGGCAGCTCTTTGTATTGCTCGCCGCGTGATATCTTCGGACCTGCGGAGAAGCACCCGGGCACAAGCTGCTCAAATGTTGGTCCATATGCAAGTTGTGTTTGAGCGGCAACACTTCCGAACATATCGATCGCCTTTTTCATGATCCGGTTCTTTGTTAAAAGCACTTCGGCGTTTGAGGCAAGTTGAATTTCCTCTGGTGAAAGCCTTATTTTTGTCGACATACTTAAAGATACCGAAGCAATCATCATCAAGACCAACAGTAGTGATCAAAAAGCTGGATATACTTATCATCAGATCGTTCATCGGGCCCTTCATTGCAACCTTCTTCATCACATTGTTTGTTCTGATACTTCAATTTTTCTGGTTATGGATCGATGATTTTGTGGGAAAGGGAATTGACGGTCCGATCATTTTACGACTTATAGTATTCCTGAGCGCAACGCTCGTTCCATTGGCATTACCTCTTGCGGTTTTGCTTTCATCCATTATGACTTTCGGCAACCTGGGTGAAACTTTTGAACTTGTAGCAATCAAGTCCGCCGGCATCGGGTTATTACGTTTTATGCGACCACTAATGGTGGTGGCTGCGTTTCTATCCGTACTTGCATTCGTCTTCAATAACAACGTCATACCCGTAGCGAATCTTAAGATGCGCACCTTGCACACGGATATTGTGAATAAGAAACCGGCCTTTGATCTAAAGGAGGGCGTTTTTTATACAACGATACCAGGTTATGCCATCAAAGTAGGCAAGAAATTAAAAGACGATAGTACCCTGGTAGACGTGATCATCTACGAATCAGGTTTTGGACTTCAGGATAATATCATCGTGGCAAAGAGAGGTATCATGCGCATTTCAGACGACAAACGTTTTTTAGAATTTACGTTGAAGGACGGTTGGCGCTATGAAGAAAGAGGAAGAACTGCTTCCATCAATTCAGAATTTTTCCGGCTTGGATTTAGAGAGTACAAAAAAGTTCTTGACCTTAGTTCATTGCAGTTAAGTCTTACATCGGACAGCACATATAAGAACCGATATGAGATGCTTAGTGTGCGGCAGTTGGATAAGATGATCGATTCACTGGAAACACGATATGAAAGCTTTGAGGAAAAAAGCAAGCGTGAACTATCGATCTACTTCAATTTCATGCCTTACATCGATACAGGTTGGAAGGATGTGAAGGCGGCCCCCGTAAAGGTGAGAAATTTCACTGAGCTGCTACCGGACAGTGCGAGATCATCGGTAATGGAACAGGCTTGGTCATATGCCCGATCAGTTGGAACCTCCCTGGAGGTAACGGCGCAAGACTATACCAACCAAAGAAAAGAACTGCGACTTTATTTGATCGAATGGCATCAAAAATTTACGATGTCAATTGCCGTATTTGTCCTATTCCTTATTGGAGCGCCCCTTGGTTCGATTGTAAGAAAAGGAGGACTTGGTACACCTGTCGTTTTTGCGGTGATCTTTTTTGTGATCTTTTTTCTGCTGAATAATTTCGGGAAGAAGTTTGTGCGCGAAGACGTATTACAGCCTATTCCCGGCATGTGGCTCGCTACGTTCATACTCGCTCCTATCGGCTTCTTCCTGATATATAAGGCACTTCATGATTCCCAGTTACTCAACAAAGAATTTTATTTCAGGGTTTTCCGGAAGATACGGAGATGGCGCGGCCGGTCAGCAAGCTGATATATAATCCGCTTCCCGCTTTCCGCTTTCCGCTTTCCGACTTTGAATTACCACATACATTACATATCTTACTTCAAGTCTACTCCGCGAGTCTCTTCCCTTGAAACTGATCCCATACTTTGATTAGTCAGTGAACCCATTCATCAACCTTCATAACCATTAGTATGCAGAAGATCTTTTGCTTCCAGGTGATCCTACTTTTTTGTATTGCAGCTCAAGGGCAAATGCGCATCAACGCAGGCACAACTGTTTCGATAAGCGCTAATACGTTTGTCGTTGTCACAGGCGATCTTATTTCGTCAAGCAACATCAACGGCACGGGCACCATCGCCATGCGCGGAACAGCATTGCAACGCCTCAATATGAACGGACTTACCATTCCGCGATTGACCATTAACAACGCAGCAAACGTGCAACTTCTGGGGCATGCGCGCGTAAACAGTTTGCTGACATTCACCGCTGGAAAAATCATCGCCGGAAATTATTACCTGATGCTGAGATCAAGTGCAACTACTTCCGGAGCAGGTGCAGGTAAATTTGTAGAAACAAATGGAACGGGTGAACTGCGTAAACAGGTAGTGGGAAATCTTACGAACTTTTTGTTGCCTGTAGGAAACGGAAGTAATTACACACCTGTATCTGTTACGACCTCGGGAACGTACTCTTCCGCCAGCGTAAATGCGAGGGCGAGAGGCGCAATTCATCCGAATAAGCCGGCAGGTTCAAGCAGTTATTTAAACACTTACTGGTCAATCACCAGGCCAGGAGTTACTGGTACCGTTACTGCAAACGCCACCTATCTGGCATCAAATGTTGTAGGAACAGAGACTTCATTGCAGGGTACTTTTTACAGTGGATCTTTCAACAATTCAGGAAGTTCCATCAATACGACAAGCAACGTGGTTACATCCAATGTTCCTACCAATGGAGATGTGTATGCAATGAGTGCTGCAACTCTTAAAGCATATGTGAACAATCGGGAAGCCCGTGAGGAAAGCCGTAACCAGCCTGGGTTAACACCTAATCCTGTAGTGAATAACGCTATACTGAACATTTCGATGCAAAACGAAGAATCTGTAGTAATACGGATCGTTGATGAAACCGGCAAACTGGCGGGCGTGGAATACGCGAACTTTGGAAAGGGACAAAATCAACATACCGTAAAAATGAGTCACCTCGCCAAAGGAGTTTACCAGGTGCAGGTTCGCTCAGCGTCGACGGATAAAACATTTACAGTCGTGAAACAGTGACGGCTGTAATTCGAAATTCGGAATACAGAATCCGGAAATCAAAATCAAATGCGAAATGGGAAATGGAAGTGGCCGGACCTCCGCCTTCTCTTTCCCATTTTGCATTTAGTATTTAGCATTTAGCATTTCTGCAATATAGTATCTTGCCGCCCTATTATACCTGAAATTGAAAACCACCAAGTCAGATCCTCAAAAGGAGAACCTTAACGTTCAAAAGTGGGTGATCGTCATCGCGATCGTCCTGTTTGCTGTAAAGCTTGCTGCATATTTTATGACCGATTCGGTAGCGATTCTCACCGATGCGCTGGAAGGCACTGTGAACGTGGCAGCCGGCCTGATAGGCCTGTACAGTTTATATATAGCTGCAAAGCCCCGGGATGAGAACCATCCTTACGGACATGGGAAAGCAGAATTTCTTAGTGCCGCGGTTGAAGGAACACTGATCACTGTTGCGGGTGTAATAATTATCATCGAATCGGTGCGAAGCCTTCTTTCCCCTACGCCCTTAAAGCAACTGGATTATGGTATTGCGATGATCGCATTTACTGCATTGGTGAATTTTTCGGTGGGTTACATCAGCATTCGAAAAGGCAGGAAAAATAAATCGCTTGCGTTGATCGCCAGTGGCAAACACTTGCAAACAGATACCTACACCACACTCGGTATCATCGTAGGACTTGTGCTGATCTATTATACGAATATACTATGGCTCGATAGTGTTGTTGCGATCCTGTTTTCGCTCGTAATTGTATACACTGGATATAAGATCATACGCAAATCCATCGCCGGAATAATGGATGAGGCCGATACTGAAATACTTTCGGAAATGATCGGTCTCATCAGCAGTAATCGTCGCCAGAACTGGATCGACCTTCACAACTTAAGGGTGATCAATTATGGAGGACAGCTTCATGTTGATGCACACCTCACACTGCCCTGGTATTTGAATTTGCATGAAGCACATGCCGAAATCGATGAACTGGGCAAATTAATAGCACAACATTTTGGCGACTCCATGGAAATGTTTATTCATTCCGATGGATGCCTGTATTACCAGTGTAATATTTGCGATAAACAAAACTGCCCTGTCCGCCACTTTCCTTTTGAGCATAAAGTGGAGTGGACAATGGAAAATGTTTTGTCGAATAAAAAACACGGCTCCTCAGTTTAAGCGTTGAACCTACGCAATCGCTACATTCGCAGATACAAAATTTATTGACCATGCAAGTCTGGAACGATTACCAGGATCAACACAAGCAACGTTTCCTCGATGAACTGCTGGAACTGCTGAAGATCCCTTCTATAAGCGCCAAATCAGAACATAAGGAAGACATGAACCGTTGTGCAGAAGCTGTAAGGCAGCGTTTGCTTGAAGCAGGTGCTGATCGCGCGGAGGTATTGCCCACCAAAGGCCATCCCGTTGTTTACGGCGAAAAGATCATCGACCCGATGAAACCAACTGTACTTGTTTACGGACATTACGATGTTCAACCTCCCGATCCGCTGGAACTATGGCACAGTGGACCTTTCGAGCCGGTAATAAAAGACGGAAAGATCTATGCCCGCGGATCTGCCGACGATAAAGGCCAGTTTTACATGCATGTGAAGGCGCTCGAAATGCTCGTACAAACAAATTCGCTCTCAAGCAACATCAAGTTTCTTATTGAAGGAGAAGAAGAGATCGGATCCCCCAATCTCGAAAGCTTCGTTGCGGAAAATAAAGATCTTCTAAAAGCAGACGTGATCCTCATTTCTGATAGCTCCATGATCAGCATCGATACACCATCCATCGATATTGGTGTTCGCGGCCTGGCCTACATACAGGTGGAGGTTACCGCCGCAAACAGGGATTTGCACAGTGGCGTGTACGGGGGCGCCGTCGCAAACCCGATCACGATTCTTGCCAGGATGATCGCTTCCTGTCATGATGAAAATAATCACATTACCATACCTGGTTTTTATGACGATGTTCTGGATGCAACCCCCGAAGAGAGGGCGTTGATGGCAAGAGCGCCGTTCGATGAAAAGGAGTATAAACAGGATCTCGGTATAAAGGAATTGTGGGGAGAAAATGGATTTACAACAAACGAACGTACCGGCATTCGGCCAACACTTGAACTGAACGGCATCTGGGGCGGGTATACAGGTGAAGGATCGAAAACAGTTCTTCCCTCTAAAGCGTTCGCAAAAATATCGGCGCGACTGGTTCCTAACCAAACTTCAGAAAAAATTACCCACCTGCTTCTGGATCATTTCAAGAAGATCGCACCTCCGAATGTAACCGTTGAAACCATTGAACTGCACGGTGGCGAACCGTATATGACACCAATTGACTCAAACGCGTACAAAGCAGCAGCTCAGGCAATTGAAAAGACCTTCGGCAAGGAACCAATTCCTGTTCGCGGTGGTGGCAGTATTCCCATTTGTTCGATCCTTGAGCGCGAATTGGGCATCAAGATTGTGTTTATGGGATTTGGATTGGACAGCGATAATCTTCATTCACCGAATGAAAAATTTGACCTGGTGAATTTTTATAAAGGCATTGAAACCATTCCCTATTTCCATAAGTTTTTTGAGGAAAGGGAGATGTATGCACCGGCTCTTTAATCATGACAGAAAAACTGAGAATAGATAAATACCTGTGGGCCATCAGGCTCTTCAAAACCCGGTCACTGGCGGCTTTCGCCTGTGACCAGGGCAAGGTAAAACTTAACGGCACCGCCGTCAAAGCATCCAAAAATGTTTCTGTTGGTGACGAATACGAAGTGAAGACCGAAGCCCGCAAATGGGTCATCAAAGTAACCGGGCTGCTCCATAACCGCGTACAATACACCGAAGCGATCAAATACTACATCGACATTACTCCGGCTGAAGAGATCGAACGACTGCAATTCCAGGCAGCCAGTTTTTACACAGGAAAACGACCCAGCAAGATTGGTCGCCCGACCAAGAAACAACGCCGTGATCTTGAAGGATTTACGGACAACGAGGAATTGTAGTTTTTTCTCCGGCGCTAACCTGACAAAAGTCATATTTTATAATTTCTGTTGTCATGCTCATTGGATGGGCTGCAAGATATTTTTGTTTACATATCGGGGAGATTGACATCACATTATTGAACAGTGGGCCGCGGGCTCTTAGAATGATTAACTATGAAACTTGAAATAAATGCCGACAGACTTATAAAAGAGGTGCAGCACGACTTTAACAATGCTTTCCCTTTTTTGAAGATCGAATTTTTCCAAAAGCCACATGGCGTTCTGCAAGGAACCAATGGAAAAAAGATGATCGCGCCAACTGTTAAGTTTGACAGCCTGTGCAAGGATTGTCTGCAAGGAACTGTGGAAGTCTATGAAGACATGACAGTGGCTGAATTAGAACAAAGCCTTCGAAAGCAATTTGGCTTGTCGATACAGGTATTTCGTAAGTCCGGTAACATCTGGTTAGAAACCACTATGACTGATAACTGGACCCTCCGTCAACAAAATGAACACGGGCGCGAGATCTCGGGAGTTCCCTTTGGATCCGCCATAAAAATATCCAATGCCGGTTTAGAATAACCAATCGCTATCCAATAACCAGAAATCATCCTATATCTAATTGATAAATTAAAGCCCGACTTCGTGTCGGGCTTAATTATTAGACTAATACAGTAAGTTCTTAAGTTTTTCGAGATTGATGATCCGGATCTTTCCTTCCCTTATCTCAACAAGTTTTTCAGATTTGAAATCGCTGAGTGTTCGGATGAGTGATTCAGTTGCGGTACCTACGTATTGCGCGATGTCTTCACGGGAAATATCTATCTGTTGAACATCTGCGTTTGCATTTCCAAATTTAGCTGTAATGTCCACCAGCGCCTTTGCAACGCGCTTACGCAGGCTATCATAAGCAAGATGTAAAAGTCGCTCTTCCTTTTCGCGAACATTATTGGTAATTAGTTTAATGAATTTACCGGCAATGTTCATGTCGTTATAAACAGCCTGCAGGAAATCATCCTTGCTGATCGAAACGATATCGGCATCTTCCAGTACTTCGGCCGTTTCTTCGTACGTCGTTCCTTCTAATAAAGCGATGTAACCCAGGTAATCCCCTGCACTGTAAAGGTTGGTGATATATTCTTTACCGTCTTCGTGAACACGGAATGTTTTCACTTTTCCCGACTTGATATAATAAAGGAATTTCGGGCGTTTCCCTTCGTTATAAAGAAATTGCTTTTTTGAGTATTGTTCAACATCGTATGAATCGAGATCCATACGGATCAACCCGGATGTTTCAAGTTCTTTCAACAATTCATTTGCTCCCTGCTCACCGGTTTGAAACTGCGCCTGCAGAATGTCCATCTTTTTCAACCTGATCTCAATCGCCCTTAAAAGTTCGAGGTCATCAAATGGCTTGGTAATGTAGTCATCAGCTCCCATTTCCATTCCCTTGCGAAAATCACCTCTTTCAGTTTTTGCGGTAAGATAGATGAACGGGATGTGTTCAGTATCCACGTTCTTTTTAAGCAGGTGCAGCACGCCGTATCCATCAAGATCAGGCATCATAATATCGCACACAATAAGGTCAGGCTTTTCTCTGACTGCAATCTCAACACCTTTCTTTCCGTTCTCAGCAGTTAATGTTGAATAACCCGCCAGTTCCAGGATTTCAGCGGTGTTTTCTCTGATGTCGTTGTTGTCATCAATTACCAGGATCTTCTTCATGTGCAAATATTTTCCTGCAGGATTTATTTGTAAAAATAGCTTGTAAGCTATAAACAAGCATATTTTTTTGAGAAAAATCAACGGTTATTGTGAGGGCCATCAGGTTTCCCCGGCATGGATGCGAATATTTTCGTTACAAACTGTCTTCCTATGGCTATTGCAGCAACCGACAACCAACTCGTGTGCGCGCATTGTGGTGAACCATGTGTGATCGAACAGATCCGTGCAGACGAAAAAAACTTTTGCTGCGAGGGCTGTAAAATGGTTTACCAGCTACTCAACAAAAATGGTTTGTGTGATTATTACAACCTCAACGAGAATCCCGGCATAAACCAGCGCATCAGGATTCGTAAAGATAAATTTTCGTTTCTCGAGGATAAGCAGATACGGCAAAAGCTGATATCTTTTTCAGAAGGGCACCAAACGCACATCACACTGTACCTGCCTCAAATGCACTGCAGTTCGTGTCTTTATCTTCTTGAACACCTTCATAAACTGAGCAAGGGTATCATAAGCTCAAAGGTTCACTTCACACGCAAAGAAGTGACCATTGTTTTGGACGAAGCAATTATATCGCTTCGGAAAGTTGCAGAGTTACTCGCATCGATCGGATATGAACCTTATATAAGCCTCAACGATCTGCAGAATCATAAGCCGAAAACCGACCGGTCGCTCATATATCGTGTGGGCGTGGCGGGGTTCTGTTTTGCCAATATTATGCTGATGAGTTTCCCTGAATACCTGGGATTGGAAGAAGCAGAAAAAAACATGCAGGTTGCGTTTCGCATTTTCAACCTCATACTTGCATTGCCGGTGTTTTTCTATAGTGGATGGCCATTTTATGAAGGTGGATGGAAAGGATTAAGACATGGATTTCTAAATATCGAAGCACCCATCGCCCTGGCCATCATAGTCACTTTTATTCGAAGTACTTACGAGGTATTAAGTGGCACTGGCGGCGGTTATTTCGATTCTATGAGTGGGATTGTTTTCTTCATGCTTATAGGAAGAGTTCTGCAAAACAGAACTTACCAGCACCTTTCATTTGAGCGCGACTTCACCTCGTATTTTCCGATCGCTGTAAACGTTATTGATAAAGAAAAAGAAGTACCCACTCCTTTACCTGATATAAAAGCAGGAGACACCATAAGGATCTATAATGAAGAGCTTATACCTGCCGATGGTATATTAACCCGTGGCAATGCCTTCATTGATTACAGCTTCGTTACAGGCGAATCGGCACCAGTGCGCAAAGAGATGAGTGAGATCATCTATGCAGGGGGAAAACAGACTGGAGGCATGATAGAAATGCTTGTGGTTAAAGAAGTAACACAGAGCTATTTAACCGGATTATGGTCGCGCGATGAATTCAAGAAAGCTCCTGAAAAGAAAGGCATTTCATTTGTCCACCTGCTCAGCCGTTATTTCACAGTTATCGTGTTGATGATTGCAGCCACGGCTGCAGTATACTGGGGCTATCACGATCCCTCAAAGATATGGAACGCTGTAACCGCTGTTCTTATCATAGCATGTCCCTGTGCACTTTCATTGTCGAACACATTCACAAATGGCCATGTATTGCGAATACTTTCAAAGAACCAGCTATACCTGCGCAATGCACAAGCCATTGAGCAGATGGCCAGGGTAGATCATATCGTGTTTGATAAAACCGGCACGCTAACAGACACGAGAAACCAGGAAGTCCAGCATGTAGGTGGCGAACTTACTGAAGAAATGGAGTCATGGATCGCTGCACTGGCTTTACAATCGACTCATCCTTTAAGTAAGGCGATCGTGAATCACTTTGGAAAGAAAAACCTCTTCTGTACCATTCAATCTTTCAGGGAACATCCGGGGCATGGCGTTCAGGCCTACGTGGATGGAAATAAGATCAAACTGGGATCAGAGCATTTTGTATCAGGAATGCGGGGCGGTGTGGAAGGATCATCAGTTCACTATCGTATCAATAATGACATCGAAGGATACTTCCTCATTCGCAATCAGTTTCGTGATGAAGTTCCGGAATTGGTGAGACGATTGTCTACAAGGTACCGGATATCCATCATTTCCGGCGACCATGCTTCGGCTAAAAAACAGGTACAGTGGGCCTTTGGGCAAAGCGTAACGATGATGTTCAATCAAAAGCCGGAGGACAAACTGCAGTTTATTAAGTCTTTGCAGGCACAGGGCCACAAGGTTTTGATGATTGGAGACGGGCTCAATGACGCGGGGGCATTAAAACAGAGTGACACCGGCATAGCAGTCACTGATGACACGAACAATTTCACGCCGGCAAGTGATGGGATCATGGATGCAAAAAAACTATCGAAGCTCGACCGTTTCCTGCAGATGTGCAAGGCCAACCGCAACATCGTAATGGCCACTTTCGGAGTATCGATCATCTATAACATCGTTGGGAACTATTATGCTGTGCAGGGAGAGCTATCGCCGCTTGTGGCAGCAGTACTGATGCCGGCGAGTTCATTCAGCATTATTCTGCTCACCTATTTAAGCACTTTATGGCTGGCGCGAAGGAAGAAACTATAATTTAAGCGGTAACCCTTAGCGCGAACTGAAAGGGAAACTGCAGTTGTTTGTGAGAAAAATCAACGTTTACCGTGATAGTAGTCATTTAGCTCCCTATCCGCGGAAGATACTTTTACAGCTTCTAATTAAAAACCATTATGAGTGCCATTCTAATCCTGCTTATTGCGAGCGTCACCGTTGCAGCCCTGTTCCTGGTTGCATTTATCTGGAGCGTGAAGAGCGGGCAATATGAGGACGATTTCTCACCGCCAAGACGGATCCTGTTTGACGACCGTACCACGCAGGAAGAATCCAAACAATAAATTCCCTACCTAAATACAAATCAGAAACCAGAACAGTATGCAACTCGAAAAGTTTTATTATGACAACAAGATCGTGAAGTGGTTCGCGTATGCAACGCTTCTATGGGGTATTGTTGGAATGATCGCGGGATTATACGCGGCCATTCAATTATATGCCCCGGGTACGAGTATGAACTTCGCTCCCACAACATTCGGACGTGTAAGACCCGTGCACACAAATGCGGTGATCTTTGCGTTCGTTGGTAACTGCATCTTTACAGGTGTTTATTATTCACTTCAACGTCTTTGTAAGGCAAGAATGTTCAGCGACAAGCTGAGCTATGTGCATTTCTGGGGATGGCAACTGATCATCGTTGTTGCTGCTATCACTTTGTTGATGGGCTATACAACGGGTAAGGAATATGCCGAACTCGAGTGGCCGGTGGATATTATGATCACACTTGTATGGGTAGTGTTTGGTATCAACATGTTTGGAACAATTCTTAAAAGAAGGGAAAGCCATCTATATGTTGCTATATGGTTTTATATCGGTACATGGATCACTGTAGCGTTGTTGCACATTGTGAACTCGTTTGAGATCCCGGTATCTTTTATGAAGAGTTACAGCTGGTATGCAGGCGTACAGGATGCGCTGGTACAATGGTGGTATGGTCACAATGCCGTTGCCTTCTTTCTTACCACACCGATACTGGGTTTGATGTATTATTTTCTACCTAAGGCAGCAAACAGACCAGTATATTCTTACAGGCTTTCCATCATTCACTTCTGGGCACTCATATTTATCTATATATGGGCAGGCCCGCATCACCTTTTGTATACAGCGCTTCCAGAATGGGCACAATCACTTGGAACCGTATTCTCTGTAATGCTGATCGCACCATCATGGGGCGGTATGCTCAACGGTCTGTTCACATTGCGTGGCGCATGGGATAAAGTGCGTGAAGATCCCGTACTTAAATTCTTCGTGGTGGCTGTAACCTGTTATGGTATGTCAACATTCGAAGGGCCAATGCTGAGTCTGAAGAATGTAAATGCTATATCGCACTTCACAGACTGGACAATCGCACACGTGCATATTGGTGGTCTTGGTTGGAATGGCTTCATGGCTTTCGGTATGTTGTACTACCTCATTCCTAAGATCTTCGGAACACAACTGTATTCAAAGAAACTTGCCAGCAATCACTTCTGGTTAGGAACGATAGGCATTGTTATATATGCCGTACCTCTTTACTGGGCTGGATTTGCACAGGCCGAAATGTGGAAGACTTTCACTGAAGAAGGACAATTGAAGTTTCAGTTCCTTGAAACGGTTACAAATATTCTTCCCATGTACATCTCCAGAAGTATTGGTGGTGGATTGTACCTCATCGGTGCATTGATCATGATCTACAATATGGTGAAGACTGTACAGCAGGGCAAGCTTGTGGCAAATGAAGAGGCCGAAGCTGCACCACTTACAAAAACGCATGCTCATAAAGAATACTGGCACAGGATACTTGAAAGAAAACCGGTGACCATGCTGGTGCTGAGCTTTGTGGTAGTATTGATTGGTGGCTTGATCGAGATGATACCGACATTCTTAATTAAATCGAACGTTCCCACGATCACCAGTGTGAAGCCGTACACTCCACTTGAATTGCAGGGACGTGATATTTATATCCGCGAAGGATGTTACACCTGTCACTCACAAATGATACGACCATTCAGAGACGAGGTGGCCAGATATGGTGAATATTCAAAAGCCGGTGAGTTTGTATATGACCATCCATTCCAATGGGGAAGCAAGCGTACAGGACCCGACCTGGCTCGTGTTGGAGGTAAATACCCGGACAGCTGGCATTATAACCATATGCTGGAGCCGGCATCTATGTCGCCAGGTTCTATCATGCCGCAATACCCCTGGTTAATGGAGGATGTGATTGATACTGCAAGCACTGCAGCAAAGATCCGCGCAATGCAGACGCTTGGAGTTCCATATCCAGAAGGATATGATCAAAAAGCAAACAGCGACCTGATGCAACAGGCGATATTGATCAAGGCAAATTTGAAGAAATCGAAGATCACGACACCTGCAGATGCTGAGATTGTAGCCCTGATCGCATACCTGCAACGTTTAGGAAAAGATATTAAAGCACAGGGTAACAACCAGGTTGCTGAAGCAAAATAAAAATGACAACATGAAATTCATTAATTATCTGGAGAAGATCAGTGGAGTAAGCGTATATGGACTTGCCTCACTGGGCATATTCTTCATCTTCTTCGTGGTGATGCTGATCGTTGTATTCAGAACCGATAAAGCAACCATTAATAAAGTAAGCAGAATTCCTTTAGATTAACATACCCTAAAACAACAAATATGTTGCCCCGCGTTCATATTAATAAAAACCTGAGCAAAGTAGCATTGCTGATGATAGCAATGATCACTGCAATACCGCAGGTGTGGGCCGCAGGACCACCGAAGCCTTCGATCATGAATCACCCAGTTGTGCTGACACTGGTGATCGTGATGTTCATACTCCTGCTTGTTATCGCCATTCTCTCAAATGTGGTACTTGGTGCTGCAGGATACCTGAGAAAAAAGGAGAAAGAAGCTGAGCAGGAAGAAGGATCATCACACGCCGCATCAATAACTGCAACGGTTATTGCACTGTTCTTATTCACTGCTCCCGCCATGGCCCAGGATGTAGCAGCCACACAGGTTGCGGCCCAAACTGCAAGCACAATTGGCGGCATACCTTCCACTGTTTTTTACCTCATTATGGCAGTACTTGGTGTGGAAGTAGTTGTGATATTCAGTATGTTATTTTATTTGCGCACCATGCTGATTCGTCAGAAGAATGCGGTTGTATTGGTACAGGAAAAATTTGCGATTGAAAAACAACGCAAGCCCAGGGTTAGCTGGTGGACGAAGATCAATAGTTTAAAGCCCATTGAACAGGAAGCTGACATCGAACTTGATCATAACTATGATGGCATTCGCGAACTCGACAATCGCCTTCCACCATGGTGGCTATATGGATTTTATGTGACGATCATCTTCGCTGCGATATATATGTGGAGATATCATGTGTCTGAAACCGCACCGCTCGCAGAAGAAGAACTTAAGATCGCCATGCAACAAGCTGAGATAGAAAAAGCGGAGTATCTGAAAAAATCAGCCAACAACATCGACGAGAATTCGGTGAAGCTTATTACTGATGCAACGGAACTTGCTGCGGGCAGGAAGATATTTGAAATGAACTGTACGGCGTGTCATGGACCGAACGGCGAAGGCACAGTAGGACCAAACCTGACAGATGAATACTGGCTGCATGGCGGATCCGTATCCGATGTATTTAAGTCAGTAAAATATGGATGGCCCGATAAGGGAATGCGCAGTTGGAAAGATGATTTTTCACCAAAGCAGATCGCTCAACTGACAAGTTATATTAAGTCGCTGGAAGGTTCCAAACCCGCAAATGGTAAGCCTGCGGAAGGCACCATTTATACGGAGGGAGGAAGTGCGAAGGATTCGACTAACAGCGTTGCATCGAATTGATACCTATTGTGAATAGTCGCCTGCAGGTAGCGCCTGCAGGCGGCTTCATTTAAAAATATATCATGGAAACAGATGTCGAACAACCGGTAGTAATTGAAAGTAAGACGTTTCGTGACAGGATAGCAACCGTAGATGAGAAAGGCAAACGCAAATGGGTTTTCGCTCAGAAGCCAAAAGGCAGGTTCTATAATGCAAGAACTTATGTAAGCTGGTTCTTCTTCTTGCTTTTTTTCACGCTTCCATTCATTTATGTGAAGGGAAGACCCTTATTTCTTTTCAACATTCCTGAAGCAAAGTTCATCTTGTTTGGCCAGGTGTTTTGGCCACAGGATTTTTTCATCTTTGGATTGACGATGGTCACCACCATTGTGTTCGTGATCTTGTTTACCGCTGCCTTCGGAAGGCTGTTCTGCGGCTGGGTTTGTCCACAAACGATCTTTATGGAAATGTTCTTCCGGAAAATAGAATACTTTATTGAAGGAGATGCATCTGCACAAAGGTTACTGGCAAAATCCCCATGGGACACAGAGAAGATATTAAAGAAGACGACCAAGCACATTGTATTCTATTCATTGTCGTTCATCGTTGCGAACTTTTTTCTTGCATACATCATCGGCATGAAAGAGTTGTGGAGCATCGTCACCGAACCTGTTTCCGAAAACATTGGTGGACTATTTTCCATCGCGGTATTCAGTGCAGTTTTCTACGCTGTCTTCGCACATTTCCGCGAACAGGTTTGCACAGTTGTTTGCCCTTACGGTAGACTGCAGGGTGTATTACTGGATCGCAATTCAATGATCGTTGCATACGATCACAAACGCGGAGAACCCAGAGGAAAACTTAACAAGTTTGCCGAACTCGGCAAGGGCGACTGTATTGATTGCATGGCTTGCGTTCGGGTATGTCCCACCGGCATTGACATTCGCAATGGAACACAAATGGAATGTGTTGGCTGCACCGCATGTATTGATGCATGCGATGCCATCATGACCAAGGTAAGTAAGCCTACGGGACTCATTCGTTATGCATCGGAGAATAACATCAGCGAAGGAACTAAATTGAGATATACAGGGAGAATGAAGTTCTATACGGTATTGCTTGTTCTTCTCGCTTCACTTCTTACATTTTTCCTTGTAACGCGTCATGACGTTTCTGCTACCATCATGCGCACGCCGGGAATGCTTTACCAGGAAAGAGGAACGGACAGCGTTAGCAACTTATACAATATCAAAATTGCGAATAAGACCATCGACAAAGTAAACCTGGAATTACGACTTGAAGGAACCGAAGGCAAGATTGAAACAATTGGCGGCAGGAGCATCCTTGTGAAGGAAGAAGGTCAGGGTTCAGGTTCGTTCTTTGTTGTTCTTCCTGCTACTGCTATCAAAAAAAGATCAACGGAACTGAATATTGGCTTATACGGCAACGGAGAAAAGATCTCGGTTATCAAAACAAAATTTTTGGGCCCTGTGGGAGAATAATTAAACACTACAAAAAACAAAAATGATGAAGTTGAATTGGGGACATAAAATCACACTTGTTTTCATCGCATTTGTAGCTCTCATGCTAACGCTTGTATACAAATCGATGAAAACAGATTTTGACCTTGTATCGAAAGAGTACTACAAGGACGAGCTCGCGTTTCAGGATGTGATAGACGGAAAAAACAATGCATTCGATCTCACAACAGCAACCAGCGTTAGCGCAAACAATGAACAAGTTCTGGTTCAGCTGCCCGAGGAAATGAAGAACAAAACTATTGAAGGTTCTGTTTGGTTTTATTGTCCTGCCAATGCAGACAATGACAAGCGTATGGAGCTCAAATTGAACAACGATGCACAATTCAGCTTACCTGCGAAGGAGTTTCGCAAAGCAAGTTATATCGTGAAGATTCAATGGCTTGTTGATGGAAAAAAATATTATGTGGAGCAACCACTGACCGTTAACTGATGACAACAATAATTGTATCGGGACTTGTGCTGGGGATGTTCAGCAGCTTCCATTGCGTGGGCATGTGCGGACCACTTGCGCTTGCCCTGCCCGTCACGCACATGGGCCGGAACTCACAATTGGCGTCTATTGCCGTTTACAATCTTGGAAGGGTGGTTACCTATGCTGCGCTGGGATTATTGTTCGGCATCGCGGGAAGGAAGCTTTTTGTTGCAGGTTGGCAGCAGGCCTTTTCCATAACAGCCGGGGCGGTGATGTTGCTGCTCGCATTTCAGTATTTTATCAGGAAAAGAAACGTGCAACCACGGTGGATGAACGGCTTCCATCGACAGGTCCAGAAGATGATGCAGTTTTCGCTCAGGTCTGGCGGCGTTGCCGGTATGGGATTGCTTGGGATGGCAAACGGTCTTCTCCCCTGTGGCATGGTTTACCTGGCAATAGCGGGAGCGCTAAATACAACGGCCGTAAGCGAAAGCGTACTGTTTATGTCGGCTTTTGGATTTGGAACGATGCCTGCGATGATCGCTTTGGCGGTTTTTGGCACTCGTATCAGCACAACCTTTCGGTACCAGATCCGGGCATTCATGCCATATGTGGTAGCGTGTTTTGCAGTGCTACTTATACTTCGTGGATTGAATCTTGGAATTCCATTCATCAGCCCCGAATTAAGTGCGGGATTGAATTCAGCCTCTGCGGAATGCCATTAGGGACATGGGAAACGGGAAACGGGAAACCGGAAATGGGAAATAGAAAATGCGAAATGCAAAACGAATTAGCACACTAGCACACTAGCATATTAGCACACTAGCATATTAGCACACTAGCATATTAGCACATTAAACGAGCAGCCTACCCTTCGCGCATCTTATCGGCATACCCCCACTCCTGTCCTTCTTTAAGTTCAGGCGATTTGTACGATCTATCTTTCAAAATTACCAGTGCCATCCAGATTACGAGAAAAGGTGATGCCATGAACATGGCCATAAGAATATTAAACGGCGTGTTGAACTCAAACAGTGATGTATATATCAACAGGTAACCTGTTACCAGGCTTGATACAAATACGGGATTTCTGAACATCTTGTTGGTTTACCCGTAACGGCAAAAAAATCATGCCTCTTCGCTGGCCGCCAGCTCCGGGAGATCGATTGAAACCGTAGTACCATGATCCAGTTGGCTTTGCAGAGATATGTCACCGTCGATCAGATCAACATATCGTTTCACAATATGCAATCCCAATCCTGTACCCTGGATGTTTATGGCGTTTTTGGCCCTGAAAAAACTGCTGAATAAATGTTGCTGATCTTCTTCCGAAATACCTATGCCCTTATCCCTCACTGCTATCTTTAACCGCCCATTCTCCTGTCGTGCAAAAAGATCGATGGTTGCGCCTTCAGGAGAAAACTTAACAGCATTACTTATGATGTTGATAAGAATGTTCTTCAACAATTTCCGGTCGGTCGTAAATACGCTGGTGTCCTGGAGATGATGCTGCAGGTATTGCCCGTCTTTGAATATTCCCTTAATATCATCTGTTGTTTCTTCCAGCAGATCTTTGACAACAAAGCGCTCCACCTTCCGACTTACCTTACCTTCTTCCAGCTTACCGAGCGACAGGAAATCTTCCAGCAGGTCGTTCAGGTGTTTGACGGAATCTTTGATGCGACGTATATGTTTGTCGCGGCGCGCCTGCTCATCACTGGTAGTATATTTCGATAACAACGATGCCGAAGAAAGAACCGTACTGAGAGGTGTCCGAAATTCATGCGATGCCATCGATACGAAGCGCGATTTTATTTCGCTCAACTCTTTTTCTTTGTCGAGTGCCTCACTTAGTTCACTTTGAGAACGCTCTAATTCCTGCAATGCTTCGCGAAGGATCATCGTGCGTTCTTCAACCTTATTCTCCAACTCCGCATTTAGCTTCTTGATCACCCGCGTGATCTTTTCCAACTCTTCTTTCTGTTCTATCAATCTGCGTTCGGATTCTTTGCGCTGTGTGATGTCTACAAGAAAAGCGATCACAAAAAAATCATCGTTCTGCTTGAAGTAGCTAAGACTTACTTCCACCGGAAATTCATCGCCTTCCTTTCTTAACCCGAACAGGTCGCGCCCGTGCCCCATCGTTCTGTTCGCCGGCGCATCATAGAATTTTTCCCGGTAAGTCTGGTGATTCGTAGCAAAGCGCATAGGGATAAGTTTTTCCACCCGTTCACCAAGCAATTCCTTTTCGCCATAACCAAATAATTTCAATGCAGCCGGATTGATCAACACGATTCGACCTTCCTTATTGGTAAGAATAACGCCCTCTGTTGCGTGCTCGAATAATGCATTTAGGTAACGCTTTTCTTTATCAATAGATTTATACAATCGTTTAATGTAAAGAACGACCGCCATTGCAAGCAGGATCACACCTACAGTGAGTAAATGCAAGACCATTTTCTGACCAGTATCCTGTCCCGACAAGTGCATTGTTACCAGTATGATGCCACTGGTAAGAGCCGCAAAAGCTTTGGTATAATAATCCTGCGGAAGAAATATGGTCAGCAATATCACGAATACAAATCCACTATTGAAAAAACTATAATCGGGATACCAGTACTTGATCAAAGAGATCAGCACAGTCAAGAGAATACAGCTTAATAACACTGCAGTCGGCTTAATTCTATACATTGACATCGAATAATTACACCTGTTAAAAATCCCCGTAATAATAGGGAATAGCGTCGAACCGCGAACAATTATCTTTGTAAAATGCGAATAGATATCATCACAGTGGTGCCGGGTTTATTTGAAGGTCCTTTTGGCCATTCTATCATGAAACGCGCACAGGAACGAGGTTTGCTCGAAGTACATCTCCATAATTTAAGAGATCATACTCCTTATAAGCATGGACAGGTAGACGACTACCAGTTCGGAGGTGGGGCAGGAATGGTGATGATGCCCGAGCCACTGGCTTTGTGTATCGAGAAGCTTTCTGAAAGCAGAAAATATGATGAGATTATTTTCATGACACCGGACGGCGAGCGCCTCGAACAACGAACTGCAAATTCGTTATCTATCAAAGATAACCTGCTCATCATCTGTGGACATTATAAGGGAATCGATGAAAGGATCCGGCAATTGTATGTTACCAGGGAGATATCGATCGGAGATTATGTGCTAAGTGGAGGCGAGTTGGCTGCAGCGGTATTGGTGGATGCAGTAGGTCGATTGATACCAGGTGTATTGAATGATGAAACCTCCGCGCTGACCGACTCTTTCCAGGACAATTTACTGGCACCGCCCGTATACACTCGTCCGGCTGATTTTAGAGGCCATAAAGTTCCGGACATACTTTTATCCGGCGATCCTAAGAAAGTCGAAGAATGGCGCCATAACATGGCTGTAGAACGAACTGCAGCCCGCAGACCGGAACTGTTGGAACGGAATTGAGAAATGGGAATTGGGAATTGGGAAGGTTTTTAAATTGGGAATGGAAAAGAAGGAATAAAAAAAGAGGCGTCACCGCCTCTTCTCAATTCTCATTTCTCAATTCTCAATTCTTTACCTCACGTCCACCTGCCCGCCGTTTTCAAAAAGATCGTGCGGAACGAAATAACCATCCACCTTCTTACCATTCATTTCAATAGTAGTTAGTTTCCGGTTGCTTGTCTTATTGCGGATCGTAAGTGTCTTTCCGTTATTGAGCTTCCAGTTTACTTCATCAAACAAGGGAACTGTTACAATGTAGTCGCGGTCTGCTGGTGAAAAAGGATAAAGACCGAGGGCCGTAAATACGTACCATGTCGACATTTCACCAGCGTCGTCCATGCCACAAAGAGCCAGCTCATGTTCCCCGATCGCGTACAGGCTGTTTAGTATCGTGTCAATCATCTTCTGAGACTTCTCAGGCTTACCAATGAAGTGATAAGAGAACGGCGCTTCATGGTCAGGCTGGTTGCCATGACAATACTGACCTATCATACTCTCCACATTACGCGCCACATAATAAGGATTCCAGGGAACGGTGAACAATGAATCCAGCTTCGCTTCAAAAGCTTTTGGTCCGCCATACAGTTCGATCAATCCTTTCATATCATGTGGTGCAAAAAATGAAACCTGCCATGCGTTGGCTTCGCGGTACATGTATTCGTAATATGGATACTGCGGATTGAAATTCTTCACCCAGTCGCCATTTTCCAATCTGCCTCGCATGAAGTTGGTCGACTTATCAAACATATTGCGATAGTTCTTTGAACGCTCCATGAGCTTACGATAATTCGCCGTGTCACCCAGCTCCTTTGCAAGCTGTGCAAGGGAATAATCATCATAAGCATACTCCAATGTTTTTGACACACCAGCGCGTGCTTTGGTTTCTACATGTGGACTGTCTACCGCAGGGTCAGAGATAAATCCTTTCTGCATGTATTCATTTAAATGAGGGCGACTTGGGCCTTCAATAAATGCATTGCGCAAAAGCAACTGGTATGCGCCCTGAACGTCGAAGTCTTTTATGCCACGGAGATAAGAGCCCGCTATGAAGGGTGCGGCGTGATCGCCATGGAAGAATGTTGGAATGAACCCGGTCTTATCACCCATATCTTTCAAAGAGCGAATAACATCAGAGGTTACTTTCGGTGAAATGATACCCAACATCACAAGTTTGTTGCGATAGGTATCCCACAGTGATGGAACAGTGTAGTAATTAAAATCTGCTTTTACTACTTTATTCTTCACATCAGTGTATTCGCCGTTAACATCGCTGCGTAACGCAGGCCATAAAAACAAACGATAGAATGAAGAATAGAATACTTCTTTTTGCTTTTCGGTACCGCCCTTTACCTGGATCTTTGATAACATGGTATTCCATGTATCATATGCCTGTTGCTTTACCTGGGCAAAGGTCTTTTGTGAGAGCTCAGCCAGGTAGTTCTGCTTTGCATTTTCAACACTCACATAAGAGATACCGATCTTCATTTCAACGTTCTTATTTTCACCGTTCACCAGCTTAACCAATGCAAGTCCGGTACGCTTCTTATCACCATGAATATCAATCGCGGCAATCGGCTCACTGATGTTCGCATAAAAATAAATGCGTTCGCCGCCGGTACGCTGGAATCCTTTCACAGCGTTTGTTCCTTCCTGCACAATATCCCATTCATTCACGCGATTATTCGCCTTTGAGAGATCAAACACGATACTTTTATCACTGGCATTTTCGTATTCATAAAGATGATAACCGCCACGCAAAGTGGTAGTAAGCTGCACGTTCACTTTGTAGTCATACAGGTACACATTATAGTATCCGGCTCCTGCACTTTCGCGATCGTGGGTATAGCGGGAAACAAATTTGTCCTCGGCTTTCACTTTACCAGAAACCGGTAATACAGGAATGTTACAAAGGTTCCAGTGACCTTTGTTGGTATGAGTGAACGAATAGATAACCGTGTCTTCATACTCATAGCCTGCACCTGATCCATATTCTGTCATTGGGCTTAATTGCACCATAGCATTAGGCAACGATGCACCCGGATAAGTAAGTCCGGCCCATACGCGCCAGTCCTTTGGCGGAATATAACCAACGATCTTCGGGTCTTGCAAAGGAGCAGTACCGATGAACGTGTTTACATAAGCCGCTGGATCCTTCGCTAACGAACCTGTCGATTTCGAAGGACCCGTGCAAGCCGATGCACACACTAAAACAAAGACAAACAAATGCAGTATGTACTTCTTCATTGAAGAGCTTATTTTTTGATTAAACCATTCTCATCAAGTACTGCTAGTGCTTCCATAAGCATAGCCCCACTCAACTGAACTGTAAGATCTGTAGTAGCACCCGGCTTATTTTTCCAGTAACTACCAAATAACAGGTATGATTTATCTGTTCCCTGATTCCAGAGAGTTTCAGCATTGTGCTTCAGGTAATTCACATACCTCGTTTTATTGGAGCTCAGCATACCAGGTGCAAGAATTAATTCAGTGAAGTACCTTACGAAAACTCCCTTGAACAATCCGCCATCTCCACCTCCTTCATCGCGAAGCAGGTTATCGGTACCATTGGTAAGTGTATTGTCCGATAAAGTGAAGTTTGCAGCCTGGATTGCGTCGTTCAGGTAGCCGGCATCATTGGTGATCTTATACAGTTCAACTGCCGCACCAATGAATGTTCCCTGGTTATAGGTAAACTTCCATGTTGTATTACGCTGACCATCATTCTTATCGTTCATTCCATCATATACCCATCCGGTGCTCTTGTTGTATAAACTGTCTTTAAGCCAGGTATAGATCTTTTTGGACCACTCCAGGTCATCAGGATTCTGAAATTTCCTGTAGAGCCTTGCCGCGAGAATTGCAGCGGGGCCATTAGCAGGTGTGTTCTTGTAGTAAGGCATTGCCTTTCTCCATGCAATACCGCCACCCATTGTACTGTTCCATCCAGTCTTTATATCTGCCCAGAGAACATCCACTGCATTTTTGAATTTCACATCATTGGTTGCCTCATATGCACGAAGCATTGCCAGTGCGTTCCAGTCCATATCATCATAGTACTCATTGATGAAAGTATTGCCATTTTTCTGACGAACACCGGTATACCAATTGTCCATGTAATTCTTAAAAGCCGGATCGTTGGTACGCAGGTACGCATCGACAAGTACATCCAGGCCATGACCATTTGGCCAGTAGTGGAAATTCGTGTTGTTATTTTTTTCATTGAAATAGCCCTGACCATTCCAAAAATGAAGCATCAATGCACGCGTACTACTGTCTGCAGCTTTCTGCCAGTCGATCACGGCGTTGGTTCCGCCGCCACCTGTTGGGGGCCTGATGCCATCGTCGTAGTCCTTTTTACAGCCAGTTGCAACGGTTGCCATCAGCAACACCGGCAGCACCAGCTTTGAAAGATTAAATTTCATTTTGTATGTTTTATAAAACATAATTCGCAATTCAATCAACGGTCTTTGTTCCGAATTATGAATTACGAATTATGGATTATTAATTAATTACTTCAGCATTCTGCATTACGCATTCTGCATTCAGCATTTTTATTTAATGATCACCTCATGTGTATATGCCGCATCAGGCTTGAAATAAACTTTCAGATCAACTTTCTTCATGTCTGCTTCAGTTCTGAACTTGAAAGTGAAGTCCCACTGGTTTACATTCTGCTTGTAAAGATTGTACCATGCAGCCGGAGTTGTAGCTGTAGCGCGACTGTTATCGCGGTTAAAGCTTGCCCAGTCTTCTTTGAATTCAACACCATCAGCACCTTTCAAAGTCATGCGGAATTTGTAACGCTCATCACGTCCCCATCCTTCCTGTTTGAATTCAACAGGAACGTCCAATGCTTCCCATGTGCTATTACCTGTATAGTTCAAGGTCGCTTCAACAGCATTGCGTGGAGCAAACCAGTATTCCAGCTTAACAACTTCAGTAAAAGAAACTGCTGCATTGTTGAAATCAAGAACCATGCGATAGATCTTCGTTCCAGCATCAACAGGACTTGCTACTGCTTCACCTTCTTTCAGGAATGAACCCTGTACCTGGTAAGAAGTTGGCGTTCCTTCTAACCTGTTTACAAATTTGAAGGTTCCAGGCTTAAGCGAAGTGTAAACTTCAAAAACTCCTGGAGAAGTCTGCTTCAATTTAACAGCATTGGCAAGTGTGGTACCGCCTTCTGTTGCATCGCCTGTAAGGAATACAGATGTCGGGATCTCCGCAAAACCAGCAGGTCTTTCAACTTCGATCGTTCTTACCTGCGATGACTTCTTGATGTTGGTACCTTTTGAAGCAAGTACTGTCCACTTCAGCTTACCGGTTGACAATGACTGGATACCAGCCATGTTCGCAATGCGGTTCAAATCCTTATGGCTCAAAGTGAGTTTGTTTTGAACACCGTTTCCATCAGAAGCGATCTTGTATACCGGAGCTGAAAAATCACCAGCTTCTTCATCAAAAGCAACTTCATACATCACCAGTGATCCATCTTCAGCTTTTGCCTGGTCCCATTCGAAGCCAACGCTTGCAGCTGTAGCTGGTTCCAGTTTCACAAAAAGGTTATCATTTGGTGCATAGAAAGTAGTCACCTCGGTGATGTTCATATTGATATCTCTGTCACCTTTATCGCAGCCGACAAGTGCAACTGCAATCAGGAGAATCGCATTGAGATTGATAAGCAATCTTTTCATATAACTCGATTTATTAAGTTTAGTGTTAGTGTTTTTAGTAATTCAGATTTTGAACGAGATTGGGATTCTTTGAGATCTCACTCGCAGGTATCGGCCACAGGTAGTGTTTCGCAGGTTCGAATGTCCTTAATTGTGCACGGATATATCCGTTATCAACTGAAGGATCTTCGTACTTCGCACCATGTGCCCATCCGTTCAAAACATCTTCTGCGATTTTCCAGCGACGGATATCATCGATGCGAAGACCTTCCATTGCAAACTCGGATCTTCTTTCATTGCGAATGATCTCTGTTAAGTCGCCTCCAGGATAAGACAAAGCTCCCGGATCCGTAAAACCTGCGCGCATTCTAAGCGGACGAATCGTCTTATTCCAAACCTCTTCATTCATTTGTCCCAGGGCCTGCTTTGCTTCGGCATACATTAGTAATACTTCAGCGTAACGGATCAAAATCAGGTTCAAACCTGAACTGAATGCAGGAACAGCTGTTGGATCATAATACTTCTTCCAATAGTAACCGGTTGCAGTACCTTGTCCAGATTGTTTGTATTCGTCTTTCTTAGCATTGTCCGGATCAGTATTGGGCTTGATGTAGATGGTTTTTGTAGTACCATCCGCAAGCTTGAACGATGAACCATGACGCACGATCGTAGCATCCATACGAGGATCGCGTCCTGCATACGGATTGAGCGGGTCGTAACCAGAAGTAGCATCGTTGATCTTCTTACCATTCAGCATCACATAACTGTCAACAAGTTCCTGTGTAGGAGCCATGTTGTTGCCGCGTGCACCTGCAGTAATGGGAACGAAATCGATGTGTTCTCCATGTGTGCGGAAAGTTGGCACATACTGGAGATCAAGTATCACTTCGCTGTTGTTCTCATTGGTTGGTGAGAAGATGTCTTCGTATTTGGGCACAAGTGAATAGGTGCCATTAGCAGCCTGGTCGTTCATGAGCTCTTCACAAATCGCAGCAACATCAGCCATGCGATCTCCTTCATACAACAATACTCTTGCTTTGAGCGCTTTTGCTGCGGCCTTTGTAATCCGGCCAAGTTCACTCTGAGGATATTGATTTTTTGTAGGAAGAACCGCTGCAGCAGCATCGAGTTCACTTAAGATAAACTCAAGTACCTCTGCTTTAGGAGTGCGGGCAATTGTTTTTGCTTCATCAGGAGAGATATCTTTCGAAAGTAAGGGAACATCTCCCCACCAGCTCATTAGTTTGAAATGATGGAAGGCACGTACGAAACGAACTTCACCTTTCATTCTTTCTTTAACTGCAGGCGTTAAAGTGGTATTCTTATCAACATTCTCAAGAAAGATATTAGCGGCCTTGATGCCTGTGTAATAATAATCCCATTCACTCTTGAACCTGTCGAGTGTAGATGTGAATATACCACTGGCGATCACATCAGGAAATCCTGAACTGATTCCTAATCTCGTATAGGCGTTGTCACTCAATGCTTCATTATAGAAGAAATACTGACTGCTGTACATTCTTCCGTAAACGTTGTTCAGCGCATTGTTCACGTTCTGGTCATACAACCAGAAGTTCAATTCCGAGAACCGGTCTGTTGGTGCAAGGTCCAGTTTCTTACATCCCGGCGTTCCAATGGCCAGAAGGGCTATAAGACTGAAACCTGTTAAATATTTTCGTAACATATCAATGATAATTTTGAATAATTAGAAAGTAACATCTAAACCAAATCCATAATACACAGGAAGAGGATATGCGCGTCCACTGTTTGCGCCGGATCCCATGCTCACGTTGTTACCGAATTCTGAATTTTCCGGATCAAGGAAGTTCAGCTCTGTAATGGTGAACAGGTTCTGTCCTGTGAAATACACACGTGCATTCTTGATGCGTGCTTTCTCTGCAAATGCTTTCGGAATTGTGTAACCGATCTGTAGATTCTTCAACCTTGCATATGCTGCATTGAACAGATAAATATCAGAACCAGTTCTGTAGTTATTCTGGTTTGAAGGAGTACCATTTTCAGCAAGACGTGGCCACTTTGCATCTGGATTTGTAGGAGTCCAGTAGTCTGTCTGATGCTGATACATTGTTCCGGAATATCCCACGTGGAAAGGCTCTACCAACTCGCCACGAACCATCAGGTCTCTGCGGCCCACACCCTGGATAAAGATGGTTGCGTCAAAACCCTTGAAGGTTACATTGTAGTTGAAGCCGAATGTGTAGCGTGGGAATGGATTACCCAGGATGTATTTATCCTGATCGTCGATCACACCATCACCATTCTTATCCTTGAATCTTATGTCACCAGGTACAACAGTTGCGTTGGCCGGCTTAGCGAAGTTCTCGATGTCGTCAAGAGTTTGGAAATAACCATCTCTTTTATAACCCTGGTAAACCGTAATTGGTAAACCTACTCTTCTTACAAATTCAAATTCCTCTTTGCGTTGAACAAGTTCTGTTGCACTGAACGTGTACTTAACAAGTTCATTGCGACTATCAGCGATGTTGGCGCTAATGGTGTGTTTGAACAATCTGCCCGGAATCTTATAAGATACGCGTGCTTCCCATCCTTTGTTCTTCACTTCAGCAGCGTTGTATTGAGGGAAATCCGCGCCGAATAACTCCGGAACGTCATCACGCTGGATCAGGATGTCAGTAGTTCTTTTATTGAACACATCAAATGAGAAATCAAGTCTTCTGTTAAGAAGGGTAATGTCTGCACCAATGTTGAAGGTTGCAGATTTCTCCCAGGTGATCCCAGGGTTTCCAAGGTTGAAACCAGCACCGCCAACTACTACTCCGTTGAATGAATAAGCATTCGTAAAGTTGAAGTATGTAGTTTGATATTGGTAGTTACCTACGTTCTGGTTACCAAGTATACCATAAGACGCGCGAAGCTTGATGTCGCCGATCTTATCACGGAATCCTTCCATAAAGCTTTCTTCAGTTGCGCGCCATGCACCACTCACTGATGGGAAGAAGCCCCAGCGGATATCTTTCGGGAATCTTGATGAACCGTCATATCTCGCAGAGAACTCAACAAAATATTTCTCATCAAAATTATAGCCCGCTCTACCGAACAGAGAGTTGAGGCTCCATTCGTTTGTTCCCTGCAATGTATTACCTGAGTTTGGATCAACTTGCGTACCCGAAGTAGGCACACCCAGCAGAGGATCTACAAGAGTTTTGCGAATGCTGTTGTTTTCAGATTTGAATGATTCATTTGCACCACCCACCAGCAATGTGATGTCGTGTTCGTTGATCTTCTTCTTATACTCAGCAATCAACTGTGTATTGGTGAATAATGATTTGCTGTTATTGTCAAACACTTCAAGATCCTGTCCGTATTGACCTCCAGGTGAGAACTTCAATGCGTTTCTTCTACCAGTCGAGTGGTTGGAACGGATCGTACCACCAAACACACCTCTTACTTTAAGATCGCGTGTAAGTGAATATTCCCCGGTGATGTTACCAAACACTTCGTCATTATTATATAACCTGTAACCACCTTTTTCAAGGATCGCTTTCGGGTTCATTTCAGAAGATACCTGGTTGGTAAGGTAATTACCTGCAGTATCCTGGAAGTTATAATATAGAGGAACCCTTGACGCGTCGATGATAAGTGTACCGGCATTCGAAGAGTGGTCCTTACCCTGCGACTTCACATAACTCATGATGGTGGTCAGCTTGAATTTACCGATCTCTGATGTCTGGTTGAGACGGATGTTATATCGCTTCCAACCGTAGCTTGGCCCTATGAAGTTATTTTCCTGGTCGAGGTATCCGAATGATACCAGGTAGGTATTGTTTTCACCACCGCCACGTACACTGATGTTATGGTTGTGTTGCAAAGCTTTTTGAAGGATGCTTGATAATCTCCAGTCGCCATCACCATTCGCAGCAAACTGCTGAATGTCTGAAGGTGTATAAGCTGGCTGGCGGCCAGAATTGTAAAGTGCTTCATTCTTATAATATGCATTTTCCCAACCGTGTACTGGTTGAGCTGCGATCTTTGGACTTGTTATGCCAACGATTCCATTATAAGTAATGGAAGGCTTTTCATTCCTCTTACCTTTCTTGGTAGTGATAAGGATCACACCATTTGCAGCGCGGGATCCGTAGATCGCTGCTGTACCTGCATCTTTAAGAATTGAAATGCTTTCAATATCATTTGGATTGATAAGATTGATATCACCACCGGCGATACCATCGATCACAACCAGTGGGTTGTTATCTCCTGTTGTACCAACACCACGGATGTTGATGCTAAGACCTTGTCCGGGTTCGAAATTTGTTTGTTGAATGATGAGGTTTGGAGATACACCCTGCAGTGCCTGGCTCAGATTCGCTGCCGGCTTGCCTTCGATGAGGTCGCTGCTGATCTTATCCACAGCACCTGTAACCGAAACCTTACGCTGGGTACCGTATCCTACAACCACCACTTCGCCGAGACTGGAGCCCGTTGGCTTCAACTGGATGGTAATGGGCTGGGCTACTGCCTGAACTTCCTGCGGTTCATAACCAACAAAGCTGATCACAAGCGTTTTGCTTCCAGCAGGGACATTAATAGAAAAATTTCCCGAAGCATCCGAGCTGGTTGCTACCTGGGAATTCTTTACCTGGATCGTTGCACCGAGAACGGGAATGCTGTTCTCATCGATGATTTTTCCTCTGACTACAGTCGGCGATTGTGCCATCACCGAAAGGGAAAAGCAACTAAGGAAGAGCAGGATCAGGCCCGTAACGCTCTTTCTTTTTGTCAGTCGCTTCAACCCAAAAGAAAAACGTACATGTTCATTTGGAATAGAAGTACTCATATATTTCTTTTTTATATATCGCTAGGTCCTCCTTTTGGAAGGTCTCGTTAGCTCCAGGTGAATTGATCTCATTCCGCCCGTCGAGGGCAGAAAAGAGAATTGGTTCTTATAATGTCACCTATCGGAACTGTAACCTCTATTGGTGTTAAAAATTTTTGCGTGCTAAATCGGTTTGGCATGAGAGGAAATGGGAAAAAGAAAATGGGAAATGGGAAAAACAAAATGGGAAATGGAAAATGGTAAATGGGAAAAAGAAATTGCAGAAAGGTGGTTTACGAATTTATTATTTGTAAAATTTTCTGTATCATGAACTAATATGTTCGATTACAAATTATATAAGCATCCAACATATCATGCGCTTTGCAGCGATGCTGCCGATACTCTGATAACGATGCTGAAGGATATTCAGGAACCACTGATTTGTCCTGCTTCCGGGGATTCTCCTAAAGGACTTTATGCGGAGCTTGTAAGAAGGAATGGTTCACAGATTTTATATGGGCTCAATACATCGCAATGGAATTTTGTGGGGCTCGATGAATGGCATGGATTAAACGGAAAAGATGAGGGCAGTTGCAGGTATCATCTTGACCGCGACTTTTTTATGCCGATGAATATTGATGAAACGCGTATTTGCTTTTTTGATGGACGTGTAGAAAATGCAGAGCTGGAGTGCGAAAGAGTTGCTGGTTACATTCGCGCTAATGGAGGCATCGATGTGGCAATCGTTGGTGTTGGCATGAATGGACATGTAGGAATGAATGAGCCGGGTGTTGATCCCAACCTATATACACATGTGACCCAACTGGATGCTGTCACACAAAAAGTAGGACAAAAATATTTTTCGAAACCAACTAATCTGGTAAGCGGACTCACATTGGGATTTGCTGCATTGATGGAAGCAAAAAATGTCATGTTGATCGCATCCGGCGCACATAAAGCACCGGTGATTAAAAAATTCCTTGAAAGCGAACCCACCAGGCAGTTTCCCGTAAGTCTTTTAAAACTTCATCCTTCCTTGCACGTATTTGTAGATGAAGCCGCAATGGGATGAACCGGAGAACCGGATGAACCGATAATCAGAGAATCGGATAATCGGATAACCGGACAATCAGATAATCGGATAACCGGATAACCGGACAAACAGATAACCGGATAATCAGACAATCAGATAACCGGCAAGAGTGAACCGACTTACCCGGCGGGGGACATTGACTTAAAACGAAGTAAATCGGCTTTTTGGCCAAGCAGCCGGCTGGAGCTAATTCTTAGCTTATCGTTCTCTTCTCCTTCTCTCATCCTCCGTATTCACACTGTTCCTCCGTTTCTCCGTTTCTCCGTTTCTCCGTTTCTCCGTTTCTCTGTTTCTCTGTTTCTCTGTCTTCCTCCACAGCGACTCGATCTCCTCCAGCGTCTTGCCCTTTGTTTCAGGAACCATCTTCCAAACAAACAAAGCGGAGAGGAACGACATCAGTCCATAGATCCAATATGAAAATCCATGATTGAATTGCTGTGTAAGCCAAAGGTTGTCGTTAAGCATAGGGAATGTGAGCGATACCACCCAGTTTGCGATCCACTGTGCTGCAACTGCTATCGACATTGCGCCGCGTATGCTGTTTGGAAAGATCTCCGCAAGAAGCACCCAACAAACAGGTCCCCAACTCATCGCAAATGCAGCGGTATAAGTGAGCATAAACACAAGTGAAAGCATACCCACCTGGTTAAAATAAAAAGTAAGACCGAGTGCAGCCATACTGATGCCCATACCAATTGAGCCGATGATCATCAGGGGCTTTCTTCCGAAACGGTCCACTGTCATGATGGCAACCACCGTAAACAACAAGTTTACTGCACCAACGATGATGGTTTGCAACAACGACGAATCAGTTGATGCACCCATGTCGCGGAATATATTTCCTGCATAATAAAGCACTACATTGATTCCAACGAATTGCTGGAATACCGATAAAAGTATTCCAATCAATATCACCCCAAACCCGTATGACAACCAGGGAGCATGCACCTCGTGTAACGTGTTTTTTATCTCCTTCAATACATTTGGAGCTACATCTTTGCCGGCAATCTTTTCAAGAACAGACAATGCCTTTTTGTCCCTGCCTTTCATAGCCAGGTATCGTGGGGTTTCAGGTACAAAAAACAGAAGAATAAAAAATATCGCTGCGGGTATCGCACCCGAAAAAAACATCCAGCGCCAACCTTCCGTCCTCAACCACTCCTCGCTTCCCTGGCTTGCGATGTAATAATTGACAAAATAAATTACCAGCATTCCAAAGATGATCGCAAACTGGTTGAAGGATACGAGTTTTCCCCTTGCATTTGCAGGCGCTATCTCTGCTATGTACATGGGTGATATCATGGAAGCTATACCCACTCCAATACCGCCGATGATCCTGTAAATAACGAATGAATACATATCCATTGTGCCAAACACATTGAACATCTCAGGCCGCCATGCACCAATTGCAGAAACCAGGAAAGCAATTGCCGCAACGAAAAGTCCGTTTCGCCTTCCCAATGAACGTGAAATAAAACCCGCCGAAGCACCACCAATAACACAACCTATCAATGCACTTGCGATTAAAAAACCTTTGATAGCATCGGCAGTATCTTTTATTGCTACCAGATCCGTGGGCACCGGCTTATTCAGGAATTGAATTGCCCAAAGAACAACGCCTGCAAGCAGAATAACGCTTGCAACGCCGCCCCGGCGGGCGCCAAGTAATTTTATGATCTGACCGCTTATAATGAGCACTATAAGGATCAGCACTCCAACCATGAGCATGCGATATTCGCTTATCACCGATACCGTATAGGTTGAAATGTTCTCCGGCAGAAGTATCTGCGAGATATAAAACTCAACGAGTGATTTCTCTGCCCCGTTTACAACCGCTGTATCGTATCCAAATAACAGGCCCCCAAGTGTTGCAACAAGGGTGAGCATAACGATGTAAAGTGGATTACCCTTACTGAAACTTTTTGAGGCTCCGCTGCTGCCTGTGTCAATAAACGCCATAAGATTTTTTTTGGCTTGATGAATGAGCGATGCACACATCGATGTGCACGAGCACAGGCCGGCGGCTGCAGAATGGGCAAGGTCACCCGAAGATCGAAAAAGAAATAATGAAATCTGCTATGATCAGAAACTTTAATCTGAACTAAAAAAAGAACTGCATCCTTTTTGGATGCAGTTCATCTCAACATAATTATAATTACTTAATTACATCCACGGCTTTATCCCTGACCAGCTTATTGAAAGCTGGCAGTTCTTTGTCTTTTATTTGTTTGAGTTGAGCAAGCAATGAGTCCGATTGCTTTTTCAATTCCGCATAAACACCTCGAGCCTGTTGACTGGGTGCGGTGTAGCCGCTGTTTGCAGTATCAAAAACGCCACTGAGTTTATCATTGATCTTTATTGGGTAATTCAACACATCCTGGATACTCTTGGCTTTTGTTTGATACAATTCGTCTTCTATTGCATTCATGTGTTTGTTGATGGAGTCGGCCATTTTCTTCACATCCGCGTTGATATCTTTTCCCTGCCGCTCGACAAGAGAATTGATTTGGGTGCGATAATTTCGGATGTCGCGTATTGCCTTCTGAACATCGTTGAATGAATTAAATACCTGGTGTAAAAATTCAAACTGCGCTTCATATTCCTGTTGACTCGTCTTATAATTGGGATCCGCAACAACATGAAAAGGCACGTCCATTGAATCTTTACCTACAGTTACACGTGCATTGTATCTTCCTGGTATCGCTTTAATTCCTGATGGTACGCCATTCCACAAGATCATTCCATCAATTTTTTCAGCAGACGGATATGTAAGATTCCAACTGAACTGGTTCATACCCTTGTTCAATTCCAACTTATCTTCTTTCGCACCAGTGCTATATTTTCTGATTGATTTTCCTGTTGCATCAAAAAATTCAATAGAAGCTTTTGTAGAATCGTCCACATTTGCCGCATAATAGTTCAACACAACGCCATTAGGCGGATTCTTACCTGCATGCACCGGATTTTGAGTAACAAAACCACCCATCCGGTATGCAGTATCCGGCGCAAAAACATGCAATGGCTTTTTGAGTACGTCACCATTCGCATGCTGAATTACGGTAAGATCATCAAGTATGTAAATTGACCGCCCCTGTGTACCTACAATAAGATCGTTGTTCTTAATAGCGAGATCTGTTATTGGCACGATCGGCAGGTTCAACTGAAATGGCTTCCAACTGGCGCCATCATTATTTGAAATATACATTCCATATTCCGTGCCTGCATACAACAAGCCTTTTTGTTTTCTATCTGCGACGATCGCACGTGTAAAGTGCATGGCCGGAATGCCTTTGGTGATCAATCGCCAGCTCTTACCGTAGTCTTCCGTCTTATAGATGTACGGTGCAAAATCGTCGAGCTTATACCGCGTTCCTACAAAGTATGCAGCACCTTTTAGAAACGGATCAATTTCCACCCGGTTCCACATCATCCACTGTGGACATCCCTTCGGTGTTACATTCTGCCAGCTTGCACCGCCATCGCGACTTACCTGTATAAGACCGTCATCGGTTCCTACCCACAATAAGTTTTCCTCCAATGGTGATTCCGCGGCAGTGAAGATCGTACAGTAATATTCTACCGATGTATTGTCTTTGGTAATAGGACCGCCACTGGAAACCTGTTTTGTTTTATCGTTCGTGGTTAGATCCGGTGAAATGGTCTTCCAGCTTTGTCCTTCATCTTCGGTCACAAATAAATGGTTCCCTCCGGCGTAAAGTTTCTTTGGATTATGCGGTGAAAAGAATATCGGGAAATTCCATTGAAAACGATATTTCAGCACATCGGCACCCGCTCCGATTGGATTATCGGGCCACACACTGATCGTTCTTACCTCACCGGTCTTATGATCCTTTCTTGCAAGATATCCACCATAATTTCCACCATAAACAATGTCAGGGTTTCGCGGATCCGCTACAACGTAACCGCTTTCAAAACCGGCAGTCTGCTCCCAATCTTCTTCACCAATACTACCATCTGTGGTTCTGCTTCGAATGCGCAAAGTTGTGTTGTCCTGTTGAGCAGCGAGTACGCGATATGGAAATGCATTATCTGTTGAAACCCGATAGAGTTGAGCTGTCGGCTGATTCATATAAGTACTCCAGCTATTCCCTCCATCAAAACTAACCTGTGCCCCTCCATCGTCAGCAACTACCATTCGTTGTCCATTCTTTGGATCGATCCAAAGATCATGATGGTCGCTATGCGGAGTGTTGATGGATTGCCATGTCTTACCTCCATCGCGACTCCTCATGAAACCGACATTCGGTGCATACACAGTATTTTCATTTTGGGGATCAACATAAACTTTAGTATAGTACCATGCACGCTGCCGGATGTTATTGTCGTTGCTCATCAACGTCCATGTATCGCCTGCATCAATGCTCGAAAACAATCCGCCTTTTTCATTTTCGATGATCGCATACACTTTATCCGGATTTGATGGTGCTACAGCAACACCAACGATGCCCCAGGTGCCTTTCGGAAAACCCTTATTGCTGCTGATGTTCTTCCAGGTTTCACCGCCATCGGTGCTTTTCCAGATACCACTTCCTTCACCCCCGCTTTCGAGACTATAAGGCGTTCGGATTACGCGCCATGTTCCCGCATATAAGATGTTTGGATTCCCGGGTTCCATTACGAGATCCGAAGCGCCCGTCTGTTCATTAACATATAGAACTTTTCTCCAGCTCTTTCCGCCATCCGTAGTCTTATACACTCCCCGTTCCTGGTTAGGTCCAAACAGGTGTCCAACAACAGCAGCCCACACTATGTCAGGATTGCGTGGATGTATTACCATTCGAATGATGTGTCTTCCTTCTTTCAGTCCAATATTCTTCCAGGTTCTTCCAGCATCGTCAGATCGCCATGCACCGCCAAGACCCTCACTCACATTTCCCCTCATAGTATTTTCTCCTTCGCCCACATAAAGGATGTGTTCGTCGGATGGAGCCACCGAAACCGCTCCAATTGTTCCTCCGAAAAATTTATCTGAAATATTCTTCCATGTTGCGCCGGCATCTGTTGTCTTCCATACACCACCGCCCGTTGCACCAAAATAAAATGTATTACGATCGGTGTAAGAGCCCGCTACTGCTGCGCTTCGGCCTCCCCGCCATGGACCGATCAAACGGTATTGTTTATTTGCGAACAGAACTGAATCACTGTTTGTACTTTCCGGTGCCGATGTTTTTTTACGCTGTGCCGATAGTTCCGAAACGAAGAGCAATGCCAATGCAAAACACAACAACTTGTGCATGTAATCTGATTTGAGTAATTGAATTGTAGATATTATTGTTTGTCCCTGTTCAGCAGTTTTGCTTCTTCCAGCTTTGGATTCACTTGCAGCGTTTCAAATGTCATACTTCCGCCCATTCCACCCGTACTAATAGAATATGGGAACACATAGCCTTCCGGTGTCTTATCGTGATTGCTATAATTCACCACAACCTCAGTCTCCTGTGGTCCTTGCTGCTGCTGGTTTTGACCTCTTCCCTGCCTCATGGCTTTGAACGTAACACGTAAGAGATAATAGGACGAAGCATCGAAATAAAGTGTTTGTTCCGGCCCCGACGCAGGAGTAAGTTTTACTTTTAAAACCTCCTTTCCATCAATATTGTCCTTACCAACGAACTCCGCTTTTGCACCTTTCTTTTCATAATCCAGTAACGGTGCAACATCTAGCTCGAGCAACTGGTTCTTATGCATCTCGGCAGGCATATCCTCAAAGTTGCCACCACTGCGGGGATTGGCAACCCAACCCTTTTCCGGCGTTACAATCATCATCGCCTTTCCCATACCAAAATCAATTTCGCGACGAAGTACCTTCCCATTGATCTTGGAAATGCGACTGGTAATCTCATTGCCATTTTGCATCACTGCAACGCCTTCCATATACAGCGAGTTGAGCGCGCGCCATTTATCTGGTCCGCCAGTCGCCTCTATATGCTTGTCAATAATTTCTTTTGCAGTTTGTGCAAATGTGAGCAAAGTACCGAGTACCAGTGTAAGAGAAAGGAACAACCGTTTCATATCTAGTGTTTGAATAATTAAATAAAGAAGTGCCTCCGTGTAAATTTACAGGACTGTACCTTACATTGCGCCCGCACAGAAATTTTCCTGATGAATAATTCTTTTCAAGTAAGCGGATGGATCGTTGACATTGAATCAGCACGCACTTACCCAGGCGTGGTGGCGGTGAAAGATGGTCGAATTGATTCGATCATTGAGCGGGAACCGGCTGATGTTCCCACACAATTTATATTACCGGGTTTCATCGACAGTCACGTTCATATTGAAAGTTCAATGCTTGTGCCGTCTGAATTCGCACGAATTGCAGTAGTGCATGGTACTGTCGCTACCATCAGTGACCCGCATGAAATTGCGAACGTTTGCGGTGTTGCCGGTGTTGATTATATGATCGATAATGGAAACCTTGTGCCTTTCAAATTTCATTTCGGTGCGCCTTCCTGTGTTCCTGCAACTGTTTTTGAAACGGCCGGGGCGACCGTCACCGCGGAAGATGTTTTACATCTTTTGCAACGTGAAGAAATCAACTACCTCAGTGAGATGATGAATTTCCCCGGAGTATTGAACAACGATCAGGATGTTATAGCTAAAATATCACATGCACGGACATTGAATAAGCCAGTCGATGGTCATGCACCAGGATTAAGAGGCGATGATGCAAGACGCTATATCAACGCCGGAATAAGTACCGATCACGAATGCTTTACTGCTGATGAGGCGCTCGATAAATTGCAATGTGGCATGAAGATTCTCATTCGAGAAGGCAGTGCTGCACGAAATTTTGATGCATTGATCGATCTCATGCCCGAACATTACGAAAGCATGATGTTCTGTAGCGATGATAAGCACCCTGATAGCCTTGTTGAAGGACATATAAACCAGCTATGCGCTCGTGCAGTAAGCAGGGGCATCGATGTTTATAAAATTTTGCGTGCTGCGTGCATTAACCCTGTGCAGCATTATGATATGCGTGTGGGCATAATGCGAAAACAGGATGATGCAGATTTCATCATCGTTCATGACCTGAAAGACTTTAAGACAAAAGCCACATACATCAAAGGTGTGCTGGTTGCGGAAAATGGAATTTCACTCATTGAGCGTAGCAAAGATCTTTCAACGATCAACAACTTCAACGTAGAAATAATTGAACCAATCAGCCTGCAATCGCTTTATAAAGGGCAGGAACCTATATCTGTAATTGAAGCCTTCGATGGGCAGCTCATCACCGGCAAATTGATGATAAGGCCAAAACTGGTTGATGACAAAATTGTAAGCGACCCTTCTAATGATGTCCTTAAGATCGTTGTTGTCAACCGTTATAAAGTGTCGCCGCCCGCAATAGGATTCATTAAGAATTTTAAGCTTCGCGAAGGGGCAATTGCTTCGTCGGTAGCACACGATTCTCATAATATTGTTGCTGTGGGAGTTGATGATGAATCACTATGCCGGGCGATCAACCTGGTGATAGAAAAGAAGGGTGGTGTCAGTTGTGTACGAGGCAGCGAGCAACTCGTGTTGCCATTGCCTGTTGCGGGATTGATGAGTACCGCTGACGGATATGATGTTGCAAAACAATATACGGCCATCGATCAAATGGCAAAGGATTGCGGAAGCACGCTGCTGGCGCCGTTCATGACGCTTTCGTTCATGGCCCTGCTGGTGATTCCGCACCTGAAACTAAGCGATAAAGGCATGTTTGATGGCGACCGGTTTGAACTCATCGACTAATTATCCGTTTCTCTGTTTCTCCGTTTCTCCGGTTGTCCGGTTGTCTCTTTCTCCGTTTCTCTGTTTCTCCGTTTCTCTGGTTGTCTCTCTCTCCGCGCTCACCGACAAAAAAGTGGTATTCACCGACTATTCCCCCCGCTTTGCCTAAACCTTCTTGCCCATGCAGCATTGCGCCGCTAGTTTTACAAAAAACATTACAATGGATCAGCGCACAACACCCAGGCGACATAAGTGTAAGCATCGTGGTAATTACTGGCTAGGCTTTGCATTCGTGCTTCTAGGTTCGCTGCTATTGCTTCGTCAAATGGGAGTGGATCTGCCTTTCTGGATGTTTAAATGGTATACGATCGTATTTGCTGTCGGCCTCCTCATCGGACTACAAAATGGTTTTCGCGATAAGGGATCACTGATTGTAATGACAGTAGGCGCCGTCTTTTTCCTTAATGATGTTTATGCTGATATCCCCATTACAGATTATCTGATACCTGCCGGTGTCATCGCCGTTGGCCTCCTGATACTTTTCAAAACAAGGCCGGGACGCCCTCATCGGGGAATAGATGGCGACAACCCATCCATCACACCCATGGAAAGTTTTTCGGAGACCGCAACTGCACCGGGCGGAAGTTCAACTGTACAAGCAAGCGGCAATGATAATTTCCATATGGGCGATTCAGTTAGTAATGTTGGAACATCAGACAGCACATTGAACAGCACAAATAATTATGAACAGGCAGCGGATACACATCGCATACAGTCAAATAGCAAGACGTACAAACCCACGTCACCTTTTGAAGTTGTGACAGTGTTTGGAAGTACTAAACGTATGGTGGTGGACAAATCATTCAATGGTGGCGAGATTGTTGCGGTTTTTGGCGGATCAGAGATTAACTTTAGCCAGGCAGACATCCACGGCACTGTTGAACTCGAAGTAGTTGCCATATTTGGTGGAAGCAAACTGATCATTCCCTCTAATTGGAATGTTCGCTCTGAGGCCGTAGCAATATTTGGAGGAGTGGAAGAAAAGCGTGATCCGCATGTGGTGCGTGATCTGAACAAAACACTCGTCCTGAAAGGAAGCACAATTTTCGGTGGCCTTGAAATCACCAGCTACGCATAACAATTAACCTAATTACTTATGAATTGGTACCTGGCAAAAGTTGTTTATCGCATCATCTGCGGTGATGGCTACCATAAACCTCAATTTGACGAACAACTGCGACTCATACAGGCTTCAGATAAACTCGAAGCTTATAATAAGGCACGTGAGATCGGTTACAATGAACAGGATTCATTTCTGAATGATAACCAGCGCCTGATCGAATGGAAGTTCATAGATGTTTCTGAACTGCACCAGGTGAATGCATTGATCGATGGAGCGGAGCTTTATTCAAAAGTTACAGAAACGGAGAACGGTGATCTTTATGTAGAGATCATAAAAAAACGTGCAGCACACATCAGGATGAATATCGAGAACAACATCCTGCAAACATTTTGATGAACTTGACGGCCACCCCATTACATAGCACGAGGAACAAAGTAATTCTCATCATTGGGTTTTCTCTTTGGGTGCTGATGCATTTTCATATGCTTAGTCAGAACGGAATACCGTGGCATGTTGCGATGGTGGATACGTTTTGGTCGAATGGCTGGCTGCTGGCAATTTCATTGCTGCTGCTTACAATACTACGTTACTACCGGCCGCAACAATATCGTTACGTGTACCTGTTGATCTGGTGTATTGCATTAGCGGGGTTGTGGTCCGCCATTGTAAGATACGGACTTGCGTTTTTGTTCCCCGACGAGCCCGGGTACCTGGTGTTTCTCGACCGCTCCATGAATTTCCGATTCAATATTGCGCTCCTTGTGTGTGGATGTGCATCATTGTTATCAATATTATGGTACAGCAGCCAGGAACAACTGAAAAACGAGCGAAGAAGACAACAGGAGGAACAGCAAAACCGTGAAGCGGAACTCTACAAATTACGTCAGCAACTTCAGCCGCATTTCTTATTCAACAGCCTGAATTCCATCAGTGCCCTTGCTGTATCAAGGCCTGAAGAAGCACGCAAAATGGTGCAACAACTTTCGGATTTTCTGCGTGGAACCATACGTAAGGATGAATTGCAACGTGTAAATCTTGTTGATGAGATACATCAGTTGGGTTTATACTTATCGATTGAAAAGGTTCGCTTTGGACATCGTTTGCAAACGCGCATAGACGTGGAAGACCAGTGTGAGTTTATGAAGTTGCCACCAATGTTCCTTCAACCTCTTGTTGAGAATGCAATCAAGTTTGGATTGTACGATACCACTGGCGATGTGGAGATTGTGGTCGATGCAAGATGCGCCGACAACATGTTACAGTTAACTGTCAGCAATCCTTTCGATCCCGCGTCAGCAATACACCGCAAAGGTACCGGGTACGGACTCACCTCTTTGCAGCGAAGGTTGTACCTGATATATGCGCGCAATGACCTGATGCAGCAACACGCGGAAAATAATACCTTCACCATCTCAATTAAAATTCCACAAAATGATCCGGGCGATATTGGTTGACGATGAGCCGCTGGCCAGGATGATCATTCGCGAATACCTTCAAACGGAGAATACCGTTGAGGTTGTTGGCGAATGCCAGGATGGCTTCGAAGCCCTTAAGATGATCCAGCAGGAAAAACCCGACCTGCTATTTCTCGACATACAGATGCCGAAGATCAATGGGTTTGAAATGCTTGAACTATTGGACGAACCGCCACACGTGATCTTCACAACAGCGTTTGATGAATACGCCATGAAAGCTTTTGAAGCAAATGCAATTGATTACCTGCTAAAACCATTTAGTAAGGAACGTTTTGACAAGGCACTTGCAAAAGTGATCGGTCAAAGTAAATTAATCGAAGAGAGAGAGCCGGATGAGGCTTCGAAAATATATATGCAACAGGCACAACGGATCGTGATAAAAGATTCAGGGAAGATCGTTATCATACCGTTACAGGACATCGCCTATTTCGAGGCTGCAGATGATTATGTTAAGATCCATACCCGTGAGCAGGTGTATCTGAAGAATCGGACTTTATCGTACTATGAAAAGGCACTTGCCGATACAGGTTTCATTCGAGCGCATCGTTCGATCCTTGTCAATTCAGATTACATCACGCGCATCGATCCGTATGGAAAAGAAACGTATTCTGCTTTGCTCACTACCGGTGAAAGAGTAACCGTTAGCAAATCCGGTTTCTCGAGAATAGAAGACAAACTCGGATAGATAGAATCAGAATTGAGAAATGAGAATTGAGAATTGAGAATTGAGAATAATACATGTATTTGGATTTTCCAATTCCCAATTCCCAATTCCGAATTCGGTTGTTAAAGTTCTCCCAGGTATACTGCTCCGCCAACACTATTTCTCGAAGCGCCTGTGACTGATGCAAACACGTTGTGTTCTTCACGCCAGCGTAACAATCCGATCAATGCCATAATAATCGCTTCTTTATAGTCGATCAAATCTTTTGAGGGAACCGTTACTTCAATACCGGCTTCTGCAAGTTGCGCACTGAGTCGCTCTACAAGAAAATTATTGTGTGCTCCACCACCTGTTACCAGCAATCTTTTATTGGTATCCTCTCCAACAAGGGGCTCAAGTGATCGCCTGATCTGTATCGCAATATGCTCCACGTACGTGCGAAGTTGATCCTCAAGACAACAGGAGTTTTGAACGATCGGAAACACAGTATCCGTTCCAAAAGAATTGGAGAGTGACTTTGGATAGGGCTTACTATAATATTCAAGCGAATTCAATGAGTGCAACAGTTCTTCATTAAGCGTTCCACTTCGCGCGATGTTTCCACTTTCATCGAAGTCTCTTTCTTCACTTCGCGCCAGCATATTCATCACACGATTGGCAGGACAAACATCAAAAGCAATATAGCCTTTCGGGCTGTTGTAGGAAATATTTGCAATGCCACCGATGTTCAGGAAGTAGGTATAATCTTTCAATAACAATCGCTCTCCTACCGGCACGATGGGTGCACCATGACCACCAAGCGCAACATCCATCGACCTGAGATCAGACACTACATTGATTCCGGTTTGCGCTGCAATGGCAGCCCCATCTCCCAATTGTGCGGTCATTTGTCGGGAGGGTAAATGAAAACTCGTATGCCCGTGTGAAGCGATCAATTGCACCTTGTACTCAAGTCCATGTTCGAGAATGAATCGCTTGACCTGCTGCCCGATAAAATGGCCGAAATCCGCATGCAGTAACTGGTATTCAAGAGCTGATAATTTATGTGCATCACGAAGTTTTTCCCGCCAGGTAGAATCGTATGAAATGCAAGCGGAGTGCTGCATTTCAAATGACCATTCACCACGCGTTTCTTCCAACTGAACATAAGCAATATCCAATCCATCGAGAGAACTGCCACTCATGATACCGATAACCCTGTAGACCATTGTTTTAATTTTTTGATTGCCGATTTTACCAACTAGATTTGTGCGGCAAATTACTCGAAAAACGAACTATTCATGGTGACTAATTTAAGCGAAAACTATTCGATCCTCTGTGACTGGATCAGTGAGATCAGGGATGTACATCAACAGGGTGACAGGATGCGCTTTAGAAGAAACCTTGAACGTATCGGTGAATTGGCAGGCATTGAGATCAGTCGCCGCCTTCAATTCGAAGAGAAAGAATTTCAGACACCGATGGGTAGTTCCGTTTGCAAGATCCTGAAAGAACAGCCCGTGCTTGCCACGATACTACGCGCAGGACTGCCGTTGCACCAGGGTTTGCTGAACGTTTTTGATAAAGCAGACAATGCATTTATCTCTGCATATCGCAAACACAATCGCGATGGCTCTTTTGAGATAAGTCTTGATTATGTTTCATCGCCTGATCTCGAAGACCGGATTGTGATCATTTCAGACCCTATGCTGGCAACTGGTTCATCATTGGTCAAGACCATCCAGTTTTTGCGCGAAGAAGGGAAACCACGCGAGATCCACGTTGTTGCAGCAATTGCCTGTACTGTGGGCATTGAATTCGTTCAACGCAGCCAGCCTACGGTTCGTATTTGGTGTGGTGCCATAGATGAAGAACTTACAGCAAAAGGTTATATAGTCCCCGGACTTGGCGATGCCGGCGACCTGGCGTATGGAAGTAAAGTTCAGAACTGATACATCGCGAAGCGCCCGGCTGTTGCTTATTTCAGACAGTTTAAATACTTTAAGCCCCAAGCAGCATTTTTCGTAAATTGGCTGTATTATCTGTTACAACCCTGGCAAATGAGGAAATTTTTTCTGGCAATTTTGTGGTGCAGTTGCCTTCAAACCGTAAGTGCCCAAGACCCTAATTTCTCACAATTTTTCGTGTCGCCTCTTACGCTGAACCCGGCATTAACCGGCAAGTTCAACGGCGATTTCAGGGTTGCAGGGAACTACCGGGACCAGTGGCCAGAGATCAGCAAAGCATATGTTACTTCAACCATTTCTGCCGATATGGGCATTCTTCGGGGTCGCCTCTCCGAACTGGATACCTGGGGTGTTGGTATTATGGCTATGACAGATAAAACAGCCAACGGTGTTCTTTCCTCCAATTATATTGCCTTGTCAACAGCATACCACAAAGGGATCGATGAGAATGGTTTACATCAGATCGGTATCGGGTTCCAGGGAGTGTATGTCAATAAACGCCTCGATGGTACCAAGCTGAACTTTCTTGACGAACTTGATGCGAATGGAGGTTTCACTGGCGTGAGCGAGGAGCCGATTGATGACCAGCAGATCAATGTGGATCATTTCGATTTCAACATCGGAGCATTGTACAACGGTTCAACGGACGGCTACAATAATTTTTACCTCGGGGTATCTGCCTATCATATCAACAGGCCTAAAGAATCATTTACCGGCAACATCTTTTATCAATTGAACCCAAGAGTAACAGTGAATGCGGGTGGTGCGATTCCTATTGGCGATCGTACAAAAACTGTTTACCTCAGTACTCTTTACAGCAACCAGGCAGGGGCCAATAACATTGTAGCCGGTGGAGCTATAGGTTTGCTTGCCAATGGCGATGAAGAGAATCCAACAACATTTTATGCGGGCCTATGGTCACGCTTCAACAATGTGAACGATGCGCTTATTCCTTATGTAGGATTGGAGTTCAATGGATTTCGACTGGGCGCTTCTTATGACGTAAACATCTCAAGCCTGAAAACAGCGTCGCAAAGTCGCGGTGGCCTGGAAATATCTCTGGTATTCATTCGCAGACCGCCCGGATACAAACCGATGCCTTGTCCGGCATTCTAATTACAGGATCAAATAGCATAACACAGTTATAATGATCACACCGATGACGTTCATTACGAGCCCGGTGAATACCATCTTTCGCATGGTCACATGACCGCTTGCAAACACGATAGCGTTTGGAGGCGTACCCATAGGCAACATGCTTGCACAACTCGCTGCCAACGCCATGGGGATACCGAGTTTCAACACGTCCATTCCGAGGGCATCCGCGATACCGCCGATCACCGGTGCGAACACAATTACCTGCGCGATGTTACTCATCACTTCACTGATGAACATTGATACAACCGTAATCGCAAAAATGAGCAGTAAGAGATCGCTGCCTGCGAAACCTGCGATCCATGCACCGAGTTGTTGTATCAACCCTGCTTTTTCGAGAGATGCTGCCAGTGCAATGCCACCTCCAAATAACAGTAAGATTCCCCAGGCAACCCTGCCCGTATCGCTCCAGATCAGTAATGGCTTGTTACCATTACCATCACCGGATGGTATGATGAACAGTGCCGTAGCACCGATAAGGGCGATAATCGTATCGTCAAGCCTGAATAGTCCATTTTTATTGATCAGGTCTTTGGTGATCCACATAGCGGCAGTAATGACGAAGACCAATAATACCCTGCGTTCCGGTTTACTCATTGGTCCCACCTCTTTTAACTGCGTTGAAATGAGCGCGCCAGTTTGTACGTCTGATCGTAGACCCGAAGGATGCAACAATTTTGTAAGAACCCAGTAGAGACTTAACAACATGCAGATGGACACCGGAAGCCCGATCATAAGCCAGTTTGCAAAGCCGATAGGAGCGCCATATTTTTCTGATACATACGCTGATAATGCAACATTGGGCGGCGTACCGATAAGTGTGGCAACGCCTCCGAAGTTCGAAGCATATGCGATGGACAACATGATGCACAACGAAAAGTTTGCAATGTTTCCCTGCCCCTGCCGGTTACTATGAACCACACCGATTACCGACATGGCAATTGGGTACATCATCATGGTTGTTGCCGTATTGCTCAGCCACATACTCAAGGCACCAGTGGCAAGTATAAAACCAAGAATGATGCGATCTCCGCTTGTTCCTGTCATCCTTACGATGGACAGGGCGATTCGCTTATGCAGATGCCACTTCTCAATAGCGAGGCCAATAAGGAAGCCTCCAAGAAAAAGGAAAATGGCGGGATCTCCATAAGATGAAGCCACTTCCTTTGTAGATGAAATACCAAATACGGGTAACAAAACCATTGGCAATAGTGCCACAACAGCCATCGGCAGCGCCTCGGTGATCCACCAGCAAATAAGCAGGAAAGCAATGGCCAATGTTTTGTTTGATGATGGAGAAAGTTCAAACGGATTGAAAAAGTAAACTGCAAAAAAAATCAGTGGCCCTGATGCCCACTTTATCAATGGCAACAATTTGGTTTTGTACATTGGTTAAGGTTATTATCATCTAAACATCATCCAGAGAAACACCGGTTCTTTTTCCACTTACATATTTGGAATCCTGCACAAAGAAACGATAGTGAAGAGCCGCATCATCCCCGGCATATTCAACGCCAATCCTCGCACTCTTTACCACCCTTGAACGTTCCGGGTAATATCCGTCGTCCAAAATATAAATCAGATCGCCCAACAGATCTGTGCCCGTATCTGAAACACTTATTCCAAGTGCTTTTGACACATTACCCGGACCGCGGGTTAACGTTGCATCAGGTTTCGATTTGCCGGTTCGCTGTAGCATCAGGGGTATTCCATCGACGGGCTCAACAGCGCGGATGAGAACTGCATGCGGCACGTCTGACCGGTTGGTTACAATATTGAACAAATGATGAATGCCATAACACAGGTACACATAAGCAGTACCTGACTTACCAAACATCACCTCTGTACGTTTTGTTCTTCTGCCGCCATAGGCATGAGAGGCCCGATCTATCTCGCCGGCATAAGCTTCTGTTTCAACAATTCGCCCGGACGTAAGAGCTCCATCTTTAACCGTAACCAGCAACTTTCCAAGTAATTGCCTTGCAATCAAAACGACGTCATCCCTGTCATAAAATCGATGATCCAGCTTTTTCATATCCAGTCAACAGTATATTTGTTTACTTTAAGATAGCCAAAACATAAATCGAAAATACAGGAGCCATTGCTTAAAGAAATTGTCATCGCAATACAGTCGTACTTCAGAGCCCACCAATTCATCATCAAACACAGACTTTGGAAGTGGATCCTGATACCTGGTATCCTCTATTGTATTTTGTTCGTTGTTGGTATGTATTTCTTCTTTCAATCCGCTGATGCCGCAGTGAGTTACCTGAGTGATCAGCTCGGACTTGAAGACTGGCTTGAAAGACAAAGAAGCGGCTTTCTAAGCTTTCTTTTTATTCTTGGGGGAATAATGGTGCGACTTATCTTAGTATTCTTCTATTTCTCACTTTTTAAATTCCTGTTTCTGATCATTGGGTCTCCGCTGTTTGCATACCTGAGCGAAAAAACTGAATCCATACTTGCAGGTCGCGATTTTCCATTCAGCTTAAAACAGTTGATGAAAGATATCATTCGCGGTATAAGGCTGGCTTTACGCAACCTGCTTTGGCAAACAGTATACATGGTATCTATCCTCATACTATCCTTTTTCCCTTTAATTGGATGGATATCGCCTTTGTTGTCGATGTTTGTTGAATGTTATTATTATGGGTTCTCGATGCTCGACTACAGTTGTGAACGCAACAAGCTGAACGTCTCGCAGAGCATTGAATTCATCAGCAAACACAAAGGTCTGGCCATCGGTAACGGCATGGTGTTTTATCTCATGCACCTTGTACCTATCGTAGGCTGGGTGCTTGCCCCAGCCTATGCCGTCATTGCGGCGACACTTAGCTTATATCACTCTAAAGACACCAACCTGGGCGGTGTTCATATCGATCTTTAATGGAACAGAACAAAAGCGTCGTATACCTTATTCCAACTGTCCTTCATGATGGGGCTACAGAAACAATACCGTTATATGTGCTCGATGCGGTAAAAAAGTGCAGCGTATTTTATGTTGAAAATGAACGGACAGCACGCCGCTTTTTGAAATCTGTCTGGAAGGAAATGGTTATTGACAATTACGAATGGATCAACATTCACAAATTAGAGACCGAACAAACAACGCAGTTCATTCAACACATCAGGAAGGGTGCAAACATTGGAATCATTAGTGAGGCAGGATGCCCTGGCATTGCAGATCCCGGGCAGATCCTTGTTGATGCCGCACATCGCCATGGAGCGATGGTGAAGCCACTTGTAGGCCCCAGCTCAATCCTCCTTGCGCTAATGGCGAGTGGATTGAACGGTCAGCAATTTATGTTCAAAGGCTATTTGCCGATAGATCAAAGTGAGCGAGCAAAAGCGATTCGATCCATGGAAGATTATGCAAGATCAAATGAATGTACCATGATCTTCATTGAAACTCCCTATCGCAACAATCAGCTTATTGATAGTCTGGTCAAATACTGCCGCCCCGATACGAAACTTTGCATTGCGGTGAACATCACTGCACCGACTGAGATGATACAAACAAAGACCATAAGTAAGTGGAAAGAAAACTTACCTCGCCTTGGCAGGGAGCCGGCAATTTTCCTAATCAATTAATTTTTTACTTCCCGAATTGCAATGATACTGTCCACAACATAATTGCTATAACCTCTCCACGGCACTGCATGAAGATATTCCTTGTAATGTAATTCCACTTCCTTGCCGCTGCTTACCATAAGCTGGTTAGCGATCTCAGGTTTCGAAACTGAAAACTCAAACTCATATGATTGAACAGTACCCGGTGTGCGCGAACGCAAACCGCTTTGTATCAACTTGCCTTCGTATGTCTTGAATACATAACCCTTGCGAACAACATAGTTCAGCTCGCCTGCCTTTACACCTTCGCCAAACACCCAGAAATAGCGCCAGTACACTATTCCAATCACTATCAGCATGACGATGACGATGATGAGGCCAAGGAAACGTTTCATAAGTTGTTATTAGTTGAAAGTGCTGATTATAACCCGTACTTATCTACAAGATATATCAATGCGGCCATGTTTATTGCACCAAGTTCCAACTCTCTTTTATTCACGGCTTCAAAAACATCCGAGGGAGCATGGTGAATATCAAAGTAGCGTTGCGAATCCGGCTCCAGACCACAAACCGGTGTTCCAAAAGTCCTGTTTAGTGGCCCGATGTCTGCACCGCCACCGCCTTTATTGATGAACGACACCTGGTAATCTTTCAACAACGGCAACCATCCACGCATTTTCTCGAGTTGAGCATCCGTTCCGGTGAAGCCGAAGCCACGGGGAGTAAAACCACCGGCATCACTTTCTAAAGCAAAATAATGTTTCTCTCCTTTTGCTTTGGCCTGTTCGGCATATGCCGTTCCGCCGCGAAGTCCGTTTTCCTCATTGGCAAATAAAACCGCACGAATCGTTCTCTTTGGTTTATAACCAAGCTTTTTCAAAACGTTCAAAACTTCGATCGCCTGAACACATCCTGCACCATCGTCATGTGCACCCTCACCAGTATCCCAAGAATCGATGTGACCACCAACGGTGATGAATTCATTTGGAAATTCTGTACCGATGATCTCTCCAATGACGTTGTTGCCAAGCGTATCCGGCAACATCCTTGCAAAGCTGATTAGCTCTGCAGTGCCCGCACTCTTCTTCAATCGTTCTGATAATTCATTCGCATCTTGTAATCCCAGTGCAAGCGCCGGTACCTTTGGAAATGAATCGTTATATCGAAGTGATCCCGTATGAGGATGGTTGTCTGCCGCATGAGACATGGATCTTACAAGCACGCCGACAGCTCCCAGTTTGGCAGCGCGACTTGCACCTTCACCCCGATACTTCACTGCATCGCCATACGAATGGAACGTCCTTATGAAAGTGGGATTGAACTCATAATTGTAAAAAACTATCTTTCCTTTTACCTGGTCTTTTTTTTGTTCGAGTTCATCAAAAGAAGCAATCTCTATTAACGGAGCTGTGAGCTTCCTGCCCTTTGTTCCTTCGGAGTTTCCCAAGGCAAGTACATTCAATGGCATCGATTTTTTTCCATCAAATCTCACAACAGCAGATTCTTTCCCACCCCGCACCCAGCGCGGAACCTGGCATTCCTGTAACCATGCTTTCTCAGCACCGGCCTTTCTGAGTGCTTCGAGTCCCCATTGTTCTGCTTTGTAACTGGCCGGCGAACCCGCCAACCGGGGACCTACCTTTTTGGTCAATGTCCGGAGGTTCTCATACGCATCGCCGTTTGTTAGTATCTCATTAGCGATCTTTCTGATAAAAACTGAATCATCATTCGTTTGTGCCTGTAAGTTCATCGCTGCGATCAAACAGCATAACAACATCCGGATCATTCTCATGCAAAAAATTATTGTCGCTAAAGTTATTGAAATGTTTCGCAGTTGACCAACCCGTCAGCGTCTGATTAATTTCTTTTACCTTCGGCGACTAATTATTACTTATGCGCATCGGTATAGTTTGTTATCCAACCTTTGGTGGAAGCGGTGTGTTGGCTACAGAATTGGGAAAGGCGTTAGCAGATAAAGGGCATCTTGTTCATTTTATTACCTACCAGCAGCCAGTTCGGCTCATCGAATTCAACGCGAATATTTTTTATCATGAAGTACGGGTACCAACATACCCCCTCTTCGATTATCCGCCTTACGAAACTGCATTGTCAAGCACAATGGTGGATGTCATCGTGAACAATCACATCGATCTGTTGCACGTGCATTATGCGATACCTCATGCTTCGGCAGCCTATATGGCAAAAAAGATCCTTGAAGCGCAGGGCATCAACATACCCGTCATCACTACACTTCACGGTACTGACATAACACTTGTGGGGCGCGATAAAACATTTGCGCCGGTTGCAGCATTTTCAATAAATCAGTCAGACGCAATTACAGCGGTATCTGCAAATCTGCGCGATCAAACCTATAAGCTGTTTAAGATTGAAAAAGAGATCCAGGTCATACAGAACTTCGTGGATGTTGAGCGATTCCGCAAAAAACCGATAGATGCTTTCAAGAAAGTAATTGCTCCTAACGGTGAAAAGATCATACTGCACGCATCCAACTTTAGGAAAGTGAAGCGTGTTGCCGATGTGGTGAAGATCTTTGCAGAGATTCTCAAAACAGTTCCGAGCAAATTATTGTTTGTGGGAGATGGACCAGAGCGGCCCGAGGCAGAAAGCCTTTCGCGCGAACTGCAGATCTGCGATGATATCCGGTTCGTTGGTAAGCAGGAACAAATGGAAGAGATTATTGCTATCTCTGATCTGTTTGTGCTTCCGTCTGAATATGAAAGTTTCGGTCTTGCTGCGCTGGAGGCAATGGCTGCAGGGGTACCGGTGATTTCAAGCAATGCTGGCGGCTTGCCGGAAATTAACATCGAAGGAAGTACCGGGTATCTTGCAAATGTTGGCGATGTGGATACAATGAGTAAGCGGGCGATCGAATTGCTTACCGATGACGCCAGGCATGAGCTGTTTAGCAACAACGCAAGAGAACAGGCCGATAAATTCGACCTGCATAATGTGGTTCCTTTATATGAAACGCTTTACGACACTTTCCTGGTGCCGAGATAAAACTACCGTTGTCTAAGCCAGCTTTCGGGGTTCATATTCCGGTTCTCCTGCAACAACAGGAAGTCAATCTCACCGGATTCATTCGCGCGTCCAATCACCTGTCCGGCTTTTACCTTGGAGCCTTTTGAAACGTTTACTGATCCCAGGCCGCTATATGTAGTAAAGTACTTACCGTGGCGGACAAGGACTACCGTTGTTCCTTCTATATCAAACACGGAGGAAACATCGCCGTCAAAAACTGCTTTCACGGATGCACCAGCACTGGTTTCTATTGTGATGCCCGGGTTGTTTCCGACAATCTTGGTTCCTTCAATTCCATAATTTCCGAACGGGGTTTTAATGATCCCCGCTTCAACCGGCCATGGGAGTCTTCCTTTATTCTTTTCAAAGTTGTCCGATACGATCATTCCCTCAGGAGTGGCGTCAAACACACTCTTGCGGGGTTCTGCTTTTTTCTCGGCAGTGGTAGTGGTTTTAGTTACCGCTTTATCAGCCGTTCCTTCGGATGCTTTAGCGGCAGCCTCCTTTTTCTTCAACTCCTCCAATTCGCGAAGTCGTGCGAGCCTGGCCTCACGTTCGATCGCTGCCCGGATAGCCGCCCTGAGCTTGTCGTCAGCCCTCTTCTTAGCTGCTAGCTCTTTAGTAAGCTGCTTTTCCTTGCTCTTCAATTTGGTAACGAAAACATCCTTTTCTTTTTTCTCGTCGAGCAATACTGTTCTCTCTTTCTCCTGCTTGGTCAGAACTTCATCCTTTTCTTTTTTCGAACGTTCCAATCCTGATATTTTCTGCTGCAAAAGATCCTGGGTGTTACGAATATTAGCCGCATGATTCTCCCGGTATCGGCGATACGTCTTCAGATATTCCACGCGCTTCAATGCATCATTGAAGCTTGCGGAAGAAAAAACGAAATTTAAGAAGTCATAGTTATTGCGGTTCTTATATGCGTACACTACACTTTTTTCATATTGCAGTTTCAAAGTATCCAGTTCACGTTTCAGGCGCGAAATCTCGCTTCGCGACTGATTAATATTTCCATTGATCGAATGTATCTGCTGGTTGATATTATTGATTGCAGCCTGACGCAGCTTGAGTTTCTTTTGAAGAAGGGCCAGCTGACCGAGGGACTCTTTACGGTTTCTCTTTGTCTGGTCAAGAGTCCGCTTTACATCTTCGATCTGTCGTTGAATCTCGGACCGCTGTTTTTCAAGTTCCGCACGGTTTTGACCATTAGCAACGCCTGTCAGCATCAGCACCACAACAACCAGTGAGAGTATTTTTTGCATCCGATTCATTTGAAAGATGATAGAATTTATTGGGGACCGGGTTTATAACGCCTATTTCCTTTTATAATTTTTTGGAATGGGAAATGGGAAGTTTAATTGTTCGTTAAATGCATATTGCCGGAACTGCATGTCTATATCGATCTTATTCTTTTCAGAAGCCGTGATGGTGCGGGTTGTAGGGAACTGGCCGGCGCCGGTTTTTTCGTACCCTCCGTAGGTGAACAACGCTGTCCTGGCCCTCTTTTCATTGATGTCATCCAGCTTACTGGTAAGAATGAGCCGTCCATTGTCGGTTACTGTTACCAGGTGCTTGAACACTTTACCGATGCTCATCAATGAGATATTTTCGTCTTGCTTCCTGTAATAAATGATGTTGCTGTCCAACTGTACCGGATTGCCCAGTATTAAATTCTGTACATCGTAAAACGACAATGGCACGCCGGAAACTTCGTTCAAATACGCTGCACTGCGTACCTGTATCTCTTTGTCGATCTTGTTCAAAACCCTGACACTATCGGGCGTGATCATAATGCGGAAAGCTTCGATGCCCAAAGCTGCGTTGATGGATACCCAGATAACACTGTCTTTCTTCATCCTCAGGAATGCGTTGAAATCACTTTTCTTGCCATCACCACCTACAAAATCGACTTTCACCTTAGCGGAAAAGGTGTTGAAGTCGATGCGGTTATCCATTATATCGCCATACACCTCCTTGATAAAACGCACGGAATCGGCCCGGCTATCCACAACCACTGCCGCAGTAGTGTCTCTTGTTGCTATGGCACCTGATATTTTTTTTGTCGACCGGCATGCACTGATCGCAATCACAATAACAATTATTAAAACATTCAGCCTCTTCATAATCACGATTTAGTTTTTCCCGGTATGCCCGAAGCCTCCCTCATTACGTTCTGTCATCTCCACCTCATCCACTTCCTTCCATTTTACCCGCTCATATTGCTGCACAACCATCTGCGCAATTCGATCGCCATGATGCAGACGTTGTTCCTGCCCGGAAAGATTGATAAGAATAACCTTAATTTCTCCACGATAATCGCTGTCGATGGTACCAGGACTATTTAAACAGGTTATGCCCTGCTTTATCGCCAGTCCGCTTCGTGGCCTGATCTGAGCTTCATAGCCATCCGGTAACTCAATGTACAATCCTGTGGGTACCAGAATTCTTTCACCAGCCTGTATAACAATATCCTGGCCGGTATTGGCACGGATGTCCATTCCGGCAGAACCTTTGGTTGCATATTCTGGCAAAGGATTCGAAGAAGTATTTACTACCCTGACTTTTACTTTAGGCATGCGCAAATCTAGGAACTTCTCTGCAACAACACAGTTGCATACGCTACCAATCCTTCTTCACGCCCAACGAAACCCATGGTCTCAGTAGTTGTTGCCTTGATGGAAACGTCTTCTACCTGGAGGCCGAGAGTTGCAGCGATGGTCTGCTGCATTTGTGAAGTGTAGGGCTTAATTTTCGGGGCTTCGAGGCAAAGACTGGAATCAATATTAACCACCTTGTATCCTTTTTCACTGATAAGGCGACCGCATTTCTCCAATAATATCTTACTATCAATGTCCTTGTATGCGGGATCATTGTTGGGAAAGTGAACACCGATATCACCAAGGGCCAGCGCGCCGAGCATTGCATCACAAATCGCATGAAGGAGCACATCGGCATCACTATGACCTAATGCACCCTTGCTGTGAGGTATCTTAATGCCCCCGATCCAAAGATCCCTTCCCTCTACCAACTGGTGGAAATCAATACCAAAGCCGATTCTATACGACATAATATCCATTAAAAAGTGAAGCGCCACAAGGTGACGCTTCAAAGATAACTTATATAATATTGTAGGATTGACTGCTACTCGGCCGACTCACCTTCAAGGTCGAGTATCAAACCAAATCGAATGGTATTCGATAAAGGATTGCGATTTACACCGGATCCCGATGGCACGAGGTAAGAGAAATTTAATCCAAACATGTTATAGCGAACGCCTACGCCAAGAGTAAAATACTGGCGATTGCCCTTTGTTTTGTCTTCATAAAAATAACCCGCCCTTGCGAAGAACTGGTTGTTGTAAGAATACTCCGCACCAAGACTAACCTGCACTTCACGCATCTCTTCCGACATGCCGCCTGGTGCATCACCGAACGATTTGAACCAACTGCTCAATACACCGGTGCTGCGATATTCGCGATTGAGTGCATCGTTCACACTGTCTGGGTTATCACCACCTGTAACGTATTGCGGAGGTGTGGGAACCAGTAATTTATTGATATCAACACCGAGTTGAATTGAATTGATCTCATCGAATGACCAACGATGGGCTACACCGAGGCCAAGGTTTGCCGGAATAAAATCCTTCTGCGTTGCATCCTTTGAATAGCCAATCTTAGAGCCGAGATTACTCAATGCTGCACCAAAGCTCCATCCCTGGCCAGCCTCATTAGCACCATTGTAATAAAGTGAGATGTCACCCGCAACAGCGTTCCCCGCCTGGTAAACATTGCCCTGATCGGAGAAATTCCCTACAAGGTTTGAATTGATGTATCGTACCGCGATCCCCAGTCCCATCTGATCAGAGAGCTTTCTTGAATAACCGAAATCCAGACCAAATTCGCGTGGGCGACCTTCGCCGAAGTTCTGGCCAGAATTATCTGTAAATTGGATATTACCCAGGCTGAAATAACGAACCGACGCGGAAAGTGCCTGGTCGTCATCCAACTTGTAAAACCCTGATGCGGCAAGTAGATAAACATCGTTCAGTCCAAGGTCCTTTAACCATGGAGTGTAGGTAAGTCCTACGCCATATCGGTTTGTATTGAAAGGAGTTTTCGAAAGATTCCAGAATGCTGAATTAGCATCTGGTGTAGTGGCAATTCCAATATCGCCCATACCACCTGCCCGTGCGTCGGGAGATATACGTAAGAAGGGAACCGCTGTGGTTACTACATTGATCCTGTCGACGTCCTGGGCTTTAAGAGAATTGATTGAGAGTAAAGAAATAACCGTGAAAGCAAGTCTAGTGATCCTTCTTTTCATTTAAAAGATTTTTGGTCAGTTTTGATTCGCAAATCCGCTGGGTTGTCATCGACAGGGGCTGGATAGGTATTATCTAAAGAAGATATAGCTTTTGCAACACCTGGGCCGATTTTCCATCGGATGAACGAACACGCAGGCTGTAAATATAAACTCCTCGTCCTAATTTGCCACCAAAATCATCTTTCCCGTCCCATTGCACCTCACTCGAACGATTACCCATTGAAATTATTGTACTTCGAATGGTTTTTACCAGTCGACCGCTGACCGTGAAGACCTGCACCTGCACATCCAACTGATCGCCCGGCCTGTTGTGATCAAACCAAAAATTTGTACGGGTTGTAAACGGATTTGGATAGTTCAATACATTATTGAGCTTGAGATTTTCATCTTTCAGAATTCGAAATTCGAGACTGATTTCACTTGAATTGTTGGCAACATCCCAGGCTTTGATGGTTAATGTGTGCATCCCCTCTTCAATTGCGGGCAACTGGAATTTCACGAGGCCGTTCTGATACTGGCCTAATTCTGACTGGTAAAAATTGTTCAGCACATATTGTTTCGACGGATCATTATCGAGTATAGCGGTGAGGTCATGTCCTATCCCGTTCCCAAGAATATTTATGCCCGATGAATCACTGAGCTTTAAAATAAGGACTGGTTTCTCATTGGCGATGCCTCCATTAACAAACTTCTCATCGTTGAGATAGGCTTTGATATCGGGTCCTTCCTTATCGTGTGATTCCTGACCTGTGCCTCCGATAACAATGGAAGTGTTCACACCGTTTGCATCGGTGTTCCCGTTATCGGCATAATAAGAAATGCGCCCATTACCATATTGATAATTGATGTCTTTCGGTACAATGAAACTGAATTCAAATTTGCCGGCAACAACTTTTGCAGATCCCCTGTGAATAAGGTTCTTCTGAACCGAAAAATTTGTTGGTATGCTACCCGGGTCGTTGGCCAGCGTCCGCTCCTGGTGCGGCTTTTCGAATACAGACGGATATATGGTGCCATTAAAATCACCAATCAATTGGCCGTTATGATCTCTCACTTCGCCAGCGATGGTATACTTCGACAATGCCTTTAATGTATCCGATGAGCCTGCTGTATTTCCGTTGACTGAGCTTGTTACGACAGAATGTTGGGGAATTGCAATACGCATGGCCGGATCACCAAGCAACATAAACTTGCGGTTGTTAATCACATCACCAAAGAACTGGTAGACCTGGTTTTTGGCTGCGCGACCAGCATCACCCAGGGTTGGATATTGACCATCCTGTTTCCGCTGAAGCAATGCCTGGACATATTGTTGGTTCATGATTCGATTACTGAACGCAAACACCAGTCGGGTAGTCGTCATTAGTGCAATGGCTCCGGTCTTCTCCCGTAAGATCAGGTTCTCGCCAATTGAACTGATCAGCGGATTATCAAAAGGAGCAACATCGCAGGTTGCCGTGATAAAGAGAGGAAGACGATTGGGATTGTTGAAATTATTAATAATCGACTGGTCAAGGACCACTTCCTCTGCAAGTCGCCGATATCCCCCGTGTCCATTATAATTCCAGATAAGGTTGCCCTGAAAATTCCGATTGTTGATAAGCAGGTTAGCCTGCGGATAAGTAGCACCTGAAGAACTACTCTGCTGCCCAAATGCATCGAGGTATATCTTTTCAAAATTGAACGGCCTCGAAAAAGGGTTTAATCCATTTACGATCGATTCAGCATCTTCAACATGAAGATTGTTGTCTTCATCATCGGCAACAAAACTCAGCTCATTTCGCCACGAACCAAGGCTTGCGGGCTGATGATACGCGATGATCTTATCCACGAAGTTCTTTGCCTCGGCCTGTGATGCAGCAGGGATGCGACCTATACCGATATCCAATAAATTCAACTGTGAGCCGTTGATGTCTTCATTATCGTTGAGAAAGCCAAAGAAATCATCGGACGTATAGGTAGATAAGGGATCGAGTGAATTAGGCGTTTCATATACAGGAACGAAGTTAGTATTGTTGTTGACCCTCCCCAGGTAGTCGAAGGAACCGTCACCAAACAATAACAGATATGTGGGACGTTTGGCGGAATCACCCAAAGCACGATCATATTGCATCTTTACAAAATCCCTGATGGCAGTAGGGTCTGCAATTCCCGACGAGAACTCATTATAAATTTCTTCGGTAGTAACAACCCGTGTCCTTAATCCACGCGATGTATGAAAGGAAGCCAGCCGCTCGGCTTCGCTTTTGAACAGTGGATGCGTTATGAGCAGGTAGTCGGAGATAACTTCCGCGTGAAGATCCTGGTTTGCAACGCGGCCAATCGCTATCGGCTTGAATGCGTGTGCAGGTTCAAATGCAATGTATTCACGGATCTCGTTGCTGGAGGCATCAAAACTGAACGTTGTTCCATTGAGGCGCGAATCCATCCTTGCAGTATTGAAGCGATCGGTCACATCCCAAACCTGGAGGCCGCTGACGTTCGTTTCAATTTGAAAACTGGCACTACGTCCGATGCCAACGGAGCGCAGGTCCCTGAATGCGAGTTGTCGCCCCGGATATTGCAGTTTTCTACGTGTCTGAACTATTATCTTATCCAGCCATCCCTGCGCATTCCCGCTGCCCGGTGAAAAGTTGATGACCATTCCGGTGGCACCGGCCGTTAGGTTTAATGGAATGAGCGCCTCGGTCGTACGAGCGAATTGATCGTACGGGCCTGTTGCAACGGGAGCAACCTCCAGCGAATGCGACTGATTCTGAATAGAAACCGAAAATGTGGATGGTGAGCCGAATGAGCGGGCAGCGGCCTGAATATAAATGGAGCCGGTTCCGCTCACCATCTCTGGTGCTGCATTCAATGGAATATTCAGACTAAGCGCTCTTCCCGGCGAAGACGAAAATTCTTCACCCAGCCACTGCCTGCCGCTACTCAGTAGGTTGAACGTATCAAGCTCGTGATAAAAAATATCATCGAAATCAGTGACGGTTAAGACACTACCCATTACGCCGCCGGCTGTTTGAACTCTTTTACCTGGTATTCCCACGTTTAAGTAATAATAGCTCCTTCGCGAAAAAAGGTTGCGGGTAACGACGAACCGTCCCGCCGGAGTGTCATAGCGAGAGGTAACGGGACCTTCGGCAAAGAAGAGGATTTTGTCGGTGCCGTTCAGAATTCCATCGCCCCCGTCATCGACAGAAATGGCGATTTCCTGCAGGTCGTCGACCACAGCGGCGCCAGCATTTTCAGGAAGCATTTGTCCCCCATTACCGAAGATGCGGATGGCGGAGGCATCGACAGATGCGGGGTTCAGCCCAAGAGATTGAAGAAAAGAGGGGTCGATTGCATAGATGCCCGAGGTGTCAATAGCGATTTTGTACCAGTTTCCGGATGCCAGAACCGAGTGCGGTTTGTAGGTTCTCTGAGCTTTAAGGTCCGACGTGCCCAACCAAAGCAGGAGCAATAACGTAAGTGATAGTAACAGGCGGGGCATGCAGTAAAATTAGGGATTTGAAGGATAGTGTTTATATTCGCTGCCCTCGTACAATAATTGAAATTAATCGCCGTTTATCATTCGTATCAAAGGCAAAAGTTACAAACAATGAATCTGAGAAACCTATTCATCCTTTTATCATGCGCTGTTGCTGTTAGCTCCTGTAAGAACGGCGGTCTCTTTCGTAAGAAGCCGGAGTCCTCAACTGTGACGGGCTGGAACTATAACGACAAGAACATGGGTGGTTACCAGGTTGCGAAGGAGAAGGAACAAAGGACCGGTCCCGGATTGGTTTTTGTTCAGGGTGGTACCTTCACAATGGTTGCAACCGAGGAAGATGTGATGGCCGACTGGAACAACATCCCTACCCGCAAAACTGTTAACTCGTTTTACATCGACCGTACCGAAGTTGCGAACATCCACTACCGCGAATACCTGTACTGGATCAACAACGTCTTTGATGGCGATGAATACCAGTCGGTACGCGAAGGTGCGCTACCTGATACGCTTGTATGGAGAAGTGAGCTGGCTTATAATGAGCCGCTCGTAGAATATTATTTCCGTCACCCTTCTTACAATTATTACCCTGTAGTGGGTGTGACCTGGCAGCAGGCACATGACTTCTGCCTTTGGAGAACAGACAGGGTAAATGAAAAGGCTTTGATCGATCGCCAGTTCATCAACAAGAATACGTTGAAGAACATTACCGGCCAGGGATCTGAAGCGTTCAATACGAAAGCATATCTTCTTGGACTTACCACTCCTACTCCCGGACCTGGTGTTCGTTCAAAAAAGAACCCTCTTAAAAATCCAAATGGTACGCCTCGCACACAGGTAACTTTTGAAGATGGGATTCTTCTTCCTGGTTATCGCCTTCCAACGGAAGCCGAGTGGGAATATGCGGCACTTGCTTTGATCGGTCAGAATCCGCAGGTTGCACGCAGGGAAGGAAAAAGAGGTGAAGAACTGGTTACAAATAAGCAGGTATATAGCTGGGGCCAGAATGTAAACGGAATTCGCGATAGCCGTCGCGGCAGCTGGCAGGGTACTTTCCTTGCGAACTTCAAGCGCGGCAATGGTGATAACATGGGTGTTGCCGGTGGTTTGAACGACCGTGCGGTGTACACTGCCCCTGTTGATGCATTCTATCCTAATGCTTTTGGTCTTTATAACATGTCCGGTAACGTGAATGAGTGGGTGGCCGATGTTTACCGTCCGCTGTCTCCTGTAGATGTGGATGACGTATCTCCTTTCCGTGGTAATAAATTTGAAAAAGATCTTCGCAACGCTGATGGCGAATTTGAAAAAGACAGTCTTGGCCGCGTAAAGAGAGAATTTGTTACTGACGATGAAAGCCAGAGAAGACGTAACTATCAGAAAGGTAATGTGATCAATTATCTTGATGGTGATTCACTTACTGTAGGTGTTAGTTATGAAACAGCTAATGGTCGCGGTTATGGTTTAACCACTTTGATCAGCGATAAGTCACGTGTGATCAAAGGTGGTAGCTGGAACGATCGTGCATACTATCTTTCTCCGGGTAACCGCAGGTTTATGGAAGAAGACCAGGCAAGTAGCACAGTAGGTTTCCGTTGTGCGATGGATCGTCTTGGCAGTCCTGAAGGAAATGGAAGAAAGACCGGCATAAACTACAAAGCACGCAGACAAAACACTAGAAAAAAGTAAGCGGAAAGCTCAAAGCAGAACGCAGAATATAATTTGAAGTGCCTCCTTATGGAGGCATTTTCATTTTTGTAAGTTAGTGTGACGGCAATGAGAAATGTGAAAATATGATAATGTGGAAATGTGAAAATGGGTATGCTACCAAAAGCTTGACCGTCGAATAAATTGCTATTCTAAATTCCCAATTCCCAATTCTCAATTCTCAATTCGGAAATCCGCTTCCCGCTTTCCGCTTTCCACTTTCTGAATAGGTGTTTTCCAATAATTGCTAATTTTTATCACCTATAGCCTACTGCAGTTTTTGGTGTTTTCTGTAAATTGAAGTATCCAATATCAGTTATGGCAGAAAATTTCATCATACAATTCAACTGGCAACAGAAGCCGCGCCGAATCAACGTTCGCAAAGCGATACTTGACACCCATTCTGCATCAATACCCGTTTACCAGGTTTACAAAAGCAATGTTTACTTGTTCAGCATGATGCCCGTAGTAGATATTGATTTTGGTAAGAGTTGGGAGCTGATCGAAAAAGATCGACTTCCTTATCTGCCTAATGATTTTGTGACCACGCTCGGAAAATGGATCGATGAATATTACACATCGTTCTGATTGATTGAGTGCACGACTTACCGCGAAAAATGAACTTATGAATACATACGATGAGCTCGAAGTAAGGCAGGAATTACCCGGTGATATTGACCAGATCTACACGGTTAATGAAGCCGCTTTCGAACGCGAAAACGAAGCGCGTTTGGTTTCACTTCTCAGGAGCGAAATTGATTTCAGCACGGATCTTTCATTTGTGGCGATAAAGGATGAAATGATCGTTGCACATGTCATGTTCTCAACAATAACCATCCGGGACGAAGAAGGTAATGAGTATACCAGCCTCGGTCTGGCTCCGATGTCTGTGTTGCCGGGAATGCAGCGGTTAGGAATCGGCAGTACGTTGTTGAAACGCGCACTCAACAGATTAATAAGAATGGGATACACATCAGTGTTTGTTCTCGGACACCCTGACTACTATCCGCGATTCGGGTTTCGGCAGTCCGCTGATTTCGGTATTAAAACCGCATTTGACATCCCTGAAATCGCATTTATGGCTCTCGAATTAGTACCCGGCTCTTTAAGAGGCGTGACAGGAGTTGCAGAGTACGCTTCAGCGTTTGCGGAAGTCTGAGATGTACACCTGCATAATAATTGCAATGTTTACTTGAAGATAAATTGTCAGGAGGCCGGCCGCTTGTAGACGCCGGCTTTTTCATGGGCATTTACTTTACTTAAAACATTACTATTATGGCTTCCAATCTTTTAGACACCGTACGCGGTTATGTTACACCTGATCTTCTGGAAAATGCCAGTTCCCACCTTGGGGAATCATCATCAGGTATAAAAAAAGCAGTCAATGCAGCAATACCGGCTGTTTTGGCAATGTTCATAAACAGGAGCGAGAAGGGTGATTCGCAGGGGCTTTATGATGATGCGATCCAGGCAGCAAACAGCAACGTTCTTGACGACCGGGAGAGATTATTCAAGGATGGCATTGGATCGGTGATCCCAGGGGAGAAAGAGGAAATCATAGGTGACTCAGTGAATAAATCATCAAGTCCTGCGTCCGTCATTGCAAGCTTCGCCGGTATCAAAGCCGGTACCGTTGAAAGGCTTCTGTCGATGATCGCCCCGCTTGCACTCGCAGCCCTGGGCAGGCATGTAAAAGAAAACAACATCACTTCAAGTGGATTTGCATCATTCCTGTCGGGTCAGAAAGACGCCGTACGTAATGCATTGCCTGCAGGATTGTCCGTGGATGATACATTTGGAAAACGTACAGAGCCTCACCTGGAGCGGGAAGAAACTTTATCAACCTCAGATGACAGGGAAGAAGTAACCACTATCGATGACGAACCCCGCAAAAAAACAAACTGGGTTCCGCTATTATTACTCGGCCTTGGACTGGTAGCCCTGATCTGGTTCCTCACACGCGATCGCGGTGAAACTGATACCCCGATCAGTAATGCAGACACTACTTCCAGCGCCACATACGATACAAATACTTCTGCATCAACAGCCGCTAACACTTCACGCGAAGCTACAAAAGTGCGGCTCGCAGACGGAACTGAGTTAAATGCTTACAGAGGTGGCGTTGAAGACCAGCTGGTAGCGTGTTTGAACGATGCGGGATGTGAAGCTGGAAAAGACCAGTGGTACGATTTCGATAATATCAATTTCGAAGTAGGAAGTGCAAAACTTACAGCAGAAAGCCAGGAACAGGTGAAAAACATTGCTGCCATTCTAAAAGCCTATCCTGATGCTAAAATAAAAATTGGTGGATATACAGATAAGACCGGTGACGATGCGGCAAACCAGAAACTTAGCCAGCAGCGTGCAGAATCGGTATTGGCCGCTATTAAGGATGCAGGTGCAAACCAGAACCAATTATCAGGTGCTGAAGGCTATGGATCTCAGTTTGCAAAGGTTGATTCAACAGCTTCTGATGACGAAAGGAAAAAAGACAGGAGAATCGCCGTTCAATTGCGCGATAAATAATCTATTCTAATATCAACGCAAGAATAGCAAAAAGGTCGATCACAATTAATGCAGTTGTGATCGATTCTTTTTTTCCGGTGACCATTTTCAATGCAGTCCAGCTTAAAAAGCCCCAGATAATACCCTGGGTGATGGAATAGGAAAACGGGATCAGCACCATTGCGATAAATGCCGGTATAGCATCATCGAGATTGTCCCAATTGATCTTTACCACAGGCCTGATCATAAACGCGCCCACAAGTACCAATGCGGGTGCCGTTGCAATAGCAGGCACCATCGACAGAAGAGGCGCCATGAAAAGAAACGGAAGAAACAGTAATCCCGCAACTACAGCAGTCAATCCGGTGCGGCCACCCGCTTCGATACCTACCGCGGATTCAACATAAGCGGTGCCAGGACTGCTGCCTACAAGACCCGCCAGCGTTGTTGCCACCGCATCTGTAACAAGCGCTTTCTTGATATTTCGTGGTTCACCATTTTCATCCACCAGGTTCGCTGCTTCTGACAATCCAACGAGTGTGGACAGCGAATCAAAAAGATCAGTAAACACGAATGCAAAAATTACCGGAATAACCGCCCATTGCAATGAACCTATCAGGTCAAGCTTGAATAGCAGGCTAAAATCAGGAGCAGAAAATATTCCCGCAAAATTGACAATCGTCTTAATGCCCTCACTTGTTTCACCTCCCCACCATCGCCCGATCGGATACGCTGCAAGTGTTGTAAAGAGTATTCCAAGTAAGATGGCTCCCTGTACGCGACGAACAACAAGTATCGCTGTCAGTAACAATCCTATGAGAAAAGTCACCAGCGTGGGATTCAACTTATTGACACCTACGATCGTGGCAGGGGTTTGTATAATAAATCCCGCATTCGCGAAGCCAATCAAAGTAATGAACAATCCGATACCCGCCGCAATAGCATAGCGTAAGGGTTTTGGTATCGCACGAATAATATATGTGCGGATGTTGAAGACCGACAACAATAGAAAAAAGATCCCCGACCAGAACACTGCACCCAGTGCTGTCTGCCAGGGCACACCCATACCCAACACAGCAGTGAATGTGAAGAAAGCGTTTAGTCCCATTCCGGGCGCTACAAGTATTGGATTCTTTGCGTAAAGGCCCATCATCACAGAACTGAAACAACATACTATTACAGTTGCGGTGAGTACTGCGGGGAAAGGCATTCCAGCCTGACTTAAGATACTCGGATTGACGACGATAATGTAAGATGTAGCCAGGAATGAACTCAGGCCTGCAATGATCTCCGTTTGTACATTTGATTTGTGTTTCTTCAGCTCGAAGAATGAATATAACAATCTAACCATCTTACATCAATAAGGTGAAATAAACGATGATGGATAGTGGTTAGGAGGAAGTGCAAAGATATAGAGGTAACTAAGATGATCAGCGTCAGAAGGTACAAATGTTCCGGATATACATGTTACCATTGCCTTCCAACTCCAACGTCTTATAAACGTTGCCTTCGACTCTCACTTCCACTTTGTTTGTTCCTCGACGTAATGGGACGCGACTGTAATGTATCTCGCGTGGGAGGCTCTGCCAGTGCCGTGTGTCGGCCTTTTCGGACGCAGCATTGAATACCTGCAACCCTATGTACAAAGCTTCCTGCAGGTGTTTGTTGCCCGACGTGTCCTGTTTGGGCTTCAGCGCCTGTTCGCTGATCTTCTTTATCGCCATACGCGTAAGGGCCTTGCCTGCCTCCCTAAGGAAACGGTCGCGGAGTGTTTGTCTTGCAAGGGTGTTCACGTCTTCGGCTTCTTCAAACTTAAACGTCTGATTATCTATCTCAACACTTGCATTGCGGTAACGAAGTGGCTGCTCCTCGTAGCGAGGGAAGGCTAGGCGGAGCATCGAAAGATCGGCCAGCCCGGCATCTTTGTGATCGAAAGAATGCGAATGATCGAATGGTATGTTGAATAGCCCGTTTTGGTCGGCAAAGTAAAATCCACCACTGCCGTCTTTCAATAGTGAAAAGAAAATATTCTCTTCCACTTTGATGGGTGCACGTCCATTCTCCCAGAATAAAATCAATTCGCCACCCTGATGTTTTTCAGCCGGATCAAATCGCATACTAAAGGCCGTTTCATAATGCGATAGTTCTGTACCGAAACCATTAAGATGAGCAGTGCGAAGCACATCATGCTTCAATTGATCCGGAATACGAACTCCGTAATATTCTGAATTGTTTTTTATAAAAAGATCTGCAGCATTTCTATAGGCAACGAACGCATTGTTTATATCACCGGTTTTCTCGAAGATGATGCCCTGCAATATCATTCCGAAAGCATCGCCTTCATATTTCGAAGATCTGTCGTCCTGTGAATAATTGCTCAATGTTATTCGGCGTGCTTCTACCTGAGCCTCCTGTGTATTACCCAGATACAAATAATTCAGGGCTTTGTAATAATGCAACAGAAACTTTTCAAAAGATTCGCCTTTATATGTCTGCATCATCGGGTTGAGCAAATTACCAAGAACAACATCACCTGCTGAAGTGCGTGCATCTTCAAAGAAGTAATCGGCCTCGTTGAGATATTTGTTGCTGGCCTCATAATCCCCGATCATGTGTGCCATCTTTCCTTTCTCCAAAAGCAGTAGCAACTGGTTGCGCTTCTTTTTAAGCAGCCGGTTATGATCAAGTTTTTTGTATGCCTGCTGATAATTCTCCTGTTGCAACACTTCATAATACTCGTGAATCGACTGGTTGTAAGTCGCACATGAAGCGGTCAACAGAAAACAAAAAGCACAAAGCAGAAAGCGGCACATTGATTTTGGTATTACATTAGCACATTACCCACAGTAGCATATTAGCACATTGGCATATTAATTACGCACCTGCTTTGCTATCTTTTTATCGCCGATCCAAACCACTTCGTTTGACTGAATGTCTGTAAGCTCAAGGTTCACCTGGTAGTAAACGACTTTATTACGCTTATGTGAATCGACAATAGAATTTATGTTCCCCTGAAGAATGTAATCAGCGCCGTTTTCAAGACCAAACTTCTTCATAGTCGAGGATGAAGAGTTTGTTTGCTGGTCTGCTTTTTCCGCGCGAAGTTCTTCCCTCTTCTTTCCACCCTGAACGAGACGTACCTTGCTCGACTTTAAGAACGATTGCTCAACATCTTTCACGTAGGTTTCCGCATCGATGTGTTCGTGGCTTTTATTGGCGATCATTCCAACAATCACAACGGGTCTTTGATTGTTATGCTGCTCGAGGTGCTGGCCGATCCATTTGTCATTTAAGATAGACTGGGTCATTTCTTCAGCAACGAGTCGGGAGTCGGTATTGTTCCAGCGTCCGCTGATATCAACCTGTTCTGCAGGATCGATCCGGGTAACCTTTCTTGAACAACCGGATAAGATCATGGCAAATACCAATGTGGAACATAATGCAAGATAGAACCTACGCATAATTAGGGATTTAAAAAGATAACGAATAGATTAACGACAAAGAAGCCCGAAAGTTACAGCCCACGGTAAGGAACCCCAGAAATTGTTATTCCAGTATGGGCGGTATGGACGGTGCCAGTAGCGATAACGTGAATACCGGCTTTGATAAGGGGAATAATAGTGATCGTTCCAATCATAAACATAAGCATTTGCACGGCGCTGCATGCGATACTCACGTCTCTTCTCACGCGCTTCACGCTTGTCTTCAAGGTAATCGATCGCTTTATATGTTTCCTGTAATGTAGTACCGTGCAGACGGGTTAGTGAATCAGCCATCTTCATGTATTTATCCTGGCTGATCTTATAATTTGGATTCTGATCGTAAGCAAGGTCCTGTGCATAATTGTTCAATGAAAACAAACACAGGAATGAACAGAAGAGTATAATTGCTTTCATACACTTTAGTTTTGGAGGTAATTGAATTGCAAGATATAATCGCATGCGGTTAAACAGGTGTTAAAGAACGATAAGCGTTGCGACATTTAATTCTCCCGCACTATCTCAAGCGGTGCCCTTCGGATCACACCCAGGCTGTTGATCAATCCTGTAAGAACTGTAAGCCCGGTGATCACAAAGAATACAATCACTATTGTCCATATTGAAGGTTCAAACGTTGCATCGAGACTATATTCAGCGAGCAGCCACGAACCGAGTAAGGCAATCGATATCCCAGTAATGGCGGCAAGTGCTCCGAGGAAAAAATATTCCAGTGCAGTGATGAAAAATATCTGCCGCTGCATTGCGCCGAGTGTTCGCAACAATACATTCTCCTGCATTCGCTGATATTTGCTGATCAGTACAGATGATATCAATACCACCAATCCGATTACAATGCTGAAACCTGCGATAAAGCGTATTACAAATTCGATTTTACCAAGCAGGTCATCAATCACTTTCAACACAAGTGCAAGATCAATGATCGAAACGTTTGGAAATTTTTGAACTACTGCCTGTTGAAAATTTGCAGATGCCTGCGGCGATGCAACACGTGTCAACAACACATGAAACTGCGGTGCTTCTTCCAAAACTCCTTTGGGGAACACAACAACAAAATTTGTTTGTATACGATTCCAGTCGACCTCCCTGAAACTTCCAACAATTGTTTGCAACATCGCTCCCTGTACATTGAATGTAAGCGTGTCCCCTATCTTAACGCCAAATCGATCTGCATAACGTTCTTCAAGTGATATATAAACTCCTTCTGGGCCTGCAACACCCCGCCACTCTCCTTTCGTTATCTTTTCGTGAGCAGTTAGCGTGTCACGGTACGTAACCCTGTATTCGCGGGTGAAAAACCAGTCGCGGTCTCTTTTTGTTGTATCATCCCGGTATTGATCGGCCGTGATACCATTCCATTGTTCGAGTCGCATATTCACAATCGGAACAGTTGGATTCAAAGGCAGACCGGCCTGCTGTGCCATGTCAAGAACCTGGTCGCGCTGCGCAGATTGTATATCAAACAATACGATGTTCGGTTGATTGCCACTTGACGTGAACATCACACGATTCAATAGAACCGATTGTACAAAGATCAGCATGCAGATCAGCGACGTGCCCAATCCTATCGAGAGCACGAGGATCACGGTTTGATTGTTCGGCCTGAAAAGATTCGATAATCCCTGCCGCCACAGGTAGCTCCATTTGGTTGGGAAAAATTTTCTTGTACACCATATTAATAAAGATGACATGCCCAGCAATATTCCAAAAGAAACCAACAGACTAACAACAAATACCATCGTATCGTGCCAGTCGTCCATCTGAATATAAATAAAGCCTACAATGAACAGAGCAATTAGTCCATACACCAGCCAGCGAACCGGATCTTTCCACGTGCTTTCATGTTCAAGTGTATAGCGTAAAGTATTCAATGGTGATATCTTTCGAACAGAAACCAGTGGCATCATCGCGAACAAAAGCGATATCAATATACCAACGGCAACCCCTTGTAATACTGCAGTCCATGATACCGGCGTGGTGATCTCTATAGGCAAAAGATCATTCAAAAGAAATGGCATCAGTTGTTGTATCGCAACCCCCAAAGCAGCTCCGATCAAGGAGCCAATGAAACCCACGGCACAGATCTGTATCAGGAAAATCCAGAATGCCTGTGATGAGGATGCACCGAGGCAGCGAAGGATGGCGACCATCTGGATCTTTTCTTTTACATAGATATGTATTGCGCTGGCAACTCCGATGCATCCCAGCAATAGCGCAATGAAGGCAACTAGTGAAAGAAACTGCGTAAGATCATCGAATGCGCGACCAGTATCTTCTTTTTGTGAATCGATGGTATCGTAATCCAGCCCCGCATCTTCAATCCGGGGTCCCAATGTTTTCATCATCTCATTGGCGGCTTTCGGATCGCGCAGCTTATAAAATGTTTTGTAATTGATGCGACTCCCTTTTTGCATCAACCCTGTTGCATCGAGATATTCAAGAGGGATGTAAACCGCAGGTGCCACGGAGGCCGACAAGCCGGTCTGCCCGGGCGCTTTATTGAGTGCGCCGATAATTTCAAAAGTAAGATTGCCCACCTGCACCGAGTCACCAACCCGCGCATTGAATTGCAAAAGCAATGTTTTATCAACCAGTGCTGCCTTTTTGTTGCGGAAATCTTTATCAGCGTTTACCGGCGTTGTCTCCAGTCGACCGTAATATGGATAATCCCCTTCAAGAGCCCGTACCTGAATGAGTCGTGTTCCATTATTCTTTGGAAACAACACCATCGAAGCAAAGCTTCTTTCATGTGACGATGCAACGGAAACGGAATCGAGCATTTTCTTGGTTAAATCCGGTGCTTCCTGGCTTCCGGAAATTTCAAGATCGGCGCCTAATATTTCTGCAGCCTGCATATCTACATTCATTCGCAGATTGTCGCCAAGCGAATAAATGGATACAAGTGCGGCGATCCCAAGTATGATGGATGAAACAAAAAGTATCAGTCTGGAACGATTCCGACGCGTGTCGCGCCATGCCATCGTCGCGAGCCACTTAAGGTTAAAGTTCATTGAGTACCTGGATTTTTTCATCACTTAATATCCTTCCTCCCTTCAACCTGATAATGCGTTGTGTGAGGTTGGCGAGTTCCAGGTTGTGCGTTACCAGGATCAATGTAGTACCCGCTTCGCGATTCAGATTGAATAACAATTTTTCGATCTTCACACTGGTTTCTTCATCAAGGTTTCCAGTGGGCTCATCTGCAAACAGGATCTTGGGATCATTAGAGAAGGCTCGCGCGATGGAGACGCGCTGCTGTTCACCACCACTTAACTGCACGGGATAGTGATGGCCGCGATCTGCCAGACCCACTTTATCCAAAAGTTCCATGGCTTTGGCTCGAATATTTTTTTCACCGCGAAGCTCCAGTGGGACCATCACATTTTCCAATGCGGTGAGTGTAGGCATCAACTGGAAATTCTGGAAAACAAAACCAACATTTCGATTCCTCACTTCAGCACGCTTGTCTTCGCTGAGTTGCTCAAGTCGAATTCCGTTCAATTCAACTGATCCTTCAGAAGGCCTATCCAGTCCGGCCGCAAGCCCGAGCAGGGTAGATTTTCCACTTCCCGAAGGGCCCACAATAGAAATAACGGAACCTGCTTCGATGTCAACATTGATGTGATCAAGTACGGTAAGAATTTTGCCACCACTCTGGTAGGTCTTGGTAAGGTTCTTTAACTGTAAGATGTATTGCACGAACGAAATTGGTTTAACTTGGCTAATAGTTTGATCGATAAAAATACCTTAATTCAAAATAATCAATCCGGCATGAAGTTTAGGCTTTTCACAAAATTATGGCTCGCAATTATGATCATCGGCATATCCTGCAATAACAAGGACATGAAGACAAACGGAAATAATAAAGACACATCTATATCGGATACGAACAAAGCAGCTGTCACAACGAAGAAAACGATCCTGTTTTTCGGGAACAGTCTTACCGCCGGTTACGGACTTGATCCTCGTGAAGCATTTCCTTCGCTGATACAGAAAAAGATAGATTCCCTGCAATTACCATACACAGTGATAAACGCGGGAGTTAGTGGAGAAACAACCTCGGGCGGTAATGCGCGTATTGACTGGGTTTTAAAGCAGCCGGTTGATATTTTTGTGCTTGAACTTGGGGCGAACGATGGATTGCGCGGCATACCCGTAAGTGAAACACGCAAGAATCTGCAGTCAATCATTGATAAGGTAAAGAACCGGTCTGCGGACACGAGGATTGTGCTTGCAGGAATGCAGATTCCACCAAATATGGGTCAGAAATATTCAACAGATTTTAGAAATGTTTTCATCGATCTGTCGAAACAAAACAATGTAAGTCTGATCCCATTTTTACTTGAAGGTGTTGGTGGAGAAGCGGACCTCAACCAATCTGATGGGATACACCCTACCGCGGAGGGACACCGCATTCTGGCTGAGAATGTGTGGAAAGAATTACAGCCCTTATTATGATCATTTATCGGTCACTAACGATTGGCGTTGCTTTTTAGGCAGACCTGCAACTACAAGGTCATAGGATTTTTTCGTCCACTCAAAAAGAAGTTTTTCGGATATCGAGCCATCAAGTTCAACCGTGTTCCAATGTTTCTTATTCATGTGAAATCCTGGCTTTACAGCTGAATAACGTTCACGCAGATCGATGGCATCTTCCGGATCCGCCTTGAGATTCACTGATTCAAAAAAATTAATATCGGTCAGCGCAAACATCTTCCCGCAAACGGTAAATACAAGCGTGTCTTCGCCAAAAGGAAAACCTTCGGAAGCACCTGGAAGTGAAAGACAAAAATTTCTGAATCGTTCAAGGTCCATCAGTGATAATTTATGGATGATGCGATCAAAGTTTGAAACCGCAAAACTTACAAAACCTGGCATCGGCCTCATGACCCTCCCGACCGCAATTCGCGCACACTTCGTGATGTTCTTTGCGCTTACGCGCTTCAGCGGCCATTTCGGTCGTTATAATACCAGTGGGCACTGCAATGATTCCATATCCAAGCAGCATGATCAAACTGGCTACAAATTTACCCAGCGAGGTAATGGGTGTAATGTCACCGTAACCCACCGTAGTGATGGTTACAATCGACCAGTAAATGGAATCAGGAATACTGCTGAAGCCGCGTTGATTTACATCTGCTTCAATAAGATGCATTAGCGAACCCAGGATGATAACAAGCATCAATACCGTGAGCATGAAGATGCTGATCTTCTTTATGCTGCTACGGATCGCTACTCCCAGGAAATTCATTTCAGATATGTAATGCGTCAGTTTGAAGATCCGGAATATCCTCAGGATGCGCAATGCGCGAAAAACAAGTAAGGTTTGCGCCCCCACAAAAAACAGGCTCAGGTACACTGGAAGTATAGATAGCAGATCGATAAGGCCAAGAAAGCTCGTTACATATTTCCATGGCCTTCCCACGCTCAACAAACGCAGTACGTACTCAATGGTAAACAGGATGGAAAAGATCCATTCCAAAGTGTAGAACAAATCGCCATATTTATGATGCATCCAGGTAACACTGTCGAGCATTACAATAAAAATGCTCACCAGAATAAGCGATAAAACAACAATATCAAACAGCTTACCTGCCCGTGTATTTGATTCGAACACAACGGTGTGCAAACGAACTTTTTGTTGTGCCGATAACAGTGGCATTTCCTTATTATTTCAGGCAATATAGAAAAATCCGGTGGTATGATTTTTTGATGCTTACTGCTGTCAACAATTTTCAATCATCAACATTGACAAAACATGCTAAGAAACAAACTTTCGCTTTTGCTCGCCGGAGCAGCAGCATACGGTTATTATAAATATTCGAAAATGAGTTCTGAAGAAAAAACAAGATTGGTGAACGACCTGAAAGAGAAGGGTCGCAAGTTATATGGCCAGTTCATGCCTTCTTCAAACAATTCGATGCAGGCGCGTCCGGCAACAGCCGGCAGCTCTGATATGAGCAGCCGTATGAATTCCACCAATTCATCGATTGGTTCAACGCTGAATGAAAGAACGTCCTATGATAGCGGTGGTTCTGACCTGCGTACGGGTTCATCACCAGGCACAACCATGGGAACAAATTATAATGCCCCGGGTTCAACCACCGGATCATCTGGAAGCCATCATAGCGGCTTCAATGATCCAGACACGGGTGATCAAAGATCCGATTCCTACGAAAGAGGGATCCACCCAATGGGCTAATTCACTTTTTATCCGGGAAGCAGGCCGTGACGATCACTATCGTCGCGGCTTTTGCATTTAATCAGGGTTTAATTGAATATCGACTACTTTTGGCAACATGAATCCAAAGGAACTGTACCAGTTATTTGTTCATTACCCTTCTGTTCAAACAGATACAAGAAAAATAAAAGCAGGCGATCTGTTCTTTGCACTTAAAGGACCAAACTTCAATGGTAACAGTTTTGCCGCCCAGGCAATAGAGGCCGGAGCTGCTTATGCTTTTGTGGATGAGGAACAATACAGCGATGGCTCACGAATAATCCTGGTACCGGATGTTCTTGAAACGTTGCAACAACTGGCGCTTTATCATCGCGAGCAATTCAACATTCCATTCATAGCCATTACAGGCAGCAATGGTAAAACAACTACCAAGGAACTGGTACACGCAGTGTTGTCATCCCGCTTTAAGACATATACTACACAGGGCAATCTCAATAATCACATCGGCATCCCTCTGACATTGTTATCTATAAAAAAAGACGCGGAGATGGCGGTCATTGAAATGGGCGCCAATCACCAGAAAGAGATAGAAGCATATTGCAAATTCACCCTGCCTACGCATGGCATCATCACCAATTGTGGAAAGGCACACCTCGAAGGCTTTGGAGGCGAAGAAGGTGTTAGAAAAGGAAAGGGCGAATTGTTTGATTACCTGCGAACCAACAACGGTACTGCCTTTGTCAATTGGGACTACGATTATCTGCAAGAGATGAGCAAGGGCATTCAAATGGTCTATACATATGGAACAGCCGGTGCACATCTTAATGGGAACATTATTCAATCCGAGCCGTTCTTATCGGTCAGCATTGAAGATGAAGCCGAATTGGAACGCATCGATACGCAACTGGTTGGTGCCTACAATCTGCCGAATGTGCTTGTAGCAGTGACCCTCGGTATGCATTTCAATATCGAGCCTTTCAGGATCAAAAAATCTATTGAGCAATATGTTCCATCAAACAGCCGGTCTCAACTGGTTAACTACAATAACAACCAGGTAATTCTCGATGCCTATAATGCCAACCCATCCAGCATGCGGGCAGCCATAGAAAACCTTGCATCCCTGCATGCCCCTAAGAAGATCCTTGTGTTGGGAGCGATGGCAGAACTGGGTGAAGAAAGCCTGGCTGAGCATCAAAATATTATTGACCTGATTGGCAAGCATCCCTGGCACTCCGTTGCGCTCGTTGGGGGCGACTTTCAAAAACTTCAACACCCCTATTGGTCTTTTGCAAATGCCAAAGAAGCGCGCGAATGGTTTCTCCAGCAACAATTCAACGAAGCATACATCCTTATCAAAGGCTCGCGTAGCATGGGCATGGAACGTGTAATAGCAGCGGATTAATTTCAGATACTTCAACATTGAAGGGAACGATTTTTTAATACCCTCTGCCTAAAACTTCCCATGTACACTCTTGGTATCAATGCGGTATTCCATGATTCCTCCGCATGCCTGCTTCACGATGGCAAACTCATCGCAGCAGCAGAGGAGGAACGCTTTACACAAATTAAGCATGGCAAACGCCCCATTCCTTTTTCCACCTACGAACTACCATATCACGCGATCGATTATTGCCTTAAAACAGCAGGCATTCATTTGAAAGATGTTGAACATATTGCATATTCATTCGATCCATATTTACTGCTGGGAGATGAAGCAGGAAAACCAACTATACAAATTCCACTGGAACCCGCGATGATGAGCGAACCGTCCAAGTGGACGTCACCATGGGATCCTTTGTTTCTTACCTATATAGTCAATGCACATCGTCATCTTATAGACGGATACCCACATCATTTGCAGCCCCGCTTCAAAGGTGCAACGGTCAATGATGCGCAATGGCATTTCGTTGAACACCATATTGCACATGCCGCAAGCGCATTTTTTCCGTCCCCTTTTGATCGTGCTGCGGTATTGACCATTGATGGTCGCGGAGAAATTGCAACCACTACATACCATGTGGCGAAAGGGAATGAGATGCATAGAATCGGCCAGGTGGATCTTCCACATTCACTTGGACTGTTGTATGAAAGAATCACTTCACATCTTGGCTTTCTTCATTCTTCGGATGAATACAAAGTAATGGCGCTTGCTTCTTATGGCAAGCCGATATTCGCGGATGATTTCAGGGAAATGATCCAGATGTCAGGCAACGGCCAGTACATCATCACGAAAGAAAATTTTGAAGAAAGATTCGGACCGGCGCGCACCAAGAATGATCCTTTCACCGATCATCATTTCAACATCGCACACTCACTTCAATTGGTACTGGAAGAAAAAGTACTGGAGATCGTAGACTGGCTTCATAAGGAAACAGGCGAAGAAAATCTGTGCATGGCCGGCGGCGTAGCCTTGAATTGTGTGTTGAATGCACGCATTCGCGATAAAGGGCCATTCAAAAATGTATGGGTGCAACCCGCGGCAGGAGACGCAGGAACATCGCTGGGAGCTGCGATCTGGGTAGATCTGAAAGAGCATAAGAAAACCAACAAGAACTATTCGATGGATCATGCGTACTGGGGACCCGAGTATTCCGATGCAGAGATTGAAAAATTTTTGCAGTGGGCAAAAGTACCTTTTCGCAAAGCAAATAATATCGCTGAAGAAACGGCCGACATTCTTGCCAAAGACAAGATCATTGGATGGTTCCAGGGTCGAATGGAGTTCGGTCCACGCGCATTGGGCAGTCGCTCAATACTCGCCTCACCGATATCACCTTCCATGCAACAACGATTGAATGAAGTGAAGGATCGGGAAGACTTCCGACCTGTTGCTCCCGCGGTACTTGAAGAAGACGCACATGAATGGTTTAATAATGCAGAATATTCTCCGTTCATGCTGTTTGTTTATGATGTGCAGCAAGACAAAGCAGACAAGATCCCTGCAGTTCGACATGTAGATGGAACTGCACGCATTCAGACAGTCAATCGCGATCAACATCCAAAATATTATGATCTGCTGAAAGCATTCAAACAAAAAACGGGTGTCCCTGTGTTAGTGAATACATCTTTTAATACTCTTGGAAAGCCGATCGTGTGTACACCACGGGATGCAGTTGAATGTTTTTGGTCATCTCCTTTCGATGCATTGGTGATTGGTTCGTATATAATCGAAAAAGAACATGCGGTTTAAGTTTTCTGTCGTTATTCCTACTTACAAAAGGCCTGAATTATTACGGAATTGTTTGAACTGCCTGCTGAACCAGGATCTTGACCGCAACGAATTTGAAGTACTTGTAGTTTGTGACGGTCCGGATCCTGCTACTGCAGCACTCGTCAAAAAATTCGGGGGAAATTTTCATTGCCTGCAATTGCACACCAGGCAGGGACCTGCCGCTGCACGAAACCTTGGTTGGAAGAACGCCAATGCCCAATTGATCGCCTTCACGGATGATGACTGCCTGCCAGATAAACATTGGTTGAATGCCTATTGGGAAAATTATGCAGGCGAAGATCTTAAAGTGATGACAGGACGGGTTATTGTACCGATCGACGAACCGATAACAGATTATAAAAAAAATATTGCAAACCTGGAGACAGCAGATTTCATTACTGCGAATTGCTGCTGTTCTAAAGATGCACTGGAACTTGTTGGAGGTTTCGATGAAAGATATAGGATGGCCTGGCGTGAAGACAGTGATCTTGAATTTAAGTTTCTTCAACATGAGATACACATAGATTATAAAGTTGAGGCAAGCATAATTCACCCGGTTCGTGCAACGCGATGGGGAGTAAGCTTACGCGAACAAAAGAAATCGATGTATAACGCACTTTTATACCAGCGATTTCCGGAGATATATCGAAGAAAAATGACTGATGCAATACCCGTGATCTTCTATCTTATGGCGGCGGCCACAGTAGGGTTAATTGTCGGACTGACACTTAATCACAGCGCAGCGATATGGGTTTCTGTATTAACCTGGATTGCATGCTATGCATCTTTTTCTTACCGGCGAATAAAGAACACTTCAAAGCATTCGGAACATGTGATTGAGATGCTGATTACTTCGGCGATCATTCCGTACCTGTCGTTGTATTGGAATTATTATGGGTGGTGGAAATTCCGGAACGTAAGTGCGTCATCTGTTCGAACACATGCATCCAGTCCTGCACGAAGCGGTCAATATTGAATTTTTCCAGGGCCGTCTCTCTTGCGCCGCGACTCAATTGCATCGCTTTTTCCGGATCGCGCAGCAGCAGTTTCATTCGATCAATGAGAAAGTTCACGTTAGTGCTCACATAGCCGGAATAATCGTTGGTGATTGTGTCCGGCATTTCGGTGGTGGCCAGTCCAACAATGGGGCAGCCGATCATCATTGCTTCGCATACAGCAAGGCCGAGACTCGTGTAACGAATGGGATTGAAGAAGAAACGATACCGAGCCGTAAATGCCGAAAGCTCGCGATTGTTGATCTCACCCAGACCGCCTACCTGGTCCGCGGCGATACCTACAATGTCTAAAGGAATTTCTTTGCGAACGCGATCGAATACATCAATGCCCAGCCGTCTGCCGCGTTTATGCAGGTTATTGATCACAACGATGCCTTTTTCAATTTCACCGGTGTACTTCACGGATTCATCAACGATAACACCATGTGGAACTACGGTTGTAGGTGTGCGATTGTTGTTGTACATCAGCTCATTGAAGTATGTGACATGCACCAGGAGGGCATCGGGCTCATCCATTGGGTGCTTTGTATCTGTTGGCACTTCACGTGGCGGATCGTGTTCTATGTATATGCGTGGTAAGGAACGTTGTTCTTCGGAAAGGATCTCATATTGATCATGCAGGTAATTCTTTTTGTGTTGAAAGACGATGCAATCGAACTCCAGATCTTTTACTTTTTCTGCGGGAACGCTCACCACATTGTCGCCCCATGGGTAGGAAGGCGTGCGCCCCCAGTAGCCATCTTCAGCGGGTGATTTCTCCGGGATGTAAAAAATGCATGGAGCCTGCGAAAGATAATAGAGGTAGCTGCCATGTATGTGCCAGGTGAATACGCGAATGGGGCGAATCGACGAATCGGTCATTACTGTAAATGGTTTTAGCAACAACAGTAATTAATGTGCCAGTTGGGCGATATGCTTTTTAATTAATATGCTAATGTGGTCAATATGCTAATGTGCTAATGAGATATCGAAACGGAAAACGGAAAACCGGAAACAGAAAATAGAAACAGCATTTTCACATCACCACATTTCCACATTACCAGATTTCCATATCACCAGATTTCCACATCACCACATTTTCACATCATCACATTCACACATTGCACCAGCAGAGTTTCACACATTGCACCAGCAGAGTTTCACATTAGCAAATCGGCCCACTCCTCAATTACCCAATCGGCTTCCTGCAGTTCATTAGCCGGATGAGTAGACGCGATGGCAATGCATTGCATACCCGCATTCTTTGCCGATCGGATCCCACTGACCGTGTCTTCGAAGACAAGGCAATCAATTGGATCGATGTTTAGTCTTGATGCGGCAAGCAGGAATATGTCGGGCGCGGGCTTTCCGTGATGAATTTCTTCACCGGTAACAATCGCTTCAAAGTAATGTGTGAAGCCCATCATCTCCATCATCATATTCATTTTTTCCCGCCTGGAACTTGTTGCCAGGGCAAGAGGGACTCCAGATCTTGAACAGGTTTGCAACATGAGATCCGCACCAGGGACCAGCTTCATGCCGTTTTCATTCACTACCTGCCGGTAATAAGCCATCTTTTGATTAAGAGCCCCCGTAACAGCATCTCCTTCCAGGTGAAGTTGCGATGAGATCACATCCACACTTTTCCTTCCTAAAAGAGGGTAATACTTTTCGTAGGTAAGGTCGATATCAAAATCCGCGAATAATTTCTTCCATGCCAGGTAGTCTGCTTCGGTGCTTTCGATCAATGTACCATCCATATCGAAAATGATGGCCTTCGGCTGGCGCGCTAACTTCTTCAAGAATTCCATTGACGCGAAGGTAAGGCTTGGAAAAGTAATCGGAGGGAATCGGAGAAACAGAGAAACGGAGAAACAGAGAAACGGAGG
>JAEZGS010000002.1 GCA_023437225.1 Bacteroidota bacterium | reverse complement strand
TCGCCCGGCCGGTCGATCCGGAACAGGAGTAACGGTCTCCCGCCCCAACCGACGTTCGTTCATCGCGGGCGCCGCCGGTAACGGGAACGGCGGTGCACCGGGGCGCGTTGCTCCGGCAAAGCTCACGAAGGAGACCACCCAAATGGCCATTCCGCACCAGGCGCTTGTTCTCGTCGCTGACGGCAAGAAGATGCTTTTCCTGCGCAACCATGGCGATTCTGAACTGCTCGACCTGAGGACGGAAGCGCACGACACCCGCCAGGACGGGATGGACCGCGACCTGAAGACCGACGCGGCCGGAAGCCAGGGCCAGCGCTGGGGCGACGCGCGCCCGGCCATGGACGAAACCGACTTCCACCAGCTCGAGGAAGACCGCTGGGTCAAGGACGCCGCCGAGGAGCTCAAACGCCGGGCGCTGCGCAGTGACTTCGAGGCGCTCGTCGTGATTGCGCCGCCGAAGGCGCTCGGCGTGCTTCGCAAGGAGCTTCACAAGGAAGTCGAGCGGCGGATCGTGCTGACGGTGAACAAGGAAATGACCGATCGGCCGATTCCCGACATCGAAGACCTGCTCGTCGGCGAAGCCGCGCCGCCCGCCTGATCGGTCAGGCAAAGAGGTCGATCACCTCCGCTTGGGGAGCGACGGATCGGAGCAAAAGGCTGCGATGGCAGCCGCCCGGTTCGCGCTCATAGCAAAGCAATGCGCTCGGCTTCTCCCGCGCCAGCTCGAGCATAAGCGCGCTTTCCGCAATCGCTTCCGGCAGCTCCAGCTGGCCCGCGTAGATTCGCTCGAGATCGGCATGCCGACCGGCCCGCGCCGCCGCGCGGCCGTCGGCGGGGGTGCCGAGCGCCCTCAGATGCACATAGTCGATGTCCACTTCGGCAAGCGCGTTCCTTAGCGGCGTTTTCGAAAAGCCGGGCCGGCGCGAGTTGGGAACCGCGCGCACGTCGATGATTTGCTCGACTCCGGCTTGTTGAAGCGCGGCCAGGAACTCGGCGACTGTCGTCGCTTCGTAGCCGATCGTGAAGATACGCATGTGATTTCCACAATCGGGTTTTCGGGGAATTGCCAGCGAAATTTGCGATTTTTGCAGCCCCGCGGACCTGATCACGTCGTGGACATCGGTCGTGGACCGCGACCCGGGTGAGGGCATACGCCTGTTTCGGGCAGTTGCCGGAAAACGGGAGTTAATGGGGAAAAATGCACGTTCCGAGCTGCAGCCGGAGACGCCGGAATGGCGGAAAAGCCGCAAAAACGTGACGAGGTCTTAGAATCTGTCACCTCAGAAAACGGGAAAAGCTATTTGAGGAATCGCGAGTCCCTAGCGCCTGAAACGTGGTAATGAGACGTTAGCGCGGCAGAGCGCGCCCGACAGCGGTGATCCGAAGACATGTCCGAAACACCAGAAAAGAGAGTTCGTGCGAGAGCCGTCTTCCGTTCTGAGCTGCCGTTGCGTGTCGTGCCGGCTCGAGTGGAAGAAGACGCGGTTCTTAAGACCGCTCGAATGCTCGCGCCGCTTTCGGAGCGAGAAGAGCATGAACTCGCCTGTGAGCTGATGGCCGTCGCAAAGCGGTATCAGAATTCTGTACGGCTACGCGCAAAAATGGTTGCCAGGCCGCACACTGGTCCCACGCTCCGTTCGCTTGCCGAGCAGTCGAGAAGCTTGTGGCGGTCTCTCACCGCTTCAACAACAGAACACCATGTCACGGCCGTCCTGGCACCTTTGACCGTCAGATCTTTTGAGGCGGGTGTGGACGCGATCAACGCCGCCGCTGAAATTTTCGAGCACGTCAGTGAGCTTCTCGATGCGGACGCCCCTGCCGGCGACGATAGTCCGCCGCTTGGTGCGGACCTGAGCCGAACGGCAACCAAAGCCGCGACTTTGGCAAGCATGCTCCTGAACCTACCGATGAGGTGCGAATGGGAGCTGGTATTGTTGCAACAATACGAGCCGATGATGCCAGAGCCATCTGCAATGATCGACGGCGCGCACTTAGTCCGTGAATTGACGTTCAATGTGAGCCGGCTTTCTCTTGCCGCATCGCAACTCGTCAGCCAGAGACGCGGCCCCAGCTCCAACACACCTCAGATGCTTGCCGTTCTGGAGCTCAAAGCACTTTTTGAGCGACGGACGCGTTTACCAGCGACCCATTCAGCCAAGTCTGGGAGTTGGTATTCAGGATGCCCCAAAAGTCCGTTTGGGCTCTTCGCAATGGAGGCATTCAAGTTGATGGAATCGGACAGGCACAGGCGTCGGGGTCTAGCCGAGGCAATCACGTCGGCCGTTTGGCCCAGCCGTGACTCCGCCAGAGCTGCAAGCATTCCCGCCCAAAGGGCTGAGAGGCGCCGGGCGGCGCGCGGAGCCTTGGTAAGTGCATCGTTACAAACTTCTCGCCCGGCACCTGATCAATAGCAAGATAGATGGTCTTCCTCCTAGTCGCAGGAGGAAGAATTGCGTCGCATCAATCTTGAGAAGTGCCCCCAGATCGAGCTCCCGCTCGATCAAGTCCATCTGTCCGACAACAATCCCAAATTGCATCCCGAGCGCCAGCTGGCGATGCTCGAAGCAAGCTTTCGTCGCTTCAGGCACATGAGCCCCGTTCTGGTCGCCAAGAGCGGTGAGGTGATCGCAGGTCATGCTCGCGTCATCGTCTCCAGGCGCATGGGCCTGGAATCGATCCCTGCCATCGTTCTCCCCCACCTAAGCGAATCGGAGAGACGGGCATATCGAATTGCTGACAATGCAATCGCGGCGAAGGGGCAGTGGTCCATCCAACTGCTTACGTCAGAGCTCGAGTTGCTCACGTCAGTGGAGCTCGGTTTCGATCCAATTGAGATTGGCTTTGAAACGGGCGAAGTTGACAGCCTGATCCTCGGTGCGGGGACCGAGCCGGTCTCAACACCGGTGGCAGCCGAACCGGACCGCAGTTCGCCGGCAGTGGCGCGAGTGGGTGACATCTTCAACATCGGGCCGCATGCCGTGGCATGTGGCGACTCGAAGGATCCCGCGACCTTTGCTGCGGTTCTGAACGGACGGAAAGCCGAGGCGGTCATCTCGGATCAGCCGTGGAACCTTGCTGCCCGCTTCATCTCCGGCAAGGGACGGGTTCGACACCCGGATTTCGTAGAATGCGCCGGAGAGATGTCGTCGGGTGAGTTCAAGGCCTTCACGCACACGGTTGTTGCCAATCAGGCCGCCCACTGCATTCCCGGCGCGCTGATGTTCCAGTTCATCGATTGGCGCTCCGTGGACGTCATGATCGCGGCAGGCAAAAAATGGGTCGGCGAGCTCGTCAACATGTGCGTCTGGGTAAAGCAGTCGGGACGCATGGGATCCCCGTGGAGGAGCCAGCACGAGCTTGTTTGCGTCTTCCGAGCTCCAGGAGGAAAGTCGCGTGACAATGTGAAAATGGGTATCTACGGGCGTAATCGCACCAATGTGTGGCGCTACGATGCGCCGTCGGCTTTCGGAGCCCAGCGCGAAAAGCTGCAGCTGCATCCGACCTGCAAGAACGAGTCTATGATCGCGGATGCGATCCTCGATTGCACAGATCGCAACGCGCTGGTGCTTGACGCCTTCCTCGGATCGGGAACGACGATTCTCGCTGCCCACATGACCGGTCGGGTCGGTGTCGGAATCGAGCTCGACCCCCACTACGTGGATCTTGCTGTCTCCCGGATCGCGGAGACCACTGGAGAAGAGCCGGTGCACCAGAGCGGCAAGACTTTCACGGCGCTCGCGAAAGAGCGCTCGAACGAGGTGGAGCACTGACAGTGGATAAGGACGACACGAACAGGGGATCCCCTAAGAAGCGGCGACGTCGCAAGTCGCTGTCGCCGCATTACCAGGCCAACAACAAAGGCGGATTTGGGAACCCGCCGGTTCGGGGCCAGTTCCGCAAGAACAATCCAGGAGGCCCGGGGCGTCCCAAGGGCATCACCAATCTGGAAGCAGCCATCCGGAAGCGATTGAAGAAAAAGCTGACCGTCTCCAAGGAAGGGAAGTCAGTGAGTATGACCGCATTCGAGGTTTATGCCGAGCGGGTGCTGGAGGCCATTCTCTCGAAAAGCAGCTCGCCCGCCATGCTGGAATATGGATACGGGCTGTTGATGCGCTTCAGCTCAGAGGAAACCCCGCCCACTCTGGATTACTCGGTGTTCACTAACGATGAGTTTAGGCTGTTTGGTGGGTTGCTTGCCCGAGCACTGGGATGGGAGCCGGTACAAGGCTATAAGAGTATCATTGACAAGGAGTATGATCGGCCTTCGGAGGGAATGTACCGGGTCACACGAGGCCCCGATGGACACATCATCATTGAGCGTGCCGATCATCCGCCTGATCCCGACGGGCCGGGAACGCTCCTCAGAGGTCCCGAAGAGGGGCACTGATGGCGATGTAAACGTGATTGCGCTCACTGGCACCAACCTTGCAGTAATGTTGCGGCGCCCGATGCAATCTTGCCACCGAAGGGCGTGCCGAGTGCCCGAGCGATGGAGCTGCGTGGCGCAGACGTGCTCGCACCCGGTGCAAATCTCCAGTTGATTCACGCGCGGGCCCTCTTTTTGCCACCGTCGACCCGCTGACACGCCGTGTTTGTGGGTGCCCGCCGCACAAAATATACAAATCCGGCCAATATGGAAAACCATTGGGGAAGATGAGTGCTAAGACAAGAGAATCTAGATGGCGGCCGCGCCTGCGTGCCACGATAGGCTCGCGGAAAGTATGAGCAAACTTCCAGCTGCGCGGAGAAACCCCGCTTTTGAAACCTGAAATTCAGTTCTTTCCGCTTCTCGAGAACTCGAACGTTTGCTGGATAACTTGAGAGATGTCCCCACAATTCCCGCAATCCACCGGCCAACTAGTTCTAAACACTTACTTTTCTCACTTCACTTCCGGTGGTTACAGAGCAAACACACAACCGTCCAAATGATGGAGGTTGTGGCTCATGTCACCGGTTTCCTTAGAGAAATTCACCGATTCGCAGGCTCATTCATGGCCGCAGCTAAAGGACGTTACGCTTTCAACGACGAGCGTGGCCGATCGGAAGCGTGGCGTCGGTGGTAGCGACGCGAACGCGATTTTCTCCGGAGATTGCAACCGCATTCGTGAGCTTTGGCTCGAGAAGCGCGGCGAGGCTGAAGCGCCGGACTTGTCATCCAACCTTGCAGTGATGCTTGGCTGCTGGACCGAGCCGTTTAATCGGCAGTGGTTCGGCCGCGTGATGGACGAAGAAGTGACCAGGGTCGGCGAAGTGGTTCAATGCGACCGTCACTATTGGCGGCGCTGCACGCTTGATGGCTTCGTCGAACGGCGCTCAGCAGTTTGGGAAGCCAAGCACACCAACGCCTTTGCAACGAGCGATGAGGTGGTTGCCCGCTACATGCCGCAACTCCAGCACAACATGGCCGTGACCGGAGCTGAGAGCGGATTGCTCTCGGTGATATTTGGAAACCACAGGTACGAGCTGATCGAAATTGCAGCGGACTGGCTTTACCAACTCGAGCTCCTCGAAGCCGAAGAAACTTTCTGGCAGTGCGTCATCACCGGGAACGAACCAGTGCCGCCGCCTCCGCCGCCTCCGCCGCGACCGATTGGGACGCGCGAGGTGTGCCTGGAGGGCAATAATACCTGGGCTGCCGCTGCTGCCGATTGGCTTGAGAACCGCGAGGCAGCAAAGCTCTACCAGGCCGCGACAAACATCGTGAAGGGACTTGTCGAGGAGGATGTCGGGCGCGCGTTCGGGCACGGCATTGAGGCGAAGCGGAGCAAGTCGGGCGCGATTTCAATCCGGCAGCACAACGCGTGAGCGCGCTCGTTTACCATGCCATCAACGGCGTTGCGGAAGCATTTGCGGAAAGCGGCATCGCCAAATCACATCGCAGCGAACAGGGCGATTATAGCTATCGCGGCATCGACGATGTCGTAAAAGCGCTCGCACCGCTGCTTGCATCGCACAAGCTTTGCATTCTGCCGAGGGTGCTGGAGCGAGAGGCAATCGGTGGAAGGGGGGCAGACCAGCGTGTTGTCCTTCGGGTCGCCTTCGATCTTGTAAGCGCCATCGACGGGTCGGCTCACAGTATCGAAAGCTTTGGCGAGGCGATTGACGACAGCGATAAGGGTACGGCGAAGGCCATGTCGGCGGCGTACAAATCGGCAATCTTGCAAGCCTTTTGCATTCCGGTGCCGCGGGAGGAGACTGATAGCTGCTCGCCGCGGCTAATCCCTGAACAGCACGTCTCAGCCACTCCGTCGCCCGAGCCGCCGGAGGGTTGGGAGAGCTGGTCGATGGAGGTCGTCGACATCGCGAACAGCTGTGAAACCGGAGACGCCATCGAGCGACTGCTGGCAAGGCGCCGGCAGCGACTTTCTGCACTGCAGCGCAGCCGGCCAGAGCTTTACGGGCAAGTTGGTGAGGCGATTGCCGCCCGACTTGCCGAGCTTAAGCGCCCGAGCAGGCTGGCTTCGCAAGCTGGCTCTTCGCAGAGGCGAAAGAAGAATGGTGCCGGCCGTGCGACTGAGAGCGCGGCTTGAGCTGCCAAGAGGCGGCGGCATGCGCGGACATGCCCCGGCCATCGTGCGTTGATCCGACTCCATCATTGCTGCGTGGCGGCTTTTTGTACCGGGCGGATATTGAGCGCTCATGTGCGCACTGGAACAAGGGGGCTGTTCAGCCTGACGCCATCAGACCGATGGTGCGTCAGTCTCCGTCGGTCCCGTCATCGCAAGGAACACATCTTGCGGAAATGTTGTTCGGGCGGAAATATCTTCGGACCTGAGGCCGCTCGCTGTGGAGTTTCTCGACGATCGCGTCACCGCGGAAAGCTAATCGTTGGCGTAAAGGATTGAATTGTTCGACCCGTGTGCAAATGCAATTCGGGCGGTGGTTGCAGGCTGGCTAAAGCCAGTCATTGGCGCGCGGGAGGATCGCATTGAAGATCGTGGTGGTAGGCTTGGGCTATGTGGGCTTGCCCCTTGCCGTAGCGCTCGCTCGAAAGTTCGACGTAACCGGGCTGGATGCCGACGCGACGCGCGTTGCGGAATTGAGAGCGGCGCACGACCGCACGCGTGAGCTCACGAAGGACGATCTCGTCGCGGCCTCACTCGCGGTGACGTCCGACCCAGCAGATTGCCGCGGCGTCGACGTCTACATCGTGGCGGTGCCGACGCCCGTCGATCGCCAGAACCAGCCCGATCTCACGGCTTTGCTCGCCGCCACACGCACGGTGGCGGGCCTGCTCGACGCCGCGCGACGCCCAACGGTTGTCTTCGAAAGCACAGTCTACCCGGGTGTGACGGACGACATTTGCGGTCCGGAAATCGAGCGGGAGTCGGGCCTGACGCGCGGCCTGGATTTCCGTCTCGGATACAGCCCCGAGCGGATCAATCCGGGCGACCGGGAGCATACGATTGACAAGATCGTCAAAGTAGTTGCCGGCGAGGACGAGGAAGTAGCTGTCCAGCTCGAGACCATCTACGGGGCGATTACAGAAGGCGGCACCTTCCGGGCAGCGTCCATCAAGGCAGCCGAAGCGGCCAAGGCGATCGAAAACGCCCAGCGCGACATCAACATTGCCTTCATGAACGAGGTCGCGCAAATCTTCTCCCACGTCGGCCTATCGGTTTGGGACGTGCTTGCGGCTGCGCGGACAAAGTGGAACTTTCTCCCCTTCGAGCCGGGCCTTGTCGGCGGCCACTGCATTGGCGTGGACCCTTATTATGTCAGCCATCTCGCCAAGCAGTTTGGCCATGATCCGCAAGTCATCCTCGCCGGCCGCGGGATTAACGACGGAATGGGGCGCTGGGTCGCCGACACGCTGCACGAACGACGCGCCTCGAAAGCGGGTACCGTGCTGGTGCTCGGCGTGACGTTCAAGGAGAACGTGCCCGACCTGCGCAACAGCCGTACCATGGACGTCATTCGCCGCCTCAGCTGGCTTGGTCACTCGGTGGAAGTGGCCGACCCGCTCGCCGATCCTGCAGAGGTGAAGCATGAATACGGCCTCGAATTGGCCGAGCTGGACGGCAAGTCTTACGACTTGGTGATTGGTGCCGTGCCGCACAGGTCCTATTGTCAAATGACGGCCGACCAGCTGCAGGAACTCGTTGCCGAGGGCGGAACGCTGGCGGACCTCAAGGGCATGTGGCGATCGATCCATCTCGATCCGAAAGTCGACCGGTGGACGCTATAGAGGGACGATGAGCTTCGACATTGCCATCATCGGCGGCGGACTGGCTGGCAGCGAGGCCGCCTGGCAACTCGCCAACGCCGGTTTCACCGTGCGTCTTTCGGAAATGCGCGGAGGCGGCGACACCACTCCAGCGCACGAAACAGATCGCCTGGCGGAGATGGTCTGCTCGAACAGTTTCCGCTCCGACGATGCCGAGCACAATGCCGTCGGGCTCCTTCATCAGGAAATGCGCGCGCTCGATTCGCTGATCATGCGGTGCGCCGACAAACATCGCGTGCCCGCGGGTTCCGCGCTTGCGGTCGACCGCGAAGCCTTCGCCACCGAGGTCACGCTCGCTATCGAAAACCATCCGAAAATCGACGTGGTGCGCGAGCGCGTCGATACACTGCCCGATCACCCGGCGATTATCGCTAGCGGCCCGCTGACTGGGTCGGCCCTTGCGGACGCGATTGCCGCGGAGACGGGGGAGGGCGCGCTTGCGTTCTTCGATGCGATCGCGCCGATCGTCCACAAGGACAGTATCGACATGGAGATCCCGTGGATGGCGACCCGGTGGGACAAGGGGGGCAAGGATTATATCAACTGCCCGATGGACAAGGAGCAGTATGAAGCATTCGTTGAGGCGCTGCTCCGGGGAGAGAAGACCGAATTCAAGGATTGGGAGCGCGACACGCCATATTTCGAGGGCTGCATGCCCATCGAGGTCATGGCCGAGCGGGGAGCGGAAACGCTTCGGCATGGCCCGATGAAGCCGGTTGGCCTCGACAATCCGCGCACGGGCCGCTGGCCGCATGCGGTCGTCCAGCTTCGGCAAGACAATGCGCTCGGCACGTTGTGGAACATGGTCGGATTCCAGACCAAGCTGAAGCACGGCGAGCAGGTCCGGATCTTCCGGACGATTCCCGGCCTCGAGAATGCGGAATTCGCCCGGCTCGGCGGAATCCACCGCAACAGCTTCATCAATTCGCCGCGTTTGCTGGATGGGCAGCTTCGGCTGAAATCGAAGCCGAACATCCGCTTCGCGGGCCAGATCACGGGTTGCGAAGGCTATGTCGAAAGCGCATCGATAGGCCTGATCGCGGGGCGTTTCGCGGCGGCCGAGCTCAAGGGCGAAGTGCTGGAATCTCCCCCAGCGGAGAGTGCGATCGGCGCGCTACTTGGGCACATCACCGGCGGGGCGGATGCTGACACATTCCAGCCCATGAACGTCAATTTCGGCCTGATGCCGCCACTGCCGGGACGCTCGAAAAAGGTTGATCGGAAGAAGCAGTTTACCGCGCGGGCGCGAGCTTGTTTCGACAGTTGGCTGACCGCAGTTGGAAGCCACATTCATTTCAGCGACACCCGGCATCAACGCGAGATCGAACCGGCTGCAAGTGTATAAACAACTTCGCGAAATCTGTTATGTCTGCGGCGCGCCGATGGTTTTGATAAGGAGGGCGACGTAATGGGCAGATTCACTATGCCGAAACTGGCGTTGGCGAGCGTCATCGCGGTTGCGTCCGCGGGCGTCGCGATTGCGCAGGCTCCGTGGGTTCCGGGTTCCGAGATCGCGGGCCAGACGGTTCAGGTGCAGACGAACGGGGTGGTCGACGCTATCACGTTCAACGCCGACGGAACCGCTACGATCATGACCCCCAGCGGCACGGCCGTGCCCGGAACCTGGTCGGCCGCCAACAACATGCTGTGCCTCAGCGCAAACGGCGGCCAGGAATGCTTCCCCTATTCGCAGCCGTTCCAGGCCGGGCGCCAGGTCGCGCTGACGAGCAGCTGCCAGCAGGTTTCAACTTTCATGCCGCAGTCGACAAACCCGCCGACGCAGCGGAGCGGCGGCGAGCGCGGCTGAGCATCGCGCGTCGAGAAACGAAAAGGGCGGCCTGGGGCCGCCCTTTTTTATGGGTCCTCGACAGTCCGCCTAAGCCGGGCTGACCGGTGTCAGGTCGCCGCTCGAGTCACCACCGCCGCTCGCAGCCAGGGCAGCAGCCAGGGCGATGACCCCGAGCGCGCCCAGCAGGCCGAGCAGCGGGCTGAAGGCCGGGGCAGGCGGCGGAGGCGGCGGGATAACTTCGCTGACGACCGGAGCCGGTGGCGGAGGCGCGTTGACCGGGAGGACGCAGCCTGCGGCGCCCTGGGCGGCGGTCGCGGCAGCGCCAGCAGCGGCAGTCCCCGCAGCGCAAACGTTCGCGCTGGATTGCGCCGTGCCGAAGATGCTTAGCGCGACGAGCGGATCGACCGCCTGCGCGCGTGGCGTTGGAGCAGCATAAGCGGCTTGCGCCGAGAGAAGAGCGGCTGCGCCCGCAGCCAGTGCGTAACGACGGAATCCCGTTTCCATCACCCATCTCCCGAAACGGCGCTCGAATGTTGCAACGCGCGCTATCGAGCACTTCGATACTTCGGTTATTAATTCGAAGCAACGCTACGGCTAATCTAAATCGGACCCTTTGTTGCGGCTCCAACGGGCCCGGACTGCGGCGCATCAGCGTCGCATGGATGCAACTAGCTGACTTAGCCCGAGCTCATCGCATTCACCAATGCAGTCGCGGGCATCTCATGTTGGTGTGAGCGTTGCTCTCGGGGCGCGCACGAAGCGGAAGTTCCTCGCGTTCGAGCCCGAGCGGGTCGCGGCCACTGCGTCGGGGTGGATCCCGACTGATCGATCCGCCGGGTACTTCGGGCTAGATCGGCAAGCCATCCTCGCCGACGCGCGACCAACTATGGAGTGCGACGGTACAGGTCGAAGCGGAAAGAATACCAAGAAATCTCGCGACCGGCTGGGATGCACCGCCGCGTAACTCGCTGTATATCGAGATGCCCACCGGCCGCGTTTGTGCACAACAACGTATGAATGGAAAGAATTGTGTGGTGACTACAATTCCGTCATCTCAGATTGTACATCATCAATGACATTTTGCAGCCGAGCACCCACTGGCGCGAGACCTTCTATCTGATCGGCGATAGCTAGAGCAGTCTGTAATGATGCGATCAACTTCGCCAACAATGCGCTCCGGTGAGCGCTACCGCCGCAGTACAACTCATCCATCTCGAATACCCCGAGCACGGCCGACGCAGCGGTTGAATGCCGCGTTCGCAGAGTCCCGTAACACGGTTAACGAGAAATTCTAACGGTCGAGTATGGTCGGTGCGAAGAGGTACGCTGCAATAGATTCACGCGCTTCCTCGGTAAGTTCGATGACAACAGCCCGTTTGTCGGTGGGATGATTTTGGCGGGCCACGAGGCGCTGCCCTTCGAGATAATCGATCCATCTAATAGCGGTGGACTTCGACGCTCGTGCCAGCTTTGCCAATTGAGTTATTGTTTGCGGCGAACCTAAGGCGCTGAGGAGCAGTAAAATCTCCCACGCAGGCTCCCCAAACATGGCTTTGCCAAATAGGCTATGCCGCCGGCGACGTGAGGCGAGAATCTCCAAAGCTCGCTGCCCCAGCGACGGATGGGCGGACATTTGCGTGTTCTCGCCGATCGGGGACTGAACGATGATGTCGTGCTCTTCAGCAGCGACCAGTATCGAAAACAGTCGCTTCGCGCGGCTAGTATCACGTTCAGGGGGTTCTATGGCCTTCGGTTCGTCCGACGCGCCGTCATAGGTATTCTTTGTCACGATCGCCCATCGTTAAAACGAGAGGTGCGAACGCCGCACCAATCGTTACTCCACAGGCCGAGCCCAATCCGTTTAAGCAGTACTGCCAAGATCAGCAACGCTGAGCCCTTCTTCATGGCGATCGAACCAGCTTCGTCTCCGTGCTTTCGGCAAAGTCCTGTGTCAGCAGCACGAAAGCAGCTCCGTCATTGAGCGAATCGCCAGGCTTTCTCCGAATAGGTTCACATTGGTCCAATTTGGTTCTCGCGCACTCGCGACCGTCGACGTACTAACGTTCGATAGCCGAATCGTTTGTGTGTCGAGAGCGGAGAAATACTGTGAAAAACGCGGCGCTGAAGCCGATGTCTGATTTGGTTAACCCCAGAGGTAAAAAGCCGTGGAGGACGCCCGAGATCTGGCGAATCGCGCTGACCGAAGATTTCGATCCCGCAGCAGGCACTCCCGGCGCACATAGGGAGGCTGCCCTCGGTCTCTGCAAGCGCGCGAGGGGGGCAACGCTGGGGCGTCGAGGGATCAAGTCGTCTTCAGTGCGGGGCGCGTGATGGGCCGATCATACTTGGCCGACTTACTCAGATGCATCGCTGGAGAGCTAGTCGAGGAATGCCGCGAAGCCCTCCCCCGTCCGGTAAGAATCGCTGTCATGCTCTTGGCTGCCATCGTCGCCCTGATGGTTTTTGCGCCGCTGCCGGGCGCACAGCTCGTGCGTGACGGCCTCGGGTTTAGTTACTCCAAACAGCAATCCGCGAGCTTTTTGGAGCGGGCCAATGAGGCTGCGCGTCGGAAGTCTCGCTCGGAACAATAGCGAGCGGATGTACCGCATGGAATCGCGCCCAGGCCGGTCGTCGGATAAGCTAAGTTACGGATTTGATTAAGAAATGCAGAACTTGCGCATTCCTTAACCTCCCAATCGAGGATGGACGAGGGCGTTGCGCCCTGATGCGTCAGCGCCGCTTTTGCTTGGCATTAAGCGCGAGACGCGCTCCTTCTTGACGAGGCATGCCGCGGGAATCGCGGCAGGGTCGCTCTCCTGTAAGCTCGACTCCCGCCGGGGCGCTGGAATAAACCCGGCATCCAGATCACGTCCGACCTGCGTGAGGTTGTAGGAACGGCCACTAGCCCAGCTTGACGTGACGAGTAGATCGAAGGCCGCTCTCGACGGGAAGCGTAGTGTGTCGTGAGTGCTGCGCCATCAGCGCAATGCAAGTAGCAAATATTGCCGAGATCGCTGCTGTGCGCAGCGGGAAGTCGACAAGGCTGTGCACAATTACGACAGCTGACGCGATAGTCGCTGCGCGTGCGAAGGGCGTGCTCAAGCGCGACGTCCAAACGCGGCACGCTAGAATCCCCCACCATGCGAGAAACAACAACAATAGCAAGGCGCCCCCGCCGCCCATTTCTAAGATAATCTCAAGATAGTCGTTGTGAGCATGATTCACATAGAAGCGGCCTACCTCCACTGGATCTTCGTATTGCCTATAGATCTGCGCAAATGACCCCAGCCCGGTGCCGACTGGAAAGTTGGCAGCGATCGCTTCCATCGTTCTCGTCCAAATCTCGGTTCGCCCGTCCATCGCGCGCATGACGTTCGAGTCCAGGCTCCCGGCAACCGGTTTCGAGATCAGGAAGGCGACTGCAGCAACTATCGCAAGCATGGCTGCCGGCAACGCGAACTTGCGCAAATTGACCGCCGTCGGAAGCGAGGCGGCGCTCGCGAGTGCAACCGGGATGATGAGCGCGTATGCGACGATCGAACTGTTGAGCACGACGCCGACTCCAATCACGACCAGAAATGCGACTGCCATCCCATGTGAACCGCCTGTTTTTCCTGATGCGGCGAGGGCGGTTGCCATCGGTATTCCGATGAGAAGCAGAGTAGCCATGTGATTTCGATTGGCGAAAAAGCCGACCGCTCCGGGATTGGTGATCTTGTAAAGATACGCGGACGAAAACGGCCCATCAGCGGCTTGAATGGATCCGAGCGCAATGCCCATCGCGAGTCCTAAAACGATCGCCGCGGCGAGCACGCGCGGCGATGGTCGGAGGTTTTCGACTGCGACCACCATCGCTACCGCTGGAATAATGGCGAAAAGAACCGACACAGAAACAAAGGGCGTCTCGGAAACGGGAAGCGCGGGCAGCGGTTGGCGCAGAGTGGCATAACCGGACGCGATGCTTTCCCGGCCCGGTAGTGACGACCACACGCTCGACGGCAGCGGTATCAACTGGAGGAGCACGATCACCAGCCCCGCACCAATTAGCATCTTTAGCGGCAAATCCGCCCGGTTCTCGACAGTCGCCCCACGGCGAGAGAGCGCCGCCCATGCGATCAGGAAGACACCTAAGACCTGAAGAAGCAGGTTCGTCCACATAACTTGCGAGCTGCCGCCCGCTAGGATGCACACCAGAAGATACGCGCCTACAAGCATCGACTTCATCGCACCGCTCACGCTCCAATCCTGGTAATTTGAATTGGACCAAGCTGCACGTCAGACTCCTTCGGCGAATCAGTTCCGACTCCAACGAGTTCGAGCCGTTGGCTGGGGCATCCGGCCGAAACGGTGAAGCGATCGGCTGGCGGCTTGGCGGTGATATCAAGTTCCATCAAATGCTTGCCCGCCGCACCGCAACTAATGATCCACTCCAGTGCTGCCGGCTGAGCGGTTCCGTTCACGGGTGAGGTAAAGGTATATTCGCCGGGCGTGAGCAAGAGCAGCTGGGTAGCGAGTGTGGTGTTATCCCTCCCATAATAAAGGACGCGCAGACTTCCATTTTGTGGCTCGGCGAGACCGGCTGCGCCTGAGCGGTAAATCCACCCGAATGGCTCTGGCGTATCCAGCTTCCGGAACTCACCGTTGAAAACAAGATCCTGACGGCCGGCTGGAGGTCCGACAAATGCTGTCCATAATTGACGAGCTTCCCGATACGTGCCTTGAGAAACGAGGCCTTTCACAAGCCGAGACTTCCAAGCGAGTGCTGCTGGGTCGGTCGATCTAAGCTCGGGTCCCGCCAAGGTGATGACGAGCTCTGCGTTATCCGGATCAGCTGAAAGCGCTGCGAGAAGTGGATTCCGCAAATTGGGATTAGCCCTCAAGATGGTTCGAAGTTGCTGTTCTGCTCCCGGACTCCGGGCATATTGGGCAAGACTCGGTACGAGTTGTAACGTAATGCCGGGCATAATGCGCGTGAGAGCGGCCATCTCCCCAAGCGCTCGAGCGACTTGGTTTTGGCGCAGCCAAACATCGGCAAGAAGGTAGCGCGCGGCCGCTGAGCGCGGGTCGAGCGATCTCGCCCTGATCAGGAGAGCTTCGGCTTCGCTTAAATCGTTGGCCCGAACGGCGAGCGCGGCCTTGACAAGGTAAGGCTCCGTTCGAAGAGGCGAGACGGCCGAAAGGGATTGCAGGCGTCTCATCGTGATGTCCGTGGGACTAGCGCCGACGGCCGCAGCCATTCCGATTTCAGCCATTGCTAATCCGCTAAGCGCGTCCGGGATCGCGGGGGCAAGATCGAATGCGCGGCCAGCGTCGCGACCCGCGAGATCCGAGGCGAAGGATAACCGCGTGATTTGGGCAGCTAACAGGGCAGCGGTAGCCGCAATCGTCACAACCCGAAGAGAGGGAATTGGGCGGGCGCGCCTTGAATCGTCCGCGCGACCCGCTTCCGTAGCCGAACGTTCTCGGTTTTGCTTATTCCTCGATCCCACGCCGCGCTACAATAACCATGGCTAGAGGCATGGCAATTGTCTCAATTCGCGTCTAACTTTCTGGAGCGCACCCCATGCGCACACAATCTGCGCAATGTGCGGATATCGATTTGCGGAGGCATCGTTTGGATCACGAAAAGTCTGGAGAACCGCAGATGGTGAAAAGCCCTTTGCGCAGTGAATCGCGCCACGTCCCAACGGCGGTGGCGATATGAATCGTGACCTTGTTCTAACGCCCGACGAGCGGTGGGGCGTGGTCCCTCATGCACAGCAGCTCGCGCTTGCCTCCAACACCACTCATACGACGATCGATTTCAATCGCCTCGTTCGAATCCTGCGAGAGCGACGAATGCTGATTGTTGCGAGTGCTATTGTCGGGCTGCTCTTTGGCTTGGCGCTCACGATGATGACCACGCCGCTGTACCGGTCTGATGTTGTCCTCGAGGTCAATCCTCCCTCGGTCCAGGTAATTGATGAAAAAGCCGATTCGACGGGGCCTAGCCTGGATGCGTGGCAGTTTGTGGCAACTCAAATCGGTCTCCTCCGAAGCCGTGAGCTCGCGCAAGAAGTGGCCCGCGATCTCAATCTCGCTAATGATCCGACCTTCGCCGATCAAAGTGCGGACGCTGGAAAACGGATCCAACAGGCTACCGATACGGTCAGTGGTGGCGTAGACGTGGCGCCTCAGTCCGATGGGCAGCTCGTTCAATTCAGTTATACGGCTCTGTCGCCGCAAATGGCCGCGAGAATTGCGAACGCATATGCAGACGCGTTCATCAACACCAGCCTGCAGAGGCGCTACGAGGCGTCCGCATATGCTCGTAACTTCCTCGAGCGCCAGATCAGCAAAACACGGCGCGAATTGGAAAATTCAGAAAGGCAGTTAGTTCAGTACGCCCAGGCACAAGGTATTATTAATACTGGAGATCAAGAGGGGTCGGGCAACGATGCTTCTTCGCCTCAAGGACAAGCATTGGTTGCCCTCAATGACGCGTTGGCGCAGGCCACAGCCAAGCGCGTAGCCGCCGAGGGTGCGTACCGTGAGGCGGCGAACACTGGCCCCACGAGCGAGGTTACTGCCAGCACACTCCAACTGCGCCAAACTCTTGCAGCGCTCGAGGCCAAATATGAAGAACAGCGAGCGTTTAAGAAACCTGAGCACCCCGAAATGGTGAGCCTTCGTGCGCAAATCACCGAATTACAAAAACAGATCAACGCTGCCACAGCAACGGCGAAGAGCGGTCGCGTGAACACCGCTCTTGCTGAGTACAAAGCGGCGGCCTCCGCTGAGCGTGCTTTGCAAGCAAAGGTGGCGGGCCTGAAATCCGATGTTCTTAATTTGCGCGGAAGGGGTATCCAATATGCCATTCTCCAGCGGGATGTTGATACCAACCGCTCACTCTATGATGCGTTGCTGCAACGTTACAAAGAAATCGGGGTTGCTGGCGGAATTGGCTCATCGCCTGTATCGATCGTTGATCGCGCGACACCGCCCGATGCGCCGTTCAAGCCAAATCTCGTTCTCAATCTTATTTTCGGGCTGATGGTAGGTTTCGCCGCGGGGGTCATAACGGCGATTGGCCTCGACATACTCAACGACACAATCAAGACCCCTAACGACGTGAGGACAAAGCTCGGCCTTGCGTGTCTTGGGGCAATTCCTAGGCGAGCGGGCAAATCTAAGCGCGCATCTCTCCTCACGGAATTGGATGACCCGACATCGCCGGCAGCGGAAGCCTATGCCACGCTCGGCACGTCATTAAGATTCACAACCGAGGAGGGACTGCCGCAGGCGTTGCTCGTGACCAGTGCGCGAGCGGCAGAAGGAAAATCCTCGAGCGCGTTGGCGTTGAGCCACTATTTTGCGAAGCTGGGAAAGAACGTCCTTCTCGTGGACGCCGACCTCAGAAAGCCAAGTTTCAAAGGCGAGGGCACCGAAAAGGGTTTGAGCACCTTGCTCACGACGGACCGGCCTTTAGCCGAAAACGTCGTTCCTACGAAGTATGCGCAATTGTGGCTTCTCCAGTGCGGGCCGGAGCCCCCCAACCCTGCTGCGCTACTCGGAGGCTCGCGATTCCGCGCCATAGTTGTGGAAGCTTGTGCTACGTACGACTTGGTCGTCATCGACTCACCGCCTTTGCTGGGTCTCGCCGATGCGCCACTGATTGCGTCTGTCGCCAAGTCCGTTCTCTTGATAGTCGAAAGCGGCCGTACGCGCACCGCCGCTGCCATTGAGGCGATGCATAGACTGGAGGCAGCTGGAGCGAACATGCTCGGTGTGGCCATCACGAAAGCGCAGTCGAGGCACAGCGGCTATGGCTATGGCTATGGCTATGGCTATGGCTATGGCCATGGCTATGGCTATGGCAAATGCAAAGGTGCGCGCTACGGCTATGG
>JAEZGS010000026.1 GCA_023437225.1 Bacteroidota bacterium | reverse complement strand
ATCCTCCACCTCCACCGCCAAAGCCACCGCCTCCAAAGCCGCCACCACCAAAACCGCCAGGGAAAAATACAGGACCAAAGCCACGATAACCTCTGCGACTCATAAATCCACCACCGCCTCTACCACCGCCACCAATCCTGCTAAGAATCAGAATGACCAACACAATGATGAAAAAAATCGGCACACCTGAACCCTTGCGCTGCTGACCGCGGTTTCCATATCCTTGTGGTGCCTGGTATTCACCCGCTGCCGCGAGGATAATGGATTCAACAGCATTGTTGAATCCCTGAAAGTAATCGTTGGATCTAAAGGCGGGAGCAATATCGTTGCGAATGATCTGGCTTGCTGTAATATCGGGTATTGCACCTTCTAATCCATAACCGGTTTCAATACGAACCTGTCGATCATCTACGACTGCGAGGATCACCACCCCATTATTTGTTTGCTTGTTTCCCACCTGCCAGTCGCGGAGTATTTTCAAAGCATACTCTTCGATGGGATAACCATCCAAAGTTTTTATCGTTACGATCGCCACCTGGTTAGAGGTGCTGTCGTCATATGCCACCAATTTTTGTTCGAGTTGTTGCTCCTCTGCAGGGCTCAATACATCTGCAAAATCGTTAACCAGCCGCGGTGGATTCGGTCGTGCAGGAACTTGCTGTGCCGAAAGTTGAAGGGCTGAAAACAAAACGAACAATAGAAAAACAATGTAACTAGTCGGCTTGATCATGAGTGTGGATTCAGGTACCAAAAACAATGTCGTCGGGCAGTTCGTTGCGATCGACCTGCTTTACGTAAGGGAAATGAATGGACAGCACTTCCCCGATATCATGGATAACGTTTACAACTGCCTCAACAAAATGATTGGCGCTAAAGTGTGTGGCCATCATTTCAACCTCCTTCCTCCAAAATTCATCGCCCAATTTTTCGTGAATACCTTTATCGCCATACACGGCATATTGGTGATCCTTTAATGCGATGTAAATTAGAACGCCGTTCTTGTCTTCCGTTTGATCCATTTTTAGAGACCAGAATATTTCCGCAGCCCGATCTAACGGCTCAACATACTTGCAGCGCGTTTCAACGTATATGCGGATCTCCCCGCTTGTGTTCTGTTCGGCCTCCTTAATTGCTTTGATGATCAATTCTGAATCTTCCGGCGCGATCAGTGGCCGATTCTTACCAATAGAGAAAATGCCCATTCGAATGATTTAAAATTGAACTTGTGGTGCTCGTTCTGCTCCCGGATCGGCAGCAAAGCCTTGTTTCACGCCAAAACCGAACATGCCGGCAAAGAGATTATTTGGAAACCTTCTCACGGACATATTATAATCCTGCACGGACGTATTGAAGTCTTTTCGAGACACATTGATTCTATTCTCTGTTCCTTCAAGTTGTTTTTGCAGGTCAAGGAAATTCTGGTTGGCTTTCAGTTCAGGATATCTTTCAACAGAAACCAACAGACGACTGAGTGCTCCGGAGAGTTCTCCCTGGGCCTGTTGAAATTTTTGAACGTTTTCAGGCGTGAGGTCACCTGGATTGATATTTACCGATGTTGCTTTAGCTCTTGCTTCGATAACGCGTGTAAGCGTCTCCTGTTCGAAGTTTGCCGCACCTTTTACTGTGTTAACAAGATTTGGAATAAGGTCTGCGCGCCTTTGATAGTCACTTTGTACGGCTGCCCATTTAGTTTTTACATTCTCATCTTTGTTGACAAGACTATTATAGCCATTACATGCACAACCACCCAGTACGAGAACTGCGCCAAGTATAACAACGATCAATAAATTCCGTGTATTCATACAATGAAGTTTTTATTTCTTTTAATTATTCAACATATAAATATAGCCTGATTTAATTAAATCATTGTAATGCATTGCAAACAATAAACCCTGGCAAGCCAGGGTTTATAATTGTTGGGTTTGTTATGTAGCTTCTTAAAGTTATAGCGCTATTTCTTTATTGCTGCAATTCCAGGCAATTGTTTTCCTTCGAAAAATTCCAGCATTGCACCGCCACCGGTAGATACATAGCTTACCTTTTCAGTAAATCCGAACTGGTTAACCGCAGCAACGGAATCTCCGCCACCAACCAGTGAGTATGCACCATTCTGGGTAGCGTCTGCCACCGATTGTGCAACAGCTTTGGTACCTGCCTGGAATTTTTCCATTTCAAAAACTCCCATCGGGCCATTCCATAGAATGGTCTTAGAAGATGCCAGCACTTCCTGGAATTGCCTGATCGCTTCAGGACCGATATCCAGTCCCATCCAACCATCAGGTATGCTGTCGTTTGAAGAAATCCTGGTGTTTGCGTCTGCAGCGAATTTGTCTGCGATGACGCTGTCCACCGGCAATACAAGGTTTACACCTTTGGCTTTTGCCTTTTCAATCAGGTCGCGGGCAGTATCTATTCTGTCGGCTTCAACAAGTGAACTTCCCACCTGTCCACCCTGCGCTTTGAAAAAAGTATAGGCCATCCCGCCACCGATAATAATATTATTGGCGCGTTCAAGCAGGTTTTCAATCAACAGGATCTTATCAGAAACTTTTGCCCCTCCGAGGATTGCAGTAAAAGGAGCTTCCGCATTATGCAGTACACGTTCAGCGCTGCTTACTTCGCTGTTCATAAGGAAGCCAAACATTTTTGAGTCTGCTTCAAAGTAATCTGCAATGATAGCAGTGGAAGCATGAGCTCTGTGTGCGGTACCAAAAGCATCATTTACGTATACGTCACCCAGCGACGCAAGTTGTTTAGCGAATTCGGGATTACCCTTTTCCTCTTCTTTATGGAATCTAAGATTTTCAAGAAGCAGCACATCGCCTCCTTTGAGAGCAGCAGCTTTCTCTTCAGCTTCTTTACCAATGCAATCGCTGGCGAAGGTCACCGGCACTCCCAGGAGTTGCTGAAGGTGTGTGATCAAATGTTTCAGAGAATATTTTTCAGCCGGTCCTTCTTTTGGGCGACCGAAGTGAGACATCAGGATCACGCTTCCCTTACCTTCGAGAATATGTTTTATCGTAGGCACGGCCGCACGGATGCGGGTGTCATCTGTGATTTCAAATTGCTGGTTCAGCGGTACGTTGAAGTCAACGCGCACCAAAACCTTCTTGCCACTAAAATCGAATGATTTAAAATCAGGCATGATTCAAATTTTTAGTTTGAAGAAATAGCAGGATAACTGCATTAGAATAAACAAAAAAGCGGAACTGTGAGTTCCGCCTTTCATCATTATTTCGCGATAAGTTCAGCGAAGAATTTCACTGTGCGCACAAGCTGACTTACATAACTCATTTCATTATCATACCAGCTTACAGTTTTCACCAGTTGAATATCTCCTACTTTCATAACTCTTGTTTGAGTTGCGTCGAAGAGCGAACCGAATGTGCTTCCAATGATATCGCTGCTCACAATCTCGTCTTCAGTATATCCGAAGCTTTCATTGCTAGCACTCTTCATTGCACTATTGATTTCTTCAACTGAAACATCTTTACCGAGAATGGTAGTAAGTTCAGTTAATGAACCAGTAAGCGTTGGAACACGTTGTGCAGATCCGTCGAGTTTGCCTTTCAGATTTGGCAGAACCAGACCGATAGCTTTAGCGGCTCCTGTACTATTTGGAACAATGTTTTGTGCTGCTGCTCTTGCTCTGCGCAGATCGCCTTTTGCGTGCGGCGCATCCTGTGTATTCTGGTCGTTGGTGTAAGCATGTACTGTTGTCATCAAACCAGCTTTGATACCAAATGTATCGTCAAGAACTTTTGCCATTGGTGCAAGACAGTTCGTTGTACATGATGCACAAGAAATGATTGTTTCGCTACCATCGAGTATCTCGTGGTTAACATTAAAAACAATCGTTTTCAAATCGCCTGTTGCAGGAGCAGATATAACCACTCTTTTTGCACCAGCAGTAAGGTGTGCTTCTGCTTTTGTTTTATCGGTGAAGAAACCGGTACATTCAAGAACAACATCTACATCATGCTCTTTCCAGGGAATCTCTGCAGGATTCTTTTGTGCATATATCTTAACCTCTTCATTGTTTACAATGATTGAATTGTCAGTTGCTTTCACTTCTTCATCAAACCTGCCCTGCGCACTGTCGTACTTTAGCAAGTGTGCCAATACCTTTGGACTTGTAAGATCATTGATCGCCACTACATCAATTCCTTCCATTTTATAGATCTGCCGATAAACGAGTCGACCAATGCGTCCGAAACCATTGATAGCTACTTTAACTGTGCTCATAATAAATATTGATTTGAATTAGAAATTAGGATGCAAAATTACGTCTTTGTTGTGTTGTCAAATTGTGTTTTTTTATGTGTGTAAGGTTATTTACATCAGCCGCCGGGTTGACTAATGTCAGCTACGATTAAAAAATCTTGAAGGATTTGAGATTTTTTTTTGGAACAAGTTGGTGCTGCGTTTATCTTTGCACTCCCAATCGAAATACAAGGGACGCCGCGTTGGTCAATCGGTTAAGACGCATCCCTTTCACGGATGAATGAGGGGTTCGATTCCCCTACGCGGTACAAAAAAAGCTTCCAGGTCGGAAGCTTTTTTTTATTACTGCCCAGTCTTCACATACAAAGACAGTAATAGTTCTCTATTGCCTTACCTAAATGCTCTGCGAGAGTAGTAGGCCCTTCCTTCAACTCTTCCCATTCATCGTATTCGTTCAATCTGAGGATCAGCACAAGATCTTTCAATTTCACGACGAAGTACTGGTGGTTTCCGTTAACCTTGACCGGCACAACCACTATGCTGAGCCAGTTGTCGCTCCATTGAAACATCATTTCGAAACGGTCGCCCTGGATCCCTTCAAAATCTTCCATCCACGCCATTCTCGTATGTTTCCAGTATCACACAAAATTTAGATACCGCGAGTAACAACAATGTCACGAGGAATTTTATCAACATCTACTATAAAAACCGCAGTTTTTGGCGCGGTGATTACTCAATTACGAAATAGTCAATTGAGCCCAAGCTCAATATGCCGTTCGGGAATCATCACATCGGCGAACCCTTTACGTATCAACCGTTCCTTGAACTGCTCCTGGACTTCTGGTTCACCATGCACCAGGAACAGCCTTTTTATCAGTTTAGGATCCTGGCAGGCCAGGAACTGCGACAAATCCTCGTAGTCACCGTGCGCACTCATACTTCGTATCACCCCGATTTCAGCGTGCACTTCGTGAGGTATGCCAAAAATCCCCACTTCTCTTGCGCCGGCCAATAGCCTGCCACCAAGAGAGTTTGGTTCACAGTATCCGGTAAAGAGTATGGTGTTACGACTATTTTCAATATTGTTACTGATATGGTGCTTGACACGCCCGGCATCGGCCATGCCGCTCGCAGAAATTATTACACAGGGATCCCTCCGGTAATTTAGAAGCTTCGACTCCTCGACTGTCTTTACATAATGAAGACCTTTAAAATCAAATGGATTAAGATCCGATTGAAGGATCTTTTGAATCGACCGGTTGAAGTATTGCGGATAGCTCGTGATCACCTGGGTGGCTTCGCGACTAAGCGGGCTATCTACATAATATGCAAGATCCGGCAATCGCCGCTCCAGCTCAAGTTGGTTTAATGTAAACAATAACTCCTGCGTACGGCCTACACTGAATGCAGGTATGATAAGCTTGCCTTTTTTGCGAAGACATGCTTTTTCAATCCATTGAAGCAAGGCATCAGGTGTAGTATAATTCACATCGTGAAGGCTGTTGCCATAAGTTGATTCGAGAAGGATGTAGTCCGCCTGGGGAAATGGCGCAGGTGATTTCAGAATGATATCACGATAACGACCCACATCACCACTGAAGCTTATTTGTGTGATTTTTCCCTCTTCGCGGATACGCAAGTGGACTGCCGCACTCCCTATTATGTGACCCGCATCTGTGAAGAGTACTTCAACATCTTCATCAATCCGCGTCCATGTATCGTATTCTATCGTCTTAAAGAATTTAAAACTATTTCGTGCATCTTCAATGTTATACAAAGGACGCAGATAGGGCTGTCCCTCTGCAGCGCGCCGCTTATTCAAATACTTTACATCATCCATTTGGATTTCTGCAGAATCGGCGAGCAATATCTCGGCCAGGGAACGAGTGGCAGGGGTGCAGAATATCGGACCATTGAAACCATCACTTACCAGTTTTGGGATAAGACCACTGTGATCAATATGAGCGTGAGAAAGAAAAAGATATTTGATCAGGGCCGGATTGAACCCCCAATGCCTGTTTAGCGAATTGGTTTCCTTTCCCATTCCCTGAAATAAACCACAGTCAAGAAGATACTGGTTTCCGTTGCGGTGAGTGATGACGTGCTTTGATCCCGTAACAGAACGGGCTGCGCCATGAAATGCTATTTTCATGTTTTAAATCTACAACACTTCAACCTGATTTCTCAGAAGGTCTGCAAATTCATCGCGTTTGCGAATCAGGTGACCTGCACCTTCCATGAACAGCACTTCTGCGGGCTTCAGGCGAGAATTGAAGTTGGAAGACATTTCAAAGCCATAAGCGCCGGCATTTTGAAATACCAGAAGATCACCTTCGCGAACCTCATTTAATTTTCGGTCCCAGGCAAAGGTGTCGGTTTCGCAGATATGGCCGACAACAGTATAGATCCTTTCCGGGCCTTCAGGATTGGAAACATTTGATATGGAATGATATGCATCGTAGAACATTGGACGTATCAAATGATTGAATCCGCTGTTCACACCAACAAAGACCGTTGCAGGTGTTTGTTTGATAACATTTGCCTTGACGATAAAATACCCTGCCTGGCTAACGAGGTATTTACCTGGTTCAAACCACACCTGGAGTTTTTTCCCGGTTTCTTTTTCATAATTAGCGAAGGCCTCAGTAACCCTGGCGCCAAGTGTAACAACATCGGTTTCCGCATCGCCTTCCTGGTAGGGAACTTTAAATCCACTTCCGAGATCAACAAATTCCAGGTCAGGAAAATGATCCGCCATCCCGAACATAACATCAAGTCCTTCAAGGAAGACTCCTACATCTTTGATCTCGCTACCGGTGTGCATGTGCATGCCTGTAACTTTGAGACCGGTGGTCTTTACAACCCGTTCGATGTGTCGAAGCTGGTGAATGGAAATACCAAACTTGCTGTCTACATGCCCGGTCGAAATCTTAAAATTTCCGCCTGCCATAATATGTGGGTTCAGGCGGATACAAACCGGGTATGAATTGCCAAAGCGATTGCCGAATTGCTCGAGGATGGAGATGTTATCAATATTGATGTTGACACCCAGATTCTTCCCTTCAATGATCTCCGTAATGTCTACACAATTTGGGGTAAATAAAATATCCTTAGGATCAAACCCTGCTTTAAGACCGAGCTGAACTTCGTGAATGCTTACGCAGTCGAGCCCTGCACCAAGTTGTTTAATGTATCGGAGAATATTAATGTTCGTCAGTGCCTTGCACGCATAAAAAAACCTGGCGTGCATAGCGGAAAATGCTGTCGACAGCTTTTTGTACTGCTCGGCGATCTTTTCCGCATGATATACATACAAGGGGGTGCCAAACTCTTTCGCGAGGCCAATTAACTGATCGTTGGAAATCTGCGACATATAAATCGATATTATGACTGGGGCTCTTCCGGTGCATCGTCTGTTTGATCGGCCGGAGAATCATCATCGGTTGAGTCTGAAGGCGGCTCCTCACTTGCTTGATCGGAGCTCTGATTTTCATTTGAATTTTCTGCAGAAGATACATCCGCCGGAGCATCCAATGCTTCTTGCAATTCACCAGTTTCTGTAACTACAAATGTAGGACTGCTATCATTTTCCTCATTACCATCAGCATCATCGGGAGCCTGCTCCTGTTGAATTTCCTCAGTCTGCCCGTCCTGGATATTTGTAGGAGCAATTACGTTTTCATCAAACACTTCGCGAAGTTTCGGAAGTTCATCCGGAGAATTCAATCCGAAATAGTCCATGAACGTTTTCGATGTCGCGTACACCAAAGGCTTACCCGGCATTTCCTCGTTTCTGCCTGTAATAACAATAAGTTCTTTTTCAAGAAGTTTTTGGATCGAATAGTCGCAACTCACCCCGCGTATTGCTTCAATGTCAGACTTGGTGATCGGCTGTTTATAAGCTATAATGGCAAGTGTTTCAAGGGCTGCAGGTGAGAGCCGTTTCATGAATTTTTCTCCGTTCAGCTGTGCCACTGTTTTGTGGTATTCTTTCTTTGTCAGGAACTGCCAGCCGCCTCCACTTTCACGGAGTTCAAACGGATAAAATTCTGAATTGTATTTTTCTACGATACCATCTATGGCCGACTGCACCTGTTCTGATGTAATCTTATCTTCCATGAAACCAAACGCATTGTTGATGAGCTCAGTGATTTCGGCAGCGCCCAATGGGCGATCTGTTGCAAAAATGAGCGCTTCAATGTGTGGTATGATGTGTCCGATTTCCATAGTTAAATATTTCGCGGAGGCAATTAGCCCTTCAACGCTGCAGCTCCACTAACGATCTCTGTAAGTTCGGTGGTGATTGCAGCCTGGCGCGCACGGTTGTAACTGATCTTAAGATTGCGCAATAATTCATTGGCGTTTTCAGTAGCCTTGTCCATGGCCGTCATTCGTGCACCATGTTCTGATGCGTTAGCGTCCAGAACAGCTTTATAAAGCTGTGTATTAAGGATCTTTGGCATTAGCTCGGCGATCAACTCATCCTTGGCAGGTTCAAAAATGAAGTCAGTCTTTTTAGTCCCTTGTTTCTGTACAATTTTAGGGATTGGAAGGAAACGCTCTACGACGAAACTTTGCGTTGCGGCATTTTTGAATTCACTATATACAAGTTCGACCACGTCGAATTGTTTTGCCTCAAACGCTTTAACTGCAGCCTTCGAACAAGCCTGCACTGTTTCAAAAGTGAGGTTCAAAAAGATATCTTTATGTTCTTCGTGTACCTGGTAACGGTTTTTGGCGAAATGCTCAAATCCTTTCTTACCAATAGCCCAGATACTGACGTTATTGTTTGCTGCCTGTAATGCGTAACGTTCACGAATGGTCGCTTTCGCCATCTTTATAATGTTCGCATTGTATGCGCCGCAAAGCCCACGGTCACTGGTGATCACAATCAATAACACCTTCTCTATCGGACGCTCAGCCGCCAGGCCGCCGCCCATCTCTGATTCACCACCACTAACGATATTGGATAATACTTCCTGCAGCTTTCTTGCGTAAGGGCGCATCTGCATAATGCCTTCCTGCGCTTTACGCAGTTTTGCAGCACTCACCATCTTCATTGCCTTGGTGATCTGCTGCGTATTTTGAACCGACTTTATCCTGTTACGAACTTCTTTTAACTGGCCCGCCATGGTTATAGTTAAGTTTTACTGTTGATGTGCGCTCTTTGACCGAGCAATTTTTACCGCGTGCAAAGGTAGCGCAAACAGGCCAAACTACAACGGCACCTTATGGCATTGATTTTAAGATTGTTTGGTCCTTTTGTTGGCAAATAGATATTTTTACCCGGCAATCAAGTAGACATATGGCAAAAGCGAAAGTGAAAGGAGTTACTGAAGAGAAAATAATTCTCGTGACAAATGATGATGGAATCTCAGCCCCCGGTATCCGCAACCTCGTGGAAGCGGTTAAAGACCTGGGAAAGGTAGTAGTGGTTGCGCCCGACAAACCGCAGTCGGGAATGGGCCACGCCATTACGATTGGGCATCCGCTTCGTTTGGCAAAGGTTGAGACATTTGGCGAAATTGAGGCCTATCAATGCTCTGGCACGCCGGTCGACTGTGTGAAGCTGGCTGTCGATAAGGTTTTGCATCGTAAGCCCGATATCTGTCTAAGCGGGATCAATCATGGAGCAAATCATTCAATCAATGTGATCTATTCCGGCACCATGTCGGCAGCGGTGGAGGCGGCTATTGAAAGCATTCCTTCAATAGGGTTTTCATTACTGGATTACAGTATCGAGGCCAATTTCGAAGGTGCCCGCCATTATGCGCGAATACTGGTGCAGCAAATGCTGGCCAAGCCGCTGGATAAGCATCTGGTACTCAACGTGAACTTCCCGGCGGTGGACAAGTCGCTGATCAAAGGTATACGGTTTTGTCGCCAGGCTTACGCCAAGTACGTTGAAGACTTCATTGAGCGTGACGATCCACATGGAAGGAAATATTATTGGCTGACCGGGGAATTTGTAAATTTTGATAAAGGCCGGGACACGGATGTGTGGGCACTGAAAAACAATTATGTAAGCGTAGTGCCGGTTCAGTTCGATCTGACCAATTATACCCTTAAAGAGAAAATCGAAAAATCCTGGAATATCTGATGTTCAAAAAAGACGATCTGAAATTTGGTTTGGTTCTCGGATTCATCGCGCCTATTGTCAGCCTGGTGGCTTATTATTTCTTCCGTTTTTACCCTTTGTTTACTGTAGCTGATTTTTTTCAGTTTCTGGGAGAAAACAAGAACCAGGTAACCGCCATATCTGTACCGTGCCTGGTGCTTAACATAGCATTATTTACTTATTATATTAATACGCGGCGGGACAAAACGGCAAGGGGCATTTTTATTGTAACACTGCTGTACGCTATAACTGCGCTTATTGTAAAATTTATCATCTGATTCATGAATCAAAGCAGGAGGTATTATATAATCGCGGGTGAAGCTTCGGGCGATCTTCATGCCGGCAACCTTGTAAGGGAACTGAAGAAGCAGGATCCTGCCGCCAGCTTCCGCGGCTGGGGAGGCGATCTCATGCAGGAGGCGGGCGTTGAAATTGTGAAACACTACAGGGATCTGGCTTTTATGGGATTTGCTGAAGTAGTTAGCAACCTCCGCACAATAATGCGAAATATTAAGTTTTGTAAGGAAGACATTACGACGTACAAACCAGATGCAATCATATTTGTTGATTATCCCGGTTTTAACCTTCGAATCGCCTCATGGGCGAAAAAGAAGGGGATCAGGACCATCTATTACATTTCACCACAGATCTGGGCCTGGAATGAATCACGAATAAAAACGATCAAACAAAGCGTTGACAAACTGCTCGTTATTTTACCGTTTGAAGAAGAATATTTCAAGAAGTGGGACTATACTGTAGAATATGTTGGTCACCCGCTGGTGAACGTGGTAGAAAAAGCAAAGGACAGCATTCAGCAGATACCGCTGGAAGTTGGATCACCGCTCAACGAAAAAAATATTATTGCATTGTTGCCTGGAAGCCGGAAGCAGGAGATCATTAAGAAACTTCCGGTTATGCTGGAAGCAAGCAAACAGTTTCCAGATCACCGTTTCATTATCGCAAAGGCCAGTTCATTGGATGACCAGTTTTATGATCAATTTTTAGGAGATTACAAACACGTGCGTTCGATTCGGCATAAGACTTACGAACTGCTTGCTGCCTCCAAGGCGGCATTGGTTACTTCCGGCACCGCAACATTGGAAACGGCATTGTTCGATGTACCACAAGTAGTTTGTTATAAGGGCTCAACCGTTTCTTATCTCATTGCAAGAAGCCTCGTGAAGGTAAAATATATATCACTGGTTAATTTAATTATGGACAGACCGGTGGTTAAGGAACTGATCCAAAATGAACTGACAACTGACAATGTAGTAAATGAGCTTAAGAAGATATTGTTTGATACCGCAAACATTCAAAGGATGCGGCAGGACTATCATGCTCTTAGATTGAAACTCGAAAAGAAAGGGAACGCATCTGCAACGGCAGCACATAGCATAATCGAGTTCGTAAGGACTAACTTCGGTGAAACACAAATTGCCTGAGCACAATTATGATCAGAGCAATCAGGAATAACAGGATCGATATCCTGTTTATGCCATGCATGTAGCGCATCCACTGAGTGTTTGGCGCATTCGGATCACGTTTTCGCAGATAAAGGTATTCTGCAATTTGCCTTAGAACTCCCATCCGTCACGTTTTCCCAAAATTAGTTTAATTGAATATCTATAGATCTTTCCTATTAAATTTCCGGGAAGATATCCACGCTGGAACAACAGCCCATAACAACAGTATAGCTATTGAATAGATCATACCCATGCTGCCGCCAAAGAATGATTGGAACAATGCACCAGTATAGCCCATCATGGCCGAAATGTCCAGCTTCAATAACATAAGCACCCTTGCGAGGTCAACCGGATTCAATGAAATGAATGCGATCATTGGCGTTTCCATTGGATAGTCAGAAAACTGGAAAAGGAAAAATAACACCAGCCCGTCATATATCAGGGAAAAGAAAAACCACAACAGGATCGCCACACCGATGCCTTTCGCTTTATCCCGTGTCATTACCGATGCGAGTAAAGCGATTGAAACGAAAATGATAGAAAGAAAAGTCCCCGCCAGTATCATCACTAATCCAACAGACGAAGGATTGAAAAGCAAGATTGGAAGTCCAACGCCAACTACAAACGCCAGTGTAAGGGATAGAGCTAATCCGCAAAAAATGCTCAACCACAGGTTAATTCTTTTCAATGGTTGGGACACCAATAGCTCTATGAATTCCGAAGAGTTATAAACATAGATCGTTGAAAAAATAATACTAACCAGGGGAACAATGATGAGCACAATATTGACAAGGCTCAACACCCCTTTATCGGCATTATCCTCAAGGTTAAACACACTAAATGAGATCAACAAAAGGAATAACGTATATGCGATCATTATCCTGTTACGAAGAATATCGATAATGACGTACTTGATAATTTTCTTCATGATTCAATTATTGTTGCATGATCTGCGCAACCAGCTTTGAAAGTTTTTGTTCACCAGTGATTTCACGTAATTCTTCAACACTTTTATGGAATCTGAGTTTTCCATCCTGCAAATAAATGATCTCAGTAACGATATCATCGAGATCACTCAATATATGTGAAGTAATCAGTACGAGCTTTCCCTTTTCTTTTTCACGTCGAATTTTATCTTTTAATATTTCTGAGGCTACCGGGTCCAGACCAGCAGTAGGTTCATCAAGAATGAGCACCTGGGGGTCAAAAAGAAATGCGAGTGAAGCGCTCACTTTTTGACGAGTTCCTCCGGAAAGCGTTCGCATTCTTTTATTGCTGATCTCATCAAGTTTGAATTCCTTCAGCAGATCCTCATCAATATTCTTATTATGGTCCTTCCTGATATCACGCATCATATCTATCACCTGGGCAATCGTCATATTCTCCGGAAATCGCCCGATCTGGGGCATATAACCGATGTGTTGCCGATAACGCCAATCGTGTAAGATATTATGCTGATTAAAAGTTATAAAGCCGGAGTCCGGAACCACCATCCCGAGTAATGATTTGATAAAGGTCGTTTTACCCGATCCGTTTGGCCCGATTAACGATATCGTCTGTCCACTGTTACATGTGAGTGAAACATTGTCGAGAGCGGTGAGCTTCCCGAAGCGTTTGGTGACATTGGTTGCAATGATCATAATGCAAGTGGTTTCATGTGAGGTTTGGGATCATAAAGATCCACCGGGGTGATGCCCGGTATTATTTTCTCGGCTTTGTCAAGTAATGATACCATGAAGCTTCGAAACAACATCATTACAGTTGGGTTTCTCTCCACGATCATGGAATATAAACTGACGGGGCGATATGGCACATCACCAATTTTATCCCTATTCAAATCATAGCCTTCATACTTGTCCCAATAATTCCCGGCAAAGCTGTTAAGTACAAGCGTGCCATTTGTTGCTATATCAAAAGTGTTAGCTATGAAATTGTTTTGATGGATAACGTTCTCGCTGCAGCTCGCCTGTATCTGTATTGCCCAACCGTTGCTGTAAAATTTATTCTTAAGAACCTTTATTCTATTAGAACCTTCCATATGAATTGCACTGGTATTTCGGCGGAATGTGTTTGACTCAATATGGCTGTCGGAGATCTCTTTCAGTAATATCCCATATGCTGCACCGCCCCAGTTTTCGGAAAATGTATTTCCTACCATCGTAACGCCACGCGAATACATCACTGCAACGCCGGCACCATTGTTCTCAAAAGTATTTTTATAGTAACCATTATCGTGGGAAAACATAAAATGCAAACCATACCGTACATTCTTGTAACTGCGATTACCACGGATAGAGGAGTTGGTTACAAATTCAAAATAGATACCATCGCGATGCCCGGTAATGAAGTTGCTTATAATGTGCATGCTGTCGCTCTTCCAGCAGTGAATTCCATTTGCAGAGTTGATCTCATCCTTTGCATTAGACCGTATCTGATTACCTGTGATGGTGCAGTTGCTTGCAAGCTGGCTGTATATCCCGAAGAAAGTGTCGTCCAGTTTATTATTGCGGACTGTAACGTTGCGACCGCCATATATCCGTATTGCGGCAATGTCATTGAAGCTTGAATAGCCGCCATGAATGATGTGAAATCCATCCAGGACAATATCATTTGCTTTCAAAGCAAATATCTCATGCTTCTTTTCTCCATCAACCTGGGGGAAGCCGATACCTTTTAAAAACAATTTCTTATTTACGGTAATGGTCTTCTCTTTATAATGTCCACCGTACACCAGGATAGTGTCGCCAGGTGCGGCCTGATCAATGGCTTTTTGAATTGATGACAACCGACTGTTGGGGCGCACCTGCCAGGTGCGGGCATTAGCAGTTACACAAATCAGGCATAAGATGATGACAACAATGTTGGATGCTGGTTTGATGATCATGATGGTTATCGGAGCAATTTCATGGTTCGTTTAACAGGCTATTCCATTGTACATCGGCACCGGGAAAATCGTTTTTGTACTTTTCCAGGGAGGATGCAGATGAAAAGGCTGCAATATTCGAGCCCATTGGACTGCGAAGTTTTTCACTTCTCCATAGAACTGCATTGTCAGATTTCAGCAGTTCACCATTTTCAAAATTAGTCAGATATATAGTTCCCTGTTCAACTGAACTATTTTGTTTTGCATAAGCAGTGATGCAATGAACATCGTCAAAAACAAATATCTTTCCTTTGTCTGTAACCAATTCTGCACCGAACCTTTTATCGCTGATGGTCATTTTACAGAAAGCACATGCGTCCTGTCCGATACGGATGGGCCTTGGCCCGCTGTTACAGGATGACAATGTAATTACAGCCAATGCTATGATTCCGGCAGTTAAATTTGATTTTCGCGACAAACTGTTTTTACGAATCGATTTAATTTCAATAAACCCGAAAACCAATAAGATGACTCCAACAATAATTATGATCCAGCCACCTGCATCGGGAATGGAATAAGCACCGAAATTGAGGAGTTGTTTGAATCCGATGATCGGTGGTTGATAGCTCATGCCAGGCACCTGGATCGGAGCTGTTGGATCCAGGTTGTGACCGTAGTTGTAATTCCATCGATAGAAATCTACCATCGACACAATACCAAAAAGAATAAAGAAAATCACCCAGGTAAAGAAGAACCACTTTCGGTTGATGATCGCGGAAAGAATTCCAAATAGGGATAGTGCGGCAAAAATATAAGGCAATACTGAGAACTCCACAAAATCATCAGTATGCAGCGTGCGCATGCCGATATAGTGATTGAGTCCATTAATAACATCAACGTCACCGGCAAGTTTGTCGGCATAAATCAATAACATCAGTCCTTCGGGATACTGAGGGGCATCCAGTTCGATACGCCAGATGGGTAAGAAGATCACGGCGATAAGGGACAGTGCAGCGATAAGCGTACTAAGTCTTGTGATCGGCAACAATGATTTATTCATAATGGACATTTGAAAAGATGTACACCGTCTCAATATTATTGAAACAGTGTACATCTATATGAATTGATTATTTGCTGTTTGCCGGTGCGGCTGTAGAATCCACTGCAGTCTTTCCGAGACTGAATGTCAGCGGTGTGCTACTACCCGCAGGCGATACTCTCACATATCCGGACATCTCCTGGTGCAATGCGCTACAAAAATCGGTGCAATAGATCGGGAATACCCCTACTCTATCCGGCACCCATTTCAACGTCTGCGTTTCACCGGGCATGATTAGCAATTCGGCATTATCCGCTCCTTTCACTGCAAATCCATGGGGCACGTCCCAATCCTGCTCGAGGTTGGTGATATGAAAATACACTTCGTCTCCCATTCTTACACCTTCAATGTTATCTGGTGCAAAGTGTGAACGGATTGCAGTAGCATAAACATGCACCTTATTACCTTCCCGAACCACTCGTGCTTCTTTCTCACCATTAGTTTTGTACGGGTGCTTGTTATCGGCTATAGGATAGATCTTCAGAGAATTTTTCGATACAACATCTGCGGGAACAGCCTGTGCATAGTGTGGCTCTCCAATAGTTGGGAAGTCAAGTATCAGTTGCATTTTATCGCCACTGATATCGAACAACTGGGCACTTTGTGTAAGCTCGGGACCTGTTGGCAGGTAACGATCTTTAGTGATCTTATTATATGCAACAAGATATTTTGCAGAAGGCTTACGGCTATCGCCACCAGGGATCATCAGGTGACCGATTGAATAGAATGTAGGTACACGATCCAATACTTTGAGATCTTTAATATTCCATTTTACAACCTCTGATGACACGAAGAATGATGTATAGGCGTTTCCTTTTCCATCAAACTCGGTGTGCAAAGGTCCTAGTCCTGGTTTTTGTACTTCACCATGCAATGCTGCTTCATACTTTACAACTGGCAGACCTTCATATTCTCCATCGTACGCCTTATCTGCAATCGCCTTTTGTAATTTGGTAAATGAAAATACAGGTATCAATGCAGCAAGCTTTCCGCTACCAACAATGTATTCGCCTGAAGGATCAACATCGCAACCGTGTGGTGATTTAGGACATGGGATCATGTAAACGATGTCTTTTAATTCTGTTGGATCAAGCACCAGGACATCTTTCTTCATTGTAGATGTTGCTGAATGCGTTGCTTCATCCCATTTGTTGTTTACATAATTGGCAGGCACGCGTTTGCCTTTACCCTGACGAATGTACTCTTCCGCTTTCTTCCAGTTCACAGCCATGATGAAGTCTTTATCCCGTTGAGATGCATTTACTTCAAGAAGTGTATTGGCCTGTTCTGAATTATAGCAGGAGAAGAAAAACCATCCGTGGCTTGGACCTTTACCGGCGTGGCTTAAATCGAAGTTCACACCTGGCAGCAGGATCTGAAAAGCGATGTCCATGTTTCCGGATGTCTTATCAACGCTAACAAAACTCACTGTGCCTTTGAAATTCTTTTTATAGGTAGAGATGGGCACATCGAGGTTTTCACCAATTGGTACACTGAAGCGTGTACCGGCAACCACGTATTCAGTATTCTCAGTAATGAAAGGAGATGAGTGGTTACCTGCTGAGTTAGGCAGTTCGATGATCTCAGCTGTTTTGAATGTTCTGAGGTCCACACGTGCAATACGTGGTGTGTTATTACCATTCACAAAAACCCAGCGACCATCAATTTCTCCGCTCGTTTGTGACATTTCAACGTGGTGGAGATCATCCCAGGGAACAGTTCCATGTGATGTATTCAACATGGGCTTAGATTCTTCACTATAACCCCAGCCTTTCTCCGGATCAACAGAGAAAACAGGAATTACACGAAGCAATCGACCGGAAGGCAAACCATAGACAGATAACTGACCACTGAAGCCGCCAGAAACAAAGTTGTAGTACTCATCGTACTTGCCTGGGGCTACGTATGCTTTTTCCGCAGAGCCGGCAGATACCGCAGATCCTGCGTTTCTTGGCTTACAGCTCGAGTAGGTCAATGCGAGGGAACAAATCGACAGTCCCAGCATGACCATTTTTGCAGCTTTCATTAGTATATATGTTTATTGTTAGGGAAAGAATTGTTATCGCACTCCGTCGTTCTTACGCATAAATTCGTATACGGCAAGTGCGTCGTCGTCTGTGAGATTTTGATTTGGCATACGAACAAGACATATTTCAAGTTGCGCCTGTGCCTTCGGATCCTTGTCGAGCATCTCGTCTACGTTGGTAATAAAATTCAGGATCCACTCGGGCTTGTGGCGTTGTGTTACGCCCTTCCATCCGGGGCCAACAAGACGCTCATCTGTAAGCTTATGACAGGAGGCACATTTCACGTCGTAAACCTTGATACCGGCTTCAGCCTTTTGTTTATCGAGCGTTGGACTCACCTCTACGTTGGTAAATTTCCCTGAACCGCGATCCGGGTCATAAGACGGATTTTCGCCAACAGTTTGTGAAGCAGCACCGCTTTCTTTGGCGTCTGTGGACTGATCGGCATTATCCGAGCAGGCATAAACTGAAGACAGTATCAACATAACGATCAGAAGTTTTTTCATAATTGCGGCTAGTTTAGTTTGGAATGTTATGCAAGATTATGCGTGGAAATTCTCTTGAGTTATGATTCAAATCATACAGAAAAACTTTTTGTTGAAACAAAATCAGTATCTGAAGCTAAAAGAAAATAATTGTCAAAAAAACGACTACATTTTTTTTCATGTCAAACGTATGAGGAAACACTTATGAGCAGAATCATATTTGAAAAACTAATGGCATTTTAATTCTTAATGACTGCGGGTGTTTATATTTGAAAGATAAACGCAATCGCCTATGATCGAAGTCGATGTATTGATTCGCTGGGGCGCTATACGAAAACGTGTACGGAAAGGCCAGGTAATTTTTCACGAAGATGCAGATGCTTCATTCTATTACCAGGTTGAAGAGGGAAAAGTGAAGATGGTCAATGGTAATGAAGAAGGGAAAGAATTTATACAGGGCTTCTTTGTGAGCGGCGAAAGTTTTGGTGAACCTCCTCTTTTTGATTCAAGTCCCTACCCTGCGTCTGCAATAGCAGATGATGACTGCATATTGTTGAGGCTTCCGAAAGAGTCATTTCTGAAACTATTAAAGGAGAATGCTGATATCCATTTCACCTTTACCCAATTGCTGGCAACAAGGCTTCGATTCAAATCCATTGTCTCAAAAGAGATCTCCTGTTATGGACCGGAGCATCGCATTCTTACACTTATTCAACATTATAAGGTCAGCGGAAATTTTAAGCAGGATGAGCGCTATCGCGTTGATCTCACCCGGCAGGAAATCGCAGATATGACGGGACTGCGTGTAGAAACTGTAATTCGGGCGCTCCGACATCTGCACGATAAGGGCGATGTACTGATCGAACGTGGGAAAGTTTACTGTTAACTAATTTACTACCATGAAAGATTTTTTTCGCAGATGGTCGCAGGCTGCTGTGATCAATTTCATGCTCGTTGCGGTTGCGGGTGTTATACTTCGTTACAAGATACTCTTTCATCTCCCTGCGGTAAACCACAAAAATGTGCTTCATGCGCATTCCCACTTCGCCTTCAGTGGCTGGGTATCACTGGCTCTATGCGTATCGATCGTGTATGTTTTGTACAAGTACAACAATCAACTTGATCTGCGAAAATATACCAGGCTATTTTACTTCTCTCAGATCGCCTCGTTTGGTATGCTGCTCACTTTTCCGTTTATGGGTTACGCATGGCCATCGATATCGTTTTCGACTTTGTACATATTCTTTTCTTACATCTTTACCTGGGTAGCATGGAAAGATCTGACGGTTTCTGCAGTACCTGCGATTGTACAGAGGTGGTTCAAGAGTGCACTTTTTTTGTGGGTCATATCATCCGCGGGAGCTTTCATGCTTGCTTACCTGATGGCCTCGAAAAATAGCAATCAAAATCTTCAAATTGGGTCTATCTACTTTTTCTTACATTTTCAATACAACGGCTGGTTCCTGTTTGCTATTGGCGGATTATTTTTTGAAAAGTTGCTAAAGACAGGACTCGACATTACGATTCATAACAAGGCGTTCTATCTATTGCTTATCGGAGTTGTGCCGGCGTTTCTGTTATCCGCTCTTTGGATGGAGCTTGGCATGCCCCTGTATATTATTGCAGTTTTGTCAGCAGCAGTGCAGTTAATTGGCTTATTCTATATGGGGAGATTTTTGCCCAAGTCTATAAAGCTTTTAGAATTCACACAACCTCGGATCACAAGATGGCTGTGGGCCTTGTCGCTGGCGGCGGTATTGTTGAAGTTTCTTTTTCAGGCCCTATCTACCATACCCCAATTGAGCCATCTTGCTTTTGGATTTCGACCAATAGTAATTGGTTTCTTACACCTTATTCTACTAGGCTTTGTAAGCCTTTTCATAGTGGGCTATCTGCTGGAACAAAACATTTTATTTGTTTCCAAAACAAGGCTAGCAGCGGCAGCATTACTCGCTATTGCCGTAGTATTAAATGAAACCGTTTTATTCTTTCAGGGAATCGGAGCCATGAATTATCAGGCTATACCTTACACCAATGAAATGCTGCTGGGAATTTCAGTAGTATTATTGGGAAGCATCGCTACGCTTGCTTTTGGCGGCGTTCAAAAAGAAGCTACTTGATATAAGTGTCGAGCTCTTTTAAAGTCAGGGGCTTTTCCCATACTTTGAATCCGCTGGACAGATTATGCGGAGCGTCCGGTCTGTAAGCGCTGATAAGGTGCACCTGGATTTCGGGGTTTTTCTTCATCAGATCAGCAGCTTTTTCCCATCCTATTCCATCCGGTAAATTATTGTCGAGAAAAACAATATCGGGCTTAACGGTTTGAAACTGGGAAAGTCCTTCGGCAAGTGTATGTGAATAGAACACTTCATAGTTTCGACGGTTCAGATAGGTTTTTAATAAAAGGCACAAATCCACCTCGTCGTCAATTATTAAAACCTTTTTCTTGTTGCTCATACAGACTAATATAAAAATTCCTTACCAAATTTTCTTAAGGAGGCGATGTAGAATAAAATTCTCAAAAACGGCTATAAATATCAGTAAATTACTTTAACGTACACGCCTCATTCAGGCATAATATTTAAAACGTTATACCCGATTCTTCATCTCTAAAAAACGGATATTATGAGCACAACATCAAAAGTCATTCTGGGGATATTGGGTGCTGCAGTTGCAGGTGCAGCGATAGGTTTGCTACTTGCACCTGAGAAAGGCAGCGATCTGCGGCAAAAAGTTAAGGATACGGCTAGCGATTGGGCGGATAGTCTTTCAGACCTGTTTGCAGAAGGCAAATCGGAATTTGAAAACCTAAAGAACAAGGCTTCAAAGACCGCGTCTCATGCGGCATCACAAGCTGAGGATCGCTTCAACAACGTTACCGAAAGCTATTCTTAAAACCGGGGCAGGCAGATAGCCTGCCTTTATACCTTCACAATCACTGACAAATGGAAGAACTGAAAACCAAAGCTGAAGATCTTACGCGCAATCTTAAAGACTACTTTGAAACAACCTACCGTTTAACCATCTTAAAAGCAACAGATAAAGCTACGGGTATTGCGGCGGGCGCTCTTGCAGGATTTTCGATCTTATTCCTGGGGATCTTCGTGATATTTTTTGCGGGTCTTGCGTTAGCGATCTGGCTTGGAGACTTGCTTGATAGCCAGGCTGCGGGTCACATTATCGTTGCAGGGATCTTCCTGCTCATGATCGTTATCCTGGTAGTGATGAGAAAGAAAATTGTTTTCCCCATGATTCGAAACCTAATTATCCGCAAACTGTATGAATAAGAAAATTGAAACTTATAACGACCTCCTCGAAGAAAAGAAACGACTGGAAATTTTGCAGGTCACCCAGAAGGCAGACATTAAACACAGTTGGGAAGGAGTCAAGGAATCGCTCACTCCTGTTACGAATGTTTTCTCGTTCCTTGGCAAAGTCACACACCGCAAGCATTTAAGCCCAATACTTGACTTCGGTATTGATATGGCCGGCGATGTAGTACTTCGTAAGATCCTTTTGTCCAAAGCCGATTGGGTAACCCGCTTATTGCTGCCTATGTTTATCAAGAACTACAGCTCTAATGTTCTTGGAGGAGTGAAGGGCAGTACATTCTTTGGAAAGATAAGAAACATCTTTAGCCGGCGGCGCTCCGGAGCAAGTCACAGTTCCGAAATGGGAGCGACTAACTTTCCAAGCGAAAGTGAAATGTCCTCCACTGAGCAGTATCCAACAGGCACAGCAAACGATATACAAACAGGGGCAACGGTTAATCCGACAGTTGCATCATCCGCTTCGGCAGGGAGCACATCAGAAGGACGGAATCCCGCGGCAAATATCTGACACGTTGCATTTGTTAACGAACTGGCGCAGCAGTATTCGACCAGTAATTACGAATATCTGACACAACACGAATCAGAGCTTCGAAGCTTACCGGCTTGACCACATATGTATTTGCACCAAGCTCGTAACAACGTCGAATTTCCTGTTCACTCTTCGTTGTTGTAAAAACAATCACTGGTATCTTCCTGAAAACCGGGTGCTGTTTTATTTCGCGAAGCGTTTCACGCCCGTCTTTTTTCGGCATGTTCAAATCAAGAAGGATAAAGGAAGGAAATTCCACTTCTCCATTAGTTCGTTCATGGATACGGATCAACCGGTCTACTAATTCAACACCATTTTCTACGAATTCGATCTTATCAGTAAAACCTTTCTCATTAAAAACAGTTTGTAACAGGAACCGGTCGTCTGCATCATCTTCTGCTATCAAAATGAATAGCTTTTGCATGTTTACCTAAGGTTGTGCTGCAAATATAAACAAGCATAAAAAAATGTGGTATTGTTTTTTCTCTCCTTGGGCAAAACTGTTATGATGATACTCAGCACAGATCCTCCAAAAAGGAAGGAAAAAAAACTGAAAGACCTGGACGCTCCGCAGCCGGAAGAAAATCAACCGGTCATACTGCCGGAGCCAGACCAGCAAACCATTGAACAGGAAATTATTTTAAACGAACAAGAGCAAGATCAGGCGCTAAATCGTGATGATTCGGAAATGCATCCGAAACGTGACGATTTTCTTGACTAGCTCTTTATCTATTCACAAAAAAGTAAACTATGAAAAAATTATCGAATCTGTTCCTTTTGAGTCTATCGCTTGTAATTGTAACAAGCGGATGTAAGAGCCTTAGCAAATCACAAAAAGGTGTGTTGATAGGTGCCGGTGCAGGGGGCGCAGTAGGTGCCGGCGTTGGCAAGGCTGCAGGTAATACCGCACTTGGTGCTATAATTGGCGCCGCTGTTGGGGGTGTTGCCGGTGGTATTATAGGAAGACAAATGGACAAGCAGGCCGAGGAAATCGCAAAGATCCCAGGTGCCGAAGTAAAACGGGTTGGTGAAGGTATCAACGTAACTTTTGAAGAAGGCGTTCTTTTTGGTTACGACCGTTCTGATCTTTCTGCTGATGCTACTAAGAAGCTGGGAGATCTTTCTGGTATCCTCAATAAGTACCCAGACACTTATGTGCTCATAGAAGGACATACTGATTCAAAGGGATCAGATGATTACAATATGAGCCTTTCGAAGAGAAGGTCCGAGTCTGTGGCGAATTATCTTCGCAACAACAATGTGAAAAGTAACAGGATCCGCACTGCGGCCTATGGAGAAACTCAGCCGAAGTTTGCAAATGATAGTGATGCAAATATGGCAAAGAATCGACGTGTTGAGTTTGCCATCTATGCAAATGAGAAAATGATCAAAGACGCCGAAGCTCAGTCCAAATAATAACGGGATTAATAAACGAAAAAGGTGCAGCATTTAGCTGCACCTTCATTACCCCTCTAAACTACCCAACTTCTACGAACTTAAGAACGTCTGAACCCGCCAGCTATCAGCGATATAAGGAACAGCACGATAAAGATGTAAAAGAAAATCTTTGCGATAGATGCGGCTCCCGCAGCTATACCGGTAAATCCAAGAAGGGCCGCTATCAGCGCTATTACAAGAAAAACGATCGTCCAACGTAACATAGGTTTTGATTTAAGTGAACAATAAGTTTTTTTGCGGTCAACCGACCGAAAGTTTGTCCGGGTACGGATTACGTGTTGTACAGTAGTAAGGAAAAATTCCATGCCATAATTAAAGCCTCTTTAATCTTCATATATTTTCTCGATCACGTAGATTAATGCCCACATTTGACGCCGGATGCTTATTAATCGTGTATTAATCGGTACAATATTTTAACCGCATAGGGCAAAAGCTTTATGAATACCGATCAGATTCCTCCTGAAAAGAAAGAAGTAGTTCCTGAAGGGATGCTTGAAATAGTGCATCAGCAATATAGAAGTTCACAAAAGTTAGCCGGGCAGGTCGCTATAATTACAGGCGGCGATAGTGGTATCGGTCGTTCCATTTCAGTAATGTATGCCATGGAGGGGGCCGATGTAGCTGTTGTTTACCATAGCAGTGACGATGATGCACATCAAACAAAACAGTTGGTTGAAAAGGAAGGGCGTAAGTGCATTCTTTTCAAAGGCGATATTGCGGATGAAACTTTCTGTAAGAAGGTTGTTGAGGATACCGTTGCTCAGTTAGGCAAACTTACCATTCTCATAAACAATGCTGGCGTTCACGAAGAAGATACAGATTTGTTGGAAATAAGCACCCAACAGTTTCGCAGAACATTTGAGGTGAATATGTTCTCATTCTTTTACTTCTCTCAGGAAGCGTTGAGAGTGATGGAACCCGGTTCGTGTATCATCAATACCGTTTCAGTTGTTGCGTACAGGGGAAGCGAGCACCTGATGGACTATTCAGCAACCAAAGGCGCTGTTCTTTCCTTCACGCGTTCGCTTGCCAAGAATCTGGCTACAAAGGGCATCCGGGTCAATGCAGTAGCTCCGGGCCCAATTTGGACACCTCTTGTAATTGAAAGTTTTGAACCTGAGAAGCTCAAAGAGTTTGGAAAGAAAACGCCCATGAATAGAGCTGGCAAACCTTCCGAAGTAGCACCTGCATATGTGTTCCTTGCATCCGCCGACGCCAGTTACATAACCGGCCAGGTGATACACGTAAACGGTGGAGAAGTAGTTGGAGGCTGATCAGGTTCCAACAGGGAAATAAATCGAAAAAGTGGCGCCCTCCCCTTCTACTCCGCGTGCGAGGATCAATCCATTATGATTGGAAACGACCCTTTGTGCAATGGCAAGTCCTATTCCCTTGCCGCCATAGTTTGAATCCTGGGCGTGCAAGCGTTTAAATATTAAAAAGATTCGCGAAGCAAATTCATTATCGAACCCAATACCGTTGTCGCGAAACGAGATTTTGTGAAAAAGTCTTTTTGCCGGCAGGGGTGGGTCATACGGAATATTATGGCCTTCCACCTGGTGGTAGTTCAGTACAATTTGCAGGGCCCTTGATGGTTCGTGGAATTTAAGCGAATTGTCCAGCAGAGCCCGAAACATAATAGTTAGCTGTTCCGGGAAGCCGGTTATCACCGGCAGCTTGTCGTATCTAACGATAGCATTTATCTCATTCATCTGCGGGCGCGCCTGATGGAGCACTCTTTCAAAAATAGATGTCAGGTCGCAAGGAGCCAAAACACCCCGTTTATTTACGAGTGTGGTGAAATCGATCATATCCTGTATCAGGTCTTGCATCCTGTGCGCTGAAACGTCCAGTCGTTCTACAAGCCTGGCAGCCTCGGGATTGAGATCAGATTGATGCTTGGTCATCAACCGATCACTGAAAGTGCGGATTTTTCTTAACGGTTCCTGCAGGTCATGTGATGCTACATATGTGAATTGCTCCAGCTCAGCGGTTGAACTGTTCAGTTCTTTAAGTTTCTTTTCGAGCTCAAGCTGGTAGCGCAGCCGGATACGCATCTCCCGGATGATAAATAGAAATGATAAGAGCGTCAGTATACCCGAGAAAATCACCATGACGTTGAAAGAAACTGGTGTGAGTTGCGCATAAGTCTGGACTTCATTGCGAGTTTTATTGCCCAGAGCTTCTTCTATACTTTCTATTTCATCCGATTCCTGTTTAAATATTTCCATCAGGTGATGACCGCGCTTTAATGACTCGGCCAGACCCAACGTATCTCCCCTAGCAACACGGTCGAGGTTCCGGTATAATGTGTTGATGCGGCGAGTCAGATCCGAGCTCATGATGACAAGCCGGTTATGCTGAGGCGAATCGGTGCCGAATAACGATTTAAGCGAATTAAGTTCCGAACTAACCCGCGAACGAAGGGAAGGAATTGCAGAAAGGTAGCTTGAATCGCCAGAGATCATAAATCCGCGGGCGCTTGATTCTGCCTCAAGCACAATTTGTTTCAGATTTCTAAGACCGGTAAATACTTCATGATTGTGCTGCAATTGCGTAGCATGGTTCCTCAAAAGACGAAACTGGGTGTAAAACGATACCGAAGAGATGACCAGAATGGCGAGCGAAACGACGAACGACAAGTAAACCCATCCGTACTTTGGCTTCATATTATCCGCTTTTTTGGGGAAAAATTTCTACAGCAAAACGTAAAAGCTTAAAAAGAAGAACTCTAATAGCACACAAAAACAGCAATTATATACGGCAGTTGCGCGTCCACAGGGCATTAAACGACAGTTGCAAACCTAAACAAATTTTTGGAGCAGAGCTTGCAACAATAAATCAAAATCTCTCTCATGCTACACCAAAACCTGTCACAAAAACAACAATTAAAGATTTTGCCCCAGCAGATCCAGTTGTTGAACCTGTTCCATTTGAACACGCTGGAACTGGAACACAGGATCCAGCAGGAGCTCGAGGAGAATCCGCTGCTCGATGAAACTCCTTCAGAAGAAGATCTTGACATCGACAAGTACAACAAAGAGAATGTCGAAGACTTTAAAGATTGGGATGAGTATGGATATGATGACATCCCGGATTATAAAACCGAATATGAAAACTATTTCAACAACGAAAAGATACCGGACCGTCCATTACCTGAGTATGCGGATTTCAGGGAAACCCTGAAGCAGCAATTTCAATTTCTTCAATGCAGCGACAAAGAAAATAAGATCGCAAATTATTTGATAGATAGCCTGAATGAAAGCGGTCTGCTTGAACAGGAGTTCTCTTCTATCGCAGAAGATCTTTCTTTCAAATTCAACGTTTGGATGGAAGATGAAGAACTCGAAGCAGTATTGAAAAAGATACAGGAACTGGATCCTCCCGGCATCGGTGCACGCTCTATTCGTGAGTGCTTACTTCTGCAACTACAAAGAATGAATACCAAAAGGCCGGATGTAAAAAAAGCGATCTGCCTGTTGGAAAATCACTTCAATGATCTGGGCAGCAGGAATATGGAAAAGATCATGCATCATCTTGGCATTGATGAAGATGAGCTTAAGATTCTGTTGCAACTGATCGCAACTTTGAAGTTGAAGCCAATTACTGAAAGCACCGGTTCGATACAGGTGAATCAGCAAATCATGCCCGACTTCATGATCACATGTGATGGTGATGAGCTGGATGTGCAACTTTACCGCCAGCGGTCGGCAACACTGCATATCAATCAATCCTGGCTTGATAAAATAAAGTGCAGTGAAGAAAGCCATCAAACCGACAAAGCGACTAAGCAGTATTTACGAAACAAATTAAACGCAGCACAATGGTTTGTATCTGCTATCAAACAACGTGAAAGCACGATGTTGAAAGTAGTTAAAGCTATTGTGAAATTGCAGTTTGATTATTTCAGGGAGGGTGATATCAAATTGATAAAACCAATGATCCTTAAGAACGTTGCAGAGCTGGTGGGAGTTGATATTTCCACTGTTTCCAGGATCACCTGCAATAAATATGTAGCAACTCCCTTTGGAACTCTGTTACTAAAAGACCTCTTCACTGAAGGAATTATTAATCAGCAGGGCGAAGTCATCAGTAATAAAGTTATTCAAACTGCAATTGAAGAAGTCATTCAAACAGAAGATAAGAGCAAGCCTTTTACCGATCAACAGCTTGTTACTATTTTATCGCAGAAAGGTTTTAGTATTGCAAGAAGGACAGTGGCTAAGTACAGGGAGTTATTACAAATACCGGTAGCACAGATGCGTGCGCTGTGGGCATAATTGTTTTGCTGATATAGTTCTTAACCGATATATAGAAATAAACAAATATTCATGCAAAAAATTCTTGTTATAGATGACGATAGGGACATGTGTCTGCTCCTTAAACGATTTCTTTCAAAACATGGGTTTGAAGTGATAGAAGCAAACACGTCCAAACGTGCATTCGAGTTATTGGAAACCCCGGACTTCGACCTGGTACTATGTGACTTCAGGCTTGATGGCACTGACGGAAAGACGATGCTTATCAAGATCAAAGAAAAGTATCCGGACGTTCCGGTCATCATCATCACTGGTTATAGCGATATCAAAATTGCTGTAGAAGTTATGAAGCTTGGTGCGTATGATTATATAACAAAGCCACTCTTTCCGGACGAAATTATTCTCACCATTCGCAAGGCACTCGATCAGAAAGATCGAGGCAATAACATTTCCGAGCAGCGCAACACCCCCGTTACTTCCCACGCTGCGGGTAATGGAAGCACTGAAGATAAACCGGAGACAAAACAGCCAAATATTATCGTAAGCGGTCAATATATTTTTGGCGACAGTCCTGCGTTTAAGCAAATACTTCAACAAATACAACTTGTTGGACCTACTAATTATAGCGTTATCATTTATGGCGAAAGCGGTAGTGGTAAAGAAGCCATCGCGCAGGAGATCCACAAAAGAAGCAAGCGCTCCAATAAGCCATTCGTTGCGATTGATTGTGGTGCATTGTCAAAAGAACTTGCCGGTAGTGAATTATTCGGCCATGAAAAAGGAGCATTTACCGGTGCACTGAATCAAAAGACAGGAAGCTTTGAACTGGCAAATGGAGGAACGATCTTCCTTGATGAAATCGCAAATCTTAGTTATGATATCCAGGTTTCACTGCTTCGTGTTGTGCAGGAAAGAAGAATGCGCCGCGTAGGTGGTACCAAAGATATTGAGCTTGATGTGCGGATTATTATTGCAAGTAATGAACCATTATGGGAGGCGTCGAAGAAAGGCAAATTCAGAGAGGACCTTTTTCATCGATTCAATGAATTCAGCATGACCATTCCGCCTCTGCGCGACCGCAAAGAGGACATTATGGTTTTCGCGAGACACTTTCTGCAATTGACAAACGACGAGCTTAATAAGAAAGTAAGAGGATTCTCACCAGAAGTAGAAGAGATCTTCAAGAGCTATATCTGGTATGGCAACCTTCGCGAGTTAAAGAACGTGGTGAAAAGAGCTACCCTCCTTACAGATGGTGAACTTATTGAGGACAGGGCTCTTCCGTTTGAAATATCCAACTTTTCAAAACTCAACTTTGACAGTGGACCGGATACAATGCCAGTATTTAACCCGGTAATGCACCAGCCAACGATCATTCCGGCACCAAATCCGGTTAGCAGAACTGTACTCGACGAAACTACGCTGAAAGCGGCAAGCATAGATGCAGAATATGAAATGATCATTGAAGCGTTGAAGCAGGCTAATTTTAATAAGAGCAAGGCGGCTAAATTACTTAACATAGATAGAAAAACTTTATACAATAAGATGAAGCAATACCAGGAGTTTAACAATCACTAGGTAATGGACAACATGCTACAACAAGATAATCTGACCCTGATCAAAAAAATGCTGGCTGCGAATGAAAGTGATGAATCCCTGACAAGGAGCATTGCTGAATTCGTTCCTGCATTGCTTTACACTTATGATGCTCAAAGCGGTAAGGTGCGCTTCATCAATAAGAAAGCGGCGGATATCCTGGGGTATAGCGAAGATGAAATCAGTGATTTGAATAATGACCTGTCTAAACTAATTTTTGAGGAAGACCAGGAACTGGTACGTTCCGAGCTGCAAAGCTTTTCGATACTGAATGACGACGCGAGCAGAGCGTACTATTCACGCTATAAACACAAACTGAAGAATTGGCGATACCTGTGTACACAGGGCACAATATTGAAGCGTGATGAAAACGGCGTGGCAACATCACTTTTGTTTATGGCACAAGAGGTGGATGAAACGATGGAATACAATGAAGGGAAGGCGCTTAAAGCGTTATTTAGAGAAACGGAGGAATTGCTGCACTTTGGCACCTGGATGTGGTTTGCAAAATCGAATCAGCTGGAATGGTCCAATGGCATGTATGCAATAATGGAATATGAAGAGATCATTGAAAAAGAAGCAATGACAAATGAGTTCTTTCATCAACACATTCCCGAGCCCTACAGAAATTTATTCATTCAAAAAATGGAGCAATTGCAGGGAAGAGATAAAGAATTTGAACTGCATTTTCCATTGATTACAAAAAAAGGCAATAAGAAGTTAGTGTCTACAAAAGCGAAATATGTTTTTGATAACCGGGGTGATTTGCAAAAGGTGATAGGTGTTACGCACGACATTACTTCGCAAAGCAGAACCTTGAAAGACCTGTCTGATTACAAACAAGCGATGCTGGATAAAGAAAGATTTCTTTCCAGCGGTTCATGGGAATTGGACATTAAATCAAGAGCTCTCAGCTGGTCTGATGGCAAGTATCGTCTATTTGGATACGACACCGATGACCGGTCTACACTGCCTGTTGTCACACATCAACTTTATGCGAAGCATGTTACTCCGGCAGAGCTGGATCGACTGAAAGAAATCTGGAATTATGTGGAGTTTTTTTGTGAAGATGAGCACCGATGGGAATACGAACTGACAACCGTGCAAGGAGAACGCAAGATAATTGAATCGTACGCAAGGGTGGTGAAAGACGAGGAAGGCCATCGCTTTAAAGTAATTGGAGCCTCGCGTGATGTAACGCAAATGCGGGAATACGAAGAAAGCCTCAAACGCAAGATAGAAGAACTTGACCGCTCGAATAAGGATCTTGAAGAGTTCGCATACATCGCGTCACATGATCTGCAGGAACCGCTAAGAAAGATCACTGCATTTAGCGAGCGGCTCAAAGAAAGAGCAAGGATGGAGTTGAGCGAAGAGAGTGTTGTGTATCTCGATCGCATGCTAACCGGAACGTCGAATATGCGGATGCTTATCGACAACCTTTTAGAATTTTCCCGGACAAGCCGGCACAATCAACCGTTCCAGGAAACTGATCTGGGTTCCATTCTTGAAAATGCAAAAGCAGAGCTTGAATTAAAGATTGAAGAAACTGGCGCCATAATAACAAGTCAAACACTTCCTGTCATCGAGGCGATCCCATCACAGGTGCATCAGCTTATGACCAACCTTATCTCCAACGCTATAAAGTTTCGGAAACCCGGAGAAGTGCCCCGTATTGATATACGCGCACGCGCACTCACTGCTGCGGAAAAATCTTCTTTGCGTCTTCCGGAAGCAAATTATTTTAAATTGCAGGTAAATGATAACGGCATTGGGTTCGAACAGGAATATGCCGATCGCATCTTTCAGATTTTCCAACGTCTGCATGGCAAATCAGAATACCCGGGCTCCGGGATTGGTCTTGCCATTTGCAAGAAGATAGCAGAAAATCATAGCGGATTTATTATTGCTCAAAGCGAGCCCGGTAAAGGTGCCCGCTTTATAACGATCTTACCAGAAAAACAACCCTGACAACAGAATGCTATCAACACCCCATAGGATCCTTGTAATCGACGATGATGAGGACGATTTCTTCATCACCAGTGACTACATCAGGAAGATTAAAGATTCTCATTTTCAGATTGACTGGTGTTTCCGTTACCCCGAGGCACTTGATCATATACGCAACCGCAGGTATGATTTGTATTTTATCGATTACTACCTTGGACCCAAGACAGGTCTTCAATTAATAAAGGAAGCGTCAGCCTTCAACATAGAAGAGCCGATGATACTATTGACCGGCAAGGGAAACCAGGCAATCGATCTTGAATCCATGCAGGCTGGCGCAATGGACTACCTGGTAAAATCAGATCTTAACGAAGAAAAGATCGAACGTTGTATTCGTTATTCATTTGATCGTGCGAATTCATTGAAGGCGCTCAAAGCGAATGAGCGGAAGTATAGGTCTTTGTTTGAGAAATCAAAAGATGCTGTATTTATTTGCAACAACAACCTTCGCTTTAAGGATGTAAACGATGCTACATCGGATCTTTTTGAATTGTCCAAACAGGAGTTGCTGAATAGAACCCTGCTCGAATTTATGGATGAAGAAGCGAGAGGGATCGTTCAGCAGAAAATGGAAGAAGAAGGTGGAATTTCTGAACACGAACTTGAGATTGTATCGAGCACGAATGAAAAAAAAACCTGCATCCTTTCACTGAACACAGAGCTTACCAGCAATGACACGATCAACATCAACGGGCTGTTGCATGATATCACACATTTGAAAAAGGCGGAAAAAGCAACTCTGCAGGCAGAAAAACTTGCTGCTGCCGGACGTCTTGTGCAGACCCTTGCACATGAAGTAAGAAACCCTCTGAACAATATTAACCTGGCTGTTGAGCAACTGGCCCATGAAATAGATGCGGCAGCGGATTCACAGATTTACCTGGACATCGTTCATAGGAATAGTAAACGGATCGGAGATATTATTACTGAATTGTTGAATTCTTCAAGGCCGACAGAGATGGCGGTTCAAAAGGTTTCCCTGCAATACATTCTTGATGAAAGTATTGCTTCTGCGCTTGACAGGTTAACCCTGCAGAAGATTCGGCTTGCTGTTAGATATATCAATGAGCCTGCATATATCATGGGAGACCCTCAAAAGTTGAAGATTGCCTTCTTGAATATAATTATCAATGCAATTGAAGCGATGGAGGAAGAAAAGGGGCAGTTATCAATCTTGATCGGAACCGAAATGAACAGGCAGATGGTCAAAATAAGTGATAACGGTGCTGGTATAAGTGAAGAAAATCTTTCGCGTCTGTTTGAACCTTACTTCACTTCCAAACGCAACGGTCTTGGGCTTGGTCTTGCTTCTACTCTAAACATTCTTCAATCACACAAGGCGCATATTGATGTCAGCTCCGCGGTGAACAAGGGAACCAGCTTTACAATCAGCTTTCCAAAAGCCGAAGAGGCAAATAAACAATAAAACAAGAGGCCGTCTCAATTAAATGAGACAGCCTCGTATTTGTAATTTTTCAGTTCGCAGCCTACGTTAGAAGCCGAATCCAACATACACGGTAACGCCCTGATTTTTTGCGTTACGGAGTACGGTGTTGGACATAAAGGAATTGGATTTTTCGCCGACCTGGTTTAGCCCATAGTTATAACGAGCACCAAGTGTGAAGCCTTTTACATCAAAGCCCACTCCACCTAATAAACCGTAGTCGAAGCGGTTAAACGCATCTTCGTTAAAATCGACAATAGACTCATTGGAGTGACCATTGTCTTCAGCTTTAATGTTAGCGGAAGTGAGATATGCGGCATATCCACCTGCATGAATGTTGAAGTTCTTTCCAACGTTGATCACCCCCACCAATGGTACCTCAATGTAGTTAAGGTTAAACCGATACTCACCGCCAATCAATGAGTTGTTGTAGGCTACCTTCGAGCCCTTGCTACTGTATAAAACCTCAGGTTGAAATGAGAATCCCCTTGTCACAGGGATTTTTGCATAAAGACCCAGGTTCAATCCTGCTTTCGCGTTTTCATCGTGAACATCATCAACATATAAATTTGTGAAGTTCACACCACCCTTTACCCCGATTTTCGGAGTCAGCGATACTTCTGACGAAGTCTGTTGTACCTGGGCGGATACGGATAACGTTGTAGCTACTACTAAGAATCCGGCAAATAGTGTTTTGCCGATTAACAACAATTGTTTTTTCATAGTTTACTAATTTGGTTCATACACCCCTTAATCCAAATACTATACCTCTTCGCTATACGCTGACAATCAATCGATACACGGGTAATCGATTCTACAATACGCCGAATTTTTTCCCTCGATTGGCATAAAAGTTATACATGTTATCTAAACGTTTGTTATGAGGTCTATCTGGAGCGGCGCCATCGGTTTTGGCCTGGTAAACATACCGGTCAAAATCTTCAGCGCAACGCAGCAAAGCGAACTTGATCTGGACATGCTGGATAAGAAGGACATGTCCAACATTAAATTTAAACGTGTTAATGAGAGCACCGGAAAAGAGGTCTCCTATGAGAATATAGTCAAAGCTTATAACCTCGACGGGCAATATGTGGTATTGTCCGATGAAGATTATAAAAAAGCAAGTCCAGAAAAATCAAAGATCATCGAGATCGCGGAGTTTGTCGAAGAAAAGGAAATAGACTCCATGTATTATGAAACGCCTTATTATTTAGAGCCGCAGAAATCAGGTACCAAAGCATATGCGCTGTTAAGAGACGCCCTTAAAAAAACAGGCAAGACCGGCATTGCTACCTTCGTAATGCGAACCAAAGAATCGCTTGCTCTTGTTAAACCAATTGGTGACATCCTGGTACTGCAGAAGATCAGGTATGAGGAGGAGATCCGCAAGCCTGACGAGATCAATATTCCTAAAGCCGATAGCAAACCGGCCGAATTGAAAATGGCGATTAACCTCATCGACCAACTAACAACTAAATTCGACATATCAAAGTATAAGGACACTTACACTGCAGAATTGATGAAAGTGATAAAGGCGAAAGCTAAAGGCAAAGCATTACCGGAACCGTCGATGCGTGTGGTTCATTCAAAGACCGAAGACCTGATGGCACAATTGAAGGCCAGCCTCGAAACCAAGAAGAAAAAAGCGAGCTAATAAAAAAAGCAGTGCCTGTTTAGCACTGCGCTTAAATTATATCTGCACGATTCAATTATCTCTTCGAGAAACGCGAATACAATTTTGCACCTCCGTCATAATCTACATATGCGAGAAAGGTAGTGTCATTGTATTCCACGAGGTGATAAAGACGCTGACGGTAATCATAGTCAACGAAATTTACATTGACAGTTTGGGTGCCCGGCCGAATCTCCCAGGATCTTACCAATACTGCAGAATCATTGCCTGGAATTTTGAGGGAATTCTGATTGATGCGTAAAACACCATTGGCGTCAAATAAAATACGATCATCTTTAATGTAAGTATACATATACTTACGGAGATCGGTTTCTGCACGAACTTCCTGGTCGTCTTTGATGTAATCAACCGGTTTGTCAGAATAAAAATCTACAGCAACGAAAGCCTTATTTTGAACGTAGCCTTTGAATTGATCGCTCTTTTCAGACAATTCAGACTTTTTGTTTTCTTCTTTTTGACAGGAAGCAAAGATAAAAACCAACGCTGCGAAAGGTAGCCAAATGTGGGTAGCTGATTTCATGGTACAATGTATATTAATAGTTAAGAATACAGATTTGGTAATGGCTTTCATATAACATCAGATGCAGGAACCTGCAATGTAGTTTATCTAACGTACATACATACACGCAGTCCACACATTAAAATTTTCGGATATCCAATTTTATATGGCAAAGGCATTGGACATCCTACGGCAAAATATGGGCCACATCCTTAAGCGGCTGTCCTTCCGCGCCTTATCTGGAGTATATGGTACAACATTGCTCCAAACATTGGAACGGAAATTACCAGAATGGACCAGAATGTCTTTTGTTCTTTTTGAATATTTGTATCGCCCACAAGCTGAAATATTGCCCACATCCAGTATATAAAACCGAGGGCAAAACTTCCGAATATGATGTAATTTGACAAAGGGTGTTCAAAGGATTTCATGGCTAACCCCACAAATAATACAAGGTGACTGAACAATCCGAAATAGAAGGCGGGTTTAAAATTACTGCGCATAGGTAATCATTGATCTGCGGATGTATACGAATTTTGTGCCATCGCTATTTATTTTCCAGCGATTCACGCGGCACCTGTTTCGCCTCCGGAACTTCTTTTTCTTCAATTTTCTTTATAAGTACACCTGTGTCCGTTGGATGAATACCACCTCCAACAGTGACCGCATATGCCTTTGTAAATTCTGCTCCAAAAAACAAGATGAGCGAAGAATAATAGACCCATGTAAGAAGTATAACTATCGACGCCGCAGCGCCATAAGTTGTACTCAGCTCAGATTGTCCAAGATAAAAACTGATTCCAAATTTTCCGAGAAGGAATAATACCGCGGTGAATGCGGCACCAATCAGAGCGTCCCGCCATTTCAGTTTTGCGTCAGGAAGAACTTTAAATATGATAGCAAAAAGTATCGTTACAACTGCCAGTACAACTATGTAATTAAGGATCATAAAAAACACAAGCATCGCATCCTTAAAATAAGCGGAGAGTATCTTGCTCATGGCATCCAGAAATGCACTAATCACAAGCGACACCAGCAAAATAAAGCCGAGTGATACGATCATGGAAAAGGATATGACGCGATTCATGATCAACTTCAGCCAGCCCTTTTTGGGTTTTGCTTTTACGGACCAGATTGAATTGATGGAGTCTTGCATTTCGATGAACACACCGGTAGCCCCTACAACAAGCAGCACAATTCCAATGATGGTACCGATTGTATCCTTGCCTGTCTGGAATGTATTCTTGATTATCTCCTGAACCTGAACTGCAGCTTCCTTCCCTATCATGCCATCGATCTGGTAAAAGATCTGGCCCTGTACTGCTTCACGTCCCCAAAACAAACCAGCCAGAGAGATCACGATGATGAGCACCGGGCCGATAGAAAAAATCGTATAGTAGGATAAGGAAGCGCTTAATTTAAATGCATTGTCATCAATAAATCCGGAACCGCTCTTTTTTAAGATCTGCCAATAGGTCTTTAGCTTTTTCATATCAAGGTCAGGCGAATTGTAGAATTATGTAACCAGTCTTTCGCGACTCTATTGGTCGTGGCGCTTCTCTGTTTTCTTATTGATGTTTTCCACTTCAAGCATGAAGTTGTTTACATTGGCATCCGAGTAGGTACCGAATGCATCGATCAGGGTTCCTTTGCAACCATCGTCCGTTTCGATTACATAAAGTATTGCCATATCATCGGGATCTGACACTCCCTCAAATCTAAAGAAGTTGACTACTTTAATGGATGCAGGCTGATATACCTGATTGGATTGCAATGATTTTAAACCTTCGTCTGTCACTTTAAAATCTTCAGTGTATCCATCGCTGACCATTTTATTGAGGCAGCTTGCCATGCTCTTCATGTAAGGAACTGACTGATATTGGTTGGTTAACATGTTCGTCGTTTTTTATTTTCCAAGAAAAAACTTTGCCACACATAAATGTGGTCGTTATATCACATATGCCCACAATAACAAGTGGAAACAACAATGCCGACTCAGGGGCCGGCATTGCTAAAAAGGGTATTGATATACTGGTTCCGTTACCGGAGATTTTTATCAACAGCATCATTGATATCGTCGGCTGCATCATTAACAGCTTTATGCATATCGCGATACTTCTTGATCACATCATGAGATGTTTTCAAAGAGGCTTTCTGGTTGGTGATAAGCTGACGAACATCGGCGCTCATTTCTGCATCCGACGATAGTGCAGACTCATATGCACGTTGAGCAGCATCTTCACCAAACTCGCAATTTTCTAAAACTGCCTGGCGATTTTTTCCGCTGAATGTTGCTTTGACATCCATCCATACCCGGTATATTTTTCCAGAAGCGGTTGTTCCTGTTGCAGGCTCACCACCGAGTTTAACAACTTCCTGTGTAAGCTCAGCAGCAAACTGCCTACTTTCTTCTGCCATTCTGTTGAAGATGGTTCGAAGATCCACATCGATATCGCGTGCTTCTTCTGTTGCACGCTGGTAACCGACAATACGATCGTTATTGATTCGTATGAGGTCATTCAACACCTCAACTGTTTGATCATTTGTAGCCATAGTTATGTAGTTTAAAAATTACCAGATGCCTATAACATTAAAAATTTTGTGCCTGATCAAAAACCTTGTAGAAATAATTGCCCCGCACTTGCGTTATACAATACATTAATTCTGCAGCATATATACTTAATCAAAAAAGTTTTATCTTGCTGCCATTACTAACAATTAAATTCTATTTTATGGCAAAAGTTGCAAAGAAAGCTGCTAAGAAAGCCGCACCAAAGAAGGCTGCGAAAAAAGGCGCAACAAAGAAAGCTGCTAAGAAAGCTGCTCCTAAAAGAGCTGTTAAGAAAGCCGCTAAGAAAGCATAATAAGTCAGCCTTATTATCTGATTTTAATGAAGAAGACCATCGCAAGATGGTCTTTCTCATTTTATATCACTAATGGCTGCAAACCGCTCCCATCAAGGCTTTGGAGCGTATGATTGATGGAGCGCGGTAAGTATTTTCATTAGTATCTTTTCTGCATGAGTTAGTCCTGTTACTTCATCAGGATGTTCAATCTCATCAAGATTTCTGATATAGTTATCAAGGTTATTTTCCTCGTACATAGCAATCAATTGTGGATGCACATAATACTTCTTACATACAGTTCGCGTGTTGCCCAATTTCCTGGAAACAATGTCTAAGGCCTCTATGATCTTTTTCTTCTTATCGGTTTCGTTTAATGCCTGTCCAACTGATTTGAATGCCCAAAGTATGTGAAGCGATCCTGCCCAGGTACGGAAATCTTTCGCAGTGCAATCCATACCGAGGTGCTGCTTGAGATACGCGTTCACTGATCCTGAATCGATCGATTTGCGATTGCCTTCTTCATCGATATATTGAAAAAGTTCCTTGCCTGGTATCTCCCGACACTCTTTCACAACCCGCGCAATACGTCGGTTCTGAAGGTTAACCTTATGCTCGATACCTTTTTTGCCGGTAAAACAAAACGAGATACGACTACCATCAACTGAAACGTGTTTATCCTTCAATGTTGTCAATCCATACGAACCATATAACTTTTCGTATCCGCTATTGCCGATTCGTATGTATGTCCTTTCCATGAGACTCACAACAAGTGCAAGTACTTTTTCCTGGCAAAGATCTTTTCTTGACAGATCCTGTTCAACCTGTAACCGAAGGGCCGGGAGCGCCCGCCCGAACTCATACATGCGATGGAATTTCGTTTCATGCCTTAGTGTATGCCAAAGGCTGTGATAGCGATATTGTTTTCGCTTGCGGGCATCAAGACCGGTTGCCTGTATGTGTCCATTATCGAGCGGACAGATCCACACATTGGTCCATGCAGGTGGTATCGCAAGCTTGCGAATACGTTCCAGTTGTTCTTTATCCGTTACCCGTTTATTGTCGAACAAATAGTGGAAGCCTTTGCCTTTTTTCAACCTGTTTATTCCGGGAGACTGGTCGCACACATAGACAAGCGTTGCCAACTGCGCCGTCCGTTCGTAATCGCGGTCGATCTGCAGATACTCCTTATGCGTTAGTGTTACGTTTGTGGTTTCCATATGCTATCCATTGTTTCGGTACCTGATCTTCAACCCCGCCATCGTTAGATTGATAAGCAGAGAAAAGGAATTTGTGAATATGATAGGATAGTCTTGTTTCATTACACCATACCATATCCATAATGAGATGCCTGCAATAAGTACCAGGATCATTACAATCGATACTTGTGCCGCTTCTTTTTCGCGAATCATTTTGATCACTTGTGGAAGCATGGATATGCTTGTTAATATCCCGGCACTAATCCCCACCAGTTGTTCGCCGCTTAGTCCAAATATTGCCATGATAGTTTTTTGATATCAAAAAAGCCAGGCTTTGTAACCTGGCTTTTAACCCCTAAACCCTACTGCTTATGAGCGCAGATCGTGATTCCAGTCAGTTATTCTTCTTCCTCTTCGTCTTCATTTTCTGCCTGGAAATTAATATCGTTTTCTGCAATTGATGTCAACAGTTGATCCGTTTCTTTTTCTTCCTGAAGAGTTTGCTCCATCAGTTCAGCAAGATCTTCATTACCCATTGTACGTGCAAGTTGCGCGAGGCTACCGTAACTGGCGATCTCATAGTGTTCAGCCTTTTGAGCAGACACGATCAGCGCAACATCGCGTGTCATTGAGCCGGCCTCAGTATCTTCCATTGCCGACTGGCTTTCAGCTATCAAACCATCCATAGCCTCACACTTTTTCGCCTGCGCTTTCTTTCCGAGCATTTCAAATGCTTCTTCCAGCCTTGTAACCTGCTCGCGCGTTTGTTCTATGTGTGTTGCGAATGCATCCTTCAATGTTTGTGTAGTCGCAGCCTTTTGCATCTTTGCCATTGACTTCAACGTTGCTTTTTCAGCATAGTAAATATCCTTCAGCATGTCAACGACAAACTTCTCTAACATGGTATTTTGCTGAGCAGCAGATGAAGCGCCAGATGCTTTTTTGGTGCCTGACGCCTTCTTGGTTGAAGTTGCACTTTTTTTTGTAGTGGTCGATTGCCTTGGCATAATCGTATTTTTTGATGATTAATTTCTGATGCATGAGAAAAAAATATGCCATCGCATGAAATGCTCAAAAAGTGGCACGAATATTTAGAGGTGTCGGTTCAATGAACCAGATAGTCCCAACGTCGAACAACCTTTCTGAAAAGGAATTAATCCGTAAACTGAAAGCAAGGAATGAAGAAGCATTCCATTATCTCTACAACAATTATTCAAACGCTCTGTACAAAGCTATCCTGCAGATCGTACAATACGAAGACGACGCCTGTGATTGCCTGCAGAAGGTCTTCCTTAATGTGTGGCAAAAGATTGAAGGGTATGACGCTTCGCGCGGAAAACTTTATACGTGGTTGTTGAATATTGCGCGAAACGCCGCCATTGACACGACCCGTTCGCAGGCATACCAACAAAAAAAGAAAAAGGTATCGTTCAACTATTGCGACGTATCTCTGATCAATTCACATCACTACTATATGAAGACAGACGGTATTGGCATTTACCGTTATGTCTCCAGGCTAAAGCCTCAACATAAAAAGTTGATAGACCTGGTTTACTTCAAAGGTTACTCACATCCCGAGATCGCCAAAATGGAAGAGTTGCCTTTAAATACAGTCAAGACCAGGGTAAGAACCGCATTGTCGCATCTTCGTGTGATGCTTGGAAGTGAGCAATAGGTTTGACAGAAAGCGGAAAGCGGGAAGCGGGAAGCGGGATACAGAAAGCGGGAAGCGGAAAGCAGCAAGCGGACTTTAGCTCTCAATTCTTTTCGTTATGGTGCTGTAGAAAAATGTCCACAAACACTTACCACGCTTATTCATTCAATTTTAGTGAGGGTCACCGTGGTATCAGATTTGAACATCTTGTTAAAAAACTCTGCATGCTACCTGAATCTGACATCACATTTTTAAAAGAGAAGATCCACGAACTCAGAAGTGCTTTATTTTTTTCGTTGAGCGATTCTGTTCTTCGAATGCCCACTACTATCGTAACTGCGTTGAAGGTTGATGAAGTAGGACAAATCTGGTTTTTTATAAATCGTCCAAGCCAGGCCTTACACCAGTTTGATAAAGAGTTTCCGGCCCGCCTGGAATTCTTCCGAAAGGGAAAACGGTTTTATATAAAAATCAACGGCAAAGCAAGTATTGTAGACGATCCTGAAGATCTCAATAGTGTTGTTTCACTTACCGACGAACTTAAGGCCACCGCAATGGACCATGTGGTGTTGATGAAAGTACGTATCCTGCATGCTGATTATTTTGAAAAAGAAATAAAGCCCGCAACCTGGGTGCAGCAAATGAGGAATCTTTACAACAAGTGGTTCTACGATCAGCAGCCGGGATTCAGGCCATATCGTATGCAACCCGAGCTGCAGTAAGATGAAGTAATTGAGAAATGATAATTGGGAATTGAATATATCCTGTTTCCCGTTTTCCATTTCCCATTTCGATTTGCCTTCAGCTTCTTCTTACGAGCGTTGCAGTCATTTCCTCCTGGTAATAATTTGCAGGCATGGAATGCTGTCGTTCGTCCAGTATGCGCATCATCATCTCCATCGCTTTTTCGCCCTGTCCATAAGGATATTGCTCGATGGAGGCAAAAGGCGGATGCACTGTATAATTTGTAATAGAAAGGTTCGCATAGCTTGCGAAGAAGATTTCTTTGTTCACGGCGATACCTTTTTGCAACGCACATTGAACAGCGTCCATATGCACATAATCGTTGAACGAAATAATCACATGAGGTCTATTCTTGAGCGACAGTAGTTTTTCTGTTGCAGCAAAAGTGCTTTCCCGGGAAAGATCCGTCGTCTCCACCATCTGCATATCCACCTTCAATTTTTTTCGCGATACACCTTCGATATAGCCTCGTAATCGCTCCCTGCTGGCTGGCATGGCTTCCGGCCCATTTATCATAGCAATGCGCTTAAGACCGCGACTAAACAACCAATTGATCATTTCGATTGTTCCCTGATGAAGGTTGCAATAAACTTTATGTGCGTTCTCTCCTGGAGGAACACGATCAAAATAAACTACTGGTATCGCATAATGCTCGAGCGACTGCAGGTGTTCCAATGATGTGGTGTCTTTGGCAAGTGAAATAATGAGTCCGTCTACTCTTTGTTTTTTCATCGCTTCCACTACCTGCTTTTCGCGTTGAGGATCGTCATAACTCTGGCCGAATAAAATGGTATACTGGTGCTCCATTGCTGCAGCTTCGATTCCACCGATTGCCTCCGAAAAAAATTCCTCGCGGATATAGGGAAGTACAACCCCAATTACATAGGTCTTCTGCTGTTTGAAACTTATTGCGGTGCGATTGGGCTCGTAATTCAGTTCGTTTGCGAGTTCACGAACACGCGTTTTGGTACGAAGGCCGATGCGTGGATGATCATTCAGGGCGCGTGAAACTGTGGATACAGAAACGTTAAGACGTCGCGCGATTTCTTTTATGGTTGGAATCCTTGAATCCAATATTATGGTTTGCGACCAAGTTACAAAGAAGCGGAAGAATATTTTTGCGATGGTAAGCTGTCGCTATATATTTGCAACGCCTGGGGAATTAGCTCAGTTGGCTAGAGCGCTACGCTGGCAGCGTAGAGGTCACCGGTTCGAGCCCGGTATTCTCCACTTAGCCCTCCGTATACTGCGGAGGGCTTTTTCTTTGACGATTTAATCAGCCCGTACCTTGATCAATACTGGCTTCATGCCTTCTGAAGCTGCCTTTATTACAATCTCCCCTTTCTTCCCCGTGGATTGTACAATACACAACGCAAGGCCATTCATCGCCGTATGAATATTCCCTTTGAACGATTCAAGTGATGTGGGATTTCCATTGTCTACACCAACGATCTCACCGGCGCCAGTTACTGTAAATTTTATTAGATGGTTGGCATCGGGAACCATGTTTCCTTTCGCATCGACAATGGTTGTGGTAACAAATACAAGGTCTTTGCCATCTGCACGAATTAATTTTCTATCGGCTTTAAGTGTAAGCCCTACAGCGTTTTCCGCCGTATTCACCTGCCGGGTCAATATCGTTTTACCGTCTTTCCTTGAAACCGCTTTTATTGTTCCGGGTTGATAGGCAACTTTCCATCTTACATGTAAATCCTCTCCCTGTTTCGATTTTTTACCGAGTGACTTACCGTTTAACAACAGCTCCACTTCATCGGCATTATTGTAATAAGCCACCACCTCAACACTGTCTCCTTTCTTCCAGTTCCAATGCGGAAACAGGTGAAGCACGGGCTTATCAGTGAACACACTTTTATACATGTAATAAACATCTTTAGGAAATCCCGCAAGGTCAACGATTCCGAAATATGAGCTTCGCGATGGCCATAAGTAAGGGGTCGGTTCGCCGAGATAATCAAAACCGGTCCATATGAACATCCCGGATACATGGTCATATTTCAGCAATTCCTTCACGCTTTCTTCATGAGTAGAGCCCCACGGGGTTCTTACATGATCATAAGCCGACACCGTATTTCCCGGATTGCCGTTGTTCAGCGGAATGTCCCAGCGTACGGGCCATAACCGCACTGAGTCCCACGGAACCAGATCATAATACCCACGCGTCTGAAGAGCGGATGTACTCTCAGTGATGATCAGTTTCTTTCCAGGATAGTCCTTTTTAAAACTACCCCATTTGGTATGATTGTAATTGAAACCAACCAGGTCAAATGCATTTGACTGGATCAATTGGTTATGTGGACCTACTTCATTATTTGCCGTTACAATAGGCCTGGTTGTATCAAGAGCTTTTGTGATAGCAACAAGTTCGCGTGATATGAGCATGCCGCTGCTATCACCTTTTTCGCCCCATTGCTCGGGTATCTCGTTTCCAACACTCCAGATAAAGACCGATGGATGATTGCGATCGCGGCGCACAAAGTCTTCAAGATCTTTTTTATGCCATTCGTCCCATGCCAGTGAAAAATCAAAAGGTGTTTTTGGACGCTTCCACATGTCGAACATCTCATTCATCACAATGAAGCCCATCTTATCGGCAAGTTCAAGGAGTTCCGGAGCAGGAGGATTGTGGGATGTGCGGATACCATTTACTCCCATACCTTTCATGATCTCCAGTTGTCTTTCAAGTGCGCGATAATTTATCGCAGCACCAAGCGCACCAAGATCATGGTGGTTGCAAACGCCCAGTATCTTGACGTGTTTGCCATTGAGGAAAAATCCTTTGTCTGCATCGAAGTAGAAATGCCGTACACCAAATGTTGAACGATATGTGTCGATAACATTTCCATTGCGTTTCAAAGAAGTTACTACCTTATATAAAACCGGTGATTCAATTGACCATAATTTGGGGTTTCGTAATAGAAAACTTTGAGAAGAACTCGTTGGAGCGGCTGACATCAAAGTATCAATCACCTTCCGGCCAGTAGGATCATAAATGGTTGTTTGCAGTTGAAGCGCTGAATTGGATGAAGCTTCAATATCGGTACTTACATTCACAATCGCAGAGATTGAAGTAACATCGGTTGTGTGGATATACGTTCCCCAGTGACGAATGTGCGACTTATCCAAAGCAGTGAGCCACACGTTTCGATAAATACCGGAACCGCTGTACCAGCGCGAGTTTGGCTGTTTCAAATTGTTCACTTTTACTGCGATAATATTTCGCTCGCCAAATTTTATGTGTGGTGTAAGATCGTATTGAAAGGAGATGTATCCGTTGGGTCGAAGGCCAAGTGATTTTCCGTTTATGAACACTTCGCTATTCATGTACACGCCATCAAATTCAATAAACAATTGCTTACCATTCATAGAGGCCGGAACTGTAAACTGTTTTCTGTACCAACCGACGCCTCCTGGCAGTGCACCACCTCCAACACCCGATGGATTTCCGGGATCAAACTTTCCTTCTATGCTCCAGTCGTGTGGCAGCCTTAGCACGCGCCACTCCTTATCATTCACATCGACACCTTCGTAAGTATTGGTGCTATCCAAAAGGAATTTCCATTTGTCGTTGAAGGATGTCCGTGATGCGTGTTGAGCCATTGCGGCATTTAAAAAAAGGAAAGCAAGTAAAGCTGCCACACAATTCTTCATGATCTTAATATTTCTGTAGAAGAGTTAATAATTTTCTATCCAGTTTGTAGCCGTTAAAATCTTCATACTCAACATCGGCTCTGTTTGAATTCAGGATACCGAAATCGCCGATAAACTCCCATAGTGCAAAGCCGATTCCATTACTAGTCAACACATCAAGCACATCATTGAACCAGGCAAGATAAACTTCATGGGGAGTTTTGTTCCAACAACCGCATTCACCGCAATGCACTCCCACTCCACTTTCCTTCAATGCGATCCATCGACTGTAATAATTTTCAATAAGCTTGCGGTCAAAGTACTGATTGCCCACCTGACCTGGGTATTTTGGAAGGGGTAAACTTTCAGGATCCTTATTCGCCCACGGCGCCTTATAGTGTGAGATCGCATGCGGAAAATAACCGCGACAGCTTTGCCCGATGTTGAGATCTTTTAGTTCGGGTACGGGATCATTGCCCACATTGTTTCCATCGGCTATAACCAGATGATCTTTATTTTCTTTACGGATTGATTTGACTGCGTTGCCTGCAACTTCTTTATACAATGCTCCCGGTATTGCACTGTTTTTGGAATGTTGATCATTCATGTCCTCACGCATACATGGCTCATTGAGCAGGTCAAAACTTATTTTCTTATTAGAAACGTTTTTGTATTGCTTAGCCCAATAATTCCAATGGAAATAAAATGCATTCTGTGCCTCCTTGTCCTTCCACAAATTATAAGGTTCATGAAATCCGGCATTGATGCAATAACCTGGAGCACGATGTAAGTTCAGACTAACATGCAAATTATGCTTGTGTGCAAGTTGAACGAGAGAGTCAATCTTTGCAATTCGTTCCTCATCGATGTTATACACTTCTTCAGGAGTGATGTTTCTGTTCCGATCGAATCGGACATAGTAAGGATAAGCAATAGGCAGACGGATAAAGTCAAACCCCCAATCCCGCATCATTTTCAAATGCTCTTCTGTAGTATACCGACGATTTGCATGAGGGTTTGGAGTGTTGAAATCTACAAGATTGAAACCTCGCCAACGCGGTAATTTATTCTTATGTTTATTATTAGCAAAGACATCGGGCAGGTCAAGGCTCAGGGCAGCGGTTGCCATTCCGGCATTTCGGAGAAAGTCTCTTCTTTGCATACAATGTGTTTATTTATCAATGACCATATAAACGACTGACCTCTTAGGAATGGTGATCTTAATGCCATTCGCTGTGGTCATAGAATTTGCTTTTATTGTTGTGTATTCAGTTGATGGACCTCCCGTTGCTTCAGCAGGCCCAACATTATTCACAAAAACTTTTGATGAAAAATCTCCATTATCTGTACCTCCAGACAAGGTGTAATAATAAAGACGATCACCGGGTTTGAAATTCTTACATGTTATTGTTGCTGTTTGCGCATTCACCGATCGATTTACCAGCACCACTCCTTTCTCGCCTGAGGTAAATGAAGAGCCATAAGCAAGCAGTCCACCGGTTACATTTGTTTCAATCATTCTGTCACCAAACATCTTCTTAAAAAAATACATGTAGTAAAAAGCAGGACGCGGATTCCATTTGCTTACACCGGGTTCATCGCCGCTGTTGAAGAGGCCGTGATCGTTTCCATCAGACCATCCATTCGAAAGATCCCATCGGCTTGTTTGACCATATTTATTTTTGAGACTTTCGCCAAGAATTATTGCTGCATGCATTCCGCTGATGAAAGATACCTGTTGACGCGAACCCTCAGAAGTGATGTTCCATTCAGTTAAGGCAATAGGTTTTATAACAGCACCGGCATCTGCAAAAGTCTTCTTCATAAAGCTCATCATTGCAGTCATGTTATCAACACCGGTATTCAATATTTCTTCCGCCGATGCATTGGTTTTGTAGGGTGTAAAATAACTATGTATCACATAGAAGTCTGCAGCATCGCCTATATTGGCCAGAACACCTGCATTCCAGCCATGATCGGTGGGCGTCTGCCAGCCTTCAGGTTTTTTCTCAAGTAGATATGCACCAACGTAGATCGTTTTCCCAATTTCGCGTGCTGCTTTATGCATTGAATCTGAAAACACTTTGAAGTGTTTGCCATACAGTGCTCCGGTAATGATCTGCGGTTGTCCATCTTTATTGGTTGCAGTGTTAATGCGATAGCCAGCTTCCCATGTACCATTACATTCATTGCCTACTTCCCAGTATTTCGTACGTCCATTATCATAGCGCACCCAATCTGCAGCAAGGTGGGCAGCCGCAGCAACGGGATCATCGCTGGTGCCATACCGGGCATAACCATAGTTCACGGTGATTATTGCCTGGTCTCCCGTTTGTTCCATCATGGAGTAAAAATTATCAACGGAGGCCGACCAGTTGGTATTGATCTTACCATACCAGTATCCGGAAGGTTTCATGTTTCCCTGATCATCGGGAAGCTGTGCAGGAGCATCGGCTGGCGGCTGATCAGATGGTGCATTCCAAAAGTAGACATCGCTCAAGCTTCCACCTGGTATGCGAATAAGACCAGAGTTAAGATTTTTGAGATGTTGCATCAATGTGGGCTCTGTAACAATTGGGCTCATCCACACATTCGCGTTCTGACCAAAAACAGAGAACGGCACTTTAGTTATCACTTTTGCCGCATCGAGTGTTACAAATGCGCTTGTTGCTGCTGTGGGTTTAGCCACATCATTAAATGCAGGCTTTATAAAGGATCTCGGCGTCCACTGCTCAAGAAAGAAGCCGATTGTTTTGTCAATTGCAGGATCTACGGGCTGTTCAAACTGGCCCCCATTGCCATTGCCGTTGCCATTACCCGGTTCCGGTTCAATAGCAGGATCTTTACTACAGGAAGTAGCGAACAGGAGGAATAGAAGAAGCGGGGAAGCAATCTTCCAGATGTGTTTAAGCATGGTTCGGAGTTCTATGAAAAAAAACTGGCCCATGAAATCATGGACCAGTGTAAGAAAAAAGGATTAAGGAACTATCACGATGTTATCGAAGTACAATGTCTTTCCTTCGTTATGTATCTGGAAGATAAGGTCATGAATCTTTGAAACGCCGGGATATGTTGTGGCAATTGGGAACTTGAAATATTGCCACTTGTTAGGCGCGATGGTAAGAGTTTTCTCAGTGCCCCAGTTGATCATGTATTTAAAATTCTTTTCCACGTCTGCACCCTTTACCCAGAATGAAATGTATGAATTACCCGAAAGTGGCACACCTGCATCGGAGTGGAATACTAGGCCGCCCCAGCTTCCTCCCGGATCAAATGCTGCTTTCAATGATTTAGGACCTGTAATGTGTGCATCTGCCGATGACTTAAATTCACCACCCCAGCCCCAGCTATCGATGCCGGGTATCCATTCATCAACCCAAACCTTTACAGCTTTATCAATATTCACGAATTCCATATCGGTCACTCTTGAACCTGAGAGGTTAGTAAGCTTTAGCTTTGCCCGTACCTTGTTTGTCTGAGGCATTTTTATAAACATCATTTTCCTGGTCTGGCCTAAAATAATTTCTGCGCGATCATTAGTGCCTTCGATAAATACATCTGTAACATCGTCCAGGTTGTTACCTGTGAGTTTCAAAATGTCCCCGGGAACGTAATCAGTAACCATAAATCCGGGAAGGTGTTCAACTTCCACCATACTCACCGTAGGAAGAGCGATCACCTTGAAAGGAACTGATGCAGATTTACCCGCACTGTTGGTGAACACAATATTCTGATCTCCACCGAATGCCGTATCCGGTACCCTGAATACCAGACTATGATCTGTATTCAAAGTTGACATCACTGATGCAGGTACATTATTGCGTTCGAAAACTATACTCCTGATATCGCCGATTCCAGATCCTTCAAGTATCAGCACTTCACCGCCGGCAGCCGAATCAGGTCTGATCAGTTTTACAGACATCGCTCCGGGTGCGTTCTCTGGCGCTCCGTCCGCATCCTTCTTACAGGAAGTTAACATCATCCCTGCTCCGAAAACGAGCAGCACGGGGAGAAGTAGAATTTTATTTATAAACTGTTTCATTTGAATTTGTTGTTAGGGATTAATAATAAGATACCGGAGGTTCCGCCAATGCAGGGTCCTGAAGTATTTCACCTGCAGGAATAGGCAGATGCATAAACTCCTCACGGAACGTTACATAGTTCGGTTGATCTGCAGTTCCACGATTCTGTGCTTCAATGATCGCTTTTGCTTTTGCAAATCCCTGGCGTGTTATATCGAACCAGTAATCACCTTCGAAGGCAAATTCAACGCGACGCTCGTGCATGATGTCATCCATTGTAATGGAGTTTTTGGGAGCGAGACCTGCGCGCTCACGTACTTCATTGAACGCTGCAAGTGCGGTTGCATCTGCAGTTGAAGCCTGTGTACCTAAAACTGCTTCAGCATAGATCAACAACACATCTGCATAACGGAGCATCATTGTGTTGATGCCGCTGTTCATGCCCAGTACGGCTTCACCTCCGTAAGCGGCGCCCGGTCCCACAACATACTTAAGGATGTTAGAACGAGTGGCATTTTTCTGACCACCTTCACCAACGGGCTGCAGCGTATCGTATTTATATCCACTTGCCATGAAAGCGTTATACGCAGCATTGGAATTTTTTGGTTTCCATTGTGGACGACTCCATCCATGTGTCATCACTGAACCATCCTTGCGCTTATCGCCATCCTCATATTCTTCAAGAATATCAACAGATGGAATGTAGAGCTCCCACATTTGCGCTTCAGCAGTCTGAAGATTACCAGGACCACGATCCGGGTTCTTTTGATTTCCTGAACCCCAGGGGTTGCCTGTGAGCTGATGCTGTATTGCCCAGATACTTTCTTTGTTGTTATTAAGAGCACTGTTGGTGAACATTCCACCGTAATCCTGCAACAATTCGTATTTGCCTGAGTTGATCACTTCCAAAGCTTTTGCTTTCGCATTGTCATAATCTTTAAGGTACAAATACAACTTAGCCATCATGCCTTTTGCCGCGTATTTTGTAAGTCGGCCTGGTTGAGGATCTGTTTCGGGAAGACCCGCTTCAGCTTTCTGCAATTCTTCTAATGCAAAGCGAAGAACGTCTTGCTTGTGATATCGTGGGATGTTGAAGTTTCCACCCAAAGCCGTTCCACCCGGGTCTGTTACAATAGGTGCATCACCCCAGATGCGTGCAATGTAGAAGTATACGGCACCGCGGAAGAAATTACATTCAGCAATTGCCGGATCGATGAACGTAGCATCGCCACCTTTTGATTTCTTCAGTTCAAGCGCTTTCATATATTCACTTGTCCATCCACCAATCTTATAGAATACCTTCCATGCATCGGCAACTCTCACAGAGGTTGCTGATAAAGAGAAGTTGATGAATGGGGGATCATCACCACCACCTGTTTGTTCATTGCCTGCCATAACATCACCAATTGCATCCATGGCGCGGTTCTCGTAACCTGACCAGGGCAATCCATAAAGCGTACTGGTTAGTCCCCGTACTTCTTCAGCGGTGTTGTAATAGTTGTCTAATGTGGTCGAATCAAGCGCCGCTTTATCGATGAAATCTTTTTTACAGGAAGCCATTGCTGCGAAGAGCAACAATACAATGGCGTATAATCTTATATTTTTCATTTGATGTCTTTTTTACGTCGTTAATTATTACAACTCTATGTTGGCACCAACAGTGAATGAACGTGGGTTTGGATAGTGACCCATATCAACATTCATTAAACGGATATTGTTATTGAAGGCGCCAATCTCTGGATCGTATCCACTATAATCTGTGAACGTATGGAGATTTTGAACCGAGAAATAAACCCTTGCGTTATTGATACCTGCCTTACGGGTAAGTGTTACAGGCACGCGGTAACCGAAGGTGATGTTTTGTATACGGAGATAAGAACCATCTTCGATATACCGATCAGACATTGCAACGTTGTTCACGTTCAAATTGGTAAATCTTGGCAAAGCACCGTCCTGGTTGTCTTCAGTATACCTGTCAAGTACTCTTCTTGTCTGGTTGTAATATGCATTGTCCATTTTCTCAGTCTGCCAGCGAAGGAAGTTGAAGATCTTCGAACCATAACTTCCCTGCAGGAAAATAGAAAGATCGAAATCTTTGTAAGTAAAATTGTTGGTGAAACCATAAGTGAACTTAGGAAGCGGACTACCTATGTAAGTAATGTCGTTCGCATCGATCTTACCATCCGGCTTACCGTTTGCGCCGCTCACATCCTTATAGCGAATATCACCTAACCATGTATGATCTTCATCTACACTATATCCAAATTGCGGCAGGCTGTTATCGAGATCTTCCTGTGTGCGGAATAAACCATCGGTAACAAGACCAAAGAACGATCCTACTGCATAACCAGGATTTGTGTAAGTGAGTGTGTAGTTATCATAGTACACTTTTCCAGTCAGACCCGCTGTGGAGTTTGCCATCTTATCCAACTTATTTTTATAAGTAGAGAAGATAATCTGGGATCTCCATTGGAAGTCCTTGTTACGAATATTTGTTGTATTCAAACTAACATCAACACCAGTATTTGACATTTGTCCAACGTTACCAACGGGAGCTTTAAGATCATCCCACTGGTCGCCAACACCAATCAATCTTGGACCTGTAAGGAACAACAACATATCGGTAGTTGTCTTCTTATAAACATCAACTGTCAGATCCACACGACCTTTGAAAAGATTCATATCGATACCGGCGTTCTTCGTTACAACTGATTCCCAGCTTAGATCAGGATTCGCTGCACTGATATAACTTGATGTTCCGAAGCCAACAGGACCAGGCCAGAAAGCCACCGCTGTAGTATATGGAGGATTGGGTGCGCCACCAGGAGGATTCTGATTACCTACAGCACCATATCCCACGCGTAGTTTCAGGAAACTCAGCACATCGCCTTTAAGCGCGTCTGCGAAACCTTCATTGGTAACAGTCCATGCTAAAGAAGCACCAGGGAAGTAACCCCACTTGTTATTAGGACCGAAATTGTAAGAACCATCTGCACGAATACTTACTGAAAGTGCATAGCGATTGTCGTAGGAATAACTACCTCTTGCGAAGTAAGATTCCATTGTCCATTCGCCCTTGCCACCACCAAGTTCCCAACCGGTACGATCGCTGCTACCAGCATTCAGATCGATGATGTTGTTTGCAAGATCCAGTTTCTTACCTGACAATCCTTCCCAATATGAGTATTGAGCTTCATGACCGGCAGTTGCTGATATGCTGTGCTTACCAAAATATTTATTGTAATTAAGATAATTTCTCAAAGCGTAATAATAGCTCGTGTTGCGGTTGTCGAACATCTGACTTCTCAGCGAAGTGTTTCCAATGAATCCAGATTTCTGGAAAGCCTGGTTGCTGCTTTGTCCAACTGAATAAGATATCTCATTACGTAACGAGAAATTTTTTAGGAAAGAAATGTCAGCATAAATGTTTCCGAAGACCTGTGTACTTGTTGAAGTATTTCCGCGGTAGAAACTTCTGGCGATGGGATTATCCTGGCTATATTGAAAGCCGCCGATCGTTTGTCCACCACCCCATGTTCCATCAAGATTTTTTACCGGGATCAATGGACTTTGAATTGCACCCCACCAGATGGTACCTTCAGCAGCATCGGCCAGTGTGATGTTTTGTTCACTTCGGGAAGCGTTTGCACTTACTCCAACTTTGATCCAGTTCTTCAACTGGTGATCAAGATTGAAACGTGTTGCATAGCGCTTAAAATCAGATCCGATAAGTATACCTGTCTGATCAAAATAGTTTAAAGAAAGATAGTAGGTCGTTTTGTCCTTACCACCAGAAAAACTCAGTTGGTGGTTCATTACATTGCCGCGACGGAACATTGCGTCCTGCCAATCGGTTCCTTCTCCCAGAACTGAAGGATCTTTAAATTCTGCTGTTGAATCCACACCGAGGAAGTTGACAACGGAATTCTGATATTGTGCAAATTCCCGAAGGTTCATCATGTCCAACTTACGGTACACTTCGGATGCGCCGAAGTATACATCGTAATTGATCTTGCCTTCACCAGCCTTACCTTTTTTGGTAGTGATAAGGATCACACCGTTGGCGGCCTGTGAACCATAAATCGCCTGCGCAGATGCATCTTTCAGGATATCTATGGACTCCACATCATTTGGGTTGATTGTAGCCATCACCGAGTTACCGGTCTGGCCATCTGATCCACCAAGACCTGCATAGCCTGAGCTGTTCTTTGTGTTGCTTACAAAAGGAACACCGTCGATCACAATAAGGGGGTCGTTACTGTTGATGGTTGTAACACCGCGAACTTTAATAGACACACCACCACCTGGCTGTCCACTGTTGTTCGTTACTGTAACACCTGAAACCTTTCCCTGAATTGCCTGGTCGAGACCAGAAACCGGAAGGTCCTTAATGTCTTTAGCACTCACAGATGAGATCGAGGATGAAACCTCCCCCCTTCTGCGGGTACCATATCCTACCACAACCACATCTGTAAGGTTGTTGGAAGCAGGCTTAAGAGAGATAGTTACAGTAGTCTTACCGGCTACATTTACTTCCTGGGTTTCCATGCCTACATAAGAAATCACCAGGGTGTTTGAATTGTTTGGAAGTGTAAGGGTGAAGGCACCGTTCACGTCTGTCTTTGTCGCAAGCTCTGTTCGTTTTACGGTAATTGTTGCACCCGGAAGCGCTGCACCTTTATCATCGGTGATAGAACCCGTCACTCTACGGGTCTGCGCGAAGGAGACTAGAAAGGACATAGTACAGATTAACCATACTACTCCTTTGAGGAATACATGTTTCTTCATACAGCAAGTGTTTCACCAAAAGTATTTTCAAAACGCACCTCTTTATGATACTTTTTTATCATTTGTAAGTGTTTTTTTGTGCAGATATTTTTCAGAACTACAACACCTTCTTCCAAACCCTTTCTGCACGCGGTTTTGAACGATCCGTACTTTTTAAACGCGATTAATACATTTATCAACTTTAAGGGTTTATACTTACGCAATTTTTAACCCGTGAACATAGTTTGAAACCTGTATCCAGAGGCTGTTGATAATTGTCAACGCGATTTCTTATTCAATTTCAATGGAATAGCTGTTTCGTTCTTATTAGCTTTGCATCACAAACAATTTAAAAATGCACACGCCTCAAACTATAGTGATTATTGGCGCCGGGGAGAAGGGCAAGGGCATAGCTTATGGATTAAGCAGTGGAAACTTCAGGATCCTTTTGTGTGCCCACGAACCTGCAAGTATCGAAAGTTTTGTAGAAGGCATAAAAAAAGACCATCCGGCTGTAGAAATAGAAACATCGGGTTGCACTTACGATGCTACATGGGAAGCAGACATCATAGTACTTGCCGTAGCTCCATCGGAGCTGGAAGAAATTACTAAGAATATCAGCGTTGTTGCCTGCCAGAAAACAGTTATCGTTAGCGCCAATGCAACAGATGTTCAACAATTACTGCCAAATGCCAAGGTGGTTGAAGCGTTTGGAGATATAACTGTCGGTGCATTCTATGAACCACAGGACATTAAACAAACAATTGAAAGCAGCATTTCGGGTAACGACAAAGAAGCTGTAGAACAGGTTCAGGAACTTGTGTCTGCAATCGGCTTCAAAGCTGTAACGCGACCGACAATGAATCTCAAGACCTCTTAACCAATTCTCAAATAATACAATCAAACAACAAAGACAGATGAAAAAAGCAACCATTCTATTATCAACCGTAGCTTTCCTCGTATTCTCGGCATTTACAGTTTCAGCACAGTGGAAGGTAGATCCCGCGCATTCAAGGCTCGGTTTCACTATCACACACCTCGGTATCAGTGATGTATCCGGATCGTTCAAAAAATTTGATGTAACAGTAAATTCAACCAAGCCGGATTTCAGTGATGCAAGCATTTCTCTCACGGCAGACGTTTCAACCATCGACACAGATATTGAAATGCGTGATAAGCACCTGAAAAGTGCAGACTTTTTTGATGCTGAAAAATTTGCAAACATTACGTTCAAGAGCACTGGAATCAAGAGCGCCGGAAAAAATAAATATAAGTTGACTGGTGACCTGACAATGCACGGAGTAACTAAGCCGGTTACTATGGATCTAACCTATCGTGGAACGATCGATAATCCGATGAATAAGAAACCAACTGCCGGTTTTCAGTTGACAGGAATCGTAAAACGTTCTGATTTTGGAATCGGTGCAGGCTTTCCGGCTCCCATGCTCAGCGACGAAGTGGTGATCAAAGCGGACGGCGAATTCACACAGCAATAATTGTCTGGCAACGCACGATTAGCAAATTGGAAGCCTGGCATTGCCCGGCTTTCAATTTATTTAGGAAAAGATCATCATGAATAGGATGGTGACTATAAGAACAACAATAGTGTAGAAGGGATATGACCTGGTTTCAAATCGCCGGCGAATGAATTCGAATGTTGTCATGATAAGAAGAACGATCAACAGGGCAATCATCGGAAAAGTGAGAAATTCCTGAAGCGCGCCAACGAGCACAGCACTCAGCTGCAATTCATGGATGAGTACCACCAGTATGAAAAACACCAGCACACCGATGCTTAACAAAAACAGCAGTTTCTCTTTACGTGTTGGCTGCAATTCTTCATCGAACATATCAACAACAATTGGTGAAGAACAAAATAAAGCAATTCGTAGCAAACACAGGCAATTGAAAGAATTGTCCTATGAAAATCTTAAGATGGCACAATATTGTTGCTTCATGCAACTAACTATTTTTCGATAACGTTTTTAAAGGCGACTAAATGAATCGAATGAATATTACAAGAACGATCCTGACACTTTTGACGGCAGTATTTCTGTTGCCATCTGCAGCGATTCCGCAGCAGTCTGCCTTCAAAGCCGGAGAGAGAATCGACTATACTGTGTTTTATAGTGTGATCGGCCTGTACGTAAATGCGGGTAATGCTTCCTTCACTACGAATAAAATAAATTATAATAACCAGGAAGCTTTCCATGTTGTAGGTAAAGGTGCCACCAATACCAAGTATGACTGGATATTCAAGGTGCGGGACCGGTATGAAAGCATATTCGATGCAGATAATCTAAAGCCCCTTAAGTTTATTAGGGACGTGCAGGAAGGCGATTATAAAAGGCAGGATGAAGTAATATTCGATCATAAGAAATTAACGGCCACATCGAAAAAAGGCACTTTCAGGATACCTACCCAGGTGCAGGATGTGATCAGCTCCCTATATTATGCCCGCAATATTGACTATAGCAAATACAAAAAAGGCGATAAAATTCCCTTCAACATGTTTCTGGACGATGAAGTGCACAGCATGTATATCCGCTTCATGGGGAAGGAAACGGTAAAAACAAAATACGGCAAATTCGAGGCGATCAAGTTGAAGCCTCTACTGATAAAAGGCAACGTGTTTGATGGCGGTGAAAAAATGACCATCTGGGTCACCGATGACCCAAATCATATACCGGTGAGAATCGAAAGTAAGTTATCGGTAGGTTCCATCAAGGTTGACCTTGCCCGATATGAAAATCTCAAGCATCCCATGACGGCGCTCGTGAAGAATTAACAGTCTCCCTCTAATTGATATTTTGCAATGTTGTTGCATTTTTTAAATTTGCACATCATTGCATTTTTTTTTGAGGCGCCAGAGCACCATAAGAACCGTTTTAATTTCCCTGCTGATGCTGGTTTTCAGCTTCAGCATTCTGCCCCGTACCTGGTTGCACGACCTGGTTTCATCACATACTGATAGCGTATATCATATTTCAGATAGTGCCCATGCTTCTGTTGAACACCAGGGATACCGTTGCGATCAGTACCAATGGGTGGTAGATCTTCCATTCTCTCCAACAAATTTATTAGAGCTTCACCTTCAAAAGCCGGATTCTCGAACTGTATTTGTTGAACATCACTTCGATACGATTTCCTGGCAGTCGCACCAACAGTCTCTACGCGGTCCGCCCGAATTCTTGTTTTCATAGAAGTAACAAGAGGTTTCATATTAAATAAGAAGGTTTGAAGCAGATATTCGTATTTGTGATCATCGTCATTTCACTTTATCCTATTGAAGTGAATGCACAACAATGCAACCTGAAAATCGCGGGGCATGTGGAAGACGAACATACAAAAGACAAGTTGGAAGGAGCTACGGTTCGACTGATCAATGCCGGCAGACAGGTACTGACCAACAATCAGGGTGATTTCGTTTTTGATTCGCTATGTGCGGGCACATATACTTTGCAGGTGAGTCACGTCGACTGTGAGACGGTGATAAAAAAAATTCAGCTTACCAAACATGTTCACCTGGATGTGTTGATGCCGCATGCACAAAACCTCCTTGAAGAAGTTACGGTTTCGGCGTATAAGCCAGTTCCTCCTTCGGGCTATAAACAGGAGATCAAAGGCCGCGAACTTGAGTCGCTGCGTGGTCGTTCACTTGCAGATGCTTTGGATCGTGTAACGGGGGTTACAACATTACGAACCGGCACGAACGTTTCGAAGCCGGTGGTTCATGGATTACATGGCAACAGGTTGCTGCTGATCAACAATGGAATTCGGCAGGAGGGTCAGCAGTGGGGTAATGAACACGCGCCTGAAGTGGATCCTTTTATTGCCGATAAGCTTACTGTGATTAAAGGAGTAGACGAACTTAAATATGGATCCGATGCCATAGGGGGAGTAGTTATTGTTGATGCGAAACCACTCCGGCATTTGGAAGGGTGGAGCTCTGAATTTTTTACCGGTTATTCAACCAATGGTCGCCGGTATTATGCTTCCGCCAATCTTGAACAACAATTAAAAAAGATTCCGATAACTTATCGTCTCCAGGCTACTTACCGGAGAGGGGCAAACACCAGAACACCGGATTATTACCTCAATAATACCGGAATGCGCGAATACAATTTTTCTGCAACCGCCGGCTTCAAAAGAGATCACTTTTTTGTTGAGGGCTATTTCAGCAGGTTCAATACAAAGGCTGGAATATTCACAGGATCACATATAGGGAATTTGCAGGATCTGCAAACGGCAATTGAGGCTGACCGGCCGAATGACATCTATACAGGGGAAAAAACTTACAAGATCAAACGTCCCTACCAGGATGTCACTCACACGTTGATCAAACTTCGCTCCGGATGGCAAAAGGGAACTAACAAAATTAACCTGACGTTTGGCGCACAGGCAAACGAGCGACAAGAATTTGACAGGTCGCGATCGGATCAAAACACCCGTCCGCAACTCGACCTGCTTATATATTCATTCACGGAAGACCTGTCGTGGGATCATCAGCTTGGGCGGCTGAAGGGCACCTTGGGAGCAGCTTTCATGCAACAAGACAACTCGTTTAGTGGAAGATATTTTATTCCGAATTATAAGTCTTTCACTTACGGAGCATATTGGATAGAGAAATTGAACTTGCAGAAATGGGAGTTCCATGCCGGCATTCGCGCAGATTATAAAAATGTAGATACAAGGCGCAAACTATCGAATGGTTCAGAGGTCGATCATAAGTTCAGTTTCAATACAATTGCATCTTCACTAAACGTTGTGTTTAAACCTACAGAACATTTCAAAATTAATGCAGCAGCAAATCTTAGCGGGCGTGCTCCGCACGTGAATGAATTGCTCAGTAATGGCATTCACCACGGAACTGCTACATATGAAGAAGGCAACACTGCGTTGAAAGTCGAACGCTCCCTGAATACATCGTTGGGGTTTGAGTTTGAAACCCAGGACAAGACATTATCCATCCAGTCAACGGTTTTTGTAAACAATATTCGTGATTACATCTATCGGCGTCCGGTGCCAGATGAGCCCGTACTTACTATTGCCGGTGCTTTTCCCAAAGTGGTATTCGATCAGACAGACGCAAGGCTATCGGGTCTAGATGCTGAAATAAACTGGTGGCTTAATCGTAACCTGCAATGGAGTGTTCAGGCTAGTCTGTTACGTGCAAAAGATGCAGACAGTGATCAATGGCTGGTGTTCATGCCTTCGGACAGGTTAAGTACAGACATCGTCTTTAATTTTAAAGATTTGAAGAAACTGGAATTACCGTATATCTCTGGGGAACTGGTCCATGTGTTCAAACAAACAAGAGTTCCGTCTGATGAAAATGGAAAGCATGACTATAAACAGCCACCAGCAGCATATACTTTATTGAATCTAAATGCGTTTTCGGGAATACGAATAGCAAACTTTTTATTTGAAGCCGGAGTAACCGTTGACAATCTTTTAAATATCAGGTATCGAGATTATCTGAACAGCTTTCGATATTTCACTGATGAAATGGGTAGGAATATTTCTTTAAAAATCAAGATACCAATCGACCAAATTAAATAACCATCATTTTAACCAATCACACATGACACAACGTTTAACCACATTACTTTTCATCGGCTCATTACTCATTGCAGCATCCTGTTCAAAGAAAGATGAAGCTGAAGAAAACTCGAATGAGCTCATCACAACAATCGAACTCAAAGTCACTGAGCAGGGAACGAATAATACAATGTCGTTTGAATTCGAAGACCTTGACGGACCTGGGGGACAAGCACCGGAAATTGATCTTATTAGTCTTGAAGCAAATAAAGTGTATAATGTAAAGATGGAGATCTATGATAAGTCAAAGTCGCCTGCTGTTGAGATTGATGAAGAGGTAGAAGAAGAAGGTGCGTCGCATCGGATTTATATTGAACCTTCCTCCGGCTCTAATATCGTAGTAAGCAACCTGGACAATGACAACACTGGCAAGCCGCTTGGGCTGAACTCCGTGTGGACAACCAGCGGTGATGGCACAGGTACTGTAAAAATCACCCTTCGGCATTATGAGAACGGTGGCAAAGAAGCCAGCGATCCTGTTAACAGTACGAAGTCAAATACTGATGCTGAAGTAGTGTTCAATGTTGCGGTAAGCAATTAGCAGAATTGAGAAATGAGAATTGAGAATTGAGAATTCCCTTTCTCAATTCTCAATTCTCATTTCTCAATTCTTAAATCGGTATCACATTGGCAGGTTTGTTCTTTCTTATCTTTTCCGGAATCGAATTAATTATCTCCTGCCGCAGCAGATCGATGATGCGTTTCTTCATATAATCGCGATGCACCACCAGGCTTACTTCCCGCATGGGCGCCGGGTTACGAAAACGGCGTAAGAGCTGGGCCTGGCTGCTTTTAAGGTCCATAGTAGCAAGTTCAGGGAGAATGGTAACACCATCGTTCACTTCCACCATCTTTCTTAATGTTTCAATGCTGCCTGCTTCGTACTCAAAAAGATTTCCTTCTTTGCCAGCCTTTCTTAATTCACACAGATTAACGATCTGCGAGCGAAAACAATGTCCTTCTTCAAGTAACCACAATTTTTGAGGATCGATGTCTTTGGAAAGAATGTACTGTTTGTCATACAGCCGGTTCTTTTTTGAAACGAAAGCAAGCAATTCTTCATGGAACAACAGGTATTCGCGTAAGCCCGGCTCTTGCAAAGGAGTTACAAGGATTGCCACATCGATCTTCCCATCACGAAGTCTCTCAGTCAGAAATTCAGTAGTCATTTCATTTACGACCAGCCTGACTAACGGATACTTTTTGGTGAACGATTTTACAAACAAAGGAAGCAGGTAAGGCGCCAGGGTTGGTATGATCCCCACCTTCAATTGTCCTTTCAATACATCCTTTCTCGTCTGTACGATCTCATCAATCACCGCAACTTCTGCAAGCACTTTTTTTGCCTGCTTCAACAGGTCGATCCCCGCTTCAGTGGGTATAACCGGTTGTTTGCTCCGATCAAAGATCTTGATCCCCAACTCCTGTTCCAATTTATGCACCTGCATGCTTAAGGTCGGTTGCGTAACGTGACAATGAGCGGCAGCTTCCGCAAAGTGCCTGTGTGTATCTATCGCAACAATGTATTCCAGCTGAACAATGGTCATAAGTTCTATCTATATGCCCATAAAATTAATCAATTACGTCGATGCAATAAAAAGAAGACATTTGTCAGACACATTAAAATTGCATCTCATGAACGAAGAGAAAAAACTAACTACCGCTTCAGGAATTCCTTATTACTATAATGAAGATTCCATGAGTGTGGGACCACGTGGTCCGCTCCTGCTTCAGGATTTTATCTTACATGAGAAAATGGCTCACTTCAACCGTGAAAGAATACCAGAAAGGGTTGTTCACGCGAAAGGAACCGGTGCCTATGGAACATTTACAGTCACCAACGACATTACAAAATACACGCGTGCGAAAATCTTTAATGCCATAGGTAAAAAAACACCTGTTTTCTTAAGATTCTCTACTGTGGGTGGTGAGAAAGGATCTGCAGACACTGAGAGAGATCCACGCGGTTTTGCAATTAAATTTTATACTGAAGACGGCAACTGGGACCTGGTAGGAAACAATACGCCGATATTTTTTATCAAAGACCCTAAGAAATTCAGCGACTTCATACATACTCAAAAAAGAGAACCTCGTACCAACACAAAGAGTGCAACGATGATGTGGGATTTTTGGAGCCTTAATCCTGAAAGCCTGCACCAGGTTATGTTTCTCATGACGGATCGTGGCACACCTGTAGGTTACCGCTTCATGCATGGTTTTGGAAGTCATACCTTTAGTATGTATAATTCGAACAACGAACGCGTGTGGGTAAAGTTTCATTTTAAATCGCAGCAAGGCATCCGGAATTTCAACAATGAAGAAGCAACACGCATGAAAGGCGAAGATGCTGACTATGCACAGCGTGACCTTGTTGAGGCGATCGACCGGGGTGAATATCCAAAATGGACGCTCAAGATCCAGGTAATGACCGAAGAGCAGGCGAAAACCTACCCTGTGAATCCGTTTGATCTCACGAAAGTGTGGCCCCATGCAGATTTCCCGTTAATAGAAGTAGGCGAACTCGAACTGAATCGGATTCCCGACAATTACTTTGCGGATGTTGAACAATCTGCATTCGCCCCCGCTCATGTTGTAGATGGGATCTCCTATTCGCCCGACAAAATGTTGCAGGGCAGAATTCTTTCATATCCGGATGCGCATCGCTACAGGCTGGGATCAAACTATGAGCAACTACCTGTGAACAGATGTCCGTTCGCTGTCAATAATTATGAGCGTGATGGCGCAATGAGACTAGACGGCAACGGCGGCAGTGCACCAAATTATTTTCCGAACAGCTTTGACAATGTAAAACCCGATTCATCATACAAAACGGCTGCAATGGTGTTTGATTCAATGATTGCAGACAATTATGATCGCAATGCGGAGGGAGAAAACGATCACTATTCACAACCCGGCATATTTTACCGAAAAGTATTGAATGAACAGGATCGTAAAGCGCTTGTTCACAATATTGTGAGCTCTATGCAGGGAATCTCCGGACCGAAAAGGGCAGAAATAATTAACCGGCAATTATGCCATTTCTTCCGTGCAGACGTTGGACTGGGAATGGCAATCGCAGCCGCGCTTGGCGTGGATTTGACGAATGCGAGCATCATCGCACATAAGACTAGTGAAGAACCAAGTAAGGCCTAGATTCTTAGCAACCCGGTCGGACTAAAATAACGGTCCGGCCGGTTATTCTTCAAGAATGACCCGGTCCGCGCCTACCCTGAGTTTGCCATTAATGCCAATCTTGATGGGATAATTTTCTTTTCCATGGCTTACCGGGAAATTGAAACAAACCGGGTAATCATATTCTGAAACCGCGTCGCGGATAACCTGTTCAGCTGTTGATCCGTGAGGCCTTGAAGTATCTTTCATATCAGTAAATCCTCCAACAACAAGTCCTGCTAAGTTTTCGAGCTTTCCTGCTCTTTTCAACTGGATCATCATGCGATCCACATTGTAAACATATTCACCAATATCTTCAATAAACAGTATTCGTCCTTTTGTATCGATCTCAGATTTTGAACCGATAAGATGGGCGATCAATGTAAGATTTCCGCCGACAAGTTTTCCTTTAGCCCGTCCGTACCTGTTATAAGGATGCGAGGCCACGGAATATAACATAGGATGGCCTTCAACCAAATCCTTCCATGACTGCAGGTACGGATTGCCTTCCAGCCCGTCTTTGAAAGCGGCGGCCATCGGTGCATGAAGTGAGCAGATATTGTATCGTGCTAACAGATGTGCATGAAGCACTGTGACGTCACTATATCCAATTATCCAGCGTGGTGATTTTTTGAACCGGGTAAAGTCAACGCGATCAATGATCCTCGAAATACCGTACCCACCGCGTGCGCAGAGAATCGCCGATACTTCATCGTCATCAATCATTCGTTGAAAATCGATTAATCGTTCTTCATCGCTACCTGAAAAATAATTACCCGTTTCACGCCCTACAGTGTCACCAATTTTTACGCGGAAACCCCAGCTTTGAAGTGTTTCAATACAGGGCATAACATCCGTAAGCTCCATAAAACCGGCAGGACAAACAATTCCGATGGTATCTCCAGGCCTTAGATAGCGAGGTATTTTTGACATGTTTGCAAAATACAAACGATTCCTCGTTAGTTTTGCAGCCTTATGAGTAAGTACAACAGGATCCTTGTTACATCGGCACTTCCTTATGCAAATGGCCCGGTTCATATCGGTCATCTTGCAGGCTGTTACCTGCCTTCGGATATTTATGTGCGATATCAGCGTGCCCAGAAAAGAGATGTGCTCTATGTATGTGGAAGCGATGAACATGGGGTGCCCATTACGATTCGTGCGATGAAAGAAGGTATCACCCCGCAGGAAGTTGTAGATAAATACCACAACCTGATTCGCGAAAGCTTTGAGCAAATGGGCATCTCGTTCGATATTTACTCGCGTACATCCAACAAGATACACCACGAAACATCAGCAGACTTCTTCAGGAACCTGTATGATAAAGGTTTGTTTGAAGAAAGAGAAACAGAACAATATTTCGATGAGAAAGCGAATGTATTCCTGGCAGACCGATACATCACCGGCACCTGTCCCGTCTGCAGCAACACCAATGCGTATGGCGATCAGTGTGAAAAATGCGGTTCGTCATTAAGTCCTGAGCAGCTCATTAATCCAAGATCCGCATTGTCTGATGCCGTGCCTGTAAAGAAAAAAACCCGGCACTGGTACTTTCCATTACAGAATTACGAACCATGGCTTAAAGAATGGATCATTGAGGGACATAAGGAATGGAAGAACAATGTATATGGTCAGTGTAAAAGCTGGCTGGATAATGGCTTGCAGAGCAGGGCTATGACACGCGATAGCAACTGGGGTGTAAAGGTTCCGCTTCCGGAAGCTGAAGGAAAGGTATTATATGTCTGGTTTGATGCACCTATCGGATATATCAGTGCAACAAAAGAACTTACAGAAAACTGGGCTGATTACTGGTGTAAGGAAGATACCAAGCTGGTTCATTTTATCGGGAAAGATAACATTGTGTTTCACTGCATCATCTTCCCTGCCATGTTAAAAGCCCATGGCAACTTTGTATTGCCAGACAATGTACCCGCGAATGAATTTTTGAATATTGAAGGAGACAAAGTTTCTACCAGTCGCAACTGGGCAGTGTGGGTTCATGATTACTTAAAGGATTTCCCCGGCCTACAGGATGTATTGAGATACGTGCTCTGCAGTAATGCACCGGAAACAAAAGACAACGATTTTACCTGGAAGGATTTCCAGGACAAAAACAATAGTGAGCTTGTTGCGATCTTTGGAAATTTTGTGAATCGGGCTTTTGTATTGATGCACAAATTATGCGGCGGGAAAGTGCCACCCCTCCATAAAGACATACTTGACGATACCGACAATGCGATCATCAATGACATCGCGGAAGCAAAAAATAAGGTGGAACAGTCGCTCGAGAATTACAAGTTCCGTGATGCACTGTTTGAAGTGATCGATCTCGCGCGCAAGGGCAATAAATACATGCAGGATAAGGAACCCTGGAAAAAGGCATCGGCAATGGAAAAGAACGCTGATCTGCCTGTTGAGGAAAAACAGCGATTGCAACAACAGATCGATAATTGTTTGCATCTCTGTCTCCAGTTAACAGCCAATCTCGCGATCCTCATCAATCCATTCCTTCCCACAACAGCTAAGAAGATGCTTCATATGATGAAGGTGGTAGAGAAGATGCTTGACTGGCAAAATGCGGGTAAGATAAAACTGTTGAGTGTTGGTTATACATTGCGTGCGCCGGAACTTTTATTCAGAAAGATTGAAGATGCAGAGATCGAAGCGCAGGTGCAAAAATTAAAGAGTGGGTTAACGAAAGTCGCGACAGCAACAGCATCAACGCCGAATACAGCACCGGTTGCGGAGGCAGAGGCACCCGTTGTGAAGGACACCATTCAATATGACGACTTCGCAAAACTTGATCTCAAAGTTGGAACCATTGTCAGCGCAGAAAAAGTTGAAAAGGCAGACAAGCTGTTGAAGCTTCAGATAGACCTTGGATTTGAGACAAGAACAATTGTTTCAGGCATCGCACTGCACTTCAAACCGGAAGAGATCCTTTACAAACAAGTTGTGGTTGTTGCCAATCTTGCACCGCGTAAGATGCGCGGTATTGAGAGCAATGGCATGATACTAATGGCAGAAGATAAAGAAGGGAAGCTCCACTTTGTATCGCCAGGCAATGTGATCGATAATGGAGCGTCGGTATCGTAAGACGAAATGGGAAATGGGAAATGGGAAATGGGAAATCGAAATGGAAAATGGAAAATGGAAAATGGGAAATGGGAAATAAAAAAGGGTTGCAGTTCGCGACCCTTTTTTTTGTTAGGTGCTGACGTACAATTCACATTTCTCAATTCCGTTAATTACGCTATCTTAGAGATTAGTTGTTTAACTAACTAATTTCAATCTTAACCATGTCAAAGCGAATCATCAGAAAAGTTGCGGTGTTGGGAAGTGGCGTAATGGGATCAAGAATTGCCTGTCATTTTGCCGGAACCGGTTTGCAGGTTTTGCTGCTGGATATAGCGCCTGATAAGCTCACAGACGCGGAAGCAGCACGTAAACTGACATTGGAACATCCTTCGGTGAAGAATCGCATTGTGAACGATGCTTTGAATGCCGCGCTAAAATCAAATCCTTCTCCTGTTTATACAAAAGATGTTGTCAAAAATATCACTACCGGCAACTTTACGGATAACATGAAGGATATAAGATCTTGCGACTGGGTAATTGAGGTAGTTGTAGAGCGACTCGACATCAAGAAGAAAATATTTGATCAGGTAGACGAGCTTCGCAAACCTGGCACGCTGGTAACATCGAACACCTCGGGTATACCAATTCACCTGATGGCCGAGGGGCGAAGCGAAGATTTTAAAAAACATTTTTGCGGAACACATTTTTTCAATCCGCCACGGTATCTGCGTTTGCTCGAAATCATCCCTACTCCACATACAGATCCTTCGGTGATAGACTTTCTAATGCACTACGGGGATTTGCATCTTGGGAAGACCACCGTACTGGCAAAGGATACACCTGCATTCATAGCCAATAGGATCGGGGTTTATGGCATCATGGCAATATTTGGATTGATTGAAAAAGTTGGATTGACCATTGATGAGGTAGAAGCATTGACGGGTCCGGTGATTGGTCGCCCCAAGTCCGCAACTTTCCGCACGGCAGATGTTGTTGGTATTGATACGCTGGTGAAAGTTGCCAAAGGTGTATATGAAAGCTGCCCCAATGATGAAGCACGCAACAGTTTTGCGATTCCGGCATGGGTAAATAAAATGGTGGAGCAGAATTGGCTGGGCGACAAGACCGGGCAGGGATTTTTCAAAAAGAGTAAAGGCGCCGGTGGCGAGAAAGAGATACTTACGCTCGACCTCCAGTCCATGGAGTACAAGCCAAGAATGAAACCAAAGTTTGCCACACTCGAAGCGGCCAAACCAATCGAAGATCTGAACCAGAGATTGAAAGTACTGATACAAGGAAAAGATAAGGCCGGGGAATTTTACAGGCAGTTTCATTATGGTTTGTTTTCGTACATATCACACCGTGTTCCTGAGATAAGTGATGAACTGTATCGTGTGGATGACGCAATGAAAGCAGGTTTCGGATGGGACATCGGGGCGTTTGAAAGTTGGGACGTATTGGGCGTCGAAGCAACGCTGAACGCCATGCGGGATGCAGGTTACAGCGCGGCCCCATGGATAGGTGAAATGCTTGCCTCGGGCATTGCGTCGTTCTATAAAACTGAGAAAGGCAAACGCTATTATTATGATGTGCAATCAAAGGCATATAAGATGATGCCGGGAGAAAACACATTCATTGTAATGAAAAATTTTGCCAATGAAACACTATGGAAGAATAGTGCTTGCAGAACTTATCATTTGGGAGATGATGTCATCGGCCTTGAATGGTATACAAAGATGGGCAGCATTGGATCAGAAGTGCTGGAGGGAATACAGAAATCGGTTTCGATAGCGGAAGAAAAATACAAAGGCCTTGTGATTGCAAATGAAGGCGCAAACTTTAGTGCAGGTGCTAATGTGGGTATGATATTCATGTTTGCGATCGAGCAGGAGTATGATGAACTGGATCTTGCGATTCGGATGTTTCAACAGGCCATGATGCGCGTACGATATTCCGGAGTACCGGTGATTGTTGCACCACACGCGCTTACGTTAGGAGGCGGATGCGAATTGAATTTGCATGCCGACAAGGTATGTGCCGCAGCGGAAACCTACATTGGCCTCGTTGAATTGGGAGTTGGATTGATTCCCGGGGGCGGAGGCACCAAAGAGTTTGTTTTACGTGCTGCAGATGAAATGCACGCTGACGAACCAGAAACGATCACGTTAAAAAACAGGTTTCTTACTATAGCTACTGCGAAGGTAGCCACTTCAGCACAGGAAGCTTTTGAACTGGGCATACTACGCAAAGGCCACGATGAAATTGTAATGAATCAATCGCGTCGTATTGCGGAAGCAAAACGGTCTGTGATCGAACTTTATGAAAGTGGATATACCATGCCGGTAGTGCGCAAAGACATCAAGGTACTGGGGCGGCAGGGATTAGGCGCATTGCTTGCAGGTGTTCATGGAATGGTTCGTGCCGGATATGCAACAGAACACGATGCTCTTGTAGCAAGAAAACTTGCTTATGTAATGTGCGGCGGTGATCTCAGCGAACAAACACTCGTATCAGAAGAATACTTATTAAACCTCGAGCGTGAAGCCTTCTTAAGTTTGTGTGGCGAAAGAAAAACACTGGAAAGGATACAAAGCGTATTAAAATCAGGAAAACCGATTCGGAATTAATATGCTAATGTGGTGATGTGGAAATGTGGAAATGTGAAAATCTGAAAATAAGCGCAGAAAAGGTATTTGAATTTTCACATCTCCACATTCTCTCATTTTCATATTACTTCAGTTCTTTTAGTTTCCTAATCAATCTCTCCCGGTCATTCAAATACCCCGACAAATCAAACAACTTAATATTTCGGAATTCCACCGGGTGGCTTTCGCTTTGAAGTGAGATATATCCTTCCCGGATGAGTTCACCGCCTTTTAAATTGGCATGTTGCACCCATTTATCTGTGCCATCGTATTGAGGCTTTTCGTAAACCATCACGGTATCTCCGTTGATAATATGTTTTATCACTGAATCACCCAGCACCAACAGCGATGCTTTCACCCATTGATCACCATGATATGTTTTAGAGCTCGAGTTTACACAGTGTGGAGTAAACAGTTTGCCTTCACGTACCACATTTGTTCCCGGCGTGCATAAGTTGCCAGTGCTTCGTTCTTCTTTCCCGTTGCCCCCAAGGAACTGGGCTTCAAGTGAAATTGGAAAATCCTGATCGATAGCCATTGTTTCAGGTGCCTGGCAATGCAACATGATACCGCTGTTTCGAAATGCCCATCCTTCACCGTGCCTGGCCTGCTCTCCAATGAATCTGTATTCAAGATTCAACAGGTATGCAGAATACTTCTGCTTATAAAATATGTGGCCGTAGCGCGCATTGAACGTGTCGTATCCGCTGTAATCGACATGGATCGCACCATTCTTAACCGAGAATGTATTTGCAAAATTATTATCGAGCTTATAGCCGCGGATCTTAGGTGTCCATCCTTCAAGGTCCCTACCATTGAAGAGGGTCTCCCAGCCCGACTTACGGGAACTAAAACAACCCGTATTGATCAATGCTATGATCAACAAAACAATCACTGAAAATTTTTTCATGGGCTTATAAGTCGTCATAAATAAACTTCCTCCTGACAACGAATATATAAAGCATTAGATACACTGCACACGCAATCAGTAAAGAAACATAATGAGGAGGCGGTACCATTGTTTTCTGCAACTCTTTCAACATGGGTAATGGTATCAGGTTATCTGCACTTTCCAACGGAAGATACCTACCGTAAGTTTTCGTATAAAAATTTAAGATCCCGCCAAAGAAGTTTTCTATTACCAGCGAATACAAAAAGAAGATGCCTAATGCAAGTCCTGCCCTTTTGAACAACACGGCAAGTAATAAGGCAAACATTCCATAACTCAGGGCCTGTATGAAAAAGTAACCGATGAACTCGATATATGTAATTGAAAAAGGAGCATCGTGAGTGAATCCAAAGACGGTGGCTGTTACCGCAACCATCAACGTTGAGGCAACTGCGATCAACAACACAAGAAGCATCTTAACACCAATGAATTGTTGCCTTGACAGACCATCAATTATGTTTTGCCGATGTGTTCGAAAAGTATATTCATTTGTTACAAGTAAGATGATAAGCAGCCCTGGAATGAACAATAGGAAACTGCTTACATAAGTTGCCATCTGCCAGACCATCGGAAAAGCATAAGGCCTGTTACCCAAAAGCATTTCAGCCATACCTCCTGCCTGCTTATTTTGATAGATGTTTTCCTGGATGCTGTATGCAATGAAATTGGCAGCAAACAAACTTACAAGGTAAAGGATACTTAACACCCAGAAAGTGCGATATCTTCTGATCTTCATCCATTCGATCTTTATCAGTCGGTTCATCGATTAGTTTTTTTGTGTGAGTTCAAAAAACCTGGCTTCAAGTGATTTCTTTCTCAGCCTGAGGTGGTTTAACACTACTCCATTGTCATGGAAATATTTATTAACCTTCGCCGTATCTGCAGTACCTGCAGCACAAAAGATATCTATGTGATGATTATTTCTTTTTGGTGCAACGGGGAAGTTCAGTTGCACAGCAAGTTGTTCGATCTGATCAAGGTTTTGACCACTGACTTCGATAACGTCCTCATTGATCAATACTTCATCAACGTGGCCTTCAGCAAGCAGTGATCCACGTTGTAGTATCGCAACATGGGTACAAACTTTTTCCACTTCATCAAGAAGGTGGCTGGCCATGATGATTGTTTTTCCCATCTTATTTAAGCGGATGATCAACTCACGCGTCTCAGCAATGCCTACAGGATCCAATCCATTAGTAGGTTCGTCAAATACCAGGACCTGTGGATCACCAAGTAAGCATCCTGCAATCGCAAGTCGCTGTTTCATACCTAAGGAGTAGGTATTGAATTTTGAATGCTTGCGTGCAGTAAGATCAACAATACCCAACACCCTTTCAATATCTGAAGGATCTTTCTCCTTAATGGCCGCCTGTATTTTCAGGTTTTCAACAGCACTGAGGTAATGATAAAAATTCGGTGTTTCAAGCAATGTTCCGATGCGCTTACGATTGTCCACTGCATTATCGTTATCAAAAAAACTAAAGCTTCCGGCTGCTGGTCGCAACACATCCATTAATATTCCCAGCAGCGTAGTTTTGCCACTCCCGTTCGGTCCAAGGATCCCGAACACAGAGCCTTCCGGCACGTTGAATGAAACATTTTTCAAGGCCTGTATCGAACCATAATTTTTCGATAGACCGTTGACTTTAAGTATTGCCATGGGTCGAGGTTTGAACTGAAGATACAATTAACGATGCAAAGCGGGAATCGCAGATGTGATAGATGGATAGATAAAACTAAAACCGGCGTCATGAATCCTCCTTGAACTTACCGTAGCGCTCTTCAAAACCTCTATGCTCATTTCACCGAGTGCAATCTTCAGTGCAAACTCAGGCACGTATACAGGAATGAAAAAGCTTTTTCGCACCTGTTGCGCGATGGTTAGCATAAGTGTTCTATTATCAACCGGATTGGGTGCTACTGCGTTATACACGCCGTCCATACTGGCGTTTTCAAGTGCATATAAATATAAGCGTGAAAGGTCGTCAATATGTATCCAGCTTACCACCTGGTTACCGCTGCCGAATATAGTAGCAACGCCCAATTTTATTGGCTTGAGATATTCAGGATATGCACCGCCATCCCTGCTCAGGACGATTCCGGTTCTTAAGATTACAACACGTGCACCCGTTGCAGTGGCTGGTTGTACACTCGCTTCCCAGGCTGCGCAGGTTTCTCCCAGAAACCCAGGTGCAGATGGCATATCTTCTGTGAAAGGCTGCGGATTAGGAATCTTCGGATCAGGACCATACCAACCGATGGCAGAAGCAGATAAAAAAGTTCGCTGACGCGGGAACTTCTTCATAGCATCAATTAAGACTTTGGATGTCCTAGTCCGACTTTCCAGTATCTGTTTCTTCCGTTTCGCGGTCCATCGCCCCTTGCCCACATTCTCACCCGCAAGATGAATGATCACATCAGCATATCTAATGGCATCATCATCAACAACACCCTTCTCAACATCCCATGAAGCGTAATTCAACTTGCCGGCTGGTGATCGTTGTTTACGCGACAAGATGGTTACATCATATCCTTTACTTGCAAGGAGGTTTGCAAGATGCGATCCTACAAGACCGGTACCGCCGGCGATTGTGACGGCGAGGGTGGAGCTGTTATTCATAAACAAATGAGAATTGAGAATTGGGAATTGAGAATTGGGAACCTGGTTGTTCAAAAATCACATTACAATGTAAGTTCTTATTTTTTAGTCTAATCCTGTTCTCAATTCTCAATTCCCTATTCCGATTTTTGTCAAAAAAAATTCCCGCCTTTCAGCGGGAACACAACTAAAAACAATAACAATCGATCATCCTTTAATCAGGCTTTTTACCGTCAAGGAATGTATTTATCGTTGAGATCTGGCCCTGGTTTTTTTCATCGGGCTTAATTTCATAATTGCTGTAGAAATTTTCAACGTGTGAAACACTGTTGTACAATTCCAGATTGCGGCGGATATAAGCCGGCACGGTTTCAAACTCATTGTTAGGGTCGGCAGAGTTTATGTTGAACGAAAGATTGCGCAGTTTCTGTATTCGTTCAGCTGCCTTACGCTTTTGGATTTCTGCTTCGTCCTGCATCGCAGGTTCCTCAACAGAAGATTGCATGGCCATAACAATTTGCGCGGTTTGATTGGTCCCTACTTCATCCGCCGCTGGAATGTCCTCTTTGATAACCAATTGAAATTCGGAAGAAGGTTCTTCTTCTTTGTCCGTTTTCATTAGAAGTTCTGGAGCTGGTTCCGTCACAGGTGGAACATCGGATCTTTGTTTTAATGGCTCTGCATAGATATTGGAAGGCTTGGCCAAGTATCCCCCTGAAGCTGCAGGCGACGGGGAATTCGTTATAGTGATCGCACTTTTATTTTGTTCAATGAAATTGTTCTCAGAGGAGGATAAAACCTGGTTGTTTTCAACGGTTGGAGTTGACGAAAGTATCCATTCTATCTTTTCCTCGTCGCGGTTTTTTTCCACCGGATTATCCACAGGCGGCGCAACGGGTTCCTCGAATGAAAACAGGCTTAATGGCGATAGATGCGGCGTTGCTTCCACCAGTTTGGGTGCCAGCTCTTCAGGCAACTCAGGTTCTTCCTGGATCAACATCGGCTTCTCTTCAACAATCGGTACTTCGTTTTTTACTATGTTCGATGCAACTGGTGCAGTGTTGCCCGCTTCAAGACCAAGTGTAAGTATGATCTTCTCTTCTTTCCTGGGTTCTTCAACTCTTTTTTCCGGCCGATTGAACGGATCTTTATATTCAAATCCTGTTGCTATCAGCGTGATGCCAATCTGATCACCTAAGGAATTATCGTAACCCATACCCAGGATAACATCTGTGCCTTCACCTGCTTCAGCAAGCAGGTATTGCTGGATGATCTCCACTTCATCCATCGTAAATTCATTCTCGCCTTCGGAAGAATTGATGTTGATGAGTATCCATTTCGCACCACGGATCTCATTATCATTGAGTAACGGAGAATTGAGAGCCTCTTCAATCGCACGCTGGGCACGGTTTTCACCCCCTACCGCAGCTGATCCAAGTATTGCCACACCACCATTACGCATCACAGTGCACACATCTGCAAAATCGACGTTGATCTGACCGGTGCTGTTAATTACATCGGTGATACATTTTGCGGCCGTCGCCAAAACATTGTCAGCCCTGCTGAATGCTTCCTTCATTTTAAGATTGCCGAACTGGTGTCTTAATTTGTCATTACTGATGACAAGAAGCGTATCCACATACTGCTTCATGATCTTAATGCCTTCTTCTGCCTGCAACTGACGCTTTCTTCCTTCATAAGAAAAAGGTGTAGTTACAATACCAACGGTGAGGATACCTAACTCGCGACAAATCTTAGAAATGATCGGTGCGCCGCCGGTTCCTGTTCCACCACCCATTCCTGCAGTGATGAAAGCCATCTTGGTATTCACTTCCAGTATCCTCTTTATCTCTTCGAGACTTTCTTCAGTTGCCTGTCTACCAATGTCAGGATTCGCACCGGCACCAAGCCCCTGTGTGAGGTGTGGACCGAGTTGCACCTTGTTAGGCACCTTGCTTAGCGCAATGGCCTGTGCATCGGTATTACAAATAATGAAATTCACACCCTCTATGTTCTGACTGAACATGTGGTTCACTGCATTGCTGCCACCGCCACCAACACCAATTACTTTGATGATGGATGACTTCTCCTTTGGTAGATCGAAATGGATCATAATTGATTATTTGTAAGAATTATCGTTGGTTAGTAAGTACACTTTTTTATAATGCATGATCTTCTTCTTCTTTGAAGAGATCGATCAATGTTACTTTAAACTTGCCCCAGAAATCCTTGATCCCCTTGCGGTTCTTAGGTGCTTCCTGTGCATTCAATACCGGCTCTTCAATTTCTGACTGCTTCAACGTCTCTGGCACTTCAACTTTCGTAAACGAGCTTTCGAAATGTTTGCGATTGTGTTCGTAATCGCTATAGCCTTTCAATATTAAACCGATACAGGTTGAATAAGTAGGCTTTGCCAATTCATCGATATGCCCTGCTGCAAGATGTTCCGTTGGATATCCAATCCTCGCATTCAAACCCGTTACGTATTCCGTCAATTGAATAAGATGTTTCAGCTGTGCACCACCACCTGTTAATACGATGCCACCGTTCAACATTCTGCTGTCGAGTCCCACCTGCTTCAGATGATATGTGACGAAGTCCATGATCTCGCTCATCCTGGCCTGGATGATGTTCGCGAGATTCTTTACACTGATCTCTTTAGGTTGCATTCCCCTGAGTCCTGGTATCGTAATGAAAGCATTGGCTTTCGCTTCATTCGAAAGTGCTGATCCAAACTGCACTTTCATTTGTTCTGCCTGCGTTTTTAGTACGCCCAATCCTGTTTTAATATCGTTGGTAATGTTTTCACCACCGAATGGTATTACCGCAGTATGTTTCAATATTCCTTCATAGAAAACTGCCAGATCAGTTGTACCACCACCAATGTCAACAATGGCAACACCCGCTTCAAGGTCCTCCTGTGCCATTACCGCTGCAGCGGATGCGAGTGGCTGCAATACAAGATCCTTTGTTTTCAATCCACTTTTTTCAACAGAACGGTTGATGTTGCGTATAGCATTCTTATCACCAGTGATGATGTGAAAGTTTGCGCCCACCTTTACGCCGCCGTAGCCAATAGGGTTTGGAATATTCTGGAAGTTATCTACAGTAAACTCTTGTGGGATCACATCAATGATCTGGTCGCCTGCCGGTATATAGGTTTTGTATTGATCTGCCACCAACTGATCGATCTCGCGCTGCGTGATCTCTTCTTCAGTTTGTTGCCGAACGATGTCACCACGTGTTTGCAAACTCTTGATGTGATGCCCTGCAATCCCCACATATACTTCATTGATCTCAAGGTTCGGATTGGATGCATAACAATTGTCGAGCGCAAGTCGAATAGCCTTTATAGTTTCATCGATGTTAAGCACCTGGCCGTGTTTCACTCCATTGGAGTTGGCGCGACCGAAACCAATGATCTCCAGCTTGCCGTACTCATTCTTTCGTCCGGCAATAGCGGCGATCTTGGTGGTGCCAATATCGAGCCCTACAATGATCGGTTGTTCGTTGTTCATAGTAGTATGTTAGTTTTTAGTTGTGCGGTTTTGTACAATACTTTTAATGGTATCTCTTACTGCAATGCTGTCGATCATCCTTTGCTCCGTTTCATGTGCACCTGCGATCAACGATTCTATATTACTTATAACTTTCAGCGAATCCATTCTGCTGATATAACCTTCTTTTTTTACTGCCACCACCTGGTTGCCATATTGAAGACGAACAGTGGAATATTTGCTAAGTCCTACCTTAGGAAGAACCTGACGATAAAACTGGTATAGCCTTTCAAATTTTGCAGGAATGTTTGATGCATCACCGAGCTGCACAATATGATCGCCTACCAGGGGCACGATCTCAAATTGATTTCCTGCAATGTCTACCTGTGCTACCTGCGCCTGCCAGAAAGAATGCTTTGAAATGTATTGACTTAATGCAATGACATCACGCGCAAGTGCACTATCCTTTCGTGCTATATTTTTTCCCGTGACAGGGAAACCAGTGAATACAGGTAATTTCGCAACTGTCTTATCCGACAGCGGTAATTTTTTTGCTGCGGTATCGATATAAAAACTTGCGCCATTGGTTGTAAAAATTCTTGCAACAGGTTCCCGCTCACGAATATTTACCTGCAGCACACCATTCTTATCTACATAAAGTTGAGCATCTGCAATCCAGGTACTTCTTTCGAGAACTCTTTCGAGTTTGCGTAATGGAAGTTGTTGCAGTTTTGCACCTTTCAAGGGAACACTTATCTGATCTGACAACAATTGAAGTACATCAGCTTTATCAACAAACCACAGTCCCTTATCTGCAGCATTGATATCTATCACCACACCTTTGCACTGATCCTGCTTCTTTATGTTCATCGCGGCACCAAGCAATACCAGCAAACCCGCACCCAACAAGCACCAGGCGAGTCCAACAAGCATTTTTCTTATGTTGATTCCACGTTTCATTTTATCCATTGTGTTTTTCGATCACTTCCCTGATAGGTTGAACCAGCGTATCAATATCGCCCGCTCCTGCGCTTATGATCAGTTGACCTTTGACCCCGCGCGCCTGTAACATCTGGTCGACATACCTGACAACATTGTTTTTTTCAACAAGCTTGCGGTTTTCGTTTTTCATCCGTTCCAGTATCATATTAGAACTCACTCCTTCGATTGGCAGTTCACGCGCAGGATAGATAGGCAACAACACCACATTGTCTGATAGGTCAAGGCTATTTGCAAACCCTTCCGCCAAATCACGCGTGCGTGTGAAAAGATGCGGTTGAAAAAACACTGTGCAGCTCAATGCAGGGAACAAAGTTTTCGCACCCATTATTAAAGCACGCAGTTCCTCAGGATGGTGCGCATAATCATCGATAAACACAGGACCAGTATCCGCCCTGCCTTTAATGACATATTCAAATCTGCGTTTCACACCGCGATAAGATCTTACCGCATCGCGAATGAGTGAATGATCTATTCCCAATTCATTTGCAATCGACACGGCAACCACCATATTTTCTACGTTGTGCAAGCCTCCCATATTTAACGTGAGGTCTTTCAGTAGTCCATGGTGTGTCATTACATCAAAATGATAACTTCCTTCCTGCATCTGTACATCGATGGCATAAGCCGATGCAGAGCTGTTGTCGAAACTGTAACTATAGCACCGATTAACATCGAACTCGGCACTGCGTGGCAAGCCATATTTATGAAGCAACATGCCGTTGGGACGAATACATCTTGTAAATTCGACAAAAGCGTCCTGCATCACATCTTCAGTTCCATATATGTCCAGGTGATCTGCATCCATTGCACTGATCACGGCGATATCGGGATTTAATTTCAGGAAACTTCTGTCGTATTCATCTGCCTCAACAACGCATACTGCACGATCGCTGCTCCAGTAATTGCTGTCGTAATTCACCGCAATACCTCCAAGAAAAGCATTGCATCCGTACCCTGTTGCCCTGAGCAAATGCGCGATCATACTGCTGATGGTCGTTTTGCCATGAGTACCTGCTACACAGATATTCATTGTATCCTTTGTGATGATGCTGAGCACATCACTTCTTTTCAGCACGGGCTTGCCCTGTGATCTGAAATATTCAAGTTCTTTATGCGAAGCGGGAATAGCCGGAGTATACACTACGATGTCGGCCTCTTTATCTGCAAGCGAGACGTCATCGGTATAGTGAACGTCAATGCCTTCCCCTGCGAGTTGTAAAGTGAGTTTTGTTTCAGTTTTATCATAACCAGAAACAAATTTACCAAGCGAATTGAAATAACGCGCGAGAGCACTCATGCCGATACCGCCGATACCGATAAAATAAATACGCTTAATATCGTTGATGCTCTTCATCATTTTGCGATCGATCTGTTTAACTCTATATACTTCAACACTTCGGAAGCAACGATCTCATCAGCATTGGTGATTGCCATCGTTGCCTGCTCTTGCTTCATTTGTTGTTGCACCTGGTCATCTTTCACGAGTCGAAGGGCCATATCTATCAGTTCTAAAGAAGCATTGCTGTCTTTAACCATCCATGCTGCATTTCTGCCTACCAGTTGCATGGCATTTGCGGTTTGATGATCCTCGGCTGCATGCGGATAGGGAACAAAGATCACCGGCATTTTTACAACACATAGCTCTGCAACCGACATTGCGCCCGCCCTTGATATCATCACATCTGCCGCAGCATAACCCATGTCCATACGTGTGATGAACTCCCCAGCCCAAACATTATTCCGTGTTGCGCTCAATTCCATTGCCCTTGCAACAAAGGGTGAACCGGTTTGCCAAATCAACTGAACATCCTGTTGGCCAAATTTGTCAAGCCCTGCTGCAATTGCTTCGTTGATGCTTTTGGCACCAAGGCTTCCACCCATCGCGAAAACAGTTTTCTTTGCCGGATCAAGTCCGAAAAATTTGATCGCTTCCTCGCGCGCTATCCTGCCGCTGACGATCTGTTCGCGTACCGGATTGCCAGATACTACAATCTTATTTTGCGGAAAGAACTTCTCCATTCCTTCACTGCTCACAAAAACTTTTACAGCCCTTTCTGCAAGCATCATATTCGCTTTGCCTGCATGCGAGTTAGCTTCATGGATGAAAGTGGGAATGCCGCGCGACTGTGCATATCTTAAAACGGGAAAGGTGGAATAGCCACCAACACCGATAACTGCATCGGGCATAAACGATATGAACAGATCCCGCACTTTCATAAAACTCTTCAGCAACTTGAATGGCAGTGTTATGTTCTTCAGGAGATTCGACCTGTTGAACCCTGCAATGTCAAGCCCTTCTATTTTGTAACCGGCCTGCGGAACCTTTTCCATTTCCATCTTTCCTTTAGCCCCAATGAAAAGAATGTCGCATGACGGCCGCTCTTTTTTAATTGCATTGGCAATAGCGATCGCAGGGAAGATATGTCCTCCCGTTCCACCGCCCGCTATGATAATTTTCTTTGCCAATGTTTATTCTTCTTCGTTTTTATCTGTTGTTGTAGCAGGTGCCGCCGCAGCGGTTGCACCTTCAAGCTGCTCCACGTTTCTAGCCACACTTAGTATGATACCGATAGCAAGACAGGTAAACAGGAACGAGCTGCCCCCCATACTAACCAGCGGTAGTGTTACTCCGGTAACCGGAAACAAATTAACGGTCACTGCCATATTGATCAACGCCTGTATCACCAAAGTAAAACTCAGTCCCAATGCCAGGAAAGCCCCGAATGCATATGGGCACTTCCGAAACAATTGAATGCTTCGGAAAAGAAATACGAGGTATATGAACAATATGAACGCACCTCCGATCAAACCGTATTCTTCAATGATGATCGCGTAAATAAAATCAGAGTAAGGGTGTGGAAGAAAATTTCGCTGCTCACTATTACCCGGCCCAAGTCCAAATAAGCCGCCTTTCGCAATTGCAATCTTTGCCTGGTTCACCTGGTAGTTCTCTTCTTTATCCGCCTGTTTGTCGACAAACGCAAATGTTTGCACACGTTTTATCCAGGTTGGCATCCTGCCGGATTCAAACACTGCAGGAAGATCTTTCATCTTGCCTTCTTCCTTATCGTAATAAGCGAATGCAACAGATACGAGGATCACAACAGGAATGAGTGCTGCGCCAACAACTGCCATGATATGTTTGGTGCGAACACGGCCGATGAACATCAATAAAAGACTTGTTGCGCCAACAAGGAGCGCTGTAGAAAGATTCGCTGGCGCGATGCATAAACATATTATCCCCACGGGTATGATGACAGGAAGGAAACCTTTCCTGAAATCTTTAATAACATGTTGCTTTTTGCTCAGTAAACGACCCAGGTACATGAACAATGCAAGCTTCGCCAGGTCGGACGTTTGAAAAGTGAGGTTGATGATCGGCAAGCGTATCCAGCGACTTCCCTCGTTCAATCGTACACCAAAAAATAATGTATAGAGTAATAGAGGAATGGCGACGAGGAAAAGGATCTTCGACCATCTTGAATACAAGGTATAATTCACGCGGTGCGCAAAGTATATGATTGCCATACCTATGGCAATGAACATCACTTGCTTGAACAGGTATATCTCGGTGTTGCCTTTGTTGTATCGATAAGCAAGCAACCCTGTAGAACTGTACACGGCGAGCAATGACACCATGGCAAGTAGAATGACTGTAACCCAGATCACCTTGTCACCACTTGTCCTGGTTTGCAACTTCGATATGGAAATGTTTTGATCCAATTATTTAATTAGTAATTCATAATTCAGAATTCGAAATTCGAAATTCGAAATTCGTAATGCGTAATTCTGCCGCCGATTACCGATCACCGATTACCGACTACCTGTTCACTTGTCATAACTCCTTCACGGCATGTTTGAATTGCATTCCCCGATCTTCATAATTTTTGAACAGATCAAAGCTTGCGCATGCAGGGCTGAGTAATACAACATCACCTTTTGCTGCCAGTCGAAATGATTCATTAACTGCTTCGGCTGCACTTCTCACTTCCACGATTACCGGAACAACATCTTTGAATGCATCAATGATCTTGTTGTTGTCAACACCAAGGCATACGATCGCTTTCACTTTTTCCTGCACAAGCTCAGTGAGCAGGGAATAATCATTCCCCTTGTCAATCCCTCCGAGAATCAGCACCGTTGGTTTCTGCATGCTTTCGAGTGCATACCAGGTACTGTTCACATTAGTTGCCTTACTGTCGTTGATAAATTCTACGCCCCTAACATTTCCGAGAGATTCCATGCGGTGTTCGAGTGATTCGAACGACTGGATGGCCTCGCGGATCTTTTCTTTGCGAATACCGATTCTCGAACTTGCCAACCCTGCTGCCATAGTGTTGTAAATGTTATGACGTCCCTTGAGCGCGAAGTCGTAAATGCTCATTTGCATTTTCTCATCGCCCCCGGTGATGGTCATTTGTCCTCCATTTGTGAATGCGCCCTTGTTTACTTCTTTGTTCATGGTGATCGGTAAAAGATTAGAATGAATACTGAACTTGTTTATGTTTTCCATAGTTACCGGGTCGTCAGCACAATAAATAAAATCGTCTTCTGCTCTTTGATTCATCGTGATCCGGAACTTGCTTGCTATATAATTCTCTACTTTATAATCGTACCTGTCTAAATGATCTTCTGTTATGTTGGTAAGAATTGCAATGTCGGGCCGGAACGTGTTAATATCATCCAGCTGAAAGCTGCTGATCTCCAATACATACAGTTCCTTTGGATCAAGTGCAACCTGCAAGGCAAACGACTTCCCGATGTTTCCCACCAGTGCGCAATCAAGACCTGCTGTTTTACACATGTGATGGGTTAGTGCGGTTGTGGTCGTCTTCCCGTTGCTTCCCGTAATGGCAATGATCTTACTGTTTCCAACAAACCGAAACGCCAGTTCAATTTCACTGATAACAGGAATTCCATTCCTGCGTATCGCTTTTACCACCTCATTTTTTTCAGGGATGCCCGGGCTTTTAATCACTTCATCCGAAGACAGAATTCGTTCTAATGAATGACTCCCTTCTTCAAAAGCGATTGCATGCTGCCCCAGCATCTCCCTGTAGTGTGCTTTGATCTGACCTCCGTCAGAAACAAAAACATCATAACCTCTTTGTTTGGCGAGGATCGCGGCACCAACGCCACTCTCCCCGGATCCCAACACAACCATTCGTTTTTGCATGCTGTAAAATTTCGCACAAGGCGGATTATCGGTTCTTCATAGGAGTGAAATTTGAATTCTCTTCAAATCCTTGCTCCAGGTGGCTTTCATGAAATTGGATGTATATGGCGGTTTTTCAACTTTTTCGTGTTGATGCAAATGTCAGTTTCCCTATCTCATCTTCAGCGTCACTATCGAAAAAACTATACACAAGATTGTCACTATCCAGAATCGCGTTACAATTTTACTTTCGTGATATCCTAATTTTTGGTAATGATGATGCAATGGACTCATCAAAAAGATCCTTCGCCCATCACCGTACTTTCGTTTCGTGTATTTGAAATATGCTACCTGCAATACCACACTCAAGTTTTCCACAAGAAATACCCCACAAAAAATCGGTATCAGCAATTCCTTTCGAACAATGATCGCAAGCGCAGCAATGATGCCTCCGAGCGTCAGACTTCCCGTATCGCCCATAAACACCTGCGCCGGAAATGCGTTGTACCATAAGAATCCAACACAGGCGCCGATCATCGCACCGATGAACACCGAAAGCTCACCAAGATTCGGTATGTACATTATATTCAGATACTCCGCAAATCGCAGATTACCGCTTGCATAAGCGAATATTCCTAAACACGCACCAATGATGGCACTAACTCCTGTTGCCAGTCCGTCAAGTCCGTCAGTGATGTTGGCCCCATTCGATACTGCAGTGATGATGAAAATGACAATGATGATGTACAACACCCAGCTCAATCCATCGAGTGCGGAAGGCAGCAATTTCGAATAATTGAATTCATGCGACTTTACAAAAGGTATTGTTGTGATCGGCTCATCTGCTTCTACAAAATTTTTGGCCTTACCGTCAAGAACGATTTGCTTTATGTGCGTGTCGCCCGGTTTCACAGTACCGGCATATTCGCGCCATACCTGCGTATTGTCGTTAAACAACAATGTTGCAGCCACCACAAACCCTAACACAACCTGCCCTCCTACTTTGAACCATCCGGCCAGTCCATCCTTATCACCCTTTTTGTATGGTATTCCCTGCTCTTGCGCAATTCGCTTCGCTCTTAATTTCAGATAATCGTCAATGAAACCGATGATGCCGAGCCAGACCGTACTGAAGATCATCAATCGCACATACGCTTTTTCCAAATCCGCCAGCAGCAGTGTTGGAACAAGTATCGCCAGAATTATAATAAGTCCGCCCATCGTTGGCGTTCCTTTCTTTTGCTGCTCACCAGCAAGTCCAAGATCTCGCACACTTTCACCCACCTGTTTTCTTCTCAGGTAGTTGATCAGTTTTTTTCCAAATAGTGCCGAGATAACCAGCGAAAGGATGACAGCCAGTAACACACGTGAGGTGATGAACTGGAACAAACCACTTCCCGGGAATTTCAACCCCATCGATTGCAGCCACTCGGTTAAATGATATAGCATCTATTCAGTAATTCGTAATTCACGATTCATTATTCTCAATTCCCATTTCTCAATTCCCATTTCTCATTTCCCATACGCTTCCAGCCATTCTTTCAACACTTTCTTATCATCGAAAGGGTGCCTGATCCCTTTTATCTCCTGATATTTTTCATGGCCCTTTCCCGCAACCAGTATGATATCGTCCTTACCCGACAATGACACTGCCGTTTTGATGGCTTCCTTTCTATCTACAATCGAAATGTATTTTCGCTTTGCCGCGGTATTCAAACCCTCCTCCATGTCAACAATGATTTGTTGTGGATCTTCCGAGCGGGGATTGTCTGAGGTGAGAATAACCCTGTCACTCAGTTCGCAGGCGACTTTCGCCATTACGGGTCGCTTTGCTTTATCACGGTCGCCACCACAGCCCACAACAGTGATCACCTGTTCAGTTCCCTTTCTCAAATTCCTGATGGTACTCAAAACATTCACCAGTGCATCTGGTGTATGGGCATAGTCCACTATGGCAATAATTCTTTCCCTGTCGGAGACCACATAATCAAACCTTCCCTCTGCACTTGTTAGCTGGCTAAGGACCTGCAATACCTGATGTTTGTCTTCCCCGAGGCAAATCGCTGCACCGTACACCGCCAGCACATTGTATGCATTGAATTCACCTATCAGTCTGAAATGAACTTCCTGATCGTTGACAAGCATCACAAGTCCTGTCAAACCATTCTCGAGTATCTTACCCTTGAATTCCGCCAGTGTTTTCAAACTGTAATAATACTTCTGTGCGGAAGTGTTCTGTAGCATAACAGCACCGCGCTTATCATCGGCATTTGACAACGCAAACGCAGATGAAGGCAGCATGTCAAAAAATGATTTCTTCACCCTGATGTATTCATCAAAGGTTTTGTGATAATCAAGATGGTCGTGCGTGATGTTGCTGAATATCGCACCTCGATAGACCAGTCCGGCCACACGATGCTGATGCAATGCATGAGAACTTGTTTCCATGAATACATGTGAACATCCATCATCTGCCATTTGTTTCAGCAGTGCATTCAAACTAATGGCATCAGGAGTGGTATGCGTTGCAGGAACAATTTTATTTCCGATCCGGTTCTCTACAGTGCTTATCAGACCGCAGTGATAACCCAATTGAGAAAACAGCTTGAACAATAAGGTTGCTATGGTTGTTTTACCGTTAGTACCGGTAACACCAACGAGGTGCAGTCGTTCCGATGGCTGACCATAATAGTTGTTAGCCATCAATCCTGCTGCATAGGCGCTGTTATTGACCTCTATCAGGGTTATATCTTGCGTATCGTTAATCTTGTATTTTGCCGGCAGTTCTTCACATACAATAGCGGCCACTTTGTTGGCAACAGCCGCATCAATATAATTGTGACCATCTACCACTGAACCGCGTATTGCCACGAACACATCGCCAGGTCCCGCTTTCCTCGAATCCATGTGCAGTGCACCAACTTCGATTGAAGTTGATCCATTCACCGACCGAAGAGGAACTTTATACAATATGTCCTGCAATAAAGCCATCGATTCAATTAGTTTAATTCGATTTTTACTTCCTGTCTTTTTCTTACCGGAGTACCTGCAATGATAGATTGTGTTGACACTTTACCCTTTCCTGCTACCTCAACATTCAATCCCATATCTTCCAATAAATAAAGCGCGTCTTTCAAACGCATGCCCCGCACATCCGGCATCACATCGCTTCTTACGTCTTTGTTATTTAGTACAGATGCATATTGAACGGCATACATGCGGGCATAATCTGATTTACCTGCCGAATCTTTATACTTCAACTGCATTGTCTGGACAACTTCTTTCAGGTCGTTGTAAGCACCCGCATAAAAAAACATTGAGCTATCCGTATGCAGTTGTTGATTCTGTAAAGGATTGCTCTTGTCAGCATCAAGCGCGTACAACTTTTCAGCGATCTCTTTGAATACCGGACCTGCAACTGCACCGCCATAAAATTTCTTAGCGAAGGGTTTATTGCGTATAACTACTATGCAGGAATATTTTGGATTTTTAGCAGGGAAGTATCCGGCGAATGAAGATTGATAAATGTGATCTGCATATCCGCGCTTGCCATTTGCAACAAGTGCTGTTCCGGTTTTACCTGCAACATTGAACATCGATCCTTTAAAGAGATTGTACCCGGTGCCGCCTTCTTCGTTACAAACGCCTTCCAGTGCGGATTGCAAGGCTTTCAGTGTTGTCTCGCTGCAGATCGAATTGTCAAGTACTTCGGGTGTGAATTCTTTTATGGTGATACCATTTCTTTTTACTGAATTCACCAGGTAAGGTTTCATCATGGTACCGTTATTTGCAACAGCATTATATAGCATAAGTGTTTGCAACGGGCTCACCAACACTTCATAGCCGAAACTCATCCATGGCAGTGTAGTTTTACTCCAGGTTTTTGATCGTGGCGTCTTAATAATTGGAGTGGTTTCTCCAACAAGATCAATACCGGAAAGTTCATTCATTTTCAAACGCTTCAGGTGACCGATGAAACTTTCAGGATTGCCACCGTAATGCTGTGTAACAAGTTTCGCCATAGCTACATTAGAGCTGTATTCGAAAGCATCTTTAACGGTTACAAGTTCACGACCATGACGTTCACTATCGTATACAACACGATTGGAAAATTTCCATACTCCTTTTTCAAGGTCAACTTTATTATTAAGCGATACCTTGTTGTCTTCGAGCAACGCCAGTAACGTTGCAAGTTTGAAGGTGGAGCCGGGCTCGCTTGCGCGGATCGCATAATTAAGGTCTTCAAAGTAATCACCATTCGGCCGCCGACCCAGGTTTGCAATTGCCTTGATCTTGCCGGTTGCAGTTTCCATGACAATGGCCGTGCCGTGTGCACATTCATTTTCGATCATCATCCGTAACAGTGCAGTCTCCGTAATGTCCTGGATGTTCACATCGATGGTTGAGATGATATCTTTTCCATGCTTTGGTTCAATCTCCGATCCATCAACCGGAACATACACACCGCCTGCAAGAAATCGAACGAGTTTGCTTCCCGATTCACCCTTGAGGTATTCATCATATGTTTTTTCAAGACCTACATTCGTATTGCGAATCTTTCCATCTGAGCCGATGAATTCACGTGAAAGACCAATGGTTCTGTTGGCCAGCAAACCAAACGGATTTCTTCTTTTATGCTTCACTTCGGCGATGAAGCCGCTTTTATTTTTCCCCTCGCGTATGAGTACGAAATCACGAAGCGTCTTATATTGTTGAAAAGTGAGATTCTTCTTTAGCGAATAATAACGAGACTTTTTGCGGTAGCCTTCCTGTAGTTTTTTCTTGTATTCGTTCTTTGATAGATCGCCAAAAAACTTTGACAACTGCAGACTCAGCGAATCAATGTTTTCTTTAAAGCGCTTGCCATTTTTTTCGCGCAAACCATCCGCTCCGAAATCAACATAAATATCAAAGTAAGGAACCGAAGTGCTCAACATGCTTCCATCTTCACTGTAGATAGTACCGCGATCGGCAACGATCTCTACCACTCGCTGTTGCTGCTCTTTAGCTTGTGCCAGCCAGTGCTCGCCTTCTACCTGTTGTATGTAGACGGCTTTACCGATGATGCATATACTGAATACAACAATGCCCAGGAACGCCAGGTATACTCTCCATAATATGTCGCGCTTTACTTCCACCTTTGGGCAACCAGGTTATCTCTTCTGTTATTAATTATTTCTTCTCTGCTGACAAAACCACCGGGGGTGTTGTCAATTCTTTTAATCCGAGCGGCTCTACTGCTTTAGCGAGCTCACTTTGTTTGCTTCTGAACATCACGTCGCTTTTCAGCGTTTTATATTCGTATTGCAATTCCTTGATCTCATTGCTCACGCGTGTAATCTCACGCAACGTTTTATCGGCATAATGCCCGTTGTATATGTACACGATAGCAAGCGCAGCCAGGAACAGGAAGAACGGGAAGTTGCTAAGGATCCACTTGTATCCCAGCAGCTTTTTCAGCGTAAACCTGAACTCCTTTTGATCTCTTAATTGCGACATATCCGTTTTTTAAATTAGCGGTCGGACGGTTACTCACCATCCAACCGCTCCAGTCTTCTCAAGCTCAAACAGGGATTTTTCAAGGAATCAAATTTTCAAATTCCGTATCTGGTTTTAACCTGAGCTATTTAATGGCGTCACGCGTTTCATGGCCACTCTCAATTTCGCACTACGTGAACGCGGGTTCATCTTTATTTCTTCATCACTTGCAGTGATCGGCTTTCGGGTGATCACTTCAAGCTGACTCCTATCGGGTGTGTTCTCGAAGGGATTCAGATCTTCCACTTCTTCAAAAACACCTTTTCGAAAAAAGTTTTTTACAATGCGGTCTTCCAGCGAATGAAATGTAATGATGCCCACACGACCGGCGGGCGCAAGAATGGAGGGAACCTGTTGCAACATCTCTTTCAGCGACCCCAATTCATCATTCACTTCGATGCGCAAGGCCTGGAAAACCTGGGCAAAGTATTTATTTGGATTTCCTTTCACCACGGAACGTACAGCGCTTTTGAAATTTGAAATTGATTTCAGCGAAACTGATTGACGGGCCTGTACGATGGTTGCAGCAAGGGTTTTAGCATTGGTAACCTCGCCATATTCGCCGAATATCTTATGCAAACGTTCCTGCGAATAGGTATTAACCACATCAAATGCAGTGAAACTTTGTCGACGATCCATACGCATATCCAGTTCTGCATCAAAGCGCGTTGAAAACCCACGCTCCGGCTCATCAAACTGGTGGCTGCTTACTCCAAGATCTGCCAGTATGCCGTTTACCGCATCAATCTTGTGCAATCTTAACATGCGCGACAGATGCCTGAAATTGTGGGGCACAAAAGTGATCCTTGGATCATCAGGAAGATTTGCCCTGGCATCGGCATCCTGGTCGAACGCTAACAGCATTCCTTCGGGATGCAGACGGGCGAGAATCTCGCGACTGTGACCGCCGCCGCCAAAAGTGCAATCGACATAAATTCCTTTCGGATCGGTGATCAACAGTTCGATCGACTCACGCAGTAACACCGGCACATGATAAACAGAAGCGCCTTCCATCTCTCCCTCTTTCTCTTTCCTGTCTCGCTTCTTGCTGGCCATCGGTTTAAGAGTTAGATGACATCGTTGCCGCGCCGGCCATCACCTGCTGGCCCAGTTCACTGAACGACTCGGGTGAAAATGATTCAAAGAACTTTTGGTACTTACTTTTATCCCAGATCTCTATTTTGTCAACTGCCGATACCAGGACGATGTCCTTTTCGATACCGGCATGTTCTTTAAGATTTTGAGGTATCAACAATCTGCCTGCACTGTCCATCTCCAGAAGAGTGGCCCCATTCAGAAAGTATCTTCTGAATTCGCGTACCTTGGGGTCAAAATCATTCAATTTGCTGATCTCCTTAAATATTGGCTCCCAACCACTTTTCGTGTACAAGGTCAGGCACTTTTCAAACCCGCGATTGATAATGAACTGGCTGTCATCTCCTTCCTGTAGCTGCTTGCGAAAGCCTGCAGGAAAAAGAAATCGACCTTTCGAGTCTACCGTTGCTTCATATTCTCCAAGAAAACCAATCATTTATGAGTCGCGACCATTTATTACCACAAAATAACACTTTTTCCCACTTTCGACACAAATTTGGAATTATTTAATTTTTCCACATCTACTTATATACTTAATCCAAGCATTGTCAAACCTTTACGAGCCAGTTTCCAGCTCATGCTTCAATTAAAATGTGAATTGATGTGGATACCTGTTAATAACTGAGAAATTGTGTGAATTACCTATCTTGCCGGCCCCGGCAGTTAGCTGGTTTCTTATGGATCCAAGAAGAATTTCAATCGAAGACTATACCTATCATCTCCCTGATGAGAAGATTGCAATGTTTCCCCTGCAGGAACGTGATTCCTCAAAGCTTTTAATTGCACATGAAGGAACATTGAAAGATGAGCGATTTCGAAATCTTGCCGACAGCCTTCCTGAAAATGCGCTCATTGTTTTCAACAATACCCGGGTAGTAGAAGCAAGAATGATCTTTGAAAAATTCACAGGAGCGCGCATTGAATTGTTTTGTCTCGAACCTTCTGATCCCGCCCTGGAAATTAACGTTGCGATGCAGCAACGAAATAAAGTGCAATGGAACTGTATGATCGGCGGAGCATCAAAATGGAAACCCGGACAGATTCTCACAAAGGAGCTTTCTACAGGAACGCTAGAGGCCAGGTATGTTGAAAAAAAATCCGATTGTTTCGTCATCGAACTGTCGTGGCCCGACACTTCCGTTTCTTTTGCCGAGATACTTCATGAAGCAGGCAATATGCCTCTGCCTCCTTATATCAAACGCCAGGTTTACGAAGACGATAAATCACGCTATCAAACGGTCTATGCCCGTCACGAAGGCTCGGTGGCGGCTCCCACCGCAGGCCTGCATTTTACACATCATATTCTTTCTGAATTGAAGGAAAAAAATATTGAGCCGCTGTACGTCACCCTTCATGTGGGTGCTGGAACTTTCAAACCGGTAAAAGCCGAACAGATGGCAGACCACCACATGCATGCGGAGTTCATTGAAGTGCAAATCGATTTTTTAAGGCGATTTACAGAAGCCGATTCCAGGACGGCTGTCGCTGTTGGCACAACAAGCCTTCGAACGCTTGAATCACTGTACTGGCTTGCTGTTGACATAATGACCAATAACATAAGCCCTGGCCCAGAGTACGAACTGGATCAATGGTTTCCCTATAACCACCAAAGTACTACGCTCTCAAGAGCTGAGGCAATGCAAATATTGATCACACATCTTGAGTTAACAGGAACGGAACGACTCATTACAAAAACACGACTACTAATTGTGCCCGGATATAAATTTCGGATGGTTGATATTCTGATCACCAACTTCCATCAGCCCCGGTCTACTTTGTTATTACTTGTTGCAGCTTTTGTTGGAAAGAATTGGAAGAATATCTACGAGCACGCACTTAACAATGATTACAGGTTCCTTAGTTATGGAGATAGTTGCTTACTGATGAGAGAATAGATCATCAGGCATTCTTTGTCGGTTGAATCAATCGAGGCAATCGAAATATTTTTCTCATTTAAATAATAAGGAATAGCATGTAATGTTTCTCCGACAAACAAGATCCTATGAGGAGATTGATCCGGGTGCTTATTAACGAAGTCATCGATCTTCGTCACATGTAAGTCCTCAGCACGCCGACGATATAAGGTCAGCGGAAATTGAGGTTGCGACAGGAAATTGGTGAGTCGAAAGTCGCGCGGATTCTCATAAATATTGAAATAGTCTATCGGAAAACTTCCATCAGTAGCAACGTGAACTGCAGCGGAGTCCTTGCTTATGGCATTATAAGCGCATATCCATTTCTCATAATTCTCCAGGTTTCTCGCATTCATCTTGTAGATTCTTACGCTGCCCCAGATTGCTGCCGGCACCAATAACATCAGCATCCAGCTCTTACCTTTCAATCCCGGAATGCGCATGGATAACCATGCGACTGCCAGCAGAGCATGTGTTAAGTGAACCGGAGTTTTAAAGTAAATAAAGAGAACAAAGTAAACCGATGTTAAAAATGTAAAAGACGCCAGGCCATAACTCAGCTGGCGATAGTCTCTCAATAGCCACAGAACAAGGCCGCTACAAAAGATCAAAAAAAGGTAAACCCGGTTTTCAACAAATGCCCAATAAAGTATCTGCCGATCGTTATGATTATCTAAAGTTCGTTTGCGAATTGCATGATCAATTCCTTGCTTCATCATGTTTACAGGTAATGAAGCTGTATCGTAGTGGAAGTTATTTATAAAGAATTGGCTGGCTGTGATATTATTAATGCTCTGCTGCAAGAGCAAGGTATCAACAGGGCGGTTCGCCAATTTATATTGCACTTCTTTTCTTTCATGGTTGTTGCTCCAGCCATCAACATGCCTGGTATTGTAAATCCAATGTCCGTAGTGCAACAACATAATAATAAACAAGACACCCGACTTAATAAATAAAAGAGTCGACAATCGTTTTTTGAAGGTAAAAATCAGAATGGGAATGAATAGCAGTTCAATGAAGAGTAACGTGTAGAGTCGCAACAAACCGGCAATCAACATTAATAATATTGGGGTCTTATACGCCGTCTTTAGTGAGAAGGATGGAATGTCTTTCTCACCCGTAAGCCAGAGATTGACTGCTATGGCGCATACCATGGAAGTATTGGTAAAGGTGAGCGATAGCAGCATCATTGATTCAAAGCACAAGAAGTATATTATCGAAAGTATGGCCCCTGCAAAAAGCCCGGATCGCTTGACTAATGAATGAGTAATAACAAAGAACGAAGCAAAATGTAATAAGACAAGAAAGAAGGTATACCAGTTAAGGATTGGCAGATTTGTAAAGAGTGCGACGATCGGGTATGATAGGATGATATTCCAGGCATTCGAAAGATCAACTAATACAGAGGGTTCACCTCCAAATGCTCCAGAGAATGTGTACATGATAAATGCATCATCACCTGAGTTTAATAAGGGCCGGCATATTACCAGGAAGATGGTAAAACAAAGAAGGCTGAGTCCCCATGCAACTTTTCTGCTATTGCGATCTTTCGCATCCGTTTTTTTATATGCTTGCAATAGATTCAGCATCCTTGACAAGGGGGATCTCAATTGTAAAACATGAACCTTTTCCTAGCACGCTTTCAACTTTGATCCTGCCATCATGCGCATCAACAATCGTTTTCACATAGCTAAGTCCAAGTCCGAAGCCTTTTACATTATGCAAATTACCCGTGTGCGCCCGATAAAATTTTTCGAAGATCCGGCGAACTGTTTCTTTACTCATCCCAATACCATTGTCTTCAAAACGGATTCCCAACATCCTGCCGGTAGAATAAGTATCAATCTTAAGTACAAGCTTATCCTTTGAATACTTCACTGCATTGTCGATCAGGTTGGATACAAGATTTCGGAAATGCACTTCGTCTGCAAGCACCGTATCTTTCTTCGCTTCAAACCTTGTTTCCACCGACGCGTTCTTTTCCTGGAACTGTAATGCATAGTTACCCATCACCTGCTGCAGGAGCGCGTGCACATGCATAGGTCTTTTATTCAATTGCAATTCATCGCGCTCCATCAACGCAGCCTGAAGGATGGTTTCCACATGTTTGTTCATGCGCTTGTTTTCCTCTTTGATGATGCCACTGAAGTAATCCATCTTAGTACGATCGTTGATCACTTTTTCGTTCTTCAGTGCATCAACTGCAAGCGATATGGTGGCAAGCGGCGTCTTGAATTCATGTGTCATGTTGTTGATGAAATCATTCTTTATCTCACTAAGTTTCTTTTGTCGCAATAATGCGCCAACTGTCACATAAAACGCGGACACAATCATCAACGTAAAGAACACCGAACCTACTATCATCCACTGCATATCTTTCAAAACGATGTTTTTGATGTGCGGAACGATCAGTACCATCAATTGAACGGGCATCAGGTTTTCTTTATCACTACCACCGTGCGGTGTCAATGGATATTGCAATTGCAGGTTGTGAACGGTGTCCTCGACCTGTTTTAGAAAGTTTCGAGATTTCATCTCATAATCGGACGCGATCGAATTGATATCTGCGGTAATTGCAAACTCAAACGAAATATCTTTTAACCCCTGGTTATGAAAAGACCTGGCAAGACGCTCCTGTATCTCGAACTCTGTAAACTTCTGCGAGATGGTGGGAGGTTTCATCAATTCTAATTGAAACTGTTCGGATGGCAGGTTAAGTCCTGGCCTCGCCCGATAAGTTTTTAAGGAAGGAAGAGTGCCCCTCGATTCAATTAATTCCTTACTCACTTCATCGATGGTCTTTATTACCTTCCACTTGAATTCTTCCTGTTTATTCACCAACATCGTATGCAACCAGTTGTACTGGATGTAGATCGTTCCGATAAGGGAAAGACTGATTAAAACAATTATAACCGGGAAGATCTTTTTCACGTTAGTAGTTTTTTTCAACGACGGTGGCTTGGTACAGGATTTTAATTAGTAAAGAAACGATCGCAAAAATAAAGATAGGGATTGTGAGTGCTTGAAACACAAGTTGAACCGCGATTGAATTAACTAAGTTTTATTATTAAATTAGGCATATGCTTTCACCAGGACCCGGAGTACTTCTTATTGCTGAGCCTTTTCTTAAGGACCCGAATTTCATGCGAACGGTGATTTTTTTATGTGATCACCAGGACGAAGGAAGTTTTGGCTTCGTGATCAACAAGGCCTTCGGACATACACTCGATGAATTGATGAACGATATGGATAATCTTAAAATACCCGTGTATTACGGAGGACCCGTGCAAATGGACACGATCCATTTCCTTCATTCTGCCCCTGAACTGATTGGTGGCAGCCTCGAAGTTTTGAACGGTATCTACTGGGGAGGAGATTTCGAAACGGCCATCGAAATGCTCAAGAGTGGTGAGCTCGATGAGAACCGCATACGCTTTTTCCTGGGCTATTCAGGATGGGGACAGGGTCAGCTCGCCGAAGAATTGAAAGAAAAATCCTGGCTCACCGCTAACGCAACCCGCAAGCTGGTCTTCCATGAGGAGGTTTCCGAAATATGGAAAGAGGCATTGAAACAATTGGGCGGTGACTATGAGATGATGATCAATTACCCGATCGACCCACAGTTGAACTGATCTTTCGGGACATCATGAAAATTGCAACTCCCATGATGAAAAGTGACATCAGCGCGAACCGCAGACCCACGGCATGAGCTATGTAACCAATGAGAGGAGGGCCGATAAGGAAACCTGAAAATCCGATCGAGCTTACTGAGGCAAGGGACACACTTGCAGGTCTACCTGTTTCCTTACCTGATAGTGTATACACAATAGGGATTACGGTGGATACTCCCATTCCAATGGCACCAAATCCTGCAATGACAATGACCGGGCTGGATGCAAGTGTGGCTATAAGGAAGCCAAATACGATAAAGAACGCATCAACTGTGAGCACCTTTTTCGACCCAAATCTGTCGATCAACCTATCTCCTGATAATCTTCCAAGCGCCATCATCAATGCAAATGCTGTGTAACCAGTTGTGTTTACTTTCTGAACATCGTTGATCACCTGCTTATAATATAAAGAACTCCAATCTGCCATTGCACCTTCGCACAATGCGCAACAGAAACAAATAAGTCCCAGCAACCACAACCAGCGCGAAGGCCATTTCATTGTTGCCTTACCTTGCGAACTCTCATCTCCTTCCACCAGGAAGAAATACATCAGCGCATAACAAGTAAGCATTATTACTGTTGCAATAAGATAATGTTGACGGATCGAGAAATCGTATTGTATCATTAGTCCTGTTACCAAAGCACCCGTCATGGCGCCAAGACTCCACAACGCATGAAATGAAGACATCAATGAGCGTCTGTATATTTTTAATTCCACTTGCAGCGCCTGTGTATTTACAGCGATGTTCAATCCATTCCCAAAAAAACCGAAAAGGAAAAGTGCTGATGCAAGTGCTAACACGGAAGGCGCAAGAGAAATAAGAAATAATACGATCGCATAATTTATTGCTACGGTAAAGAGCACCTTCCGGCTACCCCAACGTTGTATTGCCCACCCTGCAACGGGTAACACTGCCAAAGAACCAAGCGGTAGTAAAAATAAAACCGAACCAAGTTCTGCTTCATTCAGATGAAAAAACGATTTAATGGTTGGTATACGTGCTGCCCATGATGCGAATGTTGTACCGCAGAAAAAGAAAAAAGTACCGACTGCAACCCGGTACCAAAGAGGATGATGTTTATGAATCTTATGAGCGTACACTATCTGTCTAAAAAAATCCCTCAACCAGGGTTGAGGGATTTGTATGAAATATAGTAAATGCTGTTAGTCAATGGAACTTGCTCCCTCAACAAGCACGGTCACCTTGTTATTGAGAACTTCTACGAACCCACCCTGGATATTGAAGAATGAAACATGATTACTTCTATCCTTTAAAACCTTTACACGACCGGGTTTCAACGCGCTCACTAACGGAGCGTGACGTTCGAGAACCTCAAACAATCCTGTAACCCCGGGCAATTGTACACCGTACACTTCGCCAGAGAAAACTTTCTTTTCAGGAGTTAATATTTCTAGATTCATCATTACAGAATTGAGAAATGAGAATTGGGAATTGTAAATAACCTGATTACGGATTACCGATCACTGGTTACCGAATTACCCTTGTGCCTGCGCAAGCAACTTCTTACCTTTTTCGATGGCATCGTCGATGGTACCAACAAGGTTGAATGCTGCTTCAGGATAATCATCCACTTCGCCGTCCATGATCATATTGAATCCACGAATTGTTTCTTCAATCGGCACAAGTACACCCTTCAAACCGGTGAACTGCTCGGCAACGTGGAACGGTTGAGAAAGGAAACGTTGTACTTTACGCGCACGTGATACTGTCAGTTTATCCTCGTCACTTAATTCATCCAGACCAAGGATCGCAATGATGTCCTGCAATTCTTTATAACGCTGTAGAATCAGTTTAACCCTGTTTGCACAATTATAGTGAGCGTCTCCCACGATAAGTGGTGTAAGGATCCTTGAGGTTGAATCCAACGGGTCAACCGCAGGATAGATACCAAGATCGGCGATCTTACGAGACAATACCGTGGTGGCATCCAGGTGGGCAAATGTAGTTGCAGGAGCCGGATCGGTAAGGTCATCCGCAGGCACATATACCGCCTGTACAGAAGTGATCGAACCATTCTTAGTAGATGTGATCCTTTCCTGCATCAGACCCATTTCTGTTGCAAGTGTCGGCTGGTAACCTACGGCCGATGGCATACGCCCGAGCAACGCTGATACTTCAGAACCTGCCTGGGTGAAACGGAAGATGTTGTCAACGAAGAAAAGGATATCTCTTCCCTTACCCTGTCCATCTCCATCACGGTAATATTCTGCGATGGTCAGTCCGCTCAATGCAACACGCGCACGTGCTCCGGGCGGTTCGTTCATTTGTCCGAAAACAAATGTTGCTTTAGACTCTTTTAATTCTTCAAGATTCACTTTGCTGAGATCCCATCCACCGTTTTCCATACTGTGTTTGAAATCATCACCATATTTCATGATACCGGCCTCGATCATTTCACGCATCAGGTCATTTCCTTCACGCGTTCTTTCACCTACGCCAGCAAATACTGACAATCCGCTATATGCTTTTGCAATGTTATTGATAAGCTCCTGGATAAGTACCGTCTTACCAACACCCGCTCCACCGAACAGACCGATCTTACCTCCTTTTGCATAAGGCTCGATAAGGTCAATTACTTTGATACCAGTAAAAAGAATTTCTGTAGCGGTGCTAAGATTTTCGAATGCTGGTGGTTTGCTATGGATGGGGCGACCATTCACTTTTGTAACCTGTGGAAGACCATCGATGGCATCACCTGTTACGTTAAAAAGACGTCCCTTAATTCCTTCGCCCGTTGGCATTGCAATTGGAGCACCGGTATCCACTACGTCCATTCCACGAACCAAACCTTCGGTTCCGTCCATAGCGATGCAACGCACGCTATCTTCTCCAAGATGTTGTTGCGCTTCAAGAACCAGTGTTTCTCCAGTCTGTCTTTTTAATTCCAATGCATTAAAGATCTCCGGAAGCTTTCCTTCGAATTGCACGTCCACAACCGCTCCGATGATCTGTTTAATCTTACCAACGTTTGGCATATAAGAAAATATTTACGTGAGATTTGTCCTTTTTACTTATTAATGAAGGCATTTTGCCTGAAAAATAAGGGTTTTAAATCGGCTGCAAAGGTAAGGGAGCCATCGGAAAAACAAAAAAGAAAAACAAATACAAACTGAAAGGTTTTTTGTATCTTTTTAATCAAACCTTTAACGATGCGACCCAAAACCCTGCTGCTTTTTGGCGCCTTAGCCATTTTATCATGCAATTCAGTAGAAAAAAATCAGGCGTCAAATACTCCCCGCGATGTCCCCCAGTATTCAATCGACGCATTCTATAAAAGCACAAGTTTCATTGGAGGCGCTCTTTCAACGGACGATTCCCGGCTGCTCCTCGGAAGCAATGAAAACGGAATTTACAACGCATACGAAATAGATCTTGCCACCGGTCAGAAAACGGCGCTAACCAACTCAGACAATGAGTCTGTGTTTATTAATGATTACGTTCCCGGCACGCGTCACATCCTTTACAGTGCCGACAAGGGTGGAAATGAAAACGATCATCTTTACCTGCGAACCGCGGATGGCAAGATTCGGGATCTTACACCAGGAGAGAAAGAGAAGGCCCAGTTCCTCGGCTGGTCGCGCGATGGCAAAACCGGTTACCTGATCTCAAACCGCAGGTCGCCCCAGTTCTTCGACCTTTACAAAATGGACACAGTTAACTGGTCGCCGGTGATGCTTTATAGGAATGAAAAGGGGTATGACATTGGCGCAGTTTCCGAAGACGAGCGTTATATGGCATTGGTTGAAAACATCACAACCACATCAACCAACCTGTTTCTTGTAGACAATCTCACCAACAAGACCATCAAGATCAACCCTGACAATGTTGAAACCCAAGCCTTCCCTGTACAATTCTCGTTGGACAACAACAGTCTTTATTATCTCACTGATGAAGGTGGCAGTGAGTTTACTTATGTAATGCGATATGATCTGCCGTCCGGGAAGAAAGAAAAACTCTATTCCACGAACTGGGATGTGATGTTCATGAACGTATCGTTCAACGAAAAATATCGGGTGATTGGTGTTAATGAAGATGGCCGCAATAAGATCTATTTGTTTGATCATAAGAGTGGAAAGAAGCTGGACTTTCCTGAAGTAAAGGGCGGAGACATCCGTGCTGTTCAGTTTTCGCGGTCAGAGAATAAGATGCGTATGACCATCGGTGATGGCAAATCCCCGAACAACATTTACGTGTATGATTTCTCTACAAAAAAACTTGACCAGCTTACCAATTCCCTGAATCCCGAGATCAAAGCCGAAGATCTTGTGGCCGCTGAAGTAGTGCGATACAAATCATTCGACGGACTGGAGATACCGGCCATATTTTATAAACCACATCCTGCCTCGCCCGACAATAAAGTGCCGGCAGTAGTGCTTGTGCATGGTGGTCCTGGAGGACAGGCACGCGTCGGTTATTTTGCACTTGTGCAGTACCTGGTGAATCATGGGTATGCTGTACTCGATGTGAATAATAGAGGTAGCAGCGGCTATGGAAAGACTTTTTACAAAATGGATAACCGCAATCACGGGGATAAAGACCTTAAGGATGTAGTGTGGGGCAAAAAGTATCTCGCTTCGCTCGACTACATCGACTCTTCAAAGATCGGCATCATGGGCGGCTCTTACGGTGGTTACATGACGCTTGCTGCATTGTGCTTCCATCCCGATGAATTTCGCGCAGGCGTCGACATATTTGGTGTATCTAACTGGTTGCGCACCCTTAAAGAGATACCACCATACTGGGAATCTTTCAGAAAAGCTTTGTATGAAGAGTTAGGCGATCCGCACACAGCAGACACTGTTCGGCTCAAAGCCTATTCTCCACTGAATAATGCCGAAAAGATAAAGAAACCACTGATGGTTCTGCAGGGCGCAAACGATCCGCGTGTATTGAAAATTGAAAGTGATGAGATTGTTGAGCAGGTAAAGAAAAATAACGTTCCTGTTGAATACCTTGTTTTTGATGATGAGGGACACGGCTTCGTCAAAAAACAAAATGAGATAAAAGCATACGGACAGATCCTCGAATTCCTGGATAAGCATGTCAAAACTCCGACCCCAAAGAACACAAGATTGAATTAAACACAACATCCGGCCCGCTTTAAAATAGTTGATATGAAAAAGCTGGTTGCCATCATTATCTTTTTTTGCGTTGCTGCGGGTGCACAAGCGCAACAAACATCCGCAGAGCCAAACGCTCGCCGCCTCGACAGTCTTGAGAAAGTGTTATATGAAGGAAATTATGTACGAATTCCCAATGCTGATTTCGAGAACATCATTGACAGTAAGATCAGTTCTACCATTCGCGATGAAGTAAAGACCTGGCTTTGGATCATCGTCAGCTTCTTTGGCGCACTGATGACGCTTCTCACATTTTATCTGAACCGTCGACTTAAAGATGAAGTCAAAGAAAGCCTCGACAAGGAAACCACATCGATAGCAGAATCGATTCAAAAGCTTGCGGACTCACAGGAGGCGTTACAAAAAAAGATCCTCGTGGTCGAGGAAAAAGTGCGTAACAGTATGGACATCTTCTGGGACGAGATGATCGGCCTTACCATTGAGAAAGCAAAAGACATCGCTAATCTCAATACGGATATGGAAAAGAAGATCAATCATTTTCTTGAATACGAACACGTACCTGTATCGGCATCCAGACTTGTTCAACTGATCGATGCATTGATGCGCACTTATTATTACTCGAAGGACAAAGAGAAATATAAGAAGATGGTCACACTGATAAAACAGTACGAAGGAAAGATTGACCTTGAGCCTCAAACCTACGCCAATGCTGCAATTGCGCACAGCAACATTTATGAATTGTATGGCAATTCACACGACAGGGATAACAGTCTTGATAATTGTGATAAATCGCTCAATCGCAGTAAGGAGTACGGACTACCTTACGCTATCAAGCTTGAGATCTACATGATCGATTATGTAAAAGCCTTTGACGATGCGCAGCGGAATGCAGCACTTGATAACATCCGTCGCGTTTTCAAAGCGGTTGAAAACAATCAGTCGAAAGTGGTGCCGGTAGATATTGTTGACCGAATTGAAATAGATCGAAACGTTGCATACCTGAAACCTTATTATCAGCGCCTTGAAATATTGTTCGCAGACGATTTGAACCGTGTAAGAGAACGTGCACTCGATTACCTGCTTGCAAATTATAGTGCTACCATTGCCAATGAGGTAGACAATAAAACACTTAACAGCATCTTCCAATATGGTTTGAACACCAACTCCATCATCATTGATGGCGACTGGGATGCAGTAGAAGTTATATCTGCAGGTGTGCTCAACTCGCAGAGGATGAATACAGAAACTCTTAATATCAACGCCAACACATTTGCATCCAATGATGAACTGGGATCCGGTTTCATCTTCTTCCTTACAGGCAATCAACCTTTGGCAATGAACTTTTATAGTAAGACGACCTCGAATACATTCTTAAGAGTACCGGCAATTTATCAACTCACGGCAAACTCACTTGAGATTTGTTATGACCCGGCAGCAAAGACACGGCCACAAAGCTTTGTTGCAGATGCGACCAACAGATACACTTATGTTCGTCTTGAGCATGCACTCATCTCAACGGCAACAGAAACACCATCTCTGATCAAAAAACTCAATTAGCCGATTTTCAGCGAAACTTAATAACCATTAGGTTTGTGAAAAATACGGCTCCATGCAATTGGTTGAAGTAACAGACAGGAAAACACAACGGGATTTTTTACAGGTTAATGTAGACATCAACAGGAACGACGGAAATTACATTCGTCCGCTGGATAAAGACATTGAGCAGGTTTTTGATCGCAATGCAAACAAGGCGTTCCGTCATGGGTCTGCAACACGCTGGGTACTGAGATCGGACGATGGTAAGCTTATCGGGAGGATTGCTGCATTTGTAAATAAAAAGTATAAAAGTCCCGGAGATGAAGGTCCGGTAGGCGGCATTGGTTTTTTCGATTGCATCAACAACCAGGATGCTGCCGACATGTTATTCAATGTTGCCAAACACTGGCTGATGCAACAAGGCATGGAGGCCATGGATGGCCCCATAAATTTCGGTGAACGCAATAACTGGTGGGGCCTGCTGGTGCGCGGTTTCGAGCCTCCGTTATATTGCATGAATTACAATCAGCCTTATTACCAGCAGTTGTTCGAAAATTTTGGTTTCAGAAATTTTTTCGACCAGTACTGCTTTGCTATGAAAGTGCAGACAACATTGCAGGAAAAGTTTTTTCAACGTCATAGTGAAATCTCCAGGGATCCAAAGTTTTGTGCTGAACATCTAAAGAAAAATAACCTGGAAAAGTATGCGGCTGATTTCACGCATGTGTACAATAAAGCCTGGGCAGGGCACGGCGGACTTAAAGAGATCAAGAAAGACATGGTTCTTTCCATGTTCAAAAAAATGAAGCCGGTGATGGACGAGCGATTGTTGTGGTTCACTTATTATGGGGATGAGCCAATAGCCCTTTGGACAAATATCCCTGATCTCAACCAATGGTTCAAACACCTTGACGGCCGCTTCGATTGGTGGGGAAAACTTAAATTTTTGTGGGTCAAGGCTACTAAACCCTGCACCAGATTTACCGGCATTGCGTTTGGCATTGTACCAGAATTCCAGGCAAAAGGTGTTGATGCATATATGATCATGGAAGGAGCGAAGATCATCCAGGGACAGAAACTGTATGAAGATTACGAAATGCAGTGGATCGCAGATTTCAACCCTAAGATGATCAATGTGGCTGAAAGCCTCGGTACTTACAGGAGTCGCCATCTCATCACCTACAGATATCTTTTCGACCAGACCAGGGAATTTAAGCGGCACCCGATACTGTAAGACGAAATGGGAAATGGGAAATGGGAAATGCAAAATGGAAAATGGGAAATTCTAAGTTGCGATTTCCAGTTACATTTGTGCGATGGAAAAGTTTATTGTTTCGGCGAGGAAATACCGTCCGCAGACCTTTGACACGGTAGTGGGGCAGGAACACATTACAACCACCCTGAAAAATGCGATCAGGAACCAGCAGTTGGCTCATGCCTTTCTGTTTTGCGGTCCACGAGGTGTGGGAAAAACCACGTGCGCACGCATTCTTGCCAAAACTATCAACTGTCAGAATGTAACTCCTGAAGGCGAAGCATGTAACTCCTGTGGATCCTGCATTTCCTTCAATGAGGGAACTTCTCTGAACATCCATGAGCTTGATGCCGCATCGAATAACTCAGTAGATGACATCCGGACACTCGTCGAGCAGGTGCGTTTCGCGCCGCAGGCGGGAACCTACAAAGTGTATATCATTGATGAGGTACACATGCTCAGTTCTTCGGCATTCAACGCATTTCTGAAAACGCTCGAAGAGCCACCACCCTATGCCATCTTCATCCTCGCTACTACGGAGAAGCACAAGATTTTGCCCACGATCCTCAGCCGTTGCCAGATCTTTGATTTTAAGCGGATCACTTCCAATGATACAGTTGAACATCTGCAAAAGATCTGCGACCGGGAGACCATACATGCCGACAAGGCAGCACTGCAGGTAATCGCTCAAAAAAGTGAAGGCTGTATGCGCGACGCCCTTAGCATCATGGATAAGATCGTGAGCTTCACTAACGGGCAACTTAATTATCAGAACACTCTTGAGCACCTGAACATCCTGGATGAGGATTACTATTTCAGAATGCTTGATTCAATGCATAACCAGGACCTTGCATCAGTTTTACTAACGTTTGACGATATTAACCGCAAGGGATTTGAAGGCGACCAGGTACTTAACGGATTTGCAGAATTCTTTCGCAACCTTCTTGTATGCAAGGACGCAAAAGTGATTGCATTGCTTGACGTAGTCGAGAACTTCAAACAGCGCTATGCTAAAGACGCCGCACGTACGGACACCTCCTTTATAGTCAGTGCGCTTAATGTGCTGAATGAATCCGAGATACAGTACAAGTCGGCACGAAATAAGAGACTGCATATTGAACTTGCATTGATTAAACTTACTTACCTCAGGCAGGCCATTTCACTCGCAACCACTGGCGAGACGATGGATAAAAAAAAACTTCTTGATACAGTAAAGCCGGTTTCGTTCCGGAATATTTCTTCGCCGGGTATCGTTCGATCGGCCTCCACTGCACAGGCCTCCGGCCGCAAACCCGCATCAGGCGCAAAGCTTGTCATCGAGACACTTCCAGCGCCACAGGAGGAGCCACAAATTCCGTTTTCAGCGCCGGCGCAAATTCCGGAAGTAGAGACTATGCCATCCGCGGGTAATACTGTGTTGAACAATCCTTCGGTGAGTAATGCGTCCTCAACAGAAGCTCCTGCCAAAAAGCAACCCCGCATTGGTAGGCTGATGCAGATCCGCGAACAGATAGCGAGTCAGAATCCTGCTCAATCTGAGATTGCCATACCCCTTGAACAAACATTACTTCGTAAGTATTGGGATGAGTATGCGGCGAAAGTTCGCGACAGCAAAAACCCAGCGTTTACAAGCCTGGATAATGCGCGGCTCATAATCCTTGATCCAGGAAGCTTTGAAGTACAAACAAATAATAACCTTGAACAAAAGTTCATAGAAGGAGAAAGACGACCCCTTGCTGAGTTCCTTCAGTCGGCTTTTAAGAACAGGGCATTGTTGTTCACGGTAACAGTACTTGAAAATGCAGTTCAGGAGCAGCCAACCGAAAAGCATCTGAATAAAAAAGATCAGTTCATCCGGCTTGTAGAACAAAACCCGTTGATACTTGAACTAAAGGACAAGCTGCGACTTGAATTGGATTATTAGTGATGTAACGTTACGTTTCCTGTTTTTGACTTAATTTCACCGCTCGAATTTATTGCGCAGGCATTGACTGGCAACATGATGTGCTGCGCTAACCTATAACTGATAAGAAGATTAATTATGGCAGAAGTGATCTTAATGCCTCGCTTAAGCGACACCATGACTGAAGGAGTGATTGCTGCATGGCATAAAAAAGTTGGCGACGTTGTAAAGAAAGGTGATTTGCTTGCGGAAGTTGAAACGGACAAAGCTACTATGGATCTGGAGAGCTATAAAGATGGTACGCTTCTTCATATTGGAACACAGGAAGGAGGAAAATTGCAGGTAAACGATCTCCTCGCTATCGTAGGTCAGCCCGGTGAAGACATCTCTGCACATATCGGAGGTGGTGGAGCTCAGGCACAGATGCAACAAGCTGCTCCTGCACCGGAAAGCCCCGCCCCCTCTCAGACTGCAGCTGCTCCACAACCACAACCACAGCCACAGCCTTCGAAAGGCGGCGAAAAGCTTGACCTGAGCACCATACAGGAAGTTATCCTTATGCCGCGCTTAAGTGATACTATGACTGAAGGTGTGATAGCTTCATGGCACAAAAAGGTAGGCGATGATGTGAAGAAAGGCGATCTTCTTGCTGATGTAGAAACCGATAAGGCAACAATGGAGTTAGAAAGCTATAAGAATGGAAAGCTGCTTTATATAGGCGCAAGTGAAGGTGATAAGGTTCCCGTAAATTCTCTTTTGTGCATCATTGGTGAAGAAGGAAAGGTGGATGTTGACAGGATCGTTGCTGCCTCAAAGAACCAGGATGGCGGATTAGAAGATGTGCCAACACCGCAAACCCAGCCAGCAGCGCAGCCTGCACCAGCTGCACAGCCTGCTCAACAGCCCGTTGCTTCTGCTGAAACACAACAGCCCACTAATGAGCAAGGCGGTGATTCAAGAATTAAAGCATCTCCACTGGCCAGGAAACTCGCAGCAGAAAAAGGAATTGACATATCGCAGGTGCAAGGTTCCGGGGACAATGGGCGAATTATCAAGAAGGACGTCGACAGTTTTGTTCCATCCGCGAAACAAGCAGCAAGCGCTGCCCCTGCGGCTTCACAGGGAACGCCGGCAGTTTCGCCGGCAACCGGCCAGGTAAGCTTTGATGAGGTTCCAGTGTCCCAGATGCGCAAGACCATTGCAAGACGCCTGGCGGAGAGCAAATTCACAGCTCCTCATTTCTACCTTACGATGTCGATCGATATGGATAAAGCAGTTGAGAGCCGCGGTCGCATCAACGAGATCGCACCTGTTAAGATCTCGTTCAATGACATGGTATTGAAGGCATGCGCACTTGCATTGAAGCAGCATCCAAAAGTAAACAGTAGCTGGCTGGGAGATAAAATCCGGACCAATCATCATGTGAATGTTGGCGTTGCGGTTGCTGTTGAAGAAGGTTTGTTAGTGCCTGTAGTTCGCTTTGCGGATACAAAAACACTATCACAAATTTCCGCCGAAGTAAAAGAGTTCGCACAAAAAGCAAAAGACAAGAAATTGCAACCTTCTGACTGGGAAGGAAACACTTTTACCATTTCAAACCTCGGGATGTTTGGTATTGACGAATTCACTGCAATCATTAATCCACCGGATGCATGTATTCTTGCAATTGGCGGCATTCAACAGGTGCCGGTGGTGAAAAATGGGCAGGTAGTACCGGGTAATATCATGAAGGTCACTTTAAGTTGTGACCACCGTGTTGTAGATGGTGCAACAGGGGCAGCTTTCCTGCAGACAGTAAAAAATCTTCTTGAAGAACCGCTTCGAATGCTCGTGTAAAACCATTGTAATTAAAATCGCTCAATAAGATTTAATCCCGCGTTGTTCGCGGGATTTTTTTATATCTTGGTTATAAGGCAGGGATAGTAGTAAAGACAAATCAACCGCAAACGTTAATGCTTCGGTATCATGATCGTTAGTATTCATCCAAATCCAATCAATTCCACAGGCCATCTTGTTTTCGAATCTTCCGAGAACCACCAGGTGCAGATCCGCGTCACAGATTTGAAGGGTAAGGTCGTTTCCCGCAAGAAAGCATCGGTGCAAAAAGGTCAGTCAACGGTAACGTTATATTCTTACACCTGGAAGGCGGGTCTTTACTTTATTGAGTGCAGTAACGACAAAGGCGATCAGAAAACACTCAAAGTGCTTAAGATCAAATAAGAACAATCGAATAAGGCGGGGGTAAGGTTTTTGCATTGTTGTTTGGAAACAAAAAACTATGAACAGGAACCATTTGGCCTTGATGACATTAGCAGCCATTACTGTATTTCTACCCTCTTGCGAATTAGTGGGCGATATATTCCAGGCTGGTATGTGGACAGGATTTATTATTATCGCTCTTGTAGTGGCGTTGATCATCTGGATCATCTCCCGATTTACAAGAAGGAGATAGATCCCTGCGCCCGCACTCTTATTATGTTGCATGCATCTACAATACAATTATTGCGGTTTCATTTCTCCTTCTTTTTATTACCGGTTTATGTATTTGCATTAAGCCAGGCAGAAAGAATCGATACGAACACTGCAATAATTATTTTCATTGTGTTGCACCTCCTTGTGTACCCTGCAAGCAACGGCTACAACTCTTATATGGACCGGGACACAGGACCAATTGGCGGAATAAAATCGCCCATGCAACCGACACGCGAATTGTACCATGTAACTATCTTGTTTGACATTGTTGCAATAGTGCTTTCGATGTTCATCAATGTATGGTTTACCGTGGGTGTTATTATTTACATCCTCGCATCCAAAGCATACAGTTATCGTGGCATTCGACTCAAACGCTATCCTGTAGCGGGTTACATTACCGTGATCGTATGCCAGGGTGCACTTATCTTTTTCCTCGTGTACAACGCAGTGCAACACACGGTCAATGAATTACCTTACTTACAGATGACCGCAGCTTCATTGCTCATCGGAGGCTTTTATCCGTTAACCCAGGTATATCAGCACGAAGCAGATAAAAAAGATGGAGTAAATACGATCAGCTCATTGCTTGGTTACAAAGGAACTTTCATTTTTACTTCGATTGTATACCTGCTCGCGTTTGCAGTGCTTTTCCGCACCTATCAATTACAGGACAAGCCTGAAAACTTTCTTATACTCGCCGTTGGATTGTCGCCGGTACTTGTATATTTTTTTTATTGGGCGATACAAGTGTGGAAAGATCGGTCCGCTGCAGACTATACGCATACGATGCGAATGAACGTATTGGCTTCGCTTTGTTGTAACATCGCATTCATCATCATATTAAGCAGGAGGTTCTTTGAGTAAGATCATATCGATAGGTACGGCATTGCCGGCCTTCAAACACGAACAACCCTCGATATTGCAGTTCATGCAGCGGGCCTATGCATTGAGTGACATTGAACGTCGTCAGTTGCGTATGATGTATGCCATGGCAGGTATCGATAACCGTTATTCTGTAATAAGTGACTACAGCAAGCCATTGCCAGAATGGAAATTCTATCCACAAACGGAAAACCTTGAACCTTTTCCCTCCCTGGAACAGCGTATGACCTTTTATAACCGCTATGCTGCTCCCCTTTCGGTTGACGCAATTCGCAACTGTATGGAACATCTGTGCAGGTCAGAAGGACATCGGGTTGAAATACATCACAAATTGCAGGAGATCACTCACCTTATCACAGTCAGTTGTACAGGGATGAGTGCGCCGGGTCTTGATCTGCAAGTAATGGACCTCCTGGATCTTCCACGTAACATTTACCGTACCTCGATCAATTTCATGGGATGTTATGCAGCATTACATGGATTGAAAATGGCCGATCATATCTGTCGGTCGACCCCTGGTGCCATGGTGCTGATCGTTTGTACAGAACTATGTACACTGCATTTCCAGCGTGAGGCTACTATGGACAATATGGCCGCCAGTCTTTTATTTGGCGATGGGAGTGCCGCAGTGCTTGTTACGAGCAGCGATAGCCCGCATAGAGGGATCCGGCTGCTAGACTTTTATTCAGAGATCATTCCGAGAGGAAAGAAAGATATGGCATGGGAACTTTCATCAACGGGCTTTTTGATGACCCTAAGCGGATACCTTCCGGACCTCATTGAAGAAGACCTGCAGCCATTGATCATGAAGGCACTTTCGCGGCAAAACCTAACCATCGATGACATCGGATATTGGTGCATTCATCCGGGTGGAAGAAAAATTCTTGAAGCCATCGAACGAAGCCTGAGTTTACCACGATCCGAGCTCCATCATAGTTACGAAGTGTTGCGCGATCATGGTAACATGTCATCTCCCACCATCCTGTTCGTGCTTGAAAAAATGTTCAGAAGCATCATGACCGGCAACGATGCTTATTCTGCCAGGCCTATGATGGGCGCTGCATTTGGACCGGGCCTGACGATGGAAACATTCATTGCATCCGCTTCATGAATTTTCAACATCGCTCATATGAAAAAGAGTTGCTCGATCGCGATGACATCCCCTTTGCAGACATTCGTCGCAATATGCAGGAACTCGAAACCATCAACAACCTACTGGGTGGACATCGAATAACAACGAAAGGGATAAAACACATCATAGAGGGTTCTTCCCGGCCCATGCTAACCGTATGTGAAATAGGATGTGGAGGTGGCGACAATCTCCACGCAATAAAAAAACATCTTCAGCGAAGCAACGTTGTACCCCAATTCATTGGTATTGATATCAACAGCCATTGTATTGAGTACGCAAAGAGCAGAAACCTGGAGAATTCAAGCTGGATGGTGTCGGATTATCGCGACGTAACTTTTGACACGAAACCCGACATTATCTTTTCTTCTTTGTTTTGTCATCATTTTGACGATGAGGAATTGATCTTCATGTTCAACTGGATGAAAGAAAACAGCAACGATGGGTTCTTCATCAATGATCTGCAAAGACACCCCCTTGCTTACCACTCGATCCGTTTGCTTACAAGGCTTTTTTCAAAGAGCTATCTTGTAAAAAATGATGCGCCTTTATCGGTACGTCGCGGATTTAAGCGAAGCGAGTTAAAGTTATTGCTTGCCAGGGCGGGAATTGAACATTGTTCGATAAATTGGGAATGGGCTTTTCGATGGCTGGTAACTGTAAAACATGAACAACCCGTTACAACATTATGATCTGGCAATTATTGGTGGAGGCCTTGCAGGTCTGGCACTAGCCATTCAATCTGCCAAAGCGGGTCACCGTACTATATTATTTGAAAAAGAGAAATATCCATTCCATCGTGTTTGCGGCGAATACATCAGTTTTGAAAGCTGGAATTTTCTTCAGGAATTGGGCATACCGTTAAGCGATCTGCATTTGCCTGTTCTGAGAAAGCTTATTGTATCGGCGCCAAACGGAAAGATCATCGAACAAAAGATGATGCCCGGAGGCTTTGGGATCAGTCGCTTTAACCTCGACCAGCAGATGTACTCCACTGCCCTTGCCCATGGCGTCATTGTGAAAGAAAATTGCAGGGTCACTGATGTGCATTATGCGCGAGATCAGTTTAGCGTCCACTCTGGAAACATGCAGGTGGTGGCAAAAGTTGTTGCAGGTGCATTTGGCAAGCGAAGCAATCTGGACGTTAAATGGAAACGCAATTTCATTCAGCGTAAGCCGGGAAAATTAAATCACTACATCGCTGTGAAGTATCACGTTACAGGGAATTTTGACAGGGATGTCATCTCGCTGCATAATTTTCATGATGGCTATTGCGGGATATCGGCAATCGAGGACAATAAGTTTTGTCTTTGTTACCTGACCACTGCCGCGAACCTGCGCAAAAGCAGCAATGATGTGCAGCTGATGGAACGCAACATACTGATGAAGAACCCACATCTCTACAAAATATTTTCTGGGATAAATCACTTGTATAAGGATCCGTTAACGATCTCACAGGTATCGTTTCATCACAAATCACAGGTAGAAAACCATGTGTTGATGGTGGGTGATTCAGCCGGCCTTATTGCACCGCTTTGTGGAAACGGAATGAGTATCGCACTGCATTCAAGCAAACTCGGATTTCGCGAAATCGATGCGTTTCTTAAAGGTTCAATTACACGTTTTGAACTTGAACAGCAATACACTCAAAACTGGGAACAACAGTTTGCCCATCGCCTCATGACAGGCAGGATACTGCAGCGATTTTTTGGCTCCGAAAAGGGCACTTCAATTCTAATCAATGCGTTGAAACCTTTTCCATCTATAGTACGATTTCTTATCCGCCAAACGCACGGTGCCAATTATTAGCAGTGGTTGAAAAAATGGATGATCGTTTAGAATACTTGGCTCGGACTTTGGTAACTTTACGGGACATGAAGAAAACGGTTGTTTTAGGAGCTTCAGAAAATCCTTCTCGTTACAGCTATCTTGCCATTCAATCCCTGCGAAGGCATGGGCACCCTGTTGTTGCGATTGGCAAGAAACGGGGTAAAGTGAACGATGTTGAATTGTCAAACGAAAAGCAGCCTGTGGATGATGTGGATACTGTGACACTTTATTTAAATCCTACAAGGCAGCAGGAGTATTACGACTATATTCTTTCGCTGAAACCAAAACGGATTATCTTCAATCCAGGTACAGAAAATGATCACCTCTACGATATTGCAGCGAAAAACGGAATTGAACCAATGGAAGCTTGTACCCTGGTGTTACTAAGCACCGGCCAGTATTAGTAAGATGATTTGTTATATTTCCTGAAGTGTCGTAAATTTTTATCCCCTATTCCCGTCCCTCTTGAATCTTATTGTATTCAATCAACCAGTGATGAAGTTGTTGTCGCTCACTCTATCTGTGTGTATAATGTTTGCGTCGCTCATTTGTAGTGGCCAGCGCAGCAATGCGGATAAGGGTCGCGAGAAAACAAAGGCATTCAATACTTTGCCCGCGCGCTTTCCGGCACACCAGAAATCGCTCGAACAGCTTTTTTCACTTACTACTGGCGATTCCGTCAACATCGAATTCAATCGGAACTTTATTCTGAATGGAATTGTGACTGACCGGGTTCATCGCTCAAACGACCTTGAAAGTATCAATATAAAACCGTCGGATGATGCCGGGGTACTCTATACTTTTTCGAGAATTCGACGAAAGGATGGACAAATATTGTTCACCGGCCGCGCATTGCATCGAAATGTGGGTGACGTATTGTTATTAACCCGCAAGGACGGAGACTATTATTTTGAAAAAAAACAGGCAAACACAATCATAGCTGAATAGACCAAACCTGACTGGTTGAGGCCATTAACATCCATATTAATCGGGGTAATCGCCATTCTTGCGTGCAAGCCACTCTATGCCCAGAAAAACAACAATTTACTGAGCAGCAGGGACGGTGCGTCAGCAACTGTTTTACTGGATTTCGACGGCGCATTGGTGCGTGGCACATCATGGAATTGGGATGGCCCTATAAACGCGATGAGTGCAGATCTTCTATCAGAAAAGATCAATGAGATCTTCCAAAGAGTAGCAACTGATTTCAGGATTTTTGACATCAACGTTACCACCGATAGCCTGCGTTATGCAGCAACCGATCCATTGAGAAGAATGCATATCATCATAACGCCTACATATGAATGGTATGGCAGCGCAGGTGGTGTGGCGCTTGTGGGATCGTTCGGCTGGGGCGATGATACTCCCTGCTGGGTTTTTTCAACGTTGCTGAACAATGACTCAAAATACATTGCTGAAGCCATATCTCACGAAATGGGACATACTCTTGGTTTGTTGCATCAGAGTCGTTTCGATACAGTTTGCCAGAAGACGCTTGAATATGCCGATGGCAGCGGTCAGGGCAGCGAAGGATGGGCTCCTATTATGGGTGTAAGCTATTACAGGAATGTGAGCACATGGACCGTGGGTACAAGTGAACAGGGTTGCACTTCCCTGCAGGACGACGTGCAGATCATTAGCCAGCGTTTGTCAATCCTTGCGGACGACCATGGAGACGATGCACGTTCCTGTTCTTCCTTACCTATGCAGGGGGCATCGATGCAGGTCTCAGGAATGATCAGTTCCGCAAGTGACAGAGATGTGTTCTCTTTCCGGGTGAACAAGATCACACGTGTTATTTTGAAAGTTAACCCGGAAGCAGTTGCGAGCAATAATGAAGGAGCAAATCTTAACGTAAGACTGGAGCTGTTCAATGCATTCAACGAAAAGATCAGGGAGATCAATGACACTTCTTCATTATCGGCCATGATCGATACCTCATTGAATGCAGGTGTGTACTATCTTGTTGTGCAGGGTGCAGGCAATGGGAATATGAGTGAATACGGCAGCAGGGGTATGTACACGGTTGACGCAACCAGCATAAGTGCGCTTCCAGTGCAGCACGTGGAGTTGACGGGTAAGATCACTGGTCGCAATCACCAGCTCCAATGGTCCGTGGCAGCAGACGAACCCTTGCGCCAGATCGCTCTGATGCACTCGATGGATGGTATTGTGTTTAAAGAGATCAGGAGATCAGGTACACCACGAGATCGCTATATGTACAAACCGGCACAACCCGGAAAACATTACTATCGCCTGAAAGTATTGACAGACGCTGGTTCTGAGCATTACTCAAAGATTGTGATGTTACAGGATCGTAATCAGCGCAAACCTGTACTTATGGGCAACATTGTACAAACCCAGGTTCAGATCTTGTTGCACGAAGCAACAAGGTATGAGCTTATCGGAGCATCCGGTCAACGATTGCAGGCCGGTGCTATGACTGCAGGAGTAAACCGTATTCCAATCCGTTTTGCTTATACCGGCATTCTATATCTAAGAATCGCAAACGTGGATGGTTACGATAATTTCACATTATTCCGTCGCTAGCGTATGATTTTTGTATAAGTGTTTTTCCTTATATTCGGAAAACCTGTTATCATATGCAATGGAGAAAATTCAATGGCGACCCAATCAGTCTTCCCATTCTTGAAGCAGTAGAAAAAGCCATCCAGCGCGAAACTGCAAACGGTTACAAACTAAAAGTATGCATAGGCACCGATTCCCAGGTCAAGGGGGTGGAAACAGAATTTGCTACGGTGATCGTATTTCTGCGCGAAGGTCATGGAGGCTTTATGTTCATTCATAATGAGAAGACGACGCAGACTTTCAGCATCAAAGGAAGGATGCTTGTTGAAGTAGCAAAAAGTATTGAAGTGGCTTACGAACTTTGCAATCTGTTCACGCTATACGATGTGGATATGGAAGTTCATGCCGACATTAATACCAATCCGCATTTCAAGAGCAACGATGCGTTGAAAGAAGCAATGGGTTATATACTTGGGATGGGGTTCGCTTTCAAGGCAAAGCCCGAAGCATTTGCAAGTAGCAGTTGTGCAAACAAGGTGGTGAACTAATCGTTCGATCCGCTCTTCACTTCATCAATAAACGCAAGAATTTCCCTGCGTCCAAGCATCTTTTCCGCACTCGTAACAAAGTGTCTAGGTAAGAATTGCCAATCCTTTCGCATGGCATCTAAAAACAAACGCACATTAAGGCTCACAGTACGTTGCGTTTCCTTATCAGCTTTTGTAAACACCAGGCAAAAAGGCACTTCCCATTTACCCAGCTTATTTATGAATTCCAGATCAATCTTCTGTGGCCCATGCCTGCTGTCGATCAAAACAAACACATTCACCAGGTTGGGTCTTTTCCTAAGGTAATTTTCGATCATCTGCTCCCATCGGCGGCGGTCAGACTGTGACACTTTCGCAAATCCATATCCGGGAAGATCCACCAGGTACCATTCCTTGTTCACCACAAAATGATTTATCAATTGGGTTTTCCCCGGAGTCGATGAAGTCTTCGCCAATTTGCTATTATCGCAAAGCATATTTATAAGGGAAGACTTTCCCACATTGCTTCGGCCAATAAAGGCGAACTCAGGTTTATCCGGCTCAGGACACTGAGCAAAATCAGGACTGCTGACGATATATTCCGCGGATTTGATCACCATAGGGCATGCAAGATACTGTATCTTCGCAGGCCATGGCAAAATATACTCATGATACGGTGGTGCCCTTTGAGGATTCGGGCGAAACGAAGAAGAAGCAGGTTGCAAGTATGTTCGACCAGATAGCCTTTCGATATGATTTCCTCAACCGTTTCCTGTCGGGGGGAATAGACATTTACTGGCGAAAAAGAGCGATCCGTGAACTGTTAGAATTAAAGCCGCACACAATCCTTGACGTGGCAACAGGAACCGGCGACCTCGCGCTCACGGCGTATAAATACCTCAAGCCAAAAAAGATCGTTGGAATTGATATATCCAATGGGATGTTGGAACTAGGCCGTAAAAAGATTGAAAAAGCTGGTTTGTCAAATGTTATAGAACTACAAACTGGTGATAGTGAGGCAATAAATTTGCCTCCATCGACGTTTGATGCCATTACTGTTGCGTTCGGAGTAAGGAACTTTGAAGATCTTGAGAAAGGTTTGTCTGAAATGTTCCGGGTGTTGAAACCGGGTGGCAAGCTGGTGGTGCTGGAATTTTCTAAGCCCCGGCAGCAGGTGTTTGGAGGCGTTTACAACTTATACATGAAGTTGATTGCCCCGGGCATTGGCAAATGGTTTTCAAAAAATAAGGACGCATACAAGTATTTACATTCATCCGTTAAAGCATTCCCGGAAGGCGAAACATTTTTACACATTTTACAACGAAGCGGATTTACAGATACAACCTTAAAAAGGCTGAGCCTGGGAATATGTACAATTTATTGCGGCAAAAAACAATCAACATAAAGAAAGTAATGATGCTGTTAGTTCTGACAGCATCGCTCCATATTGCACACGCACAGGTAGAACTTAACCTCCCCAATCACGACGACAAGAAATATCACCTTGGGATAGGACTGATCTACAACATGTCAAATATCAATGTGTCACATCACCAGACATTCCTGGGGCAGGACAGTGTAATGGTGATCAATCCCGAGAACCGTGGCGGCTTTGGATTGGCTGGTATACACACCTACCGCCTCTCCAGGCGTTTTGAAGTAAGGGCCATTTTCCCGCAGTTACTTTTTTCATACAAGAACGTAAGTTATCATCTTACCTACCCCGATGAGTTTCGTGATGAACTTCCTGTGACCTCCAAAAAAATTGAATCGATTCTGCTTGGGTTGCCGGTACACTTGAAATTCAGGTCGGATCGGATTGGAAATTTCCGCGTATATATGTTCGGCGGAGTCAAAGCGGAGTATGACCTGGCTTCCAATGCCCGCGCTAAGCGCGCTGAAGACCTTGTGAAATTAAAAAAATATGACTTCGGTTATGAAGGCGGAATAGGGTTCAACTTTTATTTCCCTGTCTTTATCCTATCTCCTGAGATCAAGATCAGCAAAGGACTTATGAACACCCACAGCAGGGATGTAAACCTCAAGTATTCCAGCACGATCGATAAGATCAATTCAAGAATGATCGTCTTCTCCCTGATATTTGAAGGATAAGACCAGGCAATCATCAATTAATTATCAGAATCAATAATCGTATTCGCGACGCGCTATATTCATTCTCAATCCTGCAGAAATAGTGGTGGAGTTGCGTGAAATATTAAGCGCTCCGGCTTCCTGCTTGCGGTATAATGCTGCGAGGTCAATGAAGAGATTTTCCCTGGCCTCCCAGCTCAATAGGAACTGTGCATTCAATCCTTTGCTTACAGGGCCCGTTGGCAAAGAATATCCATAATCGAAACCACGCGTTGTATACGGTTTCATAATATTTCCCCCGAAGTTGCTGTTTGTTGAGTCAACTCCCTGTTGCCAGTAGATGATCCGCGCAGACGCGCTCCAGTCTGGATGCGGCTTGTATCGAACGATCCCGATGAACTCCCTGAAGTTTGCGCCTAATGGATGCGCGAGTGGCTGATTATAATGTGTGTAATTGGCAACGGTATCCTTATGCGTATAAGTAAAAGGACGAACAAAATTTACCTCGCCCTGCAGGTCAAGATTTGCAATCTTGAAGGCATCAATGTATTTGGCTCCTGCCTGAACCCCGAACTTGTTTGCCCACCATCCTTCACCACCCGTGACTTCACTAAGTTTGAACTCATCCAGCAACACCTGGCTGTAAACCTGGAACTTCTTTGCGATGTTAGCTTTCAGATCAAACCCCACCAAGGCGTTATCCTGGCTTCCATTCTGATGCTCTGCTGCGCGAAGGAATATCACAGGATTCAGGTATGAAAGTTCCAGTTTATTCTTTCTTCCGTATACGATCGACTCAAACAATCCAAGTGTAAGCCATTTGGTTGCATTGAAACTCAGATGATGTATCGCAGCATATTTCTTATCGCGAAGTGTATCGCTGCTTCCACGGCTGAACTGGGGAACAAGTTCCATTGTGATCGCCTGGTAATTCAACTTCCAGATGCGCGTATTGAGTTTAAGATAAAGGTGGCTGTTGGCGAAATCGCTTAGAAAAAGACTCCTGTAGCCGTTGCCTATAAAATGTTTATCGTAACCGAAGCTTATATCAATGTATTTAGCAGCGGTGAAATGAATGCTTCCCCGCGCATCGAAATAATCGACGCCTGTATTTTTATACCGCTTGTAAAAACCAAATCCCGGTACAGCACGATGACGGTTCATGTAATCCGAGGCAAAGGATGGAAGCCTTTCCTGGTTATCAGTCACCAATACGCTAAATCCTACACGTCGGGCAATAAGTCCACGGATGCTCAAACCTTTTTGATTCAGGAATAATTTTGCATCGTTATCCGACTCTTTTGCTAATTGAAACTGAAGCACCGGGTTGACGGAAAGGTAAAAATCTTCATTATTCACTTCGATCATGTTGGCTTTCGTTTTATAAAACGCACCCAGGATCGGCTTGCGGCTTTCGAAGTCAGATGATTCACCAGTGTACCACTCGCGGTTGTTCATGTAGAAGCTACGCAGGTCTGACTTGTCCACTTCAGTTAATAACGACGGATCCTGTTGTGCACTGGAATCCGCCAGCATTGCGGCATTTACGGCAATGCGCCTGCTTATCGGCTTTGCCACTGACAAATTCAGGTCATTGTTCGTGCGAAGTTTTATTTCCAGTCGGTCCAGCAACTGCTGGTGTTTATGTTGGTGAGGAAGAGGAGTAGATTGAGAAACTGCCAGATATGGTGTTGCGAAAATGAAAAGGGTTAGAATGGTTTTGATAAATTGCATGGTAGGATAAATAATAAAACAAGATATGCAAAAATACCTGATAAGGAATATCGCTGTGGTTAATGAAGGCAGGTCTGTAGTAAAAGATGTATTGATAAGCGAAAGAATCATTGAAAAGATCGAAGGGAATATTCAACACAATGGAGCAATAGAGATAAATGGCGAAGGAAAATTATTACTTCCAGGTGCAATCGATGACCAGGTGCATTTCAGGGAGCCAGGATTGACGCATAAGGCGACTATTTATAGCGAAGCAAAGGCCGCTGTTGCAGGTGGCGTAACTTCTTTTATGGAAATGCCTAATACTATTCCTCCGGTATTCACCCATGAACTGTTGGAACAGAAATATTCAATAGCATCACAAACTTCGCTGGCCAATTACTCCTTTTACATGGGCACTTCCAATACGAATACTGATGAAGTGCTTCGGACAAACGATCGCAAAAAAGATGTGTGTGGAGTAAAAATATTCATGGGCTCATCAACAGGAGGATTGCTGGTCGACAATTATCTTACCCTCGACAAGATATTTGATGAATGCGAATTACTGATCGCTACACATTGCGAGGATGAAAAGATCATTAAAGCAAACCTTGAGCGGATCACCAGGGAAAAAAAAGATCCTGATGCATCAGATCACCCGCGGATACGCAGCGCTGAAGCGTGCTTCGAATCATCATTCACCGCCGTGCAACTGGCTAAGAAACACGGAACGCGATTACACATACTTCACATCAGTACTGAGAGGGAACTTCAGCTTTTTACGAACATGCTGCCACTCGAAGAGAAGAAGATCACTGCAGAAGTTTGTGTACATCACCTGCATTTTTCGGCAGACGATTATGCGCGATTAGGTAATCAAATAAAGTGTAATCCTGCTATCAAAGAAGCGTACAATCGTGATGCACTCTGGTCAGCCCTGCTCGATGACCGGCTCGACGTGATTGCCACTGATCATGCTCCTCACACCTGGCAGGAAAAAAGTGAGCCCTATCTGCATGCACATGCCGGCTTACCACTCGTTCAACATTCGCTTTCGCTTATGTTATCTTATGTGCGGCAGGGTCGGATCAGCATCGAGAAAGTGGTTGAAAAAATGAGTCATTCGGTAGCTACCTGTTTCAATATTGATCGGCGGGGTTTTATTCGCGAAGGATATTTTGCGGATTTGGTAATTGTTGACCCTGATAAACCAACAATCGCAACCAATGATTCCTTACTGTACAAATGTGGATGGAGTCCCCTTTCCGGCGTTCAATTTCCGATGAGCATAACACATACATTCGTCAACGGTAATCTTGTTTATGGAAATGGGCAATGGGATGAATCCCGTAAAGGCATGCGTTTGAACTTTAACCGATAAATCAGCTGAATGGAAATCGATAACACCACATATAACGACCTGTCCGTATTTCATCACGAAGAAGAAAACTCCATATTTCATAAGCTGAACTTCACAGAGACCCTGGAGGGAAAGGAGTGGTTGCTTCGATTTTTTAAAAACCCATTGAGCGATAAAAAAAAGATAGAGGATGCACAACAGGTCGTGAAGATGATGCTTGGCAAGTTGGATCAATGGCCAACTTCCATATCCAACGGCACATTGATGGTTATTGCACGTTTTTATGACAGTGCAATTGATTCTATGCCCGGCCATCCGAATTTTGTAAATGCCGCCAATTATAGAATTTTTCATACTGCCGATTTTTCGCTGGTTAGGTACTCGCTGTCACATTTTGCAGATTTTCTACGAGGCATGCATGAACTTGTCGAACTTCTCGGTGATGATGATGCCCCGGCTACCATCAGACCATTGGTCCAGCGAATAAGAGATCTGGTAAAGGATAAGTTGCTTGTTCAATTGGCGCAGAGAAATAAAGACGATCAATTTGATTGGAAAGAAACGGTGTATTTTGGCCGCTTCATACGCGACCGCTTTAAGAACGCTGCTTTTGAATTAATGGCGATATATGGCAAGCTTGATGCCTGGCATTCGATGGCAAAAGCATGCAGGAAGTTCGACCTCGCGTTTCCCGTTTTTCATGAGGGCGACCAGCCACTGATAGATGCAAATCAACTTTACCACATCCTCCTTCCAACTCCGGTACCTTATGATGTTAACCTGAATAAAGAAAGCAATTTCTTATTTCTAACGGGAGCCAATATGGCTGGCAAAAGCACTTTCATCAAATCAGTAGGTTCTGCTGTATTTCTTGCACACCTCGGTATGGGCGTACCGGCAAAAAGCATGAATCTTACTACGTTCGACGGCTTGCTCAGCAACATCAATGTTGTTGACAACATAGCCAAAGGAGAAAGCTATTTCTTCAATGAAGTTCAACGGATACGTAACACTATTCTTAAGATCAACGATGGAAGAAAGTGGCTCGTGCTGATAGACGAATTATTCAAAGGCACCAACGTGCAGGATGCGATGAAATGTTCGTCGACAGTCATAAAAGGATTGATGCGAATAAGTAATTCTCTCTTCATATTGTCCACGCACCTTTATGAGATCGGTGAAGAATTGCGGCAATATCCTAACATTAGTTTCCGGTATTTTGAAACATCAGTCACCGAAGATCAGCTCGTGTTCAGTTATCAATTGAAGGAAGGCATTAGTAATGACCGACTGGGGTATCTCATATTACGCAGAGAAAAAGTTGTAGATCTGCTTGAAAGCATTGGCAAAAAACAAACATTATGAAAGCCGTTATATTATTCGTAGCCACCATCTTTTATTTTACAGACATCGCAGCGCAAAACTTGTCTGCATACGGCTTTGATGTTCAACATTACCGGTTCGCAATAGAAGTGAATGATCGTAATGATTCAATATATGGAAATGCAATAATCAAGTTTGTAGCGAAAAAAGCATTGACCTCCATTCAACTGGATCTTGCAAACATCAATTCCAAAGGGCAAGGCATGAGAGTAACGCAGGTTGCAATGAATGATGCGAAGCTCTCCTTCAACCATCGGGCGAACAAACTTGATGTAAATTTTAAGAAGCAAATAATCAAAGACGATACGGTCAGCATTAACATAATCTATTCAGGTATTCCTTCAGACGGCTTGATCATCTCAAGCAATAAATACAACAAGCGAACATTCTTTGCAGACAACTGGCCAAACAGGGCGCATAATTGGCTTCCCTGTGCTGACCATCCATCCGACAAAGCTACCGTTGATTTCGAGGTTACTGCACCGCAGCAATATCAACTTATAGCGAACGGTTTGCAAGTAGAAGAGTCGTCTTTACCTGGTGGAAGGAAGTTGACGCGCTACGCTGAAACAGTACCGCTTCCAACAAAGATCATGGTGATTGGGCTTGCTGAATTTTCCGCGCAATCCATTGGCCAGGTTGGATGCGTTCCTGTAACAGCGTGGGTTTATGCAGACGACCGAAAAAAAGCGGAGGCAGCTTACAAACCTGCCGCCGAAGCACTTGAATATATGATTGACAACGTGGGTCCTTATGCATATTCCAAGCTCGCAAACGTTCAATCGAAAACGATTTTTGGAGGACTCGAAAATGCTAACACCATCTTTTACTTCGAGAACTCAGTGACGGGTGAGAATGAAAACGAAGCGTTGGTAGTTCATGAAGTAGCACATCAGTGGTTTGGCAACCATGCAACGGAGACGGAGTTTGCGCATCTGTGGTTGAGTGAAGGTTTTGCTACCTATTTCACACACCTTTACATGGAGCATAAATATGGTAGCGATAGTTTGAGGAAGAGAATGGCAAACGATCAGGAAGGCGTCATTCAATATTCGAAACAACAAATGAAGCCGGTTGTTGATACTTCGACGCGCGACTATCTCAAGCTACTAAATCCTAATTCCTATGAAAAAGGCGGATGGGTTTTGCATATGTTGCGAAACACCGTTGGTGATAGCATCTTCTGGAAGGGAATAAAAAATTATTACAGTATATATGCCGGAAAGAACGCCTCTACAGAAGATTTTCAAAAGGTCATGGAGCAAGCCTCTGGCAAAGATCTTAAAACCTTTTTCAAACAATGGCTTTATACGCCCGGACACCCAAAACTAAAAGTAATACAGCGATATTCGAATGGCAAGGTTGAGGTGTCGATTGAACAACAACAACAAACATTGTTTGAGTTTCCTTTGCAGGTACTCATCAAAACTGGAACGGAAATGGGCGATCTAACAAAATCCATTGTTATTAAACAAAAGAACACTTCTTTCTCTATACCGCTGGAAAAAAATCCGTTGGCAGTAATCATTGACCCACAAGTGAACCTTCTTTTCGAACAGGTTCGATGATATTTATTTGAAGGTTCTTCATCAGAACAACGCTAAAAGCAATCGATGTAATTGCAAAGCATGGTATGATAAATACTACCGGGACTATGTTGTATCCAAGCACTCCCATTGCGATGATCTTCGCAACAAGCGCAACCATTAACAAAGACAGGAAGATAAGATAAACCGGAGCGATAAGAAGCCCGCGTGGCTCTTGCTTCAGCAGCCACATCCCGCTTAAAAATGCGCCAGGCAAGAGAATCGCAAGATCAACTCCCTGTACGATCAGTGTAGTATAGTGTTCCGCCTGAACAGGTACAATGGAGCCATTCAATAGTGGCGGAATTACAATGCTTAACCACAGCAATGCGATCATGCATGCGTTAAAAATAAGAAATACACCAGCGGCCCTGAATGGCGTTCGTATACCAAAGCGGCAATGAGCTAATGCCTGCCTGGTTTTTTCCAGTGAAAATAAAAATGCAAAGAAGGAGCATCCAGCGAGGGCAACATACGCCAGGAATAGCGCATTGTACATACCCATGCAGAGATAAAAGAAATATGTTACGAGAAAGTATGCGAGGGTTCCGGTAAACACAAAACGAGCAACTGCAGAATTCTTCGCGCGACGGTAGGAAAGCAATAATAATGGCAAAGCGATCAATAAAGTAACGTAGTCCTGGGCGATTCCTTGCGGTGCTACTTCCGCTGACATATGTTTATAAACGCCTATTCCGTAGATCTTCACTTGTTGTCCACGAATGGATTGATACGTATACAAGCCAGGGCCATTTTTAGAAAAGATTGCAATTGATGTAGAGAAGAAGGAAAGCACAGCTATTACGATCACCAGCAAAGTAATCGAACGATCGGATTTGGAAGCGGGTAACATACGTTAGAATTTGCACTCTAAAGTTACTACTGCAGAACATGGCTTTCGGGGTAACAAAATATTTTAATCCAATGCTGGTAAGGAGCCTCTTCGATGTGTACGCTAAGGAACCTGCGTGATATTCAGAGTAACCCCATTAGTACCCTTCACACGCATCCTTAAGGGGTTCGAATTCTTGATGAACTGACCTGTATATTTCACTCCGTCTTCGGGGCCATCGACGAAAGTGAATTCCACATCATACCGGTTAAAGCTACCTTCGAGATCAAAGTTCTCAAAGTTTTCATTTTGTTCGCTGCCTGTAAACGCAGATGCGGAAACGCTGTCCTGCGAAGCAACGAAAAAGAATTTCGTGTTGCGGTCACTCTCCCACTGATTTGAAATGTTTGGAATAAAAACTTCCAAAACATCGTCTGTAGAGCATTTGATCAAAACTATACTAAGCAATGATACGGTCAACAAAGTCAAAATAGTCTTTTTCATAATGTTGTTTTTTGTTACTCAACAACTTCAAAACTTCCCAAACGAGTATTGAACGCAGCGATACGCTCACTCATACTGTTCAGTCTCTTTTCCAATGATTCAACGTGTGCATTGATTTCATCAACAAGTTCAGAGCCCATCTTCTTCTTCCTTGATCCATTTGATTCTCGCGTATATGCATATGCTTTGGCAATGAACCGGTCGTTCATTTCAAGGATAAATGGCTTATGAACCTCCTCCAGTGCGTATTCCAGCAAGTTGGAAAGCTTCAATGCAAACTCACGGCTCTGCCAGTAATATTCAATTGCCTGTTCATAAGTGCTTTTATTTGCATTGATCAATTCAAATATTTCATTATAGCTGTAGATCGCAGTTGCAAATTGTTCATAAGCCTCTTGCTTATTTAGCGAAAATGAAAGTGCAGTGAGTGCGTCTTTGAGATCACGTGCCTCATTAAGATAATGATTCAAGGCCTGTGTGATCTGCGGAAGAAACCGCAGCCTGCCTTGTTTAAGTTGAGCCACGTCTGTTTGTCCGCGATTGATCAATACAGAAAGCGAGTCATATATCCCGGATATCTTATCCTGCAAAACACGCATTAACGCTGCGTCCTTTGACTGCTGATACTTCTCAATAGTTCGTTGTACCTGCCTGATATCTTCCTTATTCGCCGCAGAAGAAGCGCTCGCTTGCTTGTTTGGGCGCTCAACAAAAATGTCGATAACAACAGATGCGTTCTTCGGTAATATTGCCTGCATGTTTACAGGATAGCGAATGCGATATTTCTCGATAGAAGGCGATCGAACAGAAGCGATGAGATCGACATTCGAGATCACAGCCTCAACGTTGCCGTAGTTATCAGTATTCAACAATTGATTGTTGATAAGGATCACATCATTCTTCAAAGGGTTGAAATCTTCAAAGCGCACAGAGAACTTGTACTTGGTCGTCTGAGCATGCACGTCATTAATACTGTATATGCATGACAACAAGAGCAATATCAGGTACTTATTTTTCATAAGCGGGGAAGCTTAAAAGCGAGCGGTCGGTCAATACGCGCAGGCTGTTGAATATGATGGAGTCGTTCCGCGTGATCATCACTCGTAATTCAGATCCACTTCGCACAGGCAGCTTTGCACGAAAAGATCCATTTCTGTCTGTAACAAAACTGCTATCAACTCCTTCAAACTGCACATACGCGTCTGGGACCGCCTTTTGATTGCGAATGTCGATCACTTTACCATTTACGCTGATCTGCGGTTGTTCACGTTGCAATATCAATTCTATGCGCGTGGCTCGTTGGGTTTCATCGAGGAAGTATTGACGTGATGTATCCAATGTATATCCTTCAACTGACGGGTAAAGCTGGATGCGCTTGCCTTTAGCGGTGGAGCTGATCCCGGTAAATTGTGCAACACCTTTGTTATTGACCGATTCAACAGCATTGTATTCATCTACAGACATATTCACCGTGCCATGTCGTATCACTTCGTTTGCCCCTGCCGGACCCAGCAGTTGAATCGATAAACTCAGGGGCTCCGACTGTATTTCCGGTCGGTACCGGTAGCCAAGATAAACGATCACTAAGAAGATGACCGCAGGCCCTGTTATTGTGAGGGCTTTGTTCTGGTACTTTGCAGAGGAGCGCATCGCACCGGCAAGAAGCGCTGTACATGCAAGCGCAATCATTATTAGAAGAAAAAAATAAACTGGCGTTGACAATTGAAGATCTGCACCCCTGAACAACAACAGTATAAAGAATGCAATGAACAATAGAAATCCACATAGCGATACTATCAGCCATGCGCGGGGCTTGATGTTGGTTGGGTTGGGCATGCTTATAAGTTACAAATAATGTGAGGAAAAAAACAAGCATTGGCGGTGTTTATACCATTTATGATCATCGCGATCCAATTAGATTAGCACATGCTTGTGAAGACATTTGGCAGCGCAGTTTATGGTGTGGAAGCAATTACGATCTCTGTAGAAGTAAGTGTGATGGGAGGTGTTGGATACTTCATCGTAGGCATGGCCGATAACACTGTAAAAGAAAGTCTTCAGAGGGTAAGCTGCGCGATCAAGGCAAACGGTTTCAACATGCCTCGCACTAAGCTGGTCATTAATCTTGCCCCTGCGGACCTGCGTAAAACCGGTGCAGGATTTGACCTTCCCATCGCACTTGGAATTCTTGCAGCAACCGATCAATTGCCCAATCCACATAAGTTGAAACAATACCTGGTCATGGGCGAACTTAACCTGGACGGCGGGCTGCAACCGATCAAAGGAGCTCTACCTATGGCCATTACAGCGAGGCGCGAATCTTTCACTTCGTTTTTATTGCCCATCCAAAATGCTCGTGAAGCAGGCATGATAAAGGACATATTGGTATATGGTGCGTCGGATCTTAAACAGGTGATCAACTTTTTCAGGGATGAACAATCCATCGAACGAGTAAGCGTCAACGTGCGGGAAGAATTCTTATCGGTGCAAACCGATAACGACGTCGACTTTGCTGATGTGAAAGGACAGGCGAATATTAAACGATCGCTCGAAATTGCGGCGTCAGGCGGGCACAACGCAGTGCTGATCGGCCCGCCAGGAGCCGGCAAAACAATGCTTGCCCGCAGACTGCCAACCATTTTACCGCCATTGAGTATGCATGAAGCACTGGAAACAACCCGCATACATTCTGTTGCAGGGAAACTTCCGGAAAATGCCATGCTTGTATCGAAAAGACCATTTCGAAGCCCACACCATACAAGTAGTGATATAGCGCTCATTGGCGGCGGCAGCATCCCCCAGCCTGGTGAAATATCACTGGCACATAATGGTGTATTGTTTTTAGATGAGCTCCCTGAGTTCCGCAGATCTGTACTTGAGGTGATGCGTCAACCGCTCGAGGAACGCAAGGTCTGCATTTCAAGAGCGCGTATATCCGTGGAGTTCCCGGCGAGCTTTATGCTCATCGCTTCGATGAATCCCTGTCCCTGCGGATATTTCAATCATCCCGACAAAGAATGCACCTGCCCCGGCGGAGCAGTCGAAAAATATCTCAATAAGATCTCAGGCCCCTTGCTTGACCGCATCGATCTGCACGTTGAGGTTACACCGCTTGCCTTCCATGAGCTGAATACCAATGCACATCAGGAAAGTTCTCCCGAGATCCGACAACGCGTTATTCGTGCCCGCGAAATACAATTGACGCGATTTGAAAAATATGCCGGCATGTATTGCAATGCCCAGATGAATACTCAATTACTGAAGGAGCATTGCGGCCTAAATACATCCAGCCAGCAGCTTCTTAAGGTGGCAATGGAGCGACTGAACCTGTCGGCAAGAGCGTATGAAAGAATATTGAAAGTGAGTCGTACCATCGCAGACCTGGCGGGCTCGATTAATATATCGGCAGAGCATATTGCGGAAGCAATCCAGTATAGAAGCCTCGACCGGCAGGACTTTTACGGAAACCGCGGCTGAGCATTACAGCAATTATTTGTACAAGAATTAATAATTTCCCACAACTTTACAATCGTCCCAATGCATGGGCGCCCTGTGAGAGCTCCATTTTACCACTACAATTTTTTATGAAAATACTGCTACGATACCTGAAGCCGCATAAGTGGCTTGTTGTACTTACATTGTTCCTTGCCGCTATCAATACGGGTTTTTCTTTGATAGACCCTATCATCTTTGGAAAGCTGGTCAACCTCGCCAACAATTTCAAGTTTGACAGGGCAGACTATGAAACTACTGAACGATTTTTTTATTCATTCTCATGGCAACAACCCGGTGTGGTTTTTTTGTTGTCATGTTCGATCGGTGTGGCAATGGTCAGTCGCATTGCAAAAAATTTCCAGGATTATTTTCTCAATGTCATCGTACAAAAGTTTGGTGCAAAAGTTTTTACAGATGGTCTTCAGCACGCAATGAAACTCCCCTACCAGGAATTTGAAGACCAGCGTAGTGGCGAAACCCTCAGTGTATTGCAGAAGGTTCGTGCCGATACGGAAAAGTTCATGAACTATTTCATCAATATACTTTTTGGTGTGCTTATCGGAATACTTTTCGTGTGTATTTATGCATCGATCTATATACATTGGTACATACCCATCGCATACCTGATCGGTATGATCCTTCTTACTACCATTACAAACCTTCTCAGCAAAAAGATCAAGACGATACAAAAAACAATTGTCTCACAAACTACTGCGCTGGCGGGCAGCACAACGGAATCACTTCGAAACATTGAGTTGGTGAAAAGCCTCGGACTTACAAACCAGGAGGTTGACCGGTTGAATAATAATACATACAAGATCCTTGGATTGGAACTTACGAAAGTAAAGAGGATCCGAAGTATCAGTTTCATCCAGGGCACCTTTGTAAACACGCTGCGACAGGTAATTCTGTTTATCCTGATGTGGTTGATCTTTCGTAATGAAATGGATGCCGGTGACCTCGTTACCATGCAGATCTTTTCATTCTTTGTATTCGGTCCTTTACAGGAAATCGGAAACATTTTGCTTTCTTATCGCGAAGCAGAAGCTTCCCTGAACAATTTCGATAACCTGATGAAAAAGGCGCCAGAGTCGCAACCTGCAAAGCCCGTACATCTGGGGAATGTTCAGACTCTTGAATTCAGGGACGTTTCATTCCAACACCAGACCGCTCATCAGAAAGCAATCGATAAAATAAACTTCACTGCAAAAAAAGGAGAGACAATTGCTTTTGCTGGTCCCTCCGGATCGGGCAAGACAACCCTTATGAAATTGCTGGTAGGATTGTACCGGCCGCAACAGGGTAAAATTCTTTACAATGGAATGGATGAAAACACCATAAGCTTTGAAGACCTTAGAAACCAGATCGGCTTTGTAACGCAGGATACCCAACTATTCTCCGGTACGATCCGCGAAAATCTTCAGTTCGTTCATCCATCAGCATCAGATGATGAAATGGTTAGTGCTATGCAGAAAGCATCCTGTCAATCGTTATTGGCAAGGGCAGGCAATGGGCTCGATACAGTGATCGGTGAAGGTGGCTTGAAATTATCGGGCGGTGAAAAGCAAAGGCTTTCTATTGCGCGCGCATTGTTGCGCCAGCCATCGATCCTTATCTTCGATGAAGCAACCTCTTCACTTGATAGCATCACCGAAGAAGAAATCACCAATACGATCATCAACGTATCGTCGCTTCAAAATCAGATCACGATATTGATTGCGCACAGGCTCTCAACGATCATGCATGCAGATCGCATCTATGTATTGGAGAAAGGCGAAGTAGTGGAGACCGGTTCACACGAAATGCTGCTGGACGAAAAAGGACTTTATTATGCGATGTGGCGCCAGCAGATAGGTGAGCGACGTACAACAAAAGTGTAAAGTTCACAGGCTCGAATATTAAAGCGTTACATTTGCAGGCAAATCCACTCTCATGGCCGCATCAAAACCGAATTATTTCTGGAGCCTGTTGACTTGCAAATGCCCGCGTTGCAGAAGAGGGCCGATGTTCAAGCAGCCGAATCCATGGAAACTGCGTCGTACCTTATCGATGCACAACAATTGTCCCGTTTGCGATCAGCCTTATGAATTGGAAGTTGGATTTTGGTATGGGACAAGCTATGTAAGCTACGCGCTTTCTGTAGCCCTTTCGGTGGCAACCTTCGTTGCTTTTTATGTACTCATTGGAATGTCCATTCAGGACAATCGATTCTTCTGGTGGCTTGGTGGAAATATTGTTATTCTTGTTTTCCTACAGCCGTATCTTATGCGGATCAGTCGCACCATCTGGCTTAGCTTTTTTGTAAGCTACGATCCCGACTATGAAACTCACGCAGTGAAAAAGTTTGATTATAGCAGCGAATCATTTTATAGGCAGAATTGAGAAATGGGAATTTTGAATTTCCATTCTCAATTCCCAATTCTCAATTCCCAATTCTTTCTATGATTCCTGCGATTCCCTGGCCGCCTCCCACACATGCTGTAACAATGCCATATTTTTTATCAAGCCTTTTCAAATCGTTTGCGATCTGAATCGTCAGCTTCGCACCGGTGCATCCTAGCGGGTGACCTAATGCTATTGCACCGCCGTTAATGTTAACGATCGATGGATCCAGGTCGAGTTCGCGAATCACTGCAACCGACTGCGAGGCGAACGCTTCATTTAATTCTACCAGGTCGATTTGCGACATGCTAATGCCACTTTGTTTAAGCACTTTTGGTACTGCTTCAACAGGACCTATCCCCATCACCCTGGGATGGACGCCAGCGCTTACGCAGTTAACAAGCCTTGCAATAGGTTTCAACCCAAGTTCATTCACCATCTTCTCGCTCATTACCATCACAAACGCGGCTCCGTCAGAGGTCTGCGAGGAGTTACCTGCCGTAACCGTTCCATTCAATGAAAACGCCGGCTTCAGTTTCGCCAATGCATCTATATTCGTATCGGCACGTGGACCTTCATCGGTGTCAACAGTATATTTACGGCTTGCACGTTTCCCTTTCTCATTCACATACACTTCTTCCACTTCGATGGGAAGAATACCGTCTTTGAAATAACCCTGCTCAATTGCAGTGAGTGCTTTTTTATGGGAGTTGAATGCAAACTCATCCTGCTCGTCCCGGCTCACTTTATAATCTCTCGCTACCTCTTCTGCTGTAAGTCCCATGCTCAGGTAATAATCGGGATCATCCTTAGCAATGGAATACGCTGGGACCGTTTTCCAGCCGGCGGTAGGAACCATGCTCATACTTTCGGTGCCACCAGCAATAATGCAATCGGCCTGTCCCATTCTGATCTTTGCTGTCGCCAGTGATATCGTTTCCAATCCGGAAGCACAATACCTGTTCACCGTCATCCCGGGTACCTGGAAACCGAGCGCCCGCGCTGCAATAATGCGACCTACCTGCAATCCCTGTTCAGCCTCGGGCACGGCATTGCCAACAATCACGTCATCCACTCTCGAAGGATCCAACTGGGGCATCGATGCCATCAGTCCTTTGATCACATCAACGGCCAGGTCATCCGGACGCGTAAATCGAAATCCCCCTTTTTTAGCTTTTCCAACTGCGGTTCGGTATCCGGCTACGATATAGGCTTCCTGCATAATGGTTCGGTTTAATAGTTGCTTATGCAACCTTCTATCCAAAATTAATGAAACACATCAAATAAGCAACGCCAATTTTAAGGGGTGCTTCATGTATCTTTGGCGTCCCATATGTACCAGCTTATCCGGAAACTCCTGTTTAATTTTGATGCTGAAAATGTGCATCATTTTGCAATGTCGTGTTTCAAACTTGCGTGTTCTTCCAGGGTTATGCGCTCGCAACTTGGCAAGCGATATACTCACAATAGTCCTGGCCTTAAGCGCGATGTGTTTGGCATCCATTTCAAGAACCCTGTGGGACTTGCAGCAGGATTTGATAAGAACGCGCAGTACATGCAGGAACTGGAAGCGCTGGGTTTCGGCTTTGTTGAGATAGGCACTGTTACGCCGCGACCGCAACCCGGCAATCCAAAGCCACGTCTGTTCCGGCTTCCACAGGATAAAGCTCTAATCAACAGGATGGGGTTCAACAATGAAGGAGTGAAAGTTGTTGCTTCGCGGTTGTTGAAATGGCGCTCATCATATAAAGGTGAAACCCCGTTGGTCATTGGCGGCAACATTGGGAAGAATAAGGCAACGCCAAATGACGAGGCATGGAAAGATTACGAGATCTGCTTCCGCGAACTCTTTGACCTCGTTGATTTTTTCGTTGTTAATGTCAGTTCACCAAACACACCGGGCCTGCGCGAACTGCAGGAGAAGGAATCGCTTCGCAAGATCCTCTCACACCTCCAGACAATAAACAACCAGCAACCACATCCAAAACCTTTGCTTCTTAAGATCGCACCCGACCTTACAGTGGAGCAACTTGATGATGTGATCGATCTGGCAATGGAGATCCAACTGGACGGATTGGTAGCAAGCAATACAACCATTTCGCGCGACAATCTTTCGCAATCCCCTCCATCCGACGTAGAGAAGATCGGTGCAGGCGGTCTGAGTGGCGCGCCCCTTCGTGAAAAAGCAACTTCCATCGTTCGATACATACATAAGAAAACAAACGGCAACCTGCCGATCATTGCATCGGGCGGGATCTTCACTGCCGATGATGCCAGGGAAAAATTAAACGCAGGTGCCTCACTTGTCCAGGTGTGGACAGGCTTCATTTATGAAGGTCCGGCAATCGCATTAAAGATCTGCCGGAAGCTCTGACAACAACAGATCTAGAAAACATTCTTCAATAAAGCGGCTGCTACAATACAGGCCGTCTCCGTACGCAGTCTTGTATCTCCAAGCGACACTGCCCGTCCGCCATGCTGCTTAACCTGTTGCACTTCCTCGGTAGTGAAGTCGCCCTCCGGACCAATCATTATCAGGGTTGAATCGGCGGGATCCGACAGTGCCTGGTGCAATGGAACTTTATCTCCTTCCATGCAATGCGCTACCAGGATTTTTGTAGTCGCCTCTATACCATCGATAAACGCCGACACCGGGGTTGGGTGGTCCAACCCGGGCAACCAGTATTGATTCGATTGCATCATGGCGCTTTCGAGAATGTTCTTCATCCTGTCGAAACGAAATTGCTGCTTCTCGGTTCTTGCGCAAAAAAGAGGAACGATTCGTGTAATACCAATTTCCGTGACCTTCTCAAGCATCCACTCAAAGCGCGATGTATTTTTTAGCAGGGATACCGCAAGGATCAGCTCTCTTGTATTGCGCTGGAAAAATTGCCTATCCAAGACATTAACGGTACAATGTTTCTTGTGTGCCTCATTGATCTCCGCCGTAAGTAGATTGCCATTGCCATCCGCAAGCTGCAGTCTGTCTCCGGAACGCATTCTCATGACAGCCACAACATGTCGGGATGTTTCTTCTGATAATTGAATATGATCATTTCCCGCGAGTGCAGGTTCGATGTAAAACAGGTCCATAACGATTAGAATGGAGGCTCTTCATCATCCATCGGCAGGTCGTTCATTCTAGAGCCAGTTTGAATGTACAGTTTTGCCCCTCCTGCGCCATCGTTACTGTCAGATGGTGTTACAGGTTTCCAGTTTCCGCCACTGATGCCGAGGTTACTAAAATCATCGCCATCAAACTCGGCAAATTTCTGGATGTGCAACATTGCGCGAAGCTTGACCGTATCGAGCGTACCATTACGGTGCTTCGCAATTCGTACGTGCGTTTCCCCTTTATTACTTTCACCAAACTCATTGGCCGTGATGTCATAGTATTCAGGTCGATAAAGGAACATTACCATATCGGCATCCTGTTCAATGGCACCGGATTCACGAAGGTCACTCAACTGCGGCATCTTATTGCCGTCTTTACGTTTTTCAACTTCACGACTTAACTGCGAAAGCGCAATGATCGGAACCTGCAATTCTTTAGCGAGACCTTTAAGGTCGCGAGAGATGCGACTGATCTCCTGTTCACGATTGCTATTACGGTCGCCGGTGCCGCTCATCAACTGCAGGTAGTCAATCAGAATTATACCGATGTTGTGTTTGTTCTTCAACCTGCGGCACTTCGCACGCAGTTCAAAAATGTTCAGTGCTGCGGTATCATCGATGTAGATGGGTGCCTGAGCGAGTCGCTGTATGCCTTTCGCATACAATTGTTTCATCTCATGTTCTTCCAGCTTGCCTCTCGAGATCTTTTCCAGCCAAATCTCACTTTCAGCGGCAAGAATACGCTGCACCAATTGGGCAGAACTCATTTCAAGGCTGAAAACCGCTACTGGCGTAGGCTTGGTTGGATGCAGTGCCGCATTTCGCGCAAGGTTCAACACGAATGCTGTTTTACCCACCGCAGGACGTGCGGCAAGGATGATGAGATCGGTGGGCTGCCAACCATACGTAATGGCATCGAGTGAAGGAAAACCTGAGGGCACACCTGTGATATCTTCCTTGCGGTGACGCATATCTTCAATGCGCTGGACAGTCTTCACAAGCACGGTATCGATGCTGTCAAAATTCTTTCGCAGGTGATTGTTGGTGATCTCAAACAATTTGCTTTCTGCATCGTCAAGCAAATCGAACACATCGGTGCTGTCTTCATAAGCATCACCGATGATCTCGCTGCTAATTCGAATTAGCTCACGCTGTATAAATTTCTGAAGAATGATCCTTGAGTGTGCTTCGATGTTTGCTGATGAAACCACAGAGTTGGTCAGGCGTGTGACATAGTAAGGGCCACCGACCAGGTCAAGTTCCTCGCGCATGCGCAATTCTTCCACCACCGTAAGTATGTCGATCGGCTGGTTCTTTTGTTGCAATCCCTGCATTGCACGATAGATCCGCTGATGTCCGTCAACATAAAAACATTCGGGCTTAAGGATCTCTACCACTGAGTCAAATGCGCTCTTTTCAAGCATGATCGCACCAAGTACCGCTTCTTCCAAATCTTTAGCCTGCGGAGGCACTTTTCCATATACCATCGGGGCCAGGTCCGGCCCTGCTTTTCGCCTGTTCTTTCGGTCCTTGTTTATGTTGGTGAGATCCATGTTATGCGATTAGAAATAGGGTTGTTCAGATGAAAATGATGTTACCAAAACGTTACCGGAATATTACCTCAATGTTACTCGAACGTCTGCCGGAGGGCGAATATAAAGGGAGAAAAATTGCTATCTTATGATCAATATAAAAAACTTTGTTGACAGTCGGCTAACAGGCTTATTAACAAAGAGAAGAGTTTATCCACAGTAAAAATGTCGCAATTCACAAAAAAGAAAAGTTTTGCGTGGCAGGCGCAAGTTTATACACATGCAAATGTGCGCAAAGAAACACGGGCTTTTTTTTGATTATTCACCAACAAAAACATGGTTGTCCCAGGCATGTTTTGAAACTTAAGGGCGAACGAAACCATTATCTTTGCCGACCGACAAAAGCAAATCACAAACGACATGACTATCTCTTATAACTGGCTGAGCGAATACCTCCCGGTGAGCATTGATCCCGAAAGACTGGCAAAAATTCTGACTTCAATAGGCCTTGAAGTGGAGGGCATGGAAACCTTTGAAAACTTCAAAGGCGGACTGAAAGGACTTGTTGTGGGTGAAGTACTGAGCTCCGAACCACATCCAAATGCAGACAAGCTGAAACTGACTTCTGTGAACATCGGCTCTGCTGAGCCATTGCAAATTGTATGTGGCGCTTCGAATGTTGCCGTTGGACAAAAAGTAGTTGTAGCGCCAACGGGTACAACCATACATCCTGTAAAAGGGGAGCCAGTAACAATGAAGGTTGCGAAGATCCGTGGTGTGGAAAGCTATGGCATGATCTGCGCCGAAGATGAAATTGGTCTGAGTGAAGATCATTCTGGTATCATGGTATTGCCTGCGGACTGGAAACCAGGTACGGCATTGACAGAGCACTTCAATCATTATACTGACATTGTTTACGAGATCGGACTGACTCCAAACAGGATGGATGCAATGAGCCATCTGGGAGTTGCCCGCGATGTTTGCGCTTACCTGGTGCACCACGACAAAAAAGACCTTCGGGTAAAGAGCCCATATAACAATAGTTTCAAGGCAGCAGCCAATACCCACCCCGTGACGGTTGCAATAGAAAATACAGATGCATGCCGTCGATACAGCGGCGTTTCTATCACCGGTGTTACTGTTGCAGAGTCTCCCGAATGGCTAAAAAATAAACTCCTCGCCATCGGCCAAAGACCAATAAACAATATTGTAGACATCACGAACTTCATCTTGCATGAAACCGGTCAACCGCTTCATGCATTTGATCTCGAAAAGGTCAGCGGCAACAGGATCATAGTGAAGAATCTCCCCGAGGGAACCAGCTTTCTATCGCTTGATGAAAAAGATCGAAAGCTCAGCGCTGAAGACCTGATCATTTGTAATGGGGATGAAGAACCCATGTGCCTCGCCGGAGTTTTCGGAGGTGCAACCAGTGGCGTGAAAAAAGAATCAAGAAACATTTTTCTTGAGAGTGCCTGGTTCAATCCTATAGACATCCGAAAGACTTCTTTCCGACACAACCTCCGCACTGAGGCTGCGGCCCGCTTTGAGAAGAATGTTGACATCAGTAATACGGTGCAGGTTTTGAAACGCGCTGCCATGATGATACGTGATATCGCAGGAGGTGAGATCGCATCAGAGATCATCGATGTATATCCTGCACCAAAAGAGAAGACACAGGTTTCATTGAAGTACCATTATCTCAAGAAGCTTAGTGGCAAGAATTATCATCCCGATACGGTAAAAAAAATATTACAATCCCTGGGTTTTGAGATCGATAAAGAAGGCATTGATGATATTAGAGTTTCGGTTCCGTACAGTAAACCGGACATCAGCCTGCAGGCGGACATCGTGGAAGAGATCATGCGCATCGATGGGCTTGATAACGTAGCGATACCTACCTCGATCTCCATCTCTCCCGCTGTTGAACAGGATGCTTATAAAATGGCCGCGCAGGAAAAGATCGCAGCGCACCTGGCCGCTTCTGGCTATAATGAGATCTTCACCAACTCAATCACCAACGCGGCATATTTCGAAGAGAAAGATCTTGGCAATGCAGTGCGGTTGCTCAACAATCTCAGTGCGGTGCACAACATCATGCGCCCTTCGATGCTTGAAACAGGATTGGAGGCGATTGCGTATAATTTAAACAGGAAGAATAATAACCTGCAATTGTTCGAGTTTGGAAAAACTTATGAGAAGCAGGCTGACGATAAGTACAACGAATTTCTTCACCTCTGTCTGTATATAACGGGCAACCGATCGGATAATTCGTGGAAACAAAAAGCAACCGCGACTGATTTCTACCAGATGAAAGGCGCATTGCAGGGAATCTTACATCAGCTCGGTATTGTTAGCGTAACGTTTGAAGCGATAGATAACGATAAGTTTGATGCGGCGATGAGTATAAATTTTGGAAACGTGCAGCTTGGACTTTGTGGAATGGTATCCGGGCAGGAACTAAGTCGGTTTGATATCCGTCAACCTGTTTATTATGCAGACATACTTTGGGATGCCGTACTTACTGAAATTGCAAAACAAAAGATCCAGTATCGTGAACTGCCCAAACAACAACCAGTCTATCGCGATCTGTCGATCATCTTACCTAAGTCCTTAGAATATGCAACAGTTGAAAAAACTATTCGCCAGGCGAAGGTTCAAAAGCTAACTTCAATTAACTTGTTTGACATATTTGAAAGTGAGAAGATGGGTGCCGATAGAAAGTCACTGGCCCTTAGTTTCACTTTCCTTGATGAAGAAAAGACGATGACGGATAAAGAGATCGATGGAATGATGGGGAAGATCATGACGGTATTGGAGAAAGATCTCGGTGCGGAAGTAAGGAAATCATAATGATGAACCTGCTCAATGACCAATTATGCAAGCGAACGATCAACTTCAACGGATCAACTCGAAATTACAGGTGCTTCTGCGCCGTTATGATCAACTGCAAAAAGACAATGAGAGATTGAAGAAAGAAAATGAAACGCTAAAAACCAGGCAGGATCAGCTCTCGGGCCGCAATAGCGAACTGGAGCGATCTTTAGCAGTATTCAAAACACTTTCCGGGAAGATGGATGCAGGTGACAAGAAGGAACTTGAAAAGAGACTGAATGGATATCTTAAAGAGATCGATCGTTGCATCAGTTTATTGGGCGAGTGATCTAACACATTATCATCATTCAGAAGATTAAATTATAAACTGCAATATGGAAAATTTGATCGCGGTGAACGTGGTGATTGGCGACCGTAATTACCGGATTCGAATCAACCCGGGTGATGAAGAATCGGTACGCAGTACAGTGAAATTAATTAATGAGCGGTTGCTCGACTTCAAAACCAATTTCGCAGGAAAAGATATGCAGGATTATGTAGCGATGGTACTTCTATGGTATGCTACACAAATAAAGGGATCCCCGCAGGGATCCCCGATACAATCTGCCGAGATGAATGAAAAACTCGACGAGATAGAAAAACTGCTCGACCGCATTTAGCAGAGCAAGCGTTTCCCTCAATTATTTTACTGTGCTATTGGATTCAACAGTGCTTGAAATGCTCATTGGGACACTCTGCCCCATCACATCTATATTACCGCTTGCTTCAGTTTTAAGTTTACGGGAACGTATCAGACCAGTGTTCACGTCGAAGCTGTATTCTCCTGTTACAGTTCCAGCCATCGACATGTGCATTGACATGCCCTGCTGCTCAATGTCCTGTTCGAGATTAAGATTGCTTTTTACGTCAACAACACCGTTGTTTCCGGTTACAGAGCGAAGCGTATAGGTGTTCTTCGTAACAGTCTTTCCATCTGATGTTGAATCAGTCCATGACTCTCCTACTTTAACGCCTTTCGATGGAAGATTGGCAAAAGCAGAATAAGCAGCTCCCTTCTTCTCATCACCCATTGATCCATTTACCATATTTCCCATAACAGAATTTGGGTCGGCCTTAGCGCTGTCTTTGGTTTGTGGTGCATTGGTGACGATACCATTCTTATCAACAGTATATTCTTTCGTGACATTGATCTTGTCTTTCAAACCCTGACCAATAGGACCGTTCATGTCTTCAGGCTTGTCAGAATCAAACTTTTGTTCGTTGCCCATCGCATTCATATTCATGGTCATTTTCTTCAGTGTATTGGCAACTTTATATCCATCGGCAACATTATCCTTCACTTCGATTAATGCTACGGTGTTCGACTCCATATTAATCTCCATCGACTGACCCATCATTTGCTGGGTAATGAGTGCGGTGACTTTGCTCACCTGTTCGATCTGCTGACCTTTCTGCAGGGTGGTTTTCTTGGTTACGGTTTGCGCTGATGCGCTGATAACAGTTACTAACGAAACAAACAGTAGGAACTTTTTCATTTTATGGTTTTGTTGAATTATACGCGAATTATTATTGCAACACTTCTGCAAGTTTTTGATGCAATGCTTCACCCCGCAGGTTCTTAGCGATGATCTTTCCATCCTTATCAATCAAAAGATTTTGAGGTATTGCCTGTATGCCGTATTGCACTGCCACTGCATTCTTCCAAAACTGAAGATCCGATACATGGGTCCAGGTCAGGTTGTCTGCATGAATGGCCTGTATCCATTTGTCTTTGGCATTTGGCCTGTCCAGCGAGACGCCAAGTACGGTAAAACCTTTGTCCCTGAATTTCTGGAATGCCTGCACCACATTTGGATTTTCTACCCGGCACGGACCGCACCAGCTCGCCCAGAAATCAATAAGGACGTACTTTCCGCGGAATGAGGACAAGCTCACAGGATTACCCAGTGTATCATTTTGCGTAAAGTCCATCGCTGTTCTGCCAATCCCTGTTTTTTTTGCCGTCTCGATTTTTTCTGTCAGAGATTTTGCCGATGGTAAAGTACGCGCAGTGGCAGGTAATAGTTGCATGAGTGGCTCAACTTTTTCAGGATCGATGTCCCAGCCCGCTACCTGGCTGATGGCATAAACTGCTATGGGAGAGCGCGGATTCTTCTTGACATAATCGGTGTAGATCACCTTCAACGAAGAGTCGAGCGACTCGAATTTAGGTTCGAGTTTTTTCATGGCAACGGTATCCTTGGCACGATAAAGAGCGCTGTATTCAGAGCTTGTTTTTTTGAGCTCATCATTTACAGGCTTCAGCATTTTTTCCAGTTGAAGGTAGCTGTCGTGGGCCTGGGATCCCTTAACAGTGATGTTACTGAATGAATCGATGCTTGTTACTTTGATCACAGATCCGGGCTCAAGGAATACTACGGCCTGGTCGCGCGCAGGTACTGAAGGCATTCGCTTCTCTGCTGAGTCAACGCGGTAGGCTACACGCAAACGACCCATAAGAGGTTCGGCCACAACGCCTGTGAACTGGTAAGCGCCGTTTTTTGGAGCTACACTATCCATTTTCCTTTCACCATCGAGCACATATGTGAGGTACACCCACTCCGCGTTCGCCGCGGGCCGCAGTTCGCCGCTCAATCTAAAAGGCTTGCTGCCGCCGGATTGCGCATTGCCAATGATCACAATGGAAAACAGTATGGTGGCCGTAAGAAAGGTTGATCTTAACATCTGAAAAATTTTATGCAGGCAATATACATTTAGATCGTGACACGATTCAACCACTTATGTATTTAATAGGATATCAAAGGAATAGCCCGGATAACAACACCCTTTTTTTGTATTTTCGCCCAATTATGCCTTACTATGCCTAAAAACCTTCACATAGGGAGGACAGGTTTCTTAACCGAAAAAACAAAATCTATAGAAAACAATGGAACTCATAACGATTATTATAGGTGTAATTGCCCTCGTTGTCGGGATAGTGGCGGGCAAGTTCATCTTTGCCAAGGATACACAACGGAAGATCGACGAAGCTAACCAGAGCGCACAAAAGATCATCGCCGATGCACAGATAGGAGCCGAAAACTTAAAAAAAGAAAAACTACTTGAAGCAAAAGAACGTTTCGTTCAACTAAAGGCAGAACACGATAAGGAAGTGTTGGACCGGAATCGCAAGCTGAGTGATTCTGAAAACAGGGCACGTCAGAAAGAACAATCCGTTAATCAGAAACTTGAGCAACTCGAAAAACAGATCAAGGAAAACGATGTCATCAAAGACAATCTGAACAAGCAAATTGATGTAGTCAATCAAAAGAGAACGGAACTCGAGAAGCACCAGGAAGAACACATTCGCCGGCTTGAGAAGATTGCAGGATTAACTGCAGAAGAGGCAAAGTCACAGTTGGTCGAAAGCCTTAAGCAAGAAGCGCATACCCGCGCAATCGGGCTGCAACAGGAGATCATTGACGACGCAAAACAAAAGGCCAATAAGGAAGCACGGAAAATTATTATTCAGTCGATCCAGCGCACTGCAGCTGAACAGGCGATCGAAAACTCGATCACTGTGTTCAACCTTGAGAGCGATGAGATCAAAGGGCAGATCATCGGACGTGAAGGAAGGAACATCCGTGCGATAGAAGCCGCTACCGGCGTGGACCTGATCGTTGATGATACACCGGAGGCGATCATACTATCGTCGTTCGATCCACTCAGGAGAGAGATTGCGCGATTAAGTTTACAAAGACTCGTGTCAGACGGTAGAATTCACCCCGCACGAATTGAAGAAATTGTTGAAAAGACGCGCAAACAGATCGAGGAACAAGTTGTTGAGATCGGTGAGAGAACTGTGATTGAACTCGGTATTCATGGTTTGCATAAGGAACTGGTGAGGATTGTTGGTAAGATGAGATTCCGGTCGTCTTATGGTCAAAACCTATTGATGCACTCCCGCGAGGTTGCCAATCTTTGTGGTATCATGGCATCGGAACTCGGCATGAACCCCAAACTTGCGAAAAGAGCAGGACTACTTCATGATATTGGTAAGGTGCCAGACGAAGAAACTGAACTCAGTCACGCATTGCTTGGTGCCAAGCTGGCAGAAAAGTATGGCGAAAACCCGGCAGTGATCAATGCCATTGGTGCACACCATGATGAAATGGAGATGCAGTATGTGATATCGCCGATTGTGCAGGCCTGTGACGCCATTAGTGGTGCAAGACCCGGTGCAAGAAGGGAGATCATGCAGCAGTACCTGCAGCGGATCAAAGACCTGGAAAACCTCGCCTGTTCATACAACGGCGTTGAAAAAGCATATGCAATCCAGGCGGGACGCGAATTACGTGTTATTGTAGAGGCCGATAAGGTGTCCGATGCGGATAGCGACAGGCTTTCATTTGAAATTGCACAAAAGATCCAGACCGAAATGACCTTCCCCGGACAGATAAAGGTTACTGTGATCAGGGAGAAGAGAGCGGTAAACGTAGCGAGATAGAAAAAACGGAAAGCGGAAAGCGGAAAGCGGAAAGCGGAAAGCGGAAAGCGGAAAGCGGGAAGCGGAAAACGAAAGCGGAAGCGGAAAGCGGAACAAGAAAAACAATTTGGAATTAAAACAATTGAGGCATACCTTTGCCTCCCTTAAAATTTGAAGTCATGAACCCAGCAGTTCAATTTGTACATGAGCAGTTAACAGGCCAGAAGGAGTTTCCAAAATTCAAAGCTGGAGATAACGTAACCGTTAACTATAAGATCGTAGAAGGTGGTAAGGAGCGTATTCAGAGCTTCAGAGGCGATGTGATCAAGCGTCAGGGTTCTGGTCAAACCGCCAGCTTCACCGTAAGAAAGATTTCTGACGGCGTTGGCGTTGAAAGAACTTTCCCTTTATTCTCCCCTAACATCGATTCTATTGAATTGAATAAAGTGGGTCGTGTTCGTCGCGCAAAACTCTACTTCCTCCGTGGACGTAGCGGTAAGAGCGCAAGGATCAAGGAAAAAAGAAGAGCAGTTGCTACTGCGGAGTAAGCCGTTGTTCATGAAGCATATTAGCGGAAGTCAGTCTTCCGCTTTTTTTTTGCCGGATTTTGACCGGCTGAAAAAAAACGTTTATTCCGAAAAACCGTACATTCGTACTTCATCCGTTTAAATTTTCAAACATGTTATCGAATACATCTTCATTGTTGTTCATCTCAATGCCTGGTGGAAGTGAGTGGATCCTCATCATCCTGGCTGTATTGATCCTCTTTGGTGGTCGCAAGATCCCTGAATTTATGAGAGGACTGGGACGTGGTATCCGCGAGTTCAACGATGCAAAGACAAACGTAAAGAGAGAGATCGAAGAAGGTATGACCGAGAAAGAGAAAGAAGCAGCTTCAAAAGAAGCATAAGCTCTCTACCCCACGATCATTCACGAAATATTCTCCAGGGCGAAATTGTTCGAATACAAATCCATAGCGCAGTATCATGCGGACCTGCTGCATGACAAGACCTCCTGTGTCGAAGCAGTAGAATTTTACCTTCAACAGTGTAACGCTTTCAAGCATCTGAACGCATTCGTAGAAGTGTACGCCCAGGAAGCGTTGGATCGTGCACAAGAACTGGACAAGCTTCGCGCTTCCGGGAGTACGCCACGTAAACTTCATGGCGTTGTAATCGCGATCAAGGACGTTCTTTCATATGCAGGCCACACACTTACTGCGGCCTCCTCCATCCTCCAGGATTTCAAAGCAGTTTATTCAGCTACAGCAGTAAAACGATTACTCGAAGAAGAAGCGATCATCATCGGCAATACCAATTGCGATGAATTTGCAATGGGTTCAACCAATGAACATTCCGTTTATGGAACCGCGTTTAACGCCCTTAACACGGGGCGGGTAGCTGGTGGTTCCTCCGGTGGATCAGCGGTGGCAGTACAGGCCGATATGTGTATGGTAAGCCTGGGTACAGACACCGGCGGCTCGGTACGACAACCTGCAGACTTTTGCGGTATCATCGGGCTCAAACCAACTTATGGCCGTATATCAAGATATGGGTTGATCGCCTATGCATCCTCCTTCGACCAGGTGGGCGTATTCGGCAAAGCAATAGACGACGTTGCCACCGTATTGGAATGCATCTCTGGCCAAGATACTTTTGATAGTACTGTCTCGACCCGCGCCGTGCCTGCATTTGCGACGGAGATCGATTCAAATCCGGAAAAGAAATATCGTATTGGTTACTTCCGGCAAGCCCTGGAAACACCAGCGCTTGATCCGGAAATCGCCGGCTCCATCCGGGATTTCTTTCAAAAACTTGAAGCAGACGGACACCAGGTCACTTCAATTGATTTCGACCTGCTCGACTATATTGTTCCAACCTATTATGTGCTCACCACTGCTGAGGCCTCTTCAAATCTTTCCCGATTTGACGGAATCCGGTATGGTTTCCGGAAAAAAGATGAAGATTCCACGCTGGAAGAACTTTATAAATCCACACGTTCTGCAGGTTTTGGCAAAGAAGTAAAGCGCCGCATCATGTTGGGAACATTTGTTCTAAGCTCCGGGTATTACGACGCTTACTTTTCCAAAGCGCAGCAGGTTCGCCGACTACTTACAGAACGTACCAATCAGGCTTTCAAGGACTTCGACGTGCTGATTCTGCCAACCGCACCAGGCACTGCCTTCAGGATCGGCGAAGCAAGTCATGACCCCATCGCCACTTATATGGCTGATATTTTCACCGTTTTTGCCAACCTCACCGGCATTCCCGCTATCTCATTGCCCCTTTTTTGGCATAGTAATGGCATGCCTCACGGACTGCAGGCTATGACTAACCGATTTGACGAGTTATCTTTGCTGCAATTGTCGAAAAGCTGGTTGTTGAAATACGGCCCGCAGGAAGCGAAAAACCATTAACCTCTTCAGCCCCCTGCGATCCGAACCTTCCGGCACCTATGAAGGCCATCATCCTATTCCTAATCTGTAGGGTTGAATTTGTTGACCAAAAAGAAAGATGATGCAAAAACAATCATTTCGAGCTCTTTTAATACTAACCTGCCTCGCGACTAACCTGTCGTTTGCGGGAGAAATTAAAAGAGAACCTATTGGCTCCGACCAAATCCGCCCGGTATCATCCGTTGCTTTATTTCAGGGTCTTAGCACTTTAACCGATTCTGCACAAGCTTCTCCCGCCCGTTTGCTTGGGAAGGATTCACTGACACCCAACCAGGGCTTCAACGACCTTTTTGTTTCTACCAAATCTTCAACTACTTCCAAGTCAAATGCCCGACTAACCACTGTACGGCTCAACCCGAAAGCAATCTCTTTTGTTGAAGACTACATGGACAAGCAAAGCACCCATCTTATAAAATTGAAAGAATGGGGACGCCCCTATTTCAATATGATGGACGGCATCTTAATTAAGCACGGACTTCCAAAAGAACTCAAATACCTGGCCGTTATAGAATCAAAGTTGCGTGCAAGCGCTGTCTCGTGGGCCGGAGCTGTTGGCCCCTGGCAATTCATGCCCGCTACGGCAAAAAATTATGGACTGAAAGTATCCCGTTCTTACGATGAAAGGACTGATTTTGTAAAGAGCACCCATGCAGCTGCAAAATACCTCAAGTATTTGTACAGTGAATTTGGCGACTGGCTGCTTGTAATTGCTGCTTATAATGGTGGACCCGGTGTTGTTTACAACGCGATGAAGCGTAGCGGCAGTTCCAATTTCTGGGACCTCCAGTACTACCTTCCGGCTGAGTCAAGAACCCATGTTAAAAAATTCATCGGAACCCACTATATTTTTGAAGGCGAAGGAGGCATCACAACGCTTACCAGGAAAGAAACTTCAGAGCAGGTGGGCATTGGTAAAAATCAGCTTATTCTCCGTAATCTGACCACTAAAGAAGAAGACGAGGTGAGAAAAGTGAAGATCGCCGGTAAGTATCATTCTGAGATCATTGCTAAACATGTCCTTATGGATATGACCGAATTCAACCGCTATAATCCAAACTTTGATCGTGTTATTGCAGCTGCTGAAAATCGTTATGAACTTCACCTGCCCCCGGCCAAAATGGAATTATTCATTGCGCACAAATACCAGATCTTAGAAGAATCCATAAATGTATTGTTGAACGGCGCACAGGCTGCTAATAAATTTTAAGAGGCTCTTTTAAATAACAAGTGCTTATGTCTTTGATGTAAGCACTTTTTTTATTGCCTGACCTTTCAGCAAACACTCGTCATACTCTGCAACGACATCAGATGCATAGGTTATAGCTGATCCAACCTGGAAAGAAAGATACCCTGAATCGCTGTTATATAAGATGCTTCGGATCACCACATTGAAATCAAAATCACCATTTGGTTCAAAATATCCAATCGCACCCGAAAACAAACCTCGCCTGGTACGCTCATATTCCTCTATAAGTTCCATTACTCTTTTCTTCGGCGCGCCCGTCATCGAACCCATCGGAAAACAAGCTTTGATCGCCTCAACGGAAGAAGCCTCCACACTTAGTTCGCCCTCAATGGTGGAGATCATCTGGTGAACCTGCGGAAATGTATAAACACCATATAACTCAGAAACCTTTACTGAACCGTTGATGCATATACGTGACATATCATTGCGAACAAGATCAACCGTCATCACATTTTCCGATCGATCTTTCAAATTATGATAGAGTGCATCACGAATTAAACGATCGTTGTGTTCATCATTAAGATCTCTTGCGCTCGTTCCCTTAATCGGTTGAGAGAATAAGTTATTTCCCCTGCGAGCCAGAAATCTTTCAGGACTTGCGCACAAACAATACTTATCATCCACTTTGTAGTATGCAGAAAATGGATTTGGAGAAACATTGATGAGCGATAAAAATGTTTGGAGCGGATGCAGCGCAACATTCTCTGCATAAAACTCCTGGCAAAAATTCAGTTCATAACAATCACCGCGAAGTATGTGCTCGCGAATTTTTTCTACTGTGGCGATGTATTCATCACGAGAAAAGCGACTGAATATTTGCAGATGTTCCGAAGTATATGCTTGCTCCGAAATTGATGGAGCATGAAGCACCTGTTGATAGATCTCTTCATGCCTCTCGTTATGAACACCAATAACAATTGTTTCATCACGAATAAGGATCAGTGTCTCCGGCACAAAGAAATGCATCAATGGAAACAAGACATGATCAGGATTTGACGATTTAAGATCTTCAATTTCGCTCTTAAGATCGTATGATAAATGGCCAATCAGCCACTCATTGTGCGTTTGCTGAAAATTGTGTAGCTCTTCGAAAGCCTTGCCTGGTCCGGGTTTGAACGTATGTAATGCACCCACTGCAAGCAGGCAGGAGAAATGATTGCCCGGCAATGCATAATTATGGTCATCCAGAAAACAACAGATGTTGAACCGGTTTGCCCAGCTCAACATCTTATGTTTGAATTCCTTTAGATTGGTATTGCTAAATGATCGAAAGGTTCGTTTCAATTTATGAATACAGTGAGGAATAATTAATAATCATCCTCCTCATCTTCAAATCCTGAATCGTTGAACAGGTCCATGTCCTTGAACTCATCATCGAAGCCCAGATCATCGTCTTCTTCTTTTGAACTCTTCTTACCGGCCCCACCACTTTTCTTCACTTTTGATTTCGGGAGATCGAACTCTTCAAAATCAGGATCCCAACTGTCGTCTTCTTCGGGCTTTTCCCATTCGTCAACTTCGTCTTCATCCAATTCATCCTCGTCTTCATCGTCCGAATCACTATCTTTCTTCTTACCTGAAGTTGTTGGCTTCTTTACTTTAGAAGTTTCTACTTCCTCTTCATTATCCAGCTCTTCATCATCTTCTTCCATTTGTTTACTGGGTTTGGATGCCGGTTTCTTAGGAGTTGCCTCAGAAGACTTAGGTGCAGATTTTCCGCTATTGGTTTCCTTTGATTTTGCTGCCATAGTCTGATACGATTAAGCTGTAAATTTCAATGAAGTTTTTAATTCACCAAACTTTCAAAAAATTTTTTTTTCGTGTAAAAAAACTATCTTTTAAAAGCATCTTTTTGATCAAATGCTGATTAACTGATCACGGCCCGGACCGTTGGAAATATAAGCAATATTTACTCCCAGATAACGATTGATATTATCTACATAAGTTTTCATCGTTCCTGGTAGCTGGTCAAATTCTTTTATTTGCGTTGTATCAGTGTTCCAACCTTCAAAGGATGTCCATTCCGGAACTATTGTTGCGCGATTCATCTGAAACGGAACTTGCTGGGTTTTATTTCCATCAACTGTATAGCTCTCACAAACTTTCAACTCTTTGAATGCATCAAGAACATCCGCCTTTGTCATGATCACCTTTGTAACGCCGTTTACCATGCATGCGAATCGAAGTGCCACCAGGTCAATCCAACCGCATCTTCTTGGCCTGCCGGTTGTTGCTCCGAACTCATTGCCTACTTTACGAAGTTCTTCGCCTGTTTCATCGTGTAACTCTGTTGGGAAAGGTCCGCTTCCTACTCGAGTACAATAAGCTTTTGTGACGCCCATTACATCACGGATCTTTTGTGGTGCAACACCCAGGCCGGTGCATACACCAGCTGAAATGGTATTTGATGATGTTACAAATGGGAAGGTTCCAAAGTCAACATCCAGCATGCTTCCCTGTGCTCCTTCTGCAAGTACGGTCTTACCCTGCTGAATTTTATCGTTGATAAAATATTCGCCGTTCACGATCTTGAATTGTCGCAGAAAATCTATCGCTTCAAAAAACTCTTCTTCCCATTGCGTGATGTCTTCCTGAAAGTTCATCCCATCAAGCAGCTTCTGATGTTTAAGTCGAAGCCTGATATATTGCGTGATAAAACTCTTATCTAACAAATCTCCTACACGCAGACCATTCCTTCCTGTCTTGTCCATGTATGCAGGTCCGATGCCTTTTAATGTAGAACCGATCTTATCATTTCCTTTTGCGATCTCCGATGCTTTGTCCAAGGCACGATGTGTAGGAAGTATAAGGTGTGTACGTTCAGAGATATAGAGATTCTTTGTGTAGTCAATGCCGAAAGAACTAACGGAAGCACATTCCCTTTTCAATGTTACCGGGTCGAGAACAACTCCGTTTCCAATAAGATTTGTTGTGTTTTCATGAAATATGCCCGAGGGTATCTGGTGCAGAACTACTTTTTTTCCATCGACATAAAGTGTATGTCCTGCGTTTGGTCCTCCCTGGAATCGAGCGATAAGATCATATTGCGGAGCGAAAAAATCCACGATCTTTCCTTTACCCTCGTCACCCCATTGAAGGCCTAAAATAACGTCAACCATTGAATAGGTATTTGATTTGAATTGAGCTGCAAAAGTAAGGGAATCGAACACGTATATCAGCAAAATAGAAAAATGCATTCAGCTCTTTAATGCCGACTACTCGGTATCGTAACGATCTACCGTTTCAATACCGGGCAATTTCTTTAACTGTACCACAAGCTGTTCCAATTCTTCCTTATCGTGTACGTACACTTTGACGTTACCAAAAAACAACCCTTCCTTCGCTTCAATGGTCATCGCATTAATATTGATGCGCATTTCGCCAGATATCAGGTTGGTGATCTTATGGATCACACCCACATCATCAAGGCCTACGATCTTAAGGCCTGTAAGGAATGATATTTCCTTATTTTTTGCCCATTTGGTTTTCACCACCCGATGGCCATAGTTTGACAATAACTTCGCCGCATTGGGGCAATTGGTACGATGTATTGTAAGTCCCTTTCCTGTTGTTACGAAACCAAATACATCGTCACCCGGAATGGGTTTGCAACAATTAGCGAGATTATACACCACGCGGTCACTCGACTCGCCGAAGATGATCAATTCCGCATCCTTCTTGGATATTGATGATGGAGCTTCAGGCTTCATCTCCTGGATCACCGGTTTGGGTTTGGGCGGTTCCAGCTTATCTCCGTTAACGTGAAACTCTTTCAATTCTTTGAGATCGATGTTCTTGATGGCAACCTGGTAATAAAGATCCAGCGGTGACTGCAACTTATAATAGGCGGCAAGTATTTCTGCATTATGCAGATTGAAGCTTGCACCGAGATTTTCGAGCTTCCTTTGAACCACATATTTCCCTTCATCAGCAACCCGTCGCTTTTCTTCCTTAAGCGCGTCCTTGATCTTGCTTTTAGCTTTGGCCGTTACTACAAGATTCAGCCAGTCCTCGCTGGGCTTTTGTTTGCCAGAAGTGATGATCTCCACCTGGTCGCCACTGCGTAACTTATGACTGATGGGTACCAGTTTGTGATTTACTTTCGCTCCAATACATTTTGATCCAACCGCACTGTGGATGGAGAATGCGAAATCCAGTGCCGAGGACCCGACTGGCAGCATTTTCACATCGCCCTTGGGCGTGTATACATAAATTTCTTCTGTAAGAAAGCTTGTTTTAAAATCATGCAGGAAGTCGACCGAGTCGGTATCCTGGCTGGTAAGCATTTCGCGGATCTGCTGAAACCATTTATCGAAGCGGTTTTCATCGGCAGCGCCCTCTTTATATTTCCAGTGTGCAGCAAGACCCTTTTCGGCGATCTCATTCATGCGCTTGGTACGTATCTGCACTTCAACCCATTTTCCCTGCGGACCCATCACCGTGGTATGCAGCGCCTCATAGCCGTTTGCTTTCGGATTGCTCAGCCAGTCGCGCAACCTTTCCGGTGCGGGCGTATATTCATCGGTTATGAAGCTGTACACTTTCCAGCAATCTTCTTTTTCTCGTTCCGGGGGCGAATCGAGGATAACCCTGATGGCAAAAAGGTCATAGACTTCTTCGAAGGCCACACCTTTTTTGCGGATCTTATTCCAGATCGAGTGGATGCTTTTGGGGCGACCGTGAATATCGAAGCTGAAATTTCCGCGCTCCAGCTTGTCGCGGATCGGTTTGATGAATTCATTGATATAACGCGAGCGTTCGCGCTTGGTTTCGGCGAGTTTCCTGGCGATCTCACGGTAGGCCTCAGGTTCAAGGTACTTCATCGAGAGATCCTCCATTTCCGTCTTAATGTTGTATAAACCCATCCGATGTGCCAGGGGTGCATACACATACACGGTTTCCGATGAGATCTTCAATTGCTTTTCGCGCTTCATGCTGTCCATTGTGCGCATATTATGCAAGCGGTCTGCAAGCTTGATGAGAATCACTCGTGGATCATCGGTAAGTGTAAGGAGTATCTTCTTGAAGTTTTCCGCCTGCTGTGACGCGCTGACATCGATCACATTGGAGATCTTGGTGAGTCCATCTACAATACGTGCGATCTCTGTGCCGAAAGCACGTTCCACATCTTCCAGGGTGATATCGGTATCCTCAACAGTGTCGTGAAGCAGGGCGCAGATCGTAGATCGTACACCCAGTCCGATCTCTTCCACGCAGATACGGGAAACGGCGAGGGGATGGAGGATGTAGGGTTCGCCGCTCTTTCGGCGCGTCGTTTTGTGTGCATCGGCAGCCATTTCGAAGGCCAGCCGCACCATATCTTTATCGTTCCTCTTAAGTTTGGGCTTCAAAGCGCGCAGCATAGCACGGTATTCGCGCAAAATCAGCTTCTTCTCCTGCTCCTCATTAAGGTTGTATTTCGGCAACGCAGCAACATTCTCCATACCAAACGAATTTACAGAATTCGTTCAAGTTTCCGTATTTCTAATAAATCCCCTACATTTGCGACCCCGAAAGCGCGGATGTGGCGAAATTGGTAGACGCACTAGACTTAGGATCTAGCGCCGCGAGGCATGGGGGTTCGAGTCCCTCCATCCGCACTAACCTTCCTTCATGGAAAGGTTTTTTTATGCCCTTGCGCCAATTCGTGATTTCTTTATAATTTGTATGAAAATCACGGGTTTTATGCAAACTATTCTTATTCCCACGGATTTCTCTGCTCAGGCTGCCAATGCCGCTGTTCATGCAGCCGAACTTGCAAAAGCATTTAATGGTAAACTGTTGTTATTCCACGCGTATATGCTTCCCACCCCGGTTAGTGAAGTGCCTTATGTGATGGTAACGGTAGATGAACTCCAGAAAGAGAACGAGCAGATGATCCGTCGGGAAGCCGAAGCATTGAACCAACGGTTTGATATTGAAGTGGAATGGCTGGTGAGGATCGGTATCCCTTCCGATGAGATCAAGATACTTTCAGAGGAGCGACGAATCGACCTTGTAGTGATGGGAATGAAGGGAGTTGGCGGGCTCGACAAACTGATTGGCAGTACCACTGTAAACCTGATCCGCAAAATCAAAACGCCGGTGATGGTCATCCCGCAGGATGCACCGTTCAAACCCCTGACCAATATTGCTTTTGCGACCGATCTGCATTATGAGATGAATGCGGCTGCTTTCCAGCCGGTTGCGTTACTCGCAAAACAATTCGGTTCTTCGATCCAGGTCGTTCACGTCAAAACGGAGAACAACGGGGACGCCGGCCAGGAAATAGAATGGAGAAATAATGCCGAAAATATGTGGCATGGGCTTAACTACGAATTTATTACTGTCACCGATACCAATGTGAAGCACGGGATCGTCGAGTACATTGAAACGCACCATACAGACCTGCTGGTTATGCTGGCACACAGGCACGGCTTCATCGAGCGATTGTTCAACCGCAGCCAGACAGCTGCTATGGCCTACGAAACGAAGGTGCCGATGTTAGCGCTTCACGATTAACGAATATTTTCCGGCTTTTTACCGAATAGCACTACCTTTGCACGCCTAAAACGGGCGCGGCACTGTTTTGCTTTGCAGAATAGCACGCCAAATTGCGGATTGATAAAATAAAAAACTGATCAAACTATGGCAACAGTAACGAGGGAAAACATCGGGTTACTGAACGATAAGATAACCGTAAAGGTTAATAAAGAAGACTACCTGGCTTCATTCGAGAAATCATTGAAAAATTATAGCAAGAACGCGAACATCCCAGGCTTCCGTAAAGGAATGGTTCCCACGGGAATGATCCGCAAAATGCACGGACAGGCCGTATTTACCGATGAGGTACTTCGCACCATCGAAAAGGAACTTACCGGTTTCATGACGAATGAGAAGCTGGAGATCTTTGGCCAGCCGTTGCCATTGGCAGAAAACGATGCCAGGCAGATCGATCTAAACAATCCGGCAGAATATTCTTTCGCATTCGAAGTAGGTATCAAACCTGAATTCGAACTCGTGGACCTTGCCCAGCAACATCCGCCGTTGTTCAAAGTGCAGGTGACTGATGAAATGCTCAATGAAGAGATCGAGCGTCTTCAGTTACGCCATGGCAAGATGACCGATCCGGAAGAAGTTACAGGTGATGATAACGTGATCAATGTAACATTCATTGAAACGGATGAATCTGGAAATGAAGTTGAAGGCGGTATCCGCAAAGACAACTCTCTACTGGTTAAATATTTTGCCGAGAGCGTGCGTCCGCAACTGATCGGTAAGAAAAAAGACGAATCGATCGATATCCATTTGGATGCTGCATTTGAGGGCAAAGAGAAAGAATGGGTATTGCAGGATCTGGGACTGACAGATGTTGAAGGTGCAGGATCGAAGCATTTCAAAATGCTGATCACTAAAGTGGGACTTGTCGAGAAAGCGCAGTTTGAAGAGAGCTTTTACAAAGCGGCGTTTCCTAATAAAGAGATCAATTCCGAAGAAGAATTCCGCAATGCGGTTCGTGAAGAAATAGCAGGACAGTTCGATCACCAGGCAAGACATCACTTGCAGCATGAGCTGTATCATGTGTTGCTCGAGAAGACGAACATTGAGTTCCCTGAAGAATTTTTGAAAAGATGGATTCAGCAAAGCGGCGAACAGCAAAAGACTCCTGAAGAAGTGGAAAAAGAGTTCCCTTCGTTCCGTAACCAGTTGAAGTGGAGCCTTATTACAGACAGGATCATTAAGGAACAGAATCTTGACGTAAGTCGCGAAGACTTAATGGACTTTGCGAAGCAGCAATTGTTCGGTTACCTCGGTGGCATGCAAAGCCTGGGAGATGATCAACAATGGATCAACGATTATGTGAACAGGATGATGCAGGATAAGAAGTTTGTAGAAGATGCCTACTTCCGCATCCAGACAGACAAAGTATTTAAATGGGCGGAAACGCAGGTGCAGCCTGAAGTGAAAGAGGTAAGTGTAGAAGAGTTTAATAAGACGTTGCAGGCGCATCAGCATGAACATTAAGACGGGAAGCGGAAAGCGGGAAGCGGAAAGCGGGAAGCGGAAGGCGGAGTGAAATGCCAAATGGCAAATGGCAAATGCAAAAATGCTTAGTGCAAAATACAAGGGGTCGATTGCGGCCCCTTTTTTTATGATGCCTGTTCCTCGCATGACTGGGCATTCAGCCTTTTTGGCAGAATTTTTATTTGGACAGAGATTTGGTAGTATCTTCCACTGTTATAAAATTGAAAATCATCAATATGAACTTTCAGAAGGAATTTGAAAAATATGCTGTAAAGCACAAGGGCATTTCGGGCAACACACTGGACGCTTACGTGAAGCACCAGGTGACCAGCCTGACGCCGAATATCATTGAAGAAAGGCCGATGAATATTGCAGTAATGGACGTGTATAGCCGACTGATGATGGACCGTATTATTTTCCTGGGATACCCCATTAATGACGAAGTGGCCAATATTGTCACTGCTCAATTGTTGTTTTTGGAGAGTACTGATCGCACCCGCGACATCCAGATGTACATCAATTCGCCTGGTGGAAGTGTTTACTCAGGTCTTGGTGTTTACGATACCATGCAATACATCACTCCGGATGTAGCCACCATTTGTATCGGGATGGCAGCATCCATGGGTGCAGTGCTGTTAGCGGCAGGAAGCAATGGAAAACGCACCGCACTGAAGCACAGTCGCGTTATGATGCACCAGCCAAGTGGTGCTATTGGCGGACAGGCCAGCGACATCGAGATTACAGTAAATGAGATCCGAAAGGTGAAAAAGAATTTGTATGACATCCTTGCATATCATACTTCGAAGCCAGTTAAACAGGTGGAAAAAGATTGCGACCGCGACTACTGGATGACATCGGAAGAGGCGAAGGAATACGGATTGGTGGATGAAGTGTTACTGATCAATCCCAGGAAAAAGAAAGAAGACTAATCATTAAAACCATTCATATCAAGACTATGTCATTATACTCAAAACATTTGTTCCAGCCTTTCAGAATGGACGACGAAGAGAAAGAAGAAAAATCAGAGAAGACGCCAGAAATGACAGCGTTGATGAAGCGGTTGGAGAAGCAGTTTTTTGAAACGCGTGCGGTTTACCTATGGGGGCCGGTTGATGACCGCTCTGCACGTGAAGTAACTACAAAGATGTTGTTGCTCGATGCCGATAAACCCGGCGAAGAGATCAAATTTTTCATCAATAGTCCCGGTGGTGTGGTAACCAGCGGTATGGTCATTTATGATACCATGCGGATGATCAAAAGTCCTGTAAGTACCATCTGCATGGGCCTTGCAGCTTCAATGGGATCTATCTTATTGAGTGGCGGGGTGAAAGGAAAGCGACTGATCTACCCTCATGGAGAAGTCATGATCCATCAGCCAAGCCTTGGCGGACATATCCAGGGAGTGAGTGTTGACCTCGAGATCACCGCGAAACAAACGAAGCGGGTAAAAGAGATCAGTGCCAGGATCCTTGCAGAGAATTGCGGTAAAAAATTTGAGCAGGTGATGAAAGATTTTGACCGCGATTACTGGATGGATGCGAAGGAAGCTCTGGAATACGGGATCGTGGACGAGATAGCCGACAAGCTTTAAGCTACCTCAAATAAAATGTTACAAACCGCCAATGGCGGTTTGTTTTTATTGGCTTGTAGAAAAGTTTGTTGACCTTTGCACGCGCAGGCAGCGTATTTTTGAAGTTTGTAATCATAATAGAGGTAAATCAGATAAATGGCAAAGACAACCTTACATTGTTCCTTTTGCGGCCGTAGTCGCGACGAAGTAAAAATCCTGATAGCGGGCCAGGAGGGACATATTTGCGAAAACTGTGTTGAGCATGCACGCGAGATCATCGACCAGGAGTTGATGGTACGGAACGATGCAGCCAGCTCAAGCCAGTTTAAGCTGAACGTGAAGAAACCAGTGGAAGTAAAGAAATTCCTGGACGAATATGTGATTGGACAGGATGATGCGAAGAGGGTCCTTGCCGTTGCAGTGTACAATCATTACAAGCGCCTGCAGCAGAAACCAACCGATAACGAGATTGAGATCGAAAAGAGCAATATCGTTATGGTGGGCGAGACGGGTACGGGTAAGACCTTGCTTGCAAAGACGATCGCGAAATTATTGAATGTTCCTTTTGCAATTGTGGATGCAACAGTGTTTACCGAAGCAGGTTATGTTGGTGAAGATGTGGAAAGCATATTGACACGTTTGCTTCAGGTTTGCAATTACGATGTTGCTGCGGCTGAAAGAGGAATTGTTTACATTGATGAGATCGATAAGATCGCACGTAAGGGCGACAACCCTTCAATCACACGCGACGTGAGTGGTGAAGGTGTCCAGCAGGGATTGTTGAAACTCCTTGAAGGAACCGATGTACTGGTACCACCACAGGGAGGAAGAAAACATCCCGAGCAAAAGCTTATCAAGATCAATACACAAAACATATTGTTCATTTGTGGAGGTGCATTTGACGGAATCGATAAAGTAATTGCTCGACGTGTGAACACAAATGCGATCGGCTTCAATGTGAATAAGGATGTGCAGGACAGCATGCGTAAGAATTTATTGCAGTATGTGAATGCACGTGACCTGAAGACATTCGGATTGATCCCTGAACTGTTAGGACGTTTACCCGTTGTTACTTATCTGAATCCATTGGATAAAGAAACACTGCGTTCGATATTGACGGAGCCGAAAAATGCATTGATCAAGCAATACAAGAAGTTGTTTGAACTCGAAGGCATTATGCTCACATTTGAGGACGAAGTGCTTGACTTCATGGTGGAAAAAGCAATTGAGTATAAGCTTGGAGCGAGGGGACTTCGCAGTATTTGCGAAGGCATATTGAACGATGCGATGTTTGAGATGCCTTCATCAAAACAAACATCATTGCATATTGATTTGGAGTATGCACAGAATAAATTCAATAAGAGCAAGATCAGTTTGTTGAAAGTCGCTTAATCAAAAAACCATCAACCATTATGGAAGAATTAATACAGCGCCTGGTAAAGCAGGCAGGACTGACAGAAGAACAGGCACGCCAATCGATCCAGATCATCGCTGGATTCACAAAAGAAAAATTCCCGATGTTCGGCGGTGCGATAGACAATCTTTTTAAGTTCAAGGATAAGAAAGATGATTTCATCGATGGATAGTTGATGAAGTAATGAAATATGAAACGCCCGGTACGCCGGGCGTTTTGCTTTTTGATCGATATAAAGACAGCGGCATGGGAGGTTATTGTGTATGTTTCTCCTTCTCTTCTCCTTATCTTCTCCTTATCTCATCCTCCGTATTTAAACACCCTTCTGAATCCGACTAACCTCGTTCTGTAATAATCATTCAATGGGGTAACAGTCACCGAGTACGCCTTGCCGGAAGTTGAATGAATGAAACTCAATCCTGTTGCATCGTTGGAAGTTACCAGCCCCATATGACCCACGTGTTTCTCATTGGGATTAGTGCCGGTAAAAAGAATGATGTCTCCGCGGCGTGCTTCTGTTTCGGTGATAACATCACCTACATTTGTGAATTCTATTGATGAGCGCGGCACTTTGGCACTGAAGTGATTGAATACATAAGTAATGAAGCCTGAACAATCGAATCCAACTTTTGGATCTGTGGACGCGTACTTGTAGGGAATACCAACAAGTGTTTCCGCAAAGGTCATTAACTTTTCAGGATCAATATTATCAAGGTCGTTGATCAACACAACAGTATCTTCCCCCGGTGGTTCCAATTCAGAAGAATCAACGTATCGGTAAACGGCAGGAGTATCCGCACCAGGTGCGGATCCAATTTTCTGTTGTTTGCTGTCACATGAAGCCAGCGCTGAGAGTGTAATAGCAACAACAAACTGAGTACAATATGTGGCAGTTTTTCGCATAGGAAACGTTTCCTATGCTTGTGACCAAATTAATGCCACACCCCTACGCCTAAAATCTCTTCAACTCCTCTCTAGCAATAACTATTTTCTGGATCTCCGAGGTTCCCTCTCCTATTGTGCAAAGCTTGCTGTCGCGGTAAAATTTTTCAACAGGGAAGTCTTTCGTATATCCATATCCTCCGAAGATCTGCACCGCATCATTGGCAACACGTACTGCTACTTCACTTGCATAATATTTTGCCATTGCTGCCTGAGTAGTAACAGGCTTATGGTTGTTTTTCAATTCAGCGGCTTGTTGGATCAGTAATTCCGCCGCAGTTATCTCTGTGAACATATCTGCAAGCTTGAATGATATCCCCTGGAAATTTGCAATCGGCTGATCAAACTGATGTCGCTCTTTTGCATACTGCAACGCCGCTTCATAAGCACCACATGCAATACCTAGCGACAACGCCGCAATTGAAATGCGACCGCCATCGAGCACTTTCATTGCCTGCTTGAATCCGTCGCCTTCGCGACCCAACATGTTCTCTTCGGGGATGCGACAATTATCAAATATCATTTCGGCGGTTTCGCTGGCGCGCATACCGAGTTTGTTTTCTTTTTTTCCTCCGCTGAAACCTGGTGTGCCTCGCTCAACAATAAACGCTGTCGCATTGTCTTTTGTCCGCGGTTCGCCCGTTCTGGCGATTACTACCGCCACTTCGCCACTAATGCCGTGCGTGATCCAGTTCTTCGTTCCATTTAGCACCCACTCATTTCCTTCCTTCACCGCAACACATTTCATGTTGCCCGCATCACTACCGGTGTTGGGCTCTGTCAATCCCCACGCGCCTATCCATTCGCCAGAAGCCAGCAGCGGTAGGTATTTCAGCTTTTGAGCATCATTTCCAAAACTCAATATATGTCCTGTGCATAATGAATTATGCGCAGCAACGCTTAGGCCGATGCTGCCACATACTTTTGAAATTTCTTTGATAACGGCCACGTACTCGTGGTATCCCATTCCCGAGCCCCCGTAGTGCTCCGGTACTAATACGCCCATAAGACCGAGCTTTCCCATTTCCCGGAATGCTTTTACAGGAAATATCTGTTGCTCGTCCCATTCCATTACGTGGGGCTTGATATACTCTCGTGCAAAGTCGCGGGCTACGGTGGCGACATGCGAAATGACTTCGTTGGTTGCTGTTAACATAGTTTGATGGTAATGCCTGCAATATAACAGAAACTAACAAACGTTAGCAGCCACGGGTCAAAGTTTTTATTTGAAATTTTGGGCGACGTCCTTACCCATTGCGTTAGCAGTTAAATAGGGTCCGACCTTCCGGAAAAGTTCTGCGTCAACAACAGGCAGTTTCGTTATGTCGCCCGCAGTGGCGAAGGCGCCATGCTCCTTGCGATAACTTATAATCGCACGGGCGATCTTGCTGCGCAAGTAAGGATGATTGCTGAGTTCCGCCTCCGTTGCCTGGTTGATATCGATCTTCCGGATAGCGAGTGCATCACATTGCAGCGAGCTTTCAATCTTCGTATATACCGAATCTGCCAACCCGTAAGTTTCTTTCACCTGTATCACGGAATGGAATCCACCGAGCTTGTCGCGGAATGTCATTATTCTTTTTGCCAGCGCTGGTCCAATGCCTGGAAGTCGCTCCCAGTCCTCCATTGAAGCCGAATTGACCTCAATGCTTAATCTACCCACTGATCGTTTCTCTTTTTGTTTCAAAGAGGGGCGGTGATCCGCTTGTATTCTTACGTAGGGCATCAACCTCTTTACCACCGCTTCTCTCAACCCATAAACCCGTTCGAGGTCGCGCGCCTCCCGGAACCTCCCACCCTTTGAAACAAATCGTTGTATTGTTACTGCAACTTTTTCCTGCAAACCCAATCGCTTCAGATCTTCCATACTCGCCGTATTCGGATCGAAATAAAATGGTTCTGACAACGTAACCACCGCGTTGGAAGCCGGTCGGGAATTGACGGTCCCCGTCTTGCTGTTGTGCGACTGGTAATAACCGGATCGCCCGGAACTTTCCGACTTCGAGCTCTCGCGTGCAAGCAAAACAGAATCCACTTTCATCCACACAATACTCTCCTCAGCTATTTGTCGCTGTTCAAAAATCGAAGGAAGAAAGATCAATGCAACCATGATCACTAAAAGGATCAGCACTGCAACCCGTTCCTTTTTACTGAAAACAAAGTACTCTTTCCACGCTGCTTCCATCACTGTTTGTTTTCATAAAACTAGCAGGATGCTCAAACAACGCAATGATGTTTTCATCGCAAATCAAACAGAAAAAAACAGCCCGTCGTGCGCTAAATGCATGTTGGCAGGTAACTCATTTTCGATATCCTGATGTCTGCCCAATTGATGACTGATATGTGTGAAGTATGTAGTGCCGGCTCCTACTTCAAGACCAAGATCGATCGCTTCGGACAAATTGAAATGTGAGATGTGCTTTTCTTTTCTGAGTGCATTTACCACCAGCACTTCAGATCCTTTAATTTTTTCTTTCTCCGCAGGTTCGATCCTGTTGGCATCGGTGATGTAGGTAAAGTTATTGATGCGGAATCCAAGTACCGGCATTTTCATATGCCATACTTCTATCGGCACAATATACATGTCTCCCACCCAAAAGGGATCTGTGTCAATTGTATTGAGTTTTACCTCGGGAACTCCGGGATATCTTGTTTCAGAAAACGCGTAAGGAAACTCACGCACCAGAACATCCTGTGTCATTTCGTTCGCATACACTTCCATCGGCTTTTGTTGAAAGTAATTGTATGCACGCACATCATCCATCCCCGCAACATGATCCTTGTGTGGATGCGTATACACCAATGCATCGAGTTTGCGGATATCAGCCCGCAACATTTGCTGCCTGAAATCGGGACCTGAATCAATTACAATGGTAGTGCGACCATTACTAACGGCGATGCTTGAACGAAGTCGCTTATCGCGCGAATCCTGTGAAGTACAAACGGGACAATTGCAGGCTATCATCGGTACGCCTGTGCTTGTACCTGTTCCTAAAAATGTTACCTGGATAGGAGAATGCGTCACCTTATAAAACTAAAGAAGAATTGTCATTCTTCGGTTTTTTGATCCTGCCCTGCTTCTTTTCTTGCTATGATCTCATCATAAGTTTTTCGCGCCTCCGGGCTAAGGTGCGACGGCTCGATGATCAATTGGGGGATGATGTCCATCAGCGTATTGATCCTTCCTTCCATTTGAAGAAATTTATTCAATACCACCACTTTTCTTTGTTCGAGTATACAATACCCGCTCTGAAAGTTTCCTCTCTCATATCGCACCACATACTCCATCTCGTCGAGGATCTTTTCGATCTTGTCGAGGGTATTCTGCGTGTATTTCATAGTCGCAAAACTAAATCAAAATTTACCTGGTTGTCATCTTAATTATTGGAACGATCATCTCTTCGAGACTGATCCCACCGTGCTGAAACGTATTGCGATAATAATTCACATAATAATTGTAATTATTTGGGTAGCACAGAAACAGGTCTTCCTTCGCAAAAATAAACGATGAATTTACCGTCGGAACCGGCAGCCCTGCTTCTTTCGGATCCCTGAACGCCAGCACTTCCTTTGCCTCGTAGTTAAGATTCCTTCCATGCTTGTATCTTAAGTTGGTGGTGGTTTGCTTATCTCCGATAACTTTCGCCGGTGTCTTTACACGTACGCTTCCATGATCCGTGGCCAGAATTAAATTGAATTTTTTATCAGCAATGCGCTTCAATGCCTGGTTCAATGGTGAATGCTCAAACCAGCTTCTTGTTACCGATCTGTAACTGATCTCATCACTGGCCAGTTCTTTTAGAACTTCCATTTCAGTACGTGCATGACTGAGCATGTCCACGAAGTTGTACACGATCACGTTAAGATCATTACCTAAAAGATTGTGCACGTTATTAACGAGTTCCTGCCCTGCCTGATGGTTCAGCACTTTGGTGTAAGACATCCTGATGTCATCGCGCTTCAATCGCTTTAACTGCGAACGAAAGAACTCCTCTTCAAATAAATTCTTACCGCCTTCTTCCTCATCGTTCTTCCAGCTACCGGGGAATTGTTTTTCGATATCAATAGGTAATAAACCGGAGAAGATCGCATTGCGACTGTACTGCGTTGCTGTTGGCAATATGCTGTAAAATGTCTCTTCCTCCAGTATCCTGAAGCTCTCAGAAAATATGGGTTGTATTGCTTTCCATTGATCAAACCTCAGATTGTCGAGCAACACAAAAAAAGTTGGAATGCCTTTTTCAATATGCGGCAGCACTTTGAACTTAAACAGTGTATGAGACATGATCGGACCTGCTTCGCTTTTAGGGCCGATCCATTTGGGATAATTTTTTGAAACGAATTTGAAGAACTCAGTATTTGCTTCGCTCTTCTGTGATTGTAGAACCTCGCGCATTTCAGGACTATCGCTTTTTTCCATCTCAAGTTCCCAGTACACAAGTTTGCGATAGATGTCCATCCATTCGTTATGATCGGGATTACTGTTCAAAGCCATGAACAGATTTCTAAACTGTTGCTGATACGCAGATGTAGTTCGTTCAGCAACCAGTCGCTTATTATCAATGATCTTTTTTAAGCTTAGCAACACCTGGTTAGGATTCACCGGCTTAATGAGATAATCCGTGATCTGGTTGCCAATGGCATCGTCCATCAGGTTCTCGGTTTCATTTTTGGTAATGAGCACAACGGGCACCTGGCTATTGATTTCTTTTATCTGCGCCAGCGTTTCCAGTCCCGTGATGCCGGGCATTGATTCATCAAGGAGAACAACGTCTACATGATTTTCTTTGATGTAATCAATTGCATCAAAACCATTCGTAAGAGATTCTACTTCGTAACCTTTGTTTTCGAGAAAGAGAATTTGCGAGCGAAGGCTTTCCATTTCATCGTCCACCCATAAGATTTTGGCAAGACCCATACTGATTGTTCTTTAATTGATCTATTAATGCAACAAGCTAACAAAATTATTTTATGTGCCTGTCATTCGTACTTTTGCAGGCTGCTTCGCCCCGGTTCATTTAACAAATAGTCAACAGATGAGCAAGAAAGCCCGGAAGATCATTAATGACCCTGTTTACGGATTCATTACACTCGACGATCCATTGATATTAAAAATCGTTGCGCATCCTTATTACCAGCGACTGCGTCGCATCAACCAGATGGCTTTCGCGCACCTGGTTTACCCAGGCGCGATGCATACACGACTGCATCATTCACTGGGTGCATATCATTTAATGTGCAATGCTTTGAGCGAGTTGCGCAATAAAGAAGTTCCAATAACCTATGAAGAAGAGATCGCTGCGAAAGCCGCAATACTATTGCATGATGTTGGACACGGTCCATTTTCCCATTCGCTCGAAAATGTTTTGATCAAAGACACGCATCATGAAGAGCTGTCGATGTTGATCATGAAAGCGCTCAATCGCGAATTTGACGGAGCACTGGAAATGGCGATCCAGATATTTGAAGATGTGTATCCAAAAAAATTCCTGCATCAATTGATATCGGGACAAATAGATGTGGACCGAATGGATTATTTATCGCGCGATAGTTTCTTCACCGGGGTATCGGAAGGAGTGATCGGTTATGACAGGATCATCAAGATGCTGACGGTTCACGAAGGGAGGTTGATGGTAGAAGAAAAAGGCATCTATTCCATAGAAAAGTTTTTATTGTCGCGCCGGTTGATGTACTGGCAGGTATACCTGCACAAAACTGTACTCGCTGCAGAGATGTTGTTAGTAAAAATCATAGAACGGGCGAAGGAACTCATTGGTAAGGGTCACCCGGTTGTTTCTTGTAGCATCCCTTTCAATTTTTTTCTGCACCAGGATAAGGCGCCGGACATGTCCGAACACCTGGAAAAGTTTTGCCTGCTCGACGATTATGATGTGATGGCCACAATAAAGACCTGGACCTTTCATGAAGACCCGATACTTTCAATGCTCAGTAAATTGTTGGTCGACCGCCGTCTTTACAAGGTGCAATTACAGGCAAATCCCTTCCCGGAGCAGATGGTGGAGGAACTGAAGAGAAATACTTGCCAAAAATTGAAGATCACGGACGAAGAAGCACAATATTTCGTTTTTACCGGTGAGGCGCAGAATACTACTTACAATGCTACCGAGGAGCGGATAGACATTCTTTTCAAGGATGGCATGATCCGGGATATCTCCGGTGTAGAACATGCGCTAATTCAGCAAACGATCGCGACCCCTGTGAAAAAATTCTATATTTGCCACCTGAGATAATTAAAATAACATGCAATTCACTGCAGCACAGATAGCGATGATGGTCAGCGGAACGGTAGAGGGAAATCCTGATACGCTGGTGAGTTCAATAGGTAAGATCGAGGAAGCTGGCGAAGGCCAACTCACTTTTCTTGCCAATCCAAAGTACGAGGATTATCTCTATAGCACGAGCGCGTCGATCGTTATTGTGAACGAGTCGCAGGAATTGAAACAACAAATTCAAAGTGCACTGATCCGTGTGCCGAATGCCTACACCGCTTTTGCCACCCTTCTTACGAAATACCAGGAAGTGGTAGCGCAGCAGTTAACAGGCGTGCAGGAACCAAGTTATATTGCTAAATCTGCTAAGCTGGGAAACAACATTTTCGTTGGAGCGTTCGCTTACATCGGTGAGGACGTTCGTATCGGCAATAATGTGAAAGTCTATCCCAACGCTTATATCGGTAACAATGCTGTTATTGGCGACAATTCCATCGTCCATCCAGGCGTTCGCATTTACCACGATTGCGTGGTAGGTAAAAACGTTACGATCCATGCCGGCACCGTTATCGGCAGCGACGGGTTCGGATTCGCTCCCCAGGCAGACGGAAGTTATAAGAAGGTTCCACAGATCGGGAATGTTGTGATTGAAGACAATGTGGAGATCGGTGCAAACGCAACAATTGATCGCGCTACCATGGGATCTACATTGATCCGCGAAGGAGCAAAGCTCGACAATCTCATTCAGATCGCTCACAATGTGGAGGTAGGTAATAATACAGCGATCGCTGCACAGGCAGGTGTAAGTGGAAGTACAAAGATTGGCAACAACGTGATGATTGGCGGACAGGCAGGTATTGTGGGTCACATTCAGATCGCTGATGGCTCACGCATCAATGCGCAAAGCGGTGTCAGCAAATCAATCAAAACACCCAATTCCACTGTTACCGGATCGCCTGCATTTGATTATACAAGCGCATTAAGAAGCCAGGCAGTAACGCGAAATTTGCCCGAGTTGGAGAAAAGAATCATCGAACTGGAGAACCTTGTAAAGCAGTTGATGACCGAAAAAGCTGGGGTCTGAAAGTATCTTTTCCTTACTTTCGCAGCTTATGGAGTTGACAAACAACGGACAATCCTTTCAACAAACTATTAAAGAGGAAATTACAATATCGGGTGCCGGCATTCATACCGGCAAGTCGGTAACAATGCGTCTGAAGCCTGCAGGCCCCAATACAGGAATCAGCTTTCAACGCGTTGATCTTCCTGAAAGAACCATTATCAAAGCCGACGTTGACAATGTGGTTGAAACTAACCGCAGCACCACACTTGAGGTGAATGGCGCCAAAGTGAGTACGATCGAGCACCTTATGGCTTCGCTCGTTGGTATGGAAATCGATAATCTGCTGATAGAGATAGACGGTGAGGAAGTACCCATTCTTGATGGAAGTGCTCAACCATTTGTGGAAGTACTTGAAAAGGTAGGCACTACACAACAGGATGCCCGCAAAGTATATTACACGCTGGAAAATAATATCAGTTTTGTTGATGAAGAAAAGAAGGTTGAAATGGTGGCATTGCCATACCACGACTACCGCATCAACACACTAATAGATTTCAATTCACCGGTATTGGGAACACAGCATGCGATGTTAAAAAATATACGCGATTTCAACCGTGAGATCGCGCCATGCAGAACGTTCTCATTTTTCCATGAACTTGAAATGCTTGTTTCCAACAACCTTATCAAGGGTGGTGACATCAACAACGCAATTGTAGTTGTTGACAAACCGGTAACCGAAGACCAGGTATCGCGCATATCGAAGATCTTCAAAAAGAAAGATGTGCAGGTGAGCGAGGCAGGCATCTTAAATAACCTCAGCCTTCGTTTTCCCAATGAACCTGCGCGGCATAAACTATTGGATGTTGTAGGGGATCTTGCTTTGGTGGGTTATCCTTTTAAGGCGCACATCATCGCGAACAGACCGGGACACGCAGCAAACGTGAAGTTTGCAAAAAAGATAAAGGAGCATATCAAAAAGATAAAGCTCAAGGGAGAGATACCGAAGTACAATCCTGCGCAGCCACCAGTTCTGGATATACACCAGATCGAAAGCGTGTTGCCGCACCGCTATCCTTTCTTAATGGTGGATAAAGTAATTGAGTTGACCGATAAGAAGGTTGTTGCCATTAAAAATGTCACTTATAACGAACCTTTTTTCCAGGGGCATTTTCCAGGAAATTGTGTGATGCCCGGAGTATTGCAGGTAGAAGCTTTAGCACAAGCTGGTGGTTTTCTTGCGATACCAAGAGATTCGGAAGACAAATACGACACTTACTTTCTTAAGATAGAAAATTGCAAGTTCAAACAAAAGGTTGTTCCGGGCGATACGCTCATTTTAAAGATGGAGCTTACAAGCCCGATCAGACGCGGTATATGTGAGATGAAAGGAACAATATATGTAGGCGATAAACTGGTAACAGAAGCCGAACTCGTAGCTCAAATTGTAAAAAGACCTAAAGCCTAAGTATGATCAGTCCGCTCGCATATATTCATCCAAATGCAAAGATCGGTGAGAATGTAATCATTGATCCGTTTGCAGTGATACACGATAATGTATCTATTGGCGACGGAACACATGTGATGTCCAATGCGGTGATCGACCAGGGAACTACTGTTGGCAAGAACTGTAAGATCTTTCCCGGTGCTGTTGTTGGTGCGGTTCCACAGGACCTGAAGTTTGTAGGAGAAGAAACAACAACTGAGATCGGAGATAATACTACCATCCGCGAGTGTGTCACGATTCATCGCGGCACAAAAGACAAGTGGAAAACGGTTGTTGGATCCGATTGTCTTTTGATGGCATACGCGCATGTTGCACATGACTGCATACTCGGCAATCATGTGATCCTGTCAAATGCTGTGCAACTGGCTGGTCATGTTATTGTTGACGATTACGCGATCCTCGGTGGAATGGCCGGTGCACATCAATTCACACGGATTGGTGCTCATACTTACATTGCAGGACATACCGTAATTCGCAAAGACGTTCCTCCCTTCATTAAAGCAGCCCGTGAGCCATTAAGTTATATGGGTATAAACATCGTGGGCCTTCAACGCAAAGGCTTTACGAAGGACGATATCGCGTTGATCTCTTCCATCTACCATAAATTGTTTGTTGAAAAAAATACTACTTCGAGCGCAGTGACATTGATTGATAGCGCTTTTGATAGCAGCCCTCTCAAAGAAAATATTCTCGACTTCATCCGGGCATCGAAGAACGGCATCATCAAGCGCCCTTCAAAAACACCAAGTGATGAAGATCTCACTTTCTGATGCAGGGAAGCGTTTCAATCGCGACTGGATCTTCAGAAATCTGAGTTATGAATTTTACGCCGGCCGCTCTTATGCCATTACCGGATCAAACGGTTCGGGAAAGTCCACTTTGTTGCAGGTAATAGCAGGAGCGATTCAATTGAGCAAGGGAACCATTGACTACCATGTTGAAGGAAGGCCGATCGAAGGCGACGATGCATTCCGCAATATTTCACTTGCTGCACCTTACCTCGACCTGATCGAAGAAATGAATCTTTTGGAATTCCTCGAGTTTCACGGCAGGTTCAAGCCTTTCATTGCTCAGCTCTCAATTGGTGAAATGGTCGCAAGGCTTGGACTTCAGGAAGCAAAGAACAAACAGATCCGTTATTTCTCTTCGGGAATGAAACAACGGGTGAAACTCGCGCAGGCATTCTTCTGTGATACCACCTGCATACTTCTTGATGAACCCACAACCAACCTTGATCAACAGGGAATTGAATTGTATCATTCATTAGTTAGCGAATTCTGTAATAACCGCCTGGTCATTGTCAGCTCCAATGATGAACACGAGTTCTCCTTCGTGGACGAAAAGATTGAAATGGCGCAGTTTAAGTAATATGCTAATGTGGTAATTCGAAATGGAAAATGGAAAATGGGAAATGGGAAATGGGATAATCCGATTCTCCGATTCTCCGTTTCTCCGTCCCCCCCGATTACCGATTACCGACTACCGATTACCTCCTCATCGCTGGCTTGCGATCAGCAAATTCAGATCCGTATACTTTAAATCAAATCGCTGACTTAAATTGAAACTGGTCAATGCACCTTTAAAAAGATAGATTCCACTTCTTAAATGGATCTTATGCCAGACAAGTTTTTCAAATCCTCCCTCATCGCCTGCTTCGAGTAACAGCGGCATCAACACATTGCTGATGGCCTGTGATGCCGTCCGTGCGAATCCCGAAGGGATATTCGGTACACAATAATGTATCACTCCATATTTCATAAAGATCGGATGCTCATGCGTGGTGATCTCCGCTGTTTCGAAACAACCACCCCTGTCAACACTTACATCGATGATCACACTTCCCGGTCGCATGTTGCTCACCATTTCCTCACTCACCACCATCGGCGTGCGAGCACCCTGCGAGGTGAGTGCACCAACAGCTACTTCGCAGGTCTTTAGTTGCTTCGCCAGTATCCGCGGTTCAATCACAGAGGTCCACAATCTGTGACCGATATTATTTTGAAGTCTCTTCAATTTATACACGCTATTATCAAACACTTTCACCGAAGCGCCCAATGCAAGTGCCGCACGCGCAGCATACTCTCCAACAATCCCGGCACCAATGATGATAACTTTGGTCGGTGGTATGCCCGAAATTCCTCCAAGCAATACCCCCTTACCATGGTTCGATGAACTGAGGTACTGAGCGGCAATGAGCATGACCGCACTGCCGGCGATCTCACTCATGCTTCGAAGAATGGGATAAGTGCCACTATCGTCTTTCAATGTTTCAAATGAAACCCCGGTAATGCGCTTTTCCATCATCTTCTCCAACAAATCGGCTTTCATGACCGACATATGAATGGGCGAAAATATCAACTGGTTGAATTGCAGGTAAGGGATGTCCTCTTCTACCACAGGAGCCGATTTAACCAGGATAGGCGCTTTGAACACTTCTGATTTTTCGTACACGATCTTTGCGCCGGCATCGGCATAATCCTTATCCCGGTAATGCGTTGCTTCACCGGCATTGTGCTCGATAACTACCTCATGGCCATTGCTGACCAACACTCCCACTGCATCGGGAGTCAATGAAACCCTATTCTCCTGGAACGCAGTTTCCTTAGGTATACCGATATGCAGTTGGGCTCCTTTAGGTTTGATATCGAGTGTTTCTTCCAGCGTTTCAAAACTGAATGCTGTACTGATCACCGGCTTTTGTTGAGACATTCGATTTATTTAGCGGCTCACAAATTACAAATTAAAACCGTTCACTGCTCTAAAGACCTGATTGTCTTAATTTTCGAGTATTGGTATCGATCACTTCAAGTTCGATCCATATGGTATCGGCAGGAAATATTGACGCCGCCCTGTCGGGCCACTCAACGAAGCATAGCTCTCCCGAATACAATACATCTTCCACACCCGCCTGTATCGCTTCATCTTCGTCCTTCAATCTGTACATATCGATGTGATAAATACTTCCGGCTTCATGAGAGTATTCGTTGATTATCGAAAAAGTAGGACTTCCCATTACATCTTTCACACCGAGGCTATGACAGACAGCAGTGATGAATGTCGTCTTTCCTGCACCCATCTCTCCTCTGAAAGCGAATACCGTTGCATCTTTGGAAAGATCGCAAAACTTTCTGGCCGCCGCATCAATCTCATTTAACGTGAAAGTGAATTCCATGCGCAAATATAATATTTGCAACATGGTGTAGATAATAGTTGTCGTTTTTGCAACGCTGTGGTATTAATAGTCGCTGTAACTCTCCCAGTGCCCTTGATCTTTGGGTAACTTTGCACAAGAAATTGTACCGCAATATGGAAACAATTAAATGGAAAGTCGAGGGAATGACCTGCGCGAACTGTTCGCTGGCAGTAACCAAATACCTGCAAAAAACAGGTAGTGAAGATGTTCGCGTAAACATCATAAACGGCGATGTGAGTTTCATTCCAAAGAAAGGTGCTGACATCAAAGATCTAAGTAAAGGAATCGAAGACCTTGGATATACGGTTATCAAAGGAACGAACGGACATGCACATGGTCATCCACACGGCCACGACCATGAAGAAACAGGCAGGCGACGAATCTTTAGAAATCACCTTCAACGTTTTCTGTTCTGCGCCATCTTCACCCTGCCCCTCATGATGCACATGTTGGACCGCTGGATACATATTCACTGGTTGATGAATCCATGGGTGCAACTGGCATTGACAATTCCGGTATACATCGTTGGAATGGATTTCTTTGGACGAAGTGCGATAAAAAGCATTCGCAACGGGATGCCAAACATGAATGTTTTGATCGCCATCGGTGCAACAGCAGCGTTTGTCTATAGTCTAACGGGTGCGATCATGGGATTGGGCGATGACTATTTATTTTTTGAAACCGCAGCCGCCATCATCACACTCGTTTTTTTAGGCAACTATCTTGAAGATGCTTCCATTCAATCCACTCAGCGATCATTGGATGCCCTGGTTAAATCGCAGAAAGTGATGGCCAACATGATCGCGTTCGATGACAAGCATGAAGAAGTCATACTTCCTGTCGAAAACTCTGCTTTAAAACACGGTGATCTCATCCTCATAAAAACCGGTGAGCAGGTGCCGGCCGACTGTAAAATCTTATGGGGAAATGCAAGTGTAAACGAATCGCTTTTAACCGGTGAAAGTTCGCCACTGGAAAAGAAAGCAAAGGATACATTGATTGGTGGCAGCCTGGTTACCGATGGTAATGTAAAGGCCATGGTCACTGCAGAAGCAAAAGATTCTGTTCTATCAAACATCATCAATCTTGTAAGACAGGCACAAGGTGAAAAACCACCCGTCCAACAACTTGCAGATAAGATCAGTGCGGTCTTCGTTCCAGTGGTACTGGGCATTGCGGCGGTCACATTCATTATCAATTTGGTGGTGTTGCAGGATTTTACTTCATCGCTTATGCGCACCATTGCAGTGCTTGTCATCGCCTGTCCATGCGCGATGGGATTGGCAACACCTGCTGCAATAGCTGTAGGACTTGGTCGTGCCGCTCGCAATGGAATTCTGTTTAGAAATGCAAAAAGCCTGGAGTTATTTAAAGATGTTAAGCAAGTAGTGTTTGACAAAACCGGAACTCTCACAACGGGTGACTTCTCCATTTCAGGATATGAGTTGAACGTTCCTGAACAAGAGATCAGCAATTGGAAAAAGATCGTGTTCTCTTTAGAAAAATATTCGAATCACCCCATTGCAAAATCTATTTCGCGCGAGTGGAAAACAAAAGACGATGTGCGATGGATCGATACTGAAGAGATCAAAGGAGTAGGCATGAAAGGCCGAACCAGAGAAGGCGATGTTTATGAAATGGGTTCTTACAATATTGCTGCAGCGCATACTTCAGACGACAAACACAATGTGTACATCGTAAAGGATGGGAAGTACCTCGGATGGATCGATGTTGCTGATGAGATAAGGCCTGAAGCGTTGACGATCGTGAAATACCTCCGAGCAAGAAACATTAAAACGATTTTACTTAGTGGCGACAGGGAAGCAAAGACAAGAACTCTCGCTGCGAAGCTTGGGATTGATGAAGTGATGGCGGAACAATCACCATCGCAAAAAATGGAAACGATCGAACGATTGACTTCTCTCGCTCCAACGGTAATGGTTGGTGATGGCATCAATGATGCACCGGCTCTTGCAAAAGCAACGATCGGCATTTCATTGAGCGATGCATCTCAACTTGCGATGCAGACAGCCGACGTTGTATTGATGAACAGCGGACTGAACAAATTGCCATCAGCATTGGGATTGGGACGGCATACTTTCCTGACTATAAAACAAAATCTTTTCTGGGCATTCATCTATAACATTGTTGCTATCCCTGTTGCTGCATTCGGTTTACTCACACCAACGTTTGGGGCATTAGTAATGGGATTAAGTGACGTTGTACTGGCAGCGAATTCCGTAAGATTGTACGTAAAGAAAGTAACCTAAGCTGGTCAACATTCAATCCATATTAAAACAATACTGGGGCTACGATGCGTTTCGCCCGCTGCAGGAAGACATCATTCGTTCCGTTCTTCTTGGCAAGGATACCCTTGCACTTCTTCCCACCGGCGGTGGAAAGTCAATATGCTTCCAGGTTCCTGCAATGGCGATGAATGGACTGTGCCTTGTGATTAGCCCTCTGATTGCATTGATGAAAGACCAGGTAGAAAATCTTCGACGCCGAAACATCACCGCATTCGCGATCTACTCTGGCATGACAAGAAAAGAAGTTGTCCATACACTGCAGATCGCGGCCGGAAGTAATTGCAAGTTTCTATATCTTTCTCCTGAGCGACTTCAAACAAAATTATTTCTGGAATATCTGCCGGCGCTCGGTGTGGGTATGATTGCGATTGATGAAGCGCATTGCATATCGCAATGGGGTTATGATTTTCGTCCTCCCTATCTGAAGATCGCAGAGCTTCGTGCCGAACTGCCTGGTGTGCCTATGCTTGCACTCACTGCCTCAGCAACGCCTTTGGTTCAACAGGACATATGCGATAAACTTCAACTACAATCGCCGTCAATTTTTCGTCAGTCGTTTGCCCGCCCGAATCTTTCATACAGTGTATTTGAAGAACCATCGAAGATCAACCGCATCATCCGTATACTTGAAAAAGTTGGAGGCACCGGCATAGTATATTGCAGAAGCAGGAAAAAAACCCGGGAGGTTGCCGATCTTCTCAAGTTACATGGGATATCGGCCGACTATTACCATGCAGGTCTGACGTCGGAAGAGCGTACGATCAGGCAGGAAGCATGGATCAAAGGAAAAATCCGTGTGATTGTTTGTACAAACGCATTTGGAATGGGTATTGACAAGCCTGATGTTCGTACAGTCATTCACATTGATGTGCCCGACTGCCTCGAAAATTATTACCAGGAAGCCGGCCGTGCCGGACGCGATGGTAACAAATCATACGCTGTTCTCTTATATAACCAGGAAGATCTCAGTGATTTGCGCGATGGTATCGATACAAAGTTCCCCGCTGAGACGGAAATAAGATCCGTTTACCAGGCGCTCGTCAATCATCTTCAATTACCCGAGGGCTCAGGCGAAGGGATGTATTTTGATTTCGATCTTTTCGAATTTATACGGATCAACAAATTTCAATCAGCAATAGCGATCTCTTCAATCAAAGCCATAGAACAAGAGGGTATTCTCGGTTACAGTGAGCAAGTATTCATTCAATCAAGAGTTCAATTCATCTGCAGTCGCAACTATTTGCAGGATTTTGAACAGTCTAACACCGCCATAGAACCATTGATCAAAACCCTGCTGCGCAGTTATGAAGGGATCTATGACCAGCCAGTAAACATCAGCGAAAAATATATTGCCTCCGTGTTGAGAAAAGAAGTTTCCGCTGTCATCCATGATCTTAAAGTGCTGGATGGTGCCGCGGTCATTGAATATGAGCCACAGAAGGACAAACCACAATTGTTCTTCCTTCGCAACCGTTCGCGTGTTGCGGATCTTAGCTTGAACATGTCTTATTTCAACGAACGAAAAAAGCTTTATGAGCAACGCATGCAGGACATGATCAATTTTGTAAAAGAAAAAGATGAATGTCGCAGCAAAATCATCGGAAAGTATTTTGGTGATGACTCTATAAACAATTGTGGTATTTGCGACAATTGCCTTGCTAAGAAGAAAAAACCGCTTAGCGATAAAGAGTTTGCCTCAATACATGCCGCAATTGAAGAACAATTGAAAGAAGGACCGATAAATACAGAACAATTGTATTCGCAATTAGCACATATACGGCGGCAGAAATTATCAGAGGTCCTAAGGTTTCTGCAAACTGAGAATAAAATTGTTTTAAACAATAAAGGACAACTTACAAGATCGTGATGAACAAAGAGCAATCGCAGTTCCTGGAAGTGAGCGGGGTTTGGAAGTATATCGATGGCATTGCCGTATTGCAGGGTATTGATTTGATTCAGGGTGCTCATCAAAATCTGGGTATCGCAGGTGAAACCGGATCTGGTAAAAGTTCTTTACTGAAGATAATAGCGGGACTTATGGAGGCTGATCGCGGAACTGTATTTTTTCAGAACGAAAGAATTTTAGGACCTAACGAAAAACTCATTGCCGGCCATAAGAGCATTGCATACTTATCGCAGCATTTCGAGCTGCGCAACCACTATCGGGTGGAAGAATTGATGGAAATGGCGATGCAGGTCGATCCAGAAATTGCGAACAGAATATTTTCTCTATGCCAGGTTGAGCATCTGTTGAAACGAAGAACAGATCGGCTTTCTGGCGGAGAAAAACAAAGAATCGCAATTGCAAGGCTTTTGATAACCTTTCCGAAATTATTGATACTTGATGAGCCATATTCGAACCTTGATCATGCGCACAAGAACATCATGAAATCTGTGTTGCGCAGCATTGATGAAGAACTAAACATTAGTTGCATACTTGTTTCACACGATCCTGCAGACCTGCTATCCTGGGCAGATACGATCATCGTTATGAAAGATGGTATGATCGTGCAACAGGCTGAGCCAAGAATGGTTTATGAGCAACCCATTAACGAATATGTAGCTACACTGTTTGGAAAGATCAATCGCATTTCCATTAACAATCACGAACAACTCGTCCGACCTGAACAGTTGATTATAGGGAATGGTCATCCATCTACACTATCCGGTATTGTGCAGTCGGTCAAATATTATGGTAGCTATTATGAACTCGAAATAGATTCATCCGGCAACATGCTCACTGTACGCAGTGCACACGGTGCATTTGATATTGGTCAGCAGGTTTCACTTAGCCTGTCCCCATCAAAACCATGAATTACTTTTCTTTCTGCGTCTTGTTCCGGAAGACAATCCTAACGCACCGAGTAAACTCCTGGTGATCACATTGGCAGCAGTGCGGCCCACCTGACGTGTGACTGAATTATCTAAAATGGTTTCCAATGTAGATTTTTCCTGGCGCGAAGTACCCCGGGTTCTCGGAGCGGTTGATTTCTGCGCTTCAGCCTCCCGCTTAGCTTCCTGTGCATCCTCTTCAGATTGTTGCAAACGTTCTGTCAGTATCTCATGCGCGCTTTCAGAATCTATTGTTTGATCATATTTGCGAACGAGCCGTGATCTGCCCACAATTTCATCGATCTCATCATCGCCCAATGTATCCATTCGAGTGGACGGAGGAACGATCAATGTATGAACCAATGGCGTCGGGATGCCTTTTTCATTAAGTCCGGTCACGAACGCTTCACCGATACCCAATTCAGTGATCAGGGTATCTACATCGTAGTGTTCAGATATGGGATAATTTTCTGCGGCCTGTTTAATGACCTTACGATCTGCTGCAGTGAACGCACGCAACGCGTGCTGTACTTTAAGGCCGAGTTGTGACAATACCGGAGCGGGAACATCCTGCGGATTCTGTGTACAAAAGAAAATGCCTACACCTTTGGAACGGATCAATTTGATCACTGTCTCGATTTGTTGCAACAACGCATCGGTCGCTTCCTGGAATACAAGATGAGCTTCATCGATGAACATTACCAGCTTCGGCTTATCCATGTCGCCTTCTTCTGGCAATGTTGCATATAACTCCGCAAGCAGGCTAAGCATAAATGTTGAGAACAGCTTTGGTCTTGTTTGAAGATCTGTTACACGCAAGACATTGACAACACCGCGACCATCATCCGATATGCGCATCAGGTCGTTCACATCGAAGGACGGTTCTCCGAAGAATACATCAGCACCCTGCTGTTGCAGTTCGATCACTTTTCTAAGTATAGTACCGGTGCTCGTGGTTGATATCTTACCATATTCTTTTTCGACAACAGCTTTTCCTTCATTGCTCACAAATTGCAATACACGAATAAGGTCTTTAAGATCCAGGAGTGGAAGTTGATTATCGTCGCAATACTTAAAGATCATGGCGAGGACGCCTTCCTGGGTATCGTTCAAACCAAGAATACGCGATATCAATAAGGGACCGAATTCTATTACCGTTGCGCGAAGTCTCGCTCCTGGTTCATCACTGATAGTGAGCAACTCCACGGGCAATTTAGCTGGGGCGAAATTGATCCCGATCTTTTTCACTCGGTCTTCGATATGAGAATTTGATTCGCCGGGAGCTGCAATTCCACTCAGGTCACCCTTTATATCCATCAGTAACACGGGAACGCTTGCGTTACTCAGTTGTTCAGCAAGAGCCTGCAAGGTTTTTGTTTTGCCGGTGCCCGTTGCTCCGGCGATCAGTCCATGACGGTTCATCGTTTTCAAAGGCAAACGAACCTGCACTGATTCAAGCGGATGTTTACCATACATTGCTCCGCCGATGACGAAACTTTCGCCCTTGAATGAATATCCCGACTGAATTGATTGCACAAACGATTCCTGGCTTGACATAAAAGAGTTTTAGTACGTCAATATACTTTTTTTTAACCGATCTCTTCTTCTCTTTCCAACATCAGGATCGCGCTTTGCGGAACGATGAAATACTTATCTCCTTCGTACATGACTTCTGTTGCACCACTTAGCAGAAAGATAGCCAGATCACCTTCGCGCGCCTGCAGCGGCACATACTTAACTTTGTCTTCTTCGCCCTTCCATGATTCATCTTCCACAGGCATTGGTATCGCATAGCCAGGGCCGGTTTTGATAACGATTCCCTGTTGAACTTTTTCTTTTTCCTGTACGCCTGGTGGAAGATACAGACCACTGGGAGTACGTTCATTTGGCGACGTAAGCCGTATCAACATACGATCTCCAATCACGATCAATTTCTTGAATTTGTTTTCCGGGGTAAGCCTCATAATGTTTAAGTTGATCAGCAAATTTCAAGCTTACTGCCTAATTAACAAAAAATTACGCTCGTTCAAGATAAAAGCATGAATTCGATTAACTTTATAATGTAAGTTTATTTCGAATCAAAAAACTAACCGTCATGGAAGGTAAGAAAGCCAAAATTTTATTATGTGAGGATGATCAGAATCTTGGAATGGTGTTGAAGAATTACCTGGAGTTAAATGATTTTGATGTTACACTGGAAAGAGACGGCCGACTTGGACTTGCCGCGTTTCAACGGCAGAAGTTCGATCTGTGCCTGCTCGATATAATGATGCCAAATATGGATGGATTTACATTGGCAGAAGAAATTCGCGATGTTGACCCGGACATACCTTTATTTTTTCTGAGTGCGAAGACAATGAAAGAAGACATCATTCAGGGATATAAACTCGGAGCGGATGACTATATAACAAAACCCTTTGACAGCGAAGTATTGTTGCTTAAGATAAAAGCGATATTAAAGCGCAATGAAGAGCTTAATAAAGAACAGGAGAATAAGGAATACGACCTGGGTGGATATCATTTCAATCCGAAACTCAGGGAATTGAGCTTTGGTGGCAAAACCCAAACTTTATCGCCCAAAGAAAACGAATTACTCAAGCTATTAAGCGAGCATCTGAATGACCTGCTTCCCCGCGAACATGCACTGAAAAAGATCTGGGGCAGCGACACTTATTTTAACGGAAGAAGTATGGATGTTTACATCGCGAAGCTTAGAAAATATTTGAAAGAAGACAGCACCATCGAGATCGTGAATATTCATGGAAATGGGTTCAGGCTCGTGGCGCCGCAGAATTCATAATATGCTAGTGTGCTAGTGTGCTACTGTGCTACTGTGCTAGTGTGCTAGTGTGCTTAGTTCTTCTTTCATTAGCATATTAGCACATTATCACATTAGCATATTTGATTCCGCATTAGCATATTAGCACACTAGCACACTAGCATATTATTAAAACAGTTCTCCTTCCCTTCCTGGTGTTGGCTTTCCTAAATGTTCATATGCTTTATGTGTTACCTCGCGGCCGCGGGGCGTTCGTTTGATGAAACCACTTTGTATCAAAAACGGTTCGTAGACTTCCTCAAGTGTTCCAGGCTCCTCACCTACTGCAGTAGCGATTGTGCTTAATCCTACAGGGCCGCCCTTGAACTTTTCAATAATAGCAGATAAAATTCGGTTATCCATTTCATCGAGTCCATACTCATCAACATTCAGTGCTCGCAAAGCATGTTTCGTGATATCAAGATCGATCAGTCCGTTGTGTAAAACCATCGCAAAATCGCGTACCCTGCGCAGCAAGCCATTCGCGATTCTCGGCGTACCACGACTTCTCCTTGCGATCTCATGAGCGGCTTCCGACGTGATCTTTGATCCAAGGATCTTCGCAGCACGCATGATGATATGGAACAACGTATCAGCAGTATAATATTCAAGTCTTGACCTGATACCAAATCTCGACAATAAGGGAGCTGTAAGCAAGCCACTGCGTGTAGTTGCGCCAATCAGTGTGAAAGGATTTAAAGTAAGTTGAATGCTCCTGGCATTTGGGCCGCTATCGATCATGATATCGATCCGGTAATCTTCCATCGCCGCATATAAATATTCCTCAACCACCGTACTCAGACGATGGATCTCATCTATAAATAAAACGTCGTTTGGTTCGAGATTGGTGAGCAATCCTGCAAGATCTCCAGGCTTTTCAATAACAGGCCCGGAAGTCTCTTTGATATTTACGCCCAGTTCGTTAGCAACAATGCGACTCAGTGTAGTCTTACCAAGACCGGGAGGACCATGAAACAACACGTGGTCCAGCGCTTCCCCACGCATCTTAGCCGCCTGGATAAATACCTTCAGATTTTCGATGATGCGATCCTGACCCGCAAACTCTTCAATGACGTGCGGACGTATATTGTTCTCGAATTCTTTGTCAGCCGAGCTCAGTTCCGACTTCTCCTTGTTCAGGTGCTGTGGTATCATCACCTGCAAGTTAGTCAAAGGCGTTAATTTTACAACAGAATGAATTATCCTCTTGAATTTCGAAAGTTCATCAGTAGCCAGCATTTTTTCACCGGTCTGCGCATAACGCTGGCGGTAATCATTCCTGCGTTGATCCTGTATAATTTCGGGTTGTTAGGATTGATGATCAACGTCCCTCTGGGTGCGCTTTTCACGGGTCTTTCGGACCCACCCGGCCCTTCTCTACATCGCCGTAACGGGCTGGTCGCTTCCATAAGCCTGAATGTGGCACTGGCATACCTGGCAGGAATAAGTCAGCCGTACCCATTACTACTCGGGGTCGAACTGGTGGTGTTCGCATTTGTGCTTTCAATGCTTTCCATATTTGGCAATCGCGCAGGTTCAATAGGAATGAATGCCATCATTGTATTCGTCTTACACATCATGGAACCAAGTCCCTCATTGACCATTGATGAGCAGGCCCTGATGATATTTGCGGGTGGTATCTGGTATGCAATATTCAGCACCATATTCTATAACATAAGACCCTACCATCCCATTCAACAGTTACTTGGCGAATGTCTTATGGAGATCTCCGATTATATGGGCACACGTGCGGGTTTTTATGATCCGAAAGTGAACACCGATGAATTGTTCACTTCGCTGATGGAAAAGCAGGTGACCATTCACACGCATCAGCAACAGCTGCGGGAGATGTTGTTTTCAACGCGCAAGGTTGTTACCGAATCAACACGAAAAGGTCGCAATCTTGTTATGATCTTCATTGACAGCGTCGATCTGCTGGAACGGATCATGACATCGCAACAGAATTATACCCAGTTACGAAAGGCGTTTGAGGATACCAACATGCTCAGCAGCATTGCCGTTAATATTCGCTCCTTGTCGCAGGCATTGCATCAACTTGGAATTGCAGTTCAAACCGGCGCTCCCGCGATCGATCTGTCACTTGAAGATCGTTTCGACCGCACCTGGAAAGAGTTTCAGCAGGTACGTAAAGAACATCTCAATGCTTCGAATGTGGAGGCGTTCATAGTGCTTCGACACATTATGTACAGTTTGGAAGACCTCACACAACGGATCCGCCGGATGCAACAGTATAGTTTCATCGATAAAGAATTATCAACTGCTCCGATGCGCGAACTTGACCTTAAAGAATTCAAATCAACACCACGCATCGAACGATCACTGTTGCTCTCTAATTTAACGCTGTCATCTCACAGCTTCAGACATTCGATCCGCGTATGCACCGCATTGTTGATTGGCTACATTGTGAGCCGATACCTGAGAATTGAACACGGCTATTGGATACTTCTTACAATTGCAACAATCATCAAACCGGCATACAGCTTAAGCAAGCAAAGAAATATCCAGCGATTAGCCGGTACTTTCATTGGCGGCGCGGTTGCGTTTGGTTTATTTTTCCTGGGATTGAACGATTCAACAGTATTTGGACTTATGCTTCTTTGCATGGTTCTCGCTTACAGCTTCCTGCAATTGAATTATGGGCTTGCAATATTTTTCCTCACGGTGTTTGTGTTGCTCGGCTTTCGCTTCATGGATCCTCTTTCAACGCAAGAGTTGTTGATCGACCGCATTATTGATACGGCCATTGGTTCAATGATCGCATACCTGGTTAGTGCTTTTGTATTGCCCACATGGGAGTCTGATAAGATGGGTGAATTAATAGAAAAAGCGGAGCAGTCGAACGCTAATTATTTTAAGGTAGTGGCGGCCGCGTTCAAGGGACAACCTCCAACTGTACAGGAATATAAGATCGCACGAAAAGAAGCTTTTGTTGCATTAGCAAACTTGTCTGATAATTTTCAACGGATGCTGTCAGATCCGCCAACACAACGAGTAGATCAGAGACTATACCACCAGTTTGTTTCAACAAGTCATATGCTTACATCACAGATCGCTGCACTATCTGCATATGCACAAAAGTTTGCATCCAGATATTCGGGTGATGAATTTGACCCTTTGATCAAAGCGATCAATAAAGCATTTAAGAACGAGGATATTAAAGACAATGAAAACGTTCCGGTGCAGGGCACAATGCTATTTAAGACAATAGATAAACTGCTGGAACAAAGAAAGGCCGAGCTGTCCGGCGCAAACGAAAAAGTTTCAGAGGAAGCACGTAAAAAGCTTTCAGAGTTGAAGACCATTACAGATCAGTTTCGCCTCATCAGCGGAACAATTATGGATGGTAAGCGCGTACTTAAAAAGTTGAAAGGATAGTTGTACGCAAAGGCGCCAAGACGCATGAAGAGATGATTACCATCCAGCTTCTTTGCGCCATTGCGGACAAATCTCGATTTACCCAGGACAAGATGTTTATCAGGTATTGATCTTTCGATTAAAAAATCAAACAGATCAATTAGTTCCGGCCGGTTTTTTTATTGCTATCACGCCTTTCTTCCGACTTATCCTTTTCCTGAATCTTCTTTATGTTATCTGATATTTTCTGACTTTCATCCGGTTTGCCTTGATTGCTTTGTTTGCTGGCACCCCGGCCGGAACTTCCTTTTTTATTATTATCTCCGCGTCCTGACATACTTATGTTTTATAAACTGAACAATAGTATCAAAAGCAACAGAAGCCTGCTGTTTATTAATTCCTGCCTGTAGCATCATCAATTCGATCAATTCAAAAATGGAGTTCTTCGCTATCGTTGATTTCCCTTTCAAGGTTTCAGCTTCTACCTACTAATCATACAAAATGATGCCAATTCAGGAAGGCTGTAACAGCGGTGGTCAAAATGGGGAGTGGGGAAAATAATCCTATAAAAAAGCCAGGACGAAAGCCCTGGCTACTTTAAGTCATTGAAACTGGTCAGACAACAACATTGATCATTCGTCCTTTAACATAGATCACTTTCTTCGGCGGCCTTCCTTCAAGCCACTTTTGCATGATCTCGTTTGAGAGAATAATGGTTTCCACCTGTTGTTGTGTAGCATCAAGATTGATATCGATCTGTGTGCGCACCTTCCCGTTGACAGACACCGGGTAGTTCTTTGACGTTTCAACAAGATATTTCTGTTCAAACACCGGGAAGCTGGCATCTAGTACCGATGTTTCATTGCCGGTCGCCCGCCACAGTTCCTCACTGATGTGTGGCGCATAAGGTGCCAACAATACAATCAATGCATCGAGAATCGATCTCTTATGGCACTTCAGGTCGTTAAGATCATTTACGCACATCATCAAAGCACTCACACCAGTATTGAAAGAGAATCGCTCCAGATCTTCCTCGATCTTTCGAATGGTGCGATGCAACACTTTGTATTCAGCATCCGTAGGTGTTTCGTCTGTCCACAGTTTTCCTTTCACCTCGTCAAAGTACAGTCGCCATAATTTTTTCAGGAACCGATGAACGCCTTCGATGCCTTTAGTATCCCAGGGCTTATCCTGTTCGACCGGACCCAGGAACATTTCATACATCCGGAAAGTATCGGCACCATAACGCTCCACTATTTCATCGGGGTTAACCACGTTGAAATACCGCTTACTCATTTTTTCAAGTCGCGTTCCGCAAATATATTTTCCATCTTCGGTGATGAAGGTTGCATTATCATGATCGGGTTTCCATTTCCGGAATCCTTCCATATCTAGTTCCACACCATTTACAAGCGACACATCTACATGCAATTCATCTGTATCATATTGGTCTTTCAAACCTGCTGAAACAAATTCATGTGAACCCTTTATTCGATAAACCAATCTTGAATCACCCCCGATCTTTCCCTGGTTCACGAGCTTGCGATAAGGCTCATCAAATCCAATGTACCCAAGATCAAATAAGGCTTTGGTCCACATCCTGCTGTAAAGCAAATGTCCTACTGCATGCTCAGTACCTCCAACATATACATCGACCTGGTTCCAGTAATCAGATGCGGCACGATTACAAAATTCCGAATCGTTATGCGGATCCATGTATCTGAGGAAATACCAGCTGCTGCCCGCATAACCGGGCATGGTATTCACTTCCCGAATGCCACCATCGTAGTGCTTCCAATCTTCAAGGTTGGCAAGAGGTCCTTCGCCGCCGGGGCCGGGATGCAGATCCTGCAAGTCTGGTAATTCAAGTGGAAGTTGATTTTCAGCGAGGGGAACTGCAACACCGTCTTTCCAAACAATTGGAAATGGTTCGCCCCAATAACGCTGCCTGCTGAACGCGGCATCACGCATCTTATAATTCACTTTTCGTTTACCAATACCCTGCTCTTCAAGTCGGTTTATCACAACTTCGATCGCATCGCGCATCAACATACCATTGAGAAAGCCGCTGTTTGACAGAACGGCATCTTTGGTAGGATTTGCTTCTTCATTGTTATAATGCTCGCCGATGATGTTGGTGATGGGTATGTTGAAGTGTTGCGCAAACTTATGATCCCTCTCGTCTCCGCAGGGAACGGCCATGATGGCACCGGTTCCATATCCTGCAAGAACATATTCGCTGATCCATACAGGTATTTCCCGACCGTCAAAAGGATTGATCGCATATGCACCTGTAAAGCAGCCGGTGATCTTCTTTTCAGCCATCCGTTCGCGCTCACTGCGACTGTTCACATATTCGAGGTATGTTTCAACAGGCTTACTTTCCTCTTCAGTAGTGATCTTCGAAACGATTTCATGTTCGGGTGCCACCACCATGAAGTCTACACCAAAAATAGTATCGGGTCTTGTGGTGTATACACGAAGTTTTTCATCATGCCCCTTCATTGCAAAATCGATCTCGGCACCATAACTCTTTCCGATCCAGTTAGATTGCATTTCCTTCATCGCCTCACTGAAATCCACTGTTTCCAATCCCTGTAACAAGCGGTCTGCATATTCTGTGATGCGCAGGTACCATTGACGCAGTTTCTTTCTTACAACAGGAAATCCACCACGTTCGCTCACGCCATTGATCACTTCGTCGTTGGCGAGAACAGTTCCAAGGGCTTCGCACCAGTTCACTTCACCCACGCCGCAATATGCCAGGCGATACTCCATAAGTATCTCTTGCTGACGTTGGTTGCTGTATCCCTTCCATTCTTCCGCGGTGAACTGAATCGAATTATCACCCGGGCATTCATGAACCGAATTACCTTCTGCGTCAAAAGCTGCGATCAGTGTACTGATGCGCTCCGCGCGATTTGTATTGCGATTAAACCAACTGTCAAACAATTGAAGGAATATCCACTGTGTCCATTTGTAATAAGAAGGATCGCAGGTTCTCACTTCGCGCGACCAATCGTAGGAAAACCCAATATTGTCCAGTTGCTTTCTAAAGTTGCGAATGTTTTCTTCTGTCGATACCGCCGGATGAATACCATGATCGATGGCGAACTGTTCTGCGGGCAAACCAAAAGCATCGTATCCCATCGGATGAAGCACATTGAATCCCTTCAATCGCTTATACCTTGAAAAGATATCACTGGCAATGTAGCCAAGAGGATGTCCAACATGAAGTCCTGCTCCACTTGGATAAGGGAACATGTCGAGCACATAATATTTGGGACGATCGCTTGCGTTGCTCACTGCATACGCATTGGTATCCTGCCAATATTTCTGCCATTTCTGTTCTATTTCCCTGAATGTATACTCCATTGTTAACTCTGTCGTTATAGTTTGAAGGGCGGCAAAAATATAACTATTTTCGCCCCTAAATCAAGGAAAATTCATGGCGGCAATCAGTAAATCATCAGCAAAACGATCCAAGCCCTCGTATTTCATGGCGATTTTGGGTGTGACCATTGTACTCTTCTTTGTAGGCATTTTCGGTTGGCTCATGCTTAACGCAAGCAAATACATTGAACAACTTAAAGAGGAAGTTCAGGTACAGGTGTACCTGAGGAATAATGTAGCACAGAAAGATATTGACTCGCTCAAGAATTATATAGCCGCAAAACCGTATACAAAATCCGTTGAATATGTAGATAAGGAAACTGCCAAAAAAAGGTGGCTTTCCAAAGGTGAAGCAGATTTCGAAGAGCTTCTTGATGAGAATCCTCTGCCCGCTTCCATCGATTTTTACACCAGAAGCGCATACGTGGATAAGGACAGCCTGAAGGCGATACAGTCCGATATTAACCAGTTTTCGATGGTTGTTCAAAGCGTGAACTACCCGGCTTCATTGGTTGAAAAGATGGGTCAGACCATGCAATGGATCCTGCTGGCGCTGTTCATTCTGGCTGCAGTGTTTTCCCTTTTATCCATCATACTGATCGATAACACGATCCGCCTTGCAATGTATAGTAACCGATTTATCATCAAGACAATGCAGATGGTGGGAGCCACGCGCAGCTTCATTTCCAGGCCGATGAACATTCGTGCCATCATCAACGGAGCAATTGCCGCCGCGATAGCGATCGTGCTGATATACTGCCTGATCCTGGTTTTTGAGAACTTCGTACCATACCTGCGCGACCTTCGTGATAACAGTAAATTGATGTTGCTTTTCCTGATCTTATTATTACTCGGTATCGGCATCAGCCTGCTGAGCACACAGCGTAGCGTTGTAAAATACCTGAAGATGAAACTGGACGATCTGTATTGATCTGCACCGGATGTCAAATTGCTCATCGCCACATCCTATATTTGCGAACACAAAAAAAGAACAATGGCTGACAAAAAGAAAGGCAGCGCCGATCATTCTAACCTCTTTGGAAAGGAAAATTACACCTGGATCCTGGTAGGAATTGCAGTAATGGGACTTGGCCTGATACTGATGGCAGGAGGCAAGAGTGACGATCCGAACCAGTTTGATCCTAATGAGGTATACAGCACCACAAGGATCACCATCGCTCCCATCCTTATACTTATCGGACTTGGAATCGAGATCTTTGCCATTTTCAGGAAACCGAAACAATAATCCCCGTACCTCAATACCAGCATGAATTTTTTTGAAGCGATCATCATCGCCATCGTGGAAGGCATTACCGAATACCTGCCGGTATCTTCAACGGGCCACATGATCATTACGTCCAGCCTGATGGGAATTCACAAAGATGAATTCACCAAACTTTACGAAGTAGCTATCCAGCTCGGTGCGATCCTGGCCGTGGTGGTTTTATACTGGAAGCGCTTTTTTGATTTCAAGAACTTTCGCTTTTATATCAAACTATTGATAGCGGTGATTCCTGCCCTATTGTTGGGAAAACTGTTTGCTGACAGTATTGATGCTTTAATGGAAAGCCCGCTCACCGTTGCAATCATGTTGTTGGCCGGTGGAATCGTGCTTTTGTTCATCGATCGGTATTTCAAACGCAATACACTTGACTCGGTAGATAAGATATCAAACAAACAAGCCGTTCTTACCGGTCTGTGGCAATGCCTTGCCATGATACCGGGTGTCAGTAGAAGTGCGGCCTCTATTATCGGGGGAATGCAACAGGGTATGAGTCGCCGCCTGGCTGCCGAGTTCTCCTTTTTCCTTGCAGTGCCCACCATGTTTGCGGCAACAGGATACAAGTTGTATCAAGGATATGAAACATTTACAAAAGATCATATCCAGATCCTGATCGTGGGTAATATTGTGGCATTCATTGTTGCGATCCTCGCCATAAAATTTTTTATCGGCTTCCTTCAGAAACATGGATTCCGACTATTCGGATGGTATCGCATAATCGCGGGAATCATTTTACTGATACTCATTTATACCGGAACAATTAGTTAGTATATTCGGTGCTCAACCACAACACATGTCGACTGCTCCAAAGAAAGTGATCAACGGCTGGTGCATGTATGATTGGGCGAACTCAGTATATAGCCTGGTGATCACCACCACTTTCTTTCCAGCGTATTACGCGGCGATGACGTCAGCAAAGCGTGCCGGCTTTGAGGATGGCGTTCCTATGTTTGGAAGAACTTTCGTTAATACAGAACTTAAGGATTATGTTCTTGCAGTAGGATTTTTCATCATTGCAGCATTATCGCCGGTTCTATCTTCTATTGCAGACTACAGGGGTAGCAAGAAAAACTTCATGCGATTCTTCTGCTATCTTGGTGCGGTCAGTTGTTCTCTCCTTTTCTTTTTTGATGACACCAACGTTGGCTTTGGCTTGCTTTGTTTTATGCTGGCAGGAATTGGATTTTATGGAAGCCAGGTGTTTTATAACTCATACCTGCCGGAGATCGCTGCAGAGGAACACCGCGATAGGATAAGTGCACGAGGTTATACATTCGGATACATTGGAAGTGTCATTATGCAATTGATCGGGTTTGGACTTGTTATTGCTATGCCCGACAATCCACTGCCTCTTAAGCTTACTTTCCTGCTCGTGGGTATATGGTGGATCGGTTTCGCGCAGATCACCTTTAAACGAATGCCTGAGCCTGTTAAGGCCGAACGCGTTGCAAGGAAAAATGTTTTTGTCAACGGCTTCCATGAGCTTTCATTGGTATGGAAGCAATTGATGCATATGCCGGTGTTGAAAAAATTCCTTCTCGCTTTTTTCTTTTACAGCATGGGCGTTCAAACGGTAATGCTCGTAGCCATCGACTTCGGGATAAAGATCCTTGAACTTGAAGACAGTAAACTTATTATAACCGCCGTAATCATTCAATTGGTTGCAATACCCGGAGCTATTGGTATGTCACGACTTTCAGAACGAATTGGCAACATAAAAGTGCTGATACTTACCGTACTGCTCTGGATGGTGCTTTGTGTTTTTGGATATATGATGCAGACGGAAATGCATTTCTATATCATTGCAGCATTGGTAGGCCTCGTGATGGGAGGGATTCAATCTATGAGTCGGTCCACCTATTCGAAGTTAATGCCTGAAACACGCGATACCGCTTCGTTTTTCAGCTTCTATGATGTTACTGAAAAGATGGCGATCGTTATTGGCCTGTTTGCATTCGGTATTATTGAAGGCATCACCGGGGACATGCGGAACTCAATTTTGGTACTTATTCTTTTCTTTGCCCTTGGACTTATGATGTTATTGTTCACACATAAGGAGGGTGATAAACACGTTACTGCAATTAAATAGAGAACATGAAATTATATTCGATACATACCGGCAACTTCAAACTTGATGGCGGCGCTATGTTTGGGGTTGTGCCGAAGGTAATTTGGAATAAACTTGTACCTGCTGACGAAAATAATCTTTGTACATGGGCGATGCGATGTTTGTTAGTGGAAGATGGAGACCGTTTGATTTTGATTGATAATGGATTTGGTAACAAGCAGGACGATAAATTCCGTGGTCACTACCATTTGCATGGAGAACATACCCTGGAATCTTCACTTGCACAGCATGGTTTCAATAAAGCAGACATTACCGATGTAATACTTACACATCTTCATTTTGATCATTGTGGAGGAAGTATCGAACAGCAGGGCGATAAACTTGTAACCGCATTTCCCAATGCAACATATTGGTCGAATGAAGCACACTGGGACTGGGCCGTTGAGCCAAACCAGCGCGAGAAAGCATCGTTTCTGAAAGAAAACATTTTACCTATAAAAGAAAGTGGTCAGTTGTCCTTTATCGAAGGCACCCGGTTTTCTGATAACATCTCGATTAAATATGCATCAGGACATACCAATGCAATGATGCTCCCCGTGATTAAGTATAAGGATCGCGAAGTTGTGTTCATGGCCGATCTGCTTCCTGCAACAGCGCATATGCCCATTCCGTACGTGATGGCGTATGATATGTTTCCATTGAAGACATTGATCGAAAAGCAGGCGTTTCTTGAGGAAGCAGCACAGAGAGATTATATTTTATTTTTCGAACACGACGCGGTGAATGAATGTTGTACAGTTCAAAAAACTGAGAAAGGTGTAAGAGTGGCGGAAACGATGATGATATCGGAATGGTGATACTGATAATGTGCTAGTGTGCTAGTGTGCTAATATGCTAATATGCTAGTGTGCTAGTGTGCTAATGTGGTCAATGTGCTAATATGCTAATATGCTAGTGTGCTAATGGGAATGAGGGAATGTGGGAATGAGGGAATGAGGCAATGTGCAAATGTGGAGATGTGAAAATGTGAAAATGGAAATTCGAAATTCGAAATCGTAATGCGGGAGACCCTTTAATTCGAAATCCCGTAATGCGGGTTTGCGAATTGCTTCCGTTTCTCCGTTCCTCTGTTTCTCCGTTTCTCTGTTTCTCCGTTTCTCCGTTTCTCTCATTCGCCGACTA
>JAEZGS010000024.1 GCA_023437225.1 Bacteroidota bacterium | reverse complement strand
CGGAAAGCGGAAAGCGGAAAGCGGAAAGCGGAATGCGGAAAGCGGAATGCGGAATGCGGGAAGCGGAATGCAGAATTAAAAAATTGATTTGGAACATTTTTATCAACCGCTTATTTTTGCACTCCTTTCGGCGAAAGCCACAAGGATGGCGGTCTGAAGAAATTCAGTCTTCTTGCCCGATAGTATAATGGTAGTACGACAGATTTTGGTTCTGTTTGTCTTGGTTCGAATCCAGGTCGGGCAACAAACCGGGTGCATTTACACCCGGTTTTTTTATTTTTCAAACGCCTGGATTATGACGGATTCTTTCTATTGAATTTAGAATTTTCTACCGGCTTCAGATCCGTAACAGCAGGGCCGTTGGTGAGTTTTCCTTCACAAGTAAATCGCGAGCCGTGGCATGGACAATCAAATGATTTTTCATCACCATTCCACTGCAGTATGCAGCCAAGGTGGGGACAGATGGCAGAGAACACCACTACCTGCGAATCTTCTTTTTTATACACTGCAAACTTTGCCGGTCCTGTGCCAATCACTGCTCCATTTCCCGGAGCCAGTTGGTCAACAGAATCAACATCTCCCTTTGTAAAGTAATCACCATATTGTGCCGCCATATTCAGAGCTTCCTCCGCATAATCAACAAGGGCCCTAAACATCGTTCGTGACGGATCGTACAACGATTTCCATTCGTTGTCTTTTTCGTTAATAAGATCAGTAACCAATAAGCCGCCGATGGTGCCATGTGTCATGCCGTTACCTGAATCGCCGGTGATGATATAAATGGAATCATTACCGGGATTTTTGCCGATAAATCCCATACAATCCACTGGTTCCATGACCTGTCCTGACCACCGGTACAACACCTCTCCCATCGCCGGGAAGTGTTCACGAGTCCAGCGTTCGAGTGCTTCATATCTTTCTGATTCCGCCACATCTTCTTTTGATGCCTGACCGGTTTTGTGATCTTCTCCTCCTGAGATGAGCAGGTAATGCTCAGCATCGAAATCCTGCGTTCTTACGTAATGATAAGGCTGGGTTACCCACGCAGAATTAAGATCGCCTGTATCCCACCACAATGCCGGTGTTATCATATCCTTTCGAATCTTTGCGGCAATAACATACGTACGATAAGGATGCTGTTTTGTATGCATCGTCACAACATCAATGAATGGTGTATTCGTTGCAACCACCGTTGCATTAGATGTAATGGTGTAGCCATTCACTGTTGCTGTACCTTCCTTGACCTTCGTAGCCCGCGAACGGGTATATATTTTACCGCCCCGACGTACAATTGCATCGGCGAGACCTTTCAGATATTTCATGATGTGGAATTGCGCCTGGCGAATAAACTGGAGGGCAAAAGCATCTGAATTTATTGAAGGCATCCTTTCAACCAACTTCACATCCAAACCTGCTTTTGTAGCTGCGTCAAGTTCCTTTCTCAGAGTACTTGCCTTATCGGAAGGATGTAAGAACAGATACCCATCAACGATTTTGAAATCGCAATCGATGTTTTCCTGTTGAACGATCTGCTGAATATATGCCTTTGCCTTGCTGTGGCTATCTGCAACCATCGCGGCCTTATCAGCGCCAAACTTATTCTCAATATAATAGTACCGGTCGTCCACTGCCGGAGTGATGTGCGCCGTTGTGCGACCGGTTTCGCCGCTTCCGATCAGGCCATCTTCTACCAACACTACCGTGCGCCCTGTTTCCAGAAGACGGTAGGCTGTTGTAAGGCCAGATATACCTCCACCGATTACGAGTACCTCGGTCTGCTGGTCTGAAGAAATGGATTCAAACTCAATGGGAGATACAGAATCCGTCCAGTAAGAGAGGTTTGCGCCCGAGGTCACCTGGGCGTCAACAGAAGATTGTTGTGGCATAGTTGAAGTTTGTCTTAAAGGGAAAAATGTTGTGCCATTGGAACCCATAGCTACCAACACTTTATGTAACAATGGTATAATTATTGGGCTGTCACTGCAATTGTGAAAGTTTTGAAATTGTCGCACTATGGAAAATAACTATCAGTATAAGGCAATCGTTGAGACAAATGATCCTGAGGAAGTGAAATACTGGACGCGTAAATGGAACATTTCTTCACAACAGCTTGTTGGCGCTATTAAAGCTACCGGAAGCAACAGTGTACTGGTGATCGCCGACTATCTCTTCGATCGAAAAAATCGCAAACGCAGACCACGATTCATTTCGCAACTATAATTTTCGTAATAGATCAAAGCATTCTGATCGGTAGCAAAAAAATCCCGTCACCAAATAGATGACGGGATTAACCCCTAAACCCTAATGAGAAATAGTTCTACAGGTTTATCTTAAAATATTGTGCCAACTACCTTATGCACCACAAAGTTGCGACAGCCTTAGTAATATCAAGCACTTCCTGGTAGCCACTGGGCTTAGAAATAAAGCAATTTGCTCCCAGCGCGTAGGCAGTTGCCCGGTCCTTATCCAGTTTTGATGTGGTGAAAACGACTACGGGAATTTGTTTCCATTGTAGACTTGTCTTCACAGTTTTCAACACTTCGCGCCCATCAATGATGGGCATATTAAGGTCAAGTAGAATCAACGAAGGGTGTGAGCCGGGCTCAACCGTTTCCAGGTACTTAAGAAATAAAGTACCGTTTTCAAACTGTAGAAACCGGTTTTTACAGCCCGCATGTACAAATGCTTCCTGAAAAATATAGCGGTCATCTTCATCATCATCGACTAATACGATCGGGTGATTCTCTGCCATAAGCAAGTATCCGTATTTTTTTCCATTTTCTTATCACCTTGAGATAAGAACTCACGCAATAGCTAACTGTGGAACCTGGTGATGAAAGTAAATACTTGATATGGATTTGGTCATGGCAACCAGTTCACTGTATAGTGATGGCTTGGTGAGGAAACAGTTTGCACCCAGTTCATAGGAGCGTTTTCTGTCTGAACCGAGCGTTGAGGTAGTCATTACCACCATGGGCACCCGCGCGTAACGTTTGTTAGACCTGATCTCCTTCAATGCCTGTAATCCCATCATGCCTGGCATGTTAAGATCCAGAACAACCAGCGAAGGAAAATCCTCAGCCGACTGGCTATCTAGCAATGATAAAAGATGACGTGCATCTTCAATGAAAACATAATCAAGATTGGGATGGTGTTCGAGGAAAGCATCGAGAATGATCTGCCTGTCATCCGGATCATCGTCAACAATATATACGAGCTTTTTTGCTGTGTGCATGTGCATACGTGGGTCGGTTCTTGAGTTGATTCAAAATTGCAAAGGGAATGCCGCTATTTCCTGCGCTTAAATTCGCTGCCTGTTTTCAGACGTTAGCCAAATTTGAGCATTTTTCTCCCCAGCGTTGATCAGAGACAATTCATGCACTATACTAATATCAATAGCATTGATTACTAAAAATATTAGTAATTTAGCATGAAACAGCGCCTATGGTTTTAACCCACCGAACGATTGTACATCTTGACATGGATGCTTTTTTTGTAAGCGTTGAATGTTTGAAAGACGCCCGTTTGAAGGGCAGGCCTTTGATTGTGGGCGGCACCGGCGATCGTGGAGTAGTTGCAGCCTGCAGCTATGAGGCCCGAAGATTTGGAATTCATTCAGCGATGCCAATCCGGCTGGCGCGGCGACTTTGTCCTCATGCCACTTTCATTGGTGGCGATATGGACAGTTACAGCAGGTATTCACGCATGGTCACCGAGATCATTGCCGATAAGGTACCGATGTTCGAGAAAAGCAGCATAGACGAGTTCTATATCGACCTGACAGGCATGGATAAATTCTTTGGATGTAGTAAATATACCTCTCAGCTTCGGAAAGAGATCGAGAAGCAATCGGGCCTTCCTGTTTCCTATGGTTTGGCGTCAAATAAACTTATCAGTAAAGTTGCCACCGATGAAGCTAAACCGCATGGGCAACTGGAGATCCCTTTTGGTGATGAGAAAACTTTCCTGGCACCTCTTGGCATAGAAAAGATCCCGATGATCGGGAAACAAACCGCGGCTTTACTGAGGCAGATGGGCGTTGAGAAAGTACAGACGCTCAGCGAAATCCCTATCCCTTACATGTTCAATCTCCTTGGCAGAAACGGCATAGAACTGTGGCGCCGGGCAAATGGCATCGATGACACGCCCGTGATCCCATACCATGAGCAAAAAAGCATTGGAACAGAAAACACATTCCAGAAAGATACTACTGACCCAGAGTTTTTGCTGAGCGAAATGACGCGCATGACGGAACACATCTCATTTGAGCTGCGAAAACAAAACAAACTGACGGGATGTATAACAGTAAAGATGCGCTATTCCAATTTCGATACGGTTACCCGACAGGCTTCAATACCGTATACAGCCTGCGACGATATTCTGTTCGAAAAGTCACGGGAGCTCTTTCAAAAGTTGTACGACCGTCGACTGCTGGTGCGCTTACTGGGTGTCAGGTTTACACATCTTGTACCGGGTAATTATCAGATCGACCTCTTTGACGATACGCAGGAAAAGATAAAGCTATACCAGGCAATCGACAGCATACGAAACAGTTTTGGATCAGACGGCGTAATGCGCGCTCGATCGTTATCAAACCGACGTCCCTAATAAAACAATCATGTACCTGAATTGTAAAACTTATTTCAGCTTTCGCTATGGCACTTTAAGTACGCGCGAGCTTGTTGAACAAGCTGCAGATGCCGGGATTTCAGCACTTGCGATTACTAACATCAACAACACCTGCGATGCATGGGATTTTGTCGAGGAATGTCGAAAGCATCAGATCAAACCCATGATCGGCGCTGAGATCCGCAACGACGATATGCTCATGTATATCCTGATCGCACAAAATATGCGCGGCATCCTTGCCATCAACCAGTTCATCAGTAACCATCTCCAGCACGCCACTCCATTTCCCGAACGCAGTGGCATGGAAGAAAACGTGTACACCATTTATCCTTTCAACCGTTATCAGCCTGCAGATCTGAATACTTCAGAATTGATTGGTGTGCAGACGACTGAAGTGAATAAACTTTTTGGCGTGGATATCCAACTTCATGCGGACAAATTCGTGATCTGTCACCCTATTACATTTGATGGAATGAGGGGATACAATCTTCACCGGCTCTTGCGCGCGATTCACCAAAACATTTTGCTCAGCAGGCAGGATATAGCCACCATTGCAGGAAAGCATGAAGTGGTAGTGGCTCCGTCAAAATTGATGCAGGCGTTCGAGCGGTATCCACAGATCATCACTAATACGCTGCAACTGGTTGATAGCTGTACCATTGAGATCCAGTTTCATACGGACAAGAACAAAAAGATATTCAGTGCGACCCCGGAAGATGATCGTATTCTCCTGGAAAAACTTGCATTGGATGGGATGCGCAGCCGCTTTGGAACGAGAAACAAAGAGGCAAGGAAACGCGTGACAAAAGAACTCAAGATCATTAACGAGCTCGGGTTCAACGCTTATTTTTTGATCACATGGGACATCATCCGCTATGCGCAAAGTCGCGGATTCTTTTATGTTGGTCGCGGCAGCGGGGCAAATTCAATCGTTGCTTATTGTCTGCAGATAACAGACGTGAATCCAATCGACCTCGATCTCTATTTTGAACGTTTTCTCAATCCTTACCGGACGAGCCCACCGGACTTCGACATTGACTTCAGTTGGAAAGACCGTGATGAAGTGATCGATTATGTGTTCAAAAGATATGGCCGGGATCATGTTGCGCTGCTAGGTATGTACACAACTTTTCAGCATAATGCTATCATACGTGAGCTCGGCAAAGTATTCGGTCTGCCGAAAGCCGAGATCGATACCCTTGTAAATGATCCTCATCATCGCTTCAGCGACGACAACATACAGCGACTAATCCTCAAGTATGGAAGCATGCTTACCAACTTTCCCAATCATTTAAGCATACACCCGGGAGGTATGCTTATCAGTGAAGAACCCATCTATCAGTACTGTGCCGTTGATCTTCCTCCAAAAGGATTTGCCACATCACAACTCGATATGTTCATTGCGGAAAAAGTGGGATTGTATAAACTTGACATCCTAAGCCAGCGCGGGCTGGGACACATAAAAGAAGCAGTGCGTCTTGTTAGGGAAAACAGGCAGATAAGTGTAGACATACATGAGGTCGAAAAATTCAAAAAAGACGCGAACGTTGCTGCGCAGATCCGGCGTGCGGATACAATCGGTTGTTTTTATATCGAGAGCCCGGCGATGCGACAATTACTTCTTAAGCTGCGATGCGAGGATTACATTACACTTGTTGCTGCCAGTTCTATCATAAGGCCTGGCGTATCTCAAAGTGGAATGATGCGCCAATACATCTATCGCTTTCACAACCCGGATAAGTTTGAGTACCTGCATCCAATCATGAAGGATCTGTTGGAAGAAACATATGGGGTCATGGTTTTTCAGGAAGATGTGATCAAGGTAGCACACCATTTTGCGGGGCTTGACATGGGACAGGCAGACATATTGAGGAGGGCCATGAGTGGAAAATACCGGGGGCGGGCGGAGTTTGAAAGAATCAGGGATGAATTTTTCGTCAACTGTTCAAAGCTCGGACATCCGGAGGAGTTAAGTCGCGAAGTGTGGCGGCAGATTGAAAGTTTTGGCGGGTATTCTTTTTCAAAGGCGCATTCGGCAAGTTTCGCTGTGGAGAGCTATCAAAGCCTTTATCTCAAGACGTATTTCCCACTTGAATTCATGGTAGCTGTGATCAATAATTTTGGTGGTTTTTATTCTACCGAAACTTATTTTCACGAGCTTAAAAAAGCCGGCGCTCACATCGAGGCCCCATGTGTGAATAGAAGCGAAGAACTTACTACCATCCAGGGAACTACCGTATGGGTGGGTTTTATTCACGTGCAAAACCTTGAGAAGGCGGTGATCGAGCGACTCGTTTCGGAGCGAGATTGCCGGGGAGACTTCGCAGACCTGCTCGATTTCATGGAACGTACCGGTATTGCGTCTGAGCAATTGAATGTTCTCATCCGCGTAGGCGCTCTCCGATTTACCGGACGATCGCGTAAAGAGCTTCTCTGGCAGGCCAATTTCGTTGGATCGAAAGCCAGGTCTGCATCGGCCGAGTCACCCGCGCTGTTCCGTGAACCGGCCCAGGAATTCAGGTTACCCACTTTATCAGAGAATTTGTTAGATGACGTATTCGACCAGATCGAGCTGCTAGGTTTTCCATTGTCAGATAGTTTTGCTTTGTGCGATCTCGATCCAATGCAGTACAGTATGGCAAAGGATCTTCCAGCAAAAGTGGGTGCAAAAGTGACTTTGGTCGGTTACTTTGTGACCATGAAGCCGGTGCGAACCGTTACACGGGAAGTAATGTATTTCGGCACATTCATAGATGCTGCGGGTCAATGGATCGATAGCGTCCACTTTCCGGAAACCGCTAAACGCTACCCTTTACAGGGAAAAGGTTTTTACAAGCTTACGGGCATTGTGCTGGAAGAGTTTGGAGCACATGTTCTCCAGGTATCCGAGCATCAGAAGATAGGAATAAAAGAACGGCATCAGATATAAGGCAGAATCCTAATAATTATACATTATAAGATAGATTCCTTATAAGTTGAATTTATAAGGTAATATCCTTATATTTGTGAAAAAGTAAAATGCGGGCAGTTGTTTCTGCAGATATAATCGGTTCATCAGAGCTTCCAACGAGTGTCCGAAAGAAAATTCCGGATGCGGTCAAGAAAGCCTTTGCTGCGGCATCGAAATACGCAACCAGGAAGAAAACACGCTATGAAATTCGACGCGGAGATTTTATACAGGCGGAATTACAACCTCTGATTGGATTGCGAAGCATGATGCTCCTCAAAGCCAACGTAAACCAACTGACCAATGAACATCAAACCCAAAAACAGGAGAATATCCTCGTCGATCTTCGCCTGTCCCTCGCAGTAGATGAAGTCAGTTATTCCGCCTCATCAGTTGGAGAATCTGACGGTCCGGCGTATCAACTGAGTGGCCGTGGCCTGGATGAATTAAAACCAACACGTCATCAAATAGTGTTGCAAACTTCAGATGTTGATTTTAATGAAGAACTTGAAGTTATGGCGCGTTCCCTTGAATTTATTACTTCGAAGTGGACAAGGGGTTCCGCGGAAATCGTTAGTTTACTACTCCAGGAACAAAAGGAAATCGAGATAGCGGCTAAACTTGGTATTTCACAGTCGGCAGTTAACCAAAGAAAGAAAACCGCCGGCTGGGAAGTAATCCAGGCGATGTTGCTTCGTTTTGAAAAAAAGATAGGGGTGCTTAACAATACGAAAAAACGATAACAGAAATAATCAGCATGGAAACAATTGTAGAAACAGGACTTTTGCTGAGGCTATTACTTGCACATATTTTTAGCGACTTCATGCTACAACCAGCGGGTTGGGTTACCCATAAACTTCAATACAGGGAGCGGTCCCGGTTCCTTTACTTTCACATACTTGTAACCGGCGCGCTTGCATATGTTGCAACATGGCATATTGATGGATGGAAGATATCGCTTTTGATAATGGTTACTCACTACCTTATTGATCTTTGGAAACTCTATTGCAGAAACAACCTGTTTTACTTCGTTGCAGACCAGTTATTACATGTATTGGTAATTGTTCTTGGATGGATGATTTTCTATCACGGATTCAATTTTCAAATTGCAGCAAATTTCAATTGGCCTATAATCTGGCTCTACTCCTTTGTTTTTGCATTCATTATCTGGCCTGTTGGTTACTTTATCAGTTTCGCAACAGCGAGTTGGAGAAAAAAGCTCGAAGAAGATGCAGGTGAAAGCCTGGAACAGGCTGGCAAGTATATCGGCATGCTCGAACGAATTCTGGTAATGATATTTATACTTACGGGACGCTATGAGACAATAGGATTGTTGATTGCTGCCAAATCGATTCTACGGTTCAATGAAAGCAAGGCCCGCAAACATACAGAGTATGTGCTTATTGGTACAATGCTAAGCTTTGCTATTACACTTGTTGCAGGGCTTGCCGCGCAATATTATGTCGCGGCACTAGTGAACAAATAGAACACGAGGTGTCAATGTTCCTCGTCACCATCGAATTCCGTCACTGCGCTACCATAAGCATCATTTTTTCCAGTGCATCAACTCTTTGCTCCCAGCTATTTTGCATAGCATATTCCATTCGCCGTTTCCTCGCGGCATCATCCTTATCATTGACCGCATCTTCGATTAAAGCAACGAATGAAGAACTATTGCCAGCCAGATAAACAAGAGGTTCAAATGAAACAACATCTTCTGAAAAGTCTGTGGTAACTACCGGAATTCCCGATGCCAAATACTCGTTTATTTTAAGAGGATAAATAGCTGCTGTCAGTTTATTCTTTTTATAAGGAATGATGGCACAATCACAATGTTGAAGATATGCAGGCAATTGATCTATATTTTTTGCCCCCACAAAAACTATGTTGGCATCCTGCTTAAAGAACTGTTCATGCTCAGTTGTATTCACAGGTCCCACAAATAGAAATGTTTTATTCGCATGTGCACGGGCCGTCCTCTGCACGAGCTCAAAGTCCATTCTATAGTCGATGCTTCCAGTAAAAATGATAATGGGTCCACGAAGATGTTTGATGTCGGCAGGAATTTGATGCTCCTTACGAAATGCAGTTTGAAATAGTTCTAAGTCCACTCCGTTTTGAAGCAAAGCAACGTTTCCTTTCGACTGGTGCATATCAAACAACTTCTTTGAAGTGCAGATGGTAAGATCCGCCCTCTTAATAAGTTCTTCTTCCAATCGAACACCATGTCTTGCGGTGTATCTTACTTCTGAAATATCATCCATTGACTGGTACATATATATTGTCGGTTTCAAATCAACATGGATGTTTCTAAGATAAAAGGGATCAAAAAAATTTATGAAGATGTAGTTCCTTACCTGATGGTCACGAATGATCTGACTTAAAAGGCGATTCATCAATGAATCATTGACCTTTGAAAAGATCTGATACAAAAAGTTATTTGGAAGGAAATTCACAGGCAATACCACAGGGGGAACAACTACAAAAAGATTTTCATTTCCAGCGATCGGTTTATTATAAACAGATGAATTACCAAACCATGATTTTCGTCTTCTTTGTACCTGTAATGAAGTGAACTCTCTAACAACATCCTTCAACGTGTATGGATGATCGATAAAAAACACACGATGATTTTTTGACAACTCCTTTGCTATCGACCATGCTGGCGATGAAATTGCCTGGTCCCATCGGGATAAAGAAAAACAAATGATATCACGTGGGAGCTCCGTCATTCAGCAAACATAAGTCACGCGTTGGTTAATGATCAGGATGCGTCTTGCTTTAGTCGGGAAATGCAGAACCGCAAACTTTCTTTCCAATCCGGAATCGCAACTTCATATTCCAAACGGATTCGTGAGGTATCCAGTAATGAAAATGCGGGACGGGAAGCCGGAGTAGGATACGAAGAGGAAGGAATTGGGTTCACCTTGCAGGGAGAACCAATAAAGTCTCTGATCGCACAGGCGAAATCGTACCAACTGATCTTTCCGGAATTAGAGTAATGGTAAAAGCCGCTCACCCATTTGCCCGAAGAAAGAATTTTCAGGATCGCATTAGCAAGGTCTTTGGCGTAAGTGGGTGCGCCCACCTGGTCACTCACAACGTTGATCGCATCGCGCTCAGACATGAGTCGCATCATCGTTTTTACAAAGTTGTTTCCATATTCGGAATAAACCCATGCAGTTCGGATAATGATTGCTTCGGGGTTCTCACGTACTACGTTTTGTTCGCCGACCATTTTGCTGTACCCGTAATAATTAACCGGATCCGTTGGCGTGTCCACCGAATATGGCGTGTCCGACTGGCCGTTGAAGACGTAATCTGTTGAAATATGGACATAGCGCACACCAAACCTGGTGCATGCACGTGCGAGTATTCCCGGAGCCGTTGCATTTATCATCATCGCAAGTTTCCTGTCAGACTCAGCCTTGTCCACCGCTGTGTATGCAGCGCAATTGATACAGTATTGAGGATTGTGTTGATTGAAAAATTCGTCAACAGCGTTTTCATCGTCTATCGACAATTCTTCCTTATCGGTATAAATAAACTCGTATTGAGGAAATGATGAGGCTAGTGATTGTAGTTCGCTGCCCAGCTGACCTTTAGCACCTGTAACTATTATTTTATCGCGCATTATCAATTGGAATATACAAAGCTGTTATCAATATCCGCAAACAATGGATTCAAATGATCTTTATCGGAGATGATTTCTCTTCCTGTCGGAATGCGCCAATCTATTGCAAGCTGAGGATCATTGTAAAGAATGCCACGTTCTGAATCCTTGTTGTAAAATGCATCACATTTGTATAATACTTCAGCATGCTCGCTTAACACTGAGAACCCATGTGCAAAGCCAGCAGGAATGAAAAGCTGCTTTTTATTTTCCGACGATAGTTCTACACTGAATACTTTTCCGAAAGTGGGTGAGCCCTTTCGAATGTCAACCGCAACATCCAATATGTTACCAGACAACACACGAACTAGCTTTGACTGAGCATAAGGAGGTAATTGATAGTGCAAGCCCCGAATCACTCCAAACGCAGAACTCGACTGATTATCCTGAACGAAATTCAAATCAATTCCCTGATCTTTAAAAGTGCGCTGATTGTAGGATTCATAAAAGTAGCCGCGCGCGTCTTCAAATACTTTCGGTTCGAATACAAATAAACCGTGGATGCCTGTATCGATGAATGGCATGTCTTTTCTAAATTTTATCTACCCTGGTATTGAGCTTCGTAATAATGTTGATAGTCGCCGGATGTTACATGGTTTACCCATTCTTCATTCTGCAGGTACCAATCGACCGTTTTTTCAAGTCCTTCCTCAAACTGCAAACTTGGATACCAACCCAGTTCCCTGTTCAATTTTGTAGCATCAATTGCATAGCGAAGATCGTGGCCCGGCCTGTCGGTAACATACGTAATCAATTTCGCTGACGTCCCTTCGGGTCTGCCCAGCTTTTGATCCATTATTCTGCACAACAGGTGTACGAGATCGATATTTTTCCATTCGTTGAAGCCGCCAATATTATACTTCTCGCCAATTCTACCCTTGTGAAAGATGGTATCTATCGCACGAGCATGATCTTCAACAAAGAGCCAGTCGCGAACATTTTCTCCTTTGCCATAAACCGGCAACGGTTTATTGTTTCGAATGTTATTGATCATTAGCGGAACCAGCTTCTCCGGAAAATGGTGCGATCCATAATTATTCGAACAATTAGACAGAACCACCGGCAGATGGTATGTATGATGATAAGCCATCACAAAATGATCTGAAGACGCCTTAGATGCAGAATACGGCGATCTCGGATCGTATGCAGTATCTTCTGTGAAGAACCCCTCGGAGCCCAGCGATCCATATACTTCGTCGGTAGAGACATGATAAAAAAGTTTCCCTTTTTCATTACTCTTCCAATGTTTCCGGCATGCGTTCAATAATACAACTGTGCCGAGTACATTCGTTTTCACGAACGATAATGGGTCAATGATGGATCGGTCAACATGGCTTTCTGCCGCCAGGTGAATAACGCCGTCAAAGCTGTATTGCCGGAACAATGCGTCAATCGAAGATTCATCGGTAATATCCGCACGCTCAAAAGTGTAGTTAGATGCATTTTCAACATCCTTAAGATTTTCAAGGTTGCCTGCATATGTAAGCGCATCAACATTGACTATACGATAGTGAGGATATTTATTGACGAACAATCTCACTACGTGCGACCCGATAAATCCGGCGCCGCCAGTGACCATGATAATTTTTGAAGTTTCTGTCATAAACTAGTTCTTTCTGGCAAACTCTTTTGGTTCCTTATACCATTCTTCGCGCGGAAGGCTTTTAAAGTAATCGTATGTACGCTTAAGGCCTTCTTCCCTGCCGATACGAGGCTCCCAGTTGAGAATCTCTTTCGCGCGTGTAATGTCGGGCCGGCGCTGTTTTGGATCGTCTTCGGGTAATGGTTTATAAACGATCTTCTGATCTGTATTGGTAAGTTGAATGATCTCTTCTGCAAACTCCTTCAAAGAGATCTCGTTTGGATTACCAACATTTATTGGCTGACTATAATCACTAAGCAGTAAACGGTAAATCCCTTCAACAAGATCATCAACATAACAAAATGAACGCGTCTGGCTTCCATCTCCAAAAACAGTAAGATCCTCTCCTCTCAATGCCTGTCCGATAAAGGCAGGGAGGGCACGACCATCATTCAGTCTCATACGAGGACCATATGTATTGAATATCCTGACGATCCTGGTTTCAAGACCGTGGAAATTGTGATAAGCCATGGTCATCGCTTCCTGGAAACGCTTTGCTTCGTCATACACTCCTCGCGGACCCACAGGGTTTACATTACCCCAGTATGTTTCCTTTTGTGGGTGCTCAATAGGATCGCCATAGATCTCGGAAGTGGATGCTACAAGGATCCTGGCATTTTTTTCTTTAGCCAGGCCAAGGCAGTTATGGGTTCCCAGTGAACCTACCTTCAGAGTCTGAATGGGAATCTTGAGGTAATCGATGGGGCTTGCTGGAGAGGCGAAATGAAGTATGTATTTAATTTCTCCCGGTACATGAATAAACTTGGAAACATCATGGTGATAAAATTCAAACTGCTCTAACTTGAACAGATGTTCGATGTTTCGCAGATCACCAGTGATAAGATTATCCATCGCAATAACGTGGTATCCTTCCCTGATGAAGCGATCGCACAGATGTGAACCAAGAAAACCTGCCGCGCCGGTGATAAGCACTCTCTCTGAAGCCATTTATAAAATCGTTTTATTAATCAATTACTGGTCTGCCAATGCTGTCGTAATGAAATCCAAGTTCCTTCACCGCCCGCGTTTCAAAAAGATTTCTTCCATCGAAGATTGCTTTATTCTTAAGAGAGCTGACGATCTTCAGGAAGTTAGGAGTGCGGAACTCATTCCATTCTGTTGCAATGATCAATGCATCTGCACTCTCTAAACAATCGTATTGATTTTCAGCGAAACCGATTCTATCACCATAGATGCCTTTCACATTGCCCATAGCTTCCGGGTCGTATGCGCACACTGAAGCACCTCTTTTCAACAATTCATCAATAATGTACAACGCAGGAGCCTCGCGGATGTCGTCGGTATTGGGTTTGAATGCAAGTCCCCAAACAGCAAACTTTTTTCCGTATATGTCGTCATTAAAGAACTTAAGGATCTTTGGAATAAGGTGATACTTCTGCATTTCATTTACATCCATCACCGCGTTCAAGATTTTAAAATCGTAGTCAACAAGTGATGCGGACTTTGCCAGTGCTTTTACATCTTTTGGAAAGCAGCTACCACCATAGCCGATACCAGGAAACAAAAACCTTTTGCCTATACGATCATCACTTCCGATTCCTTTGCGAACCATATCCACGTCTGCGCCAAGTCGTTCACACAACTGGGCAATCTCATTCATGAAAGATATTTTGGTAGCAAGAAAGGAATTAGCTGCATACTTCGTCAACTCAGCGGAACGCTCATCCATGAAGATGATTGGATTTCCCTGGCGAACAAAAGGCTGAAACAGATCGTTCATCACTTTCCTCGCACGTTCTGAATTCGTTCCAATTACAACCCTGTCAGGTTTCATGAAATCTTCAACAGCAACACCTTCGCGCAGAAATTCAGGATTCGATACAACATCAAAATCGCCGCGATAATTCTTTGCCACAGCAGCATGAACCTTTTCTGCCGTGCCAACGGGAACGGTGCTTTTATCGACAATTACAACATAAGATGTAAGAAGTTTTCCAAGGTCTTCGGCAACACCCAAAACATATTTCAGATCCGCTGAGCCATCTTCACCCGGAGGTGTCGGCAGTGCGAGAAATATAACCTCTGCATTTTGTATACCCTCTTTCAAACTTGTTGTGAAATAAAGACGCTCTTCTCTAAGGTTACGGATAAAAAGTTTCTCCAGTCCGGGCTCATAAATCGTGATCTGGCCATTACTGAGCTTATCTACTTTGGATTGGTCAATGTCGATGCAAACAACATCATTACCGGTTTCCGCAAAACAGGTTCCGGTTACCAATCCGACATAGCCGGTCCCTACTACTGCAATTTTCATCGTAAAAGGTTATTAGTTTTCTTAAGGTTAAGTTTATCTGTTGACGTATTCGAGCACTTTTGAAGTAATGAATTCCAGTTGCTCCTGTTCTAATTCAGTATGCATTGGAAGAGAAATAACTCTTGATGTAAGCCAATCGGTTGTTTGGAGATCGTAATCAGCCCCGCCGAAAGATTCAAACATTTTCTGACGATGTGCCGGCACCGGGTAATAGATCATTGAGGGTATATTGTTCTCTGCAAGAAACTGGTTCAGTCCATTGCGATCAACGCCTTCAAGGATGAGGGTATATTGATGAAACACATGCTTGGTGTACGGAGCGCGGTAAGGAGTGGTGATCTTTGGATGGTTGGCAAACGCGCTGTCATAAAAATCAGCCGCCTTTCTCCGTGCGTCTATGTACTCATCAAGCTTTGGAAGTTTGACATTTAGCACAGCGGCCTGTATGGTATCGAGCCGACTGTTACAGCCTACTACATCGTGATAGTAGCGCTGACTTTGGCCATGATTTGCAATCATCTTCATCTTAGCAGCAAGTGAATCGTCGTTAGTATACAATGCCCCGCCATCGCCGTAACAACCCAGGTTCTTTGATGGGAAGAATGAAGTGGCGCCGATCGTTCCAATGGTACCTGTCTTCTTACGTGTTCCGTTACTAAAAGTGAAATCCGAACCAATGGCCTGCGCATTATCTTCAATTACAAACAGGTTGTGCCTGTCGGCAATATCCATGATCGCTTCCATATCTGCAGATTGCCCATAGAGATGAACCGGAACAATCGCTTTTGTTTTTGGCGTAATAGCAGCTTCAATGGACGCCGGATCAATGCAGAAGGTTTTTGGATCTACTTCCACAAATACAGGTTTCAACTTGAGCAGTGCGATCACTTCTGTAGTAGCGATGTACGTAAAGGACGGTGTGATCACTTCATCGCCCGGTTGGAGATCAAGGGCCATCATGGCAATCTGAAGGGCGTCTGTACCGTTTGCACAGGGAATCACGTGTTTCGCTTCTAAATACCCTGCAAGGGAACTGGTAAAATCGGTTACGGATTTACCATTAATATAGGCGGATGTATCAAGAACTTCGTGGATTGCTGCATCAATACTTTCCTTAATATTGGCGTATTGCTGCTTCAAATCCACCATTTGGATTGCGCGCATAGTTTTCATTTTAAACGGGCACAAACCTAGTGCAAAAAACTGGTATGTCCAATCCGGCAGTTTAGCGCCAGATTATGTTTACATGAAGAATGCATTTACATTTGTGACCGGCAAAATGATGTTATCGCTGATCCTATACAATCTGTTCCTTCGCCTTTATGTGGCCGGTATCTGGCTCGTTTCTCCATGGAATCAAAAAGCAAAACAATGGATTCGTGGGAGGTCAGCGCAAAAACAAATGGCTTTCAAATCATCCGGCGAACTTGTGTGGATGCATTGTGCATCGCTGGGAGAATTTGAACAGGGAAGGCCGATACTGGAAGAGATCCGTCAACGTTACCCCCAAAGAAAATACCTGGTCACCTTTTTTTCACCTTCGGGCTACGAGGTGAGAAAAGACTATGAGGGAGCCGATCTTGTGCTATACCTCCCTATCGGTACGCGGGCAAATGCTGAATCATTTTTAAATACCTTCAAGCCAACCCTTGTTATCTGGGTGAAGTACGAATATTGGTATTATTACCTGCAACAGCTACACGCACGCCGCATCCCTACTCTCCTGGTATCGGCAGTATTTCGTCCCAAACAACCCTTTTTCCGCTGGTATGGTGCGCTGCATCGCAAGATGCTCAGCTATTTCAGCAGGATGTTTGTCCAGGATAAGGCATCAGTTGATCTCCTTTACACCATAAATGATTCGCTTCCTGTTACTGTAGGTGGAGACACGAGATTTGATCGTGTTTTGGAGATCGCTGCCGGATTTTCAGTGATACCGACGGTAGAAGTATTTGTAAGAAACAGCCCCGTAATTGTTGCGGGTAGCACCTGGCAGGAAGATGAAGAACAACTTGTGCATCTTGCAAAAGTGAATAAAGACATACGATTCATCATCGCCCCCCATCATATAGATGAAGACCGTTTGCAATACATCGAAAAATTATTTCCTGAAACTGAAAGGTTTTCGGCGTTTGCAAAGGATCCGGCAAAAAGGCCGCAAACACTTATCATCGATAATATCGGAATGCTCTCGCGATTGTACCATTATGCCACCATCTGTTATGTGGGCGGCGGTTTTGGAGACGACGGCATTCATAATGTACTGGAAGCCGCTGTGTACGGAAGGCCTGTGGTCATCGGACCTGTATATGAAAAATACATCGAAGCTGTTGAGCTGGTGAAAATTGGCGGTGTAATGAGCATTGATTCAGCACTGGAACTCGAACGGGTGTGCAACCGTTTACTGGACGACGAGGAATACTATCAGGCTGCTGCAACCCAGGCAGGAAGCTACGTGCGGGCAAAAGCAGGCGCAACCCAACGGATCGTTGAGCACATTGAAAAGAAAAAATTGTAATTAAAGGAATCTTCTGCGAACTAGTTGGTCGAAAGTTTTCACGGAATGCTTTGACCCATCCCATCCCAGTTTCAACTTTAATTCCCGTTCTATCCAGTATTGTGCTTCTGCATAGATGCGGAAGTTATTGATTGTTTTGATGCTTCTTTCATACATCACTTCATCGCCACGGAAGAGTTCATTAATGAATACGTACCTGTCGTTAACTCCAATTCCTTTTTTGAGATCACGAATGGGCGAGTCTGTAAGTCGGTGACCCACTTCCATCACTTCTGTTTTCAATTGATCATTGCGGGATACAGATGAGTTGGCAATGGTTTCATTCAATTCACGCGGTGTTGTTTGCTGAGCCAGTGTTGGCACATCGTGAAGAGGATCAAGGTTCCACTTGTGTGACGGCTTTTCTTCCTGTACAGGTTTGGGCGTTGGGGAAGCTACCTGCGGCGGAGGCGTCGAGGTCACCGGCGGTGGAGGCGGCGGTGTGACCTGCGGTTGAGGCGGTGGTGTTGGCTGAGATTGCGAAGGTGAGGGTGTATTGTGCTGTGACGGTGGTGGCGTCACAGGTTTTGATTGAGGCTGCGGTTGAGTATCTGCACTTACACGCGGCCCCGGCATAACTACCGATATCTTAGAAGAACCTACAGAGCGATTAACGTTATTCACCTGCTGTAATAACTCCTGTTCGATCATACGGGTAATCACCAATAGTTGTTGTTTATCGGCATTATGTTCGAATTGTTCTTTTAATTTGCTGATCAGTTCTGCTAAACGCTCCATGATAGGTGGGTACTAGTTATGAGTAATTTGGCAGATAAATTTACAATTATTGTACCTATTTTCTATACATGTACATAGAACCAAACATCTCGGGCGAACGCAGAGGAGTTATCGAAGTGATCTGTGGCTCAATGTTTTCCGGGAAAACTGAAGAACTTATCCGAAGATTAAAACGTGTTAAAATTGCAAACCTGAAAGTCGAGATCTTCAAGCCAAAGATCGATGTGAGGTATGATGAAATGAACATTGTATCGCATGATGAGAATGCGATTCAATCCACGCCGATCGATAATTCTCAGACCATTCTACTGTATGCAACTGACTGTGATGTGGTGGGTATTGACGAAGCACAATTCTTTGACGACCAGTTGCCGGAAGTGTGCGATCAGCTTGCACTACGAGGAATACGGGTTATCATCGCAGGGTTGGATATGGACTACCTCGGTAAACCTTTTGGGCAGATGCCGAATCTGCTGGCTAAAGCAGATTACATTACAAAGCTGCACGCGATCTGCGTGAAATGCGGACATATAGCAAACTATTCATATCGCAAGGTTGCGGAAGGTTCACAGGTGCTGCTCGGAGAAAAGGACAGGTATGAACCCCGATGCAGAAAATGTTATTACGAACACTGAAACTGCTTTAATTGAGATCCATTCAGAAAATCTATGCATTGTTAAGAAAAGATCTGTTGCTGGAGATCCGCCAGCAGTATACTTTCTATGGCATTCTGCTGTATGTGGCATCCACCATTTTTGTGCTCTATCTGGCCATGCAACAGCCTGAAGAAAAGGTTTGGAACGGCTTATTCTGGATGATACAATTGTTTATTTGTGTAAATGCAGTAGCAAAAAGTTTTCTGCAGGAAAGTCGTGGCAGAATGCTTTACTATTATACAATCTCCGGGGCGCGCGATTACATTTTGTCCAAGCTCGTTTTCAATGCGTTCCTGATGGTATTGATGAGCGTTACCAGTTTATCGCTCTTTATGTTATTACTCGGCGATCCTCTTGTACATGCGTTCCGGTTTCTCGGCATAGCTTGTTTGGGTGGGATAAGCCTGAGCCTCGTATTTACATTTCTCGCTGCCATTGCCGCAAGAGCCCAACAAAATGCGGCATTGATGGCCATCCTTGGTTTTCCTTTGATCATCCCGCAGGTGCTGCTGCTGATGAAGATCTCTAATATCGCATTTGCAGATGTGATTCAATCGGGACTATCACAGCTTATATTGCTATTGATAGGATTGGACTTGCTGGTAGTAACGCTTTCTATCATCCTCTTTCCTTTTTTATGGAAGGATTGATAGTTCGATTACCCTATTTTTGACACTTAAATTATTGATATGCGCCGTAACTGGTGGAAGGTTCTGGCTGTCTTGTTACTTGTATATACCGTTGTGCGCGGCTTTACTGTGCGCGTGCCGGATATTGGAAACCTTCAGCAAACGATAAGAAATCTCTTCTTTCATGTTCCCATGTGGTTTGGTCAGCTTGCACTGATCACCATCTCATTGATCAATGCCATCCGGTACCTACAAAGACCGTCAATAAAAGCGGATAGTCTTTCGAATGAATATGCAAAAACAGGAACACTGTTTGGCATTTTGGGATTGATCACCGGCGCTATATGGGCTAATTACACATGGGGTGCGCCCTGGAATAACGATCCAAAACAGCTCGGCGCCGCCATTGCATTGCTTATTTATCTTGCTTATTTCGTGCTCCGGAATTCGATTACGGATATCGACAAGCGTGCGCGCATTGCCGCGGTATATAACATCTTTGCTTATTTCATTTACATCCCCATGATCATGGTGCTGCCGCGTATGGTAGAATCATTACATCCCGGTGGCAAAGGGGTTGAGGGAAATCCTGCAATGAGCGGGAGTGATCTGGACCCTGAGATGCGTGTGATCTTCTGGCCTGCAGTGCTCGGATGGACATTACTGGGAATCTGGATGTCAACTTTATTTATTCGGCTTAGAAAACTCGAAGAACAAAAACTGGAAAGAATCTGAACATGAAACGATATCTGCTGGCAACCCTTGCCCTTCTTATTAGCGCATTTCTTCAGGCCCAGGATACCACTTTAAATGATGTGAATGATGCTTCAGGTCTGCGAGCCGAAGGCAAAATTTATGTTGTGGTAGCCGTGTTGCTGACCATCCTCGCAGGCGTCATTTTTTACCTGGTGCGGCTTGATCGTAAGATCACCAAACTTGAAAAACAGGATGTATAGAGGTATTTACATTATACTGGTCAGGCTTTTATTAAGTAGCAATCAATTGAAATTAATCATGCCAAATGTTAACGAATGTTCGTTTATTTGGCACTCGAAAAATCAAGCTTCACTAATTATTCAATAAAATAAACAGCAAAACATGTCAGCACATCAGGAATATAGTTTTTTTGGTGCCGTTGAAAAAAGCTTTGACAAAGCTGCGAAATTTACTTCATGGGATCCAGGAATCCTTGAGCAGATCAAGCAATGCAACGCAGTTTATCGTATGCACTTCCCCGTGAAGGTGGGCGATAAGATAGAAGTCATCAAAGCATACCGGGTTCAACATTCACACCATAAGAGCCCATGTAAGGGAGGTATTCGTTTCGCACCTAACGTTAATCTTGATGAAGTGATGGCATTGGCCGCGCTGATGACATACAAGTGCGCAATTGTGAATGTACCATTCGGCGGTGCTAAAGGAGGTATCACCATTGATACAAGCAAGTATTCAGCATATGATCTTGAAAAGATCACACGCCGCTACACATCTGAACTCATCAAAAAGAATTTTATCGGACCTGGTATTGACGTGCCTGCTCCCGATTATGGCACTGGTGAAAGAGAGATGGCATGGATACTTGATACATATTCAAGCATGCGCCCGGGTGAGATCGATGCACAAGGCTGCGTTACCGGCAAACCAGTGACACAGGGTGGCGTAAGAGGAAGAAGAGAGGCAACAGGACTCGGTGTTTTTTATGGCTTGCGCGAAGTATGCCAGATGAAAGAAGTAATGAGCAAACTCGGCCTTGAAACGGGAGTTGAAGGGAAACGCGTGGTGGTACAAGGTCTCGGTAATGTTGGTTATCATACTGCCAAGTTCTTCGAAGAAGCTGGCGCATTGATCGTTGGACTTGCTGAATACGAAGGTGCCATCTGGAGTACATCAGGACTTGAGGTTGACCAGATATTCCGTCACAGAAAAGAAACCGGCTCCATCCTGAATTATCCCGGTGCAAATAATTTCGACAAATCCTCTGATGCTCTGGAAATGGAGTGCGACATCCTGATTCCTGCTGCACTGGAGAACGTAATAAATGGAGAAAATGCTCCAAGGGTCAAAGCAAAGATCATCGGTGAAGCAGCCAACGGACCATTGACTCCGGAAGCAGATGAGAACTTCGCTGAACGCGGAATTCTTGTAGTTCCCGATATGTATCTGAATGCCGGTGGCGTAACCGTTTCATATTTCGAATGGCTTAAAAACCTGAGCCATGTTCGGTATGGTCGCATGGAAAAAAGATTCACTGAAAACCTGAACGGACAGATTCTCGGATCTATAGAAAATTTGACCGGCAAGCAGGTGAACGCACGTGAACGTGAATTGATCATGCATGGACCTGATGAAGTGGATCTGGTGAGAAGCGGTCTCGAGGAAACAATGATCACTGCTACAAGAGAGATCATGGAAGTTTGGAAACAAAACCCGGAAATTCCCGATATGCGCACTGCAGCTTATGTAGTGGCCATCAATAAAGTGGGCACAAGCTATGCGGAACTGGGAATCTTCCCATAAAGAAAAATATCTTTTTGAAGGGCTGCTTTGCGGCCCTTTTTTTTTGCCTTACGCACGCAATCAGTGATGATCAGGAATTTCATTTAACCAGCGAACATCCTGTTCCTTGCGCGAAATACCCATACAATAAACACCGTTCGTGATGATGAGATATGGAACCGGTACAGAGATGTTGTAAGTAAGAACCTGGTGCATAACCTTTTCATCAAGCTTCACCTGCATTGCCTTGCATTCGATCATCATGAATGGCTTGTGTGCTTTATCATATACAAGCAGATCAAACCTTTTGACCAGCTCTCCAAGTTTCAATTGTTTTTCAACCGCAATGTAAGCAGATGGATAATGTTTCACCCGGATAAGATATTGCACAAAGTTTTGCCTTACCCATTCCTCAGGTGTGAGCTTCAACCATGTTTTCCGAAGTTCATCGAAAATAAAGGGAACCTTATTATCCTCACGTATTTTGAAATCGTGCTTCGGATAGTTAATCTGGATCATAAAGGCGGAAAATTATAAAAACTTATCTTCGGACATGAAATCAAAAGAAGAAATTGTAAAGAACTGGCTACCCCGGTACACAGGCGAAAAACTCGAGAACTTCGGCAAATACCTTCTGTTAACCAACTTCAGCCACTACCTTCAATTGTTTGCGGAATGGAACGATGCAGAGATCGTTGATCTGTATAAGCCCATGCAATGCGTTACCTCCGGCGATATTACCATGATCAATTTTGGAATGGGAAGTCCCACTGCGGCAACAGTAATGGACCTTCTCTCAGCAATAAATCCGAAAGCGGTATTATTTCTTGGAAAATGCGGAGGTTTGAAAAAACGAAACAAACTTGGCGATCTGATACTTCCCATTGCAGCTATTCGCGGGGAAGGTACCTCCGACGATTACTTCCCACCTGAAGTGCCCGCCATGCCTGCGTTTGCGTTGCAAAAAGCGGTGTCAACCACGATTCGTGATTACGGTGAAGATTACTGGACTGGCACGGTGTATACCACCAACCGGCGTGTATGGGAACATGATGAAAAGTTCAAAGAATATCTACAGCAAATCCGCGCCCACGCCATTGATATGGAAACGGCAACAATATTCACAGTAGGCTTTTACAACAAGATTCCTACCGGAGCGCTCCTGCTGGTAAGCGATCAGCCGATGACACCGGAGGGTGTAAAAACGGAAGAGAGCGATAAAAAAGTAACCGCTTCTTATGTTGAACGGCATATTCGCATCGGGATAGATTCATTGAAGCAATTGATCAATAACGGTCTTACAGTTAAACATCTTAAATTTTAGGATGTCTGCACCTCTACTGCATATTGATCGGCTGTCCGTTAAATTTGATACCGCGGAAGTTGAGGCAGTGAAGGATTTATCGTTGGAATTATATCAAAATCAGACACTCGCTATCGTTGGCGAGTCGGGCTCCGGCAAGTCGGTCACTGCTCTAAGTATTCTGCAACTTATTTCATCGGCGCATGTGAAATATCCCCAGGGACATATCTGGTTTTCACCGGAAGGCGGCGAACGAACTGATCTGCTTAGCGAACCGTTACAACAGCTACGATCCACACGGGGAGCAAAGATCTCCATGGTCTTCCAGGAACCGATGACCTCGCTAAATCCTGTATTAACCTGCGGTGAACAGGTAGCCGAAGCGATACAGGCGCACGAAAACATCAGCAGGCAAAACGTAAAGCAACGAGTTATTGAACTTTTCACCAGGGTTGAATTACCAGACCCGGATACTATCTACCGAAAATACCCTCACCAGTTAAGTGGCGGACAGAAACAAAGAGTCATGATCGCCATGGCGATGAGTACAAATCCCTTGTTGCTGATCTGCGATGAGCCAACAACTGCGCTCGATGTTACCGTACAAAAAAGCATTATAGCGCTTATTCATAAGCTGCAGGCCGAAACTAAAATGGCCGTAATATTCATCAGTCATGATCTTGCACTGGTATCCGACATCGCCACACACATCGCCGTTATGTATCAGGGGCAGCTAGTCGAATATGGGGAGGCTGGAAGCCTTATCCATGCAGCCTCGCATCCGTACACTCGTGCACTGCTCGCATGCCGGCCCGCAAATCATCCCAAATCCCAACGATTGCCTGTGGTAGGAGATTTTATAAAAGTAAAACAACTCAAAACGGATGTAGTAACCGGCGAAACCAATATGGCTTCGACCACAGTTAAAGGACCGGCTTTATCTCCGCAAAGCATGACCATTCAAACTACTCCCTTGGTAAGTGGCACCCACATCGGCGTAGAGTTTCGGGGCCCCCGGGGTATGAAATTCAATGCGGTCGATGACGTGACGATTGTGATTGGCCGCGGAGAGACGGTAGGACTTGCAGGCGGTTCCGGCAGCGGCAAGACCACACTGGGTCGCGCGTTACTGAGACTCGTACCAACCACGGCAGGTACCATCAACTTCGATGGCATGGACATTACTTCGCTGCAAGCCTCGCGTATTCGCAACCTGCGGAGCCGTATGCAGCTGATTTTCCAGGACCCCTACTCTTCGTTAAACCCGAGAATAAGAATTGGCGAAGCCATCATGGAAGCAATGCAGGCACACAAAAAGATCACGCGTTCCAATGCAAAAAATGAGATCATTGTACTGCTTGAAAAAGTTGGACTTGGCAGCGAACATTTCATGAGATACCCACATGAATTTTCCGGGGGGCAACGACAGCGTGTGGTCATTGCGCGTGCTCTTTCATTGAAGCCGGAATTCATTGTTTGTGATGAATCGGTATCGGCCCTTGATGTCAGTGTGCAGGCTCAGGTTATCAATTTACTGAACGATCTCAAAAAAGAGTTCGGATTCAGTGCCTTGTTTATTTCGCACGATCTTGCTTTGTTAAGGTATGTATCTGACCGGCTGTACATCATGCACCAGGGCAAGATTGTTGAAGAAGGCCTGACCGAAGCAGTGTACGATAAGCCGGCGCACCCATATACCCGCGAACTGATAAGTTCAATACCCGGTTCAAAGCTCAGTGGCCGCTAAAAATTTCCTGCGCTGTCAAAAAATTCCGTACCTTCGCCCGCTTAAAATCAGCCATTTCATGATATCAAACCTGGTGCCGTAAGATCAGGTTTGTTCGGATTACCGACTACCTACTTCGCTCGATTGATATCTTCTTGGCTTTCTACAAAAACATTCAGATGAAATTATCTCAATTCAAGTTCGACTTGCCGTTGAACCTTATTGCCCAACACCCTGCGAAGAAAAGAGAAGATGCCCGTATGATGGTGGTTCATCGTAAAACCGGTCAGATCGAGAACAAACATTTTAAGGATATACTAGACTATTTCGATGATAAGGACGTGTTTGTTGTGAACAACACAAAAGTTTTTCCTGCACGTATGTATGGCCGCAAGGAAAAAACCGGCGCGAAGATCGAAGTGTTCCTTTTGCGTGAACTGAACAAACCAAATCGTCTCTGGGATGTTATCGTTGATCCCGCAAGAAAGATTCGCGTAGGAAACAAACTTTATTTTGGGGAGAACGATGAGCTGGTTGCTGAAGTAATTGACAATACTACATCCAGGGGTCGTACCATTCGTTTTCTTTGGGATGGCACCGATGAAGAATTCAGGCAAATGTTAGAGATCCTGGGAGAAACACCTTTGCCGAAATACATCAAGCGTAAGCCTGATGAGGAAGATAAAGAACGCTATCAAACGGTATATGCTAAGCACGAAGGGGCGGTTGCGGCTCCGACTGCCGGTTTGCACTTCTCCAAAGAACTGATCAAACGACTCGAGATAAAAGGTGTTCGATTCTCAGAGGTTACCCTGCATACAGGCCTTGGAACCTTCCGACCTATCGAAGTGGAGGATCTGAGCAAACATAAGATGGACGCCGAGTATTATCGCATCGATGATGCCGCATGCAAGATCGTAAACAAAGCCATTGAAGGTAATAAGCGTATCTGTTCGATAGGTACAACCACAATGCGCGCCATTGAATCTTCATACACTGCAGAAAAGCTGTTGAAGCCTTCGGAAGGCTGGACGAATATTTTCATTCATCCACCTTATAATTTCAATATTGCAGATTCGCTTGTTACGAATTTTCATCTTCCAAAAACAAGTTTGCTGATAATGGTATGTGCATTTGCAGGATATGACCTTGCGATGGAAGCGTATAAAAAAGCCATTAAAGATAAATATCGTTTCTTCAGTTATGGTGATGCGATGCTGGTCATCTAATGGATCAAAAAAAGTAAGTTATGGGAATCAGGCTCGCTACCTGGTTCCCATTTTTATTTTGCAATCCTGTTGTAGAGCTCAAGTACTTTAGTTGCTGCTGCACTCCATGGAAATTGTTTTGCACGCTGTTGCCCTTTCAAAACAAGATTGTTTCTCAACTGTTCATTGTCGCACATAAGTTTTATCCCTTTGGCGATATCTTCCACCGAAAATGGGTCCACATATAATGCTGCATCACCCGCCACTTCGGGCATCGACGATGTATTGGAGGTGATCACCGGGGTTTTGCAGGCCATCGCTTCAAGTATCGGCATTCCGAAACTTTCGCGTAATGAAGGATACAAAAAAATCGATGCTGCGTTATACATAAGTGGCATTTCTGCAGGCTGAATATAACCGGGAAAATGAAAGTTTTTCAAACACCACGACGATTTCAGATCACGCAGCACGCGTGCCATTTGCTGTCTTTCAATATCAAGTACTACAAGCGGTAAAGGGTTCTTCGACATCCTGCAATACATCGTATATGCTTTTACTACATTCACCGTATTCTTTTTCGGAGCTTTGTTCCCCAGGAACAACATGAACTCCGAGGGAAGTTCATGGAGCTGCCTGAACGATGTTATCGTTTCAGCATCGATATCTGCAAAAAACTGCCTGCTTATTCCGTTGTAAATAACTTTTACTTTCTCTTCGGGTACTTCAAGACGTTCCCGTATCAGTTTCTTTTCAAATTCTGAAACAGTGATGATGAACTCACACTTTTCAACAACTTTCGGAACCACTATGCGTCTGTAGATGTTACCAAAGTTTTGATAGCTCGATCCTTTGAAGTTGAGATTTTCAAGATAAATAATATCGTGCAGCGTAAGCATCATCGGAACCGGGGAGAATACAGGTCCCGTATTGCAAGTGCAATGCAGCAGATCCAATCTCTCCTGCTTAATTACTTTGGGTAGTGTGATCTGTTCCCAATCAGCGTATGTGAGTGATTTGAAGGTCTGGATCTTGAAATTGGGAGTTTCCTGTATGCAGTCCTTATCCGGTCCGTCCTTGGCAAAAAGCACATACTGATTGTTGTGGTCGAGCTGTTGCAATTCCTTCATCAGCTCGACCCCAACGATCTCCATTCCGTGTTTATTGTTCCTGAATATCCTCTGAACTTCAATTCCGATCCGCATAATTGTATCGTCTATTACGCGACAAGAATAGATAAAAAAGCCGAAAGCTTAAAGACCAAACAATCCCTCGTTAAGTTTACGCAGGGTTTCATTCTTATGTTCAGATGCCACCAGCAGTGACACATTGTGCTTACTTCCCCCATAACTAACCATGCGAACGGGGATGGTATTAAGAGACTCGAAGAGCCTGCTTAATATATTTTCCGTTTGCGCGATCTCATTACCAACAACTGATATGATCGTGTTGCCTTGTTCAACAGCAATTGTTCCGAATGGTTCCAACTCCCTTAAGATGTCATCAAGGTTCGCAGGGTTATCAATCGTTACAGATACGGCCACTTCGGAAGTTGTGATCATATCTATTGACGTACGATACTTTTCAAACACTTCGAAAATCTTCCGGAGAAATCCATAAGCAAGCAGCATCCTGCTACTTTTTATGTTGATGGAAATGATACCATCTTTTGCAGCGACTGCTTTGACACCAACTGAACCCGCTTCCTCAACGATCAATGTACCGGCCGCATCAGGTTCCATTGTATTCAGCAACTTCACTGGAACATTAAAAAATTGCGCTGGCCAGATTGACGCCGGATGCAGGATCTTCGCTCCAAAGTACGCAAGCTCAGCCGCCTCTTCGAAACTCAACTGTTCAATTGGAAAAGTCTTATCTACGATCCGTGGATCGTTATTGTGCATACCGTTGATATCGGTCCATATCTCGCAGACGGAAGCCTGTATGGCAGCGGCGATCAATGATGCACTGTAATCGCTTCCTCCCCTCTTAAGATTGTCAACCTCGCCCTTTGCATTGCGACAAATATATCCTTGCGTGATGTACAGTCGCTTACCGGCATTCTCCTGTAGTAATTGTGAAAGCTTTGATTTGATCGAGGATATTTGTGGCTCATCATACGCATCGATACTCATGAACTCCAATGCTGGCAAATATGCATGATCAACATTGATCTCAGAAAGATATATGCTGAACAACTTCGTTGACAACAATTCGCCTTGTGCAAGTATGTCTTTATTCAATGCATCATTGAAAGATATCTTCAGAATGATGTTTAGAAATTCAAAGTGTTCAGTAACTACCGCATTCGCTTTTTGCTGTGCTTCTGTTGTAGACACAAGTGAAAGCACAAAATTCCGGTAGTGCGTTTCAAGGTTGTCAATAAGCTGTTTGGCACCCTGTTTATCGCCCTTCATCATTGCTTCACCGATCGATACGAGTGCGTTGGTTGTGCCGCTGAGAGCACTTAAGACTACAATGGCTGGTTCATCACCCGCAGTGATAAGTTCCGCCACCTGGTGCATGCGTTCCGGCTTACCTACGGACGTGCCACCAAACTTCATTACTTTCATTAAGTGTCAAAATTTTGGATTGCAAAGATACGTGCGCTACAAATGCGAGAATGACAAATTGAATTTTTCCGCAATCTTTTGAAGATCTTCAAAAACCGCGTCCAGTAAGGGAATCCCATTATTCATCCGTTCAATTTCTGTTTCTCTTTCGGGATCTCCGGGTATCAAAACTCTTTGTGCAGGATCAACCGGATCTGCATTACGAAACCGTTTTATCCAATGATCCATATGTTTTTTGAAGTCTTCGGCAGGCCTGAAAGCATCGATTCGCATCGCACCAAAAAAGTGACCGATACCGCTACCCGGCATATTCTCCGGTATCGGAACATAAGCCGGGAATGGTGGCACCCATGGACCATAGTTCGCTCCGCTCAATACTGCTGAAAAAATATCTACTATGGCACCTAGTGCATATCCTTTGTGGCTTCCGTTCTCGCGGTTACCGCCCAGTGGCAACAGCGCTCCACCATTTTTTAGCGCATGGGCATCTGTACACGGATCTCCATTGTGATCCTGGATCCATCCTAAGGGAGCGTCTAAATTTTTTCGTTGCAAGATCTCAAGTTTGCCATTCGCTGCAGTGGTAGTTGCAAGGTCAGCTACAAAAGGTGGCTCATCACCGGCCGGAATCGCTACGCTTATGGGGTTAGTTCCCAGCATTCTTTCCTTCGAAAATGTTGGAGCAACCAATGCGCTTGCGTTTGTCATCGCGATGCCGATCATGTCATGACCCAGCGCCATCATCGCATGTTCGCCGGCGATGCCAAAATGGTTGGAATTTTGAACACTCACCCATCCGGTTCCAACATTTCTTGCTTTATCAATTGCAATCTGCATTGCGAACGGAGCAACAACCAACCCAAGTCCTGCATCGCCATCAACGACACCTGTGGACGGAGTTTCATGTATCAGCTTAATATGAGGCTTGGGATTCGCGCGGCCCGCATCAACAAGACGAAGGTATCCAGATAATCTTGCGACACCGTGAGAATCAACACCGCGAAGATCTGCGCTCAACAAAGTTCGGGTGGCTATATGTGCATCTTTGTCAGGGCAACCCATTGCATTGAACACAGACAATGTGAAATCATAAAGCTTTTGATAGGGAATTACAGGCATCTTATTCTTTTGATGATAAACAAAGTTACCTTCATCTGCGCTAAAGAAAACTCATTCAATGAAAAACATTAAGTCTGCCTGGATGATCGCACTGATCATCGTTTTGAATACACAGCTCACTGCACAATCCAAAACGCAGGAACCGGTTGATTATGTTAATCCTTATATCGGCACCATCAGTCATTTACTTGTTCCAACTTATCCAACGGTACAGCTGCCAAACAGCTTGCTTAGAGTATACCCGCAAAGAGGCGACTATACCAGCAATCGCATCAACGGACTTCCTTTAATTATCACAAGTCACCGTGGAAGATCTTCGTTTAATCTGAGTTTTCAAACTGGTAATAAGGATTCTCTTGTGCCGTCTGTTATGTATACATACGATAATGAAATTGTGAAGCCATATTATTATTCGGTGGATCTCGATGAAGCCGGGATACACGTTGAATTTGCGCCTTCTCATCAATCTGCGGTTTATGATATTCAGTTCAGTAATGCATCGTCGAACCACCTGGTGCTGACAACGAATAACGGCTCATTAACGAGTTCCGGGAACAGCATATCTGGTTATCAATTTTTAGACAATACACCAACGAGGGTTTTTATATACATGCAAACGGATGCTGCACCAGTTGGACAATTTACTTTTAATTCTGCAGGTGCTGCTAATTCGAAATCAGTTGCATTAACATTCGATCCAAATATCAAGCGCCTGCGCGTTCGTTATGGTGTATCTCTGATCAGCGAAGAGCAGGCGAAAAGAAACCTGCAAAGGGAAATCAAAGATTATAACCTACAGGAACTGGCTGCCAAGGGGAGGAAGATATGGAATGAAAAACTTGGAAAGATCCGGGTGAGCGGCAATGACAAAAATGATCTAATGGTTTTCTATACATCCCTCTACCGGACCTATGAACGCATGATCAACATCTCGGAGGACGGACAATACTACAGTGCTTATGATAGCAAGGTTCATAATGATCAAGGCCGGCCTTTTTATGTTGATGATTGGATTTGGGATACGTACCGCGCAACGCATCCATTGAGAATTCTTATAGAGCCTGCTATGGAAGCAGACATGATCCAATCATTCGTTCGCATGGCGGAACAAATGGACGAACTATGGATGCCAACATTTCCTGAAGTTACTGGCGACAGCCGTCGAATGAATTCAAATCATGGTGTTGCCACAGTGCTCGATGCTTATGTGAAAGGTCTTCGCAATTTTGACATTGAAAAAGCTTACCAGGCATCGCGCAATGCGATTACAGAAAAAACTCTTGCACCCTGGTCTGCGATGAAATCAGGATACCTCGATTCATTTTACAATGCGAACGGTTACATACCTGCATTGAAAGAAGGTGAGAAAGAGTTTGTCAAAGAGGTAAGTTCATTTGAAAAAAGACAACCGGTTGCAGTTACTTTGGGGACCGCTTATGATGAGTGGTGTCTTGCACAACTCGCAAAACATTTAAATAAAGAGAACGACGAGCAATACTTTTCGAAGAAGAGTTTTAATTACAGGAACATCTTCAACAAGTCGACCTTATTCTTTCATCCCAAAGATGCCGAAGGTAATTTTCTTCCCAACTTTGATTATCGGTATGCAGGTGGCCTTGGTGCGAGAAACGCATATGGCGAAAACAATGGATGGATCTACAAGTGGGATGTTCAACACAATATTGCAGACCTTGTTGCAATGATGGGAGGCAGAGAAAATTTTTCAAATGAGCTCGACAAGATGTACAGTACATCATTAGGAAAAAGCAAGTTTGAATTCTTTTCGCAACTGCCCGATCATACGGGAAATGTTGGACAATTTTCTATGGCTAATGAACCTTCTCTGCATATACCCTACCTCTATAATTATTCTGCAGAGCCGTGGAAAACACAAAAGCGAATACATAGTCTAATAGATCAGTGGTTTCGCAATGATCTGATGGGCATTCCGGGAGATGAAGACGGTGGCGGTATGACAGCGTTCGTTGTATTTTCAATGATGGGCTTTTACCCGGTGACACCTGGTCTGCCGATGTACGTCATTGGAAGCCCAATGTTTGAAAACACTTACATCAACCTGGGAAACAACAAGACCTTGCAATTAAGATGCATCAATTACTCACCGGAACACAAATACATTCAATCCATGAAAGTTAATGGTAAGACCTGGAATCGCTCCTGGATCAGTCATGATGAACTCGTGAATGCGCGCGTGATTGAATTTACTATGGGCAAACACCCAAATAAGAAATGGGCAAGTGATGTTTCAAATGTGCCACCTTCTTTTGAAATGAAATAAAAAACGGAGGTCAAAGCCTCCGTCTCTTTGTTATATAACCCGCATTGCTTCGGGGTCCCAGTTGATGATCTTTTTCTGAAAGTAACTATCGTTACATGCAAGACATGGTGCTGCGGCCCGAAAGCCAAACACACCATCTTCAACTACGGGTTTCCCATTTCTTACACCGTCAAAGAAATTGACGAAATGATCCAGGTGCTCATCATAACCCTGTGGTGTTTTGTAATTGATCGCATCTTTCTTTGGATCCTTTTTATCTTCTGAACTGTATTTTGAGTTGTACTGCTTCATGATCTCGTCCTGCATTTCCTTAGGATAAGTAAACAACGAATCCCATCCACCAATTCCCGGAGCCTTTGGCATCAAACTGTGCGAGATGGTAAAGCCGTTGTAGCCCACATCCAGCACGCCTTCTGTTCCGATGAACTTGGTAACGCCCTTGTCTCCAAGACCGCTGATAAAGTTTACGCGAAGCATCACCTGGAAAGCGGGATGTTCGGGCGTTGCAGGATAGTCCATGATCGCTGTCATTACATCAGGTACATCACGACCATCTTTCCAATATGCAAGCTGCCCGGTTGAAAAGATCTTTGACGGACCTTTTGAATCGGTTATCAGGTGGATGCCTGAAACGAGGTGAACAAACAGGTCTCCGGCTACACCTGTCCCGAAGTCTTTATAATTCCTCCACCAGAAAAACTTTTTGGGATCGAAGGGTTGTTTTTTTGTTGTGCCGGTATACAGATCCCAAGCAACAGTTTCGGGAGATGCGTCTAAAGGCATTGTATATTCCCAGGCGCCGAGTGCGCTCTGGCGATCGAAAGAGGCTTCAATGCACGTGAGTTGTCCAATCTCTCCCGCTTTGTACAGTTCTTTTGCTTTTGCGAATGCGATGCTGCTTACACGCTGACTTCCCACCTGTAGTGTTTTGCCGGTTTTCTTTTGCGCCTGTATCATCGGCAAACCTTCAGATATTCGATGGATCATTGGCTTCTCACAATAGACATGCTTGCCACTGTTCAAAGAATCGATCGTTGCTTTTGCGTGCCAGTTGTCGCTCGTAGCAACGATGATCGCATCGATGTCCTTACGATCAAGCAAATGTTTGTAATCCCTTGTTGTGAATATCTGATCGCCATACATTTCTTTGGCCCGTTTAAGCCGGCCATCATATAGATCCGCAACAGCAACGAGTTCCACACCAGGAACTTTAACGGCGGTCCGTATGTCGTTATGACCCATGATACCGGTGCCAATACATGCCAGCCGGATCTTGTCGTTTGCACTGATCTTTTTTTCAAGAGGTATGAGTCGCTCCTCCATAGTTTGTTCTGCGAGTCCTTTAAGCGGACCTGAAGCCATCAACAATGAGGTAGCGCTAAGATGCTGCAGAAATTTTCTGCGTGAAGATTGATTTTTTGACATAGCAATGTTAGTTGGGTATGAGTAAAAATTTATTGTTCAGCTGGCGCAGCCGTCTTCGAATCTGCTACCGTTTTCTCATAAAACTGCCGGTCGCTGATGACATCGGGAACATTGTTTTCCCAATTAGCTTCATGTTCGATAGAAAACATTCCTTTGAAATTCTGCCTGCGTAATTCCGCAAACATATCGGGGAATTTGATCACGCCGGTTCCAAGGACAACATCCTTAGCATCCACTTTGTCGAATTGATCGATGTCTTTCAAATGCAGTCCAACAATGCGCCCTTCCAGTGTTTTCAGGCATTGTGTAACATCAAGACCGTTTCTTGCCCAGTGACCTACATCAGCGCATGCACCCAGGTTGATGCGGCCGTTAATGGCGGTCAAAACTGAGTCCGGATGATCATAAGGGCTTGGACGAGGGTGGTCATGAATGGCAACCATTATGGCGTATTCACCTGCGAGGGTGTTAATTGTGTCCCAGTGTTGGCGCCGGGGTTCAGCAGTAATGTATTGAATGCCCATGTCCTTTGCAAAATCGAAGATCGTTTTCCATTCGGCAGGTGACTCCGGAACAACAACCCCGAAGGCAACCAGTCGGATGCCTTTTTCGGCGAGCATTGTTTTAATTTTTGCGCGACTGTCGGTTGACATGTTCACGCCAAAGCTGTCTTTGAAATCACCTCCCAGCGGCTGGCCCGGAAAAGCTTCAATGAATTTGATACCGGCACTGTCAGCTTTTTGAAGAGCAGTGACAAAAGGGAATTTATGAAAAGTCCACATTTGAACGCCCAGTTTCCAGCCAGACGTTATATCCATAGAATCATTTGCGTCAGCCGGAACACTGATGTCTGTTGTATTCTGGCCGTTTTTGCTCTTGCACATTGCAAGAGATAGAGTAAGGACGATTAGCCATGCGAACAATTGAATGATCTTCATCGGCAGTAATTTTGATTTAGTGTTGTTGTTGTAAGATAAGAATTGCAGGGGAAAAATCCCGCCTGAGTGTTGCTGAACAAAACCGTAGGCAATCGATCAAATACGCAACAGTTGCTGTGGAAAAAAACGTATAACTAGGGGCAAATCACTTTGGAGGCAATACATCTATAGACTAATTTGCCCGCCTTATCATTTAATAAATCTTCAATTATGATCAAGCTTCAGGTGATCGGACATTTGGGAAGGGATTGTGTGACCAACACCGTTAGCGGAAGGTCGGTGATGAACTTCACCGTAGCACACACAGAAAAGTACCGGGATCAGCAGAACGTGCAGAAAGAAAAGACTATTTGGGTAGAGTGCGCTTATTGGAGTGACAGAACGGCCATTGCCCCCTATCTTAAGAAAGGAACACAGGTGTATGTTGAAGGAACACCCGAAGTTCGGACCTACCCGAAAAATGATGGATCGACCGGTGCGTCCCTGACACTAAGAGTACTTAATATACAATTACTCGGTAGCCGCTCCGATGCAGGTGGACAACCCCAGTCAGCAACAGCAGATTCCTATGGATCATCGTCTGGCCAGGTCAATGCGCCGGCAACCATTACGGATATCTCAACCGAAGACGATCTTCCCTTTTAGCGCTTAACAAAGCGTTTAAACTGCCAATGCCACCGGTTGCTTATCTTTGCAGACTCAATTTACACCAACCATGAGTAGGAAAGGAAAAGTGCTGGTAGCTATGAGCGGCGGTATCGACAGTACGGTAGCGGCGCTGATGCTTAATGACCAGGGGTATGAAGTAGTGGGCATCACTATGAAAACCTGGGACTATGCGGCAAGTGGAGGAAGCAAGAAAGAGACGGGCTGTTGCAATATCGATTCGTTCAATGATGCACGGATGGCGGCTGTAGAGCATGGCTTCCCTCATTTCATATTAGATATCCGGGAGGAATTTGGAGACTTTGTTATCGAGAACTTTGTTGAGGAATACCTGGCGGGAAGAACGCCAAACCCGTGTGTGATGTGCAACACGCATATCAAATGGCGCGCATTATTGAAGAGAGCCGACGCTTTAGGCTGTGAATTCATCGCTACAGGACATTACGCCAACATTCATCAACATACGAACGGGCGCTATTATCTCAGTAAAGGGCTGGATGACACTAAAGATCAAAGCTACGTACTGTGGGGGTTACAGCAGGATCTGCTGGCAAGGACCCTGTTGCCATTAGGGAATTTCCGCAAAACTGAGATCCGGCAAATGGCGCTTGAGTACGGCTATCCTGAGTTAGCAAAGAAAAGTGAGAGCTATGAGATTTGCTTTGTACCGGATAACGACTACCGCGGTTTCCTTCGTCGGAAGGTAGATGGATTGGAAGAGAAAGTACACGGCGGTAATTTTATCGATAAAACCGGTAAGATCCTCGGACAGCATAAAGGATATCCGTTTTATACGATCGGCCAGCGCAAAGGTCTTGACATCACTTTTGGCAAACCAGTATACGTTACAAACATCAACCCGGAAACCAATACTGTTGTATTGGGAGATGAGGACGATCTTAACCGTTCTGAAATGCTTGTTTCGCGCATCAACTGGATCAAGTATGACGGTATTACTGACGGAATGGAGGCAACAACTAAGATCCGGTACAAGGATAAAGGAACACTCTCTAACCTGTATCAGGATGAAAAAGGCGTACGCGTGCGGTTTTATGAAGATGCCAAGGGCATCGCCCCCGGCCAGAGTGCCGTATTCTACGAAGGCGACCATGTCATTGGCGGAGGTATCATTCAAAGAACACAGGATTTCCCTTTATAAGCTTTAACAATGAAGCGGGGCAGGCAATAATAGGGTGCAGGCATTCGTTTTCTTCGGCTTACGTATCCCTGAAAGTTTACAACCCGAAACATGAAAAGAATTTTTACAAACGTCTGTCTCTTCCTTTTATGTCTGTTCACATTGGCTGCATGCAGCAAGGAAACGGCAACTGTTGAAGCATCACGTGCAAAGGATTATTTCAATCTCGAAAAGGGACGGTACATTACGTATGATCTTGACTCCATGAAATTTGTAAATTTTGGACAGGATGATACCGTTATTCACTACGAAGCGAAAGATGTAGTTGATGAACAAATAACTGACAACTCGCAAAGACCGGCGTGGCGCATCATTCGTTACCTGCGACCTGCAGGGAGCACTAATGAAAGTCAATGGAAGCCGTCAATGACTTACATGATCGTTGAAGCCGGAAATAATATTGAAGTCATTGAAAACAACCTTCGGTTCGTTAAAATGGTTTCACCTGTTAAAGAAAATTATACCTGGAGAGCCAATACCCATCTGCCTTTCAAACCTTTCGACGCGATGTATTCTTTCAGCATGGATGAAGACATTCAATATTGGGAATCGGTGTACGAAGGTGTTGGCGAATCAACCACGATCAATGGTTTAAACCTTGATAATACCGTTATGATCCGCCAGGTTGAAGACAGCGTTAATGTGCCAATTGAATTCGTTGAATCGATTGGTTATAAAGTGGTTTGGAACGAACAATATGCCCGTGGTATAGGACTTATTTCTAAAAACGTGGAAATGTGGGAATATCAGCCACCAACCGGTGGTCAGGCCGGCTTTAGAACAGGTTTTGCAGTATCCATGAAGATCAGGGATCACAATTAATACCTGCCTATGGGCAAAACTTTATTATTTGCATTTGGTCTTTTTTGTTGCCTGCTTAATTCACTCTCTTTGCATGCTCAATACAAACGGCATATCGTTACGTTGCGAGATAAGGGACCGAGCATATATACTCTAAATAAACCTTCAGAATATCTTACTGACAAAGCGATAGCAAGGAGACACAAACAAAATTTATCGTTTGATTCAACTGATCTTCCAGTATCGAAATATTATGTAGACAGCCTGAAACGAATCAACGGAGTACATGTCATCGGAACATCGAAATGGCTCAATGCGGTGTTGGTTCGCATCGATGAAGAACAGGTACATGAACAATTCAAAGCGATCAGTTTTATTAAAAACGCCACCCCCATCGCTTCCATCAAACGTCCAACTACAGGCGATACCAGATCAAGAAAACTTGAAGTGGACATTAGTCCAATTTCACGTCGCCCAATATTGAACGGCATTCGCTCCACCATGGGGACAATGGAAACCTTTGATTATGGTAATTCAAGTGGGCAGATCAAGATGCACAACGGAAACTTCCTGCACGAAAAGGGGTTTACAGGCGAGGGGATCATTATCGCCATGTTGGACGCAGGCTTTGCAAATTACAGCACAAACATTGCGTTTGACAGTTTGCGAAACGACAACAGGATCCTTGGAGGTTACGACTTTGTTGAAAATGAAAACGAAATCAGCACACAAAATTCCCATGGATCTTATTGCTTATCGGTTATCGCGGCAAATCGTCCTGGAAAGATTGTAGGATCGGCTCCCCACGCTTCATTCTATCTTGTGCGCACGGAAAACGATGCTGAAGAGTTTCCTATTGAAGAATTCTACTGGACACTGGGTGCGGAGTATGCTGACAGTAGTGGTGCAGACATTATTTCTTCATCGCTGGGCTATATCAGTTTTGAAGATCCGGTATTCAACCACAGTCATGCCGATCGGGATGGTAATACTACGATCTCCGCAATTGCAGCGGACCTTGCGGCGCGAAAGGGAATCATCGTCTGCAACAGTGCGGGTAATTCCGGCGGTTTATCTTCAGAAGAAAAATTCATTGCATCGCCGGGTGATTCGGATAGCGTACTTACGGTCGGCGCAACGAAACCTGATGGCACCATTGCCGCCTTCAGCAGTTGGGGGCCGAACGGTGCAGGCAGGATTAAACCGGACGTCGTGTCCATTGGGCAGGAGGCGGTTTTGAGCGATGAGAATGGAGACCCGGTTAAAGGAAATGGCACTTCTTTTTCGAATCCAAATATTGCAGGTTTGGTTGCGTGCCTTTGGCAGGCATTTCCAGACATGGCAAACATGGATATCATTGAAGCAGTTAAACAAAGCTCGGACCGCTACCTTTCCCCCGACCCACAACGATATGGTTACGGAATCCCGGATTTTAAAAAAGCTTACGAGTTACTTACCCAATTAAGATTGAGCCGTAACCTGCAGGCAATACTGGAAAATACCTGGATAAAGGTTGTCCCCAATCCTTTCAATAACCAGGTGAGAATTGCTTTGGCTGCCGGCGACCAAACCCGTGCATTCATTACCCTGTATGACGCGAAGGGATCGCCTGTCAGGAAACAATCGTTAGCAGTTAACCCCGGTGTAGCCGGCCTATACAATGTAAATAACTTAGACATGCTTGCGAGTGGTGTCTATTTCCTTCATTTCGAAGATGGAACAAGAAAGGCAACACTAAGAATCATTAAGCAGTAGTGCCGCATACATCGTATCGGCATTATGAGCGTAACCGGTGATGGGTGAAGCTTTCACTACCTTAAGACCGAATTCTTTCAGAAGCCAGTCAACATTTTCTTCATTTTCTTTTCTGAATACCGAACATGTAACATACAATAGATGCCCACCTCGCTTAAGAGATGGACGTATGTGTCTAAGTATGGAACGTTGTAATTGCTGGTAATCATCAACCCTTGAATCGGTGAAGGTGGATAGATGTTCAGGAGTTCGACTCCAGGTTCCAGAACCGGAACACGGAACATCTGCAAGCACGATGTCATACTCGTTCGATCGGATAGCTGGCGATTGGAGTGTAAGATCCAGGACGAAAGAATGGTAATCATTTATACCTGCTTCATGCAAACGTTGCCGGAGATTATGAATGATTGAACTTCGTTTGTCCGTAACCGTTAGTTCAATGTTTTTATAGTGATCATATAGAAGTATTGCTTTTCCCCCACTCGCAGCACATGCATCCCATATTTTGATTCTCTCTTTCTTGTCAGTCATTGGAAAGAAATCACGAACACCTTGTGAACTCTTATCCTGCACTACGGCGTCACGATTGAGGGTTAACAGCTCTTCTATGTTGGTTCCATTTCTGAGAGCAATACAATCCTCCTTTACATCGATCATCTGTCCGCTTTGCTCAAGTTGATTTACGATGGAACTATTGTCCGCGGCTCGCAAACGCAGATACAAGAACGGTTGGCGAAGATGCGAATAAACAAAGTGCTTACGGTCTATTCCTTCACTAAGTGAAAGGTTGAAGGGAAACACATCATCAATCATGAAGTCTGGAACAGTCTCTTTAACCACACTCACCTTCTCTTCTATTGGAAGGCGAATCATTTCGCTGTGATTCCATCTGTCGTAAAGAACCTGCAGGTATGGGTTTGGGCTCTCTTCACAAAGAAATAATGCAGTAGCAAGACGTTCATCGAAAGTTGCTTTGTCCATCGACCTGCCAATTCGCAGGTATGTGTAACACAGGTGTCCAATCGATTTACGATCGCGGGATCCTGCTTTCTTTATAAGCTTCAAATATGATTTCAAATGATGCTGAAAGGGTTCCTTTCCATCATATGTTTCTATAATCTCACGAGCCGTATTAATATGCGCGAATTGATACACTATAATTCAAGCAGGGTCTGAACAGGATCTTTACCGAAAAGCAATAAAGAAGGCTCTTCGAGCAACTCCTTAACTTTTACCAGGAAGCTTACAGATTCCCGGCCGTCGATGATCCTGTGGTCATAACTCAATGCCACATACATCATGGGCCTGATAACCACCTGTCCATTGATAGCAACGGGACGTTCCTGAATTTTATGCATACCCAGGATTGCCGATTGCGGTATGTTGATGATGGGTGTACTCATCAGTGAGCCAAATACACCACCATTTGTGATCGTGAATGTACCGCCCTGCATTTCTTCGAAACTGAGCTTTGAATCGCGGGCCTTCTTTGCAAGTTCAGCAACCTTTTGTTCGATCTCTGCCATGCTCAAGCTTTCCGCATTGCGGATAACGGGCACGACAAGCCCTTTTGGAGAGGACACCGCAATAGATATGTCGCAGTAATCATGATAGATTATTTCTTCACCATCAATGTATGCATTGACCGCCGGCCACTCCTTCAATGCATGGCATACGGCCTTGGTGAAGAAGCTCATAAAACCAAGACCTATGTTATGAGCCTCCTTGAACTTCTCTTTGTAATTTGTGCGAATCTCCATGATCTTGCTCATATCTACCTCATTGAAAGTAGTGAGCATTGCAGTGGTGTTCTTCGCTTCGACAAGTCTGCGTGATACAGTCTTACGCAAATTACTCATCTTCTCGCGACGATCTTCTCTTGAAAACAACGCCTGTCCCGGAATTCGTCCCGGGGAATTTAACGCCTCAAGGACATCGCTCTTTAATATTTTGCCCTGGTAGCCTGATGGAGTTAGTTTTTTTGGATCAACTTTTTTGTCCGCTATAATTGCGGCGGCAACAGGTGATGCTTTCACATCAGAAGTTGATTCTTTGCTGGCATCTGTCTGCGCTGGTTGTTCCGACTTGGGCGGTTCGACTTTCGGAGCCTCGGCTACTGGCTTAGCAGGCGCTTCAGTTGGTGACGCAGCGGGTGCCTCGCCAGCACTTGCAGGTTTGGCGGCCGTATCATCAATTTGAGCAAGCACATCACCAATCTTCAGTGTATCGCCTTCCTGCGCATTGAATTTTAATATACCGGCTTTCTCTGCGTTCACTTCAAATGTTGCTTTCTCACTTTCAAGCTCAGCAATAATTTCATCTCTTTCAACATACTCACCTTCTTTTTTGATCCATTTCAAAAGAGTGACTTCACTAATAGATTCTCCTACCGTTGGAACTTTTATATCGATCATGTTGATGGTTTATTAAATAGAAAAAGCTGTATCAACTATTTCAAGTTGCTCCTGGTTGTGCACTTTGCTGAAACCGGTTGCAGGTGATGCACCAGGTTGTCTGCTGATAACACCATAGTTGATGTTCTTAAGATTCATCTGCAAAAAGCCTGCAGCGCCCATGTTCAGCGGCTCTTCCTGCACCCAGAACCAAGTGGCTTTGCTGTATTTATTATAAAGCTCATCGAGTTGCTTCTGTGGAAGCGGGTACAGCTGTTCTACCCGAACAATTGCGGTGTCGGTGATGTTATCTTTTTGTTGGCGATCAGCAAGATCAAAATATACTTTACCGCTACAGAACAATACTTTTCTCACATTCGAAGCGTCAGTGATGGTGACATCATCAATCACTTCCCGGAAACCACCTGAAGTGAAATCGTTCATGTGTGAAAATGTTGCTGGCAGTCGAAGATTTGCTTTAGGAGCGAAGTTCACCAATGGTTTTCTGAAAGGCCAGGCAAGCTGTCTTCTGAGAGCGTGGAAGAAGTTGGATGCGGTTGTGATATTTGTTACCACCATGTTCAATTCCGCGCACATTTGCAGGAATCGTTCCATGCGGCCGCTCGAATGCTCGGGCCCCTGCCCCTCATATCCATGAGGCAGCAACATAACTACACCACTCATGCGATTCCATTTCTGTTCGCTGCTTGAGATGAACTGGTCAATGGTCACCTGTGCGCTGTTGACAAAATCGCCAAACTGCGCTTCCCACAACACCAGTGCGTGAGGATTCGCAAGTGCATAACCGTATTCGAAACCTAATACGGCAAATTCACTAAGTAAAGAGTTATATATCCTGAAGTTGCCCGTCGCACCTGGAATTCGTGAAAGCCTGCTGTATGAGTTATCCGATCCTTCATCCCTCAGGATGGCATGTCGGTGAGAAAAGGTCCCGCGGCGCACATCCTGGCCACTCATACGCACATCATTATTTTCCATCAGGATGCTTCCGTATGCCATTAGCTCGGCAGTAGCCCAATCCACTTTCTGTGATTCATCAAAAAGTTTGATCTTATCTTGTATGATCTTCTCTACTTTCTTCAATGGCTTAAAATCTTCCGGCCATTTCATGATCGAATCAAATATTGTCTTAAACTGCTCAACACTGATTCCGGTAACGGGTGAAGCGTCAAAATCCGCTGCTGTAGCTTTCCTCAGGCTCCTCCACCATAACTCGGGAGTCTGGTATTTATAGGGAAGAGGATTTTGCTTCACTTCATCGAGACGCTCCTGGAGATCGCCCCAGAATTTCTTCTCCATCTCCTTTGCCAGATCACGTGCATCGGATTCTCCGTTTTCCAGGAGATAGTTTGTATACACCTCGCGCGGATTGGGATGCTTCTCAATCAACGCATATAGTCCGGGCTGCGTAAACTTCGGATCATCTCCTTCATTATGTCCGTGTTTGCGATAGCAAACCATGTCGATGAATATATCCGAGTTGAATCGCTGCCTGTATCGTGTTGCTATCTGAACACATTTTACTACAGCTTCAGGATCATCCCCGTTCACGTGAAAGACCGGCGCCTGGATCATTGCCGCAGCCGATGTACAGTAATCAGAAGTGCGGGCATCGTCGAAGTCGGTTGTGAAGCCGATCTGGTTATTGATTACAAAATGAATGGTACCGCCAGTGTAATATCCTTCGAGCCCACTCATTTGCAACACTTCGTAAACCACACCCTGACCCGCAAGAGAGGCATCGCCATGAATCAATATCGGTAACACCCTATCAAATTCACTTTCGTAAACAACGTCAGCTTTCGCTCTTGCGAAACCAACTACTACCGGATTCACCGCTTCGAGATGCGAAGGATTTGGACAAAGCTTCATGTGCACGGTTTCACCTGTGGGCGTTTCCACTTCACTGCTAAAGCCCAGGTGGTATTTCACGTCACCACTGCCCATTGTCTGGTCAATTTTGGCAGTACCTTCAAATTCACTGAAAATTTGTTCGTAGGTTTTGCCCATTATGTTGGCAAGAACATTCAGGCGCCCCCTGTGGGCCATCCCGATCACGACTTCCTTAACGCCGTTCAGGGCCGCGGAGTTAATGATCGCGTCGAGCGCAGCAATAGCTGTTTCACCACCTTCCAGTGAAAACCGCTTCTGGCCTATGTATTTGGTATGAAGAAACTTTTCAAATATGACTCCCTGGTTGAGTTTTTCAAGGATGCGACGCTTTTGTTCCAACGGCAGCGGCTGGTGAAACTCCTGTTCCACCGCTTTGGCAAGCCATTCGATCCGCTCCATGCGGTTTAGCGCTGAATACTCCACACCAACATTTGAAGCGTAGCATTTCACCAGGTGGTCGCGTATCTGCCGAAGCGTGGCTTTGCCCAGACCGATGAACCTGCCCGCCTCGAAACTCGTTTCAAGATCGTTGTCAGACAGTCCAAAATATTTAAAGTCGAGGTTAGCACCCCTGTCTTTTCTCTCGCGTATAGGATTGGTGGTAGCCACCAGGTGCCCTTTTTTACGATAGGCCTGGATAAGTTGATAAACACCAAATTCCTTGTCTAGATTTGTGACACTGGCATCGTGTTGTGAGGCGACTGCAGTTACGGACGATCCATTGTGTTGAGCGCCAAAGGAGAGGGCAAAATCGAAGCCCTCAAAAAATCGACGAAAATCCGGATCTATACTTGCAGGATCGTTCAAAAAATCCTGGTAAAGGCCTTCAATGAATGATGGATGTGAGTTGGTTATATAAGAGAAATCCTTCATAAAATTTGTCTTACCGGTCTTTGGTTCTTTTCGGATGATTAAGGCTGACAAATATCGGCTTTTTGGTTTGGAATAATTTTTTTTTGCCCGATAAACTGTTTACCCTTACCTTTGCCGTCCTAAAATTTCGAATTTCAAATGGCAAATCATAAGGCAACCAAGAAAGATGTGCGTCAGGCTAGCAAGCGCAGGGAGCGTAACCGTTACAATGGTAAAACCACCCGTAATGCGATCCGTGACCTGAGAGAGCTGAAAGATAATAAAGCGGCTGCTGAGCAACTGCCACAGGTTGTTTCACTGATCGACAGGTTGGCAAAAACCGGTGTTATTCACAAAAATAAGGCAGCAAACCTGAAAAGTAAGCTGGCTAAGAAAGTGAACGGCCTGGCTCCTGTAGCTCAATAAGCGTATTTCTTCTTAAGAAGTAAGGTTATATTTTTTTTCCCGCCAATGGCGGGTTTTTTTTTAATGTGCTAGTATGCTAGTGTGCTAGTGTGCTAGTGTGCTAATGTGCTAGTGTGCTAATGTGCTAATGTGCTAGTGTGCTAGTGTGCTAATATGCTAATGTGCTAATTGGAATGCGGAATGTGGTAATTAAGATCCAAAATTCGTAATTCGTAATGCGGATTTGCGATCCGCGCCGTTTCTCCGATTCTCCGATTCTCCGTTTCTCCGATTCTCCGTTTCTCTGTTTGTCTGTTTCTCTGTTTCTCCGTTTCTCCGTTTCTCCGTTTCCCGTTTCTCCCGATTACCGATTACCGCCTACCGATTACTTATTGTTCGCCACCCTATACACCGGGTACCGCATATGCTCCTTTTCGTAGTAAGGGCTGTTTCGATAAACAAAATTCAACTGCGCGGAAGCACTCTTGTTGAAGGCTGAATCAGTCGCTTTTCTTTGTTCTAACTTCTGTCTTAATTCAGGGTCATTCTTCAAAATCTGTTCGGCCGTATCTTCAAAAACATAACTGCTGAATCCTTCCTTTTGGCCCAGGATCGGGTCGAAAAAATTCCAGGCGAAATAAGAATCCATCGCCCTGGGCTCAAGCACTTCCACAACAAATCGATTGGCTAGCTGGTTCATCGGTATAATGATATCTCCCTTTCGGAATTGCATGCGTGCACGCCTCTTTTCAGTCCTTACATCGGTATGTAAATGATGACCTTCAAACGCACGCGGCAGTGTCTTCAAATCGGTAATCGTATAATATTCAACTTCAAACGACGAGTCCTTGTTGAGCGGATGCGTCACAACGTTATTAAGCTTAAGCAACTCAATCACTTTCCACCACCCCTGCGGTATCACATATGAGTGCGGTCTTTCTATTGAATCAGATGGGACGTACACATTATAAAAAGGCACTTTCTTTACAAATGGCTTTCCACGATCATAATACAATCGCGGTAATCCCGATACGTTACTATTTTTCTTTCCCGAACTATATCCCTTAAACTCTATCTCCTTATAACGAACTGTGTCCCTCTTCCAGGCAATCGGAAAGTTACTCTGCTGCATGGACGCTTTCTTTGCCGCCTGGCGAAGCGACTGTATCTGCCGATCATTCGCACTCGCGAATGCAATGAATGACTCCATCAGTGCATAAGTTGCCTTCACACGTTGTTCATACGGTTTCAGCATATGTGTTTCGGGAGTAAATCCGAACGTATGAAAAAGCGTCGCGTAACCACTACTGTATCGCGGTGCGTCAAAAAATTGCGACCATCCGGTTTCCGGCGTCTCCGAGAAATTGTTTACATAGGGAACCAGGTCAAAACCCTTCTTGCGCATGCTCTCATATAAAGCAGGTTCAAATGTCTCCTCCAAATACCTGCCCATTTCGCCGCCCAGCTTATTATGCTGTGATGACAGCAATGTCATTACGTGTTGATAGTCGGCCCCATTGCTTACATGATTGTCGATAAAAATGTCGGGATCGCAGGTTTGAAAGATCTTCGCAAAGGATCGCGCCTCACGAGTATCGGATTTTATAAAGTCGCGGTTAAGATCATAGTTCTGACTGTTACCCCGCGACCCAAATTCATCAGGTCCATTTTGATCTACGCGATAGAATGGGCTGCGATTTAAACAGCCACCGATATTGTATACCGGTATGATAGCAAGTACCACGTTTTCAGGAAGCGTTTTCTTTCTCACCACAATGTCTCTCACCAACATCATTGACGCATCAATACCATCCGGCTCCCCGGGATGAATGCCATTATTTACCAAAATAACAAGCTTACCGGACGCTTTCAAAGTGGAAGGAGTTTCACGCCCGCTGGCTGAAACAATTACAAGATGCAGCGGATATCCGGCGTCTGTCGATCCCATGGGATGCAACGATACCATGTTCGATCGTGCATCAAGATTCTTCCACCATTTGATGATCTCATGGTAGCCAGGTGTTTGCCTGAAATTCGTTTGTTCTGCTTTTGTATGAATAGTTTGCGAAAAAACCGATAATGGAAAAATTGAAATGATAAGAGTTCTCAGGAACAAATTCATAGATGATATTGTATGCTTTAAGTCTAGTCAACTTTCTTCACGGATCCACTTCCGCGGATATCACTTGTTACATGTGCCGGACCGCTGTATCGCACATCACCACTGCCTCTTACGGCAATGTCCAGTTTCACGCTTGCAAAGATATTTGCACTTCCACTTCCATTGATGCTCACCTTTGTGTCTTCGGCTTTAAGATCCGCGGCCTTGATATCTCCACTTCCGTTGATCTCTCCATCGAATTCTTTTACCTCACCAGCGAGATTGATGTTGCCACTTCCCGAAATATCTGCCTCAACAACCGGAGCATTGATGTCTGCCTTTATATCTCCACTTCCATAGATGCCTAGTTGCATCTTATCGCGATTGGTGATCTTGGATTGGGAAGTGATGTTGCCTGAACCATAAACTTTCACTTCATTCAGGGATGGAGACGTGATGTAAACTTTTACGTCCCGGCGCGGCTTAAGCCATATACCATCTTCGGTTTCTATTTTTAAAACATTGCCTTCGAGATGTGTCTGTATATGTTGCTGAATGTTTTCTTCTGCCTCAATCCTTACAGAGTTTGTTGGTCCGCTCGTAAGATAAACATCAAAGAAACCGTGTGACCGAACGCCGCTGAAGTTACCGACATTTCTATCTTGTGTAATTACGTTTCCGTTTCCACGAACACGTTTGCCTCCAATCAATCGGCAAGAGCTGAAAGCCGTTGCGATCAGCACTATGATTACAAGAACTTTTCTCATAAAGGAAGTTTTTTTGGTTTGACTACAGCCGTAAAGTTAAGGTTACAAGTTAATCAAATCCATTGAGCAGCAAACTTGTAGCTTCTTGCTAATTGCTTACCTTCGCTGCACCATGACCGAAAAGATTCTCATCCTTGATTTCGGCAGCCAGTATACGCAGTTGATCGCCAGGGCTGTCCGTGAAGCCAATGTTTATTGCGAGATCCTTCCCTTCCACAAAAAAATTGAACCCGATGCCTCCGTAAAAGGGATCATATTATCGGGCTCACCATTTTCTGTGAATGACGTGAATGCTCCTATCGTTGATGTACTTGCGCTCAACGAACATGCACCGGTGCTGGGTGTTTGTTATGGTGCACAGCTTACAGCAAAGCAGTTTGGTGGCGTTGTAGCTAAGAGCAACAAACGTGAATACGGTCGCGCACTTATGCAACACGACATAGAGGATCCGCTGATGCATGATGTGATCGATCGCTCACAGGTATGGATGAGTCACAGCGATTCTATCCTCGATCTTCCGAAGGGATTTGAAGTGATGGCAAAAACGGAGAGCATTCCTTATGCAGCTTTTCGCAAGACAAGCGACGGACTTCCCTTATATGGAGTTCAGTTTCACCCCGAAGTGTACCATTCCATCGAGGGAAAGAAAATTTTGAAGAACTTTCTGGTGAACATATGTGGCTGCAGCCAGGACTGGACACCTGCCCACTTCATCACCGACACTGTTGATGCCCTTAAGAAACAGATCGGCGATCGAAAAGTGATCATGGCACTCAGTGGCGGTGTTGATTCAACGGTTGCTGCAACACTCATACATCGCGCCATTGGCGAAAATCTTTTCGGAATTTTCGTTGACAATGGAGTACTTAGAAAGAATGAGTTTGAGCAGGTTCTCGATACATACAACACCATTGGATTGAATGTCCGCGGTGTCGATGCCAAAGACATGTTCTATCGCGAGCTAGCAGGCAAGTCTGACCCGGAAGCAAAACGCAAAGTGATTGGCCGACTGTTCATCGACGTATTCCAGGAAGAAGCTTCAAAGATAGAAGGGATCGGGCTTTTAGGGCAGGGCACTATCTATCCCGATGTGATAGAAAGTGTGTCGGTTCATGGACCATCAGTAACTATAAAATCGCATCATAATGTTGGAGGACTTCCGGACATTATGCATCTTGAACTTGTTGAACCGTTGAGGTTTCTTTTCAAAGATGAAGTTCGCCGTGTAGGCCATGAACTGGGGATTCCATCAGAACTTCTCATGCGCCACCCCTTCCCGGGACCGGGGTTGGCGATCCGTATACTGGGAGACATTACGCCTGAAAAAGTGGCATTATTACAGGAGGCAGATCATCGGTATATCCAGGCTTTAAAAGATCATAACCTTTATGCGCAGGTGTGGCAGGCTGGTGCAATACTGCTGCCAGTTAAGAGCGTTGGTGTTATGGGCGATGAACGGACTTATGAATTTACAGTGGCGCTCCGAGCAGTTACTTCTGTTGATGGAATGACTGCCGATTGGGCACATCTTCCTTATGAGTTCCTTGCGCACGTGTCGAATGAGATCATCAATAATGTTCGAGGCATCAATCGCGTAGTGTACGATATCAGCAGTAAGCCACCTGCAACGATAGAATGGGAATAACCGTCTAAGTGGCCACAATAAGTTTTTTATGATGAGAAAATGTTGCTTTATACTGCTGTTGATTGTAGCAACCACTAGCTGCATGCATGCATTTTCTCAGGATAGCTTATTCAAACAGGAGCGGATGAAAATTGGTGTATTCACGCCTTTGTACCTGGATTCCGCATTTGATGCAACCCTCGAATATACCTACGGCAACAGCTTCCCAAAATTTATAAACCCCGGACTTGAATTTTTTGAAGGCATCGAGATGGCAGCCGATTCCTTAAGTAAACTTGGGTTGCCGGTTGACATATACGTATACGATACTAGGTCGTTAAGGTCACCGGTAAGTAAGATCATTTCTTCTGCGGAATTTCAACAACTCGATCTGATATTAGGCCATGTGACTGCGTCGGAAGCCAGGCAACTGGCTGCATCAGCATTGAAATTGAAGGTTCCTTTCGTTAACGTGAATTATCCGAATGATGGCGGCATTACAAACAATCCTTACTACATCATTCTTAATTCAACACTCAATACACAACTGCATGCCCTCTACAAGTTTTTACAACGAAAGCATGCACTTTCTGATATTTATTACCTGAGAACGAATTCATCATCTGATGAGCGCCTGCTTGCGACTTTTAAAGACATAGAGAAAAGAATTACCGGTGTTCCGATCAAGTTTAACTATGTTGTCATCGATGCGAACAATCCCGATGCACAGCTTGGAAAGATACTTGACAGCAACACCAACAATGTATTTGTTGCAGGAATATTAAATACTGAAACAGCCAGCAGGCTGATTGAATCAGTGAATAATTATGGCAGCTCGTATAACACTACGATATTCGGGATGCCCACCTGGGATAATATCAATGTTGACAGAAAACATCATGAGGATCTACAGGTAGTATATGGAACGCCGTTTTATATTAATGAGTCGGACTCCCTTGCGAAAAATATTGAAGAAGAATTTCGCGACAAATACTTCTCCCGACCTACAGATATGGTATTTCGTGGTTATGAAACTCTCCTCCGGTTTGGCAGGCTGCTACAAGAGCATGGCAGCAATATTGCATCAGTCATTGGCGAGAAAAAATTCAAAGTATTTACTGACTTCGACATTCAGCCGGTGCTTGATCCAAAAACGACTACCCTTGAATACTTCGAAAATCGAAAGATCTACTTTATAAGCAAGGCTGCTGGCGACCTCAGGGAACTTAATTAATGAGCCTGTTATGGCCCTGATCGATTTTACATCAAAAGGACTTTACTGTTCAGCAGGCGATTTTTATATCGATCCATGGGCATCCGTGGACAAAGCAGTGATTACTCATGCACACAGCGATCATGCGCGTTACGGCAGCCGACGCTATCTTGCCCATCATTTTTCCATCCCTTTACTAAGACATCGCCTCGGCGAAAATGAATTCCAGGGTGTTGAATGGAATGAATCTATATACATCAATGGAGTACGCATATCGCTTCATCCTGCCGGCCATATGATTGGATCTTCACAAGTGAGGGTTGAATATGGTGATGAAGTGTGGGTTGTAAGTGGTGATTATAAAACCGAAGACGATAATATCAGCGGAAGTTTCGAGCCGGTACGCTGTGATACTTTTATTTCCGAATCGACATTTGGACTGCCGATCTATAACTGGAGAAAACAGGAACAGGTTTATCATCAGATCCAGCAATGGGTGCTTAAAAATATGGACGAGGGCCGCACAAGTATTTTACTTGCTTATAGTTTGGGCAAAGCGCAAAGACTATTGCAGTGTGTTGGAGAGATTACCAACAGGATCTATGCCCATGGAGCCATTTATAATTCGCAGGAAGTCTTAAAGAATGCAGGATGGAATTTCCCAGATGTTAAGCGCGTCACTTATGATGTAAGCAAGGAAGACCTTAAGGGTTCTGTCGTGCTTGCGCCACCAGGTGCAGCCAATTCGCCATGGATAAAACGTTTCGGCACTTATGCAGTGGGGATGTGTTCCGGATGGATGCAGGTTCGTGGCAATGTGCGCCGACGAAATGTTGATGCAGGATTTATTCTCAGTGATCATGCTGACTGGGATGGACTACTGTCTGCGATTAAAGCAACCGGAGCAGCGCGTGTATTCGTAACACACGGCTTCCAGGCTGCCTTTTCAAGGTATCTTAATGAGATCGGAATAGAATCTGCGGAAGTGAAAACAGAATATGGAGATGAACGCGAAGAACTGGAGGAAGCAACCTCCAATGAGACATAAGAATTAATCAACTCCTCATGAAACATTTCAGCCGTCTCGTTCAACTACTCGGTACATCAACAAAAACAAATGCGAAGTTGCAGGCACTGGTTGATTATTTTACGGTTGCAGATCCGCGAGATAAAGTTTGGGTGATCGCAATTTTCAGTGGCCGCAGACCAAGACGTGCAGTGAATACGACTCTGCTTGCAACATGGTGCCTGGAGATTGCCCGGCTACCGGGATGGTTGATTGCCGAAAGCTATCATACAGTTGGAGACCTTGCAGAAACAATAGCGTTGTTACTGCCGGAGAATGAAATCATTGATAGTGAGGATCGCTCGCTCAGTTATTACCTGGAACAATTCATTGCTTTGGACAAAGCACCGGAAGAGGTGCGGAAGTCGTTCATTATTGATTCCTGGTCGCGCATGAACAGGTCTGAGATATTTGTATTCAATAAACTTATTACCGGAAATTTTCGCATTGGCGTATCACAGAAACTGATGGTAAATGCGCTATCACGATTTGTTGAACTTGACGCATCTATTATTGCACATCGCATCAGTGGAAACTGGGATCCAACAACAACGACTTTTGAAGAACTGCTCAGCGAATCTTCTGCTGCCTCTGACGCATCAAAACCATATCCTTTTTACCTGGCATATGCACTGGAAGAAGATCCATCTTCATTGGGAGAACCACATGAATGGCAGGCTGAGTGGAAGTGGGATGGAATCCGTGGTCAGCTGATAAAACGTGATAACCGTTTGTTTGTCTGGAGTCGCGGAGAGGAACTTATGACAGAAAAGTTTATCGAGTATCATGCACTGCAGGAACATCTGCCTAACGGACTTGTACTCGATGGTGAGATCATGCCCTTCAACGGCGAGATCCCACTATCGTTTAATGTATTGCAGACGCGCATCGGCAGAAAAAATGTTACTAAAAAACAATTACTGGAAGCGCCTGTTGCTTTTTTTTCTTATGATGTTCTTGAATTTGATGGCAATGATGTAAGAGAACTTCCGCTTCATGAACGAAGAATTCTTCTGGAAAAAATTGTCGCACGTATCAATCATCCGGTATTGCGAATATCGCAGGTAGTACAATTCAGCGATTGGGCTCAGCTCACTGAAATAAGAAAACAATCCCGTGATAACAATAGTGAAGGGTTGATGCTTAAACGCAAAGACTCAGCATACCAGGTTGGGCGCAAGCGGGGCGACTGGTGGAAATGGAAGATCGATCCAATGACGATTGATGCGGTTCTTGTATATGCACAGAAAGGTAGTGGCAGACGCAGCAACTTATATACCGATTATACATTTGCAGTGCGCGATGGGGATAAACTGGTTACTTTCACCAAGGCTTATTCCGGGCTGACGGATAAAGAATTCGCCCAGGTAGATTCATTCGTCAAAAAAAATTCGCTCGAGAAGTTCGGGCCCGTCCGGACCGTTAAACCCGAGCTCGTTTTTGAGATAGGCTTTGAGGGAATTGCAGCGAGCAACCGGCACAAAAGTGGCGTTGCTCTGCGATTTCCTCGTATATTGAGATGGCGGAAAGACAAGCACGCAGATGAAATCAACACATTGGAAGACCTTCAGAAAATGCTTGCTCTGTACGGTAAATGAGCACTCTAATTTATGTTACGCATTACATCAATTATTATAGTTGCAGCAATACTGTTTTCGTTTGTTGTTGTTAACGGACCAAAACCTGTTTATGTTGAACCGTCACCTCAACGGGAAGGAGGCGATAGCGCACGTGGTTATTCTTACCTGGTAACTGGCGACTATGTAAAAGGCGGTATTCCCTTGCAATATTATTTCATGGCGATGGGCCGGAAGAACCGCGACTACCTTCAGCGGGGCGGAAACAATACCGATCTGTCGCACGGCTTTACGGCAGTAGCAGCTCAAAACGGTGAAATTGTTGTGGCTCCGAATTGTCTTCAATGTCATTCACAGGAATTTGAAGGGCAGCTTCATATCGGAATGGGCAATTCGCTTGCCGATTTCACCAAATCGAAGGCCGGCGGATTTGACCTGGTGACACAGGTCATGAGGGTCACTGCTCCAAAGAAGTATGCTGCGGCAGCAGATTTTCTTATGGTTGGCAAAGCGATCGGGCCACATATACAAACGGAAGTAAAGGGAGTCAATTCTGCAGACAGGTTGGCGGCAGTGCTGGCTGCACACCGGGATCCAGTGACATTCAAATGGAACGAAAAACCACAACTTGAGATTCCACAACAGGTGATTCCTTCTGATGTGCCCGCGTGGTGGTTATTGAAGAAAAAGAATGCGATGTTTTATAATGGTTTTGGTCGCGGCGATTTTGGAAGATTCCTGATGGCATCAAACCTTTTGACGGTTAATGACACAAGTGAGTCAAGAAAGGTCGATGAACACATGCCCGATGTGTTGGCATACATCTATTCATTGAGGCCTCCCGTTTATCCGCATACAGTAGACAAGAAACTGGCAAAGCAGGGAGAAGACGTCTTTATTGATAATTGTTCCGGATGTCATGGTACGTATGGTAAGGAGGAATCGTATCCAAATTTGCTCATACCGATAGAGATGATTAAGACCGACTCCCTGTTGTATTCAAGTAATTATTCAAATCCACAATTTGTGTCATGGTTCAACAATAGCTGGTTTACGAAGGGCGAACATGCTGCACGGCTCGAGCCATTCAAAGGATATATGGCTCCCCCACTTGACGGTGTATGGGCTACCGCGCCTTATCTTCATAACGGCTCGGTACCATCCCTTGAAGCGTTGTTGGATTCAAAGAAGCGACCTGTTTATTGGTATCGCGATTTCAACAATCCCCAATACGATTACGATCGCATGGGTTGGCAGTATGAGGTTCGTGATAAGGCCAACAACTCTAGCGTTTATAATACCATGTTGCCCGGTTACGGAAACGGTGGTCATACATTTGCAGACCAGTTAACTGATAAAGAGAAAAGAAGCCTGCTGGAATACCTGAAAACACTTTGAATACAATTGAGCAAACTATAGGTTTTGAAGTCATCCACACATGGATGGCAGCACAGGGCAAGAAGCCTTTCCAATTTCAATTGGATGCATGGAATGCAATGTGCAAGGGACAATCCGGTCTTGTAAATGCACCTACCGGATTTGGAAAAACATACTCCGTCTTCATGGGGGCGCTTATTGATTTCATCAACAGAAATCCGGATAACTACAGACGCGCCAAAAACGGACTGCAACTTTTATGGGTAACGCCACTTCGTGCTCTCGCAAAAGATATTGGGCGCGCCATGGAAGAAGCCATTAGTGGCATAGGCCTTCAATGGAAGGTTGGGATTAGAAACGGTGACACAGATATGGCAGAGCGTCAGCGGCAAAAGCGCAGCATGCCTGAAATATTGATCATCACACCTGAAAGCCTTCATCTTTTACTTGGGCAACGGGATTACCCGGAAGTCTTTAAATCCCTTCGTTACCTGGCGGTTGATGAGTGGCATGAACTGCTTGGAAGTAAGCGGGGTGTGCAGGTGGAATTGGCCATTTCGAGAATCGTCGGATTAAGAAGATTCAAAGAATCGATACCAATTCAATTGTGGGGGATCAGTGCAACGATCGGCAATCTTGAGGAGGCAAAAGATGTTTTATTATCGCCCCTATCGTTGTTAAACACACACGACCAGGCAAATGAACTTATCATTCGGGCACAGGTAAACAAACCGATAGACATTATCTCTATCATACCTGAAGAAATTGAAAAATATCCCTGGGCGGGACACCTCGGATTGAAACTTGTGGACCGTGTTATTCCTATTATTCAACAAAGTCGCACAACCCTCATCTTCATCAATACAAGAGGGATGAGTGAAACCTGGTATCAGACCTTATTAACTGCATGTCCCGATCTTGCTGGACAGATAGCATTGCATCATGGTTCGATAGATATGGACTTGCGCCTGTGGGTAGAGGACGCCTTACACAGCGGAACATTAAAAGCTGTAGTATGTACTGCCAGCCTTGACCTGGGAGTAGATTTCAGACCCGTTGAAACAGTGATCCAGGTTGGATCTCCAAAGGGTGTAGCAAGGTTTCTGCAACGTGCGGGAAGAAGTGGTCATCAACCCGGAGAAGTGAGCAGAATATATTTCCTCCCCACACACACCCTCGAGTTGGTTGAAGCGGCTGCATTGAAGGAAGCAAAAGATCTGAACTTTATTGAGAGTCGTAATCCAATGATTCTTTGCTTCGATGTGTTGATACAATATTTGTGCACCATTGCGATATCCGATGGCTTTTATCCGGAAGACATTCTACCTGAAATTCTATCTACGCATTGCTTTCGCGAATTAGAGGTTGAAGAGTGGCAGGACATACTTCACTTTATCACTGATGGCGGCAATGCCCTGCAGCAATACGATGAATATAAAAAAGTGGAGATCATTGATGGCAAATTCAAGATCAACAGCAGACGTATTGCAATGCGGCACCGACTGCATATTGGAACGATTGTGAGTGACCCAATGCTCAAAGTAAAGTTTCTTAGCGGTGGATATGTGGGCATCATAGAAGAATGGTTCATTTCAAGATTGCAAGCGGGCGATGTGTTTACGCTTGCGGGAAGAAACCTTGAGTTTGTAATGATCAAAGACATGACCGTTATTGTTAGGAAATCGAATTCAAAGAAGTCGATTGTTCCAAGCTGGCAGGGAGGTCGCATGCCTTTATCAGCAAACCTTGGAAAAATGCTTCGCAAGAAATTCAATGAAGCAACAGATAGCCTGCAATCAGGCAGAAAACAATTTGACGTTGAGATAACCTCTCTCAAGCCTTTGTTTGAATTACAACAAAAATTGTCTCATATACCTAATGAGAATGAATTGCTCATCGAACAAATTGAAACAAAGGACGGCTACCATCTATTTGTTTATCCTTTTGAAGGGCGACTTGTACACGAAGCTTTGGGCGCCATACTTGCTTATCGAATAAGCAAGATCACACCAATAACATTTTCCTTTGCGATGAATGATTATGGAGTGGAATTACTGAGCGATCAACCAATACCTGTTGATGATACAAACGTTTATGAGTTGTTCAGCACAGAGGATCTGTTCAACGATATTCAGCGAAGCGTTAATTCAGCTGAGATGGCAAAGCGAAAATTTCGCGATGTTGCCGTTATTGGAGGGCTTGTATTCCAGGGCTATCCGGGTGAGCAGAAAAAGGCGCGCCATCTGCAGTCATCAGCCTCCTTACTATTCCAGGTATTCAGTGAATATGAAAAAGATAATCTGTTGTTGAGACAGGCGTACAATGAAGTGATGGAGCAACAGATGGAAGAAGCGCGCCTGCGTGGGATGCTTGAACGAATCCAGCAATCACGTATTGTGTTGACCTTTCCCGAGCGATTAACCCCATTTTGTTTTCCACTTAAGGTCGACTCCATGCGGGAAAACCTGTCTTCCGAAAAACTTGAGGATCGTGTCAAAAGAATGCAGAAACAACTGCAAAATCAGTAATTTCGCGCCTCCTGATAAGGTGTGTGAGTATGCAGTTACAATCTCTTAATATTGGCGATCAGCGTTTATGTGTCAGCTCGGAAAGAAGCATTTTTTGGGAGAATGAAAAAGCGCTGATCCTTTCAGATCTGCATCTGGGCAAAACCGGACACTTTCGTAAATCGGGCATTGCTGTTCCTCAATCGGTGTATAAGGAAGACCTGCAGCGGCTTTTACATCTTATTCAATATTTCCGGGCTGAGAAGGTGATTGTGGTGGGTGATATGATCCACAGCTATGCAAATAAGGAGCTGGATCTTTTCAAAAGATGGCGTGACGATTTTTCATCTGTTGAATTCCATCTCGTACGTGGCAATCATGATATTCTGAAAGCCAGTTGGTTCCATGATGCAGGCGTTACGTTGCACGAGGGGGCCTACACGATCAACAATTTTTGTTTTCAACATGATGCCGATGATTGCGATTCTCAGGAGGAGATTGACTTTCTTTTTTCAGGTCACATACATCCCGGTATAGTATTGAACGGAATGGGAAAACAATCTTTGCGTTTTCCGTGTTACCACTTTACAAGCACAAGCTGCACACTGCCTGCATTCAGTCGCTTCACCGGTGCAGCGGCGATATCACCGCAACCCGGCGATACTGTCTTCGCCATCGTTAATTCAAGTTTATTTGAGATGAAATTTTAATGCATTACCTGCCGCGCCATTGTGCCGCGTCAAGAAAATAAATCAGGCGAAGAGTTACTTCATTACCATGAGGATTATTGAAAACCGAACGTGCATTCCTGAGATAGCTGTGATTGTTTAACATGGGTATGCTTCGCGAAAAATCATCGCCTAACCAGTTCTTATACCCTAATACAATGCGACTGCCCAGGCGAAAATCCCATGTATAAAAAACATCTATATTAAAGCTGTTGTAATTCTGATTATAATCGCTTGGCTTGAAATCGAATCGTTCTGTCCAGTTGCCATCCGGTAGAATGTTGTACAAGTTAGTATTGTCAAGCTTGTTCCAGAAATGCCTTGCACGGAACGTAAGATTCATGCGGGATGTGAAGTTATATATACCCGATATTACTGTACTTACATCGGTATATTTTCTGCGCGCAAGAATGGGTTTACCATTGTCTCTGAAGAAAGCATATCCAAATTGACCATGGTCATGTTGCCTCGAATACGTTGCTTCCACGGAAAACCTGTCGTTGAACCGGTAGCGAAGTGAAAAATCAAGTTTGTGAAATGGATCGTTGGGTAAGGGCCCTTCTGCAGCGCCCACATTCCAGGAAGCAAATAGCTTTTTTCTACTGTCGCTGCTTCCTGAAAGGAACATGAAAAAATAACCTGAACGGCGCAGCTTTTGCCGCGGTGTTTCCAGTATATTTTCCGGTGTTTGCATTTCCCAGAAATCGTTGGACCAACCAGGCACGCCACCCAGTTCCACACTCAGATCCCAAAAATTGTGAAACAACCAAAATCCACGCGCAACAATCTCTGTTTGTTGATAAAGAAATGGTTTATACAAATAGGAATTCTCTATCGACAATTCGTAGCTATGATTGATGAAGTGTTTGGAAGGTTCGAATATGTTATAGCTTATAGAGGCTTCATTATTCAGCTCATTAGGTGACAACAAAAATCCAAGATCGTTTGGCGAATATTTTTGTGACTCGATTGTATTGGAAATACTGAACTGAAAGTTCCCACTCACTTTTCCAAATTCAATCGTATTGGCAAAGCCATCATAATTTCCTTCGCGACTGTATATCTTGCTGTACCTGGGCTTTAGTGCAAGGCCATACCGGTTCTTCTTGTCATAAAGTGCAAGGTCGACAGCCGTCACATTTGCATCGGGTGCGTGGCCGTTTCTTAAAACATTGGTATTCGTCAGAGTGAGATATGATCGATTTTTCCAGGCCTGATCAAGCACAATAACATTGTAATTGGTAAGTTCTTCTGTGAGAATCAACGAATCCCTGCCATCAACCGAATGACGTATCTTAGCTTTAACGGGCTGCGCGATCGCATTGAATACTCCGATGCCGAGATTGTTTCTCGTTCTACCCGAAAATTTGATAGCATTATATAACGGCGTTACAGAAGGATTTCGAACGATGTCGAAATCACTCAGCGGCCCATTGTCAACCATGCCGCCTACCCTGTTAAACCCTTCGGGAGTACTCCCTATCCGTCTGGAATAAAATATACCTGCTTTGTTGAAAAGTTCTGTACCCTCAGTGAAGAAAGGCCGGTTCTCTTTGAATTGAATTTCGAATGGTGAAATGTTATTTACAACATTGTCTGATATCACCTGGCCGAAATCCGGGATAAGGGTTGCGTCAAGTGTAAAGCTTTCACTAATACCGTACTTCACATCCATACCTCCGCTTCGTAGCGTCTCAGTAATATTTTTTCCATTGGAATGCGGGTTGCTGCGATACCCTCCACTCAGGTAAGGTGAAAAACTTAATCGTAGAGGCGATCGTATCTCGGTGAGTCCCTGCAGGTCGCCAAATTGGTTTACGAAACCATTTACCGCAGGATCGACGGGATTCCAAAACCCAGATTCATTGAATCTGCGACTATGCCTCAAAAACTGAATGCCCCAGTTCTGGACGCTTTCCCTGGAAAAGCGAAGTGAGAAATATGGGATCTTCATTTCCACGATCCAACCATCTGCAACGATGTTCACCCTGCTATCCCACACGGCATCCCAACTGATATCGCCGTAATTGCCATAGCTTCCGTTGCTACTCGGCGAAACACGGGCATCGCTTTGAACATTGCGTGAGGTAACCAGGAACTGGAACGCATTCTGATCATCGTTATAAGTATCTAAAAAAACCGAGAAGTAGTCAACATCCGCAAGTGCTACCTGGTCGCGGGCCGTAAACTGCCTTCTTATCTCTGTGGGATCGTCATGAATGTATGCGGAAACATAAATGGCAGAGTTATCGTATAATACTCTTACCTCAGTTGGATAGCGAGGTTTTTGTCCGAATACGGGTGTATTGGTAATGAATTCTGATGCTATGGGTGCAGATTTCCATGCGATTTCATCGATGACTCCATCGATTCTCATTGGCACATGCGCCCGCTCAGCCAACGCCACTTTCCGTTGTGAATAGACTGAAAAAGCCAACAGCATAGCCATGCCAATGATCAAAAATCTTCTCATGCAAAAAAACCGGCGTGTCGATTTAGGGTTCCAGGGTTAGGGATGGGAAGATACAGCTTTTAACAGAAAGCGGAATGCGGAAAGCGGAATGCGGCCGATATCTGAAATGGAAAATGGAAAGTGGGAAATGGGAAACGGATACGGGAAATGGGAAAACGGATATGGGAAATGGGAAACGGATACGGGAAATGGGAAAACGGAAATGGGAAATGGGAAATGGAAAATGGGAAATCAAAAAATTACGGATTCTCCGATTCTCTGATTCTCTGATTCACCGATTCTCCAATTCTCTGATTCTCCGATCCTCTGATCCTCTGATTCTCCGATTCTCCGATTCTCCGAATCACCTGCTGCTTTTCAACGAGGCTACCTGTTCCTGAAGATTGGTCACAAGGCTTGCGAGCTGATTCATATCCCACCGCGGCTGAGCATTCGCCTTGCTTATTACGTAGGCGGCCGACCAGACTTCCAGAACATCAGAAGAATTAATGGTATAAGGCTGGTAATTACTGTTGTCACTAACAAGGGTGATCTTCGTCTTCGATTTTGGAGTTTTGACGATCCGCTTGTATACAATGCCCTCGCCTTTCGAAACAACTATGTACGCATTGTTCGACTTTACATGTTCAAAACTGTCCACCTTTTCTCCCACCACAACGGAACCGCTGGGAGTGGGCAACATTGAATCCCCTACAATTTCAAACGCACGGTAATTGCCTGGAGCCAGCATCGGCAGTGTGAATGTATTTAATTCGTCAATGAACTCTGGATCTGCATAACCTGTCAGGTAGCCAGCAGCCGCCTTAATGGGAACAAACTGGATCTCACTGGTACTCCCTGCCAATTTTTGTGCACGGCGCCTGGCCAAAAAACTATTATTGTCGTTGCCTAATTCTTTCAAAAGCAACTCATCAAGAGAAAGCTTATAGATATCCATCACAGTTTCCAGGACTTCGATCCGAGGTTCGGCGCGCTCCTCTTCGTAAGCTCCCAACAGTGACCGTTTTATATTTAATCTGTTCGCAAACTCCTCCTGTGTCCATCCACGCAGCTTCCTCAGATACTTAAGGTTCTTTCCGGCAAATGACATAACTAATAAATTTAGGGTGAAATTACTAATATTTTTGGTTTTGCAAAAATTGTTATCAGAATGTTGACCTTCAACAACTATCCTTTAGAAAACATACCTTTGCCGACTGTCAATCTGGCTATAATTAACCCCTAGCACCATATTTGACTCGGGAGATTCAAGCCACGACAAAAAACATTAAAACTGCAATCAATTACCCGGTATGTTAGGTTTCATTTCGAAAATATTTGGGGGAAGTAAATCCGAAAAGGATGTAAAGGTTATCCTGCCCCTCGTTGATAAGATCAATCAGCATTTTGCCTCTTACCAGACTCTGTCAAATGATGAGCTGAGGGGGAAAACGGCTGAGTTCCGCAAACGCATCGAAGCTCATTTGAATGATATCGATAATCAAATCATCGAACTCTCTAAAGAAGGTGAATCAATCCCTCTTTCGGAAATGGGTCGGAAAGACACGCTTTATAAAGAGATCGACGAATTAAAGAAGGGTCGCGATAAAAAAATTGAAGAAATTCTGCAGGAAATTTTACCTGAAGCATTTGCTGTTGTAAAAGAAACTGCGCGTCGTTTCAAAGAGAATACAGAACTGGTTTCAACGGCTACTGACCTTGACCGCGATCTTAGTGTCAAGAAAGATTACATCCGCATTGAAGGTGATAAGTCCATCTATCAAAACTCATGGACTGCGGGTGGAAACCTGATCACTTGGAACATGGTACATTACGATGTACAGCTTATCGGTGGTATAGTTTTGCACCAGGGAAAAATTTCTGAGATGGCAACGGGTGAGGGTAAGACCCTTGTGTCTACATTGCCCGCTTACCTGAATGCGCTGGCTGGTGAAGGCGTACACATCGTAACTGTGAACGATTACCTGGCCCGTCGTGACTCTGAATGGAACGGAACATTGTTCGAATGGCTGGGTCTCGAAGTTGATTGTATCGACAGGCATCAGCCTAACACAAGAGAGCGCCGAAAAGCTTACCAGGCAGATATCACTTATGGAACAAACAATGAATTCGGTTTCGATTACCTGCGTGATAACATGGTTCACAATCCGGATGAAATGGTACAACGGAAGCACCATTTCGCGATGGTCGATGAGGTGGATAGTGTATTGATTGACGATGCGCGTACTCCTCTCATTATCTCCGGACCTGTGCCCAAAGGTGATGAGCAACAATATCATCTTTTGAAACCTCGGGTTGAGAAACTTGTAGAAATGCAAAAGCAGGTAGTAAATAAATATCTGAATGATGCGAAGAAGAAGTTTTCTGAAGGTGATGATGATCCAAAAAGCGGTGGACTCTCTTTGATGCGCGCATATCGCGGTCTGCCCAAACACAATGCCCTGATCAAGTTCCTTAGCGAACCAGGGGTGCGGGTTAAGCTTCAGAAATCCGAGAATTATTATCTCGCAGATCAGCAAAAAGAAATGCCCAAAGTTGATGAGGAACTCTATTTCCACATCGATGAAAAAAATAATTCTGTTGACTTAACAGACAGGGGAATTGCAGCGATTACGCGGTCTGGGGAAGATCCGGACTTCTTCTTATTACCCGATATTTCCATTTCGTTATCGGACGTTGACCGGGCGGAGATCACACCGGAAGAAAAGCTACATCGCAAAGAAGCAATACTTAGCGAATACACCATAAAGGCGGATCGCATTCATACAGTTCAACAATTGTTGAAAGCTTACACGTTGTTTGATAAAGATGTTGAATACGTTGTGATGGAAGATGCTGTGAAGATCGTTGACGAACAAACGGGTCGCATATTGGATGGACGTCGATATAGCGATGGTCTTCACCAGGCGATTGAAGCTAAGGAAAACGTGAAGATCGAAGCCGCAACCCAGACCTATGCAACCATCACATTGCAGAACTTTTTCAGGATGTATCACAAGCTTGCGGGTATGACCGGTACTGCGGAAACTGAAGCTGGTGAATTCTGGGACATTTATAAACTTGATGTTGTTACCATACCTACCAATGTTAATGTCATACGGAAGGATCAGCAGGATCTTGTTTATAAAACCAAGCGGGAGAAATATAAAGCGGTGATCGATGAGATCGAAGCTTTGCGCACTGCCGGACGTCCAGTACTGGTAGGTACTACTTCTGTTGAAGTAAGTGAATTGCTCAGCAAAATGCTTCATGGCAAGAAGATCCCGCACAATGTACTGAACGCAAAACAACATGCACGCGAAGCCCAGGTTGTTGCAGAAGCCGGTCTTCCGGGTGCAATAACCATCGCTACGAACATGGCTGGTCGTGGTACCGATATCAAACTCGGACCCGGTGTGAAAGAAGCTGGTGGTCTTGCTATCATTGGTACAGAGCGCCACGAAAGTAGACGCGTTGACCGCCAGTTGCGCGGACGTGCCGGTCGGCAGGGAGATCCAGGTACATCACAGTTCTATGTGTCGCTGGAGGATGACCTTATGCGTTTGTTTGGTAGTGAACGTATCGCTTCTATTATGGACCGCTTTGGTTATAAAGAAGGCGAAGTGATACAGCACAGCATGGTTACAAAGAGCATCGAGCGTGCACAGAAAAAAGTAGAGGAAAATAACTTCGGTATCCGTAAACGTTTGCTCGAGTACGATGACGTGATGAACAAGCAACGCAACGTTGTATATCAAAAAAGAAATCACGCATTGTTTGGCGAGCGACTTGCATTGGATCTTGACAACTCCTTTTATCTTGTTGCTGAAGGGTTGATTAACTCGTTCCAGGAACAGGGAGACTATGAAGGCTTCAAGCTTGCAGCCATTGTAAACTTCGGTATTGATACGAGCATCAGTTCTGACGAATTTACGAAAGGCAATGTGAATGATCTATCTGATAAATTGTATACTGAAGCAACAACACGTTACCAGCAAAAGATGAATGATCTGCGCTTGCAGGCAGTTCCAGTGTTCAGCAACATTCGCCAGGTGCAGGGTCCTCACATTGAAAATGTGATAGTGCCTTTTACAGACGGTAAGAAAGCAATACAGGTGCTCGCACCGTTGGAGAAAACTGTGTCTTCCGAAGGCCGGGATCTTGTTAATGCAATAGAACGCCAGATCACACTTGCAATAATCGATGAGGCATGGAAAGAACATCTTCGTTCAATGGACGACCTTAAGCAGAGTGTGCAAACTGCTTACCTTGAACAGAAAGATCCTCTTGTTATTTATAAGATCACTGCATTTGATCTCTTCAAGAGAATGGATGCCGAAGTAAATAAGGATATTGTCAGCTTCTTATGCCATGCGAGCATACCCGTTGAGCAGGGTCAATCAAATGGTCAGATCCGCGAAGGCCGTGAGCAAAAAACGGATATGAGCAAAATGCAGGCGAATAAACAAGCCGTTGACGCGCGTGGTGATGATTATGCAGCGAATGAAAACGATTACTTTGATCCTACGCCCGTGAAACACGAACCGGTGAAAGTAGGACCAAAGATCGGACGCAATGACCCTTGTCCATGTGGAAGCGGTAAGAAATTTAAAGCATGTCACGGTAGAGAATCGTAATACTTCGAATAAAATCCTAACGGTCGGGCCTTTGGTTCCGACCGTTTTCATTTTCTGCTCTCAGGTTGGTTGCGGAAATTTTGAAGGCCGCGTTTCCGCTGGCTGCCGCTCGCGAAACCTCAGCTTTAATCGAAGGAAATGCTTTTCATATAAGTGATAACTCGTGAAAGATATCAAAATAAGTATGCTGAGTTGCAGCATGAATGTCGGCAGTGATGGCTTCAACATCAGCAGGTTCACCACAAATGCAATAACATAACCGCTGTACAGGTAAAGACCATAAGTATACTTTCCCAGGTGCTCTGTTATAGCAGTTAGGAAATTCCTCTTTGATTCGTCTTGGAAATAGTTTATGATCAGTAAGATCATCGCTGCGGCGAGAAACGAGAAAGGCAAGTTGAAAAAGATGAATAGCCCTTGAATTTTATAACACAGCACACACAAAGGAATGCATATAAGCATCGTAAGAAGTAGCCGGTTGTTGGTGACAAAAGATCTACGTTCAAAAAACAATCCGGCCGAAAGCATGCCTGCGGCGAAGTTCGGGAGGTATGCAATGGGATTGGAATAGTACGACCAGTCAAACCGTTCGATCAGGTAAAGCCCCGCAATAAATGCTGCGAACAGAAATATTACAGGCAGATAGAAGCGATCTTTGAACCAGTAACTTAAAAGAATAAATAGAAGGTAAAACTGTTCCTCTACTGCGATCGACCAAAAAAACTTCAACGCATAAATGGTTTCACCGGGTTCAAAATTTGAAAGGAAAAACCAATAATACCAGGGCTCGTTGGGTAATGACACTGCAAAGCCGAGCAGATCTCCCAGGAACGGAAGGATGTAGAATGAAAATACCAGCAGTAAAAAGTAAAGCGGGTAGATGCGCAAGGCCCGCCTTATAAAGAAGTTTGTTCTTGAAAAAGTTCCGGTGTTCCTGATCTCAGAAAGTGCGAGGTAAGAAAGAAGAAATGATGACAATACAAAAAACAACTCGATTCCCAGGAAACCAACTTTATAACCGTGGCCTGTATGAAATATAAAGACATTCAGGAAAGCGAAGAATCTGAAAGAATCAAGCCCATAAATTTTTTTCCCTGTTTGCATACACTTTCAGCTTGTTACCGCTAGCTCAATCGTTTCAACAAAAATTACATTTGACCTGATTACTCCTGTTACGGATACATGTTGACCAATCCACGTAATAAATTCATTATTCATAAATGGATTAGCCCCCCGTCTCCTGAGCTCATAATATTTTCCTTCCACTTCGAGGCAAATCGCCTCGTGTGCGCTTTTAGAGGTGCCCCCGATGTTACGTTGGATCACTACCCCTTTATATTTATCGGCTGACATACAATCTGCTTCCGAGTATCTTCAATCCTTTCTTTTTTACGACGAGAATTCGCCTGCGGACGACGTGTGAGCCGCTTTCATTTGTCGAGTAAACCACGAATTTCACATCGCGTATCGGTGATGCTTTAGCTCTTTCGCGCAGCCGCGGATCCGCATTCAAATAAACTTCCTTACGAATATCACCGGTCATTTTATTGTCGCGCAATAATTGCTTAATAGTAGATTGAACTTCGAGCGGTAATTCATTTTGACTCGTATGAACCGGGGGAATAACCAGTGTTTGCAGAGCACGTCCACGTGCTTTAAGATTCTCGCGTCGGTTCTCTCTGGTATCCATCGATTCAATGGATGCCGCACGATCTTTTGGACTTGTGGTTGCTTTTACAGGATGTATCGACGGATCTCCCAGTAAAATAAATTGCGCAAAAGTTTTTAATTCAACTACATCGAGGTAAGGTCCTGCTTGCTGCAGAAATTGGATCCTCGCTTCCAGAAGTGCACTGCCTGTTGAGGCGCCTTTGAATACATTCGATAAAAAGTACTGAGCAAGAAGGTCTGCCAACCCGAGATCATTTGCAGGACCATATGCGATGGTCGTACTTCCCAGGTATGCAATTGCCCCCTCCAGCAAATAGTGGTTTGCAATGCTCATGTTTCCGACCTCTCCCTGATTATACAACTGCGCGCCATAACAACATTCCGCGGCCACTATTCCTCCCGGTGCTACCTTTCCTGTCAATGTGTTTACATGCAGAGCCTCGGGCATCTGCCGGCCCTTCTCCCCATAGAATGCAGGATCCTCAACGGCGCCATGACAATTGATCAGATGTACCGCCGCTTTCAATTGACTTCGTGAAAATGACGGTCCTTCTTCCGGTGATAACAACACACCGTTTTCATTACCGAACAATGCACGAATGTTTTTTTGCGTAGAACCCTTCCATGACGCTGTGCTTAAAGCAAAGTACTTCTGATAAAAGGCAGGCGGTTTAGGAGCCCAGCTGATGATGTTGTTGACCAGTGTTTCAAAATATGAAGGATCCGACGAACCGGGTATATCGGGAATGCGAGCTACTACACGCGTCGGTGCAAGAAATTTTCTGACATCCACATCGAAGGGCTCGTCACACGCGTAAGGAAGGTCAGTTGGAAGCGATTCCTCATCATCATGGCGCCATGCAGGATTTTTCATCACCTGGAATGGAATGATATCCTGCGCGCCAATCAATACGATGTAATCTGGCGAATGCCGGTCATAGAGCGCGTCGATCAAATTCTTGAACTGTTCAGGCGATGAAGCATTTTCAACCACTCGATCAACGCCCGGCATCGTAGATGCGTCATCTGCATAAACCAGCCGTGTTGATAAACCGCTTTTCACCGATGCCTTTAATAGCCTATTCAGCGCAGCATGTATACGTTTTTCCCTGGTGCCGTATTTAGACCGGATATTTTCCCGATGGGCAACAATGAGTTTATCGACCTTCTCCATAGTTCATATTATTTAGCTGTTGATGCCCTTTGGTACGGGATCTTCAATATTGTTATGGGCAGGGCGAAGGGGTTGGTGTCTATTGACTGTCGGTGGGAAGGCCCGCTTCCTTCCAGGCCTTCATTCCACCATCGAGATGTGCTATATTTTCATAACCCATCTGTTTCAAAGTATTTGCGGCTAATGCAGAACGACCGCCGGAAGCGCAGTGCAATATTAATCGTTTGGACTTATCAAATTCTTTTTTATGATAAGGAAGCGATTCGTCGGCATAAAATTCAAGCATTCCACGCGGGGCGTGAACGGAACCGGGAATTTTTCCATTCTCTTTCAATTCTTCTGCCTCACGGATATCGATAACGGTGACGTCGCCGTTTTCAATCTCTTCGTGTACCTGTTGTGGCGTAAGATTTTGAATGTTTTGTTTGGCTTCCTTAACGAAGTCCATTGCTGATTTTGTTGGCATATAGATGATTTAATTCATTAAGCACCAGTTTCCAGCAGGGGGACTAATTTTGACTATCGGTTTATTAAGATAGAACTTCTTTTGAATTATTGATTTCAATTTTTAACCGGCTGAAGATCGTATTTCCGCCGGTATCTTTCATAAAGTTGTTTATGCTTATCAGTGAGATCTATATGTCTGCCCTGGATAAAAGCTTCCACCACATTCGAAGTTTGCATATCCAGAATGTCTCCTGTGCTGATGATGATGTTTGCGTCTTTGCCCTGTTCAATAGAGCCGGTCTTCTTTTCAATACCCATGATCTTTGCGGCATTAAGGGTGATCGCCTGGAGCGCCTGCTCTTTGCTGAGTCCATAGGTGGCAGCAGTTCCTGCATTAAACATCAGATTTCTTCCGCGAGTCTGACCGTCTTCATCGTTGATGGCAAACAGCACACCCGCTTGTTGAAGCATTGCAGGCGTCTTGTAGGGCTGATCCACATCATCATCTGGAGATGTGGGAAGGCTATGCATCTGGTTTAGTATCACTGCAATGTTGTGCTGTTTCAAAAATTCAGGTATTTGAAAACTTTCTGAGCCACCCGCTATCACTACGTCAAATCCGAACTCCTTCCGGAAGTCAACTGCCACAAGCATTTCCTTAACAAGATTGCAATGAATGAACAATTTCTGCGAACCGTCGAATAAGCCTTTTACTGCTTCGTATTTTGCATTGATCGTTGATCTGTTCGTCTCTTTATGATACGCTCGGGCTTGCCGAAAGAAATCTTTTGCAGTTTGAATTTGTTCGAAAGCATATTTTAATGGGTCAGTCGCGTTAGCCGCCGTCGCGCGTTGGCGCGGCCTGTTGAGCAATGATGGAAGATTCATGTGAATGCCGTGATTTTTCGCATATGCCGCGTCTTCGTAGTTCCATGCATCCAACTGAACCACCGAAGATGAACCCCTGATCAACCCACCCTGGGGTACCGATGCAGCCAGCAATATTCCATTTGAACGAAGCGTATTGATGATTTTGGAATCTGCATTGTATGCAACGATAGACATTACGTTTGGATTGATGTCGCCCAGTTCCACTACGTCATTAGTTGCTCGCGTTCCTGCACCAACTTCTTTCAAACCAAGATCAGATATCGACAGAATCAGGCCCGGATAAACATGTTTTTTTGAAGCGTCAATTGCTTTTGCTCCTGCAGGTGCATTTACTGATGTTCCAACCTGTTGGATCTTACCGTCGACGATTACGATGGAACCGTTCTCGATGACCTGACCGTTGCCCACATGGATGGTAGCATTGCTAATTACTATTGGTAGTTGTTGTGGCGCTGCAGGATATACGGTCTCTTGTGCCACTGCAGCATGAATGCATGCTATGAATACGATGATATATTGTGCTATAAATTTCATGGTAATTACTCTTGATTAATTTCAATTACTCTGATACGTCTTCAACCAACAATCCATGCGAATGGATGTGATCACTACAGCTGAACATTTCGCGCATGCTAGCCGTGGCTGGCCGAACTTCCGCACCAGATCTTTTTTCAGAAAGCATTTTTTGGATGATCCTGTTTCTTTCGGCGGTCACTTTCTTTCTCATTTCAACATCTCTTTCCCTATCGAAATACACGATACCATCAATAATAGTTTTCTCCGCTTTAGCATAGATGCTTAACGGATTTGCTGACCAAAGTACAAGGTCTGCATCTTTACCAAGGCTGATGCTTCCAACGCGATGGTCGATGTGCAACATCTTGGCAGGATTTAGTGTAACCATTTTAAATGCATCCTCAGGGCTCATACCACCGTACTTCACACCCTTTGCTGCCTCCTGATTGAGCCGGCGAGCCATTTCCGCATCATCCGAATTAATTGCAACAGTCACTCCTACCTTGTGCAGAAGGGCCGCGTTGTACGGAATGGCATCCATCACTTCGTTCTTATATGCCCACCAATCTGAAAATGTGGAAGCGGCAGCACCATGTTCTTTCATCTTATCAGCTACCTTATATCCTTCCAATATGTGAGTGAAAGTATTAACATCGAACCCATATTGTTCAGCAACACGCATTGCTGCTGTGATTTCGCTTTGAACATAACTATGACAGGTAATGAATCGCTTCTTATTCATTATCTCAACCAATGCATCAAGTTCAAGGTCTCGTCTCAAAACCAACGGCGCGTTGCCTTTCTTTTTATTTGAAGATGCCGCTTTCTTCCAGGCGGCCTCGTATTCACTGGCTCGCTGAAATGCATCATTCAAAACCTGCTGAACACCCATCCGGGTATCCGGATACCGATTGTTCACTGTAGCAGTCGAACGTTTTACGTTTTCACCTAATGCAAATTTTATGAAAGGATCAGCACCTTCAAATTTCAATCCATTGTCATCTGCTCCCCATCGAAGTTTGATCAATTGTGTTTGCCCTCCAATAGTGTTTGCTGAACCGTGCAGGATATGCGATGTGGTCACTCCCCCACTCAACTGATGATATATACTGATGTCTTCCGGGTTGATATTATCACCGATGCGGACTTCACTTGTTACCGATTGTCCACCTTCATTGATCGATGATGTTGCAATATGTGAATGTTCATCGATGATGCCAGGCGTCAGGTGCTTGCCAGTTCCATCAATTACGCGGGCTCCGGCTTCCGAAATGCCCTTGCCTACCTGTAATATCTTGCCATTGCGAACCAATACATCGGTTGCTTCCACTATTCCTTCTTTTTCGTTGGTCCATACCGTTGCATTTTTGATCAACAACGTTTCAGGAGCAGGGTGTTGTTCAACACCGTAACCAGTGAAAGGATACACTACTTTTCCCGGATTTTGTGGGATGTTTCTTCGAGCAGAATCCGCTGCCTTTGTAATGGCACGAACGAAAACCGCAGTCCACTGAAAGGCGTGGCCTGATGTATCAACTCCTGTTCCGCTCCATTCGTTCCCATTGGAAACTCCGCTTAATCGCAATTGCGATTTACCCTTGGGCACAGGCGAAAAAGCAAGCTTCACCAGCATTCCATCATGCGAAAACTTTGCATTGACCGTGTCTTTGCCTAAAACAATTTTGGCGCTGCCTGAGTTAGACACTTCAAGATGATATGAACTTCCGTTATTTAATTTGACGGTGTATATGCCCCTCGTCTGTGATTTATCCTCTTTCAACCGGTACTGGATGCCCTGTACCCAGTTTTCAAGAATGATGGACTTTTCACTGAATAGCGGTTCAGACGTTATAATGAAATTTGCGAGCTTACCAACTTCCAGACTTCCTACCTGGTCATATATGCCCAATAAACGGGCGGGAACACTGGTCAAAGCCTCAAGCGCTTTGGACTCGCTTAACCCGTAATCAATTGCCTTGCGCAAGGATCGATGAAAACTTTTGAGATCGGAAACTTCAGCAGAAGTGATGGCAAATGGAATGTTTGCTTTCTCAAAAGCTGCTGGATTCGTTGGTGCAAGCTCCCAGTGTTTGAGATCGGTCAAAGAAATAAAACGAGCTTCATTCGGGTCCTCTACATCCATTGCCTGGGGAAAGTTCAGCGGCAGAATGAAGGCGGCTTTCGTTGCAGCAACTTCTTTGATACGCTGATATTCGTTGCCTCCGCCTTTGATAATGTATTGGACACCAAATTCATCGCCTAAACGGTCGGCCCGAATGCTGTTCCATTTATCATTCGATTCAAATATCTGCGGTAGTTGTTGCAATTGGTTCCACGCGGAAAGCGTAATGTTAACGCCCTCTGCAGATGGATTCGAGCGATACCATTTCGCATCGAGAAAAGTTTGACGAAGCAATGCGATGGATCCCATTAGGGAACCCGGGTAACTCTGCGTGGACGTTCCTTTACTGAATGAATAATGGGCGGATGCTCTTTCTTTGAGGATCACGATGTTTTCTTTTTCATCAGCAAGCGTCACTATTGTTCCGCTGCCGCGAGCAATTCCGTCTTTCTGATGTGTTAACACAGTACCAAAACCTAACTCCCGAAGTGCAGCAGCCTGCCGGCCATCCGCGTTGAAAATTTTTACTGCATCAACATCGGACCTCAGTGCCTGGTTCCATCCGTATGCACCTTTGATGTTCGACGTTAACTGTGCCGGTCCGAAGAATCCGGTAGATGATTGTTGCCGTTGCGGAATAGCAACGCCATAATCACTGTATATATCGACGAAGGATGGATATATGTATCGTCCTTTACAATCAATTACAATTGCATTGACAGGCTGCTTCAGATCCTTGCCCACGCTCACAATTTTTCCATCCCTGATCTCCATTGACGCATTGTGCAATGTATTTGAAGCGTCCCTGATGATTGAAGCATTTACGAAAAAATAGTGTTTGTGTTTCGGATCGGCTACTCCATTAACCGGAAAGCTTTCCTGAGCTGTACTGATAACTGGAATTAGTAATAGTGCAAGCGCCAGCAGAAATAACTGCGCATGCATCCGGTGCCCATTTCTCATTCGTATGTTGGTTATTTAAAAGGCCGGTAATTTAAGTAAATGCTTAATTTCGATGGCCGTTATTTTACAGAAGCAAATTAAAATCTGATGAACATTGCATCTTATATAGATCACACTATCCTTAAAGCTACCACTACCCTTGATGACGTTAAGAAGGTTTGTGCTGAGGCACGACAGTATCATTTCGCCGCTGTGTGTATTCCACCCCCATTCGTAAGAAATGCGGTTACCATTCTAAACGAAAGTTCTGTGAAGGTAGCCACTGTTATAGGTTTCCCTTTTGGGTATTCTGTATCAAAAGCAAAAGTGTTTGAAATGCAGCAGGCGATACAGGATGGTGCCGATGAAATAGATGTTGTGATCAATCTGATCGCATTAAAAAGCGGGCAATGGTCATATCTGGAAAATGAAATGAAATGGCTGGTTGAAGCGGCACATAAGAATGAACGACTTATCAAGGTTATCATTGAATCAGGCGTATTGTCTACCGAAGAGATCATTGAATGTTGCAAGATCTACTCCGCACTTAATGTCGACTTCCTTAAAACATCCACTGGATATGCAGAAAAAGGGGCTTCTGTTGAAGCAGTGCAGATCATGCGTGCGCATCTGCCAGAACATATCAAGATCAAAGCCTCAGGAGGGATTCGTGATTACGAATTCGCGAAGAAACTTGTTGACGCCGGGGCCGATCGTTTAGGTTGTAGTGCCGGTGTTGCCATCGTGAATGGTGAAGATGCAGGACAGGGCAATTATTAACATTTACTGGCCCTGGATTTGCAAGAATTGTCCGTAAATAGCACATTAATGAAACGCATTTTAGTAATCCTTGCCCTTTTTCTTTCTTTCAGGTCTATTGGCCAGACCAGCAATGGATCAGTTGTTATTCATAAAGACAGTCGCGTTGATCTTCTTGTTGCCAAGCAGATTGAGATCAATGAAGTGACCACCCGCAATGCAAGAAGAACCGCTCAGGGTTACCGCATCCTGGTTATTAATACAAGTGACCGGGCAAAAGCATATGACGCCAAAACCCGGATCTATCAAAGCTTTCCGGAGTTGAAAGCTTATCTTATGTATCAAAGTCCGTTTATCAAATTGAAAGTTGGAAATTTCCGCAGCCGCGAAGAAGCCGAAAGTTATGTTGATCCAATCAAGCGACTTTTCCCAACAGGAGTATACGTGATCCGCGATGTAGTTGAGGTGAAAAACTGAATGCTGTTTACAGAATGCTGAATGTTGAATGCTGAACGCTGAATAAAGGATGCTGTATTATTTTCCTGTTTTCCATTTCTCCGTTTCCCGTTTCTCTGTTTTCCGTTTCTCTGTTTCCCGTTTCTCTGTTTCCCATTTCATTCATGTTCTTCCATTCCCAAATTCGCAACTGCGCCCAGATAAGCCATCATACCCATCCCGATCTCGATAGCGGATTCATCAATATTGAAGGTGGGTGTATGAACCCCTGAGTTTATTCCTTTTGCGGCATTGCCCGCACCCAGACGATAAAAGCAGCCGGGTATCTTCTGTGAATAGTACCCGAAATCCTCCGCGCCCATACGCACCTCGGTGGTTTCAATATGTTCTTCGCCCATATACTCAACTGCGTGATTCAACGCCACTTCATGCAACTGCTCATCATTGTAAACACAGGGGTATCCGATATCGATCCTCATCTCCAATTCCGCCCCCATTCCTTCAACAACTCCTTTGGCGATTTGCCGGATGTGTTCATGTGCTTTATATCTCCATGTTTCATCGAGCGCCCGAAATGTGCCCATCAGTTTCACTTCATTGGGGATCACATTTGTTGTATACCCTCCCTGCATGGAACATATCGATAATACCGATGGAGAAAGAGGGTTGTTATTGCGACTGATCACCTGTTGAAGTGCTACGACAAGATGGGAAGCAACAAGTATTGTGTCGACTGTAAGATGCGGGGCCGCTGCATGACCGCCTTTGCCGCGAACGGTAAAATATAATTCATCAGCACTAGCCATCACCTGGCCTGAACGAAAGCTCAGTTGACCCACCTCTAAATGCGGATGGACATGTAAGCCGAATATGCAGGAGGGCGCCGGATTATTCAGCACACCTTCTTTTATCAAAAGACTGGCTCCTCCAGGATTCTTTTCCTCACCTGGTTGAAAGATCAACTTCACAGTGCCTTTCCATTGGTCTTTGAGTTCACTTAATATTCGTGCGGCGCCAAGCAGGCAACTGGAATGAACATCATGCCCGCATGCATGCATTACACCATCAGTTGTGGAACGATATGCTATATTATTTTCTTCATGGATAGGAAGTGCGTCTATATCGGCACGAAGTGCGATCACCCTTGAATCAGCGTCAATGCCCTTAATAATTCCAACCACTCCGGTTGCTGCCATCACTTCAAAGGGAATTCCGTAATCCGTAAGTTTCTGCTGGATAAACTTAGACGTCTCAAACTCCTGGTAGCTCAACTCAGGATGTGCATGAAGATGACGGCGAATCTGAATGGTGTCTTGCGCGTATTTTGATGCAAGCGCTTGTATCTGCTCTTTAAGCATGAGCAAAAATATATTATTCCAGAATGCGGAAAGCGGAAAGCAGAAAGCAGTTTTAGTACCCGCTTTCCGCTTCCCGCTTCCCGCTTTCCGTTAAAAAGGTCTTTCCGCAATCATCCCTCTGAACTTCACACGATCTATACGTTGATTAGTTTCTTTGAGCCTACCATCGCGCATTCCGTCACGTGCAGCAACACCAGGCCTTTCACCGGCGAAGCCAAATGAGCCCGTATTAATGTATCGGAGAATAGATGACAGACTTGCTTCGTTAACGTCTCCCCAGTCTTTATCGATGCCATCGCCAACCTGCTTATCGGTTTGGATGCCATCGAAATAATTACCCGATCCATTCTTGTTGGTCGAACGGAAGGAAACAGGGAATACATACCAGTCGCCGACAGGAATATTGAAGTATCCAACCGGCTTACCATAGGTCCATTCCGGTCCAACAACTTTCACATCCATAAATGGCTTGAGGTTATTGATGAGCAATTCACTTGCAGATGCTGTGCTTCCACTTACAATGAAAAAGATCCGCGACAAATTAAGATTACCAATCTTCTCAAATTTCGTTGTGCTGTTATAAACCGAGTATTTATTATTAAACTCCTGGCTCATCATCACATCGCCGTTGGCAGACGATGGTGCCAGGTAGTTTGCAAGCTTGTCCTGCAGCGATACATAACCACCACCGTTGTATCTAAGGTCGATGATCATTTCAGTCACATTTGCATCACTAAACTTCTGAAACACTTCTGCAAATTTATTCGTGATCGGCTCTTCTTCGCCGAGGAATGAATTGTAAACCATGTACCCGACATTCTTATTATTTATGTTGTACACCGTGTCGAGGTAAATAGGGTTTTCAATATAGCTTGCAGATCCAAGTGGAAGAGTAACGTTTGTGCCATCAGGCTTTGCAAATGTAAACGTTGTCTGGTCGCTGTAATATACATTGTCAACAATGAAGTCGGCATTTGCGATCGTCATGTTTGTGCTGTTGTTGATCTTCGTAATTCTCCAGCCGCGCCGCACCCCGGCTTGTCCAGCAGGTGAATTTTCGTCCACAGATCTTACACGCAGATCACCGTCTTCAAGAAAAAATATATTAAGACCGAAGTCTTTTGCGATACCACCGGCAACATTGTCCCATTCTTCTTTTTTCATACCGAAGCTCCAACGATCGACCGGATTTGGAAAACCTGGCTCAACGCTGTATTGCCGGATAGCTTCCATTATGGCACCCGGATCAGCATACTTCCTTGCGTCGAAATTTGCGGGTATTTGCTGGTACCACAGGTAGATATCTTCTGCGATCATCAGCGCTGTATCTTTGACCTTCGAGGCCATGGAACTCGTATCCACACCGGGTTCCAACGTGCCGTTCTCTACTCCTTTTTCCTTGGAACATGCGGCAAACAAAAATGTACCTGCGATGGCAAGTACAGTTAGTTGAAATTTTATCTTATGCATAGGTTGTTAACGGTTGTTTGAATTGCGGTTCTAAAAATACATTTTTTGGTTTATCAAATAAGCGGGCAACTTCCGGTTATAATATGTTAACGCAAACTTGGCATTTTAATGATACCAACAGCAGTAAAGTGCAGAAAATCACCCGTCTCTATCGCTCAATGACCTAAATTGCATGCGCTAGAAAGGAACCGTAACAGACAAAATCCACTTTATGCAGAAAGATCTACGGCGGGAGCAGGCCCTTGAATATCATGCAAAGGGTCGCCCCGGAAAGATAGAAGTAGTACCCACCAAAGATGCAAAAACACAGCGCGATCTATCCCTGGCTTACTCTCCCGGTGTAGCCGAGCCGTGTAAAGAAATCCATCAGAATGTTGAGAACGTTTATAAGTACACAGCCAAGGGCAACCTTGTTGCCGTGATCTCTAACGGCACGGCCGTTCTGGGTCTTGGCGATATTGGTCCGGAAGCCTCCAAACCAGTCATGGAAGGGAAAGGCGTATTGTTCAAGATATTCTCGGACATCGACGTATTTGATATTGAGATCAACGAAAAAGACCCGGAGAGATTTGTGCAAATTGTGAAGGCACTCGAACCGACGTTTGGCGGAATTAACCTGGAAGACATCAAAGCTCCTGAATGTTTCTACATTGAAAGAAAGCTACGTGAGATCATGGACATCCCGGTTATGCACGATGATCAACATGGTACTGCCATTATTAGCTCCGCGGCATTGCTCAACGCCTTGGATCTGCAAAAGAAAAAGATCGACAAAGTAAAGGTGATAGTGAATGGTGCAGGTGCTGCTTCAATGGCATGCACCAAACTATACATCGCGCTGGGCGCAAAGCCTTCGAACATCTATATGTTCGACCGAAAGGGTTTGATCTACAAGGGAAGGCCAGATCTTGATTCAGAGAAACAACAATTTGCAATCGATGCTCCCCCATGCACTCTTGCAGAAGCTATGAAAGACGCTGATGTCTTTATAGGATTAAGCGTTGCAAATGCGATATCGCCGGAAATGGTGAAAAGCATGGCAAAGAGACCCATTGTTTTCGCGATGGCAAACCCGGATCCTGAGATCACCTGGGAAGCAGCCACCTCGGTAAGAGATGATATTATCATGGCAACTGGGCGAAGCGATTATCCTAACCAGGTGAATAATGTGCTTGGATTTCCGTTCATCTTCCGTGGCGCCCTTGATGTTCGCGCGAAATCGATTAATGAGGACATGAAATTAGCGGCTGTACGCTCGCTTGCAGAGCTTGCAAGAACGCCCGTTCCCGATATCGTGAATATCGCATATAACGAAAAAAACATTGTTTACGGACCACATTACATCATACCTAAACCACTGGACCCTCGTCTGCTGTCAACCATTGCCCCGGCAGTTGCAAAGGCTGCGATCGCATCCGGGGTTGCGCAGGCAACCATAAGGAACTGGGATGAATATGCCGTTGAACTCAATAAGAGACTCGGCCTGGACAACCAGATCCTTCGGGTGATAGGGAACAAGGCAAGAAAGGATCCTAAGCGAATTGTATTTGCCGAAGCAGACAATCCAAAGATCCTCAAAGCAGCTCAGATTGTTTATGACGAAGGCATTGCCTATCCTATTCTCCTCGGAAAGCCGCACGTGATCAAAGCTATAGCAGACGAGAACAGCATCGATATCGATACACTTCCAATCATCAATCCGCAAGGAGATGAAACCGAAGATAAAAGACAATACTTTGGTGACATATTCTTCCATAAGCGTCATCGCAAAGGAGTGAATAAGTATGAGTCGATGAAGTTCATGAAAGACCGAAATCATTTCGGGTGTATGATGGTAGAAACCGGTGAAGCAGATACAATGATTTCGGGGTTGACACGAAACTACCCGGATACCATTCGTCCTGCCATTCAAATCATTGGCATGGAAGAAGGGACCAAGAAACTGGCCGGCATGTACATACTCCTGACCAAGAAGGGACCTCTTTTCCTGGCAGATACCACGGTGAATTTCAATCCAACCGCTGAAGAACTTGCAGACATTACCCTGCTGGTAGCAAGAGAAGTGAGGAACTTTAACCTCACGCCAAGAATCGCCATGCTGAGTTATTCAAACTTTGGTTCGAGTGATTCGCCGGAAGCGAAACTTGTGGCACAAGCAAGGGCCATCATTAAACAAAAGAACCCGACTTTATTGGTAGACGGTGAGATGCAGGCAAGCCTTGCATTTAACCAGGAGATGCTTAAAGAAAACTACCCATTCAGTGAACTTGTTGATGCAGAGGTTAATACGCTTATCTTCCCTAACCTTGCAGCAGGCAATGTGGCATATAATTTACTTAAGGAAGTTGGAGGTGCCGATGCAATCGGTCCGATTCTCCTTGGATTGAAGAAGCCTGTGCACGTGTTGCAACTGGGCAGTTCGGTTCGAAGCATTGTCAACATGGCGATGATAGCTGTTGTAGATGCACAATTGAAATCGAAATCTTCTTCCGGAGGGCAGGATAAGAAGTATGCGGATCTGAAAGCAAAACCTGCAAAAAATAAAAAGCAGCAGGTTCAATAAATTTAGGGGCATCGACCTCAACGATAAAACATGAAGGTATTTTCTGAATTTGGCGAGTACATTCTTTTATTGCGCGGCATGTTTTCCAGGCCGGAGAACTCAAAGATGTACTGGAAAGAACTAATGCATCAGTGCTCTGAAATAGGCATCGGCTCCTTGTGGATCGTTGTTATCATTTCGTTTTTTATGGGAGCCGTTTCGGCGTTACAGACCGCATACCAAATGGTATCGCCTGTGCTTCCAAAAACGCTCGTTGCACAGATAGTTCGAGACACCGTGATATTGGAGTTCTCTCCCACGCTTGTTGGAATCGTTCTTGCCGGCGTAGTGGGAAGTAAGATTGCAAGTGAACTGGGAAATATGCGTGTAAGTGAACAGATCGATGCCCTTGAGATAATGGGCATCAACACAAAGGCATACCTGGTTCTACCCAAGATACTCGCAGGGCTTATAACCATTCCGCTGCTGGTAGTGATTTCGGCAGGACTTGGTATTTACGGCGGACGGCTTGCCAGTGTAACTACCGGAATAGTTTCTGCCAATGATTATGACACCGGATTGCTGTTAGCGTTCATGCCTTTCAACGTTTATTTCGCTCTGATCAAAGCATATGTTTTTGCATTTCTTATCGCAAGCATACCCGCCTTTTATGGATATAATGTAAAAGGTGGTTCGCTTGAAATTGGAAGAGCAAGTACAAAATCTGTAGTGGTAAGTTGTGTGGCGATATTGTGTGCGGATTATATCCTCAGTCTCCTGTTGTTGAGTACTGATTAATTCAATCAACTATAATGATCGAAGTAAAAGATATTAAGAAATCATTTGGCGACCGAACCATACTTAACGGAGTAACCGTGAACATGCATCCGGGAAGTTGCAACCTGATCATCGGTTCAAGCGGAAGTGGAAAAACGGTGTTTATGAAATGCCTGGTGGGATTATTTACTCCCGACAGCGGCCAGATACTTTATAATGGACACGACTTCATCAGCATGGACGTCCACGAAAAAAAAGAGATCCGCAAGGAGATCGGCATGTTGTTCCAGGGTTCTGCATTATTTGACAGTCTGACAGTTGAACAAAATGTAATGTTTCCGCTCAACATGTTCACAACCGATAATTATCAGAAAAAACGGAAACGTGTGAATGAAGCGCTTGATCGTGTTAACCTTGACGGCGCAAATAAAAAGTTTCCTGCAGAACTTAGTGGCGGTATGAAGAAGCGCGTAGGCATTGCGCGGGCAATTGTGTTGAATCCAAAATATCTCTTTGTTGATGAGCCCAACTCGGGACTTGATCCGCTTACTTCAATGGTAATTGACCGACTCATTAAAGAGATCACTATCGAATATAACATCACAACTATTGTGAACACCCACGACATGAACAGTGTGATGGAGATGGGCGATCACATTCTTTACATGCATGAGGGACAGAAAGAATGGGAAGGCAATAAAGAAGAGATCATTTTTAGTAAGAACGAAAGGCTCAATGATTTCATCTTCGCATCTGAATTTTTAAAGGATGCAAAAGATATGCGTATGCTCGAAATGACTGGTAAAATTGATAATGACAGGAACATGGATGAGCTGTTATCTTAATGTGCTAGTGTGTTAGTATGCTAGTGTGCTAATGTGCTAGTGTGCTAATGTATTCGATTTCCCATTTCCCATTTCAACATTACCACATTATATTTGCCCTACTATGAGCATATTAGTAAACAAGAGTTCAAGAATATTAGTGCAGGGATTTACTGGTACCGAAGGAACATTTCACGCTTCGCAAATGATCGAATACGGATCAGATGTGGTTGGTGGAGTAACGCCTAATAAAGGTGGTACCGTGCACCTGAATAAGCCAGTATTCAATACGGTTGCAGAAGCTGTAAAGCAAACCAACGCAAACGTCTCTATAATCTTCGTTCCGCCCGGTTTTGCTGCTGACGCAATTATGGAAGCAGCCGAAGCAGGCATCGAACTGGTGGTGTGTATCACTGAAGGCATCCCTGTACAGGATATGGTGAAAGTCAAAAATTACCTGCTTGGTACCAACACCCGCCTTATAGGACCTAATTGTCCGGGTGTTATTACCGCCGATGAATGCAAGGTGGGAATTATGCCAGGATTTGTTTTCAAGAAAGGACGTGTTGGCGTTGTTTCGAAATCGGGCACCCTTACTTACGAAGCGGCGGACCAGGTAGCAAAGGCCGGGCTGGGTGTGTCCACTGCAGTTGGAATTGGAGGCGATCCTATTATCGGAACTACTACACGCGAAGCGCTTGAGATGTTTATGGGCGATCCTGAAACCGATGCAGTAGTGATGATTGGTGAAATCGGTGGCGGCATGGAAGCGGAAGCCGCAAGATGGTATAAAGAATTTGGTACCAAACCCGTTGTTGGCTTCATAGCCGGACAGACAGCTCCTCCGGGGCGTCGGATGGGACATGCCGGTGCAATTGTCGGTGGCGCAGATGATACCGCAGAGGCAAAAATGAAAATAATGGCCGAATGCGGAATTGAAGTGGTTTCGAGTCCCGCAGATATTGGTGCTACGATCAAGAAAGTACTTGAACAAAGACAAACCGCCTGACCAGGTTGTTAAATGATAATTTTTGGAAAGCTCTCTAACCGGGGGCTTTCTGCATTTTAGTAGCTTACGTGGAATCTCCAAAAAACAGATGATGTTACGAACGATAATACTGATAATCCTGTCGCAATTTTTTTTCCTGCCAATGAAAGCACAGCATGAATATTTTGAAACGCAATGGAAGCGGGTCGATTCCCTGTTCTCTAAAGAAGGACGTACTGAAACAGCGCTCAAGATCACCAACGATCTTTATGCACGTGCATCAAAGGAAAACAACGAAGTTCAAAAGATAAAAGCACTTCAATACCGTATTTATCTTGAACAAGGTAAATACGAAGACGCATTGCCGCGTGCGATCCGACAACTGGAGAAAGAAACCCTTAACAGTATTGGAGTTTCAAGAGCAATACTTCAAAGTCTTACCGCGGAAGCATATTGGCGTTTACTTCAGCAGGTACGTTTCGAGCTAAACGGCAGAACGAATACACAAAATCGCGACAACAACTTCGAGAACTGGAGCGAAGAACAATTTCATCAACATATCAGCAAATTATACAGGCAATCTTTATCGGCGAGAGCATTACTTCAAAAAACATCCATACAACGTTACAGTCCGCTGCTTTCAAAAGGTAATACGCCCCTTCTTCGCCCAACAGTCTATGATCTTCTCGCGCATCGTGCACTCGACTATTCCATATCTTCAGACGGCTCTCCTATCGCGCCAGCAACTGCTTTTGAAATAAACGCACAAAAAGCATTTTCAAATTCAGAGGATTTCGTTACATGGAAAATTGAACACAACGATAGCTCAGACAATAAATTTATGTCACTCCTCATCTTTCAGGAGCTATTGCGTTTTCATTCAAAAGATAAAGAACCATCGGCGCGCATCGACGCAGACATTCAACGCATACAGTATATGTATGAGAATGCCGTCGTCAATAATAAGAATGAACTCTACCTGGCCGCTTTGAAGAACATCTCAGAAAGCTACCCGAAGCATCCTGCTGCGGCACAGGCATGGTACTTACAGGCGCAACATTTTTTTAACCTCGGATCATCATACGATGCATCATTCGAAACAATTGTAAACCAGGATTCGATGCGTTTCGCACTTGTTCGAGCTATTGAACTGTGCAATGAAGCTGTGTCCATTAACGCAACTTCCGAAGGTAAATCGAACTGCACTGAACTCATACGAAGGATCCGTGAAACAGCGGTCACAATTGGACTGGAGGAAGTAAACCTCCCTGGAAAGCCATTCCGAATGCTTGTATCCTTCAAAAACGCTGCAACACTAAATTTCCGCATCATTCAACACGAGACAAACTACTGGCGAAACACCCGTCAGCATTGGGAGAATGAGTATTGGTCGCAATTGATTTCAATGAAACCAATGCGTTCCTTTTCATTGAACCTGCCAGACACAAAAGATTATCAATTGCATCGCCTGGAATCAATAGTTGATGCGCTGCCTAATGGACATTACACGATTGTTGCATCATCGGATCCAAACTTTGCGCTTAAAAATAATAAGCATCTTGGTGCTGTAGAATTCCAGGTTTCAAATATTGGCTACTTCAACAAGGAGAATGACCATTTTGTTGTTGATCGCGTTGAAGGAAAAACGATGCCTGGTGTTGTGGTTAATCAGCATTACATGAAGTATGACGAAAAAGCAAGAAAAAACTTCTATGAACTTGCAAATACATTTACGTCGGACCACCAGGGCAAATTCATAACAAAGGTGGATGTGAAACGCGGGTATAATCGCGGAGTATTTGAATTAAAATACAATAATGACCGGTTGGTTGTGAATGAACCACATATCTACCGGCATTATGTTGAATCACAAACCGAGGTTCGGCAAGATCAATTTGAAAAGCAAAACCGACGAACTTTTTTTTACACAGATCGGGCAATATATCGACCGGGGCAGATCGTAGAATTCAAAGGGATTGTTGCAACACGTGATTACCTGACCAAAAACCCACGTTCGGAAAAAGACTTCCCCACGCTTGTTGTACTTGAAGATGCTAACGGCATACAGGTAGATAGCATGAAAGTCCTGACTAACAATTTTGGATCATATCATGGAAAATTCACATTGCCTTCGGACAGGCTCAATGGCGTCTTCACCATACGAGATACTTCAACACAAAGCATAACATCATTCTCCGTTGAAGAATATAAACGTCCAAAGTTCAATGTTGACTTGAGGCGACCCACTCAAACTTTTTTAGTAAACGATACCATTAGTATAAAGGGCATGGCCACTGCATTTGCCGGTAATTCAATATCGAATGCGAACGTACGTTATCGCGTAACACGAAAAGTTTATTTCCCTATCTGGAGCAGGGGCTTCGGTCGTATATGGCCACCCTTTGAAGATGAGGTAATGGAGATTACCTCCGGTATAACAAAAACAGATGCGGCGGGAAACTTCGAAATATCATTTGTGGCGATCCCTGATAAGAAACAAGCCAGGGAATTTGCGCCCGTATTTCATTTTGAAGTGAATGCCGATGTAACCGACATGAATGGCGAAACACATTCCAGCCAGCTTACGGTAAACGCAGGTTATACCGCACTGATGGTAAACATAGAAGCACAGACGAAGTACAACACCGACTCTATACCCCGAGCAACCATTACGGTTAAAAATCTAAATGATATTCCACTAAACAGTGGATTGAACATACGGGTGAGCAAACTGAAAGAGCCGGGTCGGGTGTTGAGGCCGCGCCTATGGGAACAACCTGATCAGTTCCTTATCGATTCTGTTAGTTATGTTCAACAATTCCCTTTTGATATTTATAAGAATGAAAATGAGATTGCCAACTGGCCAGTTGAAGTCCGTATTTCGCAGCGCAATGATTCAGCAAACAAAGAGTTGAAGATTGCAGAACAACCGCTGAAAGAAGGATACTACCTGCTCGAAGTATACACTATGGGACATGCAGATACTGGCGTTGCCAAACATATCTTCAGGGTCATCGGTGCTAAACCTGTATCTGGTGAAGCCTATGTTGAAATTGCAAGCAACAAAGAATCATTGCAGCCAGGAAATGAGTTGAAGTACCGCGTGCACACAAATCTTGATAAAGCAAACATCGTATTGCAGGAGATGACCAACGATTCTGCAAATGCTTATCTGGTAACAAACGCCGGCAGGGAATTCAATGTAAAAAAAATTGCAGAACAGGATCGGGGGCATATAAGGATCATTGTTGCATCGGTTCGAAATAATAGTTTTTATAGCGATGAAAAGATCATCAGCGTGCCTTACGATAACAAGAAGCTTAAGATGACAGTGGAGACGTTTCGCGATAGGACATTGCCTGCTGCCAATGAAGAATGGAAGTTGAAAATTCAATCGCACGATAACAAAACGATTCCTGCTGAACTCGTTTCTGTGTTATATGATGCTTCGCTGGATGTGCTTCGAAAGCATGAGTGGTTGCTGCCTGCCATTTGGAGCAAGGCAATCCCCCAGGGTCGATTTGACGGATCCACAAATTTTAAGCGGGCTGACCAATTCAGCAAATACTTCAATAATTATAACGGAGCGGGTTTTGATAAACAATACACGACGCTTGGTTACGAGCCTTTTGCTGGTCGGTCGAGGCGAGTGTTCTCACGTCCAACCGCAGTGGCGAATGCGGAGGCGAAGATGGAAGAATCCGCAACTGTTAGAATGCGTGGCAAAGCTTCCGGATTAGTGGTTAACCAGCTTGCCGCCGATAGCACTGCGAGCGCAGGCGCAGCGCCACAGGAAAAGCAGCAAGCGCCTATCCAGATGCGACGCGATTTTCGTGAGACCGCTTTCTTTTTTCCCGATGTGAAGGCCGATGAAAACGGAAGTATAAGCTTACGTTTTACAATGCCGGATGCGCTTACTCAATGGCGATGGTTGAATATAGCACACAGTGAAAACCTGGAACTTGGAAGCCTTGAAAGAACCATGATCACTCAAAAACCATTGATGGTTCAACCGAACATTCCGAGGTTTCTTCGCGAAGGTGATCACCTGGAGCTGATGGCGAAGGTGGTGAACATGACCTCAGAAGAGATGACGGGCCAGGTGGAACTTCAGTTGATCGACCCGGAAACAATGCAGCCGGTAGATGGATGGTTCCGAAATTTTTTCCCTAATCAATACTTCACTGCCGCTGCCGGCGAATCTGTTGTTGCAAATTTCAGTATTGAAGTTCCATTCCTATATCAGAAGCCTGTCATATACAGGTTCTTTGTTCGATCACAAAATCATACTGACGGTGAAGAAAACGTTATTCCAATTTTATCTAACAGAAAACTTGTAACGGAGACGCAAATCATTTCGATGCAATCGGATACTTCTAGGAACGTTCGATTCGATGCATTGTTAAACAGTGAAGGAAGCGAAACAATCAGCCATCATAAATTAAGCGTTGAATATACTACGAATCCGTCATGGATGGTCGTGCAGTCACTTCCTTATCTCATTACGGTTCGCGATGGGTCATCTGACCAAATTTTTCATCGTATGTATGCAAATGCCATTGCCGCGAACATCTTGCGCTCCTCGCCCATCATCGGCGAAGTGATGAAGCAATGGCATGCAAAAGACACCGGCTACTTATCAAAGCTTGAACAAAACCAGGAGTTAAAGAACATCTTACTAAAACAAACACCCTGGATTTTTGAAGCGAAATCACAAAGTCAACAATTCAAAGATCTGTATCAATTGTTTGACAGTATTCAAAACGCGAAAGCGATTGACGATGCATTGAAACAATTGAAAAACCTGCAGCAGGACAATGGTGCGTTTAGTTGGATGCAGGGCGGACCATCAGACAGATTTATTACGCAGGAGATACTTATTGGCATTGGCAGATTGATTCGTCTGAACGCTGTTAACAATGAACAAAAAAGTTTCCTGCTTAGTATAGCGAAACCTGCACTTGCTTATGCCCATGAACGTATCATTGAAGATCATAGAAATGCATTAAAGGCAAAGAGCCCGGGAATTTCAACGATCCAGGTTCACTATCTGTACATGCTAAGTTTTTACCAGGAATTTGGCGTAACGGGAAAGGCATTTGATGCCTTTAATTTCTACAGAAAATTATCCCAAACACAATGGATAAAGCTTAACCGTTATGGACAGGCAACAACCTTATTGTCACTACTTCGAACAGGTGATCGTCATAATGCCAACCGGATTTTTGTTTCACTAAAAGAAAACGCAATACACCATCAGGAGCTTGGCATGTATTGGAAAGATGTTACCGGTGGTTATTATTGGTATCAGTCGGCCATTGAAGCACAGGCTGCATTGATCGAAGCGTTTGCAGAAATGAAAGCATCGCCGGAACAGATAAACAGTTTGAAAACATGGTTGATCAGGCACAAACAAACGAATCATTGGGGCAATGTTGCAGCTACAGCAGATGCGGCTTATGCTCTGTTGATAACGGGAGGCAACTGGCTGAATGAAACACCTTCTGTGCGTTTCACACTTGGCGAAAATAAAATTCTCTCAAAGGATCAGCAGGAAGCAGGCACAGGTTATATGAAGTCTGTAATTGAGGGAAGGGATGTTCGTGCATCGTATGGGAACATAAAAATTGATATCAATAAGTCAGGTAATACAAAACCAGGCTGGGGAGCAGTATACTGGCAATATTTTGAAGACCTTGATAAGATCAAAAACTCCGCTACTGCATTGTCAATTCAGAAGCAGCTGTTCGTTGAAAAGATGTCTGATAAAGGACCTGTACTGACGCCGATACAGGACGGTGCGATGATCAGGATTGGCGATAAGCTTGTTGTGAGATTGAAACTTACAACTGATAGAACCCTTGAGTATGTCCATCTGCAAGACATGCGCGCAGCTTCTCTCGAGCCTGTTGATGTACTCAGCGGATATACATGGAATGGGGGACTTGGATACTACCAGGTGACCGGGGATGCTTCTACCGATTTTTATTTCGATAGGCTTCCGAAGGGCTCATACCAGTTTGAATACAGGATGACTGTTCAAATTGCTGGAACTTTTTTTAATGGTATTGCATTAGCACAATGTATGTATGCTCCTGAATTTATAAGTAATGCACAGGGAATGAAACTGATGGTTGAGAAAGAGTAATACCTTTACCCAATGCGAAAAGATGTGATCATTGTTGGGCAAGGCGCTGCAGGAACTTTCTTAAGCTGGTACCTGCGAAAGGAAGGTCTCGATGTTGTGTTAATAGATAAAGTTGATAAAAATGCAGCATCGTATACTGCGGCAGGAATGATCAACCCTGTTACGGGAAGACGCATTGTGAAATCGTGGATGATCGACGAATTGATGCCATTTGCTTTTGAAGCATACACTGAGCTTGGGTCAGAGTTGAACATCGATGCCATTCAACAAAAGAACATCATCAACTTTTTCCCCAACCAGCAAATGCGTGAAGCATTCGCCCACAGGCTGGAAGAGAAAGCTGATTTCATGCATCAGATCGGCGATGATGATCGATATGGTGAATACTTCAATTACCATTTCGGTTATGGAGAAATTGAACCGGCATATCTTGTTACAACACATAAGCTTTTCAAGGGATATAGAAAGCAACTGGAGAATGCATCGCTTTTGATGGATGAGGTTTTTGACTTTGAAGCATTGCAGGTATCCGGTCACGAAGTGAGATATAAAGACATCATTGCCGAAAAGATCGTGTTTTGCGAAGGTGTGCCAGGCTCACTCAATCCATATTTTTCAAATCTGCCGTTTGCTTTAAATAAAGGGCAGGCGCTGGTTGTTGAGATCAAAGGACTTCCCACTAATAAGGTATTTAAGAAGACCATGAAACTTGCACCAATAGGCAACGATCTTTTTTGGAGCGGCGCATCTTATGAGTGGAAGAATGTAGATACTCAGCCAACCGCTGAATATCGCGAAGCAATGCTTGACTCACTGGGGCAATGGCTCAAACTCCCCGTAAAAATAGTTGAACATATTGCATCGTTGCGGCCCGCCACTTTTGAACGACGGCCATTTGTTGGCTTTCATCCCGCTTATACGAATGTGGGTATTTTCAATGGCCTTGGGGCGAAAGGCTTTTCTCTCGCACCCTATTTCGCGCATGAGCTGGCTCAGAACATTGTCCGCCAGGCACCCATACATCCTCTTGCCGATGTAGCACGATTCGAAAAAACTTTGTCGCGCAAGGTCTGATCCGGTTGTGTTTTAGATTAAGCAGCCACGTCGGCAGTAAGATAAAGATGAACAGGATCTTGTCTTAACAGCTTTGACATTGCATCATACAGCAGCGGGAGGTCTTCTTTGAGGCGAACCGGGTTTTCGAAAAAGTTTTCTACACTCACCGCCCAAAATTCGTGATAGTTGGTAGATGCATAATCACCAAGTATGTTCTTTCCCCCTTCCTGCATGCTGTTGAATATCGGACGTGCGATCTTTGAATAATTGCGGAATTCTTTTTTGAAGTGTTTGTCTTCTTCGGTCTGCGTTATAAAATTTACATACGCAAGTGCATGCGCCATTTCATGAAGTCCCACGTTGCAATTGCGGCTCATTCCTCTTATGCCTTTAAGGAAATTATCCCAGGAAAGATAAACCCCGCTTTGATCCACATGGCCCTGGAAAGGGCGGGAATAAAAGCCATAATGGTAGTCATCGCGAAGCACGAATATATCACGGAAATAATCCAGTCGGAATTTATCAAGCCCGAAACTAAGCTGCACGGCAACGGCACTGATAAGGAGTGGCATTTCCGGCGAAGGTTGCACTTCGATGTAATGAAATTTTTTTGATTGACGGAACAGATAAGTGCGAAATAAGAAGCGTACCTGTTCCTGTGGCGTTAGGTAGTTATAATACCTGATGTTTGAAGATATGACGTAATGGTAATGTTCCTGCTGACATTTGAATCTCTGCTGGTGACGCTTCATCAAAAAGCGTTCATACAGCTTGCAAACGGGGCTGTATAACAGCACTGTCAATGCAACTAAAGAAAAGATGAGGAGAATTTCCATAGAGTTCCATTTTCTTTTTGCGAATGGGAGGTACGTTGGTTGGCTTGTCGAGGATTGGATGACTGGTCTTCTCGTTGGAGTGGCGTGCCCGAATGAGGCTTTGAACTGTAAGTTAATATAGCACTTTTTGATGAAATTCAAAAACCGCCACAAAAAGGAGTTTGGCATTTGATGTACATTTGCCGCCTAACAAACGACATTCATGTATAGAACTCATACATGCGGAGAACTTCGCATTCAACAGGTTGGACAGGAAGTAACACTGGCAGGATGGATCCAGGTGGTACGCAAATTCGGAAGCATAAGTTTTGCGGATCTGCGAGATCGCTATGGAATTACTCAACTAGTTTTTGGCGAAGACCTAAATCCCCAACTGGAGCAGCAACCCCTCGGACGTGAGTTTGTTGTTCAGGCGACGGGCATAGTGGCTGAAAGAAGTAATAAGAACCCCAACCTTCCCACCGGGGACATCGAGATAAAGCTGACATCGTTTAACATATTAAATCGATCGATTACCCCGCCTTTCACGATCCAGGACGATACGGATGGTGGTGACGATCTTCGCATGCGTTACAGGTTTCTTGACCTTCGCCGAAATGCGGTGAAGAGAAATCTCGAATTGCGTTATTCCGTAAACCGGGCAGCCCGCAATTACCTTCATGAACAGGGCTTCATGGATATTGAAACTCCGTTCCTGATCAAATCCACACCGGAGGGAGCACGCGATTTTGTGGTACCGAGTCGCATGAACCCGGGCCAGTTTTATGCCCTGCCTCAATCGCCACAAACCTTCAAGCAATTGCTGATGGTTAGCGGTTACGATCGCTATTACCAGGTAGTGAAATGTTTTCGGGATGAGGATCTGCGTGCAGACAGGCAACCAGAATTTACACAGATAGACTGTGAAATGAGTTTCGTGGAGCAGGAGGATATTCTCGATATGTTCGAGGGAATGATCCGCTCAATCTTCCGGGAAGTGAAGAACATTGACGTCGATGCGAAGGTGGAAAGAATGACCTGGGATGATGCAATGTGGAACTATGGAAATGATAAGCCCGACATCCGATTCGATATGAAGGTAGCGAATCTCAAATCTCCTATTAAGCATAATGGACGTCTGGAGGCCCATGGTGAACTCATTCACGGCAGCGGCTTTGGAGTGTTTGAGAATGCGGAAACGGTGCTGGCGATCTCAGTTCCCGGCACTGCTGAATACACAAGGAAACAAACCGATGAACTCACCGATTGGGTAAAACGCCCGCAGATTGGCATGCAGGGACTCGTTTTCATAAAATGTAATGCAGACGGCACTTTCAAGAGCAGCGTTGATAAATTCTACAGTGAAGAAAAATTGCGTGCGATCGCTTCGGCATGTAACGCAAAAGCAGGAGACCTGATCCTGATACTTGCAGGTGCTGAAGAAAGAACACGTAAAGCAATCAGTGAGCTCCGACTTGAAATGGGTGAGCGACTTGGACTTCGTAAGAAAGATGAATTCAAACTGCTTTGGGTGATGGATTTTCCTTTGTTTGAGTATTCGGAAGAAGACAATCGCTGGGTAGCACGTCATCATCCTTTCACATCGCCGAAGCCTGATCACATTGACATTATGATCAATAATGATCCACAGATAACAAATGCATCTGCATACCTGCAGCATCCTTATGCGAATATTAAGGCAAATGCTTACGATATGGTGTTGAATGGAAATGAGATCGGTGGCGGATCGATTCGTATCTATCAGCGCGAATTACAGGAAAAGATGTTTGCAGCGCTTGGAATGAGTAAGGAAGAATCCATGCATAAATTCGGATTCCTCCTGGGAGCATTTGAGTATGGTGCGCCTCCTCATGGCGGAATAGCCTTTGGATTCGACAGGCTTTGCGCGATACTTGGAGGAAGCGAAAGCATTCGCGACTTCATTGCGTTCCCCAAAAACAATAGCGGTCGTGATGTAATGCTCGATGCACCGGGGCCGATAGATGAGAAACAGTTTGATGAATTGCAGATAAAGCTTGATTTGAAAAGCTGATAAGGACCGACGATTCAAAATTCAATTGAATAAAAGATCAGTGTATGAAAGCTCCGCTGGCGGAAAGAATGCGACCAAAAAGACTTGAAGATCTTGCGGGCCAGGAACATCTCGCAGGTAGTGGCAGCATATTACGCCGCTCAATTGATCAGGGAAAAATCCCTTCGATGATCTTGTGGGGACCGCCAGGAACGGGCAAGACAACCATCGCCAATATTATCGCTCATACGCTGAACGTTCCATTCTATACGCTGAGCGCGATCAGTGCCGGCGTTAAAGAGGTTCGCCAGGTGATCGAGGAAGCAAAGCATGCGGAGCGTGCGATCTTGTTCATTGACGAGATACACAGGTTTAACAAAGGTCAACAGGATGCATTACTTGGCGCAGTGGAAAAAGGTGTGATAACACTTATCGGGGCAACAACTGAAAACCCATCTTTTGAGGTTAACAGTGCATTACTCAGTCGCTGCCAGGTTTACGTATTGAAGCCACTAACTGAACAAAACATGCTTCAACTCGTTCAAAAAGCTTTGAAGGAGGATGTTGAACTTTCTCAGCTGGATATAAATCTCAATGAAACCGATGCGTTGTTTACCATTCCGGGAGGTGATGCAAGGAAATTATTGAACCTGCTTGAACTTGTTGTAGACACATTGAAGGAAGATGGAAACAAAGAGATCATAATTACCGATGAGCTGGTCATATCCATAGCGCAGCAAAGAATTGCGATGTATGACAAATCAGGCGAACAGCATTACGATATCATTTCAGCATTCATAAAATCCATGCGCGGCAGTGATCCGAACGCTGCGATTTACTGGCTTGCACGAATGATCGAAGGCGGTGAAGATGTGAAGTTCATTGCAAGAAGAATGGTCATTTTTGCGAGTGAGGACATTGGTAATGCGAACCCCACAGCCATTGTGCTGGCCAATAGTTGCTTTGAGGCAGTGAACAAGATTGGTTACCCGGAGTCGAGGATTATCCTTGCGCAATGTGCAACATATCTTGCGGCTTCGTATAAAAGCAATGCTTCTTATATGGCGATTGAAGATGCGATTGCAAAGGTTCGCAATGAAGGTGATCTGCCTGTACCACTACATATACGCAATGCACCTACGGGGCTGATGAAAAAGCTTGATTACGGCAAAGGTTATCAATATGCGCATAGTTATAAAGGAAACTTCTCTGAGCAGGAATACCTTCCGGATGCGCTTGCCGGCACCAGGTTTTATGACCCGGGAAAAAATCCGCGCGAAGAAGAACTCAGGAAATTTTTAAAGGCAAAGTGGGGAGGGAAGTATGAGTACTGAGTGCTAATATGCTAGTGGGGTAATGGGGTAATATGCTAATATGCTAATGTGCTAGTGGGAATGTGAAGATGTGAAGATGTGGAGATGTGAAAATGTGAAGATGTGGAGATGTGGAGATGTGAAAATGTGCAAGATGTGAAGATGTGAAAATGTTTAATTCCATTTTGCATTTTGAGTTTGCCTTTTTCGGTTCCCTTTTTCAGTTTTCCGTTTCCGGTTTCCAGTTTCTAGTTTTCCGTTTCCAGTTTTCCGTTTCCAGTTTTCCGTTTCCGGTTTGCCTTTTCCGGTTTGGAGTTTTCTTGTATTCCGTTCTCCATTTCAAAGGGGCCAGAAGCAAGTGCAGGGAGTGATTAATAAAATCTGTCTAGTCTTAGGGTACTTAGAAAATATAGGGAACGGATCAACGGTTCGACTCAACCGGATATTAGATTATACTAATTTCCCTGCTGCTTACTGGTCTAGAATTTAGGGCTAACAAAGATCTACATGGCACCCGGTTTTCATGCAGGTGCACCATATATAAAAAGCTCGATAGCTTCTTATTCATTATTGCAAAACATTACGAATGCATTCGACACTCTAAGTCTGAACGTGAACCGCGAAGGATAAGGTTTGAAGGAACTAACGACCATGGTTCCACGCAGATCAAATTTAGCATTCGTAATTCGGAATTCATAATTCGGAATTCATAATCCGTAATTCATAATCCGTAATTCATAATCCGTAATTCGGAATTCGGAATTTTAAATTCACATTTCTCCGCTTCCCGCTTTCCGCTTTCCGCTTTCTGTAAAAAGCCGCTTCCCGCTTTCCGCTTTCCGCTTTCTGTAAAAAGCTGCTTTCCGTCAAAAAGCTACCGGGCAGCGCGTCGAGTTATTCCACCTGCTGCTTCCTCCGCCCAATCGCATGCCCAGCTTGAAGCCAGCACTATAGTACGAATCGTTCAACTTCGGATTGCCTCGCTTATCCCCGGCATCAAATACCCTGCTCAACGGCGTACCTGTTTTGTTCGCCATTCGCTCGGCCACCTGTGCCTGTGCTGGTGGCAGATATTGATAAAATAACGTCGGGTCAATATAATTGGTGCTTACATCATCTATGTAATCGGTGCTGGTTTGCCGATGAATGAGTTCAAACGATAAACTCATCCTATCGTTAATAAAATACTTGATACCAATTCCCATCGGGATATTCATTTCAGTAAGCTTGTATGGCTGACGTCCGGGATACTCAGGAAATCCCTGGCCTTCAGTATGGAGTGGTTGTAGCTCCACCCATTGCCCGGTTGCATCATCCAATCCTTTTGGATTGAACTTAAACATTCCTACTCCAAATGTCAGGTAGGGCCTCAGCTTATGATAAACATCGAATTGATCGTACTCAAAGAAAACCGTTGGATAAATTTCGGCCATGATTAGGGCCTCGAAAAGTTTTGAGCGGAAATTTGAATTGCGGATCTTTCTGTATTCTTCCAGGCCGCCTTTCCCTTTAATTATAGCATCATCACCTTCAAGAGATCCGTAGTTGATAGCAGCTCTTACACCAATCCACTCTCGTGGCTGATAGCTTACATAGCCGCCAACGGTCATTTTTGTTGTCTGAAAGTTATTGTCTTTCAGAAAACGCGTACCACGACCAACATTTCCACCAAGATCACCGAGAAAGTTTGAAGGCCCGACAGTGATGCCAACCTCAACAGATGGCATAGCCTCACTTAATTGTGAGTGGGCAGCTTGGTTTAATAATAGGAGAAGTGCAGCAATACCACACCTCAAAACAGAAATGGGTAAATTCTGTTTCATGAATATTAGATTTTATTCTTCAAAGGATACGATGACCGGATTACTGCTGATATAAACGCAGCAAATGTTGTTTTTGTGTGTGGAAGTAAAACTTTTTTTAATCCGGCAAAAAACTGGTAGAAATACGTAGTAGATACTACAGGTAATGTTTCGTGCTTAAACGCATTGTTATGTGTTCGATCCCGTCTTCAAGGTAAACATCATCTTCCTGCTCAAATCCAAGTGAACTATAAAACGTCTTCAAATATAATTGCGCGCCGATCACTATGTCCTGTTTACCAAAAAGCTCATATGCTTTTAATATCGAACCAGTCATCAATTCGCGTCCCACGCCGCTGCGACGCACCTCAGGTGCAGACACTACCCTTCCAATTGAAATCTCTTTGTATGAAATACCCGCGGGTATCAGGCGTGTATACGCTGCAAGCTTACCGTCAAGCCAACCCATATAATGGTAGCATTGCAGGTCTTTACCATCGGTATCGGCATACACGCATTGCTGCTCTACAACAAATACTTCATTACGTAAACGCAGTATCTCATAAAGCTCATGTAGTGTCAGCTCATCAAAATATCTGCAAATCCATTGTATCATGTGTGCGAAGATAATTCTGCATGAAGAAATTTGCCGGTATGACTTTCTTCCATTTTAATCAGCTCTTCCGGAGTTCCCTCAAACAAGATACGACCTCCCGCATCGCCACCTTCTGGTCCGAGATCAATGATGTGATCCGCAACTTTGATTACATCAAGATTGTGTTCGATTACCAACACTGTATTGCCTCTATCGACAAGCTTATTTAATACATTGATGAGATGTTGTATGTCCTGAAAATGCAAACCGGTGGTAGGTTCATCAAGTATGTAAAAAGTTTTTCCGGTATCCTTCTTACCCAGTTCAGTACTCAGTTTAACCCGCTGCGCCTCGCCACCGCTGAGTGTTACTGCCGATTGGCCCAACGTAATATAACCAAGGCCAACCTCCTGGAGCACTTTAATTTTCCTGTAAATGAAAGGTACTGCGTTGAAAAACTCTACTGCTTCGTCCACTGTCATGTCAAGCACATCGCTGATCGATTTTCCTTTATATCGAATCTCAAGCGTTTCCCTGTTGTATCGTTTCCCATTGCACTTCTCACAATGAACGTATACGTCCGGAAGAAAATTCATTTCGATCACTCGCATACCTCCACCTTCACACACATCGCATCTTCCAGTTTTCACATTGAAAGAAAATCGTCCGGCATTATAACCACGGATCTTGGATTCCGGCACCATCGCGAACAAAGTTCTTATATCGGTGAAAAATCCGCAATATGTCGCAGGATTGCTTCGTGGTGTCCGGCCAATGGGCGACTGATCGATTTCAATTACTTTATCGATATTCTCAAGACCCTTTATACTTTTATAGGGCATCGGAGTAACTCTTGATCCATAGGCATGTTCGCTCAACAATGGATAAAGCGTTTCTGTGATCAACGTTGATTTACCACTTCCACTAACACCAGTGACAACTATCAGTTTGCCAAGAGGAAGTTTGATGTTTACGTTCTTAAGATTATTACCTGATGCACCTTTAAGTTCGATGTTCTTGCCAGTTCCCTTTCTGCGTTCTTTGGGAACTTCTATCACACGTTCGCCGAACAAGAATTTCGAGGTTTCACTTTGTGAGTTGTATATCTTCCGGGGATCGCCATGAGCAACAATACGACCACCATGTTTCCCGGCGAGAGGTCCGATGTCTACAAGGTAATCAGCAGCAAGCATGATGTCTTTATCGTGCTCAACAACCAATACACTATTGCCAATATCACGAAGGTTCTGTAATGCCTGTATCAGCCGGTGATTGTCGCGTTGGTGCAAGCCTATGCTAGGCTCATCAAGTATGTAGGTAATTCCCTGAAGCTGGGAACCTATCTGTGTTGCAAGTCGTATCCGCTGTGACTCTCCGCCGCTTAATGTTTTGGAAGGACGATCGAGTGTGAGATACGTAAGCCCGACGTCAAGCAGGAACTGCAACCGTTCCCTTATTTCTTTCAAAACGTCTTTTGCTATCACCCGCTGTTTTTCAGACAACCTATCTTCAATATCATACATCCAGTTTGCAAGTTTGTCGAGATTCATTTTCGACAATTCCGATACATTTTTTTCATCGATCTTAAACCACAAACTTTCCTGCTTCAGGCGTGCGCCCTTGCACACAGGGCAATCACTAAGTTCCATGAATTGTTCCACCCATTCACGCAAAGCTTCGCTGGTACTACCGGAAAACCATCTGCGTAATTGCGGTATCAATCCTTCGTATTCCGTTGCATAAACATTATTAGGTTCTTCGATATTATTAAAGTCAAGCTGTTCTTCCAGCGGGCCTTCTTCATTACCGTATAGTACCAGGTTGATCGCACGTGCAGGCAGATCTTTTATCGGCTTTTTAAGATCGATCTTATTTTTTCTTGCAAGCTGTTGCACCTGTTTGAAAACATATGCTTCACGTTGCTCACCTAATGGAGCGAATCCTCCTTCATTGATCGATAGTTCCGGATCGGGCATGATCGCATCCATACTAACCTGGTAAACTGCACCAAGTCCCTTACAATGCGGACAGGCACCATATGGCGAGTTGAATGAAAATGAATTTGGTGACGGTTCTTCGTAACTGATGCCTGTATCTTCACACATCAATTGTTTACTATATTGAACAAGCTTGTCTGGTTCGTGCACCAGCAAAAACATTAACTCCTTCCCTATCTGCAATGCTTTCTGAATGCTTTGACTTAATCGAACTTTCATCTCATCGTTCACCACAAGCCTGTCGATCACCACTTCTATGTCGTGTATTTTGTATCGATCCACCTGCATTTTCGGAACCAGGTCTTTGATCTCTCCGTCCACTCGTACCTTCACAAAACCCCGCTTGCGTGTATCTTCGAACAACTCTCGATAGTGTCCCTTTCTTCCACGTACCAACGGCGCCAGCACTGTGATCTTCCTGCTCTTGAACTTTTGAAAAATGTTTTGAACAATTTCCTCCTCACTGAACTTAACCATTTTCTTACCGGTATTGTAACTATACGCTTCGCCGATCCTTGCGTATAACAACCGGAAAAAATCGTATATCTCTGTGATCGTACCCACGGTGGAGCGCGGGTTTCGATTGGTTGTTTTCTGTTCGATGGAAATCACTGGCGATAGTCCTGTGATCTTATCTACATCAGGACGTTCCATATTACCAATGAACTGCCGTGCATATGCGGAGAAACTCTCCATATAACGTCGTTGCCCTTCATTGTAAATGGTATCAAAGGCAAGCGATGATTTACCGCTGCCACTGACACCTGTAAACACGACAAGTTTATTTTTGGGAATGCGCAGGTCAATGTTCTTCAGGTTATGTTCACGAGCACCAAAGATCTCAATGTATTCCTCCTGCCCGCTGCCGCCCGTATCCGATATTCCGGCAACCCCGGTTGGGCCCTGCAACTCCGTTCCGTTCACAATTTCCGTACTTGGTTTCTGTTTCTTTTTCGCCATAAATGAAAACGGTGACCATTCAGATCACCTTCAACAAAAATAAGCCTTTTGTGCCGGGATGGACTTTCCGTTTTCCGTTTCCCTTCCTGGTTTTCTGTTTCCAGTTTTTCTGTTTCACATTTATATTGCTATCTTTGCGGCAGTTCTTGCAATTCTTATCAAGAAAGGCTGAGGGAAATGGCCCTGTGAAGCCTTGACAACCTGGTCGCTCATGTACAATGATCGAATAAGGTGTCAATTCCATCACGCTGCGGCGTGACAGATAAGTCAGATATAAGTCTAATCCCGATGCTTCGCATCCGAATATATTAGCTCTTCTGACGAAGGGCTTTTTTTATGCCCATACTTTCCGATAGTTGCAAAGAACATTTCATTAACAAAAATGATTTTGGGAGAATGGAAAAGTCCACTAAGTTTGTCGAGAACTCACACCCGTTGAAAAATACACACAACATTCAATACACGTTTATTGCCTTTGTCATGACGACTAAGGGTTGTTGTTGTTGTATGCCGTAAGGCATAATACTCTTACACCTGCGGTTTCCGCCCCTATCAATCATTTTCATAAACAACTAATACCATTTCACAATGAGTAAGCATCGCTTCGAGACCCTGCAGATTCATGCAGGACAGCAGATCGACCCAACAACCAAGTCGAGGGCCGTTCCCATTTATCAAACTACTTCCTACGGATTCGACAGTGCAGAACATGCTGCATCTCTATTCGGTTTAAAACAGTTCGGAAATATATATACGCGCATCATGAATCCTACAACCGATGTGTTTGAACAACGCATAGCGGCATTGGAAGGTGGTGTTGCGGCTGTTGCAACTGCATCGGGACAGGCTGCGCAATTTCTTGCATTAAGCAACATACTCCAGGCTGGAGACAATTTTGTGACAACATCATTTTTGTATGGTGGTACGTACAATCAATTCAAGGTTTCATTCAAGCGTCTTGGTATAGAAGCGCGTTTTGCAGATGGAGACAATGTTGAAAGCTTCGCGAAGCAGATCGACAAGAATACAAAGGCAATTTATCTTGAAACGATCGGTAACCCAAGACTTAATATACCGGATTTTGAAAAGTTTGCAGACCTCGCAAAGGAATATGATCTGCCATTAGTTGTAGACAATACATTTGGTGCAGGTGGCTATTTATTCCGTCCTATTGAATGGGGTGCAAATATTGTTGTGTCCTCTGCAACAAAATGGATCGGGGGTCATGGAACATCAATTGGTGGTGTTGTAATAGACGGTGGTAATTATAATTGGGGCAACGGCAAGTTCCCGCAATTCACTGAGCCATCGGAAGGATATCATGGATTGAAATTCTGGGACATCTTCGGTGAGGGAAATCCGTTGGGAATGCCCAACGTTGCATTCGCAATACGTGCGCGGGTCGAAGGATTACGCGATTGGGGTGCGTCACTGAGCCCATTCAATTCATTCCTCTTATTACAGGGAATTGAAACACTTTCATTGAGAGTTGAACGCCATGTGGAAAATACACTTGCACTTGCACAGTGGCTGGAAGCACATCCACAAGTAGACTTCGTGTTATATCCGGGTCTGGAATCGAATCCTTATCATCAACTTGCTAAAAAATACCTTCCTAATGGGTTTGGAGGAATTCTCAATTTCGGCATAAAAGGTGGGAAGGAAAATGCTGTCAAATTCATTGATGGACTTAAACTTGCCAGCCATCTTGCAAATGTTGGCGATGCGAAAACGCTGGTGATTCATCCTGCATCCACAACACATGAACAACTGAGCGAAGAAGAACAAAAGGCTGCAGGCGTTGATGCAAACCTTGTTCGGGTAAGTGTAGGTATAGAACATATTGAAGACATAAAAGCAGATTTCGAAGAAGCGTTCTCATCTGTTTTTTCAAAACAACTGGTTAGCTAAATCAATTGCAACCACGCAGCTTACAACTGCGTGGTTTTTATTTATGCGAAAAAAATTTACATATCACAGTCCTTTTACCCTGGAGTCGGGACATACCCTTCCAAATTATCACCTGGCCTACACAACATATGGACAATTAAATGATGCAAAAGACAATGTCGTATGGATATTTCATGCATTGACCGCAAATAGTGAACCGGAAGAGTGGTGGCCTGGTCTCGTGGGCAGGGGAAAATTATTTGACCCCACTGTGCATTTCATTATATGCGTTAATATGCCCGGAAGTTGCTATGGAAGCATATGTCCGTTAGATATTAATCTTGAAACCGGAGAACCATACTACCACGAATTTCCCTTTTTTACACCCCGTGATATGATTCGCAGCTACATGCCTCTGCGTCAATACCTGGGTATTGAAAAAATACAGGTAGGGATTGGAGGTTCGATGGGCGGTCAGCAATTGTTGGAATGGTCAATTGAAGAACCGGAACTATTTGAATACATCTTTCCATTAGCCACCAACGCGCAACATTCACCATGGGGCATTGCGTTCAATGCCACCCAAAGAATGTGTATTGAAGCAGATTCCACATGGCAGAATAAAAATGACGATGCAGGTAAAGAAGGCATGAAAGCCGCGAGATCAGCAGCGCTACTTTCCTATCGTCACTATGACGCTTACGGGCGCACTCAACCTCGCGGAACTAATTACCCCTTTGATAAAGGATGGAATGGTGCAGCATCTTATCAGCGATACCAGGGCGAAAAGCTTGCACGTCGCTTCAATGCATTCAGCTATTATGTGCTAAGCCAGGGTATGGACTCGCATGATGTGAGTCGCGGCCGCGATTCTCTTGAAGCTGCGCTTGGAAAAATTACTGCAAGGACATTGACTGTGGGCATTGAAACCGATGTATTGTTTCCGATAGATGAACAACAGTTTCTTGCTGAGAATATATCGCAGGCAGAATTCGTACAGATAAAATCGCCCTATGGACATGACGGATTTTTACTTGAGTACGATCAGCTTGAAAACATTATCAGGCAGTTTTTACCGGAACAATGGAAACGAAAAAAGAGCTTAGAAACTTTATAAACAGAACACATGCATAAAGAATTGACTATTGGTTTATTTGGATTTGGGGTGGTTGGTGAAGGGTTATACAAAGTATTGCAACAAACACCATCGCTGAAGGCATCGATCAAAAAGATCTGCATTCGCAATCCGGATAAGAAGCGGAATGCACCCGCTGAATTGTTTACCACAGACAGGCAGGTATTATTGAATGACGAAGAGATCAATGTTATCGTTGAAGTTATAGATGAAGCAGACGCCGCATTTGAGATCGTTTCAACAGCACTGAAAAATAAGAAGGCTGTTGTTAGTGCAAGTAAGAAGATGATCGCGGAGCACTTACAGGAATTGCTGGAATTGCAGCAGCAAACGGGTGAGCCATTTCTTTACGAAGCTTCGGCATGCGCTTCCATTCCTGTGATCAGAAATCTTGAGGAATACTATGACAACGACTTGTTGCATTCTATTCGCGCGATAGTAAATGGTTCTACCAACTTCATCCTGACCAAAATGTTTGAAGACCGACTGGATTTCAAGCAGGCGCTGGTATTGGCCCAGCAGCTTGGATTTGCTGAAAGCAATCCCAAGCTTGATGTTGAAGGATACGATGCGGTTAATAAATGGACACTGTTGCTCACTCATGCCTACGGTGCGCTTACTGAGCCCGACAAGATTGTGTTTTCAGGAATTCAAAACATTCAGCTAAGCGATGCAGTGGTTGCAAAAGAAAAGCATCACCATATCAAACTTGTAGCGCAGGCTAAGAAGTTGAATAATGGAAAAGTTGCGGCATTTGTACTTCCGCAATTCGTGAAAGAGGAAGACCATCTGGCGTTCGTGAAAAATGAATACAACGGAGTGGTGATTGAAAGTGGATTTGCCGACAAACAATTCTTTTATGGAAAAGGTGCGGGAAGTTTTCCTACAGCATCTGCTGTACTGAGCGACATTTCTGCATTAAGATATCAATATCGGTATGAGTACAAAAAACTCTATCATCATAAACCTCTTGAACTTACCGATGAATTTTATGTAAGAGTTTATCTGAGTTTTGATGACTGGAAGTATATTCCCAGGGAGAATCTTGAATGGATAGAAGAATGGCATGCAAATGAAGACAGGAAATATCTTGTAGGCGTTATGGCTTTTAGCGAGCTGCGCGAAAAAACATGGTGGAAAGAAAACAATACTTCTCTTATTTTGACGCCGGATCCAATCATTGAAGATGTGGAAATAAGAAAGCTGAAAAAGAAGAGCCTCGAACTCGCCGGAGTGATTTAAAGAAGATAGACGACTGTGGTCAATGTGCTGATGTCAGAATGCAGAATGCACAATGCTGAACGCATAATGCTGTAGGCCTCATTAGCATATCAGCACATTGACCACATTAGCATGTCCACCACATTAGCATATTAGCACATTGACCACATTAGCATATTATTTTCTTCAGCTCCTCATACCTGGCTTCAATGACCGTTGAAGTTTTCTGAAGCGGTAATATTGTTTGGATAGACAACGGTATTGGCACCTTCTCTTTTATCACTGGTTCAACGACGTCGTAAAACTTTACAGGGTGTGCAGTTTCAAGGAAATAGCCTTCGGTTTTTCCCGACTCTCTCAAATATTTTTTCAAGCCTAAGAGTCCTACAGCGCCGTGAGGATCTAAAAGATACTTTTCGTTCTGATACACGCTGCTGATTTCTTCCCTGGTTTCATCATCTTTGAAACTATAACTCGATACTGAGTTATTTAGATCCGGAAAATGATGATGAAACAATTCCAGGATCCGGACAAAATTACTTGGATCACCCACATCCATTGCGTTTGAAATTGTTGCAACTGCCGGCTTTGGCTCGAATTGCTGATTGTCGAAGAAACGTGGCACCACATCATTCGCATTACATGCAGCAACGAAATGATCTACCGGCAAACCGGATCGATGCGCTAGCAGCCCCGCACAAATGTTTCCAAAATTTCCGCTTGGAACGCTGATCACTGGTGGTGATTTAAACGGCCACTGCTGGGAAGCAAAGAAATAATAAAATTGTTGTGGCAACCATCTTGCTACATTGATGGAATTCGCTGACGTAAGAAACAGTTTTTCGTTTAGGTCCTTATCTGCAAATGCGGTTTTTACCAGTTGCTGACAGTCGTCAAAATTACCTAACACTTCTACAGCCCGAACGTTTTTTCCGAGTGTTGTGAGCTGCTTTTCCTGCACCGAGCTTACTTTACCTGACGGGTACAAGATGATCACATCCACTCCGGCAACATCATAAAAGCCGCTTGCTACTGCACCGCCGGTATCTCCGGATGTTGCAACCAACACCACTACTTTTTGTGAATGATTTCTTGAGAAGTAACCCAGGCAACGGCTCATGAACCTGGCGCCAACGTCTTTGAACGCAAGTGTAGGTCCGTGAAATAATTCCAACGTGTAAAGGCCATCAGCCACATTTACCAGTGGAAATTCAAAGTCGACTGTTTCTTCCACAATCCGAAATAAATCTGCTTCCGGAATTGTGTTGCCAACATATGGCTTGATTACTTCAAATCCTATTTCAGCCCTCGACAAAGTGCGAAATGAGGAAGCGAGTTGGGGACTTAATGAGGGAATAAATTCAGGAAAGTACAGGCCTCCATCAGGTGCCTGTCCTCTTATAGTGGCTTCCATAAAGTTAGCAGAAGGTGATTTCCTGTTGGTACTGAAATAATTCATGTCTGTTAGTTTGATGAGATTACTTTAACTCCTTCTGTGTTGATTGTGGTTACGTATGTTCTTTGGTCGATCTGCAAATCATGGTAAACGTCTTGCATGATGCGGCTCACGCGCAACGCCGTATTTTGATCTTCTGAAAGCATGAAGATGGAAGGACCAGAGCCAGATATACCACCGCCCAATGCTCCCTGCGCTTTGCATTCCTGTTTTATCTTATCAAAGCCTGGTATCAACACACTTCGCACCGGTTCGATGATCACGTCTTCAAGAGATCGCCCTATGAGAGCATAATCTCCTTTGAGCAACCCGGCAACAAGTCCAGCAATATTTCCCCATTGCCTTATTGCATCTTTTAACTGAACTTCTTTGCGAAGTATCTGCCTTGCGTCAGAAGTCTTTACTTCGATCTGTGGATGCACTGCGGTAACGTATAGTGACGGAGGGGTAACGGGTACTATGTCTAACGGGAATATTGATCGAATCAATGTGATGCCTCCATAAATACAGGGTGCGATATTATCTGCATGTTTCACTCCACTGGCCAGTTTTTCACCGGCCATCGCAAAGCGAACAAGGTCATGGTTATTGAATGGTTCTCGAAGCAATTTATTTGCAGCAACGACAGCACCTGCAGAGCCTGCGGCGCTCGAACCAAGGCCGCTCCCCGGCATGATCTGTTTTTCAACGATCACATCAAAACCAATACCCGGCTCTAATTCTAGTTGCATGGCCTGTAAGGCTGCACCAACAACATTTCTCGCAGGGTCAACCGGCAAGTTGAAGTTGTCGGTATGCTTAATTCTTATTTCACCATCTTGCCGTAGCGATAAAGTCATTACGTCGTAAGGATCAGACAGCGCCATACCAAGTATATCGAAGCCGCATACAATGTTGGCAACAGAAGCCGGTGAGTGAACGGTTATAGAATTCATGTTCAAGATTGGAGGTTAGATTCTTCCTGCACGAATGATATCAGCAAAAACACCTGATGCGGTTACGTCGGCCCCAGCACCGGCACCCTTTACAACCATCGGTTGCATCGGGTATCGTTCTGTATAAAACAATACCACGTTGTCTTTGCCATACAAATGATAGAAATCACTCTGAGGGGGTATTTGCTGCAGTCCAACTTCAGCTTTACCATCATTGAAGCGTGCAACGAATTTTAACTTGTTTCCATTACCAGCTGCACTTTCGTAAAGTTGCCTGAAATGTGATTCATGTTTTTTCATCTCCTCATAAAAATCCTGCACGGAGCCCTGCATGCAGGATTCAGGCATGAACGACGTGTTCGAAATTTGTTCCATTTCAATTTGTTCACCCGCTTCGCGTGCAAGGATCATGATCTTTCGCATAACGTCCGTACCTCCAAGATCAAGTCGCGGATCGGGTTCGGTATATCCTTCATCCTGCGCCTGTTTCACAACATCTGCAAAGCTTCTTTCGCCGTTATAATTATTGAAAACGAAATTGAGAGTACCACTTAATACTGCTTCGATCCTGTTGATGCGATCACCACTTCGCATAAGGTCATTTAAAGTGCCAATTATTGGCAACCCCGCGCCTACATTCGTTTCAAAAAGGAACTGACAGTTGTATTCACGAGCGAGATCTTTCAATTCACGATAATATGAAAAGGATGATGAACATGCGATCTTATTGCATGCTACAACAGATATACTTTTCTGCAGCAGCAAAGGATACACTTTTGCCACTGAAGCATTCGCTGTAACATCTACGAAAACGCTGTTGCGTAAATTGCGGCTGCATATCATTTGAACAAATTCTTCAAGACGCATCTCCGAGCCATGTTCAACTGCGCTCTGCCAATCATTGAGGTTTATGCCTTCTTCATTGAAAGTCATCTTCCGACTATTTGCGAGAGCAATGACACGGACCTGCAAGCGGAGATTATCTGATAAATATTGTTGCTGTTGTTTTAACTGCGCGATCAGTCTGCCGCCTACATTACCTGTGCCAGCGATGAAGAGGTTAAGTTGCTTGTAGGTTGTTTCAAAAAATTCCTCGTGCAGCACATTTAAAGCTTTCTTTACATCTTTCGATGCGATCACTGAAGATATATTACGCTCGGATGATCCCTGCGCGATCGCCCGAACATTTACACCATTTCGTCCGAGTGCACCAAACATTTTTCCCGCAATACCAGGATGACTTTTCATCTGGTCACCTACAACCGCTACAACCGCAAGACCCGTTTCAACGATCAGCGGCTCCACCATCCCTGTTGATATCTCTCTTTCAAAAGTTTTATCAACAGCCGACTTCGCAATGGAGGCATGCATCTCATCTATTCCTACACAGATCGAATGTTCCGAAGAACTCTGGGTTATCAATATGACATTGATGCGTTCATTAGCGAGCGCCTCAAACAACCGCCGTGAGAAGCCGGGTATGCCAACCATGCCGCTTCCCTCAAGACCAAGCAGTGCAATACGATTGATGCTCGATATTCCGCGCACTGCGTGATGATTGGATTCAGCCTCCTTGTCGATCCTGGTTCCTTTGTCGAAGGGCGCAAAAGTATTTTTGATCCATACCGGTATGCCACTATTCATTACCGGCTGCATTGTAGGCGGATAAATAACCTTCGCGCCGAAGTGAGAAAGTTCCATTGCCTCCTGGTATGAGATGTGGGTCACAATTTTTGCGTTAGTCACAAATCGCGGATCGGCAGTCATCAAGCCTGAAACATCAGTCCAGATTTCAAGTACTGAAGCATTAAGTGCCGCGGCTAGTATTGAAGCAGTATAATCGGAGCCTCCCCTGCCAAGCGTCGAGGGGACGCCAGCCTCTGAACGTGCAATAAAGCCTGGAACAATCGTCAGATTTGAGGTGCTGCTTATAAAGTGTTCGCGAATAGAAGCATTTGTTTCAGCAAACTTTACCGAAGCATTCTGATAATTGATATCGGTAAGTATCAGATCGCGTGCGTCCTTCCATTCGTTGTCAAGACCTGCAGCCGTAAGCGCCGCCGAAATTATTTTTGAGGAGATCAGCTCACCAAAACCAACGATGCGATCACAGGTTCGCGCAGATAACTCGCCAAGCAAATAAACGCCATTGCAAACGTCTTCTATCTCGTTACACAATTTCATCACCATACTGAGAAAGCTGCTTTGAGTATTTACCGGTATAAGTTGCTTCACTGTTTCAAGATGCCTTTGCTCAATACTTTTGATTACCTGCTTATACGTTTCGTCTGCAGATGCTGCAAGTGTTGCACATTGAAGCAATGAATCGGTGATGCCTCCGAGAGCTGATACAACCACTGCTGTGCGTTCTTTTCTTTCCGCTTCTTTTACAATAGTTATTACACGTTGAATGTTCTCTGCATTTGCAACTGAACTACCTCCAAACTTTAAGACCTGCATACTTAATTGAGAATTTATTATTGTTGATTGTCGCTGACATACGTTTCCTTCGTGATACTATAGCCCAGGGGCCCATGTGGATTATATGATATTGAACAACCCTTAACGGGTTGTAATAATTGTTGTGATAATGGTGGACCCGGCAACAATAGAGGACCCTGTAACATTTGTTACAGTGAAGGCAGAGATGATATGATTAACTTTGTTGTCCACTTAAGAAAAACTAAGATAGGTAATTCACTTCAATTCTAATAACCGTTAATAATAATTAGATAAAATGAATTATTTTCATTGCCCGTTTGCTGCTTGTCGTTACTCATAACTAACATTCGTTAATTACATGGATCATCAATCATCTCGTGCGTTGCAGCAGTTCAAGAATTATGTTGGAATAAAGTTTCAATTATATAACAGCCTGTTTACATCGCTACCGTTTCATCGCATAGAAAAGACTGGTATCTTATTATCACTCTTATTAAATATTTGCGAAGAAGGTTACAAGAAAAAACTAAGTCCCTTGCAAATACTTGAGGACTTCTTTCAAAAACATACATCGTATACTACGGAGCGTGAAAAAATCGATATACTGTTTCGATTCATCCAATATACGGAGCGCCAGGTTGTGTTGTTCGATGCATTGGAAGACGCTGCTTTTCGTGAGGTGAACGATATCAATGGTGTGGGAACACTTAAGCATCTGGAATCTGAAATATTACAGGGTGGATTGCAGGAAGAGCTGCGCGACAAGTTGAAACACTTTGCGATAAGACTGGTACTTACCGCGCATCCCACGCAGTTTTATCCCGGACCTGTACTTGGAATCATAAACGATCTTAGTAAGGCATTGCTGGAAAACAATGCCAGCCAGGTAAACATGTATTTGCAGCAACTTGGAAAAACACCATTTTTCAAAAAGAAGAAGCCTACTCCTTACGACGAGGCGATCAGTCTTATCTGGTATCTTGAGAACGTGTTCTACTACGCAGCAGGCAGGATCCTGTCATTTATAAAGAATCAATTCCAGGAAGCAATTAGTTCAGACAATCCGGTAATAACAATGGGATTCTGGCCTGGTGGCGATCGTGACGGCAATCCCAATGTAACAGCAGAAACGACACTTCGTGTTGCCAATGCACTCCGCGGATCAATCATAAAATGCTATTATCTTGAGATCCGAAAACTTAAGCGCAGGCTTACGTTCAAAGGCATTGAAGAGATTCTTGGCGAACTTGAAACTTCATTATACGAAAACATCTTTATTCCCGGCCACCGCACCAACATTCAAAAACAAACGATCTTAACAGCACTTGTTCAGATCCGCGAAATATTGATCTACCAGCACAACGGCCTCTTCCTTCACTTAATTGATAACCTTATCAATAAGGTCGAGGTATTCGGTTTGCATTTCGCGTCACTGGATGTAAGGCAGGACAGTTCCATTCATCACAACGTATTGGCAGAGATCGCAGAAAAGACAAGTGCACTACCGGATAATTTTTCGGCACTTTCAGAGAAAGAACGGATAGATATATTAACCTCCATTACGGAACCAGTTGACAGCAGCGAATTAAGTGACATTGCTAAGGACTCGATAGAAAGCGCAAAAGTGATTGCACAGATACAGGAATATAATGGAGAACAGGGCTGCAATCGCTACATCATCAGTCATGCTGAAACTCCTCTGAGTGTAATCGAAGTTTACGGATTACTCGTACTTGGCGGATGGGCAAAGGAAGAAATGCGTGTTGATATTGTGCCATTGTTCGAAACAGTCGACGATCTGCAACGTGCTGCAGACACAATGAAACAATTGTATGAGCTCCCATCATACCGCGAACATCTTAAGAGAAGAAAGAACATTCAAACGATCATGCTCGGGTTTTCCGATGGTACGAAGGACGGTGGTTATCTTATGGCCAACTGGAGTATTTACAAAGCAAAAGAATCATTGACCAGGATATCACGACAATACGATATTGATGTAGTGTTTTTTGACGGTCGCGGCGGACCTCCCGCGCGTGGTGGCGGTAAGACGCATAAGTTCTATTCGTCGATGGGCAATAACATTTCCAATCAGCAAATTCAATTAACGATACAGGGTCAAACGGTAAGCTCCAACTTTGGCACAATTGATTCTGCACAATTTCAAATTGAACAATTGTTGAATGCTGGTATAACAAACAATTTGCTTACGCATCGTGAAAGCACCTTAACACAGCAGGAGGAAGAGCTGATGCAACTACTGGCAGACATCAGTTATTCATCATATATACAACTGAAAGATCACCCGCATTTTCTTGACTACCTCGCATATGTTAGTCCGCTTAAATTCTATAGCGAAACCAATATCGGCAGCAGACCTGCCAAGCGTGGCGCGGGCTCTAAGCTTTCACTCAAAGATCTTCGGGCAATTCCTTTTGTGGGGGCTTGGAGCCAGTTAAAACAGAATGTTACCGGTTATTACGGTGTAGGCACTGCTTTCGAAGCAATCGAAAAACAAGGCAAGTGGGCACAACTCAAGGAATTTTATGAGCGTAGTATGTTCTTTAGGACACTGGTTGGAAATTGCGAGATGGCAATGAAGAAATGCTTCTTTCCACTGACGGAGTATCTGTCGCGACACGAGAAATACGGTGAGATCTGGAATATGATCTATGCCGAATACGAACTCACGCAGCGATATATCTTTCAATTGACGGGTCGAAATGAATTGATGTCAGAATATCCGGTGGAACAACTATCTGTCCAAATGAGGGAACGTATAGTACTGCCGCTCACTACGATACAACAGTATGCGATTGCAAAGATCAGGGAAATAGAAGAAGGTCACTCAGATCCCGCGTCAAAAGACAACTATGAGAAACTCGTGATCCGCAGCTCTTTTGGTATCATCAATGCCGGAAGGAATTCAGCGTAACTGTTTAACGATAGTGAAAGGCAGAATACAACAACTTTATGCAAGCCATTGACCTCGAAATACTGTACTATCTGAACTTGTATTCACAACGGTCAGTAGCATTTGATCATCTGGTCAAAGAGCTTTCGCAAAACAATCTTTTGAAGGGAAGCATCTTCGTGTCTGTATTTTGGTACATGTGGTTTAGGTTCGATTCGAGTGCCAGGCCGGCGGTAATTGTTGCGATCATCGGAAGTCTGATCACAATGGTTATAACAAGACTGCTTGCCTTGTCGTTGCCATTCAAACTTCGACCGCGTCACGATCCAACTGTGGATTTTATTATGCCGCACGGAAGTCGCATTTCCGAGGTACAGGGAAACAGTTCATTTCCGAGCGATCATGCAGCATTGTTTTTTGCATTCTCCACAGGTCTTTATCTCACGAATAAAAAAGCAGGTATTGTCGCATTTATCTACAGCATCCTCTTCATCTGTTTACCGAGGCTATATCTCGGTTTGCACTACTTCTCTGATATATTATCAGGTGCTTTGATCGGCAGTTTCGTGATAATAGCAACAATGCTCATAACGAGAAAGGTTCCCATTACGGAAACCATTCTTCGCTACGAACAGAAATACAAGGCAGTGTTTTATGCGTTCTTTTTTATTTTATCAATTCAGCTGGCAACGATGTTTGAGGACAGTCGCGCTCTTGCACGCATCGTTTCGCAAGCACTTAGATGATCAGTTGTAACTCAGAATTTGTACACTGCTGCAACAAGCATACTTCCCGATGATTTTGTCGCTTCCCCGTTTGCTTTGGTAAATATCTCCTGGCTCGCTGATTCATACCTGAATTCCGGGATGATCACGAGGTTATCAATTCGGAAGTTCAAAGACAAAGTGTTGGCAAATACATTTCCCCCTTTGGATGCACCACCAAAAACATTCAACTGCTTTTCATCGTTGAAATATTCACTTCGCAGAGTTAAACCCAGCCAGCTTTTTGGATCCAGGTTCAGGTAGATTGCGCTTCCATACCATGCATTTGCATCACTGAATTTGCCATCTGTTTGACGTGATTTCAGAGTAGCCACTGTGCCGTTCAGACCCAGGCTGAACTTGTCATTGAATGCAGCAGTAACGACGGCATCGTATTGAGTTTGTTTCGTGTCTGCGTCGGGCTTGCCAGAAAGAAAGTTTACGTATGCTTTATACTTTTCATTGGCGGATGCAGTACTGAATTGCGCGATGACATACTTGTGCTCAAATGTGGTCGTCTTAAGATCAGTTGGATTAGCGATACCAAGCATGAACCCGTTTCTTCCAAAAGAGGTTTCGGCTTTTAAACCGGTATGAAAGAAGGGACCATACGAAAACATGTATGACATGCTGTAGTTGCGGTTTGCATAAGCATCTACCAACTCGTATCCGACGTGAGTGGCCCAGCTACCCGCCGTCAGCTTGAGATTTTTGAAAGGACTGTATGAGAGATATAATTGCTTTAGCGCGAAGCGCGATTTCTCATCGTTATATGAAAAGTCCTCCGCCCTTTTTCCAAAGCCAATATCAGCTACGGCACTTACTTTCCCAAAGCTGTGTTCGGCCTTTAACGATGCCATACCAAGTTCGAACGAGTTATGCGAATTGGTGAAACTTGTTTTGTTGTTCAATGGATTCTTGCCGAAATCATACCGATAGTAGACGTCTGCTGAAGCGGTTAAACTAAAAGCAGGCTTCTTCTCTTCTTCTTTTTTTTCATCTGGTGAGACCTCATTCGCAGGGCTCTTTACGGCATTTGCATTGACCGCAACGTCTTGCGAATGGGCAGCATGAAAAAGGGTTACAGCAGTTATTGATGCGAAGATTTTTCGTAACATTGTTTTGACTTTTTAGTTATGATAGGTATGGCCCGGAACCTGGTCAGAGGTTCCAGTTGGGCCGTACCTTTTCTGTTAGAGCTAATTATTGAGAGCTATTGTTTGTGAAAGATCAGGAGAAGCTAAGTTCTGCCGATTCCTTGTCGACATCTTCTTCCCTGAGTTTACCATTCATGCCTGTATTCACGAGCAGTGTTCCCTGGAGATATTTTTCATTGTGTTGCGATGCATCCAGGCCTTGAGATTCGTCTGCTTCCGATACCCGGAGTGGTAATATCAGATCAATGAATTTAAATATGGCGAATGATGCTATAAGACTGTAAGCAACAACGATGGCAAGGCCTTTTACCTGCGTAAAGAAGAAGGCCCAGTTTCCGAACAACAGCCCATCAACACCTGCGCCATTCACAGCTTTTGTTGCGAATATCCCTGTCATCAACATACCTACCATACCCCCGATACCATGGCATGGGAATACGTCCAGTGTGTCATCCACCATTGATTTCGCTTTATAGTAAACAGCCACATTTGAAACGATTGCAGCAAAGGCACCGATGAAAATGCTTTGTGGAATGGCCACAAATCCTGCGGCAGGAGTTATTGCAACCAGGCCTACCACTGCTCCGATGCAAAAGCCAACAACAGAAGGTTTCTTTCCGCGAAGTACATCGAAGAACATCCATGAACAACCTGCGGCCGCCGCTGCTGTATTGGTTGTGGCAAGTGCAGACACCGCCAGGCTACCAGCTCCCAATGCGGAGCCTGCGTTAAAACCGAACCATCCGAACCAGAGCAAGCCTGTTCCTATCAGCACATAAGGCACATTTGCAGGAGGAATTTCAACGTGATTCAATCGAGCGCGTCTGGGGCCAAGAACCAAGGCACCAACAAGTGCAGCACAACCTGCTGATATATGCACTACCGTTCCACCCGCAAAATCGAGTACTCCCATCTTAAACAAAAATCCTTCCGGGTGCCACGTCCAGTGCGCGATAGGGGCGTACACAAGAAGACTGAACAATGCAATAAAAAGAATGTAGGCCGTAAAACGGATTCGCTCGGCAACGGCACCCACTACCAGTCCGGGAGTGATGATGGCGAACATCAATTGAAAGCATGCAAATAATCCCAATGGGATGGTGGGAGCAAGCGTCCAGGGAGCACCTGACATAACATTTTTGAAGAACAGGAAAGTTGACGGGTCACCAATAAAACCGCCCATTGAATCACCAAAAGCCAGGCTGAAACCAACCACTACCCAGAGAATACTCACGATTCCCGCGGCAACTACACTTTTGATCATCGTAGAGATAACGTTTTTACGATGTACCATTCCTCCGTAGAAGAAAGCCAACCCTGGAGTCATTAAGAATACCAGCGTCGTAGCTACCAACACCCATGCGATGTCTGCCGAAACATATGCCCCGGCCTTATCTTCGTAAATGGGCAAAGTAGGAATAAAAATGGATCCGATTGCAACCAGCGCAAGGATGAGAAAGGGAAGAACTTGCTTACTCGTGAATGCTTTCATGCGTGTGAGGTTTTGGTTAATATTAAGATTATTAATAATCTCAGGTCATTGATCTAAAATTAACAATTTTTAACAACGAATTATACGCAATCAACACATGATATATTTTCTAATTTGTATGTTGATGGTGACTGTGTTCGCAAACTATTGACTATCAGGCACGTAAATAATTGAGCTTAGATATCTCGCAAAAAGCTTCCTCAAATTTTCGAAATTTTGCAGCAGACTTCACTCCGCAGGACAGGGAAAGGAACATATTGAATCTGTTTTAATATAATAATTTGGGCAAAAAAAAGCCGCAACCATCGGCTGCGGCTATTAATTTTTCTGAAGTCTCTATAAAATAGTCATCAAATTCTCATCCTTCGACTCAAGCAGTGACGAACCCATAAGATATTCGTCAACTTTTCGCGCGCATTCGCGTCCTTCACTGATCGCCCACACAACTAAAGACTGTCCCCGGCGCATGTCACCAGCAGTGAACACTTTTGGAATGTTAGTCTGGAACTGCTTCTCGCCGGCCTTTACATTTCCCCTTTCATCCAATTCTATTCCAAGCTCTTCAACCATTCCCCTGTGTTGAGGATGAACGAAGCCCATTGCCAAAAGAACCAGGTCGCATGGTATTTCTTTTTCGGAGCCTTCAATCTCTGCAAAACGTGCTGGCCTTCCATCTGAAGATGCAGTCCATTCAAGCGTGACTACCTTCAAAGCTTTAAGATTGCCCTGCTCATCACCAACAAATTCTTTCGTGGAAACCGACCAGTATCGCTCACAACCTTCTTCGTGGCTGCTTGAAGTCTTGAGAACCATCGGGTAAGTAGGCCACGGCATCAGGTTAGTCCTCAATTCCGGAGGCTTTGGCAATAATTCGAATTGCGTTACAGATCGCGCACCCTGGCGGTTAGATGTTCCTACGCAATCTGACCCGGTATCACCTCCGCCAATTACAATCACATTTTTCCCGGTAGCAACGATTTCTTCGCTGTCCAATGATAAGCCTGCAACACGTTTGTTTTGCTGACGCAGAAAATCCATCGCAAAATGAACGCCCTTCAGGTTGCGGCCAGGTATGGGAAGATCCCTTGGGATGGTGGATCCGCCGGTCAGAACAATAGCCTGGAACTCGCGAAACAGATCGTTGACACTCACATCAACGCCTACATTTGCATTCGTTTTGAAAATTACGCCCTCCTCTTCCATCAACTCGACACGGCGGTCGATAACCCATTTTTCAAGCTTGAAGTCGGGAATTCCATAACGCAATAATCCTCCAATGGAATCTTCACGTTCGAACACCGTTACGAGATGTCCGGCCTGGTTGAGTTGCGCTGCCGCTGCTAATCCTGCGGGGCCCGACCCTACCACTGCTATTTTTTTCCCGGTCCGGGTTGCCGGTTTCCTTGCTTTTACAAAACCCTTATCGAACGCAATTTCAATGATATGCTTTTCAATTTCTTCAATAACCACTGGCGGTTGGTTGATTCCCAGAACACATGCAGATTCGCATGGCGCAGGACAAATCCTGCCGGTAAACTCGGGAAAATTATTTGTCGAGGCCAGTATGTTGTAAGCTTCTTCCCAGCGTTGCCTGTAGACAGCATCATTGAATTCGGGTATAATGTTACCTAAGGGACATCCACTATGGCAAAACGGCACCCCACAATTCATGCATCGCGCAGCCTGTTGTCCTAATACCTGCTGCTCATAACGGTGCACAAATTCATGGTAATCTTTTACACGCTCGCCCACCGGCCGCTTTGACGGAAGCTGCCTTGTGAACTCCATAAACCCAGTTGGCTTACCCATAATAAGTGTCAATTTTACAATTAATGTATTTTAGCAAATTCCCTTACTTATCTCCAGCAGCAACCGGCGTTTTGGTCGCAAGCTGAGTCTGCAATACTTTCTTATAATCTCTTGGGAATACCTTCACGAAATTTTTCAACTGGTTATCAAAATCATCGAGTACAAACTTGGCAACGGTGCTGTTTGTATACCGGTAATGATTAGCGATGTACTCTTTTAATTCGTCTGCATCCTCTGCGCCTACCGGATCAAGATCCACCATTTCCTGGTTACACATCCTTGCAAAATTTCCTCTCACATCATAGACGTATGCGATACCTCCGCTCATGCCTGCTGCAAAGTTCCTTCCTGTTTCACCCAACACTATCACCTTGCCACCAGTCATATATTCACATCCATGATCACCGACACCTTCTACAACCACCGTGGCCCCGGAATTTCGTACACCAAAGCGTTCTCCCGCTTTTCCTCTGACATATGCCGACCCCGAAGTAGCTCCATAAAATGCCACGTTACCAATGATGCTGTTCTCCTCAGGAATGAAGCTGGCTCTGGAAGAAGGATATACCACCAGCCGCGCACCACTCAGACCTTTTCCGAAATAATCGTTCGCGTCTCCCTCAAGCTCAAGCGTCACGCCGCGCGTATTGAATGCACCAAAACTCTGACCGGCTGTTCCGGTGAATTTGAAGTGAATCGTATCATCAGGAAGTCCATCGGCTTTGAACTTCTTAGTGATCTCATTTGAAAGGATCGTACCTACGGTGCGATCTGTATTTTTTATGGCGAAAGATGATCGCACATTACCTTGCTGTTCAAGTGCAGGTTTAGCTGCTTCAAGCAATTTCCAGTCGAGCAATTCCTCAAGTCCATGATCCTGCTTTTCGCTGTTGAAAAGGCCGGTATACAATGAAGCCGGCTCTTTATACAATACTGGCGACAGGTCAAGCTTGCTGTACTTCCAATGTTTTACTCCTTCACGCGCCTGGAGAAAATCAACCTGTCCTATCATTTCATTGACAGTTCGGAATCCAAGCTCCGCCATGATCTCACGGAGTTCCTGGGTGATGAACCTAAAGAAATTCACTACGTGATCCGGATCGCCCGAAAACCTCTTTCTTAATTCTGGATCCTGTGTTGCTACTCCAACGGGACAAGTGTTCAAATGACACTTACGCATCATGATGCATCCTTCGACGATCAACGCTGCTGTTGCCACGCCCCATTCTTCAGCACCAAGGAGTGCAGCTATGGCGATATCGCGACCAGTCTTCATCTGACCATCGGCCTGAACTACAACCCTGCTGCGAAGTTTATTTTTTACAAGTGTCTGATGTGTTTCTGCAAGTCCGAGTTCCCATGGAAGACCAGCATGCTTTATCGAACTTATTGGAGAAGCACCGGTACCTCCATCAAACCCTGAGATCAAAACAACGTCTGCTTTCGCTTTTGTTACACCAGCCGCAATTGTTCCAACGCCCGCTTTGGAAACGAGTTTTACGTTGATGCGTGCATTACGGTTCGAATTTTTTAAATCAAAGATTAACTGCGCGAGATCCTCGATAGAATAAATATCATGGTGCGGTGGTGGCGAGATCAATCCAACACCCGGTGTTGAGTGTCTTGTTTTACCGATCCACTCATCCACTTTGTGTCCCGGTAATTGTCCTCCTTCTCCAGGTTTAGCACCCTGCGCCATTTTTATCTGTAGTTCATCTGCTTCGGAGAGATAATAACTTGTTACACCGAATCGTGCGGATGCAACCTGCTTGATCGCGCTTCGCATGGAATCACCATTGGGCATCGGATGATATCTTCTCTCATCTTCACCTCCTTCGCCGGTGTTACTCTTACCACCAAGTCGATTCATGGCAATTGCGAGTGTAGTATGCGCTTCCCATGAGATTGAACCAAAAGACATGGCACCTGTTGCGAACCTTCGATAAATATTTTCTGCAGGTTCAACCTCATCGATATTGATCGAAGGCCTGTTGTGTTTGAATTCAAAAAGGCTCCGCAGAGTGCATGCTTTTTCCGACTGGTCATTAACCAGTTTTGAATATTTTTTGAATAAGGAATAATCATTCGTTCTTGTCGCATGCTGAAGAGCGTGAATAGTTTGGGGATTGAACAGGTGAAACTCACCCTTCCGCTTCCACTGATACACACCGCCCACGGATAGCCGGTCGATCGGAACATCTTTCTTACTAAATGCGAACTGATGTTTCACCAGGCTCTCGCGAGCGATCTCATCGAGTCCCATCCCTTCGATCCGCGATACAGTTCCGGTAAAATATTTTTCTACTACCGATTGATTGATTCCAATGATCTCAAAGATCTGGGCGCCCTGGTACGATTGAAGTGTGGAGATTCCCATTTTCGAGAACACTTTCAACAAACCTTCGTTCACTGCCTTGATATAATTCTTTTTAAGCTCATCTACATCTTTATCCGTAACCAGTTGACCACTTAACTTCATATCACGGATAGATGAAAGGGCGAGATACGGGTTGATTGCAGTTGCACCAAAACCAATGAGACATGCGAAGTGATGAACTTCCCAAACGTCGCCGCCTTCCACCACAATACCTACTTTCCCGCGAAGTCCTTTGCGAATGAGATGATGATGTACCGCAGCGGTTGCAAGCAATGAAGGTATCGCCGCATGATCTGAATCGATCGCACGATCAGTTAGTATCAACACTTCAAAGCCGTCCTGAACCGAATCAACAGCATACCTGCAAAGCCTGTCCAGTCCTGCTTTCAGCGATCCGGGCTTACCATCGGCCCTGTAATAACACTGCAGTGTTTTTGCCTGGAATATTCCTGTATCGATACTTCTCAGCTTTTCCAATTCATGATTGTTCAATACTGGTTGAGGCAGTGCAACTACATGACAGCTCAGTGGATCTTCGTGTAAGAGATTACCTGTGCTTCCAACGAATGTTGCCAGCGACATCACCATCTTCTCACGAATCGGGTCGATGGGAGGATTGGTAACCTGTGCAAATAACTGTTTGAAGTAATTACTTAAATGTTGCGGTTGATCACTCAGTACTGCAAGTGGCGCATCTGTACCCATCGAACCTATCGGTTCCTTTCCGTCGAGTGCCATCGGTGCAATGATCGTTTCAAGATCTTCCGATGTATAACCAAAAGCTTTTTGATATTTAAAGATCTGATCGTGCTCAAGATGCGTGAACATCACGCGAGGTTCAGGCAATTCATCAAGACGGATCTTGTATTTGTTCAGCCATTCGCCATAAGGTTTTTGCGAACAGATCGTTGACTTCAACTCATCATCACTGATGATCCTTCCCTGTTCCATGTCCACCACAAACATCTTACCTGGCTGAAGCCGCCCATATTCTTTTACTATTGCAGGATCAACAGGCAATGCACCTGTTTCTGACGCCATGATAACACGATCATCCGTGGTCACACAATATCGTGATGGACGCAGTCCATTTCTATCCAGCGTTGCCCCAATCATTCTTCCATCCGTGAAAGATATTGATGCCGGCCCGTCCCAGGGCTCCATCATACAGGCATGGTATTCATAGAATGCCTTCTTAACTGGATCCATCATATCATTACCATCCCATGCCTCCGGGATCAGCATCATCATTACATGTGGCAGGGATCGGCCCGTAAGCGTGAGCAGTTCGACCATATTGTCCAGGCATGCCGAATCGGATTGTCCTTCAGTTACAATCGGCAATAACATGTCTAATTCTTCTTTCGAAAAATAAGAAGTATCAAAACCCATTTCGCTGCTGCGAAGCCAGTTAAGATTTCCCTGCAACGTATTGATCTCACCGTTATGTGCGATGAACCGGAATGGTTGCGCGAGTTTCCAAGAAGGGAAAGTGTTTGTAGCAAATCTTGAATGCACCAAACCGAATGCACTTACAATTCTTTTGTTGCTGAGGTCGGGAAAGTAACTGCGAACCTGGCCACTGGTAAGTTGCCCTTTATAAACAAGAGTTTTATATGACAAAGAGGCAATGTAAAATCCAATGGGATCTTTTTTTACCGTATTGTTGATGGTATGCGAAGCATAATTTCTTAGAACGAAAAGTTTGCGTTCCAGTTCTTCGGCATTCGAAATGTGATCTGGACTGGCAACAAATACCTGCTCCATTTCCGGCTCAACACTTAGTGCTGTGGTACCAATGCCTTCAATGTTCACAGGCACTTTCCGATATGCCAGGATCTCAAGGCCCAATTTCTCGGCAGTGCGATTGAGAATATCCCTGCACTCTTCGCGCAAACGGATGTCGCGCGGAAAGAAAATTACACCTACCCCATACTTACCGTATTGAGGAAGATGAACGCCGAGCTTAATGCATTCGTCGAAAAAGAATTCGTGAGGAACCTGGATCATGATGCCCGCGCCATCACCGGTATTGCTCTCACAACCACAGGCTCCGCGATGCTCCATATTCTCTAATACGGTAAGTGCATCCGAAATAACCTGGTGTGATTTACTACCCTTGATATTCGCCACAAATCCAATCCCACACGCGTCATGCTCGAAGGCTGGTGAGTACAATCCCTGGGTGCCTGCCATATTATTTTCTAATATTTGATGATTTTCAAAAAATCAGCCACTCTGCTTAGATAAATTCAAAACAACCAAAAGTGACCTAAATAAAATTAAGGAAAAACACTCATTTTCTACACGAGATAACCAAATAAGTTATCATCATTATTCAATGCCGTATAGTTGATGTTGTATCTCTTCATATTGGCGAGCAAGCGTGCATGATCTTCTTTATTTCGAAGTTCTATCCCTACCAGTGCAGGGCCTGTTTCTTTATTGTGTTTTTGCATGTATTCGAACCGTGTTATATCGTCAGTTGGCCCCAATACATGGTTGACAAATTCCTTCAAAGCGCCGGGTCGTTGTGCAAAGCGAATAAGGAAGTAGTGTTTCAATCCTTCATATTGCAACGAGCGTTCCTTGATCTCCTGCATTCGATCAATGTCGTTGTTACTTCCGCTCACAATGCAAACAACATTTTTACCACGAATCTCATCAGCATATGCATCAAGAGCCGCAATAGACAAAGCGCCTGCCGGCTCTACTACAATTGCATCTTCATTGTACAATTTCAGTATGGTAGTGCAGACCGCACCCTCAGGTACCAGGTGCATTTCTTTGAGCACATCGCGACAAATTGAATAAGTAAGATTACCAACCGTCTTCACTGAAGCGCCATCTACAAATCGTTCAATATTTTCAAGCGTGACCGGCTTTCCAGCTTTGAAGGCTTCAGTCATGGAAGGCGCACCTTGTGGTTCAACACCGATGATCTCTGTTCTCGGTGAAAACGTTTTGAAACATGTACCGGCTCCTGCAGCAAGTCCGCCACCGCCAACAGGAACAAAAAGAAAATCTACTTCCGGTAGATCGTCGAGGATCTCTGCGGCAACAGTTCCCTGTCCTTCAATAATTCGCGGATCATCAAAGGGAGGAATAAACGCCATATGATGTTCTTCGGTGTATTGCTTTGCAGCTAACGCACAATCATCAAATGTATCTCCAACCAACTTTATCTCGATCATATCATCTCCAAACATCTTGGTCTGCGATATCTTTTGATTGGGAGTAATAATGGGCATGAAAACGACACCGCGTATGTTCAGCTTCTTGCACGAATATGCAAAGCCCTGCGCATGGTTGCCGGCACTCGCACAAACTACGCCGTTGCTTGTAACGGATGGATCGAGTGAACTGATCATGTTATAAGCTCCGCGAAGCTTATACGATCGAACTACCTGCAGGTCTTCACGCTTAAGATAAACGTTGCATCCAAATTTGCGCGACAGGTTCCTGTTGAAGGTAAGAGGCGTTCTATTAGCTACGCCTTTGATTCGCTCCGCTGCTTTATTAATATCCAGTTTATCGATGAGTTGCTGCATCCTTTTCTTATAAATTCATAATACGCAATTCGCAATGCAGACTAACCCTGTATTACGAATTACGTATTATGTATTACGTATTACGAATTATGTACTTCTTCTTCAATCTTTTGATTTTCTGGTCTCAGGCTACGCACGGTTTTTCCTGCCTGCCACATCTCACTGTCCCTGAGTTCAGCAAGTTCCTGTTCGAGTTTTTCGCGATAGTCGGGTTGCGAATTGCTATCGATCGAACGCTGGCTTTCCTTACCAGACGATACACTGTCGTAAAGCTCATTGAATACCGGAAGCGTTGCATCCTTGAATTTCTTCCACCAGTCAAGCGCTCCACGTTGCGCAGTAGTTGAACAGTTAGCATACATCCAGTCCATACCGTTTTCTGCAACCAATGGCATCAATGACTGTGTCAGCTCTTCGACAGTTTCATTAAACGCTTCGGAAGGTGAATGTCCTCTTTCACGCAATACCTGGTATTGAGCTGCGAAGATCCCCTGAATAGCGCCCATCAATGTTCCGCGCTCACCTGTGAGATCACTATATACTTCTTTACGGAAATCGGTTTCAAAAAGATAACCGCTTCCCACCGCAATACCGAGAGCGATGACACGCTCCTTTGCCTTGCCGGTAGCATCCTGGAAGATCGCGTAGCTACTGTTTAGTCCGCGTCCCTGCAGGAACATCCTTCTCAGGGATGTGCCAGATCCTTTCGGCGCAACAAGAAACACGTCAACATCTTTTGGTGGAACGATACCGGTTTGCTCATTGAAAGTGATACCGAAGCCATGTGAGAAATACAATGCTTTTCCTGGTGTAAGATGCTTTTGTACTGTCGGCCACAAAGCGATCTGCGCTGCATCACTCAGAAGGTAACAGATAATTGTGCCACGTTCCAATGCTTCTTCGATTTCAAACAATGTTTCACCGGGAACGAATCCATCGCGAATGGCCTTCTCCCAGGTCTTAGAATTTTTACGTTGACCAACGATCACGTTGATACCGTTATCACGCTGGTTCAGTGCCTGGCCAGGACCTTGTACGCCATAACCAATTACCGCAACGGTTTCATTGCTTAAAACTTCCTGCGCTTTGGAGAGTGGAAATTCTTCACGTGTCACCACGTTTTCCTGTACACCTCCGAAATTGAGCTTTGCCATGTTTACTTTTTATTTAGTTTCTTGAATTACATTTCGAAAACCTCTTCCTTCTTGTTGAGGTAATTATTCTCTATCACTTCTTCGCTTGGTTCTGCTTCTTCAAATTCCTTGATCTTTTCATGGAATCCTGCACTCGCTTTAATGATCGCCACACGTGCGCTCCTTACAAATTCGATCAGGCCATAGGGCTCCAGTACTTCAAGCAAAGTTTGAGTTTCTTCACGATGGCCTGTTGTTTCAAACACGGTGTAATCCTTTCGTATCACAACAGCGCGAGCTCCGAACTGTCGAAGCAATCGCTCTACTTTCACTTTCTCTGCGATCTCATCTGTAGATACTTTATAGAGCGCAAGTTCCTGCCAAACGATCTCATCGGCTGTGTTAAAATATGCTTTCAACACTTCTACCTGCTTCTCGATTTGTCGCACCACCTTACGCACAACATCTTCCGTTTCATTGATTACTATCGTGAACCGGTGAATGCCCTCCACTTCCGAAGGAGAAGTGTTGAGGCTGTCAATGTTGATCTTTCTTCTTGAGAAAATGATCGCAATACGGTTCAGCAATCCGATCTGATTCTCTGTATATACTGTTATCGTGAATTCCTGTTTCATTGTTTATTTTTTTGAATCATCAGTTAGCAAAGACGGATCTCTGAAACCGAGCATCCCTGCGGCACCATTGGAAATACGTTGTTCTCTTTTCCTACCATTACTTCCAGGAGATATGAGCCTTCCGACGAAAGCATTTTCTTCAGCGCATCACGCAAATGCTGTCGATCATTGACACTATTTCCATCTATGCCGTATGCTGATGCGAGCTTTACAAAGTCAGGGCTCTGAATGTCAACGAACGAATATCTTTTATCATGAAAGAGTTGCTGCCATTGACGCACCATTCCAAGAAACTGGTTGTTGAGGATGAGTATCTTTACATCCACCCCACTCTGCATGATCGTGCCTAATTCCTGGCAGGTCATCTGGAAACCACCATCACCGATCACGGCAACTACAGTCCTGTGCAATGCACCGAACTTTGCACCGATAGCAGCGGGCAATGCAAAGCCCATTGTTCCGAGTCCCCCCGATGTTACATTACTTTTCGATTCGTTGAATTTTGCGTACCTGCAGGCAACCATTTGATGTTGGCCAACATCGGTTACTATCACTGCATCGCCACCAGTGAGTTCATTAAGAACATTGATGACCTCGCCCATTGTCATCACTCCTTCGCGTGGATTCAGTTCATCGTTGATCACTGCTTCCACTTCCTTTTGCTCGTACTCCCGAAACTTATTCACCCATGCGTCGTGCGATTTTCTTTCCACCAGTTCAGTTAACATAGGAAGGGTTTCCTTACAATCTCCCCATACTGCAACCGTTGTCTTTACGTTCTTGTCGATCTCCGAAGGATCTATGTCAAGATGAATGATCTTTGCCTGCTTGGCATATTTATCCAACTTACCAGTAACACGGTCGTCGAAGCGCATTCCAATTGCGATCAACACATCACATTCGTTGGTGAGTACATTCGGGCCATAATTTCCATGCATGCCAAGCATACCAACATTCAATGGATGATCTGTGGGAAGGGCACTCAGACCCAGCACCGTCCATCCTGCCGGTAAACCTGCCTTTTCAATGAACTGACGGAATTCTGTTTCCGCCTTTCCAAGGATGACTCCCTGTCCGAAAATCACAAATGGCTTCTGCGCGTTGTTGATAAGCTCTGCAGCTTTCTCAACATATTCTTTACGAACGATTGGCTTAGGTCTGTAGCTGCGAATATGATTGCAACGTTGATATGCACTGCAATCAAACTTTTGCAGTTGTGCGTTTTTTGTGATGTCAATAAGTACGGGTCCGGGTCTGCCGCTTTTCGCGATATAAAATGCTTTTGCAAGCACAGCAGGAATTTCGCAGGCTTCAGTTACCTGGTAATTCCATTTGGTAACAGGCGTTGTGATATTGATCACATCTGTTTCCTGGAACGCATCTGTACCCAGCAGATGAGCAAATACCTGTCCGGTGATGCAAACCACAGGAGTACTGTCGATCATCGCGTCTGCCAGACCAGTAACGAGGTTGGTAGCACCAGGTCCGCTCGTGGCAAAGACGACACCCACTCTTCCGGATGTGCGTGCATATCCTTGTGCAGCGTGTATTGCACCCTGTTCGTGACGAACCAGGATGTGTTTCAATTCAGGTGCAAAGTCGTACAGCGCATCATAGATGGGCATGATCGCACCCCCGGGATAACCGAAGATGGTATCAACACCTTCTTCAACGAACGCACGCAATACAGCCTGCGATCCTGTCAACTCTTCCACCTTCTCCTGCGGAATTACTTCGTTAAGTTCTTGTACTGCTTGCATAATTATGCTTTCTGATTATCTATTAATTTTTTGATTTTGCCTTCGCATTTCCCATTTCCCATTTCCCATTTCTATTCGTCTGTCACACATCCTTCCGCAGAGGTCTTCACCACTTTCGCATACTTGAACAATACACCATTCTTTGCCTTCAATTCCGGCTGACGCCAGTTTGCTTTTCTTAATGCAATCTCTTCCGCATCGATCTTTACATTGATCGAATTATGAATGGCATCAAGCTCAATGATGTCATCGTCCTTTACAAAAGCGATCAGTCCCCCTTCGTATGCTTCGGGAGTAATGTGTCCAACAACAAAACCATGTGTACCGCCGCTGAATCTGCCATCTGTGATGAGTGCAACTGATTTGCCGAGGCCAGCACCAATTATCGCAGATGTAGGCTTCAACATTTCGGGCATACCTGGTCCTCCCTTCGGCCCCACATATCGTATCACTACTACATCACCGGGTTTCACACGGCCTGACTGGATTCCCGCGATCAATTCAAACTCGCCATCAAACACTCTTGCAGGTCCTGTAAACATTTCTCCTTCCTTGCCACTGATCTTTGCAACACTTCCACCTTCTGCAAGGTTTCCATAAAGTATCTGCAAGTGTCCGGTGGCTTTGATAGGTGCCTCGATGGGCTGTATGATTTTTTGTATTTCGAAATCAAGATCCTTTGCTAATGCAAGATTTTCAGCAAGCGTGTTTCCGGTAACCGTTAAACAATCACCATGCAATAACCCTTTGCTCAGCAGGTATTTCATCACAGATGGAAGTCCGCCGTGCTGATGAAGATCCTGCATCAGGTATTTACCGCTAGGCTTAAAGTCGGCCAGAACAGGCACCCTGTTGCTGATCGATTGGAAATCATCCTGAGTCAACGTTACGCCAACACTCTTTGCCATGGCAAGCAAATGCAAAACAGCATTTGTGCTGCCTCCAAGGATCATGATAACGGTGATCGCATTTTCAAATGCTTCACGTGTCATGATGTCCTTTGGCTTGATGTCTTTTTCCAGCAGGTTGCGTATTGCCTTTCCGGCATCGCGACATTCCTGTTTTTTCTCTTCGCTCAATGCCGGGTTGCTTGATGAATAAGGTAAACTCATACCTAATGCCTCGATTGCGGCAGCCATTGTGTTAGCAGTATACATGCCACCGCAGGCACCTGCACCCGGGCAACTTCTTTTTACGATCTCCTTAAAATCAACGTCCGTGATCTGACCTGCAATCTTTTTACCCAGTGCTTCAAACGCAGATACGATGTTAAGGTCTTCGTTGTTGTAGTGACCCGGAGCGATGGTTCCGCCGTATACCATAATAGACGGGCGATTCAGCCTTCCCATTGCCATCAATGAACCGGGCATATTTTTATCGCAACCAGGTAATGCGATCAGCCCGTCATAGTACTGCGCACCACAAACCGTTTCAATGGAATCTGCAATAACATCACGGCTTACCAGTGAATAACGCATGCCATCAGTTCCATTGCTCATACCATCACTTACACCGATAGTATGAAAGATCAATCCAACAAGATCGTTGTCCCACACGCCATCCTTCACAAGTTTGGCCAGATCGTTCAGATGCATGTTGCAGGTATTTCCATCATATCCCATACTCACTATGCCTACCTGCGCTTTGTTCAAATCATCATCTGTAAGTCCAATACCATAATACATTGCCTGTGCCGCGGGTTGTGTTTCATCCTGCGTCAGCGTTCTTGAATATTTGTTGAGTGTGTCTGACATATACTTTATAAAAAAAAGAAAACCGCCCTCTGTACACATTGGCGGTTAGTTGTAAACAATTTGTCGTTTAACTATCCACCACACTAGTCTCGAATAATAATGACCACCATAGATATTTTTTTACGATCAGATAATTGTCGATTTGCTAAGAACGATGTTTCCTTTATTGATGTTTGAGGGGATCCTGTTCTCTATAAAATCTCTTATCAGGTCTCCAATCGTCGATGTTGAATAACTGTTGACAGGATCGATGTCTCGTGATACAAAACCATGCGATAGTGTCCATTCTACCGCTGCACGTACCAGCGAAGCTTCTTCATTCATTTTGAAATGATCGAGCATCATGGCTGCCGAAAGTATTGAACCCAGCGGATTTGCTATGTCCTTGCCTGCAGCCTGCGGATAAGAGCCATGTATGGGCTCAAACAATGCAACGCCGTTGCCCACTGACGCAGAAGGCAACAATCCAAGAGAACCACTGATCACGCTTGCCTCATCACTAATGATATCGCCAAACATGTTCTCCGTTAACACAACGTCGAATTGTTTGGGATTGACAATGATCTGCATCGCTGCATTATCAACAAACATGTAATCAACAGTCACATCAGCATATTGTGCAGCAAGATCCTGAACAACCTTTCGCCATAACCTGGATGTTTCCAGAACGTTGGCCTTATCCACCAATGTCAATTTCTTTCTGCGCTGTTGCGCATACTGATATGCAAGATGTGATACCCTTTCGATCTCTTCGCGGGTATACACGCAATCGTCAGCAGCCCTCGTCTTTTCTTCATTCACTTCTTTCTTGCCGAAGTAAATACCCCCGGTAAGTTCACGGAAGATGATGAAATCAACTTCTTCAAGCTGCTTGCTTTTAAGCGGCGATAAGTGATGCAGCGCAGAATAGGTTGATATAGGGCGGATGTTTGCGAACAATTGCAGTGACTTTCTCAGTTTCAGCAAACCCTGTTCAGGACGCACTTTGGCTGTTGGATCATTGTCATATTTCGGATGCCCGATTGCACCAAAAAGGATGGCATCGCTTCGGAGGCAAACCTCAATTGTTTCGTCGGGCAAAGGACTGCCTGTTTTATCAATCGCATCAGCACCCATCAGGCAATAGGTATATGTGAACATGTGATTGAATTGCTGACCAATAGCATTAAGTGCCTTGATCGACTGCTGTGTGACCTCAGGACCAATCCCGTCTCCTAATATGACTGCTATGTTCTTCTGCATTAGTGTTGTTGGTTTTCGAAAACTTCAATGTCTTCTTTGATGCTTAACAGGAAATCAATATCATCATAGCCATTCAACAAACAAGTTTTCTTGTAAATGTTGATGTCAAAGGATGCCTGATCTCCTGTTGCATCGATAGTTATGGTTTGATCTGCAAGGTTTACTGTCAGTGTTGAATTTTTTTCCTGCGCGAATATCCTATTCAGGAACTCGTCGGTCACCTGTACCGGTAACACCCCGTTGTTCAATGCATTGTTCTTGAAGATATCGGCAAAGAAACTTGAAACCACTACGCGAAAGCCGGCATCGAGTATCGCCCATGCTGCATGCTCGCGCGACGAACCACATCCGAAATTTTTTCCTGCCACCAGGATCTCACCACGATACGCCGGATCGTTCAAAATGAAATCGGCTTTGGGCTGCGTTTCATCATTGTTATAATAACGCCAGTCCCTGAAAAGGTTTTTACCAAACCCTTCCCTGCTTGTTGCTTTAAGAAAGCGCGCGGGAATGATCTGGTCCGTATCGATGTTCTCGATCGGCAATGGAACAAATGTGGACGTTACTATCTTAAATGGTTTCATCTTTTAAATTATTTCTCTTACATCTGTAACAACACCTGTGATTGCTGCAGCTGCTGCTGTAAGCGGACTTGCAAGCAACGTGCGTGCACCTGCTCCCTGTCTGCCCTCGAAATTTCGGTTTGATGTTGAAATACAATACTCGCCTGCTGGGATCTTGTCTTCATTCATACCCAGGCATGCACTGCATCCTGGCTGACGGATCGCAAAGCCTGCTTCTTCGAACACTTTATCCAATCCTTCTTCCACAACCTGTTTAGCCACTTGTTGTGACCCGGGCACGATCATTACCTGCACATTCTCATTTTTCTTTTTTCCCCTGATGATCTCGGCAACCTGGCGAAGGTCTTCAATGCGTGAATTGGTGCAGCTTCCTATGAAGATGTGTTGCACTGGCATACCCAGTAATTTTTTTCCACCTTCAAGACCCATGTATTCCAGGGCTTTGGCAATGGTCTTTCTCTCCCCTTCATCCATCACTTCAGAAACTACCGGAACATTTGCACGAACCGAAATACCAAGACCCGGGTTTGTACCGTAAGTGATCATCGGCTCAATGTCTTCTGCACGAATATTTATTTCTTCGTCGAATGTTGCATCCTGATCGGAGTACAAGGCTTTCCACTCTTCAATTTTAGCTTCCCACTGTGCTTTCGATGGAGCAAACAATCTTCCTTCCATATAATCAAAGGTTGTCTGATCCGGAGCGATCATTCCTCCACGCGCTCCCATCTCAATACTCATGTTGCAAATGGTCATGCGGGCTTCCATCGAAAGACCACGGATAGCGGAACCTGCATATTCAACGAAATATCCCGTAGCACCACTTGCGGAAATTTTTGAAATGATGTAAAGAATGATGTCTTTCGAAACAACACCTTTATTGAGTGTCCCATCGATATTAATGCGCATCTGCTTTGGTTTGGACTGAAGCAGGCACTGACTCGCAAATACCATTTCCACTTCGCTTGTACCAATACCAAAAGCGATAGATCCAAACGCACCATGCGTTGAAGTATGACTGTCGCCACAAACGATGGTCATGCCGGGTTGTGTGATTCCAAGTTCCGGGCCTATTACATGCACAATGCCCTGGAACGGATGTCCAAGGCCATATAATTCGATGTTATGATTTTTGCAATTCTCAATAAGCTTCTGCACCTGCATTCGCGAGAGCTCATCTTTTATTGGTAGATGCTGTTGGATCGTTGGTACATTATGGTCAGCAGTTGCAACCACCTGTTGAGGACGAAGCACTTTAATGCCACGATCGTCAAGGCCTTTGAATGCCTGTGGCGATGTTACTTCGTGAATGAAGTGCTTATCGATATATAACACGGAAGGCCCGTCGGGTATGGTTTTTACCACGTGCTTCTCCCAGATCTTATCAAATAAAGTCTTACCCAATTGATTTATTTTTCCTTGTTCTGTATCTAACGGTTGAAGTTTGGTGATCGATGCGTTTGCAAATGTAACACACCAATCTGTTTATGCTGTGACCGCTTCAGTCACATAGCTTTTTGCAAGAAGCTGAAGATCATCTTCAATTACTTCTTTCTTGACATCGGCGATCTTTAGAAACTGATCATAAAGAGCATCAATGTCGTTACGATTGAACTGATATCCCAGTTTGTGAAGTCTGTGAGCAAGTGCGCTGCGTCCGCTGCGTGCAGTTAACACGATCTTCGAGCACTCTGCTCCCACTTCTTCGGGGTTAATGATTTCGTATGTAAGTGCGTCTTTCAAAAATCCATCCTGATGTATTCCTGATGAGTGAGAGAACGCATTTGTTCCCACGATAGCTTTATTCGGCTGAACAGGCATTCGCATGATGTCGCTTACAAGCCTGCTGATGGGATTTAATTTTCTTGAATTAATATTTGTGTGGAAGCCGAGTTCATGTTGGTGTTGTTTGATCACCATCACCACTTCCTCGAGGGATGTATTGCCGGCTCTTTCACCGAGGCCGTTGATCGTACATTCTATCTGCCTTGCACCATTGATGACACCTGAAATAGAGTTTGCTGTTGCAAGTCCAAGATCGTTATGACAATGGCAGGAGATTATCGCTTTGTCAATGTTAGAAACATTGTTCACCAGGTAAGCGATCTTTTCGCCATACTGGTGAGGAAGACAATAACCCGTTGTATCAGGAATGTTTACTGTGGTTGCGCCTGCTTTGATCACTGCTTCGATCACGCGCGCGAGGTATTCATTATCGGTGCGTCCGGCATCCTCGGCATAGAATTCAACATCATCCGTGAAATTGCGCGCCCATTTCACACATTGGATCGCACGTTCAAGAATCTCTTCCCGAGTGGAATTGAATTTACTTTTAATGTGATAATCAGAAGTGCCGATGCCCGTATGAATTCTTGGGCGCACCGCATGCTTCAAAGCAGCGGCCGCCGTTTCGATATCCTTTTGAACGGCACGACTCAGTCCGCAAACTGTGGCCTTGCGTATTATTTTGGAGATCTCTTCCACCGACTTGAAGTCGCCCGGGCTGGAGATGGGAAATCCAGCTTCGATAATGTCAACGCCCAAATCTTCCAACTCCAGTGCAAGCTCGATCTTCTCAGACGTATTCAGCTTACAGCCCGGCACCTGCTCTCCATCACGCAGCGTAGTATCAAAGATGAAAACCTTATTATCAGCCATACTTCGGTTTTAGAAATAAAATGCAGGCTGCCTTAATTGTTGTTGCTTGCCTATATGTCCAAAAGCAGCCTGCAGGTCGAAATTATCGATGACCCCTGCCATTTGAAAATCATAATTGCCTGTTATTTACACTGTTAAAAAGACGTACCTTCGTCTTAAATGCACACCCCGCAAGGGTTTTAACGATTTTTCATTACGATGCCCAACAGATCCACTGATGCCTTGTTTCAACTCATAAAGTCGCTCGAGAAGTCCGAAAAAAGGAACTTCAAGCTCTACGTGAACCGGAACTCCGGTTCTGAGGACCTAAAGATCGTACAGTTGTTTGATGCACTTGATAAGATGGAGGAATACGATGAAGTGCTGCTGTTGAAAAAAACCAGAAACCTGCAGAAACAGCAGTTATCGAATATCAAGGCGCATCTATACAGGAATATTCTATCGAGCCTTAGAATTTTAAAAGATACTGACAACATCGATCTGCAGCTGCATGAGCAGATGGATTATGCGCGAATTTTGTACAACAAAGGTCTTTATCACCAGGCGCTCAAGGTGCTGGACCGCCTTAAGGATACTGCCCGCACATACAACCAGTTTACTTACCAGATGCAGGCGATATTTTTTGAGAAAAAGATCGAAGCGCTGCATATTACCCGCAGCATGCAGGACCGGGCGGAACGCCTCAGCTTCGAAGCTTCCGAAGTGGTTGCAAAGCTTGATACTGTTACGGTGCTGTCGAATCTGTCGTTGTTATTGTACAGCTGGTACATCCGCAATGGTCATGCACGTAATGAAAACGAAGTGCAGCGACTCACAGACTACCTGCAGGAACAATTGCCTGCCGAGGCGCACCAACTGGATGGTTTTTATGAAAAGCTTTACCTGTATCAAAGCTATTGCTGGTATTCGTTTATACGGCAGGATTTTCTCATGTATTATCGCTATGCACAAAAGTGGGTGGACTTGTTTGAGAAGAATGAGGACATGAAGTTTGTTGAATCCGGGAACTATATTAAGGGCATTCATAATCTTCTTGGCGCCCATTTCGACCTGCAGAATTATGCGAAATTCAATGAAGAGCTGGCAAAATTTGAACAGCTTGCCAACAGCAAGGTGATCCTACAGAATGAAAATAACAGGATCCAGTTTTTTATCTATTTGTCGATCTCAAAGATCAATAAACACTTCATGGAAGGCACCTTTACGGAAGGTTTGCAAATGGTGCCTTATATAGAAGAGCATTTAAAGGAGTATCATTTGTATCTCGACAGGCATCGTGTGCTCGTGTTCTATTACAAAATCGCCTCACTGTATTTTGGTAGCGGCGATTATGAAAACACCATTGAATACCTGAACCGCATCATTAATTGGAAGGTCGATCTTCGGACCGATCTGCAATGCTATTCAAGACTGCTTCACCTAATTGCGCATTATGAGCTCGGCAATTATGAGTTGATCGAATACCTGGCGAAGTCGGTGTATAGATTTATGGCGAAGATGGAGAACCTTAGTCTTGTGGAAGAATACATTTTCGAATTTCTCAAACAATCACTGCGATCGAGCCAGGCAATGATCCGCAAACAATTCAGAGAATTGTACGAGAAGCTCAAGGTCCAGGAAATGAACGTTCATGAAGCCCGCGCCTTTGCATACCTGGACATCCTGTCGTGGCTCGAGAGTAAGATCAACAATGTTCCTGTACAAGAGATAATAAGGAGGAAGTATCTGGAAAAAAATGTGGAAATGTGATGATTGACTAATATGCTAATGTGGTTAATGTGCTAATATGCTAATGTGGTTGATATGCACATCAGCAATTTTTGGCCATCAGACGCTCGCAAAAATCCTCCCTGCTAATGAGAAAAAGACCATCGCTACAACAACGGCGTATTATAGATTTGGAAAAAGCAAGTGAGACACAATGCAATTAAAGAGAAGTCGATAGCTTTTTGCATCAGAATATTTACATTTTGTACCGCATTGGAACGCGACCGACTGTATGTATTGGCAAACCAATTGGCACGCGCCGGATCATCCATAGGGGCCAACATCTGGGAAGCACAGCACAGTGAAAGCCGTGCCGATTTTATACATAAAATGAAAATCGCAGCAAAAGAAGCGTCAGAAACCCGCTATTGGTTGATAGTAGCAACAGCGATTCTTGGAGACAAAATGGATCGTCAACTACTTGCAGAACTTGATGAAATAACTCGGTTATTGAGCACGATAATCACTACAAGCAAGTCCCGGTTATGAAACAACTTACCCTGGGCCCTGCCTTTCCATTAGCATATTAGCACATTGACCACATTAGCATATTTTAAATGCTGTTCCGCAGCAAAAACTGAATCAAATCCGCCACATTCTTTGAACCTGTTTTTTGATTGATGTTGCGGCGATGTGTTTTAACTGTTAGATCACTGATGAACAGTTGACGACTGATCTCCTTGTTCGTATGTCCCTTGGCTATGAGTTTGATGATCTCGATCTCGCGGCTGGTTAAAAACTCGGGTCTTGCGGAACCGTTGTCACTTACGATACGTCGCTGTTCATCGGGGAATCGCTTCCTTCCTTCACATACCAACCTTATTGCCTCAATGAGTTGTGACGGATCTTCTGTCTTGTCAACATATGCATCAAAGCCTGCTTCCTGCAATCGTCTTAAAACGCTTGTCGCCGCAGTGTATGCAACAAGCTTGCAGGCAGGATAGCGCCTGCGCAACTTCTCTGCAACGGAAAAGCCATCCATTCCCGGTAAGCTGAGGTCCAGCACGGCAACATCAGGAATCGAAGAAAGCGAATGCCTTAGTAAGAAATCTCCGTTATCAAAATCAGCGATGATTTCAAACAGCGGTTCATTTGCAATTAAGTTCACTATCCCCTTCCGAACGATGGGATGATCATCTACAAGTATAATTTTACAGTTCATGTTTAGTAGTCATACATGTGAAATTTGGGATGTCGTATCTTCTTCAATGGTATTTTGATCACTATGGTGGTTCCGCGTCTTGGCCATTCGTCCTGCTCGTACATCTCGGACGAAAGATCGTCCACTTTTATCGTGTCCATATATTCGATCCGACCATTGATCAACCTTATTCTTGAAAAAATATTTTCTATACCATTCCCATGTCCCTTGCGTACTTCCTCAAGGTTAAGGCCGATGCCATTATCTGAAACAACGATCACAAGTTCAAGTCGCTTCACCGTGATAACAATGTCCACTTCTGTTGCACGTGAATGCTTCATGATGTTGCTCAATACTTCCTGCATTATCCGGAAGAGATGCAATTTAGTATCGTCATGTAGCTCAACCGAATCGTTGTTTGATGAGAAGTGTATAACGGGGAAACTGGCTTCCGGTTCAAGGACTTCGTGATTCCGCTGCATTGCCTGGATATACAACCGGATAATATCGATGAAGGAATTGGAACGGATATAATTAGGCATCAGGTTATGCGATATGTTCCTGGCTTCCACCTGCACCAGTCCGATGTTATCTGAAACCTGTTTCAATTCATTAGAAACGTAAACAGGATCATTCACCGAATGAATCAACTGCTGTAACTGAAACCGAATCGCACTAAGACTATTAGAGATTCCATCATGCAATTCTTTGGAGAATGCCTGCCGCTGATCTTCTTCGGCCTTGATAACCCTTTGAAAAGTTCGAAATTTGAAAAGAGTATAACGCTTTGAAATTGCAAAAGTCAGGATCGCAATTTCTACGAGCAGGCCCGATTGCATGAAGCCTTCGAGGTTGTGTATTCCGGGCGACATCCCTACCTCAAAAAAGACGAGGTTGATAAGGCTTGGCACCTTGAGGGCGTTCGCCAGCAGATAAAAACGTGCATTGAAGTTGCCCCGGAACGCATATAGGAAAATAATGTAAACAATGTAGCCAACAGATATCAGAATGCAGGAAAGAAAGGTAAATAGGTAAGCGCTATTTACCATGTATCCACTATTATTCAGATTGATCAGAACGGGCAGAACAGCAAACAGGAACAAGCATGTTTTGATCACATTGCCCACAATATGCAATCGCTTCGAATTTTCTTTCACCCGCAACAGTACCGTACAGATCTGAATGTTCAGTAAAATATTCAGCGATGCAAAGGCGGGAGCGGCAGCAGTATTGATCCATTGAGCGTTTGGCCAGATGTATTGAAACCCAAGCCCAAAATATGAAAGCAACCAGGCGATGGAAACAAAGATGTAGAGCGAATAATACAGGTATAAATAGTGGGAGGTACTGATGAAAAATACCAGGGTTAACAGTGCCATAAAAAGCAATATCCCATAAGTAATCCCATCAGTAAAATAACCGCGCGATACAATCCGATAATAGCTCTCATTGTGATAGATCTCAATAGGGAGGTTGAAAACGTGACCCTTTTGATCTACAAACAAAAAAAACTCTTTTAGCTCACCAGGAGCAAACCGGGTTGGGAAAATATAATTCTTATGTTCAATCACACGATTTCTGAATGGCAGGAAGTCGCCTGTCACCCCCAATGTGCGCAGCCCGTGTGACTGTTCATACAATTCCATATAATTGATCCGCGAGTTTGCAATGTCGATCATTATATCGTGTGATTCGTCATCCTCATTGATGATCACAAACCTGAACCAATAATATTCAGAGGGTATCCCGGGATTGAAGACAGGCTCCTTTGAGCGTATCCCTTTGCCCTCAATGAACAAACGCATTGCCTGTTGCAACGTTATTTTTTCTTTGGATGGTATGTAGGAAATAAAACCTGCCCTGGACTCATAAAAAGGAATTGCGCCAACCCGGAGCGTGTCGGTTTGCGCTGATGCCCCGGTGCAGAAACATAGCAGTATTGAGAAGATGAAGATAAATACCCGAAGATGGTAGTACATAATAAGTGCACGAACAATATACGAAGAAAAGAAAGTTCTTAATATCTTGGTGTTCCCTAACCTTGAAACCTATGAATAAGACCGATAATTCAGACGAATTCTTATTGAGCCTCGTCTTTGTAGCAGTGCTCATCCTGCTTGTCTTTCCCGCATGGCTTCTCAACAACCAATGGTTATCCATCAATCGGTGGTTATTCTGGACATTGGTGCTGCTTCCATTGATATCGATTTATGTTGCTTTGTTGTTAAGCGGAAACGCTTTCCGGGTGTTTGGAAAATTGCCTTATATCAAATACAGACCTCGACTACCTCTGTTGTTTTATTACGATGAGAAACCTGAAAGATATCGATACAAGGAATGTAGACACATAAAAGAAATCATCGAAACGGGCGACGTACTTCTCAGACGCCATGATCATTATATCGATGGCCTGATCCTGCTGCAAAACGCTTACTATTCACATGCCGGCATCGCCAGGAAGGATGATGTTACCGGCGCTGTCACTGTGTATCATGCTATCGGTGCCAAAGGCGTTACGGAAGATGTACTGGAAAATTTTTCGAGGTGCGATGACCTTGCTATACTTCGCTTCAATGGCAATAAAAATCTGGGCAGGTTTTTGAAGAAACATGCAAACGCCTCATTCTTTCGCGAAGACAACAAGGGAAAGAAATTGATGAGCAAAATGAAGAATACTGAATTATCAATTCCTCAACAGCAAGGCAACTCGAAGATCAACATCGATCTTAAAGACGTGAGGGAACTGGTCGCTTCGCCAGGGCCCGATATAATGATCAATGGCCAACCGGCTTCCAAAGTGGAGCTAAAAATTTATGATACGCTTGTTGAAAACATAAATAAAGGAAACTATGTGACTCCGGATAAAGACCAATACCTTCCGGTGATCATGAAACTTGCAGAAGGTTCAAAAGGCATACCATACGATTACGATTTCAACTTCCAGAATTTTAAAACAATGAGCTGCGTCGAGTTTGTTTGGTTCTGCTACAAGAGCCTGTTCCCTGTGCACCAGGTAAAGAGGCGCGTCTATACATATTTTGGGTTCATCAAAACATTCGTATTGGTACCTGACCTTTTTCTCGCAAGCCCTGCTTTCGATTTAGTCTATTCAGGAATTGATAGTGTCAATATGAACAAACGGAAGTTAATACAGCATACAAAGACAAAGCGGGTGCAGTTTTGGAGCTTTATCGCAACGATCGTATTCTTACAACTCGCCCTGCTTGTGCTGATCTCGGTTCTTGGCAATCATTTATCAGAAAAATATCCGGACATTGCCTATCTCATGATTAAGCCGCACAGATGATCTACCTTGTAGTTATCACTTCAATAGTCGTTTTGCTTTACCTCGCAGCATGGGCTTCGTCTGAAAGAGCGTCATTGCCGATTCATTATCTTCCGATCGATCCGGCACGGTCGATTAAAATACCGGCAACATTTAAAGGCACTCCTGTAGATGCGAAGCAACGATTCATTTTCGAAGAGGCGCCCTACTATCAGAACTTCCTTCCGCTATTACGATGGTTGCCTATTCATCTTATTAAACGGTTAGTTACCAAGAACACAGTGCTTCCAACCAATGAGTTAAATGTTGCAGAGATTCAAAAAGGTAATGATTGCATTGTCTGGCTGGGTCATGCTTCTTATTTCGTTCGACTCAATGGAGTCAACATGCTTGTAGATCCCCACTTCCATTCGATCGGTCCGTATAGGCGTTTGAGCAAAGTTCCTTTTAATCCTTCAGAACTGGATGCAATTGATTTCATTCTCATCACACACGATCATGAAGATCATTGTAACGAAAAAACACTTAAGGAACTCACCACCGTCAATTCTGCAGCTACGATCCTTACGGGGAAGAATATGGAGGAACTGATCCGTTCATTTGGCATTAAGAACAAAGTGATAGAAGCACTGTGGTATGAAACTTATCCTATTAATGAAATCGCCATCACTTTTGTGCCATCGCGCCATTACAGCAAACGGATATTTCGACCTTTCAACAGTACACTATGGGGAGGATTTGTGTTCGAAGCCAACACCGCAAACCTTTTTATTTCTGCCGACTCAGGTTACGGAACACATTACAGGGACATTGGCAATCTTTTCCATCCTCAAATTGCAGTACTTGGCACCGGTGCATATAAGCCTGAGTGGTTCATGCAAGCGAATCACATGAGCCCCCTTGAAGCAGTTCATGCTTTCCATGATATGAATGCATCACTGATGATCCCATCACATTTTGGAACCTTTCAATTGAGTGATGAATCCGTCGATGATGTTTTATTTAGTTTGAATGAATTGCGTAAAGACAACAACATTCTTGACGTCCGCATCGGTAAAGTGTATTACATCAGCGATCTGCTGATCCATGATGCAACGAACATTAAGGCAACTGATCAAGAGCCTGAACAATATCAGCCAGAATATCGTCGCGATGTTCAAGGCCAACAGAGATCCGGATCAGACCAGGAGTGATGTTCACTTCCGCGCGCTCACTGTCAGTCAGCTTCGAGTGAGTTGTACTTGCCGGGTGTGACGCTATGCTTCTTGTATCGCCAAGGTTTGCAGTAAGCGTCAGCATCTTCAATGCATCAAGAAACTTTCTCCCACTCTCGATGCCCCCCTTCAATTCAAAACAAACAATGCCGCCACCGGCACTCATTTGCTTCTTTGCAATCTCGTGTTGTGGATGAGAAGGCAACATGGGGTATTTCAACCAGCTTATCTTCGGATGCGACTCAAGTGATTGCGCGATGTACATCGCATTATTACTATGACGCTCCATTCTCACGTCCAGCGTTTCAAGGCTCTTACTTAATACCCATGCATTAAAAGGACTCATTGCGGGTCCTGTATTTCGGCAGAATAAATATAACTGATGAATAAGATCTTTATTACCTACAACCACACCACCGAGTACACGTCCCTGCCCGTCGATCCATTTTGTTGCCGAATGTACAACCAGGTGAGCGCCATATTCAATAGGACGCTGAAGCAATGGTGTAGCAAAGCAGTTATCGACGTTCATTAAAAGGTTATGTTTCCTGCATAATTCTCCAACAATTTCCAGGTCAATTACATCAAGTCCCGGATTTGTGGGCGTTTCGATGTAAACCATTTTTGTATTCGGACGGACCTGCGCTTCCCACGACGATGGATCCGCTGCGTCAACAAAAGTGTATTCTATTCCGTAATTAGGAAGATACTTTGCCACCAAAGAATGCGTGCTTCCAAATACTGCACTACAACATATGAGATGATCCCCCTGCCGGAGAAATGCCATGAAAGAAGCAAACACGGCGCTCATTCCAGTTGAAGTTGCGAATCCGGCCTCGGCTCCTTCCAACGCACACATCTTTTCAATGAACTCTGTAACTGATGGATTGCTGAAACGGGAATAAATGTTATCGTCTGTTTCTTCTGCGAAAGCAGCGCGCATATCTTCTGCTGAATCAAAACGAAAACTACTGGTTAGATAAAGAGGAGTGGAATGCTCGCCCTCTCCGGTCTTGTCGGTCTGAATGCGAATTGCCTTGGTTATTGGGAACATATATATTGATCTATTTCCGTTGATGGTTAACTATGTAATTCAAAATATAAACATCAGAGAATCTCCATTCTCCATTCCAATTTGCAGCCCGCTCTGCGAAGCGTTTCGGCAACCGAACAATATTTGTCCATAGATAATGCGCAGGCCCGCTCCGCCTTGTCGCGATCCAGATTCCCGGTTAGTTGAAATACAACTGTGATCTTTTCCCACAGTGAAGGCTCCACATTTTGCTGTCTCTCGCCTTCAATGAAAGTTTTTATATCCTGCAGGTCCTGCCTTTGTTTTTTTAGTATTGACACGATATCAATACCGCTACAGCCTGCAAGACCCATCAGTAGCATCTGCATGGGGCGAACACCAAAATTAGATCCACCAGTCTCAGGACTGGTATCCATTCTAACAGTATGACCATTTGCATCTCTTGCTTCAAAGCCATAATCGCCATTTACACGGCTCATTTCTATTCGGATCATCTAACAGAATTTTGGCAAATATATATATTCCAGAATGGGAATGGACGCGGCAAATGCGAGATCACACAACTCTAAGCCCCTTCCACCAGCAGCATCTTTGCGTGCGAAGCGCGTTGTCTTATGAGCCGTGCATGTGTATACTGATCGGAATTGTACCATTCCCTTGCCCTTTCCATTGAAGGAAATTCAAGTATTACAAAGCGTTCAGGGTTCCAGTCGCCTTCGAGAGATTGTGTCTGGCCACCCCGCACTACAAAGCGCCCATCGAATGCACTCACTGCGGCAGGTGTTAATTTCTTGTATTGTTCATAAAGGTCATGGTCGTGAATAGACACTTCAACGATAACATAAGCAGACATAAAAATAATTTGAATAAAATTAATGCGGCAAGGCAACGTCATGAAAGGTTGCAAAAATATGCAGACTAATGAACTTGTCATTCTTTATCTCACAGTCAACCATAACCCCTTCATGACGAAAACCCAACTTCGTTAGCAAACCAAAAGAATTTCCATTTCCCATTTCCACAAATGCCTCGATGCGATGGAGGGCAAAATTTGAAAACGCATAACTGCAAACTTTTGGTATGGCTTCCTTCATGATGCCTCTACCCCAATTCTCCTTGAGCAGCCAGAATCCCAGTTCCGCTTTCATATGTAGTGGATTGTAGTTGTTGATACCACAGGCACCGAGGAACTTCTCATCCTTAAGGGAACACACCGCCCACCATGCCCCGGTATTGAAAGCATCAAGGTCGGCAAAGAACTTCATCTGTGCACGGGCTGCTTCCACCGTAGGATAACTGACACCATAATAGCGGATGACGTCTTCGTGCGACAAGCCCCTGTGAACATCCTCAAGGTCGGTCTCCCTGAATGTCCTTAACAGAAGATTCGAAGTATATATCGGTTCGGGGGGCATGATGCAGTTTCTTGCTCATGACAAAATACAACAAATCAACGAACCGATTTAAGGTCAAAGGTCAATGCGGCGTAATACAATGCACCAATAGTTGGTCCCGCTGCATACTGGATGTATCGCCGGTTAAATATATTGGTACCGCCGACTTTTACAGATGAATTCAAAGAAGGCACTTTAAACGTCAATTGCGCATCAAACAAATTGAATGCAGGCACCCTGCCCGTTGCAAGCGGGCTTTCCCAAAGAAAAGCTTGTTGCCATTTCCAAACAACATTAAAGCCTACGTTCTTTACCAGTTCCCGGTTACCGAATGATAAGTTGACCATCCAGTTGGGCGTATTGAATGCTGTAAGAAATATATCTACTTGAGTATTTGTCTTTATATCATTGTAATTCACATTTCCCGAAGCAGTGAATTTTTTATAGAAATTATAAGTTATGCCCAATGATGCACCATAATTCCGGTACTTGTTTTTTGCATTTGTGAAAACCCTGTAGCGAGTTTGCTTCGATCGGTTTGAAGCAAGCATGTCTACTACCGACGCGTCTGTACCAACTTTGTCTGTCGCAGGAACCGCAACTTCTACCTGTCCAAGAAATCCGTCGTAAACATTCGTGTATGCATCGAGATCGATTACCAGTTTATTGCTCAGCAATACGGACTTATATCCTGTCTCAAAAGAAACTATCTCTTCGGGCCTGGTGGGTGAAAGATTGGTTACCGCAAGCAGGGCACGATTCTTCAAAGCCGCATCAGTACTGCTGATGCCCGAATTGATGTCTTTATTTACAGCGGCGTTAAAAGCATTTACTGAAATCAGCGTATAGGAATTATCAAGATATCCAAGACCCTCATTAATGTAAGGCAATCCTCCCACTCTTCTTACATTTCCGTTGTTAACAAATGACAGCGCTTCAAACAATGCAGGAAACCTAAATCCATTCTGTATACTAAATCTGAAATTGTGCTTCTCTGAAACAGTGTACACTGCTGCAAATCGCGGGTTTAATTTTGGCGTAAAATCAAGATTATGATCGTATCGCAACGATGCATAAAGCTTGAGCCTATCATCCAGAAAGCCACGCGTTACCTGAATAAATCCGCCATATTTTCTATAATAAACATTGCTGCCACCGGGCTTTGTTCTGTCTGCAACCGGCCTTGAGAAGTCAACAAAGTTATTTCCATCAGGGATCACTTCATACACTCTTGCGTCCGCTCCTATAAGCACACCTATGAATTTTATCTTATCGCTCAAATCCCAGGTTCCATCCGCATGATAAAACCTGCTTTGTTGCAGTAGCCAGGCCCCTCCTGTTTCAGGCGCTCCTGCAATACCGGCATTTTTGTGATCCCAGTTATTGATACGAATGATGGTATTTTTTAGTTGTTCAAATTCTGCTGTGCCAGGCACAACACGACCTTCATCAGCTGCAGCGCGAGCGATCTTCATCGCTTCAGTCAGTTCAATACCGTTGTCAATCGAAGATTGCAGGCTTGACTTAAAAACATCACGCCATGAGGCATTGGAACGATGGGTGAGATCCAGGTTATCGGATAGCGGTTTCACGTTGTAGGAGTCACCGGTGTTTTCTACGGAGACATAAGCACGCAGTGAATAGTTTGCACCTTTGACTTCGAAGCGATGGTTTTGAACGATGACGTTATCGAGCTGAATTTTATTTCCGCGTTGAAACACGCCATCCATCTTACCTACGCGATATGCATAACTCAATTCCATGTTGTCGGTAAGCCGATAGTGCAACGCCGCATCAAACTTCAGGTTATCAACTTTCGGATGTATAAGATCTTTCTCCCAGTACCCTGTTCTTCGAACAAGAAAGCTTGTTGTTTGGCCGTTGTAATTGACGCCAGCGATCGTCACCGCATTATTGTTTTCATCTCCATATTTGTTCCATGCATCCACGGCCGGACTGTTATCCCCGGCAAGTTGCGGGTAGAGCGGGTTTGCAGTGGACAGCTGATTGGGATTTTGATCATTAGCGCTGTTCGACAACCAATCTGTACCGCGCATATACCCTGCATTTATTTTAAATGCAAATCTGTTATTGAATGCATGCGCATAACGGATCGATGTTTCAGTAAGTATTCCCGCCGGACGATCTTTTCCATCAACATGATTAACTCCTGTTTTATGATAGACGCTCAATCCCTGGTAAAGAAATGGACTCTTTGTGATAAGGTTCGCCATTCCGTTGATCGCGTTCATACCGTATAATGCAGAGGCTGTTCCCGGAGTAATTTCAACACTGGCGATATCAAGTTCTGTTGGACCGATCGCATTCCCTAAAGGAACACCGAGCGTTGCCGCCTGCATGTCAACTCCATCAACCATTTGCATAAACCTGAAATTGTTGGGGATATTAAAGCCTCTTGTGTTGGGTATTTTGAAAGTAAGACTTGATGTTGTCATCTGCACACCTTTTATGTTTTCAAGCGCGTCGTAAAAACTCGGGGCAGGCGTTTCCCGAATAGCACGAATATCAAGTTTTTCTACCGATACAGGTGAACGAAGTACATTCTCGGCAACACGCGATGCCGTAACCACCACCTCTTTACCAAGTTGAGTTTGCGTTTCAAGTGAGATGTTTAATGTTGCGCCAGGTTGCGTCACTTCAAATTCCTGTTCCCTGAAGCCGACAAACGAAAACACAATTCTGAAAGGAAACTTCAATCGTGTGCGAATATTGAAACTTCCGTTTTTGTCTGTAATGGTACCGGTCACAGAGTTTTTGATTTGCACACTAACTCCTTCCAATGGATCGCCTTTGTATTGGTCCACCACCTTACCTCTCACTTCAATCAGGGTCGATTCCTGTGCCGTGAGTGCCAGCGAAAGCGATAGCAGAAAGAAGAGAAAATAAATCGATTGATGTTTCATATGAACAGTTTAAGTTCTGATTGGTTGATGTTTTAATTAAGTCTACCGATTAAGTCGACTAAAAAAGCATGAGTAAACCTATCGGAGAACAGCTATGGTATTAGTTTCTCAAATCAAGGTTTTGTACGTAAAAGAGACGAAGGACATGAGTATTGCGATACTTGTTTCCGGCCGGCAGTTGCTGAAAGACGTTCATATAACCAAACTGCAACTGATCATGTGCATTGATATGATATCCCAGGCCGGCAAAGAAGCGGTTTTGATCAAAGTAATTAAAGACTACTTCCCTGCCGAAATTCACATGCATTTCATCATTTAGTATCAGCGAAAGCGTATTTGGCGCGAAGGCTTGTTTGTTCAATGGAACAGAGAAAAACAAATTATACCGGACCCGGTAATTGAAGTTGTATCCTTCAGCCAGTTCATCATTGTCTTTGATCTTATGTCGGTAACGCTGTTCAAGTCGCGCATACTGCATCACCCTCACACGCGGAAAATTGTTATGCCATTGCAATTGCTGCCAGGGACGGTGTTCCGGGCGTGCAATATCCGCGTGACTATCTGTGGGAAAATGATGAATATATGCGTAGCCTGCAGTCAACTTTGTTCGATCGGTAATATAATAAGTAACACCAACGCGTGCGATTCCACTGGAAAAACCAGACATAAAATTTTCCTTAGTTCGGAGATGGGCATCGAACCATATGCCCCACTGATTATTTAGCCTGGCCTGGTTGAAATATGCAAACCATGACTGCTGCATGTGTTCGGTCTCTTTAGCTGGTTGAGCTGCTAAATCGATTGAGCATAATATTAAGCATAAGATACTGGCGGTAAGTTTTTGGCTGGTTTGCATACTAATGCTTGTGAATGGTCAGCAAATATAAAGTAACAATTTATATACCCTACTAAATTAGTAGACTTTCTTTTGTAAAAAAAATCTGCCATTCAGCAGGCCACTTATCAGAACATTTTAATGAGTATACGTAAGCTCCAGATCATAACAAGTATCCCCAATAAAATGAAACTCGTTTTCCTGGGAAGTCTTCCCGCAAGTTTTGCTGCAAATGGAGCAGCGATAAATCCGCCAATGATAAGCGCAACAATAACCTGCCAGTGGGAAACACCAAGCATTGTAAAAAATGTAAATGCACTTGCAAGTGTTACAAAAAACTCCGTAAGACTTACAGAACCGATGACATACTTGGGGCTTCTTCCCTTTGTAATGAGTGTAGTTGTAACGATTGGCCCCCATCCTCCTCCACCAAACGAATCAAGAAATCCTCCAACACCTGCCAACCAACCGTAGCGCTTAAATTTTTTTTGAACCTTCTGGCTCCGGAATGCATTTATGAAAATCCGTATCCCAAGAAACATCGTATAGGTGGCCATGATGGGACGAAGGTATCCGGCATGCGATTCTCCAAACTTACTCAGTAGAATGGCTCCTAACACGGCACCAATTACACCAGGGATCAGTAATATCTTGAACAACTTCTTATTCACATTTCCAAATCGATAGTGACTGTAACCGGATGCACCACTGGCAAACATTTCAGCAGTATGTATGCTCCCGCTTATAGAAGCAAGATTCACTCCCGACGAAAGTAAAATTGTTGTACTTGTAACTCCATAACCCATGCCCAGCGCACCATCTACCAACTGAGCCACAAAGCCGGCAAGTACCATCCAGTGAAAATTTGGATCAAGGGTCTTATAAAAACTGATACCATCGTCAGCAAGTTGCCGGAAAGGAACATAAGAAAAAATGAAATGACCGACCAGCATCAGCGCAAAAGCAAAAAGCGAATAAGTAGCAATCTTCTTCCAGCGATCGTTCTTCTCCGTTTCTACGAGCACTTTTGTGATTGAATTCAGTTTTTTCACCTTTGAATCAAAATCCCCATTAAGAGAATTTCGAATTTTATTCATATTCTCCAATACTTCATCCAACTGATCCGGCAAAGCTTCAGAAAGTGTTTCTTTCAATCGCTTTGCGATTGTTGGAGACTTACCGTTCGTCGATATCCCAATCTTAAGATTACCTTTTTGTACAATGGACCCCAGGTAAAAATCACAGAGCTCAGGCTTATCAGCAACATTCACGAGTTTTCCAAGTGAACGCGCATCATCGCGAATGCGTTTACTTGATTCCGTAACGTTAACCGCTATAAAAACAAGATCAAAATTTTCCGCATCACCAGGCTCGTAGCATCTTTCTATAAATCTTATTTGTGGAAATTCTTCAGACAGTTGTCGAATGGCATCACTTACCACTATTGAGATAACAGTCACCTGCGTATGCGGAGCATTACAGAGAATGGCGGAAAGCTTTTCAAGCGCAACATTTCCGCCGCCGACCACGAGTACCGTTAACTGCTCCAGCTTCATGAAAACCGGGAACAGGTGGTTACCCTTGTCCTGCCTCACATCGTGTTCGTATATGATCTCTTTCTCCATGCTAGTTGACCCATCCTTTTCTTATACTAAAATCTCCAAACGCCTCACCTGGTTGACGTTCGTTTGCATATACACCGAATAAATAATCTACCTCCTGCAAGATCTCTTCTTCACCAAGATTCTCTTTATAAGTTCGGTTCAGCCTGTAACCTTGCCGGTCAGCACCCAGGTGCATATTATATCTTCCGTAGGCAGTGCCAATAAACCCTATCTCCGCTAGATAAGACCGGCCACATCCGTTTGGACACCCCGTCATTCGGATGATAATTTCCTGGTTCTGCAATTGATGTTTTTCCTGCAGCGGCTCTATCTTCGAAAGAAGATGAGGTAAATATCTCTGAGCTTCTGCCAGAGCAAGCGGACAGGTATTGAAAGCCACGCATGCAATTGCATTTTTCCTCAATATCCCTGCGTTGTCTGTATGTTGCAGAATACCGTACTGATCCAATATCTGGTTGAGGGTTGCTTTATCTTCTTCACGGATATCACTCAGGATCAGGTTTTGATTACACGTGAATCTGAAATTAGCTTTTCCTGTTTGTGCTACTTCATACAAACCGGATTTTAATCTTGCATGCTCCTCATCAAGTACCCGGCCATTCTCGATAAACAATGTATAATACCAGAGTCCTTCATGGTTTTGTTCCCAACCATAGTAATCGCGTCTCTCTGTGAACTGGTAGGGTTGTGCAGGCTCAAACTTAAAGCCAGTGCGCCTTTCCACCTCTTCACGATAAAAATCCACACCCAGCCTGTCGACTGTATATTTTAAACGCGCCTTTTTTCGGTCTTCCCGGTTGCCATAGTCGCGCTGAACAGTTAATATCTCATAAATGGCTTTCATCGTCTTCTCTTCCGTATCGGTGAACCCGATCACTGTTGCCAGTCTTGGATAAGTATCAGGGTTGCCATGTGTGGACGACAAACCTCCGCCGATCGCAACATTGAATCCCTGCAGTTTATCATTCTCTATTATTGCTATCAAACCAATATCATTTCCAAAAACGTCTATGTCGTTGTTTGGCGGAACACCGATAGCGATCTTAAATTTACGAGGCATGTACCTGTCCTGGTACAAAGGATCATCCTCGGAACGCTCAGCGATCATTTCTTCATCGAGCCAGATATCATAATATGCACGTGTCTTTGGCATCAGCATTTTACTGATCTTATCTGCATAAGCAAACACCTCTTCATGCACAGGTGACTGCTTCGGATGAGAACTGCAGATGACGTTCCTGTTGATGTCTCCGCATGTAGCTATCGAATCGAGTGAGGCAGCACTGAAAGACTGTATCGTTGGTTTGATATGAGACTTCAGGATGCCATGCAATTGTATTGTTTGACGCGTAGTGATCTTTATCACACCGGTGGAATGTTCACCGGCTACATGATGCGTGGCAATCCACTGCTCTGGTGTGAGAAATCCGCCCGGTAATCGCAAACGAATCATGAACGAATAAAGTCTGTCAAGTTTTTTTTCTGCGCGCTCATCACGACGATCACGATCGTCCTGCTGGTACATGCCATGAAACTTTATGAGCGCCTGGTCGTCCTCACGGATCTGACCTGTAAGTTCGTCATTCAGACTTTCTTTTATTGTACCGCGGAGGCCGCGACTTTCTTTTTTAATTTTTTCGGTTGATGATTCCATTGTATAATTTCAAAAATGAAAGGCCAGGTTTTTTCTAATACACATCCTTGAGGAAGCGCTCATCGTCTTCCAGTTTAGCGACATATGCCGCAGCATGCTCCGTGCTCATTGAACCATATTCACCAATAATTTGTATCAATGTATTTTCCACATCAACACTCATCGGCTCCTTAGCACCGCACACATAGATATTTGCTCCGGATTCAAGCCAGTCAAAAAGTTGTTTGCCGTGCTGCAACATCTTGTGTTGAACATATACCTTCTCTTTTTGATCGCGGGAAAATGCAACATTCACTTGTGTAAGCACACCCGTATCCACCCAATTCTGGATTTCAGTCTGATAAAGAAAATCGCTTACAAAATGTTGCTCACCAAAGAATAACCAATTGCGGCCTCCGGCACCTGTTGCATCACGCTGAGCAATGAAGGATCTGAATGGTGCAATGCCGGTACCCGGACCAATCATGATCACATCTTTTTGAGGATCCGGCAATCGAAACCGATTGTTTGGATGAATATAATATGTAAGTGATGAGCCTGGAGTTAACAGAGAAAGGTAGTTGGAGCAAAGCCCGAACTTTTTTTCTTCGCTCAGGTAAAAGCAATTGCGCGCAACTGTTATATGTATTTCGCCCGTGTGCGCATCAGGTGATGAAGAAATTGAATACAACCTTGGTGCTATCGGCTCAAGCAGTTGAATGACGTCTTCAAAACTCACACCTGCCGGCAGCGAATATATTTTAAGAAGATCTAACAGGCTCATGTTGGTGGCAGGAATATCCTGCTTTATCAATTCAGCGAATTGCTTCACAACACGCGATGGAAGATTGCATATGTTCAATCGCTCACATAACAAAGTTTTGTATGTAGCCGACTCATTACGATAATCAATTGCCGTATCTCCGCTTACAGCTGCAACCGAAAATATTGCTTCAACCAACGATGGATCATTGTGCGGAACAATCCCTATGGAATCCCCCGGTTGATAGGTTACATCATCAGCAGAGATCTCAATATGATACGTTTCCTTCAGCGAGCCCTTATCGTTAAGATTTACCGCTGCCAGGACCTCGCCCTGGAATATTTGTTTCCCCGCTTTCTTTTTGACATTAATCGCATTTCCCGGAGCCTGCACAGCAGCCGATGAAGATTGCAGTAAACTGGTTAGTACTGAATCAAACCATTGCTTCGCTTCGTCTTCATAATCCGTATCACATTTCACCAGGTCAGCAATTCGTTTCCCTCCCAGTTTACTCAATTGGCTGTCGATATCCTCTCCTGCTTTACAGAAAAGCGGGTATGAGGTATCCCCTAATGCAAGTACTGAATACTTCAACTTTTCCGCTTTGAAACCATTCAGGTGGATGTGATCGTAAAACTTTTTGGCCGCCGCAGGTGGCTCACCATCCCCCTGCGTGCTAATGATCGCAAGAAAGTATTCTTCTTTGGCAATATCATTGACCTTGTATTGATCCAGACTTACAAGTTTTGGAACGATTCCCTTCGACTTAACCTGCGCAGCAAATACAGATGCCAGCTTCTTTGAATTTCCGGTTTCAGTACCATACGCGATGGTGATCTTATTCACTGTTGGTTTTGCAGGAGAGGCCTCGGGCTGGGTAACCTTATTTGTCTCGCTGATGCCTGCAGTGATCCCCGCAAGGTATCCATGGATCCAAATCAATTCCTCTTTGGTTGATCCTGCTACAAGATCCTCTACAAGCTTTAGCTTTGTTGAAGCGAGCATAGATGTATATTTTATTGGGTCAACTTTTACTATGATGCATTTACCTGGTTGCCTGTACGGATTACTGACATAGCTTTCGTAAGAGGTTGGAAATAATATTCGTCGCCTTCATAGTTTTGTCTCCATTTGAACTTCTCATGAAGACTCACCACTTTACCTATCACCACCAGACCGGGCGACAAAAATTCTAATCTTTCGGGTGGAAAATTTTCAAACGAGAACACACGCACACGTTGTTTGGATGTAGTGGCCTGCTCAATCAGTGCGATCTGCTTCGAGTGATCAACATGGTGACGCTTGAGGTTTTCAATTGCCTTTGGCAATGACTCTGCAGACATATAAAACACAAGAGTGTCGTTTGTATTTGCAAGTTCACTCCAATAAGCATCTGAAAGGATCTCAGGGTCATAATATGTAAGAAATCTTACCGCAACTGAGTGATCGCGCGCCGTGAGCGGGATGCCCGAATATGCCGCTGCACCTAACGCAGCAGTAACGCCAGGTATCACCTCATAAGGAATGTCATGTTCCGTAAGCGCCTGCAACTCGTCGAGAATATTAGAGAAGATGGACACATCTCCTCCTTTTAATCGGACTACAAGCTTGCCATTCATTGCATGTTCGACCAACAGTTGGTTAATGGTGGTCTGTCTTGTTGAATAACCTTTCCCGGATTGCTTTCCTGCATAGATTACCGTTGCATCAGCTTTCACATATTCTTCGATGATCTCATGACTAACGAGACGGTCAACGATCACCACATCTGCCAGTCGCAAATAACGAATGGCCTTAGCTGTGATCAGTTCCGGATCTCCAGGACCCGCACCTGCAAGAATGACTTTTCCTATGTTGATCGGTGATTGCATTTATTAGAATTCTATATTCGTGATTAAATTCACTACACATTTCCTGTTTCCCATTCCCTGTTTTGTACTTCTACTGAATCATGCATGCACCAACAGTAACATGGCTCGTTTCATCAATCAGTATCGCACCACCATTTTCACGGGACGAAGAATATGGGTCAAAAGCAACCGGTGATGCAGTTTTCAATCGCGCTTTCACCACATCGTTCAATCCTGCTTTTGCAGGGTAATCGATCTTTTGCAGTGAGTTTACATCAAGTTGGTATTCGATCTCTTTTACAACTGCTTTGACAACACGACTGTTGATCTGCAGTAAATATTTATTTCCGCTGACCAATGGCTTATTATCCATCCAGCAAACAAGCACATCCAGTTCATTGTCGATCCTCGGCTGATTGTTCCGCGGCACTATCTGGTCGCCGCGCGAAATATCGATGTCATCCTGCAAATGAATCACAACACTTTGCGGCGCAAACGCTTCTTCAACTTCTTTACCACCGATCTCGATTGATTTGATCCTGCTTGAAATGTTTGCAGGTTGTATCACCACATCATCGCCTCTCCTATAGATGCCGCTTATTATCTTTCCCGCATATCCGCGATAATCATGTAGTTCATCCACCTGGGGACGAATCACATATTGGACTGTAAATCTTCCATCAGTCAAATTCAAATCCTTTTCTACCTGAACATTCTCAAGATATTCCAGCAGTGCTTCACCTTCATACCATGACATTGCACCTGAACGTTCCACAACATTATCTCCATTCAATGCGCTGATAGGGATATAAGTAACGTCCGACAATCCAAGTGATCTTGCAACAGAGGAGTAATCAATGACGATGTTATTGTACACATCCTGCGAGTAATCAATAAGATCCATCTTGTTGATCGCTACTACAACGTGGCGGATCTTCAATAAAGAAGCGATGATAGAATGTCTTCGTGTTTGTTCAACCACACCCTGACGTGCATCAATTAGAATGATCGCAAGGTCAGAATTTGATGCACCGGTTACCATGTTGCGCGTGTATTGTATGTGACCAGGCGCATCAGCAATGATAAACTTCCTTTTCGGAGTGCTGAAGTATTTATAAGCGACATCAATTGTAATGCCCTGCTCACGTTCGGCACGTAACCCGTCCGTTAATAAAGCAAGGTCTATCTCGCCTTCTTCTTTGTTCCTGCTTTGTTTCTCAATCGCCTCCAACTGATCGATCATGATCGATTTACTGTCGTACAACAACCTTCCGATCAACGTACTCTTGCCATCATCAACCGAACCCGCAGTTATAAATCGTAGTATGTCCATGTTATGAAAAATGTGGAAATGTGATAATGTGGAAATGAGATAATGATTTCAGCATTCTGCATTCTGCTAAAAATATCCGTTCTTCTTCCTGTCTTCCATAGCTGCTTCTGAAACCTTATCATCGATCCTGGTTTCACCGCGTTCACTTGTTTTTGTAGCAATGATTTCCCTGATAATGTCGTCAAGTGTTTCAGCTTCCGATTCAACAGCCGCCGTACAAGTCATATCGCCAACAGTACGATAGCGAACTTTCTTTTTTGAGATCTTATCTCCTTCTTCAAATTGAATAAAATCCGATACTGCAACCAGCTGCCCTTCATGTTCAAGTACATCGCGTTCATGGGCGAAGTAGATGGAAGGCAAATTGATCTTCTCACGACGTATGTAATTCCACACATCCAATTCCGTCCAGTTACTTATCGGGAACACGCGAACGTTTTCACCCTTGTTTATTTTACCGTTATAGATATTCCACAACTCAGGTCTTTGTCGCTTTGGATCCCATTGACCAAATTCATCGCGTACGGAAAATATCCTCTCCTTCGCTCGAGCCTTTTCTTCATCTCTCCTCGCTCCGCCAATGCATGCATCAAATTTGAATTCTTCAATGGTGTCCAATAGAGTGAAAGTCTGGAGCGCGTTGCGACTCGCAAACTTTCCCTTTGGCTCCGTTAATTGTTTTGCATTGATGGTATCTTCTACTTTGCGAACGATCAATCGTTCACCTATCTCCGCAACAAGTCCGTCGCGAAAATCAAGAGCTTCCTGGAAGTTGTGGCCGGTATCGATGTGAACCAGTGGAAATGGAAACTTTCCCGGTCTGAACGCTTTTAACGCAAGATGTACAAGACAAATGGAGTCCTTCCCTCCCGAAAATAACAAAGCCGGACGCTCGAACTGACCCGCAACTTCACGAAAGATGTGAATCGATTCTGCTTCTAACTGATCAAGATAATCCAGGCGATACTTACTCATGTATAATTAGTTTTTCAATCGATTAATTGTGAACGTGAAGTCCGCATTCTTTTTTTGTTGCTTCTTCCCACCACCATCTTCCTGCACGAAAATCTTCACCAGGTCTTACAGCGCGTGTACAGGGAGCACATCCAATGCTGATAAATCCCCGATCGTGTAAAGGGTTATAGGGCACTTCATGTTCATTGATGTACGCTTTTACATCCGTGGTACTCCAATTTAAAAGAGGGTTGTACTTGAATACATTGTTCGACCCATCAAACTCAAACAAAGCAAGATCCTGCCTCGCCGGCGAATGCTCTGCACGAAGACCAGTGATCCATATTTCATTTCCAGCCAGCGCACGACGCAACGGTTCCACCTTACGGATAAAACAACATTCCTTCCTCAGATCAGTTGATTCATAAAATGCATTAGGTCCATGAGATAAAACAAAATTTTCCAAAGGCTGATGCTGAGGGTAATATGCCCTGATGCTGGTATTGTATTTCAGATTAGTGCTGTTCCAAACAGAATAGGTCTCGCTGAAAAGCCGGCCGGTATCCAGGGTAAAGATCGAAACAGGTAGATTGTTTGATAAAATAATATCCGTTACCACCTGGTCTTCGTAACTAAAACTCGACGAAAATGTGACGCGGTTCGGATGCCTTTCTGCAAGCAGGGATATGACCTGCGCGATGTTTAGTCCATCAGTATGATAGAGTAATTCTGCAATGTATTTCTGTGGATCGTTCAGCATATTCAGTTTGTTTTTAGCAATTGTTAGCTTGAAAAGACAGGAGGGATCAACAACAGCAAGGCATCTTGCCGCTAAGAGTTTGCATGGTTTTGATGTATAGTCTTTTCATTTAGTCCACTCGTTGAGTAGACAAAGATAGGCGGCCTCAATCCTTATGCAAATTTTTTTTATTGAATTGATAATGAACATTTGTTAGTCGCGATTTATAACCCAAACAATTCGCCGTTTGTGTAATAAATCAGCAGTTTCTACGGCTGCTTCCATTCAATCATTATATTGTAACAGATATACTTTTCCCAATTCATCAAGGTTTATAACATGAAAAAAAGCCTGCTACTTTTTATAGTGGCCATACTGTTCTTTGACGCCGCCGATGCGCAACAGGATACTATCCGCACGCTCACAAAGAAATCATACATGATCCCCATGCGTGACGGGACCAAACTGTTCACTGTTGTTTACTCACCGACAAATCATAACAAGCCCGTGCCTATCATCATGGAGCGAACACCTTATGGATCAGACATACCTGTGCCTGATGACTCAACGCTCCGGATAGAATGGATGCCTCCTTTTATTCGAACACTTGCCGAAGCGGGTTACATCTTCGTAATGCAGGACATAAGGGGCAAGTTCAAAAGCGAAGGAACATTCGAAATGAACCGCCCTTTGTATCATTTATTCGATAAGACAAAGACAGATGAAAGCACTGATGCATACGATGCAGTTGAATGGCTGGTAAAAAACATTCCAAACAATAATGGCAAAGTAGGCATCCGGGGTATCTCCTATCCGGGAAGTACCGCATTAGATGCAAGCGTGGACCCGCATCCCGCGCTCAAAGCAAGTTCACCGCAGGCCGCACCAGCGGATATGTATGTAGGCGACGATTTTCATCATAACGGTGCATTCAGGCTGAGTTATGCATTTGAATATGCTCACTTCGTTGAGAAAGAAAAAGGTGCGAACAGTCCTTACCCATTTCCACAATATGATCTATACGACTGGTATCTGAAACTGGGTCCTTTAAGCAACGTGAATAAGAACATTTTTAAAAAGCAGTTTCCCTCATGGAACACATTTGAAGCACATCCTAACTACGATACGTTCTGGAAAAAGCAATCAAGATTATTAACGATCAAGAGTCCACAAATACCGATACTTCACGTTGGAGGATATTATGATCAGGAAGATCTGAACGGACCGCAGGCAATGTACACGGTGTTAGAGAAGAACGACAATATGAATCGAAATTATATTCTTCTTGGTCCCTGGAATCATGGAGGCTGGGCAGGTTCAAGCGGAGACAGCCTTGGCAAAATATCATTTGGCAGTGCTACCTCACCTTACATGCTGGACATCCAAAAGAAATGGTTTGATCATTGGCTGAAAGACAGCTCGGCCGGCAAATTTCTTGAAGCTTACTGTTTTCAGACAGGATCAAATCAGTGGAAATCTTACAGCACCTGGCCACCCGCCGATACACGTAAGACACAACTGTATGTGCACCCAAATGGCACATGTAGTTTCAACAAACCGTCGGGAACCGCAGGCACCGTTTCGTACATTAGTGATCCGGCAAGGCCCGTACCTTACAGGCCACAACCTATAGAAGCAACTTTCAGCCAGGAAAGTCGCTGGGGCACATGGCATGTTGATGACCAGCGATTCGTTTCCAGCAGGCCGGATGTCTTAGTATTCAGCGGTGACTCACTGACTTCCGATCTTACTATTACCGGCAATGTGAAAGCGCGATTGATGGTAAGTACTACAGGCAGCGATGCTGATTTTGTTGTAAAGCTGATTGATGTATATCCTGACAAATACAGCGAGAATATGTCGATGAGCGGCTACCAGTTCCCGGTGGCAATGGAAGTGATGCGTGGGCGTTTCAGAAAGAGCATGGATAAGCCCTTACCATTCACCCCTAACAAACCTGAAGAGATTGTTTTAGATCTCCACAATGTCAATCACACGTTTTTAAAGGGTCATCGCATCATGGTGCAAATCCAAAGTACCTGGTTTCCAATCATCGATCGGAATCCACAGAAGTTTGTACCGAATATTTTTGAAGCAAAAGAATTTGATTTTATCAAAGCAACCCATACTATTCATTGCAATAGCACAAATTCTACTTACATTGAATTTCCTGTTGCCTCGCAAAAGTGACCGATCTTGGTATCCGACCGTTTGAAAGCTATCACATGCTCTTAGCTAGCTATTCCAAACACATTAAATGAACCAACAACCATGAGACACGTCAATTCATTTCTCACGTTCGCTATTGCCTTCCTGATCCTGCTTTCGAGTTGTTCAAAGGAGGCGATCAACGAAACAGATTCATCTTCACTGAACGGCCTGAGACCGATGGGCAAAGAAACCCTTTCAGCTACGCGTTTATCGGCCGAACAGCAAGCGAAATTTGATGACATACTTTCAAAACTTACATCAAGAAATCAAACCATAAATCCCGACGTTGAAGGGATGCTTGATCCGACGTTTCGCGAGGTCAGTCGCAGGGCAATGGCTGTAGTGCCAACACCCTGTACATCGAACACACCGCTGAACGTGTGGCTTGGCCAGGAACTTTCCAGCTGGAGTCCGGCGCTCCGGAACTTTGTATTAGGTAGTGGTATGCTCGACTTTCCAACCGTCGATGCATTGTATTTCACCAATGATGAAAGTGGTAGATACTTTGGATCAGATGGACAGTACACGCAAAGGAATTTAAAAACTTTCAAGGATCTTGAGCGTTTCTGGAATATTGAAACCGACAACATTGTGTTTAATGCGATGCATGGCAACATGCTACTGGATCGTGAGAGATTGATCATCGCGGATATGATTGTCTATCGCGATAGCAGAGCAGTAGCTGAAATGTGGGCTGATAACATATTATGGGTACTTGAAAACTTCCCCGAATTACAAAATGGTGATCATCCAATATTCACTTTCAATGCCTTTGCATTCGGAGGCTTCGATTCGCCTTCATTGCAAGTTCCTCCGAAAGTAATTATGGGAGATGGCATACAGGAAGCGTTCGATGCAATTGGCTATGGCGATGTTGCAACCCAGGCAATTCTTGCACATGAATTTGGCCACCAGATCCAGTTTCAGTTGAATTTATTTTCACCCGTAGCAACGCCTGAAAATACACGCAGAACCGAGCTCATGGCAGACGCTTATGCAGCCTACTACCTTTCACATGCACGCGGTGCGAGCATGCAATGGAAGCGTGTACAACAATTCCTGCAGGTATATTATAACATTGGTGATTGCCAGTTCACCAACAGTGGACACCACGGTACACCTGAGCAGCGTATGGCAGCAGCGATGTGGGGCTATTCAATAGCCGACAGTGCACAAAAGCAGGGCCACATCTTAAGTGCAGAAGAATTTACAGCATTGTTCGAAGCGCAACTTCCTTTACTTGTGGCACCGTGAAAAACGGAATACGAAGTTCGTAATTCATAATGCCGCAAGCGAGGCAGCAACTTAAAAAGAATGGGACCCTTGAGGTCCCATTCTTTTGCATTTTGCATTTCCCATTTCCCATTTTCCATTTCCCATTTCTACTTCTTGCCTACCCTGTACATTCTACCTTCATCTGTCACTGCATACAGGGCGCCGTCTTTGCCTTGTACTATATCGCGGAAACGCTGATTGGTATCATCAAGTATTCTTTCCTCACCTACAACACGATTGTTATTGATGACCAGCCTTGCAACGTGATTACTGTTCAAGCCTGTAACAAATAGATTGTTTTTCCACTCGGGAATTTGATCGCCGGAATAAAACGTCATTCCACTTGGAGAAAGGACAGGATCCCAGTAATAAACGGGTTGTTCCATTCCTTCTTTTTGTGTAAGTGCATCACCGATCTTATCGCCTCCATACTCGAGGCCATAAGTAATCACCGGCCACCCGTAATTCTTTCCTGCAACTATGATATTTAATTCATCACCTCCGCGAGGACCAAATTCATTTTCCCAAAGATCTCCGGTCTCCGGATGAATAGCCAGTCCCTGAACATTCCTGTGACCGTAGGTATATATCTCGGGCCTTGCATTGGAATTATTCAGGAAGGGATTACCATCAGCCGGCTTTCCTTCGGTGGTAATACGAACTACCTTTCCGAGCGCCGACTTGAGATCCTGTGATTGAGGTCTTGTTTCAAGATCAGAACGCTCGCCCGTGCTAACAAACATGTTACCGTCGCGAGCAAATACAATTCTTGATCCGTAGTGTTTATCACCGTTATAAACTGGCTCAGCGCGATAAATGACGGTTACGTTTTCTAAATTACGATCATCAGCGGAAAGCTTACCCTTTGCTACGGATGTCAGATTTCCACCCGGCCTGTCTTCAGAAAAGCTCCAATATACCATGCGGTTGCTGTTAAACTGAGGGTCCAGAGCAATGCCAAGTAGTCCTCCCTGTCCTTTCGCATTCACCGCAGGCACTCCGCTGATAGGCTCACTAATTTGTCCGGAAGCACTCACAATGCGCATTGTGCCGCGCTTTTCGGTCACAAGAAACCTACCGTCCGGTAACACTGCAATTCCCCATGGGTTTTTAAGATCGTTGGTAACTACCGTTTCCTCGTAAGCTGTAGTTGTTTTTACACCTGGAGCGCGTGTCTGTCCTTCGAAGGCTGGTTTATAATTGGTGTTGGCCGATTTGGTTTCCACTGGTGGAAGTGTCGAATCCGAATTGCCGGTTCCTGTTGAGGCAGTTCCATTTGGCGTATTGTTGTTACACGAAGCAACAATAAGCGCAATGCCAATGCCTGTAAAAATGCCTGTCGCAATCTTGTTCATGGTTAAATGATCTTTAGTTGATAATTGACATTAAAATTAAATTTTTATATTGACAACATACTACAAGCTAGCCTATTGCCATGGAAGCCGACCGCATCATCGTATCTGCATCGTCTACAACTGCAGTACCATCAATCGATCAAATTCGAAGAGTCACTGCAATTACTGCACCCGTCATTCGCAACCTGCAAATCACCGACACTTACAGGCAGCTGTCGTTCGCTTTCGTCGCAAAGACAGGCATGAAAGCTAATTGGTGCACATTTGCCACCTGGGCATCTAAACAAGCGGGAGTAACCATCCGCCGGGAAGACCTTCAACGTGCCATCGAATTGAGATTAAGAAACGAGCCTGCTGTAGCTCAAATTCTTGCATTGATCTATAAATATTCAACGCAGATTGGCAAAGGCATCATTCACGAAAACATTCATGAAAATGCGTTGGCAAAAATCGTAAGAGCATCGGCAGCACGTGCAGCCGATGCTGTGGCACGTGGAAATAAAAAGGTTTTCGAAGAGATCGGATTTGAATTCGCACGCTTCATTTCAAACTGTATTAATCATACGCAATATGATGCCGATTCAATCAACCAGTTCATAAATGAATTGCGTCCGGGCCCACCGCCAGACGGACAGGAAATGCTTAAAGAAGCTTTTTTGAATTATTATAATGCACTGTTTGAACATGACCAGAAGAAGCGCGATGAACTCATGTTCCATGCAAACATCCTTGTTGGCGTTCACGAACAAACCCGCTTGCAGCCAGAAATATCTGAAGCCCTGACAGCAGGTAAGATCGATGTTGAAGAACTAAAAAAGTACCTTACGGATCTGCTTGTTTATAATAAAACGTGGAAAGGTAAATTTCTTTATTTCGTCAATTGGGTCGCAGGAAAGACGAACCTGTTAAAAGAGTCAATCGACCGGTTTACCCACCAAGCTCAAGCGCCCATTCGCGAAGTGATCACTGAGCATTTGATGACGCTCAACCTCCCCGCAAATAATTGCATACACCTTGGCAGGGATCTGACAATGCAGTATCCATCTACTTTGCAAACGCTGAACAATGACAAGCTCATCGCTTTGCTGACGCAGTTGAAACCGAATTCACATTCATATGACGGTCAAGGATGTGATGATTGGTCAAATCTGCAACAGCGCATTTTTTTTATTGCAAATCTTTTCCGCTGCTACCAGGATACTCCCGATCTTTTTAATGAAGCATTTAATGAGCAGCAGTTGCGCATCATCAGAGCAGGCAATGTGCCAAAGGGTAATCTATAAAACCGGTTTGCGTAGTGTGCGCAATGTGATAGAATAACGAACGGTTCTTACAGCAGCAGTACTGTGTTGCCAGTCTGTTCTCGACTCACCCTTCATGACATACAAAGAACGCCGATTCATATAATCATAACCATAACTCTTAACCTTTCGCTTAGCTTCATATCCCTGGAAAACAAAAGTTTTAAGCTCTATGTTCTTTACAGCCGCGATAAGTTGTTGCTCTTCTTCCAGGCTGATGAAATTCTCTTCGTATTCAAAACCCGGAGGATGCAATTGTTCGATCGGAAAAAGTGTGGCCATTCCAAACTTTTTTTAAAAACTATGCCATACTGCACTTACTGTGTAAATTTCATCGTCCGATTTATTCAAGTAAAACGAGGCAAAATGATAAAAGGCTATTATGTCCTTATTTTTCTGATCTTAATGAAACTTGTCCTGCAACAGTTTCTAATAGCACCAGGCTGGGAGCTACACCGTGATGAATACATGCACCTCGACCAGGCAAAACATCTCGCATGGGGCTATTTGTCGGTCCCACCGCTTACCTCATGGGTATCGTGGATCATACACCAACTGGGCAATGGCACATTCTGGATCAAATTTTTTCCGTCCCTTTTCGGAGCACTCACAATGCTATTTACATGGAAAATTGTTGAAGAACTGAAAGGCGGGATCTTTGCTGCAACATTAGCCTGCATCGCAGTTATGTTTTCGGTAATTGCCCGCCTCAATATTCTTTATCAACCCAACTCTTTCGACGTCCTTGCATGGACAGCACTTTATTATGTGCTTATCAGATACTTCAACACAAAGCATTCTCAACTGCTTTACACCGCCGCTTTCATATTTGCATTAGGCTTCCTGAATAAATACAATATTGCATTTATGATCATCGGTATAATCCCGGCATTACTATTCACGGTACAGCGTGAGGTTTTCAGCGCGAAGCACCTGTACCTTGCCGGCCTGTTTGCACTGGTCCTCATCCTTCCCAATTTGTGGTGGCAATACAAAAACAACTTTCCTGTTGTCCATCACATGAATGAACTTACACGGACACAACTGATAAATGTTCAACTCGCCGATTTCTTAAAAGAACAATTGTTATTCTTCCTGGGATCCATTTTTCTCATTGTTGCCGCTTTCATATCACTGTTATTCTACCAGCCATTTAAAAGATTCAGGTTTGTTATCTGGTCGTTCATTTTTACCATGGCGCTTTTTATCTACCTGCGTGCAAAGGGATATTATACCATCGGTCTTTACCCGGTTCTGCTGGCTTTCGGCGCTGTGTATCTGTCAACATTCATGGACAGTCACCGCCATAAATGGTTGCGTGTAAGTGCACTTCTAATTCCTGCAATAATGTTCGTGCCATTTGCCCATTTAGCCTTTCCAATCTATACGCCCAATGAAACGACTAAACATGCTGACGCTTATAAAGCTGCGGGCCTTTCGCGTTGGGAAGATGGCAATGACCACCACCTTCCACAGGACTTTGCCGATATGCTGGGATGGAAAGAACTTGCTTCACAAGTTGACAGCGTTTATCGCCGAGCTTCGTTAAATGGCACTACCATCGTCATAACAGACAACTATGGACAGGCTGGTGCTATCAATTATTACTCTGCTTTCGAAAACATCAACGCTGTATCCTTCAACGCCGATTATATAAACTGGTTTATGCTTGATAAGCCAATAAAAAATGTAATACTCGTAAAAGATATTTTCGATACCGATACTGCAAGAACTGAAGAGCTGCCATACTTTAGTGCCATCAATTTAGTTGGGACGATCGATCATCCTCTTGCAAGGGAAAGAGGCACAAAAATTTATCTGCTGACCGATGCCAAAGTAAACATCAACGCCATCCTCAGGAAAGAAGTTGATGAAAGAAATAATTCAATCATGCAGTAGCCAATGATCGCTTCCGATTAAGCGCTGCCAACAGAGTTACCGCGATAAGTGTGAACAGTGATTCGATGGTAAGCCATTGCCTGCCAAATTCACCAAGCGGTCCCTCTATCATCATTGTTGTTAGTCGCGACAAAGCATAACAACCCCACAGTATTGATAAGAAACCAAGACCCATCCTGACATTGCGAAGGCAAAGATATATCAGCGATACCGTCAATGTTAGTCCAACGCCGCCATACACTCCGCGAATGGAACTGTAAGCATCCGTGTTGTTCAATTCTACATTCACCAGGCTCATTACTTTTTGCGGATCTGCAATTGCCATAACACTCACGTATGCAATACTCAGGGCCGATAAAGCGATAAAAGTCTGCGAAGCGAGGATCAATAATTTTTCTGATTTCATAATTTATTATTTATGAATCAAAATTGCACTTCCTTCAAATTACAAATCTTGGTAAAAACCAAGATTCATATTCTTACAGTATTGATGAGCTTACTAAAATTTGTTGCATCTATGCCGAGGTAGTTGGCAATATATTTATGCGGAATCAATTGCAGAATGTGTGGACTACGCTTCATTAATACCTGGAATTTTTCTTTGGAACTGAAAGATTGCAATTCCACCAGCCGCTGTAAAACGCCAGAGAAGGCCATTACAACCGCTTTATTCACCATTACTTCCACAGATGGGCACATCTTCATGACATGGTGTAATTCTGACGCCGGAGCACGCAGGAAAGTTGAATCAGTAAGAGCTTCAAAGAAATATTTCGATGCTGTGCCCAGCAACATTGCATCAACCACACCACCGAAAGAAGGACCATAGGTAAAGACAATCGTTGCCTCCCGGCCATCTTCATCCAGGTAATAAATTCTCTGAACACCGGTCAACACAAAATACAAATACCGTTCGCGTTCTCCAGCCCGCGTCAACAGGTCTTTACGCTTTGCAGAGTACGGTTGCCACAGATTGGCAAACGCTATCCATTCCTCCGCGTCAACAGGAGAGATGTGGTTAACAAGATGCTTCAATGATTGAAGTGTCTGACTATCCATACACTAAAATAGCAATTCCAAAGATGAATCACCTCGTGAACATTAAAATGAAGTAACTTAATAGAAAACTATTGCCATGTCTACCAGTTATCCGATGGACTTTACTTTGGAAGATGGAACCCGTGTAACAGTTAATCAGATCAGCACGAATACCTACGACTTCGCCATGCAACCGGAAAAAGGCCCCGTAACTCATTTCACTTATGAAGAAGATGGGCGTACTAAAACAGAGGTTGAAGAAAATCTCAATTTCGATGAGCTCAATGCACTTCGACGTTTCTGGCTCGAGCGTGAAGATTTAATTTAAGAAAAACATGAAGGATATAAAGATAGCAACCGCTCAATTCGAGCATCGGTCGGGAGACAAAGATCATAATCTTGAAGTGATCGAAAGAATGTCTGCAAGGGCTGCAGAAGAAGGTGCTCAGGCAATAGCATTTCACGAGTGCTCGGTTACCGGTTATACTTATGCACGTAAATTATCCAGGGCCCAGATGCTTGACCTTTCAGAACAAATACCTCAGGGGAAAAGTATCGATGCGTTACAAAGCATTGCCGCAAAGCATAACATAACAGTACTTGCCGGATTGTTTGAAAAGGATGCGCGTGATAATATTTTCAAGGCATATGTATGTGTTAACGAAACAGGTGTCGTTGCGAAGCACCGCAAGATCCATCCATTCATCAATGAAAATATTATCCCTGGAAACAGCTATACCACATTTCAGTTACATGGTTGGACATGTGGTATACTTATCTGTTACGATAATAACATTGTAGAAAATGTCCGCGCTACGAACCTGCTCGGCGCAGATATACTTTTTATGCCCCATGTAACTATGTGCACGCCTTCCACAAGGCCTGGGGCCGGTTTTGTTGATCCGTTGTTATGGAAGAACAGATTTCGCGACCCAACAAGCCTCCGTAAAGAGTTCGATGGACTCAAAGGTCGCGAATGGCTGATGAAATGGCTGCCCTCACGCGCTTATGACAATGGCATGTATGCCATCTTCTCAAATGCAATTGGAATGGATGATGACCAGCTGAAGAATGGATGCTCTATGATCCTGGATCCATTTGGAGATGTGATAGCAGAATGCAGAAACCTGGATAACGACCTGGTGACCGCCCTGATAACCGCAGACAAACTGAAACTTGCAGGAGGTTATCGTTACAAGAAGGCCCGCCGACCGGAATTATACGCTGAGATCATCAGCAAAGAAAACGTTGCTGAACAAAAGGTCGCCTGGCTGGCATGAATACAAGTCCTAATTTGAACTGCTCATCGACTTCCCAACGAATGGCAGCGGGTCTATGGCGCCACTGTAAGTATATATTCCGAAATGAAGATGTGCTGGTGTGAAGCGCGCGTTCCCGGTATTTCCCACCAGTCCCAGTGTATCGCCAAGCCTTACTCTCTGACCATCCTGCACAAATTGCTGATCGAGGTGAGCATAATACAGATAAATGTCCTTATCGTTTACCCGCATCCAGACGGTTTTGCCACCAATGCCTCCTTCCCGCACCCCAGTCACATATCCGTCCGCTGCTGCAATTACAGGAGTGCCTTTTTTCGCAAAAATGTCTATGCCTTCATGTTTTCTTTTTCCGCCGTCTCTGTCTGCACCCCAGAAGCTTTGTGCAGAAGCTTTATTTGAAGCGACAGGGAACGAAAGTGAAGGTGCTGTACGTACAGCAAGTTTGAGCTTTCCTTTCTTTTCAATCTGCCTTTGCATCCTAAGCACATATTCGGCAGTTTCGTTCACATCGGCATAAAAGAAAAGAGCACTGGTATCCGCAGAATATACAGGCGAAAAGGTACTGTCGTTGACAACCTTGTATAAATCGGCATAAACAACAAAGTTGTTCGTGGAGTCTTTATTAAGATCAACCTCAATTCTTTGTCCGTGCACGGCTTTAAAGCGAATACCTACCGCATATTGCGAGTCGACCTTAAATGCATTGGACTGCTTCAACGGCAATTTAACCGACTTACTGTTATAAAGAGCAGCTTTCGAAGCTTCTAACCAGCGACGTCCCTCGGCGGTTTCGTCAATGCCTTTCTTTTGTAGTAAATCAACATATTGCTCATGCAATGTCCCTTTTTTAAACACCGAAGGAAGGACTGATGGCAACACCGACTTACAGGAAAATCCGAACAATGCAATTGACATTAATACAAAGGATATTGATCTTATCATACGTGGCCCAAAGACGCAAATCGGGCGCCGTAAATCGTCAAGAAATTATTAAAAAGCCGTTGTAAATTGGGACACTTGTCATTCCTACAATTATAACTGCTTATGAACATTAAGTTAGGTCCAACAATGCTCCTGGTATTGTTGTTGGTCGCAAATTCTCTCATTGCTCAGACTGTTTCGTTGCCTCGTAGCATTCCTGAAGATGAAGGCGTTTCTTCGCAGAATATCCTTGAATTCCTGGACGCGGCGGAAAAAAGCAAACATGAGTTTCACAGCCTCATGGTCATTCGTCATGGCAAAGTCGTGGCGGAGGGCTGGTGGAAGCCCTATGAAAGGGAGATACCGCATACCATGTATTCAGTAAGTAAAAGCTTCACCTCCACAGCCATCGGCTTCGCCGTAAAAGAGAATTTATTAAAACTCGATGATCCGGTTGTCAGCTTTTTTCCTAATGAAGCGCCGCCCACGATAAGCGATAATCTTAAGGAGTTGCGCGTGAGACACCTGCTCAGCATGACTGTGGGGCATCAACCTGACCCAACAGGCTACATTGTAACAAGGGATACCAATTGGGTAAAGGCATTCTTATCGACACCCATTTTACACAAACCCGGCTCCAGGTTTTTGTACAATACAATGGCCACTTACATGCTGTCTGCCATCCTGCAAAAAGTTACTGGCCAGAAACTGTTTGACTACCTGCAGCCACGACTTTTTCAACCCCTGGGGATCAGCGGCAACGATTGGGAAGTTGATTTGCAGGGCATTAATGTGGGTGGCTGGGGCCTCAGGATCCGCACCGAAGACATGGCAAAACTCGGGTTATTGTATTTGCAAAAAGGCCGATGGAACGGCACACAATTACTTCCCGAACAGTGGGTGGAGGAAGCTACTACCAAACAAATTCTTCAATCTCCCGAAGCATCACAGCCGGCACGGGATTCCAGTGATTGGTTACAGGGATATGGATACCAGTTCTGGCGTTCGAGGAATAATTCTTTTAGGGGGGACGGCGCGTTTGGACAGTTCATCATTGTGCTTCCTGAGCAGGATGCCGTTATAGCGATAACCGCCGAAACAGCAGATATGCAGGATGAATTCAACCTGGTTTGGAAATACCTTTATCCTGCATTTAAACGTGGCAAGATCCGAAAAGACAAACAGGCACATCGACAACTGCAGGAACGACTTGCATCACTTTCACTGCCTGTGTCCGCGCCCGGCACAATAGCGGCAGCTCAAGTGCTACAGGGAAGTACTTATTCGGTGGAAACCAATGATAAAAAAATTAAAAGAATCAGCTTTAGCTCACAGGGGAACATCCTTAAACTCGGCATCCGAACAGACTCGACCAACGATGAGATTGATTTCACTTCCGGAGATTGGGCAGCAGACACAACAAGCAGGCATGGTCCCTATCTCTTAGGCGCTGCTAAAGCCAGGTTCATCGGTCTGCCCGCATTTCAGACCAGGGGCAATTATGAATGGAAGAACGGCAACACCCTTGAATTGAAATTGCGTTATGTTGAAAGTCCACATTCTGAATACATGAATTTTCAGTTTGATAAGGATAATGTGGTCATCAATGCACGCACAAGCCTGGATCCTCACGGTAAAACAACAACAATAAAAGGAAAAATTGCCGATGACTTAACCATTCGAATGGATAGCATATTCCAGGAATGGAATAAGCCCAATTCTCCCGGAGTGGCAGTAGGTGTGATAAGAAACGATTCATTGATATTCGCCAAAGGATATGGACTTGCAAATCTTGAATACAACATACCAAATACCCCCACTACTATCTTCCATATGGCATCTGTATCAAAGCAGTTTGCCGCATATTCACTCATACTTTTAGAAGCTGCAGGGAGGTTAAGTCTGGAAGATGATGTGAGAAAATATCTTACCTGGTTTCCGGATATGAAAAAGAAGATCACGATCCGTCAACTACTGACGCACACTTCAGGCATCCGCGATCAATGGCAGTTGCTGGCGATTTCGGGGACAAGGCTTGATGACGTTATAATGCAGGATCATGTGGTCAAGTTGCTTAGTGCTCAACGAGAACTAAACTTTGAGCCAGGTGATCGCTTCAGTTATTCCAACAGTGGCTACACCATGGCAGCGGAGATCGTAAAATCCGTGACGGGCCAGACCTTACGCCAGTTCACTGATTCAGCGATATTCAAACCGCTTGGAATGAACAATACACATTTTCACGACGACTATACTGAGATCGTTAAAGATCGCGCATACTCCTATTCGCAGGATTCGTCAGGATATTCTAATGCAGTTTTAAGCTACTCAGTTGCAGGAGCCACAAGTTTGTTTACGAATATTGAAGATCTTTCAAAATGGGTCATGAATTTTTATTCCCCTAAAGCGGGCAGTGCCGAAAATTTGCAGTCACTAGAGCGCAAGAGCAAATTAAATAATGGCAAAGAAAATCGTTATGCACAGGGAATATTTGTTGGAGACAGACATGGGTTCAAAGAATTATCACACTCAGGAGGCGACGCGGGTTTTCGAACTTACCTAACCGTGTTTCCTGAAAAGAAGTTTGGTGTGTTGGTATTTTCGAACCTTGGGGAGATCAATGTCGTTGGTAAAGCATATGAAGTAGCCGACTACTTTCTCAAGCCTTCAGCAGGCGAAAAAAAGGATCCGAAGTCTGACAGTGCACAGGCCAAACTTCAGGATAGTTTGTTACTCAAGCCCTTCTTTGGCGATTATATATCCGAAGAAGGATTACAATTCTCGCTGGTAGTTGAAGACAATATGTTACACATGAAAGACAGGTTTCGCAAGCTCACACTCATGCCGGATAATAAAGGCAATTACACATTGCTTGCTGATACCGCCGTACATATCAGGCTTATTCAGAAAGGCATAAACAAATTGCTCTCGATAGAAACACCAATGGAAAACTTCACACTTGAACGAATCAACAAATCGATGACAACAGATTTAAAGAAATTGAAAGAATATGTTGGCTCATATTATTCACCGGAGTTGAATACTACCTACTCAATCGTGTTGAAGGACCAGGAACTTTGGCTGACTCATAACAAATACAACGATACGAAAATAGAGATCAGTGGCCCCAACAATCTTAGTGTAGGTCATTGGTGGATGAGCAATCTTCTTATCCGCAGGGATTCGCGCAATGCTGTGGAAGGTTTTAATATTACAAGTGGAAGAATCAGAGGATTGCGATTCAACAAGATGAAACAATAACTTTGAACAAACGATACTGATGCGAAAACTAATCTTCTGTCTTTTATCAAGTTTTGTAATATTTATCGCAAATGCACAACAAACAAAGGATTCACTTGATAGAATTCTTAACGAAACGCCTATTGAACTGAAAACACAGGAAGGAACGATTTATGGAACACTTGCCGTGCCTGCAATGCAGGCAAACAAGAAGTTCCCACTTGCGCTCATTATTTCAGGATCCGGTGCAACGGACCGCAACGGGAATAACCCGTCAATGAAAAATGAGAGTCTCCGGCTGCTTGCGCATGGACTGGCACAAAAAGGCATCGCTAGCGTCCGTTATGACAAACGAGGCATTGCAGCAAGCCTGGCAGCAGGAAAAAATGAAGCGGATCTGCGTTTCGAACATTACATCAGCGATGTGAAGGATTGGCTCAAATTATTGAGAGCCGATAAGAGGTTTACATCACTAACAGTGATTGGTCATAGCGAAGGTTCGCTGATAGGAATGATAGCAGCAAATGGACTTGCAGACAAATACATATCTCTCGCGGGATTTGGATATCCTGCACACATGAAGCTTAAAGAGCAAATGGCTACACAACCGCCCGTGATAAGAGATTCATGCAATAAGCTTCTCGATATGTTAGCGGAAGGCAAGCGATCTGATTCGATCAGCCCGTTCATTTATGCTTTGTTTCGTCCAACAATTCAACCTTACCTGATTTCATGGTTTCAATACGACCCTCGGGTAGAATTGGCAAAACTACAAATACCGGTGTTGATCGTTCAGGGCACTACCGACATACAGGTTACTGTTGCGGATGCGCAATCCCTTGAAAAGGCAAATAAGAAGGCGAAGAGCATGATCATTACAGGCATGAATCACGTGCTTAAAGTAGCCGATGCAGACCGTTCAAAAAACATCGCAACTTACTATGATCCGAAACTACCTCTGGAGGAGTCACTCGTTGCGGGCATTGCAAATTTTATCAAATCAAATTAACATGCGGGATATTGAAATTTACCAGGTTGACGCTTTTACTGATGTATTATTCAAAGGCAATCCTGCAGCAGTTTGTCCTTTGACTGAATGGCTAACCGATGCTGAAATGCAGAACATAGCGCTGGAAAACAATCTGGCCGAAACAGCTTTCGTTGTGCCGCAGGCCGGGGATTATTTTATAAGATGGTTTACACCAACAGTAGAAGTCGATCTATGTGGTCATGCCACACTCGCAGCAGCTTATGTATTATTTGAATTTAAGGGACATCAATCGCAAGTCATCAAATTCATGTCCCCTCGAAGTGGTGCATTGACTGTCACCAGGCAGGGCGACTTGTTGACTTTGGATTTCCCTTCCGATACGATCGAAAAGATAGAGCCGTTAGACGAAATGATAACCGGATTCGGCATTGCGCCGCTTGAAGCGTATAAAGGAAAGACTGATTACCTGCTGATTTATGAAACCGAACAGGAGATAAGAAAAATGATACCGGATCTCTCAATTGTGAAACAACTTAACGCACGCGGCGTCATTGTGACGGCACCAGGTGAGCAGGTTGATTTTGTTTCCAGGTTTTTCGGGCCGCAAAGTGGGGTTGATGAGGACCCTGTAACAGGCTCTGCTCATACTACACTAACACCATACTGGTCGAAGCGCTTAGGTCGTATGCAATTAACGGCGAAGCAACTTTCAACTCGTGGTGGTCAGCTATGGGTTGAAGATCGCGGCGATAGGATCAGGATTAGCGGAAAGGCGCGCATGTATATGAAAGGAACAATAAATCTTCAATAAGCATATGTCTATAGAGAAAGCTTACAATTCCTGGGCATCGCAATACGATACCAACATCAACGCAACACGCGATCTTGAAGCGCATGCATTAAGAGATACCATCGCAGGTATCAATTTTGAACAATGCCTTGAAGTAGGTTGCGGTACCGGAAAAAACACAGCCTATCTTTTGGAACGGAGTGCGGTCATAACGGCCATGGATATTTCAGAAGAAATGCTTGCACTTGCGAAAGCAAAAGTGCAATCCTCTGACGTAAATTTTCTCAAAGCGGACATCAAAGAAGACTGGCCGGCATCTGAGGAATATTATGATCTGGTAAGTTTCAGTCTTGTGCTGGAACACCTAGAGCATCTCGGACCGGTAATGCGAAAAGCTGCACGACATTTAAAAGCAGGCGGTTATTTGTATATAGGCGAATTGCATCCATTCAAACAATACCTTGGTTCAAAAGCAAGGTTCGAGACTGAAGGGGGAACGCAGGTGATCGAGTGTTATAATCACCACCTTTCTGATTATACGCATGCTGCAATTAATGCAGGCTTCAGAGTTGTAACGATCAATGAATATTTTGACAATGATACCCGGGATATCCCGCGAATTCTGGCAATGTTGTTCCAACTACAGTAGTAATGAATACAAAAACTTCTCTACCTTACTGCTCCATTTAAAACCATTACTATGTCAATCATTGAACTACTTCAGAAAGAGTTCGAACAGGAAGTACAGATCACACGAAAAATGCTCAGTCGCGTTCCCAACAATAATTGGGATTACCGGCCACATCCTAAAAGCATGAGTATGCTTAGCCTTACTACTCACATTGCTGAACTGCCCTCATGGATCACAATGGCCATGACCACCAGCGAACTCGATTTTGAAGCAACACCTTACAACCCTCGCACGATAGAATCTACGGAAGACTTACTCAATTTGTTTGAAGAATCTGTTCAGGCGGGCCGGGCTTCGTTAAGTTCAGCAACCGAAGAAGAGCTTCAGCCTACATGGGTATTACGCAGTGGAACAACTATTCATGCAACGTTTACAAAATATGAAGTGATCAGGCATTCACTGGCGCAAACCATACACCATCGTGCACAACTCGGAGTCTATCTGAGGCTGTTGGATATACCCATTCCAGGTAGCTACGGACCTTCTGCAGATGAACAGGGATTCTAGGTTGGAGATAGAAAACGTCAAACAGATTGAAATCAGAATATCGGCACATAAAAAAACTGAAGCCATTACAGCTTCAGTTTTTTATTTAACACCAGAGGGATTGCTAAGGCGATGTTCTTTTTAATAACGGCCATCCTTTTTATCCATATGCCTTCCTATTCCATAACCAGCTGCGCCACCAACAACTCCACCGATCACCGCACCCACCGCGCGGTTGCGTTTATTCACCACCGCACCAATCACGGCACCTGAGCCGGCGCCAATTGCGGCACCTTTGGCGGCTTTACTCCAGCCCTTTTTTTCTTCGACAGGCTGACTAACATCCGTGGGTGTTGATCCCGGATAATCCGCACGATCTTCGACCTTGTTATTGGACGATCCGGTATTGGAAGAAGTTGATCTTGATCCGGTATTACGCACAACGTATACCGGCTTTTCAACAACTCTCATTGCAGGTTGCTCACCAAATTCAGCAGCCTGCTTGCTGCGCTTCCACTCCTGGAACGCTTTGTAATCAGCAATTCCAGCTGTATCGGTCATCACAACAACCGGCGCAGACGAAATCTTTTGTAAATCTGCTTCTCGCGATGATTGGACGCCACATGAAGCAACAAAAACTGAAAATGCAATAAAGGGTACAATTCGTTTCATAGTCTACAATTTTAAATTTTGAATTTGCTTATCCATTAGACAAAACGATGCCAATCTGTTTGCCGTTGATACAAAGAAATCTTAAAGGGTAAGGTTTAATTACACAGTGTATTTTAACATGATGAATGAATGATCAGACAATTTTTATAAATTAATCTTACAACTAACGATTATGCTTAAGGGAAAACTGGTTGTTCTTTCAATTGCTGCCTTAATGATATCTGTTCTGGCGTTCATGCTTCCGAAGAAAGAGAGGCAGATACCTACATTTAAACTCATACCATCGGAGCGCTTTTTATTTAATTCTTTTGTCGACTGCAATATGGCTGAAGTGTGGGTGGGTGACACATTTCGGATATTTCCGGGAAAGTATGGTGAGGACCCCCTTTGGGGAAATGCGCGCGATCTCAAATTTGCAGACGGCCGCAATGCCGATGAAGCATTTCTCAGAAAGCATGAAGAATTTCGCGAACCTGCGTTACCAAAAAATGCACCTCCGGGAACTGCAGGATTACATGGAGCAGTATGGTTTGAAACGGTATACCAGGATCCAAAAGATCAAAGCGGAAAAACTTTGTTTGCAGTTTATCACAATGAGAATTATCCTCAAACCCTTCCCTATGATCCTTCATCAAAGCAAGGCTATATTGATCACAAATGGCCTGAAGGACTTACTGGTTCAACATCACCCGCGGCGGTGTGTCGCATTGGGATAATGAAGTCGGGAGACGGTGGTCATAGCTGGGAAAACAAAGGAATCTTTATTGAAGACCTCCAGCAGAGAATGATACTCAAACCGCACAATACTTCAAAGACATTCGCTGGTGGTGTAGGAGATCCTTCAGCAGTTAGAAGCGGTGATTACCTGTATCTTTTTTATGGCGAATATGGTTATCCCGGAGTATACGATTCGGCGTCGTATGATCCTTTGAAGGAATGGAACGGACAATGTATCAGCGTAGCCCGGATCAAACTTTCGGACCTTGATGCGCCTGAAGGCAAAGCCATGCGCTGGAATGGAAATGGTTTTAATGCCGCGTACAATGGCGTGGGACAACCCGTTGCATCGCTTCGTATTCCAACTTCCGAAGGAGGCGGCCCGGCTTCCTCACCAAAAGGCGCATTTCACTGGGGTCCCTCCGTTAGCTGGAACACCTATCTCGATTGTTGGGTAATGATGATGGCCAAATCGCATGGTGAAAAGTGGCAGGGCAGCAGCATTTACATTTCGTTCAATACCAACAAAGACCTTGGAAGGGGCAACAATTCACAACAGTGGTCGAAACCCCAACTTGTACACGATCGGCCGGGTCATATTATCTGGTATCCATCCTTGCAACCAATGAATACGCCGGAAGATATTGCCAACAAAAACACCTGTCTTCGCCTTGGCAAAAAGGCCCGATTATTTTTCAAAGACATGTACGGAGACACCAGCAATTTCAAAGCTGAATACATTTCGGAATTTATGGTTGAATTTGAAAAATGATCTTCTAACGCATTTAGCATTTTGCATTTCGCATTTAGCATTTAGCATTTCGAATTACGTTCTCACCCTGTTTTGTTCCTCACTTGCGCCGCCTTCGCTTTTCTTACGTGGCGCATCTTTAAACTGCTTGCCAAACCTGTACGTGAAAGTCATATTGAAGACGCGTGAATCCCTACTCTGAACAAAATGCTCATCAACATTTCCGTACTTAATATGACCATCAATTATCTGCGTCCGGAACAGATCACGCACATTCATCTTAATGCTGCCCTTTCCCTTGAGCACCTGTTTAGATAAACCTATGCTTACCTGGCCGAACGGTTTTATATCGAACTGACCATCTACATTTCTTGAATTATACCAACCAGATAATTCAGCACCCCACCCTTTTTTGAAGTTGAACTGATTGTTCACATTCAGCTGGCCGTTGAATGCTTCGGTTTCAATTTTATTTCCGTAAGCAATACCATCTACAACCCTGTAATTCACATTCAACGAAGATGAAACATTCCACCAGCTTGCGGGCTGCAACTGAGTATTGAAACTGAAACCAAAGTTTTGGGCCTCACCGAGATTTCCATCGGTTAAAATCGTAACCTCATCAACAGGCCTGAATATCTGAGTAAAGAATTGTTTTGTACGCGTATAACTCAATGACGTATTATACTTGCCTTTATAACTGTGAGATACTTCGAACGATGTTGTGTATTGAGGCTGCAGGAATGGATTACCTGCAGCATATGTAAACTTGTTGATGAAAAAGAGGAACGGATTTAATTGCTGGTACGCAGGACGGTCAATTCTTCTTCCTGTATTAATCGTGAACGTGTTATTTGAATCAGCTTCGTAGCTTACATACACTGTTGGGAACAAACTGTTATAATCTCTACGAAAACTTGAATCATCTTTTGTTGGATTGCCTAACTGATGGCCTTTATAGTTTGTGTTCTCAAATCGCAAACCGGTCTGCAGATTGAACTTGCCAACCTTTTTATTCCCGTTTACATACGCAGCATTGATATTTTCTTCATACAGAAAGTGATTTGTTTTGCCATAATCGTTTTGCCAACCGGCTCCATTGTCGATATAGTAATCTGCAAGGTTATCCGTCTTAACAAGACTCGATTTAAGTCCCGCTTCGAACTTAAGTCCCGACTTAAAGTTGCGGGTGTAATCTGCTTTAGCACTATAGATCTTTATTGTGGATGGTAACAGACCTTTTAGTTTGTCGTCATACACTGTTGTGCCGTCCGGATAAAAGATCCTGTTATCAAACATCTGCGTATTGTCAGCATTGTATTGTACATAATCCAGGTCAGCTCCAAAGTCATCGGTTGTATTGATCTGGTGGCGAAGGTTCAAATTGACGCTTCCATTCTTCCATTTGTCTTTTGTTGTGCTTACAGTTTTAGCAGTTGAATCTGTTACACCATTCGCATCCTGCAACATACCTGTGCTTTCGGCATCAAATCTTCGCGGAGATATGAATCCTGAACCCACAATTCCCACTGAAGTCTTCTTTGTAAGATTATAATCCATACCCACCTTCAGATTATTATTCGTGAACCGATGCTTCATCAAAGTCGGTTGTTCAAATATTGATGTTCTGGTTTTCCCATCTGGACCAACATAATCACGCACGATGTGGAGGTCGCCAAAACCCCTGTTTTGGTTGGCCGACAGGTTCATGAACACATTCAGCTTCTGATTTCGGTAATTCAGATTAAGGCTGTTATTGGTTTTCCAATAGACTCCCTGGCCATAGCCCAATGATAAATTTCCATTGAAACCTTTTTGTTTATTTTTCTTTGTCTTAATGTTTATCACCCCTGAATTGCCTGCAGCATCATATTTCGCAGGCGGATTTGTCATGATCTCAATTTGATCCAGCTGGTTTGCATTCATGTTTCCAAGCATGGTTGCAAGATCATTTCCGGATAGATACGTCGGCTTTCCATCGATCATTACTAAAACTCCCTGCTTCCCTTTTAAACTGATAATACCGTCGCGGTCGACAGACACACCAGGCGATTTCTCTAATACCTCCAGGGCGGTTGCTCCTACATTAGAAACAGCGGCATCCACATTTACAAGCATCCGGTCTGCACGCACTTCTACCATAGGCCGCTTACCCACTACCGTAACAGCTCCGAGGTCTTTTGCTTCGGGTTGCAACTGAACTACCCCCAGTTCTGCAATACTTTCGGAAGAATCCAATCTGAACGGTTTTGAATGGAACGTTGAAAATCCAACGCCCGAAACCACTACCCGGTACTCTCCCTTATTTAATTTCTCTATTTCAAATTCTCCGTTTGCGGATGAAGTGGAAAATTTTACCAGTGCAGAGTCCGCATGCTTTAACAACGATACGGTTATGCCACGTATGGGACTGCTCTTTTCATCAACAACCTTCCCCCGAACACTGAATTGCGCCGTTACCGATACATAGGTGAGAAGCAAGCCGAACAGGAAAACAATATTCTTCATAAGAAAATATTTGAGCCGGCAAGATGCGTTTGTTAATGGTAATCACTTAACTGAAACAGGATAAAGGGCGTTATGCAGGGATGAATGTAGGAAGAGCTTCGTAGATAGAGGTCGGTTCACTTTTTTTTGGGGCGATGAATTCCACAGACGGGCAATGGCCAATTATTTGCATAACTGACTATAAAAACTTAGTTATGGATGTAAGAAAGGATGATTTCCCTGTGGTGGTACAGGCGTATGATGCGGACAACCGAAGCGATAATTTCATCGCCGAGCAGGTTGTACATTCCCAAACTGAGGTTGACCAGTTTACTTCACGGTTTGCCGGCATGCTCATAAAGGCGCGCAAACTTACCTCCGTGGAAGCCCGACGCGATGTACGCGACGACGATAGATATGAGCACAAACGTTCCGGGTCATCCGCATGGACCTGGGTTTTGGTGCTGCTTATTCTTGCTGCCCTGGTGGCGGTAGGCTTCTATACCGGCTGGATACAAAACACATTTGGAATATACCTTGGAGCTGTTGTGCCTCAGTCGATTGGACTGTCGCACTTAAACTGAAACAGTAGTTTTTCGGGGAGAATGATTGCTCTTTAACAAAGATTGTCCATTTTTGTCCTGAAACAACTACAAGGAATGCGCGCGTCAAGGCAATTGGACATTTTAATTGTTGAAGATAATCCGGCTGATCTATATCTCGTGAAAAAGATGCTTGAAGCTTCATCACTGAATTTAGGTAAGCTGACCACACTGGATCGAATTGATGATGCAACGAACTTCCTGCAAAAACAGGAAGTTCATCTTGCATTGCTCGATCTGTCTCTTCCGGATAGTTTCGGACTTCAATCTTATTTTGGATTGAGGCAGGTTAATAAGAAGCTTCCTGTCATTATCCTTACAGGCAACCGTGATGCTGAAATGGCACTCGACGCCTTAAAAGAAGGTGCACAGGATTATCTCGTTAAAGGTGAGTTCAACGAAAGCCTGCTTTCCCGTTCCATACAATACAGTCTTGAAAGAAAAGAAATTGGCAACGAATTGCTCGAAAGCAATGAGCGCTTCAATATCGTTGCAAATGTTACGAACGACATCATCTGGGATCGTAATCTCGAGACGGATGAACTGATGTTTGTCGGAGACAACTTCTCTCACCTTTTTGGCATCACACTTCCATCTGAAAAAGTTTCAAACCGATACTGGTTAGACCTCATCCATCCGGATGATCGCGATCGTGTAAACAACTCATTCAGGAAATCTTACCGTTCCCGGCAAAAACGTTTTTGGGAATGCGAATACCGTATGCGCCGCATTGATGGAGAATACCTTTTTATGATAGATCGTGGCTATATCATGAGAGGTGATGATAAAGCATTGCGAATGATCGGCGCCCTGAAAAATATTACCGATCTGAAATTGTATGAGCGTCGCATCACTTCCGCCGTAATACGGGCACAGGAGGAGGAGAGAAAGTTTATTGGCGAAGAATTACACGACAACATTAACCAGATATTGTCCTCTGTTAAGCTTTATCTCGATCTCGCGATCATCGATGAAGAGAAACGTGAAGAGCTGCTCAACAAGAGTTTCACCAACGTTTCCAGGGCAATAGAAGAAATTAGGAAGATCTCAAGAAAATTGATCGCTCCAGGAGAAACTATTATTAACCTGAGCGAAATGATCAATACGCTTGTGTTGGACATCAAGCTGGGATCGCCGATTGAATTCGACATGGACATTGAAGACCTTTCCCGTTTTTCCATTACGCACGAACAAAGGATCGTCATTTTTCGCATTGTACAGGAACAGTTGAACAACATACTGAAACACTCCGAAGCATCGAAAGTGAAACTTCATGTTTTTACACGCAATGAATCGCAGATCTTCATCGAAGTGGAAGATAATGGCAGGGGCTTCAATGCCTCGGCAGTCCGAAAAGGCGTTGGCCTTACGAATATTGCAAGTCGCGCGGACATTTACAACGGTAAAATTCATATTGAAAGCGCACCAGGTAAGGGCTTTAAGCTGATGGTCAGCATGGATATTACATCATAGAAAACAAATCCTATGGATCGAACATTCAACACGAATATGGCCGACCGTTCGCAGGCATTGCTTGAGACTGCACCGGATTCAATGGTGATTGTGAATGCGGACGGGATAATAGTACTGGTGAACGCTCAAACAGAGCGTTTGTTCGGCTACTCAAAAGATGAATTGCACGGTAAGGAAGTTGAAATACTCATCCCCAAACGTTTTGTAGATAAACATCGCTCCCATCGGGGTATCTATTCAGACCATCCCAAGACGCGCTCCATGGGCGTTGGGCTTGAACTTTACGGAAGGCATAAGAACGGTTCGGAATTTCCGGTTGAGATAAGTCTGAGTCCATTGACTACCGAAGAAGGAACATTTGTATCTGCGGCCATCAGGGATATCTCGGAAAAAAAGCAACTAGAAAATCAGATTCGCGAGGCAAATACAAACCTTGAAAAAAAAGTCCAACTGCGAACCCATGAATTGGAACAGAAAAACAAAGAGCTGGAGCAATTCGCATATGTAGCATCGCACGATCTGCAAGAACCGCTTAGAACAATTTCAAGTTTCGTAGATATATTCAAGAAGAAATATGAAGGCAGCCTCGATGCTGAAGCAGATAAAATGCTGGAGTTTATTTCCGGAGCAAGTGATCGAATGAAGATACTTATCAAGGACCTGTTGGATTACTCAAGATTGGGACGGCAAAAAAACCTTGAGGTGATCGACTGTAATAAGTTGCTGCAGGAAGTTCGGGCAGACCTTCAGATCCTCATTGAAAACACCAGTGCAACTATAGTTTCGGGCGCACTTCCAACAATCCGCTGTTATCCTAGTGAATTAAAAATGCTTTTTCAAAACCTGTTAAGCAATTCGATCAAATTCCGTCACCGCAACCGTCCGCCAAAGATCACTGTACAAGCGCGATTAGAAGACTCACACTGGCATTTCTTATTTCAGGATAATGGCATTGGTATCAATGAAAAATTCCGCGACCGCATCTTCGTTATCTTTCAGCGATTGCATACACGTTCAGAGTATGAGGGTTCTGGCATTGGTCTTGCACATTGCAAAAAGATCGTTGAACTACATGGAGGAAAAATCTGGGTCGAGTCAACGGTCAACGAGGGAAGCACTTTTCATTTCACCATCGCAGAATTAAAATAGAATGCAGAAAAAACTTGATTGTATTTTACTGATTGATGATGACGAGCCAACGAATTATTTGAATGAACTCATATTGAGGGACGTGGATTGTGCGGAACACATTGAAGTTGCACAAACGGGAGATGAAGCGCTTGAATATCTTGAGCATGCTGTACCAGATGAGCACGCACCGGTTCCTGAGCTTATTTTCCTCGACATTAATATGCCTGCAATGGACGGCTGGGAATTCCTGGATCGCTATGATAAGTTTGACCCCGAGCAGGTTGTGGTTGTAATGCTTACTACCTCTCTTAATCCCGAAGATGAACAGCGCGCGCAAAGCAGATCAAACATAAAATGTTTTGTACACAAGCCGTTGACAAAGGATAAGGTGGAGGATATCCTTAATAAATTCTTTTAACAGAATACAGCAATGAGAAATGGGAATTGCAATAGTAATTCACTCCGGCACTGTTGATAGCGCTGCCAACCAGGTGGTAACCAGGGCCTGATCCTGGTAGAATGTGTTACCATTGGGATCAGCAACGTTATTCAAAGCTGTTAATTCCTGTGGCGTAATGCCTTCCATTGATTCGGGAACAAACTCTTTTATCATCCCCGCTCCTCCTCCATCGATCAATGCCCTCATCATCTCAAAGGACGAACGTCCATCATGTAAAAAAACCTGGTTAGTAGATGGCAATCCACTAACACTATCGTTACTTCTGATATATTGCAACATAAGTTGCTTTCGTAAACTCCTTATCGATGCGCCCTTGCCGCCCCGCAGTTGTTTGTCGCTGAATACAACATCAGTACTTCCATCGAAAAATAATCCGCGTTGATTAAAATTGCTTGTGCCCATAATAGCATAAACATCATCCACTACAATACACTGTGTGCCGATCTTTACGGGCCTGCCCGGGTAACCCAGCGGGTGAAAGGCCACCACCTGGTTATGTCTTTCATGCTTATGTGTAGTAGTGTTCAAATCTCCTAAAAGCCGCAATACTGCTGCATGTCGATTGCGCTTATGAAAGCGTGCAATATTTTCATAACCCCGGTTGAGTGGTATTTCCTGGCCAATGCATATTATCAGTTTTAAACCTGGGCGTGAAATAAGCTGTTGCCTGATGACTTCCACAAGATCGTCAGCCGGAGGTGTTGAGGTTTCTGAATACTTTGTTGGGCCGAAAAAACTGCTTTCAACATAAATAAAGTGTCGCGCAGACTCAATGGCTTTCTTAATACTTAATGAAGTATCGCTCCTGCCGTGAATGGATGTTACGTATTCGCGACGTAACTCTTCAAACGCCTGTTGATGGTCGGCCCCCGCAGTGGTGCCTGCAAGTGCCGTACGAAATTGATCTTTCAACGTATCTGGCATCCACGCAGGCTTTGTATTACTGTTGATCAGCTGTTGCAATTGATTCGATAATGCTGCAGCATCTGCAGGCAGATTCGAGACAGCAGTAGCAAACTCCGCGATTCGCGGTGACTCCGTTTTTTTAGCGATATTTTGCAATACGGCTCCAATAATGTTTCTGCCCGTAGCAGTGGGCACTGCAGGCAAAGTAAATTCATTGTTATTGATCAGCAGAGCCATTCTCTCAGCAATGTTCCTCGATCTCCTTAATGCCGCGCGGAGAAGATCGTAAGCCAACCGGCCTCCGCTTGTAACGAGCCCGGTAGTATGTGTATCTTCTCCTGCCGGACTGCCCGGATTGCCGATAAAAAGAAAGTTTTCACGGCTCGATCTCCGAAGTTGTAACCCACCGGCAAATGCCTGCCATTCGGTCCCGCGTTTTGCCGCTACAATTCCGTCAAGGCGACTCTGGGTGGGCAACACAGGCGCCGTCCTGGGCTGAGTTTCACTACCCGATGCCAACAGGTATGTATTGATGTTAGAAATTGCAGATATCGCAGAAGTTGATGTACGGTTACCCAAGAAACCACCGGGTGCTATTCCAATATTGGATGAAGTATTCAACGTGTTAGTACCGGACAGCAGGTTGGGTATGTCTGTTGACGCCGCCTGTATGGCGGTGACAATATTCCCTATCCGGCGCTTCTGCACGGGATTTGCGCCGTTAACTATGATCACATCAATTATCAATAAAGCATCCGCCGGCACTACAACACTTACATAAGGATGGTTGACACCGAGCGGATCTTTAAGACGAAATGCAGCTACATTATTGCGCACAATCGTACCCGCTCCATCGCCCCTGCTTTCTCTTCCATCAGAATGGAATACACGATGAAAAACGCGAACCGCCCAGCCATTTTGCAGACTACCATCGTTGGTGCTTAGTTCAAGATACACATCCGTATTGTTTGTTGCAGCATCACTGATAAAGTGTGCTGCTGCAATCAATTTTTCTTTTATGTTCGATGGGATATCGGCCGTGCTTATTGATATACCCTCAGCAAAATTTGGCCATAGATGTTCTGTACCGCTAACAGGCGCTGGAGGCAAATTAAAATCCGTTTCTACGGAAGTTGATGCGATCGTTTGTTGCGTGCTACCCGAAGCAAGCAGTTGTGTTATTCTACCGAAGCATTCGTTACCGTTGAAACAAAACTGCATGCTTTCATTGTCACGAATTGCCGGCAACACGTTATTTGCACTTGCAGGATCGGACTCCGGTATCGTACCTAAGAGATGTTCTTTCCAGTTTACAAATTTCACACGAATGAAATCGCGGGTAAGTGTCAATCCGGATCTCAGTGAAGGGTAATTCAGCGAATTAGAAAAGCTTCCGTTAGTTGCTATTGCAAGTTGTAACAATGCATCTGCTTCACCAGTCTTGGTAATAGCGTTTGAAACATCAGATACATTGAACAAAGCGTTATTGCCAGTAACAACACTAATGTTTTGAAATGGATTGGTTGCAAGATCAAAAGGCTTATTGAAGATGTCAGTTAAATAAACTCTCTTGGCATTTCCCCCAGTGGCGGCAATGGTGTTCAATTGACGTGCTGCTGGTTGGGTGAATGGAGGGGCAGTAGAACCTGATGGTGCCGTTGACCCTATTGACTTACTTTCCAGCGACCAATGTGTTTGTATCAACTCATTGAACATTGCGGCGACAGCAATGGGATCGATAGGCAGTCCTTCCTCATCATGTATTGTGAGCTTTCCACCCATGTGCAAGGTGGTGCCTGCCGGAAAATAACCAGCAGAAGGACCGTTGCGACTTTCCCCGTCTTCTGTCCAGTTATTCCTGGTCACATCGCGATACAAAAAGTATTTGGGAACCGGGCGTTCGGCAAGTGTTGTATTTGCAGTCTTTCCTTCGATCAACACAGCGATGAGTCGGGTCAAAGCAAGATATACCTGCGGCATGGCCTGCAACACGATCCCTTCCGACGGAAAAGTGTGATCCGGCAATTGAAGTAAACTGTGATGCTGATTCTCTGTAAGTATACTTGCAAACGGCGCAACCCATTCGTCTCCTGAATCACTTATAATTGTGAAACCATCTGCATCTACAGTGGGATTGACTGATGCATTTGATTCGCCATTGGTTGTCCAGTTTTTTGAAAGCTGTGGATTGGCTACTCCCAGCAATTGAATAAGATCATTAAGCATAAGAGATCATTTAGCTGAGCGAATGTATTTGATTAAAGACCTGGCCTCCTGGATCCGTGATCCTTATGATCAATCGATCCGAAGTATTGAACGCCTTGATGAAGAAGGCACCGCGGAAGAAAGCTGCATAGGTATACATCCCTTCTGCGTCTTGTGTAGTACCACCGGCAATACCGCTTCCAATAAGCAGGGGCAGCACATCGGGAATCTTGTGCATCGCAACATTCAGTATGCTTCGTTCCATTCGATCCGCACCAAGCAACATTTCAAGTTTGTTGATCCCAAGAATCGGAATGTGTTTTCCAACATTTGTTCTGAAACGAACATTCACCGCTCCTGCTGTAACCTTCACGGCGATATCTGTAATCACTACACCAGTTGTTGGAGCAGGACGTTCATAACTTACCATCGCTGTGGAAGATCGCCCCAGAGGATCTGCCACTACAATTTTCATAGTGATCTTCTCTTCGATAGGAAATGAATATGCGTAATTATTGAACTGCGATGCACCATTTAATCTGATGAGCTGACTTGTCGGTTCCGCAGTGGGCGGCTGCACTTTCAAGATGAACGGGATCTCTTCGCTTGCAACTTCATCCCACAACCCGGAACTATTTTGCCTGAACAACTGCACGAGATGATTGCCATAAACACTCCGACCAACATAGGCGTTCGTTTGGAAAGCAAGCCGAAGTTGCGTTTCACCAGCGTCTGCTGTTAAGCTTGCATTTTGTATAAGTGGCGGTTCAGCTGGCGTTGGAGGCAATAGTTCAAGCAAATTCGATGACGATGAGCGGCCCGGCAATTTTCCATTCGATGGCTCGTTTAATCCGAGTCCTGCTGCGCGAAAATAAAATGGAGCCCATCCGGGTGACACCGGATGTTCAATTTTGAAGTAGTCAAAACTTTCACCATCAGCGGTGATAAGCTCATCATTTATTCCATCAACAAATTTGTATTTGTTCCATCCCGCTACTGGTCCCGTTTCTAACGGTAGTCCCATCATATTGATATCGGCAGCGAGGTATTGTTTGAAACTGCGATATAATTCAACCGTCGAAGTATTGTTGCCGGCTCCCGGTTCGATCTGCAATATAATGGATGGTGTTAGTGACCGCTTATTCACAAATCCGGTCAACACCGGTGGCGCAGGTGTGATCTTGCGAGGTACTGCAACATACACCCAGTCACTTAACTCACTTTCGGCACCCTGCTCCGTAAAAGAGGATACCGCATATAAGAACAATCCCTGTGTGTCTCCATCCATTTCAACTTCCAATGTGGGAGTGGTGATCATGTTCTTGTTTACCCTGATAAAGGCATCAATTGCTTTTACCTTCTCAGTTGCGGGCGCGGCATTCAGCGCATCACGTTTTTGGAAAACAGAACCATTGGACGGATACTCGGATGTAAGAATCATCCGGTCTCGCACACTCATTTCTGTGGCCCTGTAAACGGCATATCCAACCGCACCCGTTACAGGAGTGAACTTAAGGTGATAGCGACTTATATTAGAAGCATCTGGTAACGATGCCCAACGTATTTCGGGGGTAAACGTAGGAGCTTCGCGTGCAACAGGATCGGCCACTGCTATGACAACTGGCTTACAATAATCCGAGTAGCGTGCAGGATCCCGCAATTCTGAACCCCTTATGTACAACGCAAACCATGCTTTGGTTTGAGAAGTGAAATTCAGAGTTACGTTTCTTAAGATCAATCGATAGGTGCGTATGTCGGCATTCGAAGAATTGATGCCATCTCCCGATCCTGAGCTGGAAGAAGGATCAATGATCACGGAAGCTTCCTCCAGGTCGCCCGGCACCTGCGCAATTTCTGTGAACACGTTGGCTGCATCTATCTTACCAACGATCGGTTCAGCGCCATTAAAGCGAACTACATATCGTTCCATGGTGCCTCCGCTATTCGACAACACAACACCATTAACAGTGACAGGGGGATTCGCAACTGGTGGCGACAAAAAATAACCGGCGAATTGAACTTCAAATGGCGTCCTGTCATCCCAGTCGTATGAAAAAACAATTTCCAATCTCGAGCCAGGATAAATATGATTTGTAACGCCCTGATGTTTCGATGTGAATGAAGCAGTAACCAATCTGGGAATCTGAACAGGCTCAGGTTGAAGGATGTGATTGCACGCAGACCAGTTGCTCCACAATCCAAATACATTTTGAGAAGCGACATAATATTGCTGCATTAGCGTGCCGCTGAAAGGCACGGGTGACCGATCATGAAAAAACCGGTCAAATTCAGTTCCGTCGCGACCTGCAAGTTCAGGCGCATCTTCATCACTTCTTTGTGCAGGAACAAACGGAAGATGTGTTCCTTCAATAAACAATCGTTCGTCATTTAAGAAACGTGTGACGGCGGTCAGGTTATTGCGAAAAGCAACTGCATAACAGAGTGGACTCTTATCTGCAGAGTCCGGTCTCATCCAGCTTAAGCGAACGCTTTTGTAAAAATTATCATCCCTGATGAGTGGCCGATTTGCATCGATCGTATCCGCTTGCAATGCAACTGTTGCAGGGGGAGCAGAAATATCAAAATGACATAACGCGGCATATTCGTTCTCTTCGAAACCTTCAAACTTCTCTTTTATCTGTGCGGGAAATTCCCAGATGTAATTGATTACCGGCGTACGAAATTTGGCGGTGATCATATAATCTGTTACGTGTAGATCACCCCGAATCACAGCAGCTGCAAAATTGCTACCGCTGTTAGAAAGAAAATCAATCGTTCCAAACCCCAATCCCAGTGCATGCCAGCAGTCGGTTGTGGCACTCATCAATGTTGAACTGCAAACCGGGTTTTTATACCGGCCATTTTCCTGAGGCGAACCGTTTGCCGGATCGACGATACCAAGCGATTCTACATGCTTTAAAAAATTTTTCTGACGACCCACATATAAAGCCGGTGCACTTTGATACACCATCTGCAACATTTCACGTATATCGTTCAGTACACCGGTTTGCCCGTTACGTATAGGCGATATTTGTTTATACGATTTCAAAAGTTCCTCACCATTCGGAATCTTCCATGCAGGCAACGAATTGCCATCTGGTGCGGTAGTAAGGGGATCACGATAAAAAAGACGATACAGGTCAACACGCTGGCGCAGTGCGGTTTCCGGATCAGTCAGTGAATCAATGAAGCCCTGTTTTTCATCGTTATATAACATTGTATCAATAGCACCAGGCGTATACGGCAGACCAACAACCTGAATGAGTTTCCATTCGGGATCGTTGATATATTCATGGACAGTTATCCCATTCCCATTTTCAAATGCGAAATTGCCGCCCTGAATTTTTAGTCCACCAATATTCGATTGATCCATTAGCACCGGTGAAGTTGAACCTGCAGAGACAAATAAATCGATTCGCTTTCCCTTATAGTCATTGTATTTTGCATCGAGCGGAATGATCGAATACGTATGATCTATTGCATCAAAATTCCGTATGCTGAATGAGGCGCGATAAAAAGGTCCATTGAGAAAGTAAACAAATTGTCCATTAGTATAGGTATCAATTCCAATGGAAGGCAAAGCGCTCTTTTTAGGTTTTCGCCATACATAAAACGGTGAAAAAGGCAAACCAATATTTGGTGATAAACGCCATCGCAGTCCTACCGGCACGATGACCTGGGGAAGTTGAAATTTTTCGATCCCAACCTGCTGCAGCAATGCTTTTACCTCTTCATTTTTATAAAAACGCACTCCTCCGCGGTCGTTGTAAAATGTGGGTACATAAGCCGCTTCACAATCAAAAAAATCGGGTGCAATCTTCCGTGCCATCTTGAACATTTAATGTTTAATCTTCTTCTGCCCATGGAGCTATAGAAGGTAAAATGAAATTAAGCACATCGTGATCCGAGTATGTACCAACGGTACCATACTTCTCTTCAATGTGAGTGAAAACATGTTTGCGCAAAACCAGATGCAATGGCTTCCCGGCCGCGTCGGCTTTCAGGTAAACTATTGTTCTTGTTCCTGAAACCGTGCGTGTGATCTGTTCAACTACCGAGCTGCCAGCAGCTTCAACAATCTCCATTTCAAGTTTGTTCTTCATTGACCAATGCTTAACATCTCCGCTTTCCGCAGTAATGGTCTCTGAATGCGGATAAGGACGTTGACGCCACAGTGGCTCTGAAACATCGATGAGTATTGCTTCGAGTTCATCCGTCACAGTACCACCGGATGCAATGCTGCTCCACAGAAACGACACATTAATATTTTCCGCAGGTGGCATTGCCGGTAAACCTGCTTCAAGCAGTGCAGTTTGTAATTGATTATCTGTGCACTCATTACTCAATAATGCAAGGGTACTTTTGAGTAACCTTGTATTGGTATGTGTACCGTTTATGCGCCCGGCGAAATGTGCAGCATCATCATACCGGCTTGTCCTAAAAGCAAACTTGTATAATGGTGTCCGATATGCATTTGTTGAAGGATCGATCGTATCTCCTTCCTTTATAATCTCTACATTATACTCAGTGTTTAACAGCCACTCAACTCCAATGGTAAACACCACGTGTTGTTCACTTTCTTCAACGGTGTCAATACATTCCGAATTCGTTGTACTGGCCACTTCTTCAAGCGTGTGCAGAAATGGCGTCTTGATAGCTGCGGTGATCTTGTTGACGTGAATATTACTCATGTCCAGTTTCATCGACGGTGGATCTGTCACTGGGTGATTGCCATTTGCATTCAACACTTTCGCTTCGAGATTGATTCCATATGCCTTGAACAACTGGATCAGCGACTCATCATTGAGATACAATTGCACAGGGTCGTTCCTAAAATGGTATTGCATATCGTTTTGAGGGGTAGTAGTAAGTACCCAGGGATCAATCCTTATTGGCGCAGCTGAATCGGTTTTAAACACAAAAGTTTTTAGAGGCGCGTCCACAAAATCATCATCAATCAATCCTTTATCATTCTTGCGTTGAAATGCATACTTAACAGTCATCTCATACGTAGTTGCCGGCTTGAGCAGCGCACGAAGCGGTTCACCACTCAATGCATCCTGCAATGATCCCTGGTCTGACTGTTGTGTCGACGTATCGTGCTCTTCACGAATGAATTCCGCCGCACTTAATGTCTCCAATGCACAAAGCAATAAAGAGGGAGCATCTGGGAAATGATGCCTGCGTGCAACTACCAATTGGATGAAGCGCATGTTCTTTTCCCCTTTGTAATGCAAAAGCACTTTCATCAACCGCTTCTGATTGTTATCAAAACTGTTTATGAAGTTCCAGACAGGCGATGCATCCGGGAACCATGGTCCGCTTGTGAGCTCCCAGTTATTCGGCAACTGAGTAAAGTCCCATATGATTTCATGTGCGTAGTCGGTTACCCTTGCATCGCGTATGATCTTCAGGTCTTTGTCCAGTGTTCGAATTATAACATCTTCAGGCATTACTCTTTCTAACGGCATTGCCAACAGGATTTCGGCTGCTACCAATTCTCCGCAATCGATCAGAATATTTTCACATTCAAACTTTTCAATAAGCGCTCTTGTTTCCGGGAGGATTTTAAGTTCTGGTTGTTGTGTGATCTTTGCCAGACCTTCAAACGGAAGTTGCAATACTCTTCCAATACGACGCGCGAACTTCGCCTCACCCCCTATTACTTTTGCGTGATCCACAATCGAGTTCCTGATCAGAAGCCATGCTTCAGCCATTGAAGGGAGATCGTCCGGGAATCTGTTCTCGTAAACATAAATGTCTGTATCCGGCAACTTGCTTCTTATAGTTCCCGGCGGGTCGGGCCAGGCTTTTCCTGAAAGCTTCCACCCCGATGTACTGTATCCGAGTGGCTTTTGATTAAATGTATAAAAGACACTTGTTGCAGGTGCGATCTGCTTACAAACATTTTCCCATCTGTTCGTGATGGTAGTTGTCAGTTCCTGGCTCCGCTGTACTGCACGTGGGGTGGGATCCGGCATCCAACACAGTAATGCCATATCAACACCGCTTTCCTCATCACCTGCGTTGTCGGTAGATTTCTTCCAGAACCGAACCGGCTTGGGTTTTGAAGCCTCTAACAATGTTTCATTTAATTCAATACTTATGAGTTTGTATCGCACATAATTCTTTGCACTGGTGCTCACATATCCTTCTACTGTATACGTTGAGGACTGCGCAATAGGATCTGTAAAGGTTGTGCAACCATTTACATCAGGTGTTGCAAACAAATTAAGCACCGGGATGCTATCGATAGGAACAGTAAGCAATGACGCATCAATAACATCAACATCTTTTACTGCCGCCTTACCCAGCGCACCATCAATCGGCCTGTCCACTCCCTGGCCAGCCAGCAATGCGGAAGAACGACTCACCAGCGTCAATGATGTGAGCAGATCTGGTGGAGGAGCGAGATCAATCTCATCATTAATTTCAATGTCTACACATCCTTCAATGTCGAAGAAGAAGAAGCTAACCTTACCGCAAGCTTTGCCATGTATATATGTATGCGGATCTGGTCCTTCAACTTCAAGGTTCGCCCACGCAGAAATAGATACTATCCACAGGTTGAGCTTGCCTCTTAATTCCATCATTCCATAGAAATGAAGCGGCGAAAAAGATATTCCTGCATGAAAGTCGGCACGTACTTCGAGATATAATCCGCTATCGCGATCTCCAAATACAATGGATGCACCAACGCCCAATGCAAGCGAGAATCCGAACAATCGTTGTGGATCGCCCATCTTCGGCCAGTTGGTAATTCCATTACCATGGATCATTGTATAAGCATAGCCCCTGACAATGCCTAATATCGTTGCCTGAGCGGGCGCAAGATTGTTTCCAATATCAACGAACCAGTCTTTCGGTTGATTGAAACTGAATTGCGATACAACAGGTACCCTCAAACTTAACAGCGACTCAATATTGTAATCAAGAATAAAACCTATAGTAAGCCGGCCAATGTTGAAATCAAGATCAATAACCGCCAGGATACCCACCGATTGTGAACGTCCGGCCGCTTTTACATCCGGTGGCTTGGGAAACAACAAACTTGCCTTCACAAGAATGAGGATTCTCGGACCGGGTAATTCAAGAATAAACATGCCCTTGAGATTCAAAACGAATCCCCCCTCCATTGTGCCCAGTATGATGCCCACACCAAAGCTCCAACGATCCAGTTCCGGGCCCCAACCTGTGATGTCAATCACATTGCCCTGTACCGTCTGGTAAAACCAGTTCAATGCAGGTGGAAGCTGACCTGGCTGCGGTTCCTGCTCCAGTCGTTTATAATGCATCGCAAACAATCCAAGGAATCCAAATATTCCAAGGCCTGTATTTCCAAGGGGAATGCCTGCAGGAAGCTCCACTTCCAATCCAAGGAAGAATGCAGTCGCCTCCCGTCCTTCTGGCGTGCTTATCGGTTTGATGCCCACAGCAGCGGCGATCCGTAATTTCACGGGAACAACGGTCACATCGACATAACCCTGAAACCCGCCAGCAGCCCCGGGTACAGCACTGTCGCTTCCGTTTCCAAAATCAAGGTATCCTGTGCCACTCAAAGCGCCCGGAATGTTCACACTTACTTTGGTTGGTATGATCTCCGGCACCACATTGACCGGATCATTTTCAGTATAGATGCGCAAGCGCACACGTACATGGTCAATACTTACAACTCCAAGATTAATGTTTAATGCAAGGTCTGCTTCAAAAACCATAGGATTTTCGCGACTCAATCGCATCGAAAGCACGCGAAGCAAATTGTTCAATGAAACATTGCCAACCATTACTTCAAGTGCACCGGGATCGCCGAGACTGAATTCATATCCTTTGCTTGTATCGAAAACAGGTTGATATTTCACTGCGCGAGTTACCGGATCTATGGCGAGTTTGAAGCCAATGGCTTTATACCTGGCCCTAGGTGGCAGCAGTCTTCTTTGTGTAGCTGGATCGTTATCTTTTGTGCGAATGGTAACGACGCCAAATAAATTCAGGTTGACTTTAAAGTCGACCGCATAATCAAGTAATATTCCAACATCCGTCAACTGCTGTGCATTCCACAACCATATATCCGGCGAGATCTCGGTAAACGTCAGTTCCGCATCGAACAACGTTATTTTTTCCATCTTGATAACAAAGAGTCCGAGTAATGTAGCAACGCCTATCTCAGTTGCTGCAATAATTACGGCTTCAGTAGTTTCTTCATCCGTATCTGCACTTTGAATCGCCTCGATACCACCCTGGATCAACGGTGCGAATAAAAGTAGACTTGCCATAGTGTTTGCAAGCGGCTCAGGATTGAAACGGTTCACATGAACAAAGCCATCGCGCGTATTGTTTCTGTCGAAACCAACGGCAAGTGTTTGGGTTAACCTTCGCGTGGCAACATCATAGAGCATGCTGATCTTGAAATCGATCACACCCTGATTTTCCGGGGTATTACCACCAGGCTGCGAAGCAGCGCGACTCGCGCCAGGTACAGATGTAACTGCTCCATTTACCCCGGATGTGTCTGTGCCATTTTGTGAGTCCGCGCTTTGTATCATTGTTCCACTCCGTCGTGCTTCATCTATCACATCAAACTCTCCAAACAATTCCGCATAAACTAGTTCATTTCGCTGGAAGCGAACCTTTGCACCTATCCTGCGGAATGGTGATGGACGTTCTGGTTCGGTAGGTGCGGGCGTTGGATCAGCAACGGAAGTTCGCTCTTGTACAACATCTTCTTCACGCCAGACTTCTGCGCTTGCCGTGTTAGGACTACCAGTGGGCAGTTCTGTTTCATAAACTGCAACTGCAACATGGTAAATGGGGTCTCGCGCCGGTGACACTCTGGAGTTGGCCATTGCAACAGAAGCGCCTTTTGCATCTACCGCAGGATCATATGAAATTGAACCTTCAATTGAAGTTCCGCCAAGTTGTATCAATAATTGTTTCAGCACATGGCCACGACGTTGTGAAAGAAGCAGGTTTGATCTCGTATGAGTTGAGTCGTCCTTTCTTTCATAGCTCGCATAACTGTATATCCTGATTGTCCGGCCATTTCTTCTGCCAAGGAAGCTTTCAAATGCCGTTCGAACCGTTGCATTGTTGAGCAATCCCTGTGCGATCTCTGTGATCGAATCCTGTTCTCTTGGCCTGTCGAAGATCATTTGAAGATATTCGAGGTTCTCGCCGTGTGAACGTAACTGAGCACCTATTTCATCAGTCGGCCGGAATAAAATAAAGTGCTCGGGCGTAGCAGTAATTGCCCATTCGGCCTGTACCTGCACACGTGTACCATTTCTTTGCACAGGGATGCGATAGGAGCCATCGCTTGTTCCAGTGATCGGAGAACCACCTGATGTGACTGTTGCGTTTGCAGGATTCGTTGTGATGAACACCGCATCGTCATCCGGTTGCGATGATGCTTTGAGTATTAAAAATGAAGGGGCGCCGGATAACATCTGCAATTGTGCAGGTTGGATTTGCGGAGTTGCGTTTCCTGTGTTTTGACCAGCGGCTATGCACTGCGCTTCGATGTTTTCCTGCCAGAAGCGATGTTGCGGCTGCAGACTGTCTTCAACGCGGACCGATACATTATGGCGGCCCGATGTCGTAGCATTCATCGGGTATCTTAACCGGTTATTATCTCCATTGAAAGGCTGAGGAGTTATGGTATTACCATCGACACGAATAGTTGCAGTGTAAGGAGGACGGCCGCCGCGAATACGCAATTGTATTTCGGCATTCGTAGCTGTGAATATGAAACTTGTTCGGGTGATGTTATGATTGCTGTCCTCTGCATCGTCTCCTCGCTTAGTGGGTGTTTTTCGTGTGTTGCCTTCATAGAAAACGACGTCCACCTGTAACGGAGCGCGGTTGTGATTGTTTACCAGTTCCATTCCTATCTCACCGCTCAGTCCCTGGTCGAAGTCAATTAATAGATCCTGGCCCCATGTGTCGAAAGCCATTCCGCGAAGTCCCGAAGGTGCAAGGAAGAATCTTACCTGTGGAATCCACAATCCACGAAATTCATCGCCTACCCCGAAGTTCTTTTGCAATATCTCGGCAGGTGTGAATTCAACGCTTAGATCCAGGACAACTTTTTCCAGCCCGAAGCCAACCACATTGCTGGAATGCAAACAGAGCGCGGGCTTCATAGCGATCATCTCACCGGCAAGGAGATCTGCATCCTCGTCGAGACTGTTTATCCCCCAACCTTCAAAATCCACTTTTGTTTGTCCATAGTCATCTGCGTTTTGTGTAATGGACATTGCAATTTTCGGAAGATGTATGGTAACATCATCGAAGTTTGGGTCGCGTTCCAGCCAGCCGTCTGCAGCGAGTCGCGCAGGAAGATATCTGTCGTTCGGAAGGTGCAGCACGAGTGTATTGAACAGTAGTTCTATTCGAAAATTCTTCGATGGAAAATCGCTGGGAATATCTGCGCTTGTGGTGCCTCCCAGGCGCTGTAGCATGGTTTGCATATCGCCGAAATCCGCTTGCTGTGCAGCGTTGAGTCCTCCGAACAGGTTAGTGATATCTGTAGCAATCGAAGCGGATCCTGCACGCGGAAATGTTATGCGAAATTGAAAACTGATATCCCCGGGTTCGATGAGATTGCCTGATGGAGCACGATATGTAGGTGTGTTTTCAACCAGACCATCACCACCTACCTGCACTTTACCAAAGTAAACAATGGCTTGTTCATCGTATGCAGTATGCAATTCTTCCACGCTAAAAACAGCCAGAAAATCGCGCAACTGCGATGGCATCGATGATATGATCGACGAGGGAACATTTGGAAGTTGCGACAAGCCTGTGGGCGGCATTGTGCTGGTAAATAATCCCAGTCCGAACGGAGGTTGCAGCAGGTGGAAGATTCCTAATTTCATAAGCGATGGTGTAGTCGGTAATCAGTAATCAGTAATCGGTAATCGGCGACAGATCAAATTGATCAATACTTGGTGCTAATCTTTGCCCCGGGCTGGGAGTAAGTGTGTATCAAGTGTTTCAGAGAGTAGTGCTGATAGGAAGAACAAAATATATAATGCCCTGCAGAAATGCAAGAGGCCTGATTAAGATTTGCCTGGCCTGACCTGGAATAAGCGACTACATTCAACAGAAACGAAACTGACGTTTAGTGCAACGAATCAACGTTTGGTCATGTCATGCAAGAAAAATTCTATGCGCCTTACATTCTTCATTGGGTGCCTACTGCTGTTTACGGCCTGCGATAAAAAACCGCCTTCGGACGCAGATGCAGATGTTGTAGAGATCTATTTGCTTAAAGAATTCAAAACCGATGTAGATACATCATCACGGCCCGCTATTATCGTTATGAGTGACGCAACGATATCCACCATACCCTTTGTTACCAATGAGAATATTCTTTATTACAACCGCAGTTCGCATACGTTCAAATTAAGGCAAGACATTAAACCATACATAAAAGATTACGGACCTGACAAAGGCTTTGCTGTAACGGTAAATAAAATACCTGTGTACTTCGGTACATTCCATCCGTCATATCTTAGTTCCATACGCATGGGCATCGCTACGATCGATCCATTTTTGACAACAGAAAGTCAACTCCGCATCGATTACTTCAACGATGGCAGCCCACGACTTCAACAACTCGATAAAAGAAATGATTCCCGACTGATCAATGCATTGTTGCAAACAGGACGAATACGATAATTGTTTTTATTGTAACCTTTTGTCTTGCGGCCCACTCTATGTTTGATATGTTCATCAAAAAAAAGTTATGAAACACAAACATCAATGGCCGGGCCTCTTGTTTCTCGCAACGCTTTTATTTCTTTCGCATACTGAGGCCTTCGCGCAAGACAAACTATCCGATGCAGAAGTTGCCTTCGTTGCGGTGACTGCAAACCAGATCGACATTGACTTTGCAGAGATCGCAAAAAAGAAATCTAAAGATGGTGAAGTGATTAAATTTGCGGAGACCATGGCGCGCGATCATAAGGCCGTCATTGCCCAGGCTGCAGCACTTGCTAAAAAGCTGGGTGTGACACCAAAAGACAACGACGTAAGTAAGAAGATGATGTCTGATGCCCGCAACACCATGAAAGATCTTCGTGCTAAATCCGGCGAAGACTTCAACAAAGCTTACATTAACAATGAAGTTGCTTATCACCAGGCAGTGATCAACGCGGTGGAATCTGTACTGATCCCTGAAACCGAGAACAGTGAATTGAAACAACTTTTACAGGATGTGCTGCCTGCATTGAAAGCACATTTAGAGCATGCTCAAATGCTTAAAAATGGTCTTCATTAATGGAAACATTGCACAAGATATCGCGTATTCTCAGTTCTATCGGTATCATGATTGCAACAGTGGCCTGCAATACAGGCACTGGTTCTGCAGCTAAAACTCATGTTGTAGAAATTCGATCCATGAAATTTCAACCCGCTCAATTGAAGGTAAATGAAGGAGATTCTGTTTTATTCATCAACAAAGACATTGTCATACACGACGTAACTGAGCAATCAAACAAGCGTTGGAAATCTGCACCATTAAATACCGGCGATAATTACAAGATCATCGTTATGCAAAGCGCCGATTACTATTGTAGCATTCATCCGATCATGAAAGGGAAGATCCGTATTAACAAGACGCAATAATTACTTTCTGATTGTAGCGTTAATCGAGTAGGAAGATAGCCATTAGGTTGGCTATCTGTCCTCTCACACCACCGTACGTACCGTTCGGTATACGGCGGTTTGTTAGAATAATTTCGTTTGGTGGGTTGTTTTCCAGTAATAATAGTCG
>JAEZGS010000004.1 GCA_023437225.1 Bacteroidota bacterium | reverse complement strand
CGACTATTATTACTGGAAAACAACCCACCAAACGAAATTATTCTAACAAACCGCCGTATACCGAACGGTACGTACGGTGGTGTGAGAGGACAGATAGCCAACCTAATGGCTATCTTCCTACTCGATTTAATCTCAATTCATCCCTTGTAGGTATTGGATGAACTGTTGTTAATTGTTACTTTGTTGCGGTTGAAAAAAATTAGAAGTTAAGCTTGCCGTTGGTTGCGATTGTGACTGAGGTGGCAGGAGCGTGAGAAATCTCGATTGGACGGCTGACGAGGCATGTGGAGGGCCTTTTAGCAAAGTTCTTGAGCCGAAATATTATTGAAAACTTGAATGCGCTCACTGCGCGGTGCTGCGGAGGTTAAACGTTTGCTGCGAATGGGTCCTGTCTCAAAAGCATTCAGTAATAAGCTCATTTCTAACTTTAACTTCGGTATAGTCCTTTAAACAGAAAAACCGAAAATCAATGACATGACAGGGGATTTTGAGCGCTATTGCAAGTATGGTAATGATATTGTGATTACGGAAAATAGGACAATCAGATGTATATTGACAGACACATATTCAGGAAATTCGAATGATCCAAGGGGCTACAAGGCGCTATATTATTATGGCCTGAGAGTTGATAAGAGCCCTAACGATATCGAAGTATAATTGTAATGAGGCAGTAACCATTGTAAATTATTGAAAGGTCAACAATGAATGATAGATCGATTGAGCCCAAAATATTGCCTCTTGTTGAAGCTATAAATTGGACAAAGTTATTTAGGACGTTTTCAAGTTGTCAGGGTCATTATGGCGATGACGAGCAAGATCAATACATGGACAGAAACAATGCTGATGTAAGATTTGATCCATTAGAAGGCACTACCTTGGAAATGACGGAGCATTTCATTACATATCTGATGACGGAGTTTGATAAAAGGCACAGCTTCGCCCCCATAATTCTAACAGGATATAAGCTTTATGCTCCAGACAATGACTATAGAAGTAGCTTTGTCTTTGTAATTGAGTTAAAGCCGTTTGATCGTGAAAAAAAACCGATTCAAAAACGAAATGATACTGACAAAGCAATCCTACAAGCTGCTGCAATCGTTAAAGAATATATGACTTATCTGTCTAACATTCGCCGCTAACATAGGCTTGCCAGAAGCCGGGAGGCATCTTATGTACGATTCATTTATTAACCGGCCTTCGACAAGCCTCGCACCATTTCCTGTAAGCCTCAACGAACATCCTACTATTATGCCTATACCAAGTTTTGACTATAATAACGTATTGCCACCCCACTTAGGTAATCCTACTGATAGAACACATTTGTCACCTTATCCTTGTACTATACTTGAGCTTTGTCATAAGTTTTCAACTTCACCTAAGAGAATTCAGATTTTAAAGAACTTTGTTGTGTTTAGACAAAGGATGACAGCGTTTAATATAACTTTTGGATTTCAATGGTTAGACGGGAGTTTCTTGGAAAACATTGAAGTGTCGTCAGGGCGTCCTCCGAATGATCTAGATGTAGTTACTTTTTTCGGGGGCCTTTCGCTTTCAGACCAAGCGAATATCCGAGTAACATTTCCTGAATTTGCTAATCCAATTTTAGCGAAAAATAACTTCCTGCTCGACCATTATCCAGTAGACTACAGTTACAATCCCGATGTAACAGTTGAACAAACAAGATACTGGCTTCAGTTGTTTACTCATAATCGTATCGGAGTATGGAAGGGTATTTTAAGACTATCTTTGAATACCCCAATTGACGACCAACACGCTTTAGATTTTTTAAATTTAATCTGACAGTGAGCTTATATAAATACATACAAAGCTTAAAAGCTCAAATAGTCGATACGCAGCGACTTTTAGAGATGGTCATCGACCATCCTCTCATGTCAGAAGGTTTAACAGAACGGCTTAGTTGGCTGAATCAGGAATTAGGAAGGCTACCGAAAGAATCATTTGAACCGAGAGTACAATTATTATTTAGCGGTAATGCTGTAATAGGTTCACAGGGAATAAAATCTAGTTTTGTCAGTAAAACTATTATGCCATTTCAAGAAATGGTAAAGACACAGGTTGCATTAGTTCGATTTGGAAAAGTAGGTAAACGAGGACAAGCTAAAAAAGGCGCTAATAGTGATTTGTATTTAACTGCACTACCTGTTGGTTCATTTGGAGTTGAGCTAACTCAACTTCAATCACATGACCTATTTGACAGCATAGATGTTTCTAAGGCAATGAAGGAAGTCATCCGTTTAGTTGCAAACTCGGCAACAGATGACCCCACGTTTGAAGCGGCAATCGAAAAAATGCCAAAAAGAAATTTAAACAATTTGAGAAAATTCTTACAAGAAATTGTGGACGAAAATTCTGTCCTGAAAATGGAAAGTGGAGAGTTGGGGTTAGAATTAACCGAGGGAAAAGTTAGTGAAGCGTATCAAAGAGTCTCCGCAACAATTGACGAGGAAAATGAAGTCTTTATTAATGGAATTTTTAGGGGCCTCTTATTAGATTCTGGCAGATTTGAGATTCAAGATGAAGAGGGTAAAAGGATATCAGGCTTTATAAGTGAAGACCTTGACGAAGAACAATTGGTAGAGTATGATAAGGCGTTTTTGAATACATACTGCATAATTCATTTGCGAGTTCATAGGACAAAATTTAAAACTGGCAATGAAAAAACTGACTTTGAATTATTAGAAATTAAGCCTCTGTAGATACAGACCAGCAGCGAAGAAGGTACTTACCGCAAGGAAAGACTGGATTATGTATTAACCTGGGGAGAACTTCAAGTAGGTTGAATTTGCTAGTAAATTGCAATTTTATCTTACTAAAGCACCTGAAAGGAGTTGGCTGCAGCTCACAAAGGCTTACCGTAAGCTTGCAGCAATCCTATGCAACAGTCACAAATTTTTCCGGCCTTCGGCATTGTTTGCACCGTTAGCGGTAGGTTATTCCAAAATTGCTATACCAAATAAATTAGCTGTGAGTATTCACGGTATTTTGATTTTGTATTACCTGTCAATACCTTTCTCTCAGCTATTTGCGCAGGGTAGGCAAGGTAAATTCGAACTAGAAAAATTTACCAAATAACGCATCCGAAAAGAAACTCCTTAAACTATTGTATAAGAGTTATTCTGCCATTTTGAAAGTGCTACGGATTTATCGATGCGAAATAGTCTGCAGATAAAGCTAAGGGGTATAAAAGTTGATATTACTATAAACAACGAAGACGAGCTGAAACAAGAAATTGAGGTAAGAAGTATGTTCTTTTGGATTTCTGGGCAGGCTGGTGTGTTCTATGTTGGCAAGATGTTCCCTCTCTGATAAAGATTTATGAGAAGTATAGCACCAATGGCCTGGAAATGCTCAGTGTTTCACCAGATTCGGAATGCGAAAAATCTTTGGAAAAAGTATTGAGGGACATTTTTTGAGAATACCTATTAACCAATACTGCCAACATAGGTTTTTCAATAGGTATCGACAACTAAAACTTCGACTTTAATTATTGGACACACAATTCACTTTATTTAATAAGAAGTTACCCTTCATATATCGGGGAGTGGTGCCGGGGCTAATTAATTTACTGTCGTGCACCGCGCTTGCCATTGCCTGGGAATCGCCGATGAAGGGCGTCTTTTCACTTCTACAGTTCGTGTATCCTGGGCTCTTATTTGGGTTTGCATTGAGCATTGATACGAAGGGTTCTTTAAAGGCTTGGGGTTTCATCTTCTCGGTCGGTGTCATTTTTTCGACTGCAAGTCTGGTGTATGTACGATCCTTGTTTGCCGATAGTGGGTCCTATCCGGAATTTTGGCTTTCATGCACTTTGCCAAGTATCATCTCATTAATACTATATAAGTTTTTGATTGATGGGAAGCTGCTTCTTACCAGCGCGTTGGTAACATTTGTTCCCGTTAGTATCATCATAAGCCTGATGCCAGCAATCGCTTCTGCATTGGAGATGATTAAAGGCATCGGTGAGATTTTCGCAGGCTTAATTTTTGGGGTAACCATTTTTTTGTGGGAGGTATCGTTTGTTATTGCTTGTTATAAGTTCACCCGTCACGACATTCGTGAATAGAAAGACGCCCGGTAAGATAGACCGCGCGTTGCAGGCCATTGCACATGGAACTGCATATGTAGCAACGAACGCGCTTGGAGCGAACATTGCACATGCCATCCGGACAATTCTTAAGCAGAAGCGTTGACTGGAAAGGTGGGCTGCTATACTAAAACCCAACGACATGCCTATTGAACATCGCGATCTCGACGAACTAACAGCGATTGAACAAAATAGAATATTTTTCGGAATCCGTATTAAGAAGAAAGGCAATATTCTTATCATTGGAACTTTTATTCCGTATGATGCTAGCTGCGAAAAAGAAAATATTGCAACATGGTTTTATGGAAGAAATCAAAGCAAGTTTTGGAGATATTTTCCAAGTGCATTGAGCGGAAGTTCTCTTCATCCGAACGACTGTAATAATGGACATCCTCAAAACTGGAAATACTACTGCAGAGAAAATCAAGTTGTCATTATTGACCTTGTAAAGTCGATTGCTGCAAATGATATGCTTCAAACTTCGGCGATAGAGCGGTTGATTGCGAAATTAACCATGACTTAACAAACACTACATTGTTTAATATTGCGTTGGCGTTTCGTGGAATTACTTTCAATAACGTTCCATACTCATTAACGTGGACAGACAAGTATATCCCACGACTTGAAAGAATTAGGAATATTATCAATGATGAACTTATCAAAAATAACTGTATAAAAAACATCAATCAGATCAAGTATTGTTTGATCCCGTCGAGAAACGATGCTGGGCCTTCATGGAATAATGCGTTGAATGGATAAGTACAGTAGGCAACACAGGCTTGCCCTAAGTCTGAAGGCGTCATGTGTACCTTCATTATTTTGAAAGGCCCAAAGGCAGCCTCGCAACGTTATCGGCTATTCTATGACGAACTTGCAAAAGTAAGTTAACCGACACAAAGACAACTAAAATATGGGCAGTGTAACGTATGACTTTTTAGCAAACAGTTTGCTTCTTCACCATCAAAGCATTGAAAATGGCTTCAAAAATGAAACAAACGCAAGAATTGAAAAAGAGTTACAAGATTATAGAAAGCACTGTATTGACAATTACAACGACTTAATTGGGGAAATCAAAAATAGAGACTCTTTCTTAAAAGTATTTTCATCGACAGAGGAGACATCAGTTAGTCTTTTGAAACAAACGGCACTTTATATTGACCAGTTTATTGTTTCTGACCCTTTATTTCCATTGACTAACTATCAGTCAGCGATGACAAAAGTGACTTCACAATTTTTGGGTTATGACAGTGACTATTCAGTAAATAAATCAAAGCTTACAAAAGCGGCAACTTTTCTAAAGAACGTAACGCCAATGGTTGCTGGTAATTATGTGAAAATATTTCCATTAAGCTTTCACTTTGAAGCTCCCAAAAATGTCTCAATTAATCTTCCAAAAGATTACTACAAGGATATTCTTCCAAAGGAAGTGTTAGATTTGTTTTGGGAGAACGCATCAATAAGGTCGCTTGAGAAAATCCCTACTGGTGGTTGGCATGTTGTTGAAGACAAATTATACCCTTGCAGAGGTATTGTTGTTGATTTTAAGGACACGGGCTTTTCATCAAGTTTGATTTATCATCTTTTTGAAATGGAAATAGTTGAGTTTGATGAAAGCACAGGAAAAGCCTTATTCAGACAGACCTTGCCCGACACACCACCTGACAAAGACCATTTTGATGCTTGGGTTATGCAATCCATTAATTCTGCATCCAAAGCATATTTCGACCGAGTGTTTCAAGAAAACTTTATAGCCGCAAATCTTAACTCAACATATTTATGTGACAACTCCTTTTCAAGTAAATTAATTTCTCGAAATTTTGAAGTAAAAGAAAGCATTCAGACATACACTGCAAGTCAGTTTGTGAATGTTGAATTACCGTTCTTGGAGAATATTGACATTGAAAAATTAATGACAATTAGAGAATTAGATTCAGATGTTTTCACCAACTTCCGTTTAGAACTTGAAAAGCAATTTAGGGAATTGAGGACAATAACTGACCCTAAGCAGCTCGAACTAAAAACACAAAATATTTTCCACGAGTTAAACGAAGTTCAAGTGCAAAAAATAAAATTGAAAGTTAAACACTTGGAAAAACAAATGGGAGCAAATTCCCTACTTGCACTCGGCGGACTTATGGGAAGCATTCAAACATCTGGTTTAAGTCTATTGGCGACAGCAGTCGCATTAGGAAAAGGGTACAAGGACTATGTTGATTACAAGGAAAAAGTACGAGAAAACCCTGCTTACTTACTTTGGAAAATCAAAAAGAAGAATTAGTAAGCAACTAAGTGACAAGTACGATTCGATGGACACAAGAACGACCGATGATACATGCGTACCGTAAGCCAGCCGCTAGTCTCGTTGAATCATTTTTTAATTTGACCGGCGCCTTTGACAAGCCTCATACTGCCATCTGCACCGCTATTCGTAACATCACGCTATTCTTAGAGTGACAATTTGTAGCCTTCACTTGCCAAGCACTTTATGGCACATTTGCAAGTTCCACAAAACGGACATACAGAAGCCAAATTTGCAAATGTGCCTAAAATTTCTAACAGCAGTGAACATGACTTTAAGAATAGTTTTAATTATGACTTATTCACTCATAACCCATTAAAGCATGACAATTCAGTTTTTAAGACAAGGATTTGGTAATACTTCTCCTGATGCCACAGGTTTTCACTTAATAAGTTCGTTACAAGATGAAAATTTCACCCACTTTATTGGCGTTACAGCCTTTGCCAGTGCAAGTGCTGTCTTCGGATTAGCACCACATATCCAAGCTGCAAAAGTTCATTTGCAGCAAATCAATCTAATTGTTGGCATTGATCAGGAAGCCACATCAAAGCAGGCTTTAAAAGCATTGATGACTTTGGAAATATCTGCTCATATTTTCTATCAGACCGAACAAATTATTTTTCATCCTAAATTTTTTTTATTTGAAAGTGCAGGCAAAAAGAAGATGATTATTGGATCTTCCAATCTTACTTCAAATGGGCTATTTGCTAATGTGGAGGCAGGAGTTATATTGGAAACAGAAAATCAAGCGGATTTTACTGCTATAGCTGATTTCAAGAATTATTTTTCTACTTTGTTTAACCTATCTGATCCAAACTTGTATCCTATTACTGACGTGAATATCGATTATTTTGTAAACAAAGGCATCGTTCCGAACGAATCAGTTTTTAGAGTCAGACATGGTAAAGCTCCAATAACTGCAAATACTAATCCTGTAAATCCGAATACATTAAATATTCCTGCAAGGCAGACATCAGCTATTCCCACTGCTTTCAAGACTCAACGTGTGCGGCGTGTAGAAGGTGCTCTTATAGTTCCATTACAAGTTACCGAACAGGTAACTATACAGCCAAATAAGCTAATATGGGAGAAAGGAAATTTGCCTCCGTCCGACGCACAACAGGTCCCTGCTGGAAGTGCTGTAACAGGAGTAATTAGATTGTCAGATGCAAATTTTAAATTGGATGGTACCCCAATTAATAAAAATACCTATTTTAGAAATGACATATTTGGCAGTTTGAATTGGACAAACAAGGTGCGGCTTCTTAAACCGCCATTACAAGAAGCAACCGCGCAATTCAATATAACAATTTTAGGTGTAGGTTTAGGAACTCACAACTTGCGCATTAGCCATGATCCTGCAAGAATTGCAGGTCAAGGCAATGTGCCCACAACAATACATTGGGGCAGGAATAGTTCAGTTATTAATTACCTAAAGCTTCATGATGTAACAGGCTCTACTTTTAAGTTATATAGCCCATCACCTGGTACACAAGTTTTCCAAATAGTGATAACATAAGTAAGTTAGTATATCTAGAATCTTTTTAGAATTTGCTGCGGAAGCTAAGCTTGGCGGTTCAAAACTTCAAAAAATACTTAGTTTTTTATGTTATAGTCCCAACCATTTAGTTAGTTCTGGACTGAAGAAGTCCAAAACGAAACTTGAGAAAACTTTTGGCGAAACCGTTAAGCGGCTGGGAGAAAAAAAACAACTTCTCTTGCAAATGTGCCTGACTTGGTGTGTTGGCTTATTTGCCTCTGTTAAGTCGCCTTGCTGATAATTTTTTCCAAATCGTATGAGCAAGGCTTATTTCCTTCTTTGTCAAACCGTAATGTTCTTTGAGTATAGTTTGATTTGTAATATTCAATACTTCTTCGATATCCGTTTTGTTTCTAATTAACTTGTCAATAATTGGAAGTAATGAGCCATTGTCTTTATTATATGGAAGCAAAACTCTTTCTGTTTCGTTAGGCATTAATTCTAACACTCCGCCTCCATGGCTTCGCCCACAAACTTCAGTAAAAGCAAGAGAAAGAGAATTATAATAGCTTGCGGTAAATGCATTAAGTTCTGTTCCTTGTTTAAGAAATACTCTATGCATCGTGTCTGTTGTATATGCTTTTGCCTCATTAATGATCAAACGAGGATAAAGATTATTGCGCCTGATAAATAGTGCATCAGAAACTTTCAACGAAGGCACTACAAACCAGTCGTCACGAATACCAGTTTTGTAGCCTTTATGAATACCCAAACTTTCACCGTGAGCAATGTACTTTACGGCTCCATTTTTCTTATTCAAGTTATTCCTTTCCGGAAAAACTAAAAGATGCGCCTTTGCTTTCGAGAACTTATTTTTCTTCCAATCTTCGGTGTCAAAAATTACGCTGTTTACTTGAACACTTCTGCCAACCATTGGCTTTGCGTAATCATGCAAATCATATTTTTCCACAGTTGTAAATGGAACAGTGAAGAAGTCATTTGAGCCTGTTGTGATTCCCACTTCAACCTTTGCATATTTTCCGAGGCTAGGGATATTTCTTTTTGCAGCAATGTTTTCAAGGAAGTCAATTTCCTCTTGCTCTAAGAAATAAAACGTCCACTTGTTACTTTTAAAATCAATTTTCTTCTGGGGGCTTTTCAATCTTGCAACGTCAAGAGTTTGAAGTTCACTTGCATTGTGTAATTCTATGTGTTCAATGTTATGTGTCTTGCTATTATTTTTTTCACATAACAGTAGAACTACTTCTTGTTGAATATCTGGAAAGACTAATTTTTCAAATGAAATGATGTTAATTTTGTTGTAGAAGTGTGCGATGAAATTCCGAAGCTGCTGGGCAAATGAAACTTGTAAAATTTCTGCTGGCAATACAAATCCAATTTTTCCACCATTGTCTTTGAGTAAAAGCGAGGAACCTACAACAAAAGAAACCCAAGCATTCGTAAGTTTAGAATAAGTTAGGCCTGCTTTTATAAAAATGTCAGCGGCTTCAACTTGTTGTATTCTATCGAAAAATTGATAACGTATATAAGGGGGGTTACCCACAACTAAGTCGAAGCGTTGCAAGGTATTATTGCAGTATGCATGAAAGTCAGCATTAATAACTTGTTTGTTTTTTAATTTTATTCTATCTGCTTTCTCTGCCTCGTGTTTGTCAAATTCAATAGCAGTGATTGAATTATATTTAAGCTTGTGCTTTTGAATTTGCTGCAAAAAAACTCCGTCTCCGCAACTGGGTTCAAGAATTTCATAATTACTACTACCATTAATACCCCAACGTAAGACAAATTCGGCAATAGGCTCAGGAGTATAGAAACCGCCTCTCAGTTTTTCAGCCGATGCTTGTGTTATTAGTTTCATACTCAAGGTTTCTTTTTAATTTTGAAATATTTTACTTTCTCTTCAGCCACTTTGAATATTTCGTTAGATAAATCTTCTTCATTTAGAACCTGATAAGCTATTTCGTCACTTAAAAAAGCCACAATCAAATCTTTGCCGCTTACCTTGAAATAGTTGGCAATTTTGCCAATAAGCTGCTTGGTTGGCTTACGGTTGTTCTTTTCAATCTTACCAAGCATGGAAGTGTCTATTCCCAATGCTTCTGCAACTTCTCGCAATGGAAGTTGCTTCTCTTCTCGGAGTTTCTTTACTGTCTCACCAAAAGTTCTTTGGAGTTTCATTTTTGGACTACTTCAGTCCAAAGTTAGGCATGTCAAATGAGAACTCAATTGTTTCTTTAAAAATAGTTTTCAACAATTGTTAGTGTAGAATAATTAGCTGATTACTATGTGAAATGCATTACTTCGTCCTTTCGGTCTGTAGAGTTCAAGCCGTGCGCCTGTAAGATGAGACTTACGAATAATTTCACCGATTGAACCCCAAGAGATTGAAGTAGTATAATTATGCTGTCCTGCTTCACCGCTTGGTTTATGTCTTACTTCAAGGTTATGTTTGCCAATGAATTTGCCTTTAATTGTAACTTCGAAAGGCACTGTAGCTGCTTCCACATACGGATTATTTTTGATTTGCCTCCAGTTGAACTTCCCAAAAAGTGAATTTCTAAAATATGAAGTCTGGTCAATTATATCATTTCCAATTTTGAATTTATCTTGAACCAAACGAAGCCCACCAGTTGGATTTCCACCTGGTGATAGTTGTACACTTGATGCTGGTAATTTCTTTCTCGTCCATACCAAATTTCCTTTTGTAGATGCTTTGCCTGCAGCTTTGACAGCAGTTGTTTTTGTTACAGCAACTTTTTTAACAGTTCTGAAATCACTTGGAATTTTGGCAATTTGTCTCTTTGGGAAAATCTTAGAAATGATAGTTTCAATTTCTTTTCTATCGGCCTTTTCTCCTTTGTCCTGAATAGCTTTCCGTTCAGCTTCCGTAGGAACAACTTTGGCTTTAACTAGATCTGCAATTAGGTCCTTGGTAATAGGTTTCAAATTAGGGTCGCTGTAATTAAAAATTCCCTTGAAATAATCTTTACATTGTTCTACAATTTCTCTATCTGTTTCAATACTATTATCGATACTGATAAGTAGCGAAGTTTCAACATTTGTGAATAGACCTTGTGTTGTAAGATTTGATGAACCAATGATTAATTCGGATTTCCCATCACCTTCAAAGAAATAGATTTTGGGGTGAAAGATTGTTACTGAAGGTTGGTAAAAAACATAAGCATTGACATCAAGATTCGATAATGCCAGTAAAGCTTCTTTTGAAGTTCCTTTTTGATCAACACCAGTTACAATGGTGATAATTTTCAAATTCGCTTTTGCGGCCGCAATATGTTTGGCAAGTCCATTAATTCCGGCGAGGCTTGCAAAGGCAGATATTCCGAAAAAACTATGAAAGTCTTTTCGCGAAAAAAATTTAATTAAGTGGTTGCCAACTGAATTCTTCGATGTTGCTTCATATCCTTGTCCTAATAGAGTAATTGTCATGCTTGTGTTCTTGTTTTAGCTCAGGCACAATTTAAAGCTAACTGTCGAAGTGTATGCCATGTGGATGGGGTTATTTTGGCTCTTTTGCAAGGTTGGCTTTTGTGTGTCGGCTTGTGCGCCTTGCAAATGTGCCAAAATGTGCGTGTGCAGTTGAGGTTTTCGGTCCTCCTATGAACAGTGGCTGACTGCCGATAAGGTTACTGCTAACAATCGTCTGCCGACGTACTAAACAGCACTCAACAAAGTCCTCCCTGGCTATTGAGGTAGACACTTCGCTCCCTTCTCTGCGTATCCGGGTGCTTGAAAAACGGATTGCTGAAAGAGGCTGTCCGACAAGTATCCGGTGTGACAACGGTCCAGAGGTTATTAGCCACAAATTACAACAGTGCTGTGAGGACGAAAGCCGGAAGATTTCCCTGCAATTTATCCATCCAGGAAGGCCCATGCAAAACGCTTACATTGAAAGAAAGAACGGAAGCATACGACGGGAATTTTTATACGCTTACCTGTTCAACAGCCTTGCTGAAGTAAGAATACTCAGTGAAGAGTGGCGAGAGATTACGCAGCGTGGCGTGATTGAAGCTCGTGAAAAAGAGGCTAGATACAAGATCTTCCTTGTGCAGGATGTGGTTATAATTTCGAAAGACCCACGTAACGCGACCCTCGTCGTAATAAATGAAAGCAAAAGCCCGTCCTCGAAAAATTCATCCTAAACAGTTACTTTAGAAGATAACCAACCCTCTTGTCCTTCATCATCATCGTCCCTACTTATACGCCGTTTCAGAAGTCACGGATAATGCCACGGCCGCAATGAAATTCATCCAGGAGTTTCGGACGGGGGTGCTGCAGTGAAATGGATTCATCGTAACGGAACCAAAGGCGTCAGCTACTGCATTCAAACCTATTTTCGGCGTTAATCATCTCCCCTTTGCATTAATCTCCATTTAATCTCCCTGCTCTTAATCTCCCGTAATTTTTTGTAGATTCATTGAAACATCGGTGCATGGCCGTTTCGGAGAATTCCTTGCTTAAAGGTATTAGCGGCTCTATCAATAAAGAGATCGTCGTGAAGCAGTATGCGCATCGGACGGTAATTACCAAGTACCCTGACATGAGCAAGGTGATTCTTAGTGACCGCCAGGAAAGATTGAACTCGCTCTTTGCAGCTGCCGTGAAGTACGCGAAGTCGATCCTCGCGGATAAGAAAAGATTTGAGGAATACAAGCAGTCGCTTAAACCTGGGCAGCGAGTTTACAATCACGCCATCCGGACCTACATGCGTACACATAAGCACTGAACAATACGGAGGATGATCGAATCAGAGTAGGTTTCAATACGGAGGATGAGCGAATCAGAGTGCCTATCAATACGGAGGATGAAATAAGGAGAGTGCCTATCAATATGGATCCAGACCCGCCGCAGTACCCACCAAACTCAGCCCGCAAACTGATAACCATCATGCCATTTCACCAATGGTTATGGATATTTTAGCGATTAACCGTATAAAAAATACCTGGGGATCACTATGTCGCTTGCCAGCTTCCATAAATTGCTATTCATCGGCCTGGCCGTTTTCCTGCTCGCAGCATGCGATCGGGGTCTTAAAACTCCTATCACCATCTCTGGTCCAGCTCAGGGAACCACCTACAACATCAGCTATCTCGCAGGCGATTATTCCAACTTCCGCGAATCCTTCGATTCGATATTCAACAAAATTGATCTCTCCCTCTCTACGTACGATACTACCTCCATCATCTCCCGCATCAATCGCAATGAACCTTCCATAGAAGTGGATCCCTACTTCTCAACTGTCTTCAATAAATCGGTCGAAGTCTCGAACAAAACAAATGGACTATTCGACATCACCGTCGGTCCGATCATCAACGCATATGGCTTCGGATTTAAGAAGAGAGAACGGGTCACGGATAAACTGATCGATAGCCTCCTTACTTTCGTTGGTTACAAAAAAGTGCGACTCGTTAACAACCAGGTGCAAAAAGATATTCCGCAGGTGATGCTCGATTTCAATGCCATCGCTCAGGGCTATACCGTAGATGTGCTCGCAGATTTCCTCGATAGCAAAGGCATCAAAAACTATATGGTAGAAGTGGGTGGTGAACTTCGTGCCAAAGGAAAGAATCAAAACGATAGTAGTTGGACGGTCGGTATACAGATCCCCAGTGAAGACGAAGCTGAATCGGCAGCATTATACACCCGCGTGAAGATCCATAACAAATCGATGGCCACATCGGGCAACCATAAACGGTTCTACGTCGAGGATGGAAAAAAGTATTCGCACATCATCGATCCCTTTACCGGCTACCCTGCAAAGAACAACTTACTTAGCGCTACCGTGATCACGAACGATTGCATGACTGCCGATGCATACGCCACTTCCTTCATGGTGATGGGCCTGGAAAAATCGAAACAATTCTTAGCGGAAAATAAAGACCTTGATCTTGATGTGCTTTTCATATATGACGATAACGGAAAAATGAAAACATATCGCACCAAATACTTTGAACAAAATGAGGATTCAAACTTTAAATAAATTCATATGAACGTTGCAAAATTTACCAGGGTGCAGGCCTATGGATTAGTGCTACTTCGCGTTTTGATCGGGTGGCATTTCCTGTACGAAGGCGTCATAAAGGCGTACAATCCTTCATGGACATCTCGCGGTTACTTACTGAGTGCCTCTATTCTAAAACCGTTTTTTACCTGGCTCGCCAGTGATTCGCTGATCTCGGCAATAGACTATTTAAACATCATCGGTTTGATCGCTGTTGGTGTGAGTCTTGTTATGGGCATCAAAGTTAAATGGGGCTGTATCGGAGGTGTGATGTTGCTTGCGCTCTATTACCTGGCACATCCTCCATTCCCGGGTTTGCCACAAGGTCCTGCAGAAGGCAGCTATTGGATCGTAAATAAAAATCTCATTGAGATGGCAGCGCTGTTCGTGATCTTCCAGTTCCCACTTACGTCGGTATTTGGATTGGAAAGTCTGTTTGCAAGAAACAAGGCCATCGCATCTGACGAAAATCCATCCATTATCGGCAACACCAAAACACCGGCATCCAAAAAAGTAAACCCCTTAAACTAAACATCATGGCAGATCAAAATAATCACTTCAATAAATGGAACCGGAGGGATCTTTTGAAAACTCTCGGAGGCATCCCCATCCTTGGTTCAGTTTGGTTTTCCGGCGCAAGCCTCGCCTCTTCGGCAAAAAAAGAAAAGGAGTTCCTGCTCGAAACATTAAACATTAAAGCATCGGCTCCTCCTGCTTCTGGTCCTATGAGTGGAGATCCACTCCGCATTGGTATCATCGGTTTCGGTATTCGCGGCGAACAACTTTGTCGCGCCCTCGGTTTCGCCACTACCAAATGGCTGAAGGAAATGACCGAGGCATTTGATAAGAATCCGAAAGACACGCGACTGGCGGATTTTAAGGCACAGGAAAACCTGAACATTAAATTGTCGGCCATCTGCGACATATTCGACGAGCGCGCAGAGAATGCATTGGCATCGTTCAATACAAGTAACAATAAGATCAAAAGATTCCGCACCTATAAAGAACTCATTCATAGTGGTGAGGTGGATGCCGTAGTGATCGCTACACCGGATCACTGGCATGCGCCGATCGCTATTGAAGCACTTAACTCGGGTGTGCATGTGTACGTGGAAAAACCAATGACACACAACGTTGCTGAGACCTATGTGCTTCGCGAAGCAGTACGTAACAATCCGAAGATGGTGTTTGCTGTTGGTCACCAGCATCGTCAAACACAGAGCTTCCTTACTGCACAAGACATCATTAAGAAAAATATTCTTGGTCACGTATCGCTGATCGAAACAAACACCAATCGCAACGACGATAACGGTGCATGGCAATACGATATATCTGATGCTGCAAGTCCGAAGACGATCGACTGGGATCAGTTCCTCGGTAATGCACCGAAAGAGCCTTTCAACCTGGAACATTTCTTCCGCTGGCGTAAATGGTGGGCTTATGGTTCGGGATTGTCGGGCGACTTAATGACGCACGATTTTGATCGCATCAACTGTCTGCTGAAAATGGGAATTCCAAAAGCAGTTACCGCTTCGGGCGGTATCTATACACATCGCGATGGACGTAATGTTCCCGATGTAATGAACGTGGTAATGGAATATCCTGATTTCGTAACAGGTACAAGCCAGGAAGCAGGTAAGGAAAAAGGAATGACCTTTGTTTACAGTGCTACACTTGGAAACCAGTTTGATCGCGGTACGGTATTGATGGGACATGATGGTAGTATGGAAGTAGGCAATCGCATTACAGTATATGCAGATCCAAGATCAACGAAGTATAAAGAGCTGATCAAAGAACAACGCATAGAGCCAGGTGTTCCCATTTATCAATACGATCCTGCTGTGAGTGGTACCGATGCGGTGACGTCCGCTACTGCGAAGTATTTCGCGAATAAAGGATTGTTGTGGACTTATCGCGATGGAAAGCGTGTGGACTCTACGTTCCTGCATTTGCGCGAGTTCCTCAGTTGTATCCGCAATGGTGGTACACCAAGTTGTGGTATCAACGAAGGCTTTGAAGAAGCGATCTCTGCACACATGGGCGGACTTGCTTATAAGCTTGGAAGAAGGATCGAATGGGATTTTGAAACAGAGAAGATCATTGCTAAACCAGGTGAAGACCTCGATGCAGTATTGCTTGAGAACAGCGTGGTAGTGTAACGAATAATTTTGGGATACAATAACAAAGGGTAACCGGCACATTATAAGTGGTTGGTTACCCTTTTTAATTTGAAAATAATGGAGATTTATTTTGATGGTTACTGCCCGGAAAGTCTTTTAAAAGGGAGGAAGGTTGAAATGCGGCTCAATCAGGACGACTTCTGGGAAAGCGAAGCAACGGGTTTGCAAGTGACCGTCTTTCCACCATACGCTACAATCCTCCGATGGCGGGGTAAAGGAAAGTTTCGCGAGACTTCAAGTGCTGCGTCAAACAAATTTGTGGGACTGGTATTAACGGAGGCGCAAACTGAAGATGGAAAAGAAATTCTTCTTGATGAAAACAAGATCATCGGCGACAACGCGGTTCTTGATGCTTACTTAGCGAACGTATATAGTAATCGCAAGGAATTTGAAGCGTCGTTGTTTGATAAGCGAAACCCTGTGATAAAAGAGCAACAAAGTTATCTGAAGAAAGTTCCCATCGAACAATTAAGGCAATTGGTTGCGTTGTTTGAACGCGCGAATGAAATGCGTAATGATACTGACTTTGCACAAGGCGAAACATTTAAGGAGTTTTATAGAACGGTGTATGATCTCGATCTGATCTTTGATTTCAATTGGCCCGAATGGCACAAGGGTAGAAAGGATCTGCACGATGCGAAATTTGATTTTTCAAACAGCACCTTACTTGATATTTCAATGTATCTCACTGTTATTTTCCGGTCGGAACGATACAGTGATGGCGCCATAGCCAGTGCGTTTCATGATGGTATGTTGGCAAAGATCTTCACTCGCTTGAAGGAAATTGTAGGATAGTTATGCAGGCACATGATAGTTCCAGGTAGCACAATGCAACACACAGTCGCGGCACCAGTAATCGTTTGCATGTTCAGTGATGCTATTGTCACATTGAATGTCCTTCATTTATTAATTATATAGATATAGTACATTTAATCCAACCTGGACCAAATTCCCTGCATGCAACTTAAGCCCCGAACCAACCAAGTCGATTCTAAAAGATGTTTGATTATAACGATTGCATTCATTGCTGCGAAGTTGGCTTTGCACCTGGCTTTTGCAGGCAACTATGAGCTTCATCGGGATGAACTTCTTTACTTCAACATGGCCGATTACCCGGATACGGGCTATGCTACAGTGCCGCCAATGATCGGGTGGCTGTCATTTATTATGAAGTCGCTCTTCGGTTATTCGCAATTTGGATTGAGATTAATATCAGCTCTTTTTAGTGCTCTCTGCATGTGGTTGATCGCGCTTCTGATTAAAGAGCTCAAGGGTTCTATGTCGGCCCTTATTGTTGCGTGCACTGCCTTCTTGTTGACGCCGGGCTTTCTTGTTTTCCATACGCTGTTCACTCCAAACGTCATCGAACATGTGCTGTGGTTGTGGTTAGTTTTTCTTGTGGTGCGATTAGGGCGTACAAAGAATCTTAATAACTGGTATTGGATCGGGATGGTGGTTGGATTGGCGTTACTAACGAAATATAGTGTCCTGATACTTGCAGCTGTATTAGTGTTGAGCATGTTGTTCACAGAACATCGCAGGTTATTGTTCAGTCGGCATTTTGTTGTTTCGATCTTAATTGCACTGGTGATCTTCGCTCCAAATGTCCATTGGCAATATCAACACGGCTGGCCGGTATTCAGTCATATGGAGGAACTCGAACGAACGCAATTGGTAAACATGCGACTCACCAACTTTTTCGAAGACCTGTTTAGTCTGACCGGCTTGTGGTTTCTATTATGCCTCATCGGCATTATTGCTATGATCGCTCGCAATGAACGAGGGTTGCGTTTCCTGGGAATCGCATCCGCATTGCTTTTTATTGCTTTCATCCTGCTTCGCGGCAAAGCTTATTATTTTCTTGGAGTGGTTCCTGCATTATATGCTGTGGGTGCGATTTCCATCGAGAGATATATTTCGGCACGATGGGAATATGCTTTGATTGGTCCTGCCATCCTGCTTTCCATAGCTTCCTTACCCTTTTGTTTGCCGATGCTTTCGTTTGAACGACTGAACAATTATGCGAAGCATTTCGGTCCATTACCCATTTATCCTTTTGCAAGATGGGAGGATGGAAACGTGCGACCAGTCTCACAAATATTTGCGGACATGACCGGATGGAAGGAATTAACGCATCTTGTCGCGAAAGCATACAATAGCTTGAGCGAGGAGGATAGACAACGCTGTACGATCTATGTGCAGCGCAATTACGGCGATGCTGGGGCGATCAATTTTTATGGAAAGGAGTACGGACTTCCTAAGCCGATTACGTTCCTTGAAAGCTATGTGCTTTGGGCACCTGATGGCATTCCAAAGGGGCCTGTGATCTATGTGTATACAGATCCGGGTGATTTGGGACGATTGTTTCATAAGATGGAAGAGATCGGTACCGTAACTGATCCAAACTTCAGGGAGCAGGGAATGAAAGTTTATTTATACACGCTGCCCAACGATTTGCTGCAGGAGAGTTATAGGGAAACGGCGAAAGAAGAGAAAGCAATTTTCCGAAGGAAATAATAAATTTGATGATCAACCTAAACCTATGTTTCGAATTTTTTCCATCGTCCTGCTCATGTTTGTTTGCACTGCAAACATTTACGCCCAGGAATACAAAGACAGCATCCAGGCGCAATTTCTTCGTTATACCGAGTCATTGAAAAACAAAGATTATATCGGTTCTGCTGAATACATAAATCCAAACTTGTTTAAGATCATTCCGAAAGCACGCCTCGTCCAGGCAATGGAAAATGCTTACAACAATCCTCAATTGGAATTTGATATGAAGGAGGCGAAAATAGTGTCAATTGATGATAGCAGGGAGATCAAAGGAGAGCATTATGCAAAGTTCAGGTACTCAAACTATCTGGTAATACGGTACAAGGAACAAGACGATGAGGAGAGGGACGTTGAGGAAGAAATGGAATCCTTTCAATCTACTTTTGGAGAGAAGAATGTGACTTATGATGCAGATGCTGATAGTTACACCGTCTTCGTGACAAAAGAAGTTATCGCAAATTCAAAAGATTTACGTCGCTGGACTTTTGTAGTGCTTGAAGATCGACAAAAGCCGATGCTGGAGAAGTTCATACCGAAGGAATTATTTTAAATCGTGCTAAGCTGTGAGTCGCGCTACCGAAACGAAAGACGGCATTGAAGCCATACACGCGGGCGATCGCAAGGCGTGGCGCAAATGGTTGGAAAAATATGCAACCACAAAGAAGAGTGTATTCCTTATCATCTATAAAAAAGTATCCGGTAAAAAAAGCGTTGACTATGCAGCGGCGGTTGAAGAAGCGTTGTGCTTTGGTTGGATCGATAGCAAAGCGGTCAAGCGCGATGAGGAAAGTGTTTACCAGTATATGGCGAAACGCAAGCCGAACGGTGTTTGGAGCAAGGTGAATAAAGCAAGGATTGAGCGACTCATCGCAAATGGTAGTATGACGGAACTTGGTATGCAGACCATTGAAGCTGCAAAGAAGAATGGCTCCTGGTCGATGCTCGATGATGTTGAAGACCTGACCATTCCCACGGATCTTAAGCAGAAGTTGAATGAAAATGCTATTGCACGAAGTTGCTTTGAATCTTATCCTGCTTCGCTCAAAAAACAGATACTGCATTGGATAAAATTTGCAAAGCGTGAAGAAACACGGGCAAAACGGATTCATGAGGTCATTTCCTTCGCAGAAAAGAATCAGCGGCCAACGAGATGGGTGTATACCGCAAAATAAACTATGTACACGCTATGGAAATTTACTTTGATGGCTACTGCCCTAAAAGTCTTTTAAAGAGCAAGAAAGTTGAAATGCGTCTCAATGAGGACGACTTCTCGGAAAGCGAAGCAACAGTAAACAAAATTTTCAGCCGGCTGAAACAGATTTGCGACGGCGATTAGTGTTTGCTTTTTCGAGGGCAAGGCAGCTTAGGACCGGGCCTACCCGGGAAATTGAGAATTAGCTTGTGTGTCGAGTTTCCCATTGTGCGGGTCTAGCAAGCCAACTCTTCTTTTGAATGTTTGTATTTTTCTAGCTCCGGCGCAATTGCGTTTTGATTCTTTACGAAATATAATAAGGCAAATTTTACATATTGGTTTAAGGTCAGGTTGTTGCTGGCAGCACTAATAGCTGCCTGTTTATGCAAGTCAACTGGCACCCTTACATTAAAAGTTCCTTTGTACGTCTTATCGGGTTGCTTGCCTAAGTAAGCGCATGTTTGCAAGTAATCTTCTACCGCTTCTTTAAAAGCCTTTCTAATGCCTTTGGTCGACTGCGCCTCGAAGGTAACGAGGTCATTTATCCCAATTACCTTTCCAAAAAAAACATCATCTTCTGCGCTAAACTCCACGGACCCGTAATATCCCTTGTATTCAATAATGTTATTCATGGTTCACGATTGATCGGTCAATTAATTCTCGACACAGAGTTATCAATGTCATATGGGCATGCGCTATTTTTTAGCGTTATTTTCCTGTTTCATCAAATGCTCTACCACTAGCTTTAGGGCGGTGGGTTTGATAATTTTGCCAGGATGTGGTTCATGCAGAAGTATTAAATTGTTGTTTGCGTCTTTAAACCTTCTGCGTGAACCTCCTGTTTTGCCTTTCTTTATTTCCTCATAACCAAAACTTGAGAGAACAACCATTAACTCATCCCAGGTAAAGTCCTTAGGTAGAGAATACATCCGTTCTTTCAGTTTCTTGATTCTGCTCATCTGGACGTCTGCAACTAAAATATAGTTGCAATTTAAATGCCTGGTTCTAATAATGCAAGTTTTTGGGACCAAATTTTGCCGTGCTCAATGAGCCTTCCGCCGGTAGGCCGGGCATGTTTTGAACAATAAAACGGCACTTAATTTTTCACCTGATTATGAAAACATTTCTTTTTGCCTGGAATCCCAGAAAGTGGAATTGGAAATCCCTGGAATCAAGCATTGCCGAGCTTGCTGAAATAGGGAAGACCCGTGAAAAATGGAGTTGTTACGGTTATAGATCGGTTCAACCGGGCGATAGAGCTTTTCTAATCCGTTTGGGGGTTGAACCCAAAGGTATCGTTGGATCAGGTATGATTACTTCAATACCTTTTCTTGCACCACATTGGAGTGGTGCTCCTAAGCTTATTTACCAGGTAGAGATCGAATTTGATGTGCTTTTAAATGCAGACTTCGAGCCGATTCTTACCGAAGATATTGTAAAGCAGGGCCGACTTGCATCCCAAAGATGGATGCCTCAAACTTCGGGTATTGCGATCAGGCCGGAACTTACCGATGAACTCGAAGCAGTTTGGTTTGATTTCTTAACTACCCAGGATATAAGGCATAAACCTTTTGAGTCGACGGACATAGCTGAAAGCGTTGCTTTCCAGGAAGGCGTGGCAAGTCAGGTATTGCAAACGAGATATGAACGAAATCCTCACGCACGTAATGTATGCTTATCACATTACGGATACAACTGTGTTGTTTGCGGCTTCAATTTTGAAAATTACTATGGTGAAATCGGTAAAGATTTTATTCATGTTCACCACTTGTCGCGATCATCGGAATCCGATGTTGCGCAAGGTGTTGATCCTATCCTCGACCTACGACCGATTTGCCTGAATTGCCATGCAATGTTGCACCGAAGGAAAGAAGGATATACAATTGAGTATCTGAAGTCGCGGATCAACTCTCTCTAAAACGCATACCCAATATTAATCCCAGCCTGAACATCCAGGTATCCAGCTGGGACATCGTATCTATATCCATGTTCGTTTACATAAGTGTAAGCACCATAACCGGCGTTTGCTTGTAGTTCCAGGATTAAGTTGTTTTTGGCAAAGTAGGTCATCCCAACACCACCTCCGAAACGAAAGGAACTGCTGGTCAAATATCTTTCGGGCCATGCAAACCAACCATCGCCCCAACCTGATTCTCTAATGGTTCTATCAAGCGTGCCAACATAAAGATTAGAATGTCCGTAAACTTTTGCTCGCGTGATCGGCCTGAAATATCGTTTGGCACGAACGACGGTGCCGCGGTACTTATAATAATCGGGGTCTCCCGTATCAAATTTTCCGGAAGCAAACGATGCCTCGATAGTGACGTTATGCGTTACTGCTTTTTCGACTATAATAGAAGGCCCCAGCGCTGTAAGATTCAGGAGATTCGTCTTAACGAAGACCTTGTCTCTCAGCGTGCGAGCGTTTTGTTGCGACATCAAATTGTTCGATGTAAAGATGCAAACAGCACACGTGAATAGAAGCAGCAACCGGTTCATACTAAATTCGTTTAGGGATCTTAAAGTTATGCTTCCAAAGTATATGCTGCAATAAGGGTTATCTCTGAGGGCATGCGATCAATTCAATCCCTTCCACCATTGTTTGAATTGTTGAGCTGTATCATTCAGTTGGACGGGTTCTCCGATCATCGGTGTAGCTAAGGTCAGGTTTGCCAACTTACTTAATTCCGCTACTTCGATTAATGGCTCGTCCCACTGATGCCTTGCTAAAACGAACTTTGCAGAATGCACTGGCAGTACGCGTTTCGCTTTTAGATCATTCGCCGCATTGATAAAATCTTCGGGTAATAGATGGATGCTCTTCCATGCAACATTATATTGTCCGTTTTCCAACACGGTGATCGGGTAAACTATGATCTTATTGTGACATACAAAAACGCAATTATTGCAAACAGCATAACGGTAGCAATAGTAACCACTCGTCGTCGTTCGCGCTTTTCGTCGGCGCTGGCGCCGAGATAATCATACGCTGACCAAACCACTGCGGCGATAATGGGAATTAGCTTTAATTCAGTGGGAAGGAATATCAAGAGGATTGAAAGGGCGAGTAACGCAATGTCTATCGTGCGTATCTTCCATGAATATCGCTTGCCCTCGGTCATAATTCTGATTGTAACTTAAGTTAAGAAATATCGCTGTAATATAACGGCCTTTCGTTCAGAATTGAGTAGGATTCAAAAAAATAAAGTTTCTTAGTACTTTCGTAAGCATGAGTATCATCGGTGTCTTGTTCGGTGTTCTGTCCCTGCTGGGTGCGTTGATCGCCTTCATCCCATTATTGGGTTGGTTGAACTGGATCGTAATTCCATTTTCAATTATCAGTTTGATCATAGCATCAATTACAAGATCAAGCACGGGAAAGAGATTATGCACCCTTGCCATCGTTGTTGGAATGTTCCGACTGATGCTGGGCGGAGGAATACTTTAGTAGCGATATACTGCATACAATTTCATGTATCTTCCCATTGTGAAAATCATTAAATATTCTTACCGCAATTCATTGAAACATTTTGTTTCGATTTGTTTATTATCGCTGCTCATCTTTGTTTCAATCGATGTACATAGCCAGGAGCATCCTGTGATTCCGGGCGACTTTGCCGACCCCTCTGTTATTCGCGTGGGCAATGTATATTATGCAACGGGCACTTCATCGGAATGGGCACCGCATTTTCCGATATTTCAATCGAATGATCTGTTCAAATGGAAACAGCTCGGATTTGTGTTCAATGAAACGCCTTCATGGACATCCGGCTCTTTCTGGGCTCCCGAACTTTTCTATTATAAGGCAACCTATTACCTCTACTATGTAGCGCGCAAGAAGAGCGATGGCATTTCATGCATTGGCGTGGCTACATCGAAAGATCCTTCGAGAGGCTTCACTGATAAGGGTATTCTTTTGGAATTTGGAAAAGAGGCGATCGATCCATTTGTGATAGAAGATGGAGGACAATTGTACATGACATGGAAAGCATATGGATTAGATCAGCGACCCATCGAAATATTAGGCGCACGAATGTCTGATGACGGATTAAGAATAGCAGGTGAACCATTCATGCTTTTGCGAGATGATGCGAAGCTGGGACTGGAAGGTCAATGCCTGGTAAAGCGCAATGGATATTATTATATATTTTATTCGCCAGGAAATTGTTGCGGTCGCGGTTGCAGCTACAAAACTGAAGTTGCAAGAGCATCGTCGCTTAAGGGACCATACACGAAATATTCAGCCAATCCATTGTTATCGGAAACAAATGAATGGAAATGCACAGGCCATGGTACGATTGTTACTTCCAAAGAGGGGAAAGATTACTATATGTATCATGCATATAATAAGACCGCCGATGTGTTTACCGGAAGACAGGGAATGCTGGGCGAAGTGACATGGAACAAAGAAACTGGTTGGCCTGCAATCAAGCCATTGGGCGATCAGGTGAAGATGGATAAGAAATTCAAAGATGATTTTTCATCAAAGCAATTGTCCGGATCATGGCAATGGGATTTCAGGAATGCAACGCCTATGTGGAAGATTGAAAAAGGTGCGCTGCATTTGTCCGGTGAAGCGAAAGAGAACAATCTTGTAGGAACTGTTCTCACGGTTAGGCCAATTGCAAGCGATTATCAAATGACAACGGAATTGATGAGTCAGAATGCTTCATTCAAAGGGCTGGTATTATACGGTGATGTCGGTGAGGCCGTGGGCATCGGTGTTGTGAATGATACAGTGCGTGTATGGGAAGTGAAGGATAGAGAACTATCGATAATTAAAGAGGAAAAATTGAAGCTAACTGGTCCCGTAGAATTGAAGATACAGGCAGAAGAAGGATACAAACTTCGTTTTTATTGGAAGCAAAAGGGAACCGAGTGGAACGAATTGCCTACAGGTGCGCAGTACTACGATGGGAACTTCCTGCCACCCTGGGACCGAAGTCCCAGGGCTGGCTTAATGCATAAAGGCGATGCGCCCGGGGTATTTAATTATTTTGAGATCCAGTTTAAATAGCGCGACAGGGAGAAAGCGTTAGTACGTTTTACAGGTAAACCCTTCGTTGTTGCTATCCGTTAGTTCTTATTGTTCGATTGCATGGCATGCAATAGTTTCATTGTCCTTAATCGTACCGCATGAAACGTATTGCCTGCTATTTTTTATTTGCCGTTTTAGCCATCTCTGGTTTTTCGCAGAAACGCGTGCTCACTTATGATTGTGAGTTTAGAAAAGGTGTGCACCATGATGAAAGTTTCAAAGCATATTTTCTGCCTGGTGCCACGGATACGAGTTTCTTACTGGTATTAAAAGATATGTTGAAGGTCGACTACATCATGATGAACAATAAGTTCAAAGTGATTGGTAAGATCTCCGGGGACGTCGATAATTCTGTTATGGATCGGCAAAACGCCGAGTATGTTGGTGGAACCAATGAAGGGAACCGCTTTTCGCTCATATTCCGTACCTCATCGAAATACGAAATCGAGACCATCGATTTTGATTCAAAATCAGTTGACCGCAAAGAACTCTTTCGCCAGGGGCGCGGGGAAAAACTAATTGCTTCATTCAGCGACTATAACCGGTTCCTGACTCTTTTTGCAAACGACGAGCAAAATGAGGTAATAGTATATTCGTTAGACAATCGTAGGGTAATAAAAAAAGCATCCATTCCTGTTACCATACCAGCTACCGCTTCGCGCAAACGTGATAAACTATCGCAATATTTAGGTGGTGCAAACGCCATCACCCATGCGGAGCAACCTGAACTGTCCTCTGCAGTAACAACCTGCAAGGTTTTCAGCCGTCCCGATCGAATTGATTTTGTCGTTAACGACAATGAGAATCCAACGCATATACTAACGATGTCTGTTCCAGGCTTCAAATTAAAGGAGCAGTTTGTTTCATTTAACACAACTACCGGAGAGAGTAAAACAGAATCGTATGTCAGCTCATACCAGGATGAGGATAAATTGTTTTCGGTTATCCTCGATAAAAAAACCATTCGCGTGTCGGTACATGATTTATTATCTGCAAAGTTGTTGAATGTTTATGAAATCAAGGATGACGAGAGCTTCAATCGATTGGCCACAGATGCAATGTATACACGTCGGTACGGAATGTTTGTTAGTGAAAAACCTGTTGAGAGTTTTAGCAAAGTTCTTCGTGCATTCAGTAAGGGAACAGAGGGTGTAATGGTCAATAAAGGAAAATCAGGAATGATCGAACTTACGGTGGGTACTTATGACGTACTGCAGAATGCCGGACACGGCGGCCACGTAAGAGATGATAGCGGCTTCAAAACGCAAACGGAGTTTCAGAACGGGCGATATCAGCCAGTAACGAAGTACGTTGTCAAGCAGGTTTATTGCCCCGGCCACGGTTCTACGCTTGCCCCGCACACCCGATATTTTACTTCCACTACTTTTAAGATGGTTATCGATCCAAAGACCCTAAAAGTCACGAACAAAAAACCATCAACTTCCGTTAATGAGCAAATAAAGAACTACATCAGCGATAGTGAGCTGACCGCCAAAGCTTCCACGCAGTTCTCGTTTGGGGGGAAAGAATATTACGGATACTATGAAAAGGAATCAAGATCCTATATGATCGATGAAATAAAGATCGTTAAGTGACGGTGCTTTGGCACAGTATTTTATTCTTTCTCATTATTATGTGCCACAAATAGCAGTAGCATTTAAACTATTTCAGTGGTACTCAATTAAAAATGAGAAACTATGAAAAGGATCCTGATTATTGCATTAGCTGCAGCTTCATTTGCTGCATGTAACAACGAAACCGAAACTTCCACATCGTCAGACGTTTCGACAAACAGTGTAGACACCACTACCACTACCACCACAACCACCACAACTTATATGCCTGAGGAAGGTGATGTTACCTATCGCGAAAAAAAGGTGCATGTGTATCGGAATGGCGAATGGGTTGCATCTGATAAGGATGTAGAACTCGATAACGGTGTTGTAGTGTACAAGGATGGTACTGTTAAGAAGGAAGGCAAGGAAGTAAAACTGGATGACAATGAAGTGGTAACGAAAACTGGCCGGTTCTTCGACAAAGCAGGTAACGCTGTTGAGAATGCCTGGGATGCAACCAAGGAAGGTGTAAGAGATGCGGGAAGAGCAATTGGTAATGCTGGTGAGAAGGCAGGTGATAAAGTGAAGGATGCGGTCGATGACGACAACAAAGACAACAGACATTAATTTTACTTAAATGTGTAATGAGGCCCTGCATGATTTCATGCGGGGCTTTTTATTTTATTAAAAATTTCTTTCTCAAAAATTTTTTCTCTTTCAGTATAGCTCAGGTCACGAAACAAAAAATAGTCTTATAAATTGAACCTGATTACTGGATTCTGATTAACCATCGACTAACTTTTAACCTATGCCATACGATTGCTTGAGGCGGTCTCGTGTACTCGTCTATATCTTATTTCTTGTTGTGGCTTGTTGTCTAAGCACGCAAACCTTCGCCCAAAATACAATTACAGGTAGACTGATCGATTCAGCGGGTAGCGCTCCAATAAGTGGCGCAACCGTTCAGGTGGTTGGATCTTCTACTTCCGTTAAAACAGGACAGAACGGTGAGTTCGTCATTTCTGCCAATACAAATGATGTTATTTCTTTTACCCATGTGGGCTATCGCCCCGTTTCAGTAACAGTTACCGGAACGGGTCCTCTCGTTGTGCAGATTGGCGCAGTTGCAAATGAATTGTCTGATGTAGTTGTTGTTGGTTACGGCAGACAGAAAAAAGTGAGTGTTGTTGCTGCGATCTCAACAATAAATGCAACAGGCCTTAAACAAACACCCGCTTCTAACATCGGAATCGCTCTGGCAGGGCGTTTGCCGGGATTGAGTGTGCTGCAGCGCTCCGGTGTTCCAGGTGGTGAGCAGATGGAATTTTACATCCGTGGTCGCAGTACAATAAACGGTCAGCAGCCTCTTATTCTTGTTGATGGTGTTGAGCGCGATTTCATGGCACTCGATCCGCGTGAAGTGGAAACTATTTCAATTCTCAAAGATGCGTCTGCCACAGCCGTTTATGGTGTGCGTGGTGCCAATGGTGTTATCATGATCACCACTCGCCGCGGTCATGTTGGTAAGCCTATCATTGATGTAAACATTGAGCAATCGTTCCAATCACCTACACGATTACCGGAGATGACCAATGCATACGATTATGCATTGTTGCGCAACCAGGTAGAACTTCAAAACGGTCGCCCTGCCATCTATGATGATGCCGCATTGGATCATTACAGGTTAGGCGACTTCCAGGAACTTTATCCTACAAGAAATTATGTGAAGGAGTTCATGCAATCATCTTTCCCCATGCGTCGTGTAAACGTGAACGTGAGCGGTGGTACAGAGAAGATGAAATATTTTACCACCGTGGGTTATTTATTCCAGGAAGGTATTTTCAAAACAGAGAAATTTTCTGAATACAATTACGATCCTCAGTCAAAAGCAAACCGCGTGAACTTTCGTTCGAATTTTGACATCGATATAAATTCTTCGATGAAGATGTTCCTGAACGTGAGTGGTTACATGCAGAAGAAAAATGATCCTGTAGTAGTGCCCGATAACGGTGCCTACCTGAACGATTTGAACGCTTATTCTGTTGTGATTGCTTCACTGATACAAACACCAAGCAATTATCATAACGACGTTACGCCGGATGGTGAAGTATTATCGACACCATTGAAAGGTGGTAACATCAACAACGTTCCATACGGGATGCTGAATCGATCTGGCTTTCGCAATACCATGACCAACCAGGTAACTGCAACTCTTGGTGTTGAACAGAAACTGAATTTCATCACAAGGGGATTGTCGGCCCGCGTGGTTGCTTCATATGATGCAACTGCCATCAACCAGCAGGTTCGTCAAAGAACATTCCAGTTGTATGAAGCGAAAATAGATCCTGCCGATTCCACCAAAGTGGTTTATGAGCCAACTGGTACCAATACAAACAGCTCATTGAAAGATGGACAATCACAATCACAGTGGAATCTATTGAACATCGATGCTTCGCTGAATTACGGTCGCTCTTTTGGACTGCACGATGTTACCGGTATGATCCTGTTCAACCGTTACCAGAGAACGATCAACATTGAATTGCCTTATAACTATGTTGGTATTGTTGGTCGTGCTACCTATGGTTACGATGCGAAATATCTTGCAGAAGTAAACTTTGGATACAATGGTTCGGAACAATTTGCACCGGGAAAAAAGATGGGCTTCTTCCCTTCGTTCTCCCTGGGATGGGTAGCATCCAATGAAGACTTTGTCAACAAGGCATTGCCCTGGTTGACATTCGCTAAGCTTCGTGCTTCGTATGGACAGGTGGGTAATGATAATATGAATGGTGCACGCTTCGCCTTCCTCACATTATGGAATGGCAGTTACGAATCACAGATCGGTAACGATCAGCTTTCGTGGGAGAAAGCAAACAAGTACAATATCGGGTTGGAGACAAGATTGTTCGACAATTTCATTTTCGATGCCGATGTGTTCTATGAAAGACGCAGCAACATCCTCATCTCTGCGACAGGATTAGTGCCAACAGGATTATTCGGAACAGGAGGCGTGTTTAATTCAGGTATCATACCAAAGATCAATGCAGGTGTAATTGAGAACAGAGGTTTCGAACTTACTGCAGGATACCAGAAGAGTTTCAATCGCGATTTCCGGATGGATCTTCGAATCAATGGTGCATTCAACCGGAATAAGGTGATATACATGAGTGAGGTTTTGTTACCTGAAGAATATGCATATCGTTTACGCTCTACCGGCTTCAGGCTTGGACAGCCCTTCGGCTATGAAACAGCAGGATTTTTCAATACCGAAAAGGAGATCGAAGACTGGTACGATCAAACAGGAATTGGCGCCGCTCCGAAAGTTGGGGACCTGAAGTATAAAGATGCCAATGGGGATGGCGTGATCACTGAGCAGGATATGGTACCTATCGGACATCCGGAAGTGCCGGAGTGGACATTCGGTGGAGCAATGAGTCTTCGCTACAAAGCAGTTGATTTTAGTATGATGTGGCAGGGCGTTGCTAACAGAAGTTACCTGCTCGTAGGTCAGCGCATCTGGGAAACAAACAATTTCAACGAGTGGCATAAACAAGCATGGTCGCAGGAACGCTACGATGCTGGTTTGCCTATTACATATCCGCGACTTGATCCGGGAAGTGGTGCAAGCAAGAAAGTATCCGACTTCTGGCTCGTCGATGGAAGCTATATCCGCTTAAGAAATGTGGAAGTAGGTGTTAGTCTTCCTAATTCATGGGCCGGTAAGATAGGAGCAAGTGCAGTACGCCTTTATGCAAATGGTTTGAATTTGCTGACGTTCGACCGGTATCCCGTAAAATACCAGGATCCTGAACAAAATAATGAGTTGTTGTATCCTGTATTCAAAGCCTACAACTTTGGGCTTAATGTAACCTTCTAAATCATCACTGAGAAATTTTGACAATCATGAAAAGGATAATCTTAAGCTTGATCATAGCGTTTGGGTTTCTGTGTATCGGAGGCTGTGAGAAGATTTTGGAAAAGACACCGGATGGTCAAACGACCATTGATAAAGTACTCAGCAACTATGGACGCACAAAGGGTCTTATTGATGCAGCCTATGGCGAGATCTACCAGGCACGCGACCAGATATCTTTCGTAATGAGCCCGATTGAAGCGCTTACTGATAACGCATTTTGGGCGGCAACTTATAATGCTTATGAGTGGCACAATGGTTCATTGTCTTTATCTAACCCGGTGATCAACTGGCCGTGGACATCCCCCAGTGAGCAGTTGTGGCCCGACTTCTGGCGTGGTATTCGACTTGCGAACAACGCGATCAAGTACCTGCCGCAATCAACTGCGATAACAGACCAGGAGCGTGCTACATGGATCGCAGAAGCACGAGTGTTGCGTTGCTGGTATTATATGAATCTTCTTGAATTTTATGGACCAATGCCATGGATCGAAGAACCGTTCGAAGCAACATATACCGGTTACAATGAATTGGTACGTCCAACATATGATGAGATCGCTTCAAAGATCGAATCTGAACTTATGGATGTTATTCAATCAAAGACTCTTCCTGATCGTCAGCCACCAGCCGATGCAAGGCGCGTGGACAATGGTATTGCTTATGCCATCCGTGCTCGTGTGTTATTATACAATGCAAGTCCGCTAAATAATCCTGAGAACGATCGAGCCAAATGGCAACGTGCTGCAGATGCCGCTGATGATGTGATCAAATTACCATCTTATCAACTGGTGAACATGGATAATTATAAGAACCTGTTCATTGGTGCATTTTCAACACCCGTTAGCGAGATCATCTGGCGTGCATGGAGCGATAATTCGCACATCAATAATACAAACGGCGTTGATGTGGGTAGCTATCCATATGCTGCTATTAACCACATGTGGAACTGCGGCGAATCGCCAACACAGGAACTGGTGGATTGTTTTGAAATGAATAACGGTGCATTGCCTGTTACCTACAATGATCCGGGCAGGACAAGCGTAACTGTAAACCCGGCTGCAGCAGCACTTGGATACAGCGAACAGCCAGGGGGAGATCCATATGCAAATCGTGACGCACGTTTTTATGTGAACATACTTTACAATGGTGCAGACTATGGAGTTCCTTACAATTGTACGCAGCCTTATATCATAGAAACTTTTGTTGGTGGTCGCAATGGCTTCAACGATGTCATCTCCCAGGAAACACAACGTTCGTGCACAGGTTATTACAGTCGCAAAGACAAACAAATCAAATATTGGGGGCCAGGTGGTAGCTCGGGACACGAGCCAACGCATTGGGTGTTTTTCCGACTTGCTGAATTCTATCTGCAAAAAGCGGAAGCGCTTGTAGAAACCGGTGATCTTAACGGTGCGATGGAAGCATTGAATGTGATAAGAGTAAGAGCAAGGCAGCCAAGAATACAGGAGGTGCCTGATTTTGTGGGATCGAAAGAATTCTTGCGCGATCGTATCCGTAATGAGCGCAGAGTTGAATATTGCCTTGAAGGACAATACCGTTTCGTGGATCAGCGTCGTTGGAAGATATTGAACGAAACGAATCGTTTCATTACAGGCATGCGAATCACCAAAGGCGCGGATGGTAAGTTCAGCTACCAGAGAAAGAAGATCCGCGATTATCAATCTTATACCGATAAGTATCTGGTGATGCCTATTCCTCTCGAAGATGCGAAGAAGATGACCGGAATGTCTCAGCCAATGGGATGGCAATAAACCAAAATTCACACAACTAACGACTTGCTATGAGAAATACATTCAATGTAATGCTGGCTATGATGATCATCATCATAGCTGGTTTTGTAAGCTGCAAAAAGGACAAGACCGATGTGCCTGCAGCTGTTGAAGGACTGACTGCGCATCCCGGTAAGAATCGCGCCGAGGTTGAGTTTGCGGTGCCTCCCAATGCGATAAAAGGCAAGGTATTTTTCGGTAGTGGCAACTATAAGGAATTCACAGTAACGGATGCTTCAGCTCCGCAGAAAGTAATTGTTGAAGAACTGAACGAGCAGGAACATACTTTACGTGTTGTTACCATCAATGGTGATGGTATGGTGTCAGACCCTCGTGCGGTAAAGGTGAAAGTATATGGGGCCAATTATGAGAGCGGTTTGAAACCAAGAAAATGGGTCGACCAGGTTACTCATTCAGCAAACTCACTTGAATTCAAATTCGACAATGCTGTTGCAAGTGAAACAGGTGTTCGAATAAAATATACGAACACGGGTGGAAATGATGATAGTGTTACCATGAGCAATGCAGCGAATTCGATTGCAGTGGATAACATCGACACAACAAAACCTTATTATTATTTCTCGCTGTACAAACCAGAGGCTGCGGCCATTGACGATTTCCACTCATCACCCGTTGACCTGAAAACAGCGTTGATGCTGGATTTCAAGAAGTCGGGCTGGAAGATTCTCGAAGCTTCAGGCAATGATCCTGAACACGTGCCAGCTAGTGTGATCGATAATGATCCGGATAGCTACTGGCTCTCAGATGCAGCGGCAACACTGCCGCATTCGGTGACGATCGATATGGAAAGCCCCAAGTACATTGATGGATTTTATTTTCTTAACCCTCCGGGTGTAGGTGGGGGTGCCACAAACTTAAAAGTCGAATTAAGTGCCGACAATGTCAACTGGACAACTGCACTGCAGGCGGACGTAACTGAAAGCTATTTTCGTCAGAGGTTGCCTTTGTCTCAAACCGCAATTGCCCGATATATAAAGCTCTCTGTTTTGGAAACGAGAGTCAGCAGTAATACGCAATCGGGATTCGTAGAGATCGACGCTTACAATGTTCAGAATGTAAGTGGAGACAATGGATATACGAGCAGCACACCGGTGTCTCTTGTCAATGCTAAGGCGCCTTTTACAGGTGATGGTTCCAATCCTTTTCCCGCATTAGGAGCATTCAGGATGCAGAAGTTAAGTGGCTGGACACATAGCGCGAATGCCGTTGTTACTTATGATAACCTCGGGCCATCATTCAGCATGTTCATTGCGCCTGTTTGGGGACTGCCTGAAGTTGAAAACGGTAAAGTATTCCAGGCCGTAGACCTTGAAGCTGGTGCATACATATTGAAGGTATTGCCAGGCGGTGCCGATGGACCGGCGCAGGTGTATGGTGTGGTAACCAGCGATAATGCGCTGCCAAACTATTCCAATGTTCCCACGGCTTCCAACGTGATGAGCTATGCCAATATGGTCGACTACCAGAACAAATCTGTTGAGATGCGTATAACAGTACCGCAGGCGATGAAAGTTTACATCGGCTTTGTGTACAATCTAAAAAGCCAGTATGCACAGACAGGTCTGCCCTGGACATCCTTTAAGATCAATGAACTTAACCTGGTGAAAGCCGAATAACTCTAAAAAGATTGTTATAACAAAGCGCATGATGAGCTCCATTCCTGTGATTGTTCTACTTAAACTGTTCTTTTCCGTTGGTATAGCAAATGGAAACCCATCTGCGGTTGATAAGTCGCATGCTGTATTGTTCGACATGAAACTTGCAGGCGTGAAGTCTACACCAATGTTAACTACAAATAACATTGCAACCTATGGCAGTGAAGGTCTGAAGATCACGGGTACCAACAATGTAGTACGATTGAATAAATTTTATGCTATTGCAGAGAGGATGGTTCAATACACCGCAAGATTCTCGAACGATGCAGTAGCTATCTTTCGCAGCAGTGAAGGTGATTTCAATGCATTTGTTGACGTTGCCAATAAAAAGATCTCTATTGCAACTCATCCATTGAAAGAAATGAAAGTTGATTTTTTACGCGCAGATCGAGATTACCTGGTGGAAGTGTATCATATCTATCAGCAAAGTAAGATTCGCATTGTCGACCTTAAGTCAGGAAAGTCATCTGAACTGGTTGCAGTGCATGATGGGCAGGGTGGTGTTGGTAAGGGTGCGCTTCAAACGGGCTACAGTGTTGGCATGCAATGGGATCATTATTGTTTTGGACTTAAGAGCGGCACTTCGATGCTTGTCAAACGAATTACGGTTAAGGCTCTGAAAAATAATGTGAAGCTTCTTTTATATGGCGACTCCATCACTCAGCCAGAAGGGTATTTTCCAACACAGGATTTTCCCATGTCATGGACCCAGCAGGTTATTAAGAGTCTTGATGGAAATGCGATGTCAAGCGGTCGCGGTGGCGCAACCATTGACATGGTGTTGGAATACATAAAGAATGAGCTGCCTTATATCAGGAGTCAATATGTAATGGTGACAATTGGTACGAATGGAGGCAATACGGAAGAGAAGCTAAAAGAGTTGGTTGCTTATATCAGGTCGCAAAATTCTATTCCGATACTAAACAACATACCCGCCAATGAAAGCGGTACACAGGTGAAAGAAAATGCTTTGATCGCTAAAGTACGCGCTGATGAAGGCATTGACGGATCTCGCTTTGACCTTGCTACATCTTTGGCTGGTGATGGCAAAGAGGTTGATAAGTCTACTATGTACTGGGAGGATTACACAGGAAGTTATGGCTGGCAGGTGTATCATCACCCAAATGAAGTTGGTGGAAAGAGAATGTTTGAGCGACTTCGTTCAGACGTGCCTGAGTTATATGCGCAAGGATCTAAGCCATCTGCCATTGATCACCGGATGGTAGATAATGGAAACATTTACGTTTTGACACAGAGCGATCCAAAGTATAAGTTTGATTCTGCTCGTTATGCGGTGTTCATTCCAAAAGATGTGGATGTAATTGAAGGCATCTTTATTCATCAGCATGGCTGCACGATGGAAGGAAGAGGTATTTCCAGTGCATACGATCTGCAATATCAGGCCTTCGCAAAGAAATGGAAGCTTGCTGTTATCGGGCCTGATCTGTACGATGCAAAAAACAATTGTCACGATTGGAAAGATGCGGAATCCGGTAGCGCTGATGCCTTACTCAAAGCAATAAAAGAGGTTAGTGATTTCTCAAAGCATAAAGAATTGAACGATGCGTCCTGGTTGTTATGGGGACATTCCGGTGGTGGCTATTGGGCCCAATCGATGATGACAAAATATCCTGAACGCATCATGGCCCTGTTCAGCTATTCGCCGGGCCTGGATCCCCAGTTCACTTATCCGGAAGGGGCAGCGAAGGTACCGGTTATGATACGTCACGCGGGAACTGCGGGCGATGCGTGTTGTTGGAAGTCGGCAGAAAATACCTTCTCGGCATTGAGGTCTGCAGGCGGCAATGCTGCTATAACATTGACTCCTCATCAGAATCATAATTTTAGCTACGTAAGATACCTGGCGATACCTTTCTTTGAATCGATCATGTCACAACGCATGCCTGATGGGAAAGACAAAGGATATAAGTTAATGCGACAGGTAGATCAACGTCGCGCCTGGCTGGCGGACACATCAAGCTTAAACATATATCGTGCTTCGGAGTATCCCGGGAACAAATTATCTGCAGCATGGTTGCCGGATTCATTGATGGCTGTAAAATGGAGAGAGTATTCAATTACCGGAACGATCGTTGATCGAACACCACCCCCGGCTCCTTATGGTGTAAAGATGGAGCGCCGTCATAATGTTACCGTTTCGATGACATGGAAGGTCGATGCAGACATTGAATCGGGGATCAGTCATTTCAATATTTACAAAGGCGATCAATTGGTTGGCCGCTTCCCTTCTGTTGGCAGCTACCAGCAATTTGATACGAATGGAGACGACGCATATCCTGTAATTCCACAACCCTTGCAAGCGGATGTAACCTTGTTGTGGAATGATCCATCGATCATAAGCATCAGCACTGTCAATCATTTCGGATTAGAATCCGCAAGAAAAAGTCCGTAGAACAGGCAGCTATAATGAAGGTCGCAACGTTAATCTGAACGGAACTTTTTCTTTCACCGGTGCACCCGAGAGCACAGCTTTCGCTGCCATTACTCCCATTTCATGAAAATCGGAGGATATGGTTGTGATCCCATTTAAAACAACTTTCTTTATTGGAGTTTCATTGTATGAAATTATTCCTACCTGCTCGCCGATAACATATTGAGTAGTGTTGATCTTTTCAATCAATGAAACAAGGTCGTCTTCGATAAGATTAATGTATACTTCACCAGGATTGATCTCTGCTTCGGTTACATCATTTACGATCTTGTATTGAAAGGTGAAGTCCTGGCAAAAGTGAGTGAAGCCTTTGAGTATTTCGCGTGGGTAATAGCTTTTTTTGGGGAAGATGATGTTGATGGTATGGTATTTAACCAGCCGATCGATCGCATCGTTCAAAGCCTGGTAGATATCGTTCTCAAAATCGATCAGCACCGATGCATAATTTCCTGTTACTCCCGCTGGGGTTCTGTCGAGCATTACCAGCTTATCTTTTGGAATCGAATTGATGATCTCATGCGCGTTATCACCACCCTCAACGAAGTGAGGAATGATCACAAAGTGAGTGTAAGGATCTTTGTTGCTCGCAAGCATGCGTTTGAAGAGATGAAAGTCGTTGTTGTAAACATAAAAATCAATTCCCGCCTGCTCTCCAAGCGTATCTACAAAAGCATCGTAGATGGTTTTCTTCGGAATACTCAGCTTATTGAACAACAGGAATACACTCAGGGGGCGCCTGAATTCGGTGTTTTCAATGAAGTAACCTCTGCGAGGTACAGCATTGATCACACCAAGTTTTCTAAGATGCTTATAACCCCTTTCAACTGTATCACGGGCAATGTCCAGTTCAATGCTCAGTTCATTTATAGATGGCATATTATCCCCTGCCTTAATGTTTCCTTTTTCAATCTGTTTTAATACTGCATTGGCGATCTGGAGATACTTCGAAGTGCTTGAATAGGGGTCAACGGTAAGCAGGTCGATGATCTTTACTTCTTTCATATGGCTGTGTTTGCAAAGGGGTTAAAACAAACATTTAATATAGAGCATTTTGAGATTCGGGGAACAAAAAAATTAGTTGAAAAAAACTTCATTCGCTCAGGTCACAGCAGGATAGTAATGATGCTATTGAACATTATGTTTGTTTGCCTGCTGATATATTCACTTAGACATAAATTATGGATAGCTTGCTCAATACAAAATCAATGCATCCCCGCGATCAGATAACACTGGTGATGCATCGCATTTATAAAAAGATATTAACGACTACTTCAGGTGGTAATTTATCGATCATTGATGAGAATGGAGATATTTGGATCACACCTACCGGCGTTGATAAGGGGCTTTTGAAACCTTCAGATATAGTATGTATGAAAGCCGATGGCGCTATCATTGGAGATCATAAGCCTTCTTCCGAATACCCGTTTCACCAGGCCATTTACAAAGCAAGGCCTGACATTAGAGCAATTGTACATGCGCATCCTCCGGGATTAGTTGCATTCAGCATTGTGAGAAAAACTCCAAACACAAATGTTCTTCCCCAGTTAAAGTCGCTTTGTGGAAACATAGGTTATGCGCCTTATGCACTACCCGGAAGTGCGGAACTTGGGGAAAGCATTGCGGAACAATTCCGACTTGGTTATAGTGCTGTGATCATGGAAAATCATGGAACCGTGATCGGTGGTTCGAACATATCTGATGCGTATCAAAAGTTTGAGTCGATGGAGATCAGTGCGCGGTCTGTTTTGTATGGAAACATGATTGGAAAACCTGCCTATTTATCCGACGAGTTGCTTGCTATGCACAGTGGGCAGGAGGTTGATATTTTTCCGGAGGCGAAGTCGGTTACTCATCCGTCTTCAGAGCGGGAAAAAAGACAGGAGATATGCAAGATCGTAAAACGTGCCTGTGAGCAGGGATTGATGTTGGGGGCTTATGGAAGCGTATCTGCGCGCTGGCGCGATAATGATTTTCTCATCACGCCGCATGGTTGTTCTAACTGGGATTTGAAGCTTGAGGACATCGTGCAGATTAAAAAAGGACAACGTGAGAAGGGAAAGTTCCCGTGTAAATCGGCCTACCTACACCAGGAAATTTATGAGCAACATCCAGATGTCAATGCGGTGATCATTACACAATCGACATACCTGACTTCGTTCGCAATCACTGGCGCTCAATTCAATGTGAGAACGATTCCTGAGACTTGGATCTATTTGCAGAATGTGGGCATGGTAGAATTTGGTGAACAGTTCGCCGGCGTCAATAAAATTCCTTCAATAATTTCTACCGAGTATCCGGTGGTTATCGTTAAAAATGAATGCGTGATCGTTGCCGGCAGTAAGTTGTTACAGGCATTCGATTATCTTGAGGTTGCTGAATTCAGTGCTAAATCGATTGTGCTCGCCAGTTCGCTGGGTAAGATGATCCCTATTAGTGATGAACAGGTGGAGGAGCTTGGAAGGGTGATGAGCAAGTGGAAGAATTATGAGTGGGCAATGGAATAAGAAAAAATGGGAAATGGCAAATGGGAAATGGGAAATGGGAAATGGGAAATGGAAAATGGGAAATGGGAAATGGGAAATGGAAAATAGTTTAAACCTGAAACATGAACAATAAGTACGCTATCATCCTTGGAAACCTGGGCAACACGAGAGATCGGTTTTGTCCGGGCTACAAAAACAATCCGTCAACGGAAGAAATGCTTAGGTCGGCCATCGAACGAGTGCCAAATATTCAGGGTATTGAGCTAGTTGGAACATGGGACATTCGTCCGGATAATGTAAGTGAGATGAAGAAAGCACTTGATGGTGCTGGTATCGCATGCGCTAGTATCATTCCGGATACTTTCACAATACCGGAATTTGGAAAGGGCAGTATAACCAACATTGATCCGGCGATTCGCCAGCGTGCATTGGATTACCTGCGACAAATGAGTGAGATCGCATTAAGAATGGATTGTGATATTGTCAACCTATGGCTTGGCCAGGATGGATATGATTATTTATTGGCTACAGATTATAACCAGGAGCGCGACTGGCTAACCGAAAGCACCAGGACACTTGCAACAGAGTTCCCATCGCTTAAATATTCTTTGGAATACAAACCAAAGGAACCAAGAAATTTCTCTTACCATGCAAGAATGGCTGACACGATCCTTGCTGCAAAAGAAACTGGTTGCAATAATGTAGGCGTTACAATTGATACGGGCCATAGTTTCTATGCAGGCGAGAATGTTGCTGAAGCAGTGGTATTGGCTAAACGTGCTGGTGATCTTTTATACCATATGCACTTTAACGATAATCATGGTACATGGGATGATGATATGATCGTTAGCAGTGTACATTTTACGGTGTATGTTGAATTGCTGTTCTGGTTAAAGAAAACAGGATACAATGGTTGGATCTCAATGGATCAGTATCCATATCGCGAAGATGCAGTAGATGCTATTTCAGAAAGTATATTATGGGTGAGAAAGTATGAACAGATCGTAGATACCTACTATGATGAGATAGATTCATTGATCAAAGAGAACGATGCAGTAAAGACTTCGAGATTTTTAAGAAAGCTGATCGCTTAGACTTTCGATTCGCCCTATTTATTATTTGCCATATAAAAATTCTTCCATGAATAGATGCATTCAATTCAGGAGAGCATCCATGCTTTTACTTCTTTGTTGGGCTTTTTCGTTGGTTTTTGTTAAGGACAGTGGCGCCCAACAGCGCTTTACCATTACGAATCTTCGTTGCAACAACGCAGCGAATCCTCTGGGTATTGATGCTACGGCGCCACAATTTAGTTGGGAATTTACAAGCAGTGACCGGAACTTCAGGCAGACTGCATACCAGGTGTTGGTTGCAGAATCTCCTGAACAATTGGACAAACAGGACGGCACTGTATGGAACAGCGGTAAGGTGAATTCCAGCCAGTCGTCCGGCGTGTTGTACAAAGGTGCACCACTGCAAAGCAGGAAAAAATATTTCTGGAAAGTCAAAGTATGGGCTGCGGATAATAAGGAACTTCCTTCACCGCAGGTAGCCAATTTCGAAATGGGTCTGTTAAACGAATCCGATTGGCAGTGGGCCGACTGGGTGGGCTTTCCATCAGGATGGATCGGAAGGGTACACTATTTCAGAAGAGTATTTTCATTTGGTAAGGAGGTAGTGAAAGCACGCGCTTATGTGGCTGGTATTGGTTACTACGAAATGCAAATCAATGGTAAGAAGGTGGGTGACTATGTACTCGATCCTGCAACCAGCGATTTCAGTAAGAGAGTATATTATACCACTTACGACATCAAAGATTTTCTGAACAAGGAAAACGTGATGGTTGTTGCAGTTGCTCCGGGATGGTACGGTATGCCGAAGCTGAAGATGCAAATGGAGTTTGTATTCAGCGATGGCACACAGGAAACGATCGCATCCAATTCAATTCGCAATGTAACATTGGGCCCAGTCATTTCATCGGGCATACTCGACGGAGAAGCTTATGATGCAAGGATGGAAAAGCCCGAGTGGAATCTGCCTTCAGATACCATCATTAAAGGACTTCCCAACCAGTTCTGGGGTGTCGCTCCCGTGGTAGAGCCACCCGGAGGTAAGATGGTTGCGCAACAGCTCGAGCCCATCAGGATAGTGGATTCATTCAAGCCCGTTTCTCTTACTGAACCTGAGCCGGGTGTGTATGTTCTTGATGCAGGAAAAAACACAGCAGGATGGTTGCACATAAAAGTAAAAGGAGAAAGAGGTCAGAAGATCACCATGCGTTTCTCGGAAACTCTGTACGAGAAAGGAACCGTGAACCAGGAAAATCTAAGAACTGCGTTCGCCACAGACACTTATATAATGAAGGGTTCCGGTGTCGAAGAATGGGAGCCGAGATTTACATATCATGGATTTCGATTTGTGCAGATTGAAGGATTGAGATCGAAACCGCAGATCAATGATTTTACCGTAAAGCAGGTGCGATCCGATGTTGAAGAAGCAGGTTCATTTACTTCGAGTAATGATCTGCTGAACAGGATCAACGAGATGGTGAAGCGTACAGAAGCAAGTAACCTGCACAGCATTCCAACAGATTGCCCGCAACGGGATGAAAGAATGGGTTGGCTGAATGATCTCACTGTAAGGATCGAACAAGCAGTGTATAATTTCAATTTGCATCGTTTGTACGACAAGTATATCCGTGATGTCAGCGATACGCAGAATGAGAATGGCGAGATCACTGATACTGCGCCTTATAAAGTGGGTGGAAAGCCCGCAGATCCTGTATCTGCAAGTTTCTTACTGCTTGCGTTGAAGAGTTATGAATATTACGGCAACACACAGATCATTCGTGATAACTATCAGCAAATGAAAGCATGGGTGGATTACCTGGTGACCCGAACAAAAGACGGAATCGTTGAGTACAGTTATTACGGCGATTGGTCGCCTCCTGCGGAGTTTGGCGAAAAGGGTTATGGCTATGGGGCGATATCAAAAAATACTCCTGGCAATTTTATGTCGACAGGCTATCTGTATTATTGTTCAAGATTGATGTCGAAGATGGCTGATGTAATTGGCAATAAATCGGATAAAGAGAAATACGATGCACTGGCTGAAAAAACATTGAAAGCATTCAACGATAAGTTCTATGATGAAAAGACCGGCGGTTATGCAACGAACAATCAATCCTGCAATTCATTTGCGTTGTTCCTTGGTGCTGCAAGCAAGGAACGTATTCCAGGAGTAGTAGCGAATCTTGTTGCCAAAGTAAAGGAATACGACTACCATCTGACTACCGGCAACCTTTGTACAAAATATTTGCTGGAGACCTTAACAGAGAACGGGCATGTGGATGTGGCATACAGGATTGCAACACAGACAACCTATCCTAGCTGGGGTTATATGCTTGCCAATGGTGCTACCACATTGTGGGAGCGTTGGGAGTATGAAACAGGTGGATCGATGAACTCGCACAATCATCCGATGATGGGTTCTGTTGGATCATGGTTGTACAAGTATGTGTTGGGCATCCTGCCCGATATCGATGCTCCGGGTTTTGAAAAATTCACCATTCGCCCTTATATCATCAAAGATCTTCAGTTTGCAAAAGGCGATTACAAATCAGTGAAGGGAATCATCAGGTCTGAATGGAAGAAATCAAATGGTACACTGCAACTCAATATCAGTGTGCCTGCTAATTCGGTAGCCACTGTTTACGTTCCAACCCGTCAGTTGAAATCGATCAGAGAGGGAAATGCATCTGTGGGAGCTAAGCGCGATATAAAGTATTTGCGCATGGAGGGAGAAGCAGCTGTTTTTGAAGTTGGATCAGGCGATTATTCATTCACATCTAAATGGTAATGCATGAAGCGTTTTATCTTATTCATCTTAATTGCTGGCATCAATATCAATGCATACACGCAATCAAACATTGAATTGAAGAGCGGTGCGCTCGATGTGGTTGCTGTTGATCAGTTTGGACGAACAGTTCCGGCAATCAGCGGATACAAACCCGACAAGCAGGTAGGCATCTTTTACTGGCCATGGATCGGTCAACCTTATGCAAGTGGAGTATATGATGCAACCAAAATTAGTGCGATGCCGAATGGTTTGAAGTTGTTGTATGATTTCAAATCGCACGACACGGCAATAAGTCCAACAGGGCAGGCTCACTTCTGGGGAGAACCAATATGGGGCTATTATAATTCAGCGGATGAATGGGTGATCAGGCGCCAGATGAAAATGCTCACCATCGCGGGAGTCGATTTTATTGTATTCGATCTTACAAACAGGTTAACGTATCGTGGTGTTTATGAGAAGGTACTTAACATCATCGAAGAGCTTCAGCGCGACGGATGGAATGCGCCAAGGGCAGTGTTTTATACGCATTCAAAATCGATGGAGACAACACAACAATTGTATGACGATCTCTATAAAAAGAATTTGTATTCCAACGCATGGTATAAAGTGAAGGGTAAGCCTATGATCATCGCATATACTGACACAGCGGATGATCGGGCTGAAGCCAAATCAAGAAATGATCTTTCTTATGTTCCCGTTCCTTACGCGAAGGAAGTGCAGGATTTCTTTTATTTCAAAAAGCCGCAGTGGCCCTTCGATCCAACGTTTGAAGATGGATTTCCATGGATCGAATGGTCATTCCCGCAGCCGCTTCATGGAGGTGTGATGAGCGTATCTGTTGCAAGTCATCCTAAAGTGCCCATGTCAAGATCCATTACTTCCGGCTGGGTAAACTGGGGAAGGGGTTGGGATCCTGACAAAAAGCAGAACATTTCTGAGGATGTAGACAGAGGAACATTTTTCCAGCGTCAGTGGGATCACGCGATCAAAGTTGATCCTGATACAGTTTTCGTGGGAGGCTGGAACGAATGGGTTGCTTATAAGCAGCCATATGGCGATGAGTATATGTTATGTGATGCGGCTAATAAAGAATACTCGCGCGACATTGAGCCGATGAAAGGCGGATACGAAGATGCTTTCTACATTCAGATGATCAGGAATATTCGTCGCTATAAAGGATTGCCTGCGGAAAAAACTGCCAACCCTTCGCGCAGCATCAACATCAAAGGCGATGTGTCGCAATGGTCCAACGTCAATGGTTATCAAAATATCTTACGCGTCGCTCACCCGCGCAACAGTTTTGGAGTGTCAAAGACGGTACATTATGAGCTGCCGGCACCGATTAATCATTTGCAGGAGATCAAAGTTGCGAACGACAAAGACTTCATTTATTTCTACATACAAACTGAGAAAGACTTCGCGCCAGCAAATGCTTCGCTCAAGGGGCTGAATGTTTACATCGGTGTAGGCGATCCAGCACTTAAAGGATGGAAAGGATATCAATATATGGTAGCGCAGGAACCTGGCGCGAAGGAGTTTACATTGAGAAAGCTCAATGAAAATTTTTCAACTGCGAAGGTGGGCAAAGCGGACTACTCCATTGCAAAAAATGTTGTTCAATTAAAAATATCGCGCAAGCAATTGAACGCATTGGGTAACGTAAAGAATATTTATTTCAAAGTGACCGACGGCATTGAAAATTCGCAAGACATCATGGAGACATATCTCTCAGGAAGTGCAATGCCGATGGGAAGGTTAAGTTATCAATATCGCTGGGATTAATCGACCAGGTAAATAAAGACATCATGGTATATCGAAAAAATATAGTTCGTATTTCATTTGTTCCGGTACTGCTTTTAGCTCTTATTGTGTTTCAAAAGTGTGCTCCCGCTTCATCTCTCAGTCTCTCAGCACTTACAGTTGAAGGTCGCGATACACTGATGGGCAGCGACATCCTGCATCCACGACTCAGCTGGAAACTTCAATCGTCGCAGCGCGATCTGAAACAGGCAGGCTACCAGGTACTGGTTGCAAGCAGTAAGGAAAAGCTTGATAAGAATGAGGGCGATCTATGGGATTCAGGGAAGATAACATCGGATGCCAGCATCAACATTGAGTACAAAGGAAAGCCGTTTAGTTCTTATCAAAATTGCTTTTGGAAAGTTCATGTGACCACTAACAAAGGTGATGAAGTATGGAGCAGGCCTGCTTCCTGGACGATCGGGGTACTCGATTCAACGGAATGGAAGGCACAATGGATCGGTCTCGATGGCTTTAATGAAAGAGACCAACCCGAAAGTACATTCACGCGGCTTGCTGCGCGGTACTTGCGCAAAGAGTTTGCAATAGAGAAACAGGTGGTATCTGCAACGGCATACATCAGCGGACTCGGGCTATATGAACTTTACATCAATGGTGAAAAAGCGGGCAACGATGTACTTGCGCCCACAGTTTCGGAATACAATAAGAAGGTATTTTATAACACATATGATGTTACATCGCTTGTTAAACAAGGTAACAATTGTGTAGGTGTTGTGCTGGGTAACGGACGTTATTTCGGCATGCGCAATTATCATGGAAAACCAGATCCGCTCACACAGATCCCGCAGATGCATTATGGTCTTCCACGATTGTTGTTGCAGATGCGTGTTGTGTATTCCGATGGAAGTAGTTCATTAATCGTTTCTGATAAACAATGGAAGGTGACCGACCAGGGACCTATCATTGCGAACAACGAGTTTGATGGAGAAGAATATGATGCAACAAGGGAATTGACCGGATGGAGTAAGACAGGTTACAATGATGCGGCCTGGAAGCAGGTAAATGTAATGCCGCCATCGGCAAAGCAGTTGGTGGCACAGCCAAATGAGAACATTCGCATTAAGGAAGTCCTGAAGCCGGTGAATTTAACCATTACGCCACGAGGTACCTATATCCTTGATATGGGACAGAATATGGTTGGATGGATAGCCATGAATGTAAAGGGCCAGAAAGGCGATACCATTAAAATGCGATTTGCTGAAACGATGAAAGGCCGGGACTCACTGTATCTCGATAACATGCGCAATGCGCAGGTGACCGATAAATACATTGTGAAAGGAGATGGAACTGAACATTGGGAGCCACGATTTGTATATCATGGGTTCAGGTATGTGGAAGTGTTCGGATTGCGTAATGTGCCAGCCACAAAGGATTTCGAAGGGAAAGTGATCTATGACGATATTGAAACGATTGGCAATTTTCATACATCCAGCGAGACGATCAACCAGATCTATAAGAGCGCTTACTGGACGATCCGTGGGAATTACAGAGGTATGCCAACTGATTGTCCGCAAAGAGATGAACGTGTTGGCTGGCTGGGTGATCGCGTTATAAGTTCGTATGGCGAGAGTTTCATCTTTGATAATTCAAGGTTGTATGCGAAATGGCTCGATGACATAAACGATTCACAAAAAGAAAGCGGCAGTCTGCCTGACATCGTTCCCACATTCTGGGATCGATATGCAGACAATGTCACTTATCCAAGTGCGTTCATATTGATTCCGGAGATGTTACGACGCCAGTTTGGTGATATGAAGAGCGTGGAGAAACAGTATCCCGCCATGAAAAAATGGATGTTGTATATGTGGAATACCCATCGTGAAAATGATCTTGTATTAAAAGATAATTATGGCGATTGGTGTGTGCCTCCGGAGTCACTGGATCTTATCTGGTCGAAGGATCCCAATCGCATCACTGAGGGAGGGCTTTTAGCATCGGCATATTACTACTACTGCCTCAATCTCATGAAGCACTATGCCCAGTTATTAAATATGCCTGATGATGCGGCGCAGTTTGAAAGTATTGCAACGAAAGTTCATGCTGCATTTAATAAAAAATACTATAATGCAGATAAGAAGTCTTACGCAAACAATACGGTCACTGCAAATCTTCTTCCTATAAGTTTTGGCCTGGCACCTGAAGGGGATAAGTCGGCCATCTTTACAAACATCAGGGGTAGATTGAAAGAGTTTGATGATCATGTGAATTCGGGCATTATCGGTGGCATGTGGCTCATGCGTGGATTGACAGACAACGGCGCAGTGGATCTTGCTTATAAACTGGCAACAAACAGAACATATCCCAGTTGGGGATATATGATGGAGAAAGGTGCAACTACCATCTGGGAGTTATGGAACGGCGATGCAGCGAATCCAATGATGAATTCCGGCAATCACCAGATGTTGCTCGGTGACCTGTTGATATGGTATTATGAAAACCTCGCGGGAATAAAATCGGATACAAAAGAAGTAGCATTTAAGAAGGTGATCATGAACCCGGTTTTTCCTGATGGGCTTGACTTCGTAGATGCTTCTCTGGATACGAAGTATGGACTGGTAAGAAGCGCATGGAAGAAAACGCAAAACGGACTGGAATGGAACATAACCATTCCGCCAAACGCAACGGCCGAAGTGTATTTCCCAACGAATGATCCGGGAAAGGTAAAGGAGGGAGGAAAGACGATAGCAGGGAACCTTACCACTGGCAATGATGCAAACTCGCAGGGCAAAGTGAGGATCGCAATAGGATCGGGAACGTATAAATTTACTTTAACCAAATAGCAGAAACTAGTATGCAGGCAATTCTTGGCGTTTTCTTTCATTTGATTGGCGGAGTAGCATCGGGTAGTTTTTATGTGCCTTACAATAAGGTCAGAGGTTGGTCTTGGGAAACTTACTGGTTAGCAGGCGGCTTGTTTTCCTGGTTGATCATTCCTCCCATAGCAGCCTGGGCTACCATTCCAAACTTTGCTTCGATCATATCGGAAGCATCTTTTGATACTTTCTTCTGGACATTTTTCTGGGGTGTATTATGGGGTATCGGCGGTTTGATGTACGGCCTGGGTATGAGGTATCTTGGTATGTCGCTCGGCAACTCTGTGTTGCTTGGATTCACCTCTGCATTTGGTGCGCTTGCACCCCCAATCTATTATGACCTGGCAAATGTTCAAGGCAAGGTTACGTTTAGCGACCTTCTTAATACTACCTGGGGTAATGTGGTGTTGGTTGGAGTATTTCTTTGCTTAATAGGTATCTATGTTTGTGGAAAGGCAGGATATCAAAAAGAAAAGGAGCTTCCGGAAGAAAAGAAAAAAGAAAGCGTGAAAGAATTCAACCTTAAAAAGGGGTTGATCATATGCATACTTTCCGGTATTCTCAGTGCGGGATTTAACTACGGTATTGAAGCCGGGGCAGCAATGGCAGACCAGGCGAATGCGATATGGAAGGCGGCCAATCCATCGGAGGACATCAATTTTATTTTCAAGAACAATGTAATTTATGTGGTGTTGCTGTGGGGCGGACTTGCGTCGAACCTGATATGGTGCCTGGTTCTTAGCATTCGCAACAGGTCGTATGTTGATTATACAAACCGCAAAACGCCGTTGATGAGGAACTACCTGTTCTGTGCGCTTGCCGGCACAACATGGTTCCTGCAATACCTGTTTTACGGTATGGGCGAAAGCAAGCTGGGTAATGGCTCCAGTTCGTGGATCCTGCACATGGCATTCATCATCTTGGTGGCAAACGGCTGGGGATTTGCGCTGAATGAATGGAATGGTGTAACGAAAAAAACAAGAAATACCATCATCCTCGGTATAGCACTGATCATACTTGCTGTGATCGTAGTTGGATATGGTAACTCACTGCATAACTGAGTAACATGAAAACGAAGCAACCCATCATTGCGGTTTTCGATATCGGTAAAACGAATAAGAAACTTCTTCTTTTCGATGAAGAGTATAAGGTTGTATCCGAAGAGACGGCAACTTTTCCAGAAACCACGGATGAGGATGGTTTTCCGTGTGAAGATGTCGACCTGCTTACATCCTGGATATTGCGACACATTCAATTGCTTGTTCGTTCGGAAAGATTTGAATTGAAAGCAATCAATTTTTCCACCTATGGCGCTTCATTGGTATATATCGATGCAGAGGGCAATAGAATAGCACCCCTTTATAACTATTTGAAGCCTTACCCCGAGAATATCCTGAAACAATTTTTTGAGAAGTACGGAACGCAGGACCAGATCTCGGTGGCTACCTCATCGCCTATCATGGGACATTTGAATGCCGGTTTGCAATTGTACTGGTTCAAAAATGAGCGACCTGAATTATTCAAAAAGCTTCATGCTGTTTTACATTTCCCTCAATACCTGAGCTACCAGCTAACCGGTAAGTTACATGCGGAGATGACCAACGTCGGTTGCCATTCGGCAATGTGGGATTTCAAAAATCAAAAGTATCATGGATGGTTAGCTGATGAAGGCGTTGCTTCCTGCCTTTCACCTGTTGTGCAGGGTGACCAGTCGGTGGTCATTAATGAAGGCGGAAATGACATTGTTGTGGGTGTTGGTTTGCACGATAGTTCTGCGGCAATCATTCCGTATTTGTTAAGTTTTGAAGAGCCATTCGTGATCGTGTCAACAGGTACATGGACGATCAGTCTCAATCCTTTTAACAACAATGTTCCCGACATTGGTGAACTGCAGGGAGGTTGTCTGAGTTATCAGACCTATAATGGTAAACCTGTAAAAGCATCGATGCTTTTTGCAGGCTATGATCATGATCAGCAATTAAACAGGATAGCTTCACATTTCAATGTTCAACCTGAATACTTCAAGGCACTTTCTTACGATCCGCAAATATTACAAGAGATACAACACACCAGTGATTCAGAGGGACTGTTCACCAGCAGTGCGCAGGCTTGTTCACCAACGGATCCCTGTGTTTTTCATCTTCGGCGATTGGAAGTATTCAGATCGGCTTCGCATGCATATCACCAATTGATTGTTGATATGATCCATCGCCAATCGGAAGTAACACGCGCAGTCATAAGTGATGAGAACATCGCCAATATGTATGTTGATGGCGGTTTCTCAAAAAATAAAATTTACATGCAACTTCTTGCGGATGTATTTCCCGAATTAAAAGTGTTTGCAACATCAATGACGCAGGGTACCGCATTGGGTGCAGCTCTGGCGATCCATCAACAGTGGAATTCCCGCGAGCTTCCTGCAACCCTGATCGGGCTGAAGCATTATGTAAAATCAAAAGACGCTATTCTGGGATAATACAGGATAGGAAAAACATTTTCCCGAAGTACTTTTACATCAACCTGCCATCGAACCGATAATTCAAAAACAATTGTGATGAACAGTACTGCAACGAATTTTAAGCACGTTAGTTATTTATGGGATGAATCAAAAGCAGCAGAGCTTGCTGGTGATGAGGTCGACTTATTAATTTATCGTTCAAACCTTTTGGGTGCCGACCTGCGCCTGACGAATTATGGCGGTGGGAATACATCGTGCAAGGCATCTGCAAAAGACCCTCTTACGGGCACAACAACAGAAGTGATGTGGGTGAAAGGATCTGGTGGTGATATAGGAACATTAAAGAGATCAGGACTTGCAGCTTTGTATCTCGACCGGCTACACAGTCTTAAGAATATCTACAAAGGCATAGAGCAGGAAGATGAAATGGTAGAACTTTTCAATCATTGCATCTATGATCTGAATAGCAAGGCACCATCCATTGATACTCCCCTACATGCTTTTCTTCCTTTCAAACACATCGATCACCTGCATCCCGATGCTGCGATTGCAATTGCTGCTGCAAAGGATGGAAAAAAGATCACAGAGGAACTTTTCAGCGGTACTTTGGGATGGGTTGATTGGCAGAAGCCAGGCTTTGACCTCGGATTGCAACTGAAAAAATGCCTTGATCAAAACCCTGGTATCCGGGGCATCATGCTCGGAAGTCATGGATTATTCACATGGGGTGATACTGCATATGAATGTTACATAAATACGCTCGAAGTAGTAGAGCGTTGTGCTGATTACCTGGAACAGCATATTGGCAAAGATCGACCGGTATTCGGTGGTGCACGACGTGAATCTTTACCTAAAGAAAAAAGATTGCAGCAGGCTGCTAAGCTTGCACCTGTATTGCGTGGATTGTGCAGTAGCAAACAGCCAATGATCGGGCATTTCACAGATGATGAAAGGGTGTTGGAATTTATCAACTCGAATGATATCGATCGACTTGCGCCGATGGGAACCAGTTGCCCGGATCATTTCCTTCGTACCAAGATCAGTCCTCTTGTATTGACACTCGCCGCTGACGCAGATCTTTCGGATGCAGCAGTATTGAAAGAACAGCTGACCCCTGCCTTTGAAGAATACAGGCAGATGTACACCGATTATTATGAAACCTGCAAACATGAAAACAGTCCCGCTATCCGGGATGCCAATCCGGTGATCATTCTTTATCCCGGCGTTGGGATGTTCAGCTTTTCGAAAGACAAGCAGACCGCAAGGGTAGCGGCAGAATTCTATATTAATGCCATCAATGTAATGAAGGGGGCTGAAGCAGTGAGTGAATATACTGCGTTGCCCAGGCAGGAAGCTTTCAACATAGAATACTGGCTTCTTGAAGAAGCTAAGTTGCAACGCATGCCCAAACCAAAAATGCTTAGTGGCAGGATCGCATTGGTCACAGGAAGTGCTGGTGGTATAGGAAAGGCGATAGCGAAGAAGTTTGCTGAGTATGGCGCATGTGTTGTATTAAGTGATGTGAATGCCGTGCGACTCGATGGAGCATTAAAAGATTTTCGCCAGACCTTTGGGAAAGATGCTGTAGCTGCTGCGCAACTCGATGTTACAAAGAGTGATTCTGTTGCAAATGCTTTTGATGAAGCAAGCCTTGCTTTTGGTGGTGTTGACATCGTGGTAAACAATGCCGGTATCAGTATCTCCAAATCAATAGCTGATCATACGCTGGAAGAGTGGGATCTTCTTTATAATATTTTAGTGAAGGGTCAGTTCATGACATCGAAGAAAGCTGTTGAGATCATGCGCAAGCAGGGAATGGGTGGAGACATAGTGAATATAGTCTCAAAGAACGCATTGGTGGCCGGTCCCAATAACTCAGGTTACGGATCTGCCAAAGCAGCGCAGTCGCACCTCAGTCGACTTATGGCCGCTGAGTTAGGAGGCGATAACATTCGCGTGAACACTGTAAATCCTGATGCCGTTATTGCAGACAGCAATATCTGGGCGGGCGGATGGGCCGAAGGACGGGCCAAAGCATATGGAATATCCATAGAGGAACTGCCTGCGTATTATGCAAAGAGAACGTTGCTGAATCAGATCATATTACCCGAAGATATCGCAAACGCATGCCTGGCATTTGTGTGTGGATGGTTGAGTAAGTCGACCGGTAATCAAATTAATGTAGATGGCGGAGTAGCGATGGCATTTGTTCGTTAGAGCGATGAATTAAATTTTCAAGGATCATTTTATGAAGATGAATTATAACCCCGACTACCCTGATGTGGAGTCGTTGCGGGAACGCGCGCGTAAGAGAATACCAAAGTTTGCTTTTGAATATGTAGATGGTGGTTGTAATGAAGAAGTGAACCTGGTGAACAATACAAGTGACATTCGGAAAATTGAACTGAAGCCTTCTTACCTGCGGGACTTCAGCGCCGTGAATTTAGATACCAATTTGTTAGGTGAGACATATAGCGCACCATTCGGCATTGCACCGGTGGGCCTGCAGGGTTTGATATGGCCGGGTTCGCCGGAGATAATTGCCCAGGCCGCTTATGACAACAACATCCCCTTCATATTAAGTACGGTAACGACTTCAAGCATTGAAAGGATCGCGGAGATAACAAGAGGTAAAGCGTGGTTTCAATTGTATTACCCGGCAGATAAGAAAGTAACGGATAATATATTGAAGCGACTGGAAAGTTCAGGGTACAAGGTGCTTGTGTTGCTGGCGGACGTTCCTTCATTTGGTTTCCGGCCCAAAGAGATTCGCAACGGTTTAGCAATGCCACCCCGCATGACACTGCGCAATATGATGCAGATCGTTTCGAGGCCCGACTGGGCTATAAGAACTCTGTTTCATGGGCAGCCGGAATTTGCAACACTAAAGCCGTATATGCCGAAGGGGATGAACATGCATCACCTTGGGCTCTTCATGAATAAGACGTTCAACGGCAGGCTGACCGAAGAAAAAATCAGTTACATACGGGAACGATGGAAAGGCAGGCTTGTGATCAAAGGTGTAGTTGATGAGGCCGATGCTGAAAAGTGCCGAAGGCTTGGCGCCGACGGTCTGATCGTTTCGAATCATGGAGGCAGGCAACTCGACGCAGGCGAATCAGCAGTCGATTCGTTAAAAAGAATTTTGAAAGCACGCAACACGGACATGACCATTATGATGGATAGCGGCATTCGATCCGGCCCGGACATCGCACGTGTGTTGGCTTCCGGCGCATCCTTCACATTTCTTGGACGAGCATTTATGTATGGTGTTGCGGCATTAGGAAAGGAAGGCGCTTCTCACACCATACATATTCTGAAGAAACAATTGCAGCAGGTTATGGAACAATTAAGTTGCCAGGATGTTGCAGAACTTCCCGGGCATCTGATAAAACCTACTTCTTCAACAAACTGAATTTAGCTCCAAGCTGTAGATCGAGCTGTTTAGATTCTTTGAAAATTGCGCTGAGAATACTCGATGACCCGAGATATAGTCCGCCCATGCGAATGGCTACACCTGCATTCATGCGCGATAACGCATTATATTGAACTGGAATATACAATCCCACTTTTCTTGATTCTATACGTGGAGTGAAGGTAATAGATGCATAAGATCTGGAATTGAATGGTTTGCTGAGTTGATCTTTTCTAAAAGGAATCGTTCCCGTTAAGTTGATATGAATGCTTTTGTAAAGCTGGTAGTCGATTCCTATTTGGGTAATCATAGGAAGCGATACCTGATAATCCCTGTCAAGATCCGAATCGATCTTTTCAAACATACCAGGATTGTTTTCAAATACCTGGTTTGCATGTTGAAGCTTCACGCCGTCAAACTGATTGAAATAAAATTGTTCGTTTCCTCCGATGTTGATGTTGTACAGACCACCATTTGCATGTGGATTCCTGTAAGTGATCTTACCCAGATCAAGCAGTGAAACGGATACCTGCACCTTGTATTTGTTTTCGTTGGAGCCGGTATTACCTTCATCGTAGTTTTCGTGATCCTGTCGGTACTCATAAACAAATCCTAAGTCTGCTCCAAGTCCCTTGCTTTCCATCTTTTCAAATTGCTGCGGTTCAATATCGTCGAAATTCAATCCAACGGAACCAACACCAACGGTGCCACTTGCATCCCGGAGATAGTAACCTTCATTTTGTGAACTGTGTAATATGCCAGTCAGTTTATTGACACTTGTAAAGCCGGAACCCACGCCCACCAGGTATTTCACGGTTAGTCCGCCCTTTATGAAATGACGGCCGTTGTTGTATAAGACATGCGCGTAGCTTAGACCATATTCCGTCCACGCATTCATGGTCATTCGCATTTCATCTCTCATATTCAATGTATATGGTATTGTCTGTCCGGGTTCTTGGTCCGAATAGATCGCATCCAGCAGCTTGCCGTCAAAATTGGTTTGATTGGCCATAATTCTTGCACGCGTTGTCAATGCAAATGAAGAGTGTTTTCCAAGGCTGATCATGATAGACGGGCCGGCCACATCCATAAACGCAAGAGCATTGGAGGTTCCAAAATGTGAATAGAGGAATTGATTGCGAATGCTGTCGAGATTTAGTGACTTTCCCATATCCCTTATGCGGAACGATGCCCTGTCGTTCGCAATGCTGGTGCTGATTGATACCAGGTTTACATCCAGGCGATGTTTGCTGTCTGCAATGTTTGCCGGGTTGTTGAATACGCCATTGACGCCCTGGTAATTTCCTGTCCTGATGATGGATTGTGATTGCACCGCAACGGAGGCGAGCAATACGGTTAGGCATAGTAAGGCTTTCATGAGAGGAGGTTTGAGGTTAATTAAGGAAGAGATGCACGGGGAAATTTCCTGGAAGTGTTATTTGCCATTCAGCGTTGGTATAAAATCCCAGGTAAAGTGTTCGAGACTTTATTTGAGGGAAGTGCTCGAGCAACAGCGTGATGAGGAAATGTTGGTAAGTCATGATCAAGGTTTTTGAGGTGAAGCATTCTTTTTGTCTCAACAAACCTACAATTAGTGGATGCCCTGGATTAGGGGAGATGTACCGTTTCTGCACCGGGAAATTTCACGGGTAATGCTTTGGATACGTGGGGTAAATTTCGTTTTTGGCGAGACTTGGCTTTAGAGCGTGATGGATGTTTTATGATGACTATAGTTGTTTTGCTCAATTATAGTTTTTATTTTATTATACTCTTCTGGCAATTATTCAACCTTCTGAAAGCGCCACTCCTGTCCATTTAATGTTAACCATAAAACCGTTGAATTATGAATTCCCGCAATTCAGAACTTGCCGCTATCAGTAAGGTATTGAACAAGTATGTAGATGGTTGCCAGTCTGGCAATACCGCATTATTACGTGAAGCTTTTCACCCGCAGGCCATGATGTTTGGAAGCAGCGCTGGTCAGTCAATCATCGCACCTATTGAAGGTTTGTTCGCTTATGTCGACGCGAATGACGCGCCGGATAAAACCGGTGAACCGCATGCATGCACTATTTCATGCATTCATTATGATGGGAACGCAGCAACTGCCGAAGTCGTGCAGGAATGGGCATACGGAAATCATTATACAAACTACTTTCAATTGATGAAGATAGATGGCCAGTGGTTGATCGTTAGCAAGGTTTACCAGGCTTTCGCTGCAGAAGCGGACGTTGTTGAAGCTGACAGTACATCGCTTTTTGCGCGAGGCTGAAACATTTCTACGGGACGTATGCGCGCGCGTATGTCCCGCTTTTTCCATGCATTGTCAAATAAAAATAAATGCGTTTAAAAAAATATTTACCGATGGTGTTGGCGGTTATAGTCTTCATCATTTCGAATGTGATTGACAGAAGTCTTAACGCAGACAAAGAACGGTTGGTTGGAAAGATAGGAAGCATCGAAAAGAGCCATGAAGCCTACCTGCGTTACAACTCTATGGCTACAAACAATTTCAATTTTGCGCAGCTTCACCTGAATGCGGTTATGGAAAGTACGGTTAACGGGCAGACCCATGCGCGACCATTTTTTATGACACATGTTACAGACCAGATCTCGCGTGCTATAAGAACGTATGATGAAGCCGCCGGAAGTCTTGTCGATGATATGCCTGACGAGGATAAGGATTTAATCAGTACTCTTTCCAGTTCAGGGACTGACGGTGAATTTGAAACATTTTACCAGGCATACATGCATGCGTTTAAGAGGACTGGCGAGTTGCAAACTGCCGTCGCTGAAAAAATGCGACTTCTTGGCGATGAAAAGGCAAGTGCACAATTAAACGTTGCTCGCATCGAATCGAAGCAAAGCGTTTTGCTCAACATTACCATGGCGATAAATTTTTTAATCCTCTTGTTCGGGTTTATTGAAAAGCATGACAAAAAAGATGAGATGGCCTGATGGTACCCGTTGCACTTAAACTTTACTGTATGAAGCGATCGATGATCATCATATTCGTTCTTGTCACAATCTATTCAAATGCCCAGAAGTCGCGCCTTGATGTGTTCAATATGAACATTACCATACCTGCCGGTTGGACGATCACGCAGGAAGAAGATGGATATGGTTGCTATTCACCTGATCGGCAAAGTGTGATAGTTATTATGGAAGATGCGGAGCATTCCATTAGTTTCTATGATGTGGCATTGCTGTCGGGCGTTGATATAGGAGGAGGCACGACCATACAGACAACAGGAAGGCTCAATCAAATTACTGCGTCAACTGCTTATGCCCCCATATGGGTTATTACAAACAATGGAAACGCGAAGGGCTGGGGCGGACTCAAACAAACAAAATCTGGTGGTGTGATTGGGTTTGTGGCCATCGCAAGTCCCGCCAACCTGGATGCTGTAAAATCTAAAATGCTGTCGATGCTTGCTTCTTGTGAAGAAGTGGCAACAAGTACAAATTCCGAAGCAATACAACGATGGATGGCCCTCTTGACATCGAATCACCTCGAAGGGGGATTCAGTTCGTACAGTTATGGAGGTGGACAGGGAGGTGGGTCTTCTTCGACTTACGACTTTTGTACCAACGGCAGGTACAGGTACAGCTATGAATACAGCTCGTCCATTTCCGGCACGTCGACAGAAACAGAATATGGCACATGGCGTTTATACGATCAATCAGGCAGCATTGTAGTGGTGCTCACATCGAATCGTGGATCAAGCAGCAGGTTCTCGCTTACTCAGAAAGAGGGAGTAATCTATCTCAATAAGAAAGGATATTTAAAAACCGAATACAGACCGGTCTGTAGATAGAGTTAACTTAGAAAGTTCAAAGAAGAGCTGAACCCTGGAGTGTTCAGCTCTTTTACAAATAGCTTACTTCATGTGTTTGTTTTCCGGCATCATTCTGATTGATGCGATCTCATCGCCTAACTTCCTGCCAAAATCTATCGAGATGTTTTGTGTGAATCGATAGTGAATTCCGAGTATGCTACCGGCAGAGATGAGAGGTCAATGAAACAAAGTAGAATAATTATCTTACTAATCAAAGTGAAATCAGATAATGTGAATTAAGCCATATAATATTGCTCAAATATGATTGCTAAATACAAGACTTGTCTCACGCTTTTTATATGTGTTTATCTACTGTATGTGCCTGCGAAATTGGAGGCCCAATTGCCATCAAAGCCGCGTGTCATCGTTCTAACTGATATTGAAGCAGACCCTGATGATGCGCAATCGCTTATAAGATTTCTACTTTACTCCAATCAATTTGATGTAGAGGGATTGATTGCCACAACATCGATACATCAGAAATCGCGCGTAGCGCCAGAATCGATTGAAAAAATTTTGAAAGCATACAATAAGGTTCAACCAAATCTTATCAAACATGAAAAAGGATTTCCGGCTTATGAGTGGTTGCGAACTAAAGTAAGTAAAGGACTTGCAGTGTATGGAATGGAGGGAGTAGGTGAAGGAAAAGATTCACCCGGTTCGGAACTCATTATAAAAGCGTTGAATAAAGCAGATGATCGACCCGTATATTTCAGCGTTTGGGGCGGACCGAACACGCTGGCGCAGGCGCTTTGGAAAATAAAAAATATGAAGTCTGCGGGTGAAGCTGAAAGGTTGTATCGTAAGGTAAGGATCTATACCATATCCGATCAGGACGATTCTGGTCCCTGGATACGGAAGAACTTTCCGGATATCTTTTATGTGGTTACACCGGGTTACAACTATACATATGCAACATGGCTGGGAATGTCGTTTGCGTTTCCCGGATCGAATAAACAGCTTGTATCCAACGAATGGCTTGCGAATAACATTCAACAGGGACATGGCCCGCTCGGTGCAGCGTATCCTGATGTTGCTTATGGAATGGAAGGCGATACGCCGGCTTTTCTCAATCTCATACAAAATGGTTTGAGTGATCCTGCAAGGCCGAACCTTGGAGGATGGGGTGGTCGCTATGAATATTATAAGCCGGAATTTAGAGACTCCAATACCGGGATGTTCAAGCGCGATAACTGGCCGGAAGATGAGCCGGAAACACGGGCCATATGGACCAATGCAAACGATTCAGTTTGGTCGGATGTTGATTCACAATCGCACGTAAATAACCATGCAACAATCTGGAGATGGAGGGAGGCGATGCAAAATGATTTTGCGGCGCGAATGGACTGGTGCATCAAGGCATACGGTGAAGCAAATCATCCGCCGGTTGCAAAGCTTGCACATGCGGATTCTTTCGCTGTTCGTTCCGGTCAGCAATTTCATCTCAATGCAGATGGTTCTTACGATCCCGATGGTGATTCGATGAGTTACCTTTGGTTTCTGTATCCGGAAGCGGGCACGTATCGGGGTGCCTTTAGTTTTCGGCCTTATGCAAGCAACCTGTACAACCTCCCTGTAACCGCACCAGTAGTGAAGCAAGCAGAAACGATGCATTTCATTTTGCAGGTTAAAGACAAAGGCAAACCATCTCTTGCGAGATATAAGAGAGTTGTGGTGATGGTGCTTCCGAATTAGTTGAATTCTACTTATATGGAAATTCGATATTTCTTGTTCTGGTTGCCGATGATAGCGATTGCGATTGTCAATGCCACACTTCGCGAAACGTTGTTGATATCTTCTCGGGAAATCTTTGGTCGCTCTTCCTGGTTTGTTTGCTGCTGATGCCGTGGGCGATGTATGCATTACGGAGAAAGTGACAAAAATGTCTAAATCACTGTGGCATGGAAATGTTGTATGTATTACCAGACAAAAAAGCTATGTCTGAAAACACGATATACACAATTGGTCATTCAACGCGATCCATAGAGTCATTCCTGGAGATGTTGAAGTCGTTCAATATAAAAACCCTTGTGGATGTGCGTCACTTTCCGGGCTCTCGTAAATTTCCTCATTTTAATAAAGAAGCATTGAGCGCATCGCTTGCTGCGGAAAGCATACGTTACGAACACATTGAGTCATTAGGTGGTCGCAGAAAGCCATTGGCAGACTCACCGAATACTGCGTGGCGGCATACAGCTTTTCGTGGTTATGCAGATCATATGGAGTCCGAAGAATTTAAACAGGGGATAGAACGCTTAAAGCGACTGGCTTTGAATGCCCCGACGGCCTTTATGTGTTCCGAAGCAGTATGGTGGCGATGTCATCGATCATTGATATCGGATCTGCTGAAATCTGAAGGGTGGAACGTTCAACACATCATGGAAGTGGGCACGTCGAAAGAACATCCTTATACAGCACCAGCAAAGATTATGGAGGGGCGGCTTTCTTACCATTAAATGTTCGAAGACTAGTTGTTTCTAATTATCGACAATTGCCTGGTTTTTGTTAGCTTGTGTGCGATGTTTTTTGATCCGGAAACATTACACCCTTAAACTAAACAACCCCTAACACAATTATATGGCTTTTGGATTTAACCCCAGGTATGAGGTGGAGATAGGCTTGGCAAACACTTCAAACCTTAATTTCCTTGTCGTTGCACTAGAAGCGGCGCGTTCACTCGAATGGAATTTCAATTTCATTAGCCAGTCGGGCATCATTGCTTCAACGAAAAGATCCTGGAAATCATATGGCGAAGAAATAACGATCCGAATTGATAATGGCATAGCATATATTAAAAGTGAATGTCTCGGCAATCAGTGGATGGACTGGGGCCGAAACAAGAAGAATGTGGAGGCTTTCCTCCTTACCTTCGATGATAAAGCTGCAACTTTCACTGAGGAGGACCTCGCAAAAAGGTTAGACGAATTCAAAGAAGATTTCGCTTCGAAAGAGAATGATTTACTTGCTCCAGATGCCGGCGTTCTTACTGAAAACGCTGGTGGGTTCTTCTCATTCTTTAAGCCAGTTGAAGGCTACTTCATTACACCGATAATTTTGGGCCTCAACGTGATCATTTTCCTCACGATGATAATGTCGGGAGTGCATATCCTTACCCCGGAAGGACAGGAGTTGATTGCATGGGGTGCGAACTTCAAGCCACTGACATTAGAAGGACAGCCATGGAGATTGTTTACTGCATGTTTTCTACACATTGGCATATTACACCTTGCGCTAAACATGTATGCATTGCTATATATCGGCGTATTGCTTGAACCGTTGCTCGGCAAATCCCGTTTCGTAACCGCATATCTTGTTAGTGGTGTGGCTGCAAGCGTGGTTAGTCTTTGGTGGAATGACCTTACCATTAGTGCAGGTGCTTCGGGCGCAATATTCGGCATGTATGGCGTTTATGTGGCCCTGCTCACAACAAACCTTGTCGAAAAGTCGCAACGCAAAGCGTTACTTTCAAGTATACTTGTGTTTGTTGGATATAACTTATTAAGCGGTTTGAAACCTGGCAGTAGTGTCGACAATGCGGCACATATAGGAGGACTGATTAGTGGATTAATTATTGGTTATGCTTTCGTTCCAGGTTTGAAGCAAGGCCAGGCACGAGTGAAGTTTCTATCGATCGCTGTCATCGTCATAGCCCTGATCATTGGATCTTCGTTTGTTTTCCGCATACTTCCGAATGACTTTGCAAAGTATGAACAACGAATGGAGCGATTTGAACAATTGGAATTGCAGGCGCTTGGTATTTACAAACTTCCTTCAAACACCCCCGACGACGAAATTGTATTTCAACTGCGCGAACGTGGTATTTACTTTTGGAATGAAGGTCTTAAAGTTATAGATAGTTGTCGCAAGATGCGGTTGCCGGATCCGATCCAACATCGGAATGAGAAGCTGCACCAGTATTGCCAGCTTCGCATTCGCGCATACGAGTTAATGTCAAAAGGTATTTCGGAACATACAGATAAATATCAAAAAGAGATATTGGACAATGAAAAAAATATTGAAGCGATTATGACGGAGCTTAGTAATAACTAGGAAACACTGCTCCAACTCATGAAACGTGCTTCTGTCGCTATGAACAAGTCAATATGGTTTAATCTGCATGTGCTCCATTAGTTTGCCCATGAAACTGCGCTGCGCTACAACTTGTAAGCCGAGCCTTGTGTACAATCTCTTTGCAGAATCATTGTTGGTGTCAACAAGCAGACCAAGTGTGTGATGTTCATTTTGTACATACTCGACGATAACATATTGCAATAGCTGCGTTCCGATTCCTTTGCCCTGGAACAAAGGAAGGACGCCGAGTGTATCGATATAGAACTCACCAGCCTGAGTTTCGGGTTCAGGATTGAATTGTGGATTGTATTTTTCACGGATGTATTGAATAAAGGGATCACTTAATTCTTTTAGTCGCGCTCCATCATAGATGTTGACTGCACCTACAACCTGTTGATCCAGTTCAGCTACAAAGCAATTGGCAAAGGAATACTGGTTATTCTTCTGCATAACAAAGTGCAACATTAAGTCGTGCACTTTATGCGCATCATCGTCCCCAATGAATTTAAACAACAGATCTTGCATTGCTACAAGAATGCATTGTGTTACGGAAACTGCATCTTCTATTCGTGCCTTGCGTATGTTCATTTACGTTTTGCTTTCTCATGAACGAATTCAAGAATATCACCGGGCTGGCAGTCCAGAGCATTGCATATCGCATCAAGCGTGCTGAAGCGCACTGCCTTTGCTTTGCCGGTTTTTAATATGGAGAGATTCGCCATGGTGATGTCCACTTTCTCGGCCAGCTCCTGCAATTGCATTTTCCTGCGCGCAAGCATAACATCCAGATTCACGATTATTGCCATGTTATACTGTTAATTGATTTTCTTCCTGTATTTCAATTCCGCGCTTGAATACTTGTGCGATGATATACACAATACCGGCGATGAAAAAGAATTCGTCAGCAACACCAATTCCTGTCTGGGTTTCACCGGTGGCTTTTGCTGTCCATTCAATGTAGATCTTTCCCACTACACTTACCAGCCATATGCTCAGTAATCCATAGCTAATATCCTTGAGGTTATTTGCAACTTCCATAGAAAACGGATTTCTTAAGTTGAGTTTTGAAAGCAACTGGATAACACAATACCATACGTATATCTGTAATGCGGAGATGGAAATTACCAAAGACATCGCGAGGATATAGTACCATAAACCGTGGTCCTTCAATGCCAGGAAGCCTTCATTTACATAATATAGTTTCCTGGATAAGTCAGGGTTATTGAGCGTGATGATCAACGATACGATCTGGCCGCCACATTCAATGGAAAATCCTATGATAGCAAGATAGGCGAGGAAAGTCATTGCCATCAGTATCTTTTCAGTTTTGGTTTTCATGCGTTTTGCGTTTATAAATCAAATATCGAGAAATATTTATTGAAAAACAATAAAAAGATATTGATATTTATTTTTTCGGTGCGACGGTATTAAATTTCTGAGATAAACGACTACGACTTTGCCTTTTGTTACCTGTATGTGGACCCTGCTGCGGGTCGCGGGCTCGAAATGATGGTACAGCATTCTACGTTTAATAGAAACCGCTTGAAACAAAAGTCGTCGAACAAATAGTTTGCTTTTATCTCACTTGCATCTTCCTTTCAGAATAAATACCTTGTTGTTCACTGCCTCCATCTTGCAGTGATGAAATATGCAAAACAACCAGGCACCGCAACTTTCGCTCGAAGGCTTCTGCCCTTTGTTGCAGGTCTTTGATATGGCCAGGTCCCTACAGTTCTATCGAGATATCCTGCAATTCAAGGTGGTGTCGGCTTCTTCTGAGGATGATGATGCGGACTGGGTCCTGTTAGAATACAACGGAATCAGTTTAATGCTTAACACTCTTTATGAGAAGGAGAATCGCCCGCAGGAACCGGATGTCGATCGATACAATGTACACCAGGATGTTATATTATATTTTGGAAGCCGCGACATTGATTCGGCTTATCGATATCTCCTCAGCAAAGATATTGACGTTGACGCGCCATCAATAACCGGCTATGCTTTCAGAGCTATTAGCTTTAAGGATCCCGATGGATATGCTATCTGTATTCATTGGCCCAATGAAAAAAACAATTGATATGAAGCAATTAAGTGTGTTGTTCTGTTTTCTCTTTCCTCTACTGCTTTGCGCACAAAGCGGAGGAAAGTTTCTCATCAAAGCCGGGAAATTTTTCAATAGCGAAACCGGCACATTTGCTAATGATATGGCTATTCTTGTTGATGGTGCAGAGATCGTTTCTGTTAAGTCTTTCAAGCAATTGAACGAGAATGAAAAGGCAAACCGTGAGCTGATCGACTTGTCTAATGCCACTGTATTGCCAGGTTTGATCGATGCGCACACCCACTTACTGTATAAAGAAATATTATTTCCTGAGAATCCGTTTCCGGGGCTCGACCTGGTTAAAACACTCACACTTCAGGGAGATGCATATCGGGCGATATACGGGGCTGCGCGTGCCAAAGCATACCTTGAGGCAGGAATCACCGGTGTTCAGGATCTCGGTAATTCCGGCATGTTTGCAGATGTTGCACTCCGCAAGGCAATCGATGAGGGCATCGTCATCGGGCCACGCATGCGATGTGCTGGCCGTGGCCTTTCATCAGAAGGGGGGCAGATTCCCGGAGTTATTTTTAAAAATCGCCATATCATCGACGATGAATACCGGATTGTCAAAGGCGTTGATGATGCCATGCAGGCGGTGCGTGAAAATATTACGCAGGGTGCTGATGTTATCAAAATATTTTCCAACAATACTCCTAATGTTACGGCTCTTACAATCGAGGAAATGAGGTCGATAGTACGCGAAGCACATCGCTATAATATCAGGGTCACTGCACATGCGACGGATAACCAGGCAATTCATAACGCAGTGATTGCGGGAGTTGATGCAATTGAACACGGTTACCAGGTAGATGATACCACACTCTCCTTAATGGCGAAAAGGGGCGTGTTCTTGATTCCCACTGATGGCGACAGTCTTGTGTTTGGTGAAATTGGGAAGATAGTAGCTCCTAACGATCCCAACGTTGCGAAGAATATTCAGGCGCAGAGAAAATTTCTTGGTGCAAGGCTGATGCGGGCTGTTAAACAAGGTGTAACTATCGTTGCGGGTTCAGATGACTATCTCGATGCACATCTGCCTTTTTCTGTTCCCTCAAAAAGAACGTTGATCGGTTACTATGAGTCCGGTATGTCTATCATCGAGATACTTCGATCCGCTACCATACATGCAGGCGTTCAGGTGAATGCAAAAAACAGAATTGGTGTACTAAAGGCCGGATATCTTGCAGATATAATTGCTGTTGATATTGACCTCGATAAAAATATCAACGCGATCATGAATGTGCATTTTGTTATGAAAGACGGTCGCGTTTTTGTTCATGCAAACAAAAAGTAGACATGGACTATCATTCGCGAATCATTGAAGAAATAGAATTACATAACGTGGAGGGAATCGTTGAATGCTTCAGCAATGGTGTAAGTCCTAATGATGTTTATAATGGTCGGCCGCTTTTTTATGAACTGACAAGTGAGTACGCGCGGAGCCCACGATTCAAAGAATGCGTGAAGGCCTTTGTTGATCATGGGCTGGTATTTGCGGATAAGATACTGTTATCAGTTTTATTGGATGACCCGAGCAAGTTAAGTGATTTACTTCTTGATGATCCGCTTGCTGTTAGTCGCGCTTATACATTACGCTGTGCATATACACCACTGACCGGTGTTTCATTGATGCATATTTGCGCGGAATTCAATCATGTCGCTTGCGCCAAAACTTTGCTTGCGCATGGTGCCCATGTGAATGCAATTGCCGCGGTTGATTATATTGGCTTAGGTGGACAAACCCCTATATTTCATACTGTCAATCAAAACTCGAACAATTCTTTTGAGATGTTGCAGTTCCTGATTGAGCATGGCGCTGATCTGGAACTTACAGTCAAAGGCATTATTTGGGGAGATGGATATCCCTGGGAGACTTTCATTCCCGCAGTGAATCCGATAAGTTATGCCATGATGGGGTTGTTGCCTCAAATGCATCGGAAGTCGGAAACCGTTTCCAATGTAGTTAGTATATTGCTCAAAGCCGCGTATGGTATAGAGTATAAAGAAAGAAACATTCCCAATAAATATCTTGGATAGTATGATCGCCCAACACATTGCGCAGCACCTGCGTAACCTTTATTTCGGTGGCAACCCCACATTGGTCAACATGAAGGATACCTTGGATGGTTTATCGTGGCAGCAGGCTGTGCAACAAGTTGATTCATTCAATACGATCGCAACGCTGGTTTACCATACCAGTTATTATGTAACTGCGCTGATTGGCGTTTTGCGTGGGGAACCACTTACAGCAAAAGACAAATACAGCTTCGATCATCCTCCGATTACATCCCAGGAAGAATGGGACAGCTTTGTACAACAGCGTTTGGATGACGTTGAGGTGTTTGCCGATTTAATAGAAAAGCTCCCTGACGATAAGATCTGGGAGCCTTTCATTGAACCGAAATATGGGAACTATTATCGCAATTTCAATGGGGTGATCGAACATACACACTATCACCTCGGACAAATTGTATTGATCAAAAAATTAGTAACATCATCCGCGTTTCCATTAGCATACTAGCATACTAGCACACTAGCATACTAGCATATTAGCACACTAGCACATTAGCACACTAGCACACTAGCACATTAGCACACTATTTCTTGTTCTTCTTCTCTGCAACAATTTTCAAGACCTTACCCGTATTTCCAGACGGTCCAAGTGATGTTGTTGCCAATACATACACTTCACCTTCCTGGTCCTGGCCAAATCCTTTCACGTAGTAACCGATATGCTCTTTTGGATAATTTTTGAATTCCATTTTTTCATAATCCCAAAGGCCCGGTCCTGCAGCATTGGTCATATACACTTCGCCCATCGGTTGCGGTACAACGGGTGAGAAATTTCCAAAAATGTATTTACCCTGCAGTCCCGGGATTGAGTTTCCACGGTAAACATTTCCTGCAACGATCACAGTAAAATTTCCACCATCGGGATGCGCAGCATTAGGCGCCTGCAATGCAGGATCCATCAGCCTGTTTCCATAGACGTCCATGGTAGGACAATTCAATAATTCACTCAACTCATCCGACGCATCAAAACATGCAGTTCCTTCCTTCACGTTCCAGCCATAATTCTTTCCTTTCTCTACAACACTGATCTCCTCCCACAATTTTTGTCCTGCATCTCCTACCAGCAACCTTCTTGATCCTTTCATATCAAACGAAAATCTATAAGGGTTGCGGAAGCCATAAGCGTATACTTCATCCAATCCGGGTTTACCAACAAAGGGATTGTCGTTGGGAATGGAATAAGCCTTACCCGCGCTTCCCCGATCCACATTGATGCGTAGTATGCTTCCCATGAAATTGTGTTCGATGTCCTGCCCATTACCACCGGCATTTGCATCGTACCAATCTTCCACATGTCCGGGACCAAGATCATTTTTATTACCTCCATCTCCTATCGAAATATACAGATAGCCATCTGGTCCGAACTCTATCGTTCCTCCATTATGATTGCCCTGTGGATGCGCTTCCCAGAGGATTACTTTTTCTGAGCCCATACTTGCCTTGTTTGGATTTGCCGATACTCTGAATTCGGAAATGGTAGTTGTATTATTCCAGACTTTCGGAAGTCCGGTGTTTCCGGCATCATTGTCAGGTCCGCCCGCAGGTGGTGGTGCTGTATAAAACAGGTAAAATTTTCCATTTGTTTTGTACGATGGGTGGAAGGCCAGTCCCAATAGTCCGCGCTCATCATAGAATGGATTGAGTGTAACCAGCTTGCTGCTGATGTCGATAAAAGGATCGGGCATCATTTTACCGTCTTTATCGATGATCCAGATCTTTCCAACCTGGTCAACGACAAACAGTCGATGCGTTCCATCATCGGGAGAGGCTAGTGCAATGGGAGAAACCAGTTCCTGTGCAATTAGTTTCAGCCCGAGTTCGCCAGGTTCCGGCTTGGGAACATCAACCTTTTTACAGGCGACAACAAATAGAAACAACAGAAGCGATAATACGCTGAATCGCATCAGCAAGGGCATAGCCAGGCCCCTGGACAAATGGTTACTGGAAAGCATAGCATTGGTTTTTTAATGTTATAAAAATGACTATCGGAAGTTTTCGTAAGGGGGAGCGACAGGCTAACCAGTGGTTTTAGAGGTAAGACGTGCGGACAAAGATTGATACGGTGATGTTTTCAGAATGGTTGCCGCTCCGGGAAAACTGCCCGATGATGTACTTTCCAAACCTTTTATAACAGATTTTGCCCGTTTCTCGGATAGTTTTCCTTACTTGAGAGTTATCTTTAAAACTCTTCAATTAATGAAAAGAATCTTCTCTGTAGTAGTGGCGATGGCTTGTGGGCTGGCGTCCTATTCCCAATCTAACGCGTTATGGCTGCGTTACCCCGCTATTTCGCCCGATGGCAAGACCATCGTATTCAGTTATAAAGGTGATTTGTATAAGGTTGCATCGAGTGGTGGCGAGGCTACGGCTTTGACGCTTCATGAGGCACACGATTACATGCCAGTTTGGAGCCGCGATGGCAAATACATCGCTTTTGCAAGCGATCGCTATGGCAATATGGATGTATATGTAATGCCCGCTTCCGGTGGTGAAGCAAAACGTTTGACTTATCATTCGGCAAATGATTATCCATGCGATTTTACACCCGATGGTAAATCTGTTTTATTTAGTACCGGTCGCAACGACATTTACACATCAGCACGATTCCCGCAGCGTGGGTTGTTCCAAAAGCTTTACCAGGTGCCGGTTACAGGCGGTCGTTCCGTGATGTATCTGTCTGCAGGATCAGAGTTTGCGAGGTTTAATTCGAAAGGCGACAAAGTAATTTTCCAGGATCGCAAAGGTTATGAAGATGCATTCAGAAAACATCATACATCATCTGTAACAAGAGATATATGGGTGTATGATGCAGCAAAGAAAGAATATGCGCAGGTTTCGGAATTTGAAGGCGAAGACCGTGAGCCGATCTGGAGCGCAGATGATAAATCATTTTTCTTCCTGAGCGAGAAAGATGGTACGCAGAACATTTATAAAGTATCTGCCGACAATGCCAAATCAGCGCAATCACTAACATCTTTCAAGAAACATCCTGTAAGAAATCTTACACGTTCACTGGATAATACATTGTGTTTTACTTACGACGGTGAGATATATACAATGAAAGAAGGATCTTCTCCAAAGAAGATTGAAGTGCGTGTGAATACAGATGGTCGCACAAATTCCGAAAAGATCCTTCCAATAAATTCCGGTGTTACACAAACCGAGTTGTCACCTAATGGAAAGGAGATCGCATTTGTTGTTCGGGGTGAGATCTTCGTAACATCAGTTGAAGGTGGACTTACCAAACGGATCACGAATACTCCGCAGCAGGAAAGAAATGTGAAGTTCACTCCAGACGGAAAATCGCTGATCTATTCCGGCGAGCGAGACGGTTCATGGAATATCTATCGTACGTCGATCGTTCGCAAAGAGGAGCCTTATTTTTATGCATCAACGGTGCTGAAAGAAGAAGCATTGATCGCAACGGATAAAGAAGAATTTCAACCGGAACTTTCTCCGGATGGTAAGGAGATCGCGTATCTCGAAGAAAGAAATGTTGTAAAGATCTACAACCTTGACTCAAAGAAATCACGCACTTTGGTTCCGCCAGGAATTAATTATTCATATGCCGATGGAGATCAGAGTTATACCTGGTCGCCCGACGGAAAATGGATCGCATTCACTTCAAATGAAGGCAGGTGGCCAACAGATGAGATCGCGCTTATGAAAGCCGATGGTTCTGGCGAGCGTAGGAACCTTACACAGAGCGGATTTTCTGATGGCAGTCCGAAATGGGCATTTGGTGGTAAGGCATTACTCTGGGGTACCGACAAGAATGGTAAAAAGTCGCTTGCATACCAGGGTGCAGCCGAGATCGATATCTATGCGATGTTTTTCGACCAGGATGCATATGATCGTTACCGGTTGACAAAAGATGAGTTCAATCTTTTGAAAGAAAAAGAAGAAAAAGAAAAAGCTGAAGCAGAAAAGAGCACTGCAACTGCAGGTAAGAAAGACACTGCATCAAAGATCGCACCTCCCACAAAGTCATGGGAGCCCCAATTCACTGCACTTGATAACAGGAAGATGCGCCTGACGATCAACTCCGGTAACATTTCGGATTATCAATTAAGCAGTGATGGAGAAAAACTTTTCTTCCTTGCGCGTATGGAAAAAGGCTACGATCTGTGGTTGACAAATCCAAGAACGAAAGAAACAAAGCTGCTTGCGAAACTTGATGGTGGTCCTGCAGGAATGGATATCTCTAAAGATGGTAAGAACATCTTTGTTGTTAGTGACGGCAAGATCATGAAGGTTGACGCTGAAAGCGGCAAAACATCACCAGTAATGGTAAACGGTGAAATGAATCTCAATCAATTTGAAGAGCGTGCATACATTCTTGAACATGCATGGCGCCAGGTTGCAAAGAAGTTCTATGATCCGAAGATCCATGGTATCGATTGGAAAGGTTACTATGATGCATATGTTAAGTTCCTGCCGCATATCAATAACAATTATGATTTCCAGGAGTTGTTGAGTGAGTTACTTGGAGAATTGAATGCATCACATACAGGTGGAAGATATTCACCGCAACAGCAAAATACAGATGCAACTGCGAGCCTTGGTTTGTTGTTTGACGAAATGTATGCTGGTGAAGGAGTGAAAGTGATGGAAGTGCTTGAGGGAGGTCCATTCACCAATGCGAAAACAAAAATCAAACAAAATGTTGTTATTGAAAAGATCGATGGCGAAGCTATCACTAACGATATGGACTGGTCGCGCTTGCTCAATCGCAAGACCGGCAAGAATGTGTTGTTAAGCCTGTATGATCCCGCAACCAAGACACGTTGGGAAGAAACGACCAAGCCGATATCACAGGGAGAGGAGCAGGGCTTGTTGTACAGGCGCTGGACGAACATGATGCGTAAGATGGTGGATGAGATGTCTGGCGGTAAAGTTGGATATGTGCATGTACAGGGAATGAATGATGGAAGCTATCGTACCGTGTTTGAAGAAGTACTAGGTAAGGAAGCAGAGAAGCAGGCGCTGATCGTTGATACAAGGTTCAATGGCGGCGGTTGGTTGCACGATGATTTGGTAACGTTCCTATCGGGCAAAAAATACCTGGGCATGTCGCCACAAGGCGTAAAGCCGGTAAGCAGTGAGCCTTTCTATAAGTGGGCATTGCCTTCTACGGTATTGATGAGTGAAAGCAATTATTCTGATGCGTTCATCTTCCCATATGCTTATAAATCACTGGGATTGGGTAAACTGATTGGTATGCCGGTTCCCGGCACCGGTACTGCGGTATGGTGGGAGCAGCAGATCGATCCAACGCTTGTGTTTGGAATACCGATGATCGCTACGATCGGAAAAGAAAACAGACCTACTGAGAACCTTCAGCTCGAGCCGGATATTAAGGTAGCAAATGACTTTAAATCGATTTTAAGCGGCAAGGATCAGCAGTTGGAACGTGCGGTGAAGGAAATGCTTGACGCGATCAAGAATCAGGATAAGAAGGCATTCTAATTAGTTTAATGCTATGAGTATAAAGGGTCACCTGGTGGTGGCCCTTTTTTGTGGGCGGAAGCCAGCTTACTGGCATTTGCCACTCATCCCAATACTTGCCAAAAAAGGAAAAAATAATTTGGCGTATTACGAAACTTTCGTAGGTTTACGAAAACATCGTAGAAAAATGGAAAAGCTTACAATTCCGGAGGAAGAAGCGCTAAAGGCGATATTTAAAGCGGGGGAGGGAAGTATCAAATCGTTCCTGGAGCATATGGACGCGCCCGAACCACCTTATACAACGCTTGCTTCCACGGTCAAGAATCTTGAGAAGAAGGGTTATGTGATAAGTCGCCTCGTAGGCAACACCTATGTTTATAAAGCAGCTATAACCGAGAAGGAGTTCAAAAAAAATTACCTCGGAACGGTGGTGAAAAATTACTTCGATAACTCTTATAAGGACCTGGTGAACTTTTTTATCGACCAAAAGAAACTCAGTCCCTCGGAATTAAAGGAGATCATCGCGATGATTGAAAAAGGAAAAAAGTAAATATCAAATAACCGGAGTATGACAGAATTCATTTCATATATCGTAAAGGCATCGGCGAGTCTCGTGGTGGTATACATGGTATATTACCTGTTGCTGCGTCGCCTTACGTTTTACAATTGCAATCGTTGGTACCTGGTGTGTTTCTCGTTGTTGTCGTTTGCATTTCCGTTGATAAATGTAGCCAACATCATCGCACTGTTTTCGCAGGAAAAGAAAGAGGCCATACTGCAGATACCGTCGATATATAACTTATCTGTGCTCGGCAATGAAGCTGTGTCGCAACGATTCGAGTGGAATACGGCAAACATAATGCTTTGTGTGCTGGCTACCGGGACGCTCGTGTTTGCGGTACGATTGATCGTTCAATTCATATCGCTGCAGAAAATGCGCAGGGCTGCGAAACTGGTGGTAGAGGGGCCTGTAAAGGTTTACCAGGTAAATGATAAGATTCTTCCCTTCTCATTTGCCAACGCAATATTCATCAATTCAGAGACTCATAGCGAAGAGGAATTGCGTGAGATCATTCGACACGAATATGTACATGTGAAAGAAAAACATTCCATCGATATTTTAATTGGGGAGATTCTTTGCCTGTTCAATTGGTTCAATCCATTTGCATGGTTAATACGCAATGCGATCCGGCAAAACCTCGAGTTCATTGCTGATGAAAAAGTGTTGCAGCAGGGATTCGATAAAACGCAGTATCAGTATTTATTACTGAGGGTGATTGGAGTGCCTCAATTCTCAATTACAAACAATTTCAATTTTACTTCATTAAAAAAACGAATTATTATGATGAACAAGAACAGATCTGCCCGTGCGAACGTTGCCAGGTTCCTGGTCATACTGCCCATCGTGCTGGTGTTGCTGGTGGCATTTCGGAAAGTGCAGGATTCTAATGTGCAACAAGATACTGCAGTGATCATCAACGACACGATACCCTCGAAGCGTGGATCGGTTGATCCGGAACAAGTAGTGAATGTTGATATTCGAAAGAATAACAAAGAAAAGACCGTGACCATTCGATTGAAGGACGGTACGGTGGAAAAGTACAATCTGAATGATAAGAAGCAGAAGGAGGAATTTGAGTCGAAGTATGGCGAATTGGCAACTCCACCGCCACCGCCCGCTGCTCCGGATGCTCCGCCTGCGCCGAATGCACCGCCTGCCCCGATTATCGAAAGGGTGGATATACCTGCGCCAAAGTCAAAGCCCGCTCCAGCTCCGCACGTGGAGAAAGTAGCCATACCTCCAACACCACCAACACCTCCGGTTCCACCAGCGAAAAAGAAGGGCGACAAATCAGTGACCATCGTCCGGGAAATCACCGAGACATCCGGCAGTGAAAAGACAACGCATATGGAATTGAAGGCAGACACTATTGTAATTATGGACATCTCTCATGATGCCGATGGCAACAGGGTATCATCGACAGTTGGAGATGCAAGCCAGGCGCTCATATTCATTGATGGAAAGGAGCAGCCCGCAGGCACTTCGCTCAAAAAAATGGTGAAGCCCGATGACATTGAATCCATTGCTGTTTTCAAAGGCGACAAGGCCACTGCTGAATATGGCGATAAAGCGAAGCATGGAGTGATCAAAGTGGAAACAAAAAAGAAGAAGGCTATTAATCTTTGATGGAATAAATGAATAAGCCGGGAAGATCTCTCTTACCCGGCCATCATTCAAACGTAAATATTTAACGGAAAGCGGGAAGCGGGAAGCGGCCTGTCGCCGACTACCGATTACCGACTACCAATTACTGACTACCAATTACTCTGACTTACCGATTACTATAGTACGGTATCTCATCTCTCGACACGTCTTCCTTCTGTTGCCAGTAGGCCATCGTAACAACATGTCCGTCTGGTGTGCGTAAAGCACGACCAAAAACAGCATTCGTTGGATTGAAAAGAAGGTCTGTAACACCAACTGTAAATGTAGATGGTGGTGGCGGCGGCGGAGGTGCAGCTTCAACAACAGGAACTGCAGGAATTGCTGGTGATGCAGGCACCGCAGGTGCTTCGCCTTCAGCTGCCACAGGGGCTGCAGCAGGCTTCGGAGCAGGCTTTGGAGGCGCCGGCTTCGCAGCGGGTGTCGCCGCCACTACAACAGTATACCCATTGTATTCGAGTAATTTCTTCAGGAACTCTGTGCGTTCAGGAGTTGCATTTTTTTCAACTACCGAACACTTAATGCCGTCAAGTTCTTCTGCTATATGGTTTTGATTTATTGCCATTATTCAAAAATTCGTAATTCGTAATTCGTAATCCGTCATTTTCAATTCCCAATTCTCAATTCTGAAGCCAGCTGTCACGCTGCAAGCGACACAATGTAGTCATACACCCATGTAACTGCACCTGTTGCAAAGATGCCTATCACACAAACGTATAATGCCAGTCGCGGCATGGAAGGCAGACTCAATTTCTGAATCGGGTTTTCGTTCGCATCCATGAAGATCGCTTTTACTACGCGCAGGTAGTAATAGAACGATACGATCATGTTCAATGCTGCAATAGTAATGAGTATGTAGTTTCCTTTCTCGGCACCGCTTAGTAAAAGGAAGAATTTACCAAAGAAACCTGCTGTTGGTGGCACACCTGCAAGTGAGAATAAAGCGATGGTGAGCACCCACGACAGCATCGGGTTGGTTTTGTAAAATCCTTTATAGTCTTTGATACCTTCCTTGCCCGTCATAGAGCTGACAACCGATACAACCCCGAAAGCTGCAAGGTTAGAGAATACATAGATCAACACGAAGTAGACTACTGACGATGCACCAAGCGCAGAAGAACCGGTGATACCTACAAGTATAAAACCTACCTGTGCAATGGATGAAAAAGCAAGGAATCGCTTAAAATTGTCCTGGCGTATCGCAAACAGGTTGCCGATGATAATTGTAAGGATGCTCAGCAGGAACAATGCATTATACCATGTTTCTGCAAGTGGATTGAATACAGTGTACAACATCGGTACAAATGCAAACAGGACAGCGCCTTTCGAGATAACCGACAGATACGATGTAACTGGAACCGGTGCACCTTCATACACATCGGCGGTCCACAGGTGAAAAGGAACTGCGGATATCTTGAAACCAAAGCCCGCGATGATCATGACGAACGCGAAAATTTCCAGTGAGCTGCCGCCAAGATTCTGACTCAGTTCGGTAAACGTGAGTGTTCCTGTTGCGCCATACAGCATGGAGATACCAAAGAGCAATATACCCGAAGAAAAAGCGGAAGATATGATCATCTTCATCGCAGCTTCAGAAGATTGTCTTTTGTTCAGATCGAAATTCACAGCAGCAGCGAGTGGAATGGTAGAGAGTTCAAGACCTACATAGAACATCAGCAGGTTACCGGCAGAGATCATGAAATACATCCCTAACAATGTTGCCAAAATCAATATGTAAAACTCAAGAACGTGTTTGTGATTTTTCAACCATGAATATGATTGCATGGATATGATCAACAATCCAATGTTAAGGATACTTTTCTCTGCATGTACCAAACCATTGGTTCGGAACATTTCATTAAAAAGTACACCGTCCTGGTTGAAAAGAAATCCGATGATCACGTTGGCGAACAATAGCACGTTTGCCAGCCGGATCACAGTTTCATTGGTACGGTCCCTGCCCACTTTTACAGTAAGCAGTATGAATAGGATAACGGCAACCACCAGTTCCTGCTTCATTAAGATCAAAAATTCGTTCAACATGGCTCAGTTATTTAACTTCAATTCGTAATTCGTAATTCATAATTCGAAATGCGCTTTCCGCTTCCCGCTTCCCGCTTCCCGCTCTCCGCTTTCCGCTTTCCGCTTTCCGCTTTCCGTCTATCATTTCATTCCAAACTGCCTCATAATCGCTTCTGCTCCGGGTTTTACGAGGTCTATCAGCCAGAATGGTGCAATACCTATCGCAACAATTCCAACGATGAGCAATCCTGCAGCAAGCTTTTCATTCCAGCTTGCATCGCTCAGCTTTGCATATTCATTACTGAGTGGTCCCATTACTGTCTTTCCTGTCGCTCTCAAAATATATACAGCAGTCACAACGATAGATGCACACGCAAGGATGGTAGCGAAGCGATACCAGAAATCAGGATTTTGCCATGCTCCTACAAACACCGTCATCTCCGCGGCAAATCCGCTAAGACCGGGCAGTCCAAGAGAACACAGACCTGCGATCACAAATACACTGGAAATAAATGGAGTGATCTTCAACAATCCTCCAAGCTGTGAAACTTCCCTGGTGTGCGTCCTGCTATAGATCATGCCGATGGCGGCGAAGAAAAGGGCTGTCATCAACCCATGTGATACCATTTGCATCACTGCGCCGGTGATCGATGTCTGCGTCAGCATTCCAATACCGAGCAATACAAATCCACAGTGACTAACCGAAGAATACGCATTGATGTATTTCAAATCGGTTTGCATCATGGTAGCGAATGCTCCATAGATGATGGCAATCGTTGCCAACAGAATAATGACCCATGAATAGTATTCAGCTCCCTGCGGCATGAGGAAGGTTGCAACACGCAAACATCCATATCCACCGAGTTTCATCGAGATGCCCGCAAGGAACATCGACGCTGCAGTTGGTGCAGAAGAGTGTCCATCCGGTACCCAGGTATGAAAAGGAAATAGTGCTGTAAATATTCCAAAGCCTATAAAAGCAAAGGGGAAGAAGAATCGCTGTGCCTGCTCCGGGATGTTCATTTGTGCGATCTGTGCAATGTCGAATGTATGTCCGCCTGTTGCAGTTGTAGTGTTGAAGTACAACCCTGCGAGTCCTACAAACACCAGTGCAGATCCACCCATCAACATCAAAGCGAGTTTCATTGCACTGTATTCTTTCTTACCACTGCCCCAGATGCCGATCAACAGGAACTTAGGTATTACCGCCACTTCCAGGAAGAAGAACATCAGGAACATGTCGAGCGAAATGAAAAATCCATAAGCGCCCATGCTGAGGAAGAGAAGCAGGAAGAAAAATTCTTTGCTGAGCTTCTCCATGGTCCACGATACCAGCACTCCCGCAACAACGATAAAGGCAGTGAGCAATATCATTGAAATCGCTATGCCGTCAACTCCTACATTGTATTCGATATTGAAACTACTGAATAAAGTGGTCTTGTAATTAAATACAGTGGTTGCAGTATTTCCTGAAGCGCGCTCCTGGAGGAATTGATAGAGCAATACGAACGACAGCAGCAATTGTGCAACGGTTCCGGTAAGGGCCACTGTACGCACTTGTTTCAATCCTTTACAAAAGAGGATCGACAGCGCTGTCAAAAAGGGCAGTATGATCAGTAATGTCAGGTTCATTGTCTACAATATTTTATTTCCACAGGTATATTAGTAATGCGGCCAATCCGATAACTCCGGCGAAGAAGTACAATGCATAGCTCTGTACTTTTCCCGATTGCACCGTTTTGATCATCGACGAAGTTTTCGCAGTTGCCAGCGCTACCGCGTTTACTCCACCATCAATTATATTTCTATCGATCCACGCTGCTGGTCGTCCTACAAAATTGAACAGCACTTTTTTCGTGATGAACAGGTACAGTTCATCGATCATGAACTTGCGCTTTGCAAGCATATAGAAACCTCCGAGCGCATTCGCCACTGTTTCAGGTTTTCTGTTTTCAGTTTTGTAAAGCACCGCTGCGATAACGATACCAGCAATTGCCAGCGTAACAGGAAGTATGGAGAAGTTGATGTCAGTATGCGATTGGTGCGCAGTTCCTTCTGCCGTGATGTATTGAGCAAAAGGAACAAACCCTGCAAGCAATGAGCAAACGGCAAGGATCACCAGCGGCAGCTTCATAGCGAAAGTTCCTTCCCCGTGGTGATTGTGTTTTGCAGCTTCAGGCGCTTCCTTATGCCAGAAGATGCTGAAATAAAGCCTGAACATATAGAATGCTGTGAGTGCCGCAGTGAATAATGCCACCCAATAGATCATTGGGTTTTGATTGTAGGCTGCAAGCAGTATTTCTTCCTTGCTAAAAAAGCCTGCAAATGGAGGTATACCTGCTATCGCCAGACATGCAATTAAGAAACTGATGTGTGTGATCGGCATGTATTTTCTTAGTCCTCCCATATTTTTCATATCGTTCGCATGAACCATATGGATCACTGCGCCCGCACCGAGGAACAATAATGATTTGAAGAATGCATGCGTGAACAGGTGGAACATCGAACCCGTGAAGCCTAACGATTCTTCGCTTCCATACCTCGCAACACCCAGTGCAAACATCATGTAGCCGATCTGCGACATGGTTGAAAATGCCAGCACTCTTTTGATATCCGTTTGCGTACATGCGATGATTGCTGCAAGGAGTGCAGAAAATGCGCCGATATATGTTATGAGATCCAGCACTTCGGGTGCTGATATCGAGTACACCGGAAACAATCTCGCCACAAGAAATACACCTGCCACTACCATCGTTGCAGCATGTATGAGAGCAGATACAGGCGTAGGGCCTTCCATCGCGTCAGGCAGCCAGATGTGAAGCGGGAACATTGCAGATTTACCTGCGCCGCCTATGAATACCAGCGTTAATGCCCAGCTTAACATGGAGATGCCCATGAACGATGCAGCATTGATGCCCGCAAGTTGCGGAGTATCGGTTGTGAGCCTTGTAATCAATGTGCCGAAATCCAATGTCTGCGCGTGGTAGCCGAGTATCAATATACCTATGAGGAAACCGAAGTCGGCAAACCGTGTAACGATGAATGCTTTTTTCGAAGCCGCCACTGCGGAGGGCTTTGTGAAGTAGTATCCGATCAGCAGGAACGAGGATACACCCACAAGTTCCCAGAAAATATAGATCTGGAAAAGGTTTGAAGACAGTACCAGTCCCAGCATGGAAAACGTAAAGAGCGAAAGGAAAGAGAAGTATGTTGCAAATCTTTCTTCGCCTTTCATGTAACCAAGACTGAACAAATGCACCATCAATGAAATAAAGCTTACTACTACAAGCATCATTACGGATATGGGTGTGAGTTCAAGTCCCATATCGATCGATAAACCAGGCATGAATTCCAGCCAGGTATACTTGTAGGCTGCGATCGACTGGTAAACACCGTTCAATCTTTCTTCAACAAAAAAGTACTGATAAGCGGTATACAGCGATAAAGCCGCGGATCCAAGGAGCGACAATGTTCCAAGTGCTCCGGCTGATCTGTTAAAGTATTTTCTTCCGAACAGTCCGAGCAGCAGAAAGCTGGCGAGGGGCAGCAGGGGTATGAATAAGGTATAAGAGTAGTTCAACATGTTTCTTAGTATTTCAGTTCAGTTGCGTCTTCAACATCAATTGATTTGTGACTTCTATACAGGTTAATAATGATCGCGATGGCAACTGCAGCCTCTGCAGCAGCAACAGTGATCACAAACAGCGTGAAGAAGATACCGTCGAGCTTATCGGGGTACAGGTATTTGTTGAAGGCCACAAAGTTTATGTTCACACTATTAAGGATCAATTCGATCGACATCAGCATGGTGATCATATTCCTTCGGGTGAACAGTCCGTACATACCGATAAAGAAAAGTGCGGTGCTGATGAATAAAATGTGTGTTAAGGGAATTGTACTCATTATAATACCTCCTCTTGTATCTCCTCTTCAGGAGCGGTGATCAATTGTTTTGCAGGGGATGATTGAACCTTCGTTTCTTTCCTTTCTGAAGGCGATTTGATAGCGATGACGATACATCCGATCATTGCAGCAAGCAACAGGATGCTCACAACTTCAAAAGGAAGAACGAAACCGTAATCCGTTGTACTCAGCATTTGTCTGCCGATGTCTTTTACGTTCAGCACGAACGGTGCAGCTTGCGTTTCATTGAAACCATATTCACTGATCAGCAGATAAGTGAATGCAAATCCAAATAGCGCCGCAAGCACAGAGAAGATCGTACGTGAGATCGTTGGCTTTGGCATCTTCGTTCCGCTTTGTTGTGTGAGGAATATCGAAAAGATGATGAGTACAACGATACCACCTACATAAACCACCACTTGAACGGCAGCGATGAATTCAACCTGCAGGTAGATGTACAACGCTGCAATGCCGATGAGTGAGAACAACAACCAGATCGCTGAGCGAAATATTTTGTTCGTTGTTACTGCGAGCAACGCGGTGCCTAACGTGAAGGCAGCGATGCAATAGAATATAATTGATGATGCGTCCATTATTCAATGCCCTCCCTGAGTTTTGATCCTGGATTATTTAATTGTTTGATCAGTTTATTGCGGTCGAACGTGCTGTGCTCGAAGGTTTGTGCCATCTGGATCGCCCCTGTAGGACAATTCTCAACACACAAGCCGCACATTGTACACATATCAAGGTGATAGACAAATGTGTCTACCGCTTTCTTTTTCTTTCCTTCAGGAGTAATGTCAAACTTCGTGATCACTTTGATCGTTCCGTTCGGGCAGGCAAGCTCACAGGCAGTGCAACCTGTGCAGGCATGTTCATTGTTTGCATCGTGCGGCATCACTACTTCCCCACGGAATCGTTCGGGTAATACGAGCGTTGCACGATTGTCGGGATACTCCTGTGTGATGCGTGTCTTTGGATTGATAAAATAAGAACCGGTTCTCTTCATACCAATCAGCAGAGACTTCACGCCGGTATATACATCTGATAAATAATCTTTGATAAACACGTTGTATAGTTTAGTGTTGAATCAATTAAAAATGCCATCCTAATATTGCGATCAACGTGATCAGCAGGATGTTGAACATGCTGATCGGCAACAAATATTTCCACTCGAGATTCAGCAACTGGTCCACACGCAGGCGCGGGAATGTCCATCTGAACCACATGATCAAAAATATCAGGAAGAAGGTTTTTCCAAAGAACCACACCGATGAAGGGATATAATCCATTATGTGATTGAATCCGTCCCAACCTCCTATGTGGAAAGGCATCCATCCTCCAAGGAACAGTGTTGCTCCGAGTGCACAAACAATGAATATGTTGATGTATTCGGCAAGGAAGAACAAAGCGAACTTCATCCCTGAATATTCGGTATGGAAACCTGCAGTTAATTCGGATTCTGCTTCGGCAAGGTCAAAAGGTGCACGGTTTGTTTCCGCGGTTACCGCTACGATGTAGATAACGAAGGCGATGATCGCCGGGATATGTCCTTTAAACAACCACCATCCGTTTCTCTGTGATTCAATGATGTCAGTGATCTGCAAACTACCGGAGAGTACAACGATAGCGATGATCGAAAGTCCTGCTGAAAGCTCGTAACTCACGATTTGCGCACCACTTCTCATCGCACCAAGTAATGAATATTTGTTTCCACTTGCCCATCCTGCCATCAATATGCCTATTACAGAAATTGAAGAGACTGCGGTGATGTACAACACACCGATGTTAATATCCCATGCCTGGAATCCTTTCGCGAAAGCGATCGGTGCAAGCAACAGCATAGCCACGATCATCACGATGAAGGGAGCGAGGTTGAATAAGAACTTATCTGCATTATTGGGCGTAAGGCCTTCTTTCATGATAAGCTTTACGGTATCTGCTGCAGATTGCAACATACCTTTCGGTCCCACGCGATTGGGTCCAAGGCGAAGCTGCATGTAAGCGGCCACCCTTCTTTCCATGATCACCAAAACCAATCCCAGTGCGGCAAACAGCCCAATGGCCAGTAATATCACGATCAGACATTGGATGATAATTGCAACGATCGGAGGGAACATTCCGTTCAGCCATTGGTCCACCGAGTTTGCTATGCTTTCTAAACTAAACATCTAAATAATTTTTACGCTTTATTGTTACCTGTCGATATCAGGAATTACCAGGTCAAGTGTTCCCATCGTTGCCATCAGATCGCCGATCTTACCTCCCACAGCCATGTGTTCCAGTGCCGACAAGTTTGAGAATCCAGGTGATCTGAATTTTATTCGATAGGGTGTTGTGCCGCCTTCACTTACTACATACACTCCGAGTTCTCCTCTTGCAGTTTCAACACGCTGATAGAATTCTCCTTTTGGAAGTTTCAATACCGCTTTTGTTTTAGCCTGGAAATCACCTTCCGGAATTCCATCGATGAGTTGTTCAACGATGCGAAGCGACTGGTCCATTTCCTTCATGCGGACGATGTAACGTGCCCATGAATCGCAACCATGATCGATCACTTCATCAAACTGTACCTCATTGTAAACATCATAAGGATATAGCTTGCGCACATCGCAGCTTACACCGCTTGCTCTTGCAACGGGCCCTGAACATCCATAGCTGATAGCATCTTCTTTTGAAAGCATGCCGATGCCTTTGGTTCTGTTCTGGAAGATTACGTTACCAGTCACGAGCTCGTGATACTCATGTATCTTTTCTTTATACTGCGCGATGAATTGCTTTACTCTTGGAACGAAGTTGGGATGAAGATCTGCCATCACACCACCAGGCACCATGTAATTCATGGTGAGTCGTGCTCCACAGGTTTCTTCCATGATGTCGTTGATCACTTCACGCTCCCGGAATCCAAGGAAGAATGGAGTGAGTGCACCGAGGTCCATGGCCATTGCACCCCACCACAACTCGTGTGAAGCAATGCGTGTAAGCTCATCCATCAATACACGGATGTATTGCGCTCTTTTTGGAACTTCGATCTGCATTGCTTTTTCAACCACCAATGCGCATGCATGGTTGTTCATATGTGCAGAGAGATAGTCCATGCGACTGGTCGTATAAATAAACTGCCTGTAAGAAAGGCTTTCACACATTTTTTCTATGGAGCGATGAATGTATCCCAGGTGCGGTTCGATCTTTTTGATCGTTTCTCCATCCAGTGTGATCACCAGGTGAAGAACACCGTGCGTTGCCGGGTGTTGTGGTCCAACGTTTATGACGAGGTCGCCATTCTCTTCGAGATCACCCTCGGGTGAAACGCGGATAGCTCCTTTTATTATTTCAGTATCAGTGTACATATTGTAGTGTTACGCTGTTTATAGTTTGATCATGTTCACCGGGTCTGTGTAATCTTTTCTGAGTGGCCATCCGTTCCAATCATCAGTAAGCAGGATCCTGCGGAGATCGGGATGGTTGGTGAAATTCACACCAAAGAGATCGTACACTTCGCGTTCATGAAACTCTGCGGTGCGCCAGATATCGCTTACAGTATCAATCACTGGTTTGTTGCTATCGAGTTTCACTTTTACTACCACTGTGCGCTGATCTGCAGTTGAGGTAAGGTGATAAACCATCGTCAGATGCGTCTTCCAGTCAACACAGGTGAGACAGAACATATAATCAAAGCCCAGCTGGTGTTGGAGTTGTTGCATGAATTTTCTGAATTCATCAGCTTCCACCGTAATGTTGAGCCATTCGCCGGATTCATCGATCGCAGCTGCAGGTTGCAGTGCGGCGAGTCTTTCTTTTAATAATTCTTTTTCCATCAGGTGGGTTTTAGCTTTGTCTGATTTGTTCACGCGTCAATCCGTCCTTGATCTTTTGTTGCAGCGTGATCAATGCATGCAACAATGCTTCGGGTCGTGGAGGACATCCGGGGATGTATACATCTACAGGGATCACATGGTCGGCACCCTTTACAACAGAGTAAGTGTTATAGAAGAAGGGACCACCGCTTATCGCGCAAGCGCCCATCGCTATTACATAGCGTGGATCCGCCATCTGGTCGTATAACCTTTTTAAAACCGGTGCCATTTTATTGGTGATCGTACCTGCGATGATGATCACGTCTGCCTGCCGTGGAGTAGCACGTGCTACTTCAAATCCAAAGCGAGCCATGTCATATTTCGCGGAAGCGACGGACATCAGTTCAATTCCGCAGCAACTTGTTGCAAACGTGAGCGGCCATAGCGAATTGGATCTTGCCCAGTTGATGACATCCTGCAGTTTGCTCACGATAATGCCACCACCCGGCGCCGGATGAACCTGTCCAGGAAATTCCTGGTTACCGATTGGTTGATTGTTTACATCCATTTCAATGCTCCTTTTTTGTGTGCATATAAAAAGCCCATGAACAATATGTAGATGAAGATCACGATCTCAACAAGCGCAAGCCAGCCGATCTCCTTCACTACAACAGCCCAGGGATACATAAAAATTAATTCAACGTCGAAGATCAAAAACAACAACGCGAAGAGATAATAGCCCACCTGGAATTGCTTCCATGGAGTACCTTCAGAAGGAACACCACATTCGTAAGGCTGTCCTTTTTGCGGATTCTTTGATCCTTTCACGAAGATCTTGGCTACCATTATGCCACCTGCAGAAAACAGGACGGCAGCAGCGATCAAGGCAATGAGGGAAATGGAGCCCATAGGAACTACATTTTGTTTTTATTGTTTACAGGATATTCCAGGTTTTATTACCTGATAATATTTTATTCAATGACATCTTTCCTTTCTGGTCTCTGATCGCATCGATCTGTGCAACCATATTCTCTTCATACACCGGGCGTTCAACTGCATACATCACTCCGAAAGGACGAGGGAAGTGTACGTCGTTGAATGTTGTGTCGAAAAATCTTGCTATAAGATTTGCTTTTGTTTTGTCAGTTTCATCATGGATCCACAGATCGTTCAATGAAACTTCAGTCGTATTCACAATAACCGGGGTGAGTCCGTCGAGCTTAATTCCTTTATCCTCGTTCTGCCCGAAAACCAGTGGTCGCCCATGTTCAAGGAAGATCGCCTCTTCTTTCTTAGTTTCCTTATCGGAGTAAGCGAAGAACGCGCCGTCATTAAATACAGGACAGTTTTGATATACTTCAACGAAGGATGTCCCCTTGTGTTGATGCGCACGTTTCAATATCGCCTGCATGTGTTTCGGATCACGGTCCAATGTTCTTGATACAAAAGATGCTTTTGCTCCGAGTGCGAGTTCGGATGGATTAAACGGCTCTTCTATCGAACCATAAGGAGAAGTTTTCGTGATCTTTCCTTTTTCTGATGTGGGCGAATACTGACCTTTTGTAAGACTATAGATCTGGTTGTTGAAAACGAGATAGTTTACGTCAAAATTCTTGCGCATCAAATGGATGAAATGGTTTCCACCGATAGAGAATGCGTCGCCATCTCCCGAAACTATCCAAACGCTCAGATCAGGATTGGCGGCTTTTACACCCGATGCAATAGCGGCAGCGCGACCATGGATACTATGAATTCCATACGTGTCCATATAATACGTGAAGCGCGATGAACAACCTATACCTGATATGAATGCAAATTTTTCTTTGGGAATGCCAAGGTCTGGAAATACAGTCTGCACCTGCTTCAGGATGGAATAATCACCGCAGCCCGGGCACCATTTCACTTCCATTCCAGAAGAGAAATCTTTTGGAAGGAGTTTTTCATTTTGATTGATTGCGAGTGTTTCCATTATACCAGTGCTTTAAGATTTTCGAGAATGGTTTGTTTGATCTCTGCAGTGGTGAACGGCAATCCCTGAACTTTTGAATAACCAATTGCATCTACCAGGTACTTGCTCCTGATCAGTTGTAACAATTGGCCGGAATTGATTTCGGGGATCAGCACCCGCTCGTAGCCTGCAAGCAATTCTCCGAGGTTTTCGGGGAACGGATTGATATAACGGAGATGGATATGCGCAACGTCATGTCCTTCTTTCAACAATTCTTTTACTGCTGTTTTGATGGCTCCATAGGTCGAGCCCCAGCCTAATATACCAAGTTCGGCTTTTTCGCTTCCACATTCAGGAAAAGCAAGAGGAATTTCTGAAGCAATTCTCTGAACTTTCTCAGACCTAAGCTTAACCATTAATTCGTGATTGAGCGGGTCATAGGATACGTTGCCGGATTCGTGTTGTTTTTCCAATCCACCAATTCTGTGCTCCAGTCCTTTGGTTCCCGGGATAATCCACGGCCGCACAAGATCTTCATCACGCTGATAAGGTTTCAAGGTTTCGCCTTCCTGCAACGAAGTCTGGATCTTTGGATAGATCGTGCCCAGTTGCTCTTCCGTAGGAAAGCGCCATGGCTCTGAACCGTTGGCGATATAGCCATCACTCAGGAAAATTACCGGGGTCATGTGTTCAACAGCAAGACGGCATGCTTCGAAGATCGTATCAAAACAATCTGAAGGTGACGATGCCGCTACAACAGGAAGTGGTGCTTCACCATGACGACCGTGCAAAGCCATCAACAGATCCGCCTGTTCCGTTTTAGTAGGCAGACCGGTTGAAGGTCCACCACGTTGAACGTTCACGATCACTAACGGTATTTCCAGCATGGTTGCCAGTCCCATAGCTTCGGCTTTGAGCGACATGCCCGGGCCTGAAGTGGTGGTCACTGCCAGGTTTCCCGCGTACGATGCACCAATGGCGGCGCAAATGCCAGCGATCTCATCTTCGGCCTGGAAGGTTTTTACGCCATTAGCCTTGTACCTCGAAAGTTCATGAAGGATATCTGTTGCCGGAGTGATAGGATATGAGCCGATGAACAACGGCAGTTTGGATCTTTCAGCGGCAGCGATCAAACCGATTGCGGTTGCATGGTTGCCGGTGATGTTTCTATAGGTTCCGGGTGGAAGTTTCGCAGGGGATACACGAAACCGGGTGGGGAAGATCTCTGTGTTGTCACCAAAGTCATAACCTGCCTTAAGTGTACGGATGTTCGCGTCTGCGATCTCCGGTTTTTTTGCGAATTTTTCGCGGATAAATTGGATGGTATTGTCCAGCGGCTTGTCGAACATCCAGAACAGCAATCCCAATACAAACATATTCTTGGAGCGGTCGATCTCTTTTGTACCGAGACCGGTATCAACAAGGCACTCCTTGGTATGTTTTGTTACGTCGATCTTGTGAACGATGTAGTTGTCGAGTGAACCGTCTTCAAGAGGATTGGCGCCGTCAGGATAATTTGCGAGGGTGAGGTTTTTTTTATCAAAACCCTGGATATTGGCAATGATGATCCCGCCTTTTTTAAGTCGGGGCAGGTCAACTTTGAGGGCTGCCGCATTCATGGCAACAACTACATCGTAGGCGTCGCCGGGAGTGTAAATGTCTGTGCTACCGAAGTGCACCTGGTAGCCCGAAACACCCGCGACCGTTCCCATTGGGGCACGGATCTCAGAGGGATAGTCGGGAAATGTACTCAGGTCGTTACCGAACAGAGCTGCGGTTTCGGTGAACTGCATGCCGGTAAGTTGCATACCATCGCCGGAGTCGCCGGAGAAGCGTACAACGATCTTATCGACCTCTTTGAGTTGTTTTTTTTCGTAGTTGTTATTTGAGTGCTTATCCATGGTTGGATAGTTTTAAGGATGCAGTGCTTCTTTCTTAGCCATCAGTGCGTCCACGGTTTCCTGATAAGTTTCGTCGGGAACACAGCAGTCAACAGGGCAAACGGATGAACACTGGGGTTCTTCGTGGAATCCCTGGCATTCGGTGCATTTGTTTGGTACGATGTAATAGGTGTCAACAGAAAGAGGAGCCAGTCTTTCGGCAGCGTCCACAACAGTTCCGTCCATCAGTACGAAAGAGCCTGTAACGCTTGTCCCGTCTGAGATTGCCCATTCAACACCACCTTCATAGATCGCATTATTTGGACATTCGGGTTCGCATGCGCCGCAATTGATACATTCTTCTGTGATTTTGATAGCCATATCCTTATAAAAGTTTTGGGTTTAGGAATTAGGTGTAAAACACGGTTTTTAGGAATCAATTAAGAATGATTAAAATCAGGCGTTTCGGAAGAATTTATCAGGAGAGGCGGAGTTTTTGTGAGGAAGGCAGTAAAATGATAGGGAATTCTACTTACCGGGTCAAAATATGCTAGTGGGCGAGTGTGCTAGTGTGCTAATGTGCTAATATGCTAATGTGCTAATGTGCTAATGTGCTAATATGCTAATGGGGAATTTGAAAATGTGGAAATGTGATAATGTGGAGATGAGTACCTGCCTCCGATTACCGATTATCTGTTTCTCTGTTTCTCTGTTTATCTGTTTCTCTGTTTCTCTGTTTATCTGTTTCTCTGTTTATCTGTTTCTCCGTTTCTCCGTTTCTCCGTTTCTCTGTTTCTCCGTTTCTCCCCGATTAC
>JAEZGS010000012.1 GCA_023437225.1 Bacteroidota bacterium | reverse complement strand
AGCAGCAAATTTCAGCTGGACCCGGAAATCAAACGCGAATGCATTTGGGCCGGGCCGTTTTATCGACCGGCGAGCTGCTTGGTGGACCGCTCCGGCCCCTTAGTGAAAGTGCGCCAGGGTCGCCAGTGGGATGTGCGCTGTCAAAACCTCAACACCATCGAAAGCATGCTGGCGGAAATTGCAGATCCCGTTGCGGTGCCGGAAATTTTCGCCGTGCGCCAATTCATTCGCCGCTGGCGCTTTTACGACAACTTCCGCACCGATCGGGAATCGCGCATCCGCGTACCGCAAATCGGCACGCGTAGCCCGGTGTTGGATCACGAAGGCCACAATCTAGCGGCGGCGCTGCAAACCATTTTGGAAATTGGCGATAGCCAAGCTCTGCACGACGCGGTGGATGACGCTTTTCCCGGTAGCCGTTTGGGGGTGCAGGTGGACAGCGGCAGTCGCTTTGTTCTAGCCCTGCAGCAGCCCGGCTTACTGCGCCCACTCACCCAGGCCGAACTCTCCGACGGCACTCTGCGCTATCTCTGCCTGATTGCCGCGCTGCTCACTCCGCGCCCGCCGGCGCTCTTGGTATTCAACGAACCGGAAACCAGCCTGCACCCGGACCTGCTGCCGGCACTGGCGCGGCTATTTATTAAAGTCGCGCAGGTAACCCAGGTATTGGTAATTTCCCATTCCGCGCGCTTGGTAGCGGCCTTGCGTGAAACGGATATGTGCCAATACATCGCGCTGGAGAAAGATCTCGGCGAAACCTGTATTGCAGGGCAGGGTTTATTGGATAAACCGGCGTGGCACTGGCCGGACGAATAAATTGATTTGTTGAGCGATCTTTTTCTGGATCGTCTTAATTGGGTGCCCCACATATTTTTTGGTGAACAGTTATGTACGACGGTTTTGCAGCATTAATTTTCGATATGGACGGCACATTAGTAGACAGCGGCCAGCTCCATGAAATGGCCTGGATTGAAACCCTCAATCACTATTCCATTCCTATTGATCGCGCCCTGATGCGCTCTTTGGCCGGTGTGCCGACCCTCGGTACGGTGGAGCTGCTGCTGGATAAATTCCAAGTGCGCAGCACCACACCCGCAGCGGAAATTCACCAATTCAAGGAACGATTCGTGCGTGACAATGTAACTAACATGATTAAACCCACCGCACTGTTGGATATTGTGCAGCGCTATCACGGCATCAAACCCATGGCGGTGGGCACAGGCGCGCAGACGGAGGAGGCGCTGCATATTCTGGAAATTTGCGGTTTGGATAAATACATCAATGTTGTCGTTGGCGCGGATCAGGTTACCAATCCCAAACCCGCGCCGGACACCTTTTTGCGCTGCGCGGAATTGCTCGGCGTTCCACCCGAACACTGCGTGGTATTTGAAGATGCCAAACTCGGTATGGAAGCCGCCACTCGCGCCGGTATGACCGTGGTGGATGTTTTGGCCGAATTGCACATTCATAACGATTATTTTTTATAAGGTTCACATGTCTCTGCATTTTCTCCACTCCCTCCGCCAATGGTTTCCACTGCGCCATGAGCATCGTTGGATTTTAGGCGCGGTGATTGCCACCAGTGGTTCGGTCTACCGCAAAACCGGCGCGTTGATGTTATTGAGTGACAGCGGGCATCAACTGGGACTATTAAGCGGCGGCTGTCTGGAAGGGGATTTGTTGTTACAGGCACGCAAACTCGCCGCCCTCGGCGGCTGTCGCACAATCGTTTATGACGCGAGTGACGAAGACGGCATCGCCTGGCGTTTGGGAATTGGCTGCGGCGGTCGCGCGGAAATTCTGTTGCAACCCTGCACACCGGAAAATGAATTTCTGCAATTGGAAGCCGTATTCAATCAACTCGAAAGCGGCAATGCTGTGCGCTTTCAACTGGGATTAACAAATTCCTGGGCCAAAACAATTCCGGCAGAAAAACATTTTGATGTGCGCGTACCCGGAGCATGTGTGGGGGAGGGCGAATCCGCCTGTGTGGAAACCCTTATCAACCCGCCGCCACATTTATTGGTATTTGGCAGCGGTATCGATCTGGTCCCACTCGTTGCCCTCGCGGAAACCATCGGCTGGCGAGTACCACTGGTTGACCACCGCCTCACGCCGCAAAAACGCGCGCGTTTTGCTGCCGGCATCGACACAATAATTGTGCCCGCTCAGGAATTACCGCGAGACATTCTGCAAAACGCCGATGCGGCGTTGGTGGCATTTCACAATATGCAATTGGATGCAGCCGCCGTGCATGCCCTGCAACAATCCTCCTGCCGCTACCTCGGCCTGCTCGGACCACAACGCCGCCGCGACGAAGTGCTCGGCATCGCCGGACTTAACAAAGACGAACTGCAAGTCCCCGTCGCCGGCCCCGCCGGCCTCGGCCTCGGCGGCGACCTGCCGGAAAGCGTCGCACTCTCCATGCTGGCAGAAGCCCACGCCGTATTATTCGGCAGCACAGGCAGACCACTAAGCGATGTTTACCTCTCCACATGAATAATAAAATCGATATTTTAATTATGGCCGCCGGCGCATCCC
>JAEZGS010000022.1 GCA_023437225.1 Bacteroidota bacterium | reverse complement strand
GTTCACCTCTTCCCATTCCGAACAGAGAAGTTAAGTCCCTCATGGCCGATGGTACTGCATATCAGCGGGAGAGTAGGTAGCTGCCATATCTATTACAAAAGCCCTGTCACAACAGGGCTTTTTTTATTTCTACCCCTGCCCACGGAATCTTCTACTTACCTATCTTAGATTTTATGCGGCCCACATTAATCGTACTTCTGTTACTCATACAAATCATTCCCTCATTAGCGCAGGTTAAACATACTATACCAGGCTTCGCACAAGGCACAACCTATTCAATTACTTATTACCATGAAAGGGAACTTCTAAGCAAATCGTCCGCCGACAGCATTTTTGCATCCATCGACAGCTCACTATCAATATATAAACCTTATTCACTGATCAGTCGCTTCAATACTGCTACGGATTCAATTGTAATGGATCCGCATCTCTTCGCTGTCGTTCAATCATCTCTTCAAATTCATAAGGCATCCAATGGTATTTTTGACATTACCATCAAACCTTTAATGGACTTGTGGGGATTCGGTCAATCAAAAAGAGACTCCCTTCCTTCATCAGAAGAAATTAAGAACATCATGAATTGTATCGGAAGTCATCATTTGACAACTAAGGATAGTGTATTGAGAAAAAATAATTCATATGTTCAAATTGATGTAAACGGCATCGCGCAGGGTTACACCGTAGATGTTCTGTCAAATTTTCTCACAGAGATAGGTATACGTAATTTCATTATTGAACTAGGTGGCGAAATAAGAGCCAACGGTAGGAAAAATTCTGGCAAGACACCATTTAAAGTAGGAATAGAGGTTCCTTCAGATGACCTGTTAAGTCCTCATATGGTTCGCTATATCGTCCTTGACAGTGGCGCAATCACCACTTCAGGAAGTTATCGAAAATACTATGAGGTCGAAGGCAGAAGGATATCACATCTTATCGACCCTCGGTCAGGATTTCCTTCAGACAACAAAATTTTGAGTGTGTCAGTTGTTGCACCCACAGCTATGATTGCAGACGCATGGGACAATGTTTTCATGCTTGTTCCCCTTTCAGAAAGTATTGAGCTTTTACAAAAGTTGAACGACATTGAAGCATTTATCGTTTACAGAAATTCTGACGGTACGTTGAAAACATATAAGTCAAAAGGTTTTCCCGACTGGGCAAAAGGTTCGCGCGATAATTAAAATTGATTAAGGCAACCCTATTGAATCACTTTACCGGATTAACTTTACTCAAATCTATTTCCATGCATAAGGTCATTCTCGCCCTGGTATTTTTCATATGGTGTTTTAATGGATATTCTCAAAAATGGCAAAAGTTGTTTGATGGTAAAACTCTGCAGGGCTGGACGATAAAAGCAGGAACTGCTACCTACCAGGTGGAAAATGGTGTGATCGTCGGTACTACGGTTGTCAATTCTCCCAACACTTTTCTTGTTACGAATAAAACCTACAAGAATTTTGTTGCTGAAGTTGATTTTCTTCTGGACGATACGAGTATCAACTCAGGCATTCAATTTCGCAGCAATATTGGCAATGATGCAAACCCTCGTGTGTTCGGATATCAATATGAAATGGATCCTTCATCGCGAGCATGGTCAGGAGGCATCTATGATGAGCAGCGGAGAGGATGGCTATACCCTTTAAGCATGCATCCGGCTGCTCAGAAAGCTTATGTCCACGGTCGCTTCAACACTGCACGTATCGAGTGTTTCAATAACATGGTTCGAACATATCTTAACGGAACGCTGACTGCGCAGTTAATAGACACAATTGTGGAGCCGGGATTCATCGCTCTGCAGGTTCACAGCATTGGTAAGCCTGGGGAAGCTGGAAAAAAAATTCGCTGGAAGAACATTCGGATCATGGAGATAGATAAAATGCCCGAGTTCGGTGCACCATCGGATGCTCCTGTGGTCAATCTCATTCCCAACACGATTTCTGACTGGGAAAAGAAGCATGGCTGGAGACTCTTGTTTGATGGCAAAACAAATGCTGGATGGAAAGGGGCTTACAAAAGCGGCTTTCCCGATAAAGGTTGGAAAATACAAAATGGATTACTTAGTGTAGAAGCGTCTAAAGGGGCTGAATCTACCAATGGGGGCGACATTGTGACCTTGGAGCAGTTCCAGACCTTCGACCTTAGCTTTGAATTTCGTCTTACTCCGGGCGCGAATAGTGGCGTAAAATATTTTGTTACGCTGAAAGAAAATAATCCGGGTTCTGCAATCGGCCTAGAGTACCAGTTACTTGATGACAAACTGCATGCAGATGCCAACATGGGAAGGGACGGAAATAGGAAGCTTGCATCGTTGTACGATTTAATTCCGGCGTATAAGCAGGAACGTTTTTATAGTCAGCCGGGAGGCTGGAACCGCGGAAGAATTATCGTCTATCCGGATAATAAAGTAGAGCATTATCTCAACGGAGTTAAAGTGCTGGAATATGTTCGGGGGTCGGCCGACTTCAGACGTCTTGTTTCACTAAGTAAGTATAAGGTGTGGGAAGGTTTCGGTGAAGCGCCTAAAGGTCATATCCTGTTGCAGGATCATGGAAATCATGTCGATTTCAGAAGTATAAAGATTCGTGAACTGAAATAAGCTTTACCTTTTTTTCTTAGTGAATTAAATGATATCTTTTTGAATGATTCATCCGGTCAGTCATGTTGCAATTGTAGCCAATACTTACGCTGGTAAGGGACGAGCATTAAAAGTAGTTGATCAATTAGTAGAACTTCTCTCCGCAAAATCTATCTCTTTCGACATTTACATTGAGGCATGGCCGGAAGATTTTACGGAGCACTCTGATGTGTTTCTTGTAGGAGGTGATGGCACTTTGAATCATTTCATCAACAGGTACCCGGATTTTAACAAACCCATGACTCTTTTTAAGGGAGGCAGCGGGAATGATTTTGCCTGGAAGCTTTATCGTGAACTTACAAATGAAGAGATATTTCAAAAAGCTCTTCATACGGAGTGTCGACCGGTTGATGCAGGTATTTGCAATGGCCGCTATTTCCTCAACGGTGTTGGAATTGGTTTTGACGGAAACATAGTAAAGGCAATGAAAGGAAAGAAACTCATTTCTGCCGGTCACATTGCTTACATGTTCGCAGTGGTGAGGTCTGTACTGTTCTACCTGGAAAAACGCGCGGCAATCTTCTTCAATGAAGAATCCATTGAAGAAAGATTCTTCATGATTACGGTTGCAAATGGTGAAAGATATGGCGGCGGGTTTCGCGTGGCACCCGGAGCAAGCATCAATGATCAATTATTGGATATCGTTACAATTGGACGGATAGATCCCATACGTAGGATGTATCACCTGCCGAAAGTGGCTTCGGGGCGTCATTTGCTGTTACCATTTGTCAAACGATATAGGAGTGGGGAAGTCATCGTGCAATCGAAAACTCCGCTTACCGCGCATATTGATGGAGAACCCAGTGAAGAAAATGAATTTCGAATCCGGGTCTTACCGGGACACTTTCAATTTCGATATTGAACGATTTCTAATGCACACAAAAAGAAAAGACCCTTTCGAAGAAAGGGCCTTTAGAGTATATATAACTAAGATTAATAATCCCTGTTATAACCTCCGCCTCCGCCGCCTCTGTTGAAGCCGCCTTTTTTGTAACCGCCGCCGCCGCCGCTGTTACCACCACCGCCGCCGAAGCTTCTTTTCTTGAAGCCTCCGCCGCCACCGCCACCATTGCTTGGTTTTGGTTGAGCTTCATTAACGATGATTTTACGACCCAAAACTTCAGATTCATACAAGCTGCTTAGTGCATTCTGTGCTTCTGAATCTTCGGGCATCTCAACAAAGCCAAAGCCTTTGCTGCGACCGCTTACTTTGTCCTTCACGATCTTAGCGGAAGTAACTGACCCATACTGTTCGAAGAGGGTCCTAAGGTCCTCGTCCGTCATCTGCCAGGAGAGGTTTCCTACATAAATGTTCATTGTAACTATGATTTAAATGACTAAAAAACCGATAATGAGAAAAGTTGCTACAACGAACTGAGGAACCAGAGAACGGTACGACGCTGCAGATCTTGAGAACTTACTACATTTATCTATTATGAAGATAGGGATATTATTTAATTGGCAAAAAAGATTTTCAACCCCTTTGCAGAAGTGAAAAAAAAGTATTAAAGGGGGAGATAAAGTAAAGGCCTGTAAAAACTTACAGGCCTTTTATTCAATATTATTCGCCAACAACTTCAAATTCAAGTTCGGTGCTTTGACCATTACCGAAGTCGATATTGGCCTTATAAGTACCGAGTTCTTTTACTTCATCAACAATAGAAATCTTTCTTCTATCGATGTCGTATCCTTTCTGCTCGCGAATTGCGCGGCTAAGTTGCAATGAAGTCACAGTACCAAAGATCTTTCCGCTGGTTCCGGTTTTGGCAGTCAGCTTAACCGGCGCTTCTTTCAGCTTAGCAATTACCTGGTTGATCTCAGCCAGCATTGCAGCTTCTTTCTTCTGGATCTGCTTCATCCTTTCAGCCAACTGCTTCATATTAGAAGGGCTGGCCTCGAGGGCTTTCTTTTGAGGGATAAGATAATTACGCGCATAACCGTTACGTACCTTAACCACTTCATTAGCGGCACCCAGGTTGTCTACATCTTGTATCAATATTACTTCCATGGTGTCCTCCTATTTTAAAAGGTCAGTTACATAAGGTAACAATGCCATCTGGCGTGCCTTCTTCACAGCCTGTGATACCTTGCGCTGAAATTTCAGCGAATTACCGGTAATACGGCGGGGAAGTAGCTTACCCTGTTCGTTCAAAAATTTCTTCAGGAACTCTGCGTCCTTGTAATCGATGTACCGGATGCCCATCTTCTTGAAACGACAATATTTTTTCCTGGGCTTGTCAGCTTTGATCGCTGTCAGGTACTTTATCTCATTAGCTTTTGCCATGATGATTAACCCTCCACTTTTTCTGTTCCTGAATGTACACCACTTCTCTTTCTTCCATTATACTCGACGGCGTATTTATCGAGTGCAGTGATCATGTGACGCATTACATTATCGTCACGCAGAAGCTGGATCTTCAGCTTCTCATTGAAGGTGGATGGCGCTGTATACTCCACTACCCAGTACAGACCTGTGGTCTTCTTGGCAATGGGATAGGCCAGTGATTTCAATCCCCATGGATTCTCGTGCACAATTGCACCGCCGTTCTCCTGAACGAGAGCAGTGAATTTTTTCTGAGCGGCTTTATAATCGTCGTCAGAAAGCACAGGGGTAAAAATCACCATCAATTCGTAATTCTGCATTACCCTGATTTTTGTTTGTGAATAAATAATTTTAAACGGGCAGCAAAGGTAAGATAAAGAATGCGGAATGTAGAATCGCAAATGCAGTTATTTCCTAATTATGCAAGATTTGGCTGCTTTTATTGACGTCACTGACCTTGAGCCAGCGGATACCTGCCAATTTTTCCCTGATTGCGCAAAAATACCGGAATGGCACTTACTTTGGTGACCGAACATAAAACAAATGCTTATGCAAAAGGGTTCCATCCGGGTTCAAACGGAAAATATATTCCCAATCATCAAGAAATTCCTTTATTCTGACCATGAGATCTTCGTTAGAGAATTGATTAGCAATGCAGTAGATGCTACACAGAAGCTCAAGACACTGTCGTCCATAGGTGACGTCAAAGGAGAGATAGGAGAATTGAGGATAGACGTTAAAGTGGATGCAGACGCAAAAACCATTACCATTTCTGACCGTGGTGTTGGAATGACTGAGGCCGAGATCGATAAATATATTAACCAGGTGGCCTTTTCAGGCGCTGAGGAGTTTTTAAACAAATACAAAGGGCAGAGTGAAGCCAACATAATTGGTCATTTCGGTCTGGGCTTTTATTCTTCTTTCATGGTGAGCGAAAAAGTTGAAATCCGGTCACTAAGCTTCCGGGAAGGTGCAACTCCGGTTCGCTGGGAATGTGATGGGAGCCCGGAATTCATCATAGAAGATACGGTGAAAGAAGAGCGCGGTACAGATATCGTGATGTACATCAATGAAGAAAGTACAGAGTTCCTTGAACCTGCACGCATACGTGGAATACTCGAGAAATTCTGTAAGTTCTTACCGGTACCGATCTTCTTTGAAGATAAGCAGATCAACAACACACAACCAGCATGGACTCGTAAACCATCCGAACTCACAACTGAAGATTACCAGAATTTTTATAAGGAGTTATATCCCTTTGGCGATGCGCCATTGTTCTGGATCCATCTTAATGTTGATTATCCATTCAATCTCACCGGTATATTATACTTCCCTAAGATCAAACAGAGTTACGAGATACAAAAAGATAAGATCCAGCTTTACAGCAACCAGGTATTTGTGACCGATGAAGTGAAAGATATAGTGCCAGAATTTTTGATGTTACTGCACGGGGTCATCGATAGTCCGGATATCCCATTAAATGTCAGCAGAAGTTATCTGCAGGGTGATCCGAATGTGAAGAAGATAAACAATCATATAACCCGCAAGGTTGCCGACAAACTTGAAGAAATATTCAATAAGGAACGCGCATCATTTGAAGAAAAATGGGAGAGTCTTGGTTTGTTTGTTAAGTACGGTATGATGACGGACGATAAGTTCCTTGAAAAGGCCAACAGGTTTCATATTATGCAGGATGCGGTGGATGAAAAGTTTTATACACTCGATGAGTACCGCGCTGCTACAGAAACCCTACAAAAAAATAAGGATGGCAAGCTCGTCGTTCTCTATACAACCAATCCAATTCAACAGGATGCATATGTGCGTTCTGCAATTTCGAAAGGATTTAAAGTTGTGAAGCTCGAAACTATTGTGGATGCCGCTTTCATCAATCAAATGGAAATGAAATGGGAGAATGTGCATTTCACAAGAGTTGATTCAGATATAGCAGACAATCTGATCGATAAAGCTGAAGGAAATGAAAGTGTATTGAATGAGGAGGAGCAAAATGAGCTTAAACAATTGTTCACCGTTGAGCGTGCAAAATTACATGTGTCTGTGGAGGTAAAAGGTTTAAGTCCGGAAGCGCCACCAGTTGTGGCAACACGCCCGGAATTTATGCGTAGAATGAAAGACATGTCAGCGATAAGTGGACCGATGGGAAGCTTCTACGCAAATATGCCAGACGAAGTTACGCTTACAGTGAATGGAAATCATCCTATCTACCAGGAAGTGTTGCACAGCGATAACAAAGAAAAGCAGGAAAAAGTGGTAAAGAATCTTGCCGATCTTGCATTGCTATCACAGGGTTTGTTGAACGGTAACGATCTAACAACATTCATTGAAAGAAGTGTAGACCTGATGAGCGACAGGCCTGACAAGAAAATCATTCTTGAAGCATAAAGTTTAATTAGCAAGCCCTGGATCTTCCGGGGCTTTTTTATTGCTCAGTCGCACATCAATGACCCGCAATTGCAATTGTTTAGTATTCTTCCATTCATTTTCTTCCAATGTGAATACGATATCCAGGGGTTCATTTTGTTCAAGAAGATGAAACTTTTCGCCTAAGCAAAAGCCGATACCATTCACTGTGACATTGTTTTGTTGAAGAAGAAATCTTATGTGTTGTTCTTTTACAAGCCTGGAGCCTTTATCAACACAGTTTCTTGATATAAAAACAGGCTTGGGATTATCAGGGCCGAAAGGTTCCATGCGATGAATGATGTCATAGAATTTCTGACTGAGCTCATGAAACTGAACTTCTGCATCAACAACGATCTCCGGAATCAATAGATCAGGTGTGATTGAAGAGGCAACAACTTCCTCAAACCTTTGCTGGAAGGCCGTTACATTATCTGTATGCATGGTCATGCCGGCTGCGTAAAAATGTCCGCCATAGCCAATCAGCAGATCCTTGCATTGATGAATGGCTTCATAGACGTTGAATCCTGCAACACTTCTCGCGGAGCCCGCAACATAATCGCCAGATTTAGTGAGAACTATAGTGGGTCGATAAAAATGATCGATCAATCGCGAGGCAACAATGCCTACAACACCTTTGTGCCAGTGGGACTGATAGAGAACAGTCGATTTTTTTGAGAGCAGTGAAGCGTTTTCATTGATCATCTTCAACGCTTCCTCTGTTATTTCTTTATCTGCCACACGCCTGTCGTCGTTGTCGACGTGCAGCTTCTGAGCAAAGTTAAATGCTTCCTGGTAGCTCGGCGCAATAAACATTTGAACGGCTTTTCGTGCATCATCCATCCTGCCAGCGGCGTTAACACGAGGAGCGATCATGAATACAAGATTGCTGATCTCAAGATCCTTTTCAAACTTGTTTAAATTTTTGATTGCCCGTATACCATGATTTGGATTTTCATTAGCTTTTTTGAGTCCGAGAGAAACCAGTGTACGATTTTCTCCCGTCATTGGTACGATGTCTGCCGCGATCGCTGTGGCCACGAGGTCAAGAAACTGATCTGTTGTATCCTCGGGAAGTCTTAGATGTTTTATCAATGCGGTGATCAGTTTGAAACCAACACCGCAGCCACATAATTCTTTATAGGGATATTCACAGCCCGATTGTTTTGGATTGAGGATGGCCACTGCAGGTGGAAGCTCGCTATCAGGGAGGTGATGATCGCATACGATAAAGTCGATACCCCTGTTTGCAGCATAAGTGATCAGCTCAATGGATTTGATGCCGCAATCGAGAGAGATAATTAATGTGAAATTATTATCTGCTGCATACTCGATTCCCTTTTTGGAAATACCATAACCTTCGAGGTAACGATGCGGTATATAGAAGTCCAGTAATGAAGGATCAATTTGATTGCTAAGAAATCGGAACATACATGCGACCGCAGTTGTGCCGTCTACATCATAATCGCCAAACACAAGAATCTTCTCCTTTTTTGTTATGGCTTCGGAAATGCGATTAACTGCTTTGGCCATGTCCTTCATCAGGAAAGGATCGTGCAACTGACTTGAAGAAGGATTGAAAAAAGTTTCAGCGCTTTTATAATCCGGCAATCCACGTTGTATCAGGATCCTACAGATATTTCGGTTGACATTAAGTGCGCGTTGCAACGTGTCCACCTCAGCTTCGTTCACTTCCCGAATTTTCCATCTCTTCTCCATAAGCAATGCTTTCTCTAATATTTTCTATCCGTCGTAAATCTCACCAATTCTTCAAGGGCTTCTCTGATCTCCGGTTGTTCAAACTCCTTTAATATATTCAACGCATCGTCCCGATATTGCATCATCATTCTTTCGGTATATGCAATACCTCCGGATGATTTCACGATTTCGATCACCTCTTTGACTCTTGCATCGTCCTTATTCTGATTCTTAATGATGTAGATCAATTTCTTTCGTGTTGCCTTATCGGCATTGTTGATCGTGTATATGAGAGGCAGGGTCAGCTTTTTCTCTTTGATATCGTTGCCTGTCGGCTTGCCGATCTCTTCACTACCATAATCGAAAAGGTCGTCCTTGATTTGAAATGCAATTCCCACCTTCTCTCCAAACTGACGCATTTTTTCAGCTATTGCTTCATCATGTGAAGTGGAATAAGCACCTGCAGCACAAGCGGAAGCAAGCAATGAAGCTGTTTTATTTCGGATGATTTCGAAATATATGTTTTCGTCGAGGTTCAATGAGCGTGACTTTTCGATCTGGAGCAATTCACCTTCGCTCATCAGTCGCACTGCCTGTGATAACAATTGCAGAATGCGAAAATCGTCATGATCCAGAGATAACAGCAGTCCTTTTGCAAGAAGATAATCGCCCACCAGTACCGATATCTTTGCCTTCCATAGGGCGTAAGTCGAAAAGAAACCCCGACGCTCGAAGGATTCATCTACCACATCATCGTGTACAAGAGTTGCTGTATGAAGAAGTTCTACGAGTGAAGCTGCACGGTAAGTTGAGGGATTGATTTCACCGGCAAGTTTTGCTGACAACATTACAAACATTGGTCGCAACTGCTTGCCCTTTCGGTTCACAATGAACCTCATGATGCGGTCTAGAAGTGGAACTTTACTTTTGACTGCATCTCTGAATTCCTCTTCAAATAAAGCTAGTTCTGGTTTTAATATTGATAAAGCTCGATTCATTATAAAGTGGGGCAAATTACTATTTATGTGAATACTTCATGATGATATTTTGTGGGTTTTATAATTGAATTTCTTCATGTTATGCTGGTTAATTCACTCATTAAAAATTTGCTAAATAACTTTCAAGTGATATTTTTGCACTCGTTGGGTTTTTGTATTCTTAATTTTTCACATAAAATCTAGTTATGGCAAGCAAAAAGTACACTAGTTTGATCGTAGTACTATGCCTGATGATTTCAGCGACTTTCGCTCAGGAAGAGCAGAGTGGCTATAATTATCAGGATTCTTCGGTTATTCCCGCCAAAAGGCTACCTCAGCACACAGAATTCATGGCAAACAATTATGCATATCCTGCCAAGCCCAGGAACCAATGGGAATTGGGTTTGAAGCTAGGAGCGTTCAGCATTGCTGGTGACGTTCGTTCACGTTTCCCGGGTTTCGGTGCGGGACTGCACGTTCGTAAAGCTTTAGGTTATGTGTTTTCAGTTAGAGGTGAATTGGGTTATGGAAATACGAAAGGTTTGAACTTCCAACCTTCTACTGGTTATCTTAAGAACCCGGCCTGGTCTGCTTACACAAACAATCAACCCGTGTTCTACAACTACAAGTCGACTATCTGGGATTTGAGCTTGCAGGCAGTGGTTACATTAAACAACCTTCGCTTCCATAAAGCAAAGAGCGGTTTCAACGTGTATGTGTTCGGAGGTTTTGGTGGTTTGATCTACGACACCAAAATCGATGCGCTTAACGGAAACGCTCCATATGATTTCTCTGCTATCTATAACAGATACTCTGGAAGCGGCTTTGCTTTTGAAGATCGCAAGGATATTAAGAGCGATCTAAAAGATCTTCTCGATGGAGAATATGAGTCAGAAGGTCAGGGTGATATTGGCCAGCCAGAAGTATTCGGAGAGCCTTTCCGTTTCAATACAACGGCTGGTGTTGGAGTGCAGTTCAGACTTTCACCACGTGTAAGTCTTAGCATTGAAGACAGGTTGAATTTCTCTAAATCAGATCTTCTTGATGGAAATCAGTGGCAGGAAAATGGTATTGCCGCTATCGCGCAAACACGCGACTACGATGTTACCAACTTCTTATCTGCAGGTTTGAATATTGCCCTTGGTGGAAAATCTGTTGAGCCTCTATGGTGGGTTAACCCGCTTGACTATGCTTACAACGAGATCAACAAGCCCAACCACATGAAACTGCCAAAGCCAATACTGGATGATGCAGATGGAGATGGTATCACTGATCAGTTTGATAATGAGCCCAACACGCCGGCTGGTGCTCCTGTTGACTCACATGGTGTAAGCCGTGATACTGATGGTGATGGTGTACCTGATGCAAGAGATAAAGAACTTATCACTCCAACACAGTGTCAACCTGTTGATGCTGATGGTGTAGGTAAATGTCCTCCTCCAGATTGTTGCAAAACTATCGACAGCCTTATGCAGTATGGCATCCGCGGTCGTTGCAACATCGGTGATTTGCCAAGCATTACGTTCACTGGTCGTACAGTAACCCTGAGCAGAGATGCAAGATCAATGCTTGCAAGTGTTGCTCAAAGATTGCGCGACAATTCAGAATGTAAGATTGCTGTAGTAGGATATTGCTCTTCAAGCAAATCAGAGCAGCAATTAAGCTGGGATCGTGTGAATGCTGTTATCAACCACCTGATCGAAAGAGAAGGAATCGGCTCTGACCGTTTCATCTTCAAGTACGGCCAGGAAGGGGGAGATTGCAACACAGTTGATCTTCGCGATGGTACTCAGGAAGAAGGACCTACAACAGTTCCTGCTCCACACCCGAATTTGAGAAGAAGAGGATAATCATCCCTCAATTAATAATAAGACCCTCCCAAGTGGAGGGTTTTATGTTTATATTAACGGCGCCTTCGATGCATGCAAAAGGATTCCTTTCAAATTTGTATGGAATACATTAATTTTGCCCACTTTTATGAGAACAATTCTTCTAATTATATCGGTTGCCATCCTGGGTGCCTCCTGTTCCAAGTTCACAAAGGTTCAGAAAAGCACCGACTACGAGTATAAACTTCGCATGGCGGAGAAGTACTACGTATCGAAGGATTATAATAAGGCCCAGATGCTTTATGAAGAGCTGTTTCCAATATATAAAGGCGATCCCAAGTTTGAAGACATATTCTATAAATACGCTTACTGCTCGTACCATTTAAAGGACTGGCTCCAGGCGGAAAATCTTTTTAAGCAGTTTGTAGAGGTATTTCCAACCAGTCCACGGGCGGAAGAGATGGAATTTATGCGTGCTTATACTTATTACAGGCAGTCACCAAAGATTGAACTGGATCAAACGCATACAACAAAAGCCATGGGATTGATGCAGACTTTCATCAACACTCATCCCACCTCACCAAGGGTTAAGGAAGCGTCTGAGATCATTGACAGGTTCCGTTCAAAGATGGAAAGCAAGGAGTTCAAGAATGCAGAGTTATATTATAATCTTGGTCATTACAGGGCTGCAGCGATCGCTTTCAGCAGCCTTATGAACAATTTTCCGGATTCCGAGAAAAGCGAGGAGTATAAATTCCAGGTAATCAAATCCTATTATCTTTACGCCTCGAATAGCATAGAAACAAAGAAGCGTGAGCGGTTTGAGCAGGTGATCAATGAAGTGAACGATTTCACCGACCGTTTCCCTGATAGTAAATTAATGGATGAAGTGAATAATTACGCCACTTTGTCTCAAAACAACATTAAAGCAATCCAAAATGAGCAAGTTACGCAGACAAATTAGTGCCAATACAGCGAGCACTGCTGAAACAAAGGATCTTAACCAGATCAAAGGCAAGACTGGTAACGTATATGAATCTATCGCAGTAATTGCGAAAAGAGCAAACCAGATCAATATTACATTGAAGGAAGAGCTGCACAATAAGCTTGAGGAGTTTGCAACACATACTGACAGTTTGGAAGAGATTCATGAGAACAAGGAGCAAATAGAAATTTCAAGAGCTTATGAAAGAATGCCAAACCCGGCATTGCTTGCAACACAGGAGTTTCTTGAAGACAAGATCTATTTTAGAAGGAACGAAGAAGATCTTTTCAGCTAATCTGATGAGGAAAGAATGTGAAGCGACGGTATATTCCGTCGCTTTTTTTATGCATATTTCGGAACGATAAAAAGACTTATTTTAGTTCCATGCTTAAGGATAAGAAGATATTACTTGGTATAACGGGGAGCATTGCAGCCTATAAATCAATATTAATAGTGCGTTTGCTGGTGAAAGCCGGAGCGGAAGTAAAGGTGGTCATGACCCCGGCATCGCGAGATTTTGTGTCGGCACTGACACTTTCGACGCTCTCTAAGAACAGCGTGGCTGTAGATCTTTTCCATGAAAGCGAATGGAGCAATCATGTTCAACTCGGACGCTGGGCGGATGTTATGCTGGTGGCCCCGTTGTCCTGCAATACACTATCAAAAATGGCTTCAGGTGCATGTGATAATTTGTTACTTGCTACATATTTGTCGGCCACTTGTCCTGTAGTTGTTGCTCCCGCCATGGACGAAGACATGTGGAATCATCCTACAACACGCGAAAACCTGCAAAAACTGGAACGATTTGGCAACAGAGTCATACCTGTTGAAAAGGGTGAACTTGCCAGTGGGCTTTATGGAGATGGAAGGATGGCGGAACCAGAAACAATTATCGAATACCTGGAGCGCCATTATTTTTCCTCTAAGGAGTTGGAAGGCAAGCGGGCGTTAGTCACTGCCGGACCAACTTTCGAACCATTGGATCCCGTTCGATTCATTGGTAACCATTCAAGCGGTAAAATGGGCATTGCCATCGCAAACGAATTAGCCGATCGAGGAGCTGTTGTCGACCTTGTTCTCGGGCCTACTTCGATCGATGTTCAGCACCAGGGCATCATCACGCACCATGTGAAGACTGCAGGCGAAATGTATGAAAAGTGTGTGGCACGCTTTCCTATCTGTGACGTTGCTGTATTAAGCGCTGCGGTTGCAGACTATACACCTGCTCAGGTACAGGAACATAAGATCAAGAAGTCTGGGGATACGATGACGCTTGAACTTATAAAAACACCGGATATCCTCAAGGCTCTCGGGCAGGCAAAAAGCGAAAAACAATTGCTTGTCGGCTTTGCGCTGGAGTCGCGGCAGGAACGTGAATATGCGTTGCAAAAGCTAAGCAGTAAGAACGCAGATATGATTGTTATGAACTCGCTTAGTGATGCCGGAGCAGGATTTGGGTTTGATACGAATAAGGTAACCATTTTTACGCGGGATGGCGCTGAGGTTGCATACCCTCAAAAGTCAAAGCAACAAGTAGCGACGGATATCGTTGATAGTATAGTAAAATCAATTCAATGAGGAAGTTGTTTTGTGTTGTGATTATTTGCGTTGTTGCTACGGCCGGTGTGACTGCACAGGAGTTGCAGGCCAGGGTTTCGGTAAATGCGAGTCGCATTAGCTCGTCAGTAAACAAAAAAGTTTTTCAAACACTGCAATCTTCACTGCACACTTTTTTAAATAACCGGAAGTGGACCAATGAAGTGTTCCAGCCAAATGAACGCATTGTGTGTAATTTTCTGTTGAACATTGCCGAAGGATCCGATAATGTTTATCGTGCAACGCTCATTGTGCAGGCAGCCAGACCTGTGTTCAATTCTACTTATGAGTCACCACTTATAAATTTTCAGGATGACAATGTTATATTCAAATACGCGGAGTTTCAACCGCTTGATTTCAACGAAAACAGGGTTAGCGGAACTGATGGGTTGGCATCAAATCTCACGGCAATCCTTGCGTATTATGTGTATACAATTATTGGCCTCGACTTCAACTCTTTTGCGATAAGAGGTGGTGATCCCTATTTTCAGAAAGCGCAGACAATTGTCAATAATGCGCCTGATGGACGCGATATTGCAGGCTGGAGAGCTTTTGATGGACTTCGCAGTCGTTATTGGCTTGCCGAAAACCTCACAAATAATCGTTATGCCGTTATTCATGAAGTGATGTATAATTATTACCGCCTTGGTTTCGATTATCTTTACGAAAGCGAAGCGGATGGCCGGAATGCTATATTCACTGCAATTTCTCAGCTTCATACATTGAACGAGGAAATGCCAAATACAATGTTTGTTTCATTTTTCTTACAGGGAAAAAGTAACGAACTCGTGCGTTTGTTCAGGAAATCACCACCGGATGAGAAAGGACGTGTGCGTGAGATGTTGAGCAGACTTGATGTCAGCAACGCGAATACTTACAAACAGGAATTGAAATGAACAGGTGGGTTGTAATGTTGAGTCTCCTGGTACTTGTTGCATGTACCGAAAAAGATAAGATCCCGTCGAATGTGATACAGCCTGAAAAAATGGAGAACGTAATGTGGGATATGTTGCAGGCCGATCGATTTTCGGCGCAATACCTCGCCCGCGATAGCGCCCGTATTGATGTAAAGAAGGAAACATTCCGTGTATATGACCAGGTGTTTCAGATACATAACATTAAGCGGGAAGAGTTTCAACGGAGTTTTAAATTTTACATGGGAAGACCGGATCTTTTCCGAAAGATATTTGACTCCCTAGGAAGCGATGCGAATCGCAGAAGGGTAGATGAATACAAACATATAAAGGTTGAATAATTAGCCGCTACTTCAAATAAGCATTTCATGAATAAAGTTGTGTCAGGCGCAGCGGAAGCTTTGCGCGATGTCCAGGATGGTGCTGTCCTAATGCTGGGAGGATTTGGTCTTTGTGGAATACCTGAGAACTGCATTGAGGAATTAAGAAACAAGGGAGTAAAAGATCTGACCTGCATTTCAAACAATGCCGGGGTGGATGAATTTGGATTGGGACTTTTGCTGAAAAAGCGGCAGATCAGGAAGATGATGAGTTCATATGTGGGTGAGAATGCGGAGTTTGAAAGGCAACTCTTAAGTGGTGAGCTGGAAGTAGATCTGATACCGCAGGGAACTCTGGCTACCCGCATTCAGATGGCTGCAATGGGCATTCCTGCGTTTTTTACACCTGCTGGTTATGGTACCGAAGTAGCGGAAGGTAAGGAAACCCGGATTTTTAATGGTAAGCCGTATTTGATGGAGCATGCGCTAGAAGCGGATTTTGCCATTGTTAAAGCCTGGAAGGGTGATCGCATGGGAAACCTTTTATTCAGAAAGACTACTCGGAATTTCTCGACATCAATGGCAAAGGCAGGGCGAATCACGATCGCCGAAGTGGAGCAATTGGTAGAGCCCGGTGAGATAGATCCGGATCATGTACACGTTGCTGGCATTTACGTCCACAGAATATTTCAGGGGAGTGGTTACGAGAAGCGAATTGAAAAAAGAACTGTCAGCACGAAAAAATAAATGCTATGGCGTTAGACAAGTATGGTATTGCTAAACGAATCGCCCGGGAACTTCAGGACGGTAATTATGTCAATCTTGGGATTGGGATACCGACATTAGTTGCCAATTATGTACCGAAAGGTATTAGCATCATGTTGCAATCGGAAAACGGAATGCTCGGCATCGGACCTTATCCGGATGATGCTCAGGTGGATGCAGACCTTATTAATGCAGGGAAAGAAACAGTCACAATATTACCGGGCGGGGCATTTTTCGATAGTGCGGAAAGTTTTGGAATGATCCGGGCGGGAAAAGTAGATCTAACGGTGCTGGGTGCAATGGAAGTTTCCGAGAATGGAGATATTGCTAATTGGAAGATTCCTGGTAAGATGGTAAAAGGTATGGGTGGCGCAATGGATCTTGTTGCTAGTGCAAAGAACATCATTGTAGCGATGCTGCATACCAATGCGAAAGGCGAGTCAAAATTGTTACGTGAGTGTGCGTTGCCTTTGACTGGTGTCGGTTGTGTGCGCAAAGTAGTGACGGACCTTGCCGTTCTCGATATTTTGCCAGGAGGCGGCTTTAAATTGATTGAGCGCGCACCCGGCGTAAGCGTTGAAGAGATAAAGGATAAGACCGTGGGCCGTCTTGTAATAGAGGGCGATATTCCTGAGATGTCAATTTAAGAATCTAATCGATCAGGTTATTCTTCACTGCAAAAAACACCAGTCCTGCAGTATTTTTCGCTCCAAATCTTTCCATTAAACGGTCTTTGATGGCCTCTACGGTGCGTGGGCTGACATTGATCTTTTGAGCGATCTCCTGTGCGGTAAATTCCATGCAGATGTACTTGATGACCTCGCGCTCTCTTTCGCTGATCGTAATCTCACTGGTAAGTGAAGGAACTACTTTTTGGCGGGAGTGTGATTTCTTTAAGAGTATGCGATTAACGAAGTTATTCAGGTAGTAGCCTTTAGACATCACCTCCATGATTGCCTTTTTGATTTCTGCGGGATCTGCACTTTTCAAAAGATACCCATTAGCTCCGATTTCCATCATATGTGTAACGAAACGTTCGTCCTCATACATTGTAAGAGCGATGATGTGAATTTGCGGGAACTGTTTGGCAACGATTTTTGTAGTTTCTATCCCATCTTTAAGGGGCATACGAAGGTCCATCAGGATCACGTTTGGTTGTTCTTCCAGATTCGGCAGGTTATCGAGTAGTTCCTGGCCGTTTTCTGCTTCAAACACGAACTTGATATTAGTGTAGGGTCGGAGTGAAAGGATCACTCCTTTTCTAAATATTTTATGGTCGTCCGCTATGGCAACTTTAATGGGGCCCATGCTTTTTCTTTGATATTGGGACTTAAAAATATGAATAATATTTTATCGTCGCCTTTTGTTTTGCGTTGATGATCAGGCTAAAGAGTCCGATTGCAAACGAGGTATCTCAATGGTGACCTTGAAATACGTTTGTGAATGATCTTTTTCAAAATGAATTTTACCGTGCAACAGTTTCAACCGGCTTTGAATATTCTTGAGTCCCAGCCCTACCGTGCTTTTATTTAAACGCTCAAAATCGGACTGAGTAAGCCCTTTACCATCGTGATGAAGTCGTATGAAGAGGCTTTCGCCTGCAAGATTCTGGGTCAGGTGAATGAAGCTCGAGTTACTATGTTTCAGGATGTTGTTGATCAGTTCCTGGATAACGCGAAAGATGATGAGTTCCTGATCGGGGTGTAGTCTTTCACGGTAGTCATGAAAGCGGCAGGAAGCATTCATGCTACCGGATCCGCTGATTTTCTGGAAGAGATCATTAACGGCTGATTCAAGACCAAAGTTTTTCAAAGTTGGAGGCATCAGGCTGTGGGAGATGTTCCGAATTAGCTGGATGGTATCGTCTATTATTTGTTTGGCGTTGTAGATGCTTTGAAGCTGGGTTGTTTTGTCCTGGTTAACAAGATTCTCATTAAGGTAGAGCCGAGCAGTTGCGAGGAGGGGACCTGCGTCGTCGTGGAGATCCGCAGCAATGCGTTGCCTCTCTTCTTCCTGAAACCGTATGGACGCATTAAGAAGTGTTTTTTGTTGTTCCTGTTCCAGGCGTTGTAAGCGGTGTTGGTAACGAATGACCTTTCGTTGGTGAAATATGATGAAGACGATGAGGCCGATCGTAAGAGCCAGCATACCGATAGTCCCAAAGAATAAAACCTGGCTTATACTACTTCCAGCACTCGAAGCTTGCAATAAGATCATTTTGGGTCAGGGATTAGATTTATAGGTTAGGGTGTTTTCGAACATGTCGTTATCGGGACTTTCATAGGAAGGTAGATTATGCGAATTGCTTTTGATGGTAACGGCGATACAAAAGCATAGGTTTTTTATAATGGTAAACACGAAGTTAATGATTGACCACTTCTCCCATTCATCATCTGAAAGGTTTTCCGAGAACATAAATAAAAAGAACGTTCCGGTAGAATAGATAAGTATTCCTGCTATGAGCCAGAATGCAGGCGTTGAATAAACAAAAGAAACCTGCGGTTCAGTAATTTCTTCGTAAAAGTATAATAGGCAAAAAATAATGATTATTATATTCTCGACCGTAATTGACAAAGCATCTATCATTCCGCTGCTTGTCTTCAGGTATTGTATAATTGAGAATGTAATAAACAAAGGCGCAGAAATCAAAAGTATTCGCTTTAGGATCTTATTCTGCAAGATTGAATACACGATATAGCTAAATAGAATGTATTCAATTAAAGTAAAGAGGCTAAGCGCATGAAAGATTAAATGTGATACTTCTAAATGGCGACTGAAAGAAATGAATATATCGTTAATGAAAGAGTAACTGCAGTAAACAAGAATAGCCCCCGATCCAATTCCAATCTTTCTTTTGTGGAAAAATAAGAATAAGATAAGGGGCATCAAGTGAGAAAGCAAACTGATATAGACAAGTGTGCTTTGAATATCTTCAAATTTGATTCAAATATATAAAAGCACAGCTTACAAATAAAGTTTATTCAGTTTCCCAAGTCCAGCTATCAGCGTCATAACCGGTTCTTGGGCGATCTCCTCTATCAATTCGATCGGCCACAATTGCTTCTTTTGTTTGCAACATACCGAGTTTGTTGATAAATGTTGTTTGAAGGATGGGGGCTTTATCAGCGTCAAGTCCTACATAAACCATTGTTTTCTCCCCGATTTCGTTGTATGCCATATAAAAACGAATCCCTTCACAACCAGGTTGCTCGAGAATAGCGGATAATATGTTTTTGCCGATGCTGTAGTGCTGAATGTCTGAAGGATTTGCAATTTGAAAATCCTGAATCATTTGTTTGCCAAGTTCGATGCCAATTTCTTCGCCGATGTTGGCAACTGCTTTCTTAGAGGTTGAAATTTCTAACATAGTATTTCGTTTAGTGGTGATTTTTTTTTGAACTGTAAATGACCGTCACAAAAAAAAGTTCACCAAGGGGTAAGCAACCTCAGCAATATGAGGTAACTTGTGATTTCATCAGTGTGGAATGGGGTTTCAGCGGTTTTTAGTCGTTAAAACACCATCCCAAAATGCGTATAATCACACTGATTTGGTAGTAAAAATACTATAGTAAAATTGCTATATTTTGTTGAAAAAACACGAATGCGTTATCGTGTTGAGATCAATAAGTTTGAAAGGTAGGTGCAAACACTTACGTATTTTATTCCGCTGCTTTAGTACGATAGCTATGCAATTTTCTGACCAATAATAAATGTAAATTGCGACGCATAATTTCCAATTAAAATGCGAAACCCTTTTTCCTTATGAGCTCTGAAATGGTAATAAAGGTTGCGATTGCTGATGACCACAAGATATTTCGCGATGGGATAAAAATGGCATTAAGGGATCGTGATTATCTAAAAATTTTATGGGAAGCAGAAGACGGAAAGGATTTACTTCACAAAATCCTTTTAAAGAAGCCCGATGTTTTGTTAATGGATATCCGCATGCCGGAAATGGACGGGGTTAATGCAATAGGACTATTACGCAAGGAGCACGACGATGTCAAAATTATCGTGCTTACAATGTATGACGACCAGGAGATGATCACTAAGATGATGGAGATGGGGGCCAATGCCTATCTAACAAAGACTTCCGATCCAGACGAGATATACCAAGCGATATTGTCCTGCATGAATGACGATTTTTATTTTAACGACCTCGTGAATAAGGCGGTTTTATCGAAACTGCAAACAAAACGACAGGTACGTCAGTTCTATCCTAATCCGATTAAGTTCTCAGAAAAAGAAGTTCGGATTTTGAAATTATTAGCCGAAGACAAGACCACCGATGACATTTCAAAGGAGGTGTTTTTGAGTCCCAGGACGGTAGAGACAATTCGACAAAACATGAAAACTAAAGTTGGGGCAAAAACCATCGCCGGACTTATTATGTACGGGATGCGGAATAAGATCATCGACTGATCTACATCGTAATGATGCCGTGTTTAATTGCATACATCGCTAGCCCTATCCTGCTTTTTACTTCCAGTTTCGTAAAGAGATTGTCTCTTAAATTGTCAACACTTCGCGGGTTTAAACTCATTTTTTGAGCGATCTGTTTATAAGTGTCTTCCGTACAAACAAGCTTTAAAAACGCCATTTCGGTTTCATTTAAAAACGTTTTTTGTATAACGGAAGTAGAATCGTTGCTTTTTCGAAACAGATTAACCAGACGACCGGTAGTATTGTTTGAGTAATAATAGCCAGACTCAATAACGGAATCAATTGCATGCTTCAACTCATTAGGATGGACGTCTTTTCGTAGAAAACCTTTCACTCCAAATTGTAGCATTCGAATCAATGCAAGATCTGCGTCATACATGGACAGCATGATCATCGCAACATTAGGATAATGTTGTTGAATCCATTTAGCGGCGTCATACCCATCCATTTCTGGCATGTTCAAATCTAAAAGTAGAATATCAGGAACATTACCTTCCTGAATCTGCTTTATAAGATCTTCGCCGGAACTGGCCTGCAATACTACTTTGCAAGTGCCAAAGCTGTTAATCAAAGTTGCTAATGAATTCCGTAACAGAACGTGGTCGTCTGCCAATCCAATTTTTGCTAATTCAGATTTCATCAAAATCGCTTTTTAGGGGTATAGTAAGAATAATAGTTGTTCCTTGACCTAGCTTGCTATTAATAATGCACTCTCCTTTTAATGAATGGGCGCGTTGCCACATATTATTAATTCCGGAATAGACTTTAGGGTTGCATCCGTACTCGAAACCAATTCCATCGTCTGCAATATTCATCTTAATTTGGTCAGGTAAATATTTAAGTTCTACGGTTATCTTTGACGGTTTGGAATGTTTAACTGCATTATTTAAGGCCTCTTGCACGATTCGAAACATTATCAATTCTTTTGATGCAGACAGAAAGAGCGGGTCACCAATGATTTGAAGATTTACGTTGAGGTTAGTAGTTTTGTGCACATAATCCACTTCTTTTTCAAGGCTTTTACACAGGCCATGCTCGAGCACAAAATCAGAATTTAAAGTTCGGGATAAGGTTCTGAGGTTGTTGATCGCATCGGTAACAAGATTGATGGCTGTACTGATGTTGTCTTTCAAATTTAAAGCGGGGTCTTTCGTTAAATTCAATTTAGCTAAAGTCAATGAGAGCCCAATATTATCGTGTATTTCCTTTGACACGTTTTTTAAAGTAGCCTCCTGTATCTCCAATTGGGATTTCAACAAAAGAGTTTCGTGTTCCGTTCTTACCTTTTCCAGAGTGCTCAAATAGGCTGTATGTTTTTGCTGGTATTTAAAAAGGATAGCAAGTATGAAACCAGACAAGCAGAGAACCAATAGAGTAACTAGGATAAAGAAAAGTATCAACTGGTTGGGTTCACTTTGCATAAGGTAGCTTTTATTAGACAAAAGAATAATACCGTGTATCCTATATGATTGACTGCATAAAAATTCAAGTAAATGGTGGGGAGCACATTTAATAACTCATCCTTGAAAAGAAACAAAGGAAATAATAAGGAACATAATAGAAAGATGCCTGTTACTGCCCAAAATGTAGAACTTTGAACAAGTCTTACCGTCGGTGGGTGTTTAAATAACTCATAGAAATAAAACAAGCAAAGACTGATAAAGAAAAACGTTTCGAAGACGGTTGGGAGGTCTGAGATGATATTCATTTGACCTTTGTATATCCACAGATAAAAGAACCAGAGCAAAAACAATCCACATACTGTGATTATAGCTTGCCGCACAAACTTCGATTGAAAAATGCTATAAAAAAAGAACGAGAATATTAAAATTTCTAAGACGGTAAAAAGGTTTATAAAGTACTCGACGAAAGAAGTATTGTCTAAATTAAGCGGATTGTAAGAAACGATTATAATAGTGAATAGCGTTTGGAGCACGGAAATCACTGCATATGGTAAGAAAATCTGTAGTTCATTTTTATTCTTACGATACTTAAGAATGACGACTGTCAAAACAAACGCTGCCAGGATATTTGCAACTACCGTAAAGAGAGTACTTGAAATGAAGTTATACATGAGTACAAATTAGGCCATGAAAATATTCTTTATCCATTTCCCCCCTATGGTGTTTTCCTCATTCACGGGAAAGAAAAACACCACCGAATAATCGGATAAACAACCATAATAAAGATAATATGAACTGCAGTAGATGCCCGCACACCCGGGCAAAGGCCCTTGAAGAAGTTATTCAGTATAGAAGTTTGCTGCAGTATTGGTCTAGAAGATATTATTCTACCCTTCAGGGTTTTCCTGTATTCTTGAAGCCGGATCCTTGCTTTTTGCTGCTTCATGATGCGCCGCAATCACCTCGATCGGCTCATCGCAACTGCGGATCTCAACCAACCTGTCCGCCGCATCCTTATAACTGACAGCAACATAAAATTCAAACACCCGGTATAAAAAATGCCGATGGTCGTCAAAATGGTCCTGCGACAACAAAATCCCTTCCTCCATAATTACGGAAAGCTTATCGATCTCGGACAACGGGTCGAACTCTGACCTGGTCATGGTGTTTGATTATACCTGCCAACCTTCAATAATCGTTCCATCGGCGCAATAAAAAACCCGCTATAAAGCGGGTTTAAATTCGCAACACATATCAACACAAATTTCTTTAATCACCAGTCTTAACTCCTCGATTTTCACAGGTTGGATCGGAACAAACAGGTTTCATGAGGTTTGGATCTCTCCCTTTCGGGTATCTTCCAGTTGGATTTTTCTGAGTTGATTGACACTGGATTGACCGGTTTTCATGGATCGGATCGGTTTCTACGGACTTGGACTTCGGACGTTACGGGTTTTCTCCCTGCCAACCAACTTCACAAATGTATCTACCGTTCATCACCATTGCAATAGCGCTTTCACCTGATTTATTTCATGTGGTAAATTGCATCCGCCCTCGTAAAAACCTCTTTATGCTACCAGAAAATAAACTTAATTTGCCGTCGTAATTTCACTGTGAATCCACTTACCGTATAATCCGAAGACATTTAATCTGGTATTTCTACTGTAGTAATTCTTTTGAAATTATCTTTTTTTTACCGCCCTTTGTAGTTATTTAACCATAGAAGGGCCCCTAGTTAAAATACAATCCGTATGAAACACTCAGAAACCGGAAAGGCAATTAAAGTAGCCATTGCCGATGACCATACCCTATTTCGCGCCGGTGTAAGAACTGCTCTTTCCATGAAAAAAGATGTTGAGCTCATTGCCGAAGCTGATAACGGCATGCAACTGCTCAATCTACTCAAACACATCGAACCCGATGTGATCCTGCTGGACATCCAAATGCCCATCATGGACGGTATTCAAACGCTTCCCGAGATCCGTAAAATTCGCCCCGATGCCAAAGTGATCATCCTTTCCATGCACAACGACCACTCGATGATCTCAAAGCTTATGGAAATTGGCGCCAACTCTTACCTAACAAAAAATTCCGATTCCGAAACCATCTACCAGGCAATCGTAACCTGTTATGAACAGGAGTTCTTCTTTAATGAACTTACCAATAAAGCGCTGCTGACCGGCCTTCGCACGAAGCGAAATGAAGGTATCGGTTACCAGGAAGCTGATCTGTCAGACAAAGAAGTTCGCGTACTTAAACTAATGTGCGAAGAAAAAACGACAAAAGAAATCGCCGAGATCGTTGATATCAGCCCGCGCACCGTTGAGGCCATTCGCGATAAGCTGAAATCTAAAACCGGCGCCAAATCAATGGCCGGACTTGTAATGTATGCCGTGAAAAAAGGCATCCTCGAAGAAAAATGATGAACCGGCTACTGCATAATGGAGAATTTGAGACGGATTCTATCCTTTTGTCTCCATCCTGCAATGGCTTCCGATATGGACTGGGGCTCTTTGAAACCATGCGTGTTTCACAGGGCCTTTTGCGTTTAGCCGATCTGCATTATAACCGACTGATGTCTGGGATCGCATTGCTTCAAGTGAAGCCGCCGCAAAATTGGACGTTCGAATATTTTGCGGCACAGGTTAGCCGGCTGTCTGCACTTTTTCCATCAGTCGATGAATTGCGTGTTCGCCTCAACATGTTTTCGCCCTCAACTTCCTTTCCCGGAGACTCTGAAACACTAGAGTGGATAATGCAGGCTTCTCCTCTCTCTAAAGACTATCTGAATTATAACATCGATGGTCTTCATATCTGCACATTTCACGATGGGCTGAAATCAACAGGGGCATTTTCAAATCTCAAATCGAACAACTATCTCCTGTCAGTACTTGCTGCAAAGCATGCAAGGAAGAACCAATGTCACGATGCGATCCTGTTAAACTCCCTGGGTCGGGTCGCTGAAACGTCTGTGGCAAATCTTTTCGCTGTTTTCAACAATACAATTGTCACCCCGCCGCTTTCGGAAGGGCCGGTTGATGGAGTGATGCGTAAACACCTCATCGATCACGCAAACCAGCTGGGAATTCAGGTGCAGGAGGCGATGCTTTCCATTACCGACCTCGAAAATGCCCAGGAGATATTTCTCACAAACGCCCTTTACGGAATACGTTGGGTCGAGGTACTTAACATGAGCAAGTATGGTAATAAAATCTCATCTTCACTGTACCAGCAATTGTTCTGATGAAGCAACGAGTGAATGTCTTTTGGTTTCGTCGCGATCTAAGGTTGCACGACAACTGTGCACTTTTCCATGCACTCAGTGGTGACCTGAGGGTGTTACCAATATTCATTTTCGATAAGAACATTTTGGACGATCTGGAAGATCCCAACGATAAGCGTGTAAGTTTCATTTACCATCAGGTTGCATCATTGAGCAAAGCAATTGACAATGCAGGTGGCAGCATGCAGATATATTACGGTCGCCCTGCCGAAGTGTTTTCCGAACTAATGGCTTCTTATGAGATCAACACCGTATTTGTCAATCGAGATTATGAAGGTTACGCTGTAAAGCGGGATGAGGAAATAGCGCAGCTTCTCCGTCAAAACGGTATTCACTTCATCGATCATAAAGACCAGGTGATCTTTGATCGCAAGGAAGTATTAAAACCCGATGGAAGCTGCTATACCGTATTCACTCCTTACAGTCGACGCTGGCTTTCGCTACTTAGCGAGAAAGATTATCAGCACTTCCCAAGTGAGCAATTATTAATGCGCTTTCAGGATGTCGAAAAAACTAATTTGCCTTCAATAGAATCGTTGGGGTTTCATTATTGTTCCGCAGATATACCTACTCCTTCCATAAAGCAGGAGCTTATCCGACGTTACAAAGAGCAACGCGACTTCCCGGGTATCGCGGGAACTTCACGAATCGGTGTGCATCTTCGTTTTGGAACACTTAGCATACGGCAGGCAGTGCGCGAGTCAATTGAATCTCCAGCGTTCCTTAACGAATTAATATGGCGCGAGTTCTACCAGATGATCGTTGCTAACTTCCCGCAAATCAACCAGGGTCTTGCTTTTAAACCTGCCTACGATCGAATCGAGTGGAGAAATAATGAAGCTGAATTTGAATTATGGTGTCAGGGAACTACCGGCTATCCGATTGTAGATGCTGGTATGCGGGAGTTGAATGCGACAGGTTTTATGCACAATCGCGTTCGTATGGTAGTTGCCTCCTTTCTCACGAAACATTTATTAATAGACTGGCGATGGGGTGAGTCTTATTTTGCCAGCAAATTGCTTGATTATGAGTTTGCGTCCAATAATGGGGGATGGCAATGGGCGAGTGGTAGTGGTTGCGATGCAACACCTTACTTCAGAATTTTCAATCCATACCTGCAGGCGAAAAAATTTGATCCGCAAGGAATTTATATCAAACGATGGGTTCCGGAGTTGGATACCTTCGATTACCCGCAGCCAATGGTAGATCATGAGTTAGCTCGCAAGCGATGCATTAAAGTGTATAGCGAAGCTTTGAACGATAAATAATTCGATCAATGGCTGATGAAAAGATTGTCGAGATCCACTGGGAGCTTGTTGATCGATGAGTGCGTCTGTATGAATTTTCGTACAGCATCAACACCGAGTGGACCAAGATCCATCGAGTGCTCATTCACGTAAAGTTCTATGTGCTGACGCATTACAGATTCATCCATTTCCTGTGCATTCTTTTTCACAAACTCACTAAGTTCCGGATACTGATTCCATGAATATTGAAGGCTTTCCCTGATCAATTGCTCAACACGAATATGTATTTGTGTATCGAGACTGCGACGCATGATGATGCATCCCAATGGTATGGGATAACCCGTGTTCTCTTCCCATATTTCTCCAAGATCTCTGACTTTTACTAAGCCTTTTGACTGGTAAGTAAACCTGTTTTCGTGTATGATCACACCAAGCTTTGCATTATCGATATCAGCTTCGCTATCGGTGGATGCAACAAAATTTTCAACCTGGTCATAACGCAGATATACTTTATGTATCGCCTCCGGAAAGGCCATGGAAAAAAGAACATTAGCTGTGGTATTCTGCCCGGGAACCGCCACAACACATCTTTTTACCGCAGATTCAGGTATTTCTTTTTTTGAAATAAGCAGGGGGCCAACTCCCTTGCCAAGTGCGCCTCCACTATGCAACACAGCGTACTGTGAGCTTACGAGTGGGAGAGCTCCATAACTGATCTTGCAAACATCCAACTTGCCGGAAAGCGTCCACTCATTAAGTGTTTGCACGTCTTCAAGTATGGGTTCGAATTCAATCCCACCGGTATCGATCTTATTGTTCACTAAGGCGTCGAAGATGAAGGTATCGTTCGGACAGGGCGAAAACCCGATCGTAAGTTTCATACTTGTTGGTTTAAAGTTGATCGACAAATTCTATTATGCTGCGATTCAGATTTTCCACGGCAAGTGGAATGTTCCATTTCGTTTTATCGCGTTCGCCTACAAAATTTGATACCGCCCTCAGATGAATGAACGGAATCTGTTTTCTCAGGCAAACATAGTGCACAGCGGCTCCTTCCATGGATTCGATGGTGGCGTTATATTTCCGACGCCATTGCTCGATAATCGAACTGCTGCTGCTAACCTGGTTAACTGTGATCCCATGTACCCGGAGGACGTTGTGGATCATCCATATTTTCGGATTCAAAAGTTTTGCATCCGTAAATGGAAATTCATCTTTTCTTAGAAACCTCATATCAAACAGGTCGAGCCAGCTATTGTTCTCGAGAACACCCAGATCTGCCACAAGGTCTGACGAAACCTCCATTACAGTGCCCGGTCCTAATTTCGGATCAAAGCTACCAGCTATTCCTGCAAGTATAAGAAGGTCCGGTTTGCTCAACTGTAGCCGTTCCATGAGATTATAGGTGGCAGACATAATACCTACACCCAGAATAGAGTGATTGAACGTGTGACCGCCAATATGAACTTTGTGCGAATGCAATAAAGGCGCGATTTCCATCTCCGTTGCTGAGCAAATAAGGATCTCCATGCTTGCAATTTCCGGTTTTATCGTTGTTTTTCCTTATTATAGGCTAAGAAGTTAACTTTGCCGAAATTTTGCAGAATGGTTTACCTTACTCGTGTAGAGCATTTCAATGCTGCTCACAAATTGTTTAATCCGTCGTGGAGCGTCGAGAAAAATGAAGAGATGTTTGGGGTATGTGCAAATGAAAATTGGCATGGTCATAATTATGAGCTCCTGGTTACTGTAAAAGGTGAACCTCACCCGGAAACGGGTTTCTTATACGATGTAAAACAATTAAGCAGGATCATTAATGAGCACGTTGTTGATAAACTTGATCATAAGAATCTGAATCTTGATGTGCCGTTCATGAGTGGAAAAATGTGTTCAACGGAGAACCTGGCAATTGGCATCTGGAATGAACTGGTACCACATCTTCCATCAGAGATTCAGCTTCATTGTATCCGCCTTTATGAAACGCCAAGAATTTTTGTTGAATACTTTGGATAATTAATATGGCAAGAAAGATAGCAGTGATAAGAAAGGAGCATTTCAATGCAGCGCATCGTTTATTCAATGATCATTGGAATGATGAGCAAAATGCATTGATGTTCGGGAAATGCAGCAATCCCAATTACCATGGACATAATTATGATCTTGAAGTCAAAGTCATCGGTGAACCGGATGATGTAACGGGGTTTGTCATTGACCTTAAGAAGCTGAGTGATCTGATTCAGGAGCATGTTTTAAGTAAATTTGATCACAAGAACTTAAATCTGGACACCGCTTATTTTCATTCACTCAACCCTACAGCAGAAAATATCTGCCTGGTGATCTACGATATATTAAGAGAGCAGATCGATCCCAGGTTCGATCTCCAGGTGAGGCTTTACGAGACAGAAAGAAATTTCGTAGAGTATCCGGCCTTTATCAACTAATAAAGAAATAGCGCTAAATGGCATACACAAAAGTTGAACAGTATGATGAGTCAGTAACGGAAGGACTGATAGGCAATTATCGAAACGTGTTGAATCTTCTGGGTGAAGATGCGGAACGTGAGGGCCTGATAAAAACGCCGGAACGCGTTGCACGTGCGATGCAGTATATGACCCAGGGATATCAGCTTGATGCAAGGGCCATACTTGATTCTGCCAAATTCCATGAAGATGTAAGTGAGATGATCATTGTTAAAGACATTGAGCTGTACAGCATGTGTGAACATCATATGCTTCCATTCTATGGAAAGGCTCATGTTGCATACATTCCTAATGGATATATAACCGGTTTAAGTAAGATTGCGCGTGTAGTGGATGTTTATGCGCGCCGGTTACAGGTGCAGGAGCGGTTGACCACACAAATACTTGAGGCGATCAAAGATTCCCTGCAGCCACTCGGCGTTGCGGTTGTCATTGAAGCATCACATTTGTGCATGATGATGCGGGGCGTTCAAAAACAAAATTCGGTAACCACTACATCTGCATTTTTTGGACAGTTCGAAAAGGCCGAAACGAGAAGTGAATTCACTAAGCTGATCTCTGCCCGGCTACACTAATGGTTAGCATATATCGGACTCTTTTTTAAGTGATTCTTAGTTAAGTTTGCATCGACCATACCTTCGTATGGTCTTTTTTTTAAGCAAAGTTCAATTATATGAAGCACGCATTTATCTTCCCAGGACAAGGATCACAATTTGTTGGCATGGGCAGAAGTCAATACGACAGCAGCGCCCTGGCCAGGCAAATGTTTGAACGGGCTAATGAGATACTTGGTTTCAATATTTCCGAGATAATGTTCTCAGGAACCGATGCAGATCTTAAGCAAACCAAAGTGACGCAGCCTGCTGTGTTTCTACATTCGGTGGTTGCTTATATGAGTATCGAAGATGCACAGCCGGATATGGTTGCGGGACATTCCCTCGGTGAATTTTCCGCACTGGTTGCGAATAAGGCATTGTCGTTTGAAGATGCGTTGCGACTGGTTTCCACGCGCGCTCTTGCAATGCAAAAAGCATGTGAGTTAAACCCTTCAACAATGGCTGCAGTGCTTGCATTATCCGAAGAAAAGGTGGAAGAGATCTGCGAGCAGGTCTATAAAGAAACCGGTGAGGTGGTAGTTGCAGCGAATTATAATTGTCCCGGACAGCTAGTGATCAGCGGTTCAGTGAAGGGGATCGAGATCGCCTGTGAACGAATGAAAGCAGCTGGTGCAAAACGAGCCATGGTATTGCCAGTTGGCGGAGCTTTTCATTCGCCATTAATGGAGCCTGCCCGGATCGAATTGCAGGCAGCGATCGAAACGACCAACTTCAACGATCCCATTTGCCCTGTTTATCAGAACGTCGTGGCTAAAGCGGTATCTGACAAAGAGGAGATTAAACGAAACCTGGTTGAACAACTTACAGGAGCAGTGCGTTGGACGCAATGTGTAAACGCCATGATAGGTGATGGCGCTTCAAAATTTACGGAAGTCGGCCCGGGAAAAGTTTTGCAGGGCCTGGTTCAAAAGATCAACAAAGAGATGCAAGTTGACGGTGTGAATTAATGAACGCCGGAATTAAATAAAGATGGAACAGTTGACCCATTCGCGGTCGAGTGCAGCATCATATTTTTTGTAGAAATGAATGGCGGGTTCATTCCATTCAAGAACCTGCCATGTGATGCCATGTAACTTTCGATGTCTTGCTTCTTCAATCAATTGATCAAAAAGTTTTTTTCCAACGCCAAGGCCGCGGTATTTGTGTGTGACTATGAGATCTTCCAGATACATGCGCTGACCCTTCCAGGTACTGTAGCGAATGTAGTATAAGGCGAAGCCGATGATCAGTTCTTTTCCCGGGTGCTCCTGGTCAGGTATGCATGCAACATATGCCCAGTAAACCGGGTGTTCGCCGAAGCCACTCTCTATGAAATGCTCCAGTGTTACGGTCACTTCCTGCTGTGCGCGTTCAAATTCAGCAAGCTCATCGATGAGTTCAAGCAGCCGCTGACAATCTTCGCGGACTGCTTTTCTAATGCTTACTTCCATCTTGCAAACATTTACAATTATGATAAAGCCTGTTCGAGGTCGGCGAGAATGTCTTCAATATTTTCCATCCCGATACTCATTCTGATAAGGCCGTCTGTGATCCCATATTGCTCACGCTGTTCGCGCGGTACGCCATAATGGGTCATAGAGGCAGGATGAGATAAAAGCGTGTCGCATGTGCCAAGGGAAACCGTACGCAAGCACATCTTCAGCTTATTCATCATGTCAACACCCGCCTGCATTCCTCCTTTCAATTCAATGCTCATCATTGCGCCCGGGTGTTTCATTTGTTTTTTGGCAACCGCATAGTCTGCATGAGTTGCTAGTCCATTGTAGTTCACCTTTTCAACGGATGTATGTTTGTCAAGATATGCTGCAACCTGCTCTGCATTCTTACAGTGACGTTCCATGCGCACTTCCAGCGTTTTCATTCCATTGGTTAACAGGAAAGCATCGAAGGCATTACTGTTTCCGCCCAACAGACGATGAAACTTTGTAGCCTTTGTTGACATAAACTCGATGTCTTTACCAAGAAGTATTCCTCCTATCGCAGTGCCATGACCATTAAGAAATTTGGTTGTCGAGTGCACCACAAAATCTACACCGTACTTAAAAGGTTGCTGCAAATATGGGGTTGCAAAAGTGTTATCGCAGGCAACGGTCTTTCCATACTTTTTCGCAAGTTTTGTCAACTCGGCGATGTCCACACATTGAATGGTAGGGTTTGCAGGAGTTTCGATATACAACATGGATATGGCAGAATCCGACTTCAACGCTTCTTCTGCTTTATTGAGGTCACGCAGATCAACAATGACTGATTGAATACCCATCTCTGGTAACAATTTGTCGAGGATCTCCTGTGTGCCGCCATACAGCGAATAGTGAGATAAAACCTTATCTCCTGTTTTTAATGTGGATAATAGCAAACTGCTGATAGCGGCCATACCTGATGCATGCAGAATGCCTTTTACTTCCATCGGCGAGCCATTTTCCTGCAGGTTGAAAGTTTCCATCGCTGCAATCTTCTCTTCGGCCTCTGTCATATTCGGCGTTCCCCATCTTGAATAGATGTATCCTTCTTCTTTTCCACTGAAGCGGCGCATGCCCTGTTCGGCGGTGTCGTACACATAGGTTGACGAGGCATATAATGGTGTCAGGTGAGCATAGTTTGGATCCTGCTTATGTCCTGCATGAATTGCATTCGAACTAAATCCCTTATAAATCTTGTTTTCCATTTGATGCCTGTTATATAGTAATAGATCTTTTGAATCCTTAAGTTTGATGATCAAATGTAAATTATTAAGGTGAAAGAAATTTTACTGCAACTAAGCGCATATCATTTATGGGCGAATAAGCGGCTCATAAATTCTCTTGCAAGTAAGCCCGAGGAAATGCTTAAAAAAGAAACGGCGAGCAGCTTTCCAACTATTGAAAAAACCTTTCTTCATATGTGGGATGCGGAAAGTATCTGGTGGCAGCGAATAAGACTGGCTGAACAGGTAGTTAAGCCAAGCGATACATTTGTTGGCACTACGGATCAAATTTTTTCCTCGCTGATATTGCAAAATCAACAATGGAAAAATTTCATCGAATCAGCCAGGCCACTTGCCCTGGAACATGAGTTCATGTATCGAAATCTAAAGGGAGAACCCTTCAAGCAAAAGGTAGGAGAGGTGCTCCTGCATTTATTTAATCATGGGACATATCACCGCGGCCAGGTTGTTACCATGATGCGCGGGTTGGGATATGATAAAATTCCTCAAACGGACCTTGTGGTGTTTCAACGAATTGAAAAATGATTCTGTATTTCATATTCCCAATTCCCAATTCCCAATTCCCAATTCTCAATTCTCAATTCTCAATTCTGCCCTAACACCCCCACTTGATCAACGATGCACCCCAGGTGAAACCTCCGCCAAATGCAGCAAGCACAATCAGGTCGTCGTTTTTGAGGCGACTTTCCCATTACCATAAACAAAGTGGAATGGTACCGGCCGTGGTTTTTA
>JAEZGS010000014.1 GCA_023437225.1 Bacteroidota bacterium | reverse complement strand
ACGGAGAAACAGAGAAACGGAGAAACCAGAGAAACATAGAACCTAAACACTGCTATATGAAAAAGTATTTGCTGTTTGCAACACTTGGCTTTCTTCTTTGCCTGGTTGCATGTTATGAAGTAAATGAGGTTGTGGACATCAAAGAAGACGGATCGGGTACGTATGCCGCGAAGATGGACATGAGCGGGTTGTTGGAACTGGCGGCGTCGATGGGAAGTGAAGAAGATTTCAAAAAAGAGGGGATGGATAAAGTGATGGATACGGTGATCAATTTCAGTTCGTTTTCGGATACTGCTTCGGGACTTACTGAACAGCAAAAGAAGTTATTTCGCACCGGCAAGATGCATATGATTATGAATATGGCCGCAAAGCAGTTCGTGATGGATATGGATTTTAAGTTTTCAAATCCAAAAGAGCTCGAGATGCTGATGTCGGGCGAAGGATTGCAGGGTATGGGAAAATCGCTCCAGGCCCCGGTTTCAGGCGATAGCAGTGCACGTGCACTCGGTGGGTTGGGAGAGTTGGAAACAGGTGGTCAGTTTTATGACATCAAGGTTGAAAAAAATCGAATCACCAAGTCGATCAACAAAGCACGTTTCGATTCACTGATGGCAAATCCTCAGATGCAACAAATGCAACAACTCGCAGGCAGTGGCATGGAAATACTTTTCACCACAACAATTCGTTTTCCCCGCGCCGTGAAGTCGTCAGATAATGCACTTGTTAAGTTATCCAATGACAAGAAAACCGCCACCATCAAATACGACATGCTGGACATGTTCAGCAATCCGGATAAGTATGGGTTTGTGATTGAATATTAGCGAGAAACAGAGAAACGGAGAAACAGATAAACAGAGAAAAAGCCGGTTATCCGTTTCTCCGGTTGTCTGGTTGTCCGACCTGGTACCTCACCGCAAATTCCGCTGTCTCTCCAGGGGCGAGCATCATAAGTCCCATGCGGTTATTGAAACAGTCCGGAGCGCCGCTTAAGTTTTCTATCGCAATGCTCTGACGGTCGTCGGGAATGTACAATTGAAGAAAGGGATAATTTTTTTCTGCGAAAATGTTCAACGCAATGCCGGTCTCAGGATCGCTGAGGATACATGCCGGTTCATCGTCATCCATGCGTTCGAGCATGAAGCAATTGTCGAGGCTGATATCTGACAGTGTAGTTCCATCATAAAACTCTTCGCGTGGCATAATCTTTCCAGTTGGAATGAGCGCATCACTGAATTCGAGCATTTCCTTTGCCCTGAATTTTATTTCAAGTCCATCGACAGACTTTCCAAATGTAAAATATGGATGCCAACCATCTGCTATGGGGATGGCCGAACCGCTGTTGTTAACAACAGAAGTCCGGACGCGCAGGTTACTGCCGGGTAGCAGCGTATAGGTGACGTGACAGGTGTAGTTAAACGGATAGCCTTTATCGTGGCCCTCATAGCGAGTGGACAGTGTTACGCAGGCATTTTGTTCGTTCACAAATGCTTCAGTTTCGGTGAATCGATGATTATAGATCAATCCATGTATGGCGGATCCGTCTGGAAACTTGTTGTCAAACTCATATTCGGTATTATCCAGCATATATTTGCCTTTATTGGTGCGACAAACAAAAGGCGATAGCTTTGCGCTCTTGTACGATCGTGAGAATTGCTGGTTCAATTGATCCATATCTTTGTAGTTATCGATCATATTTAACGGCTTGCCATTTGCCTGGATGATAAACGAATGAAGCAGTGCCCCGTGATCTGGTAGTATACCAACGGAAGTATTGTTGGTACTATCAGTCAGGTAGATAACATTTAATCCGTTCTCTGTTTTCCGGTCGATCGTAAACATATGTCCTGGTTTCAATTCTGATAAAATTAAATGTTTAAATGATGATTAACGAGCTAAGACAAGAGTTTCTTGAAATGTACGGAACGGAGCCAATGATCGTTACCACACCTGGTCGTGTTAACCTGATCGGCGAGCATACGGATTATAACAATGGGTTTGTTTTGCCGGGAGCGATTGATAAAAAAATATATGTGGCAGTAGCGAAAAATTCCGGTCACGATATCAACGTGTATGCAAATCAGTTTAAGGAGCACTTTAGTTTTTCACCCCACAATATCGAAAAGAATAAGAGCTGGAAGAATTACCTGCTTGGAGTAACATATTATTTCCAACAACAAACAAGGCCACTAACATTCGGTCTTGATGTTATCATCGATGGAGATGTGCCTGTAGGTGGAGGTATGAGTTCATCGGCGGCGCTTTGCAGTGCTTTTGGGACTGCTTTGAATGAATTGTATAATGGCGGTCTTAGCAAAATGGACCTGGCATTTATCGGACAAAAAACCGAACACAACTTTGCCGGCGTGATGTGTGGAATAATGGATCAGTTTGCGGTATTACATGGTAAGCATGGATATCTGATGAAGCTGGATTGTCGCGACCTCAGCTTTGAATACATCCCCTTTGACATTCCACAATTCAAGATCGTTTTAGTGAACACAATGGTAAGTCATTCACTTGCCGGATCGGAATACAATACAAGAAGAAAGCAATGTGAAGAAGGTGTCAAGGTGTTGCAACAGTTTTATCCCGATATCAAATCACTGCGTGATGTCAGCATCGACCAGTTAATCAGTCACAAGGATTCGTTGGATCCCGTTGTGTACAGACGTTGTAAATATGTGGTTGAAGAGATTGCGCGGGTGGAGAAGGCGGCACAACTTTTAAAGCAGGAAGACCTGGCATCTTTCGGGTTGTTGATGTATGAAACTCACGATGGGTTATCGAAAGATTATGAAGTAAGTTGTCCGGAACTTGATTTCCTTGTGAAAGAAGCAAAGGTGCATGCATATGTTGCGGGCGCACGCATGATGGGAGGCGGGTTTGGCGGATGCACCATCAATCTTGTTGAAAGCAGCCAGTTGAATAATTTCATCGAGGTGATGCAGTCGAAATACCAGCAGGAGTTTGGGAAGGTGCCCGAAGTGTATGTGACCACGATCGAAGATGGAGCGAAGATAGAACGGTAGTCGGTAGTCGGTAGTCGGTAATCGGGGTTATCAATTCTCAATTCTCAATTCTCATTTCTGTAAAAGATGAAGACAGATTTTCTGATCGTTGGTTCGGGCATTGCAGGACTTACATATGCACTAAAAGTAGCCAAGCAGTTCCCCGACAAAAAAGTTTTGATAGTTACAAAGGCACATGCTGATGAAACGAATACTAAATATGCACAAGGTGGTATTGCTGGTGTAATGGATCCTATCAATGATAGTTTCGATAAACACATTGAAGACACTTTGATAGCGGGTGATGGCTTATGTAATGAACGTGTGGTTGAGATCGTGGTGAAAGAAGGAGTAGATCGCATCCGCGAACTCATTAAGTGGGGAGCAAATTTTGACCGCAGTACTGAAGGGGAGTATAAGTTAGGACGTGAAGGAGGACATAGTGAGTTTCGAATCCTTCATCATAAAGATGTTACGGGAAAGGAAATGGAGCGTGCACTGCTGGATGAGATCACCGAGTATCCTAACATAGAGATGATCAAACATTGGTTTGTTGTTGATCTTATCACGCAACACCATTTAGGAGATCTGATAACGAAGTCAACTCCAAACATCCAGTGTTACGGTGTGTATGTATTGAATCGCGAAACCAATGAGATCATTACGGTACTTTCAAAGATTACATTGCTGGCTACTGGCGGAAATGGCCAGGTGTATCGAACAACAACAAATCCTTCCATTGCAAGTGGTGATGGAGTAGCGATGGTATACCGGGCGAAGGGACGTATTGAAAACATGGAGTTCATACAATTTCATCCAACTGCATTGTACGAACCAAATGTTGGTGGCCAGGCATTTCTTATTACTGAAGCGGTTCGGGGCGATGGTGGCATATTAAGAAACCAGGAAGGCGAAGCGTTTATGACCCGGTATGACGAGCGACTGGATCTTGCGCCTCGTGATATTGTTGCACGTGCTATTGACAGCGAGATGAAACGAACCGGTACCGATCATGTCTACCTGGATGTGCGCCACATACCACGTGAAAAATTCATCGAACACTTTCCGAACATATATGAAAAGTGTGTGTCGATCGGTATTGATGTTACACAGCATTTGATACCTGTTGCTCCTGCTGCGCATTACAGTTGTGGCGGTATCAAGGCAGATGAATGGGGACGAACATCGATCAAATATTTGTATGCCTGCGGTGAATGCGCAAGCACCGGATTACATGGAGCGAACCGATTGGCCAGTAATTCATTGCTGGAGGCGATGGTATTTGCACATCGATGTGCCATGGATTCAGCATTGCATGTCGAGAGTTTGAAGTGGCAGGAAAGTATACCCGCCTGGAATGCAGCAGGGACAACCGCTCCATCAGAAATGATCCTTATCACCCAAAGTCTTAAAGAACTGCAATTGCTGATGAGCGATTATGTAGGGATAGTAAGAAATAATGTGCGCCTTGACCGTGCATTAAAAAGGCTGGATCTGTTGTGGGAAGAAACTGAAGCGTTATACCAGGAAACTGTGATATCGCCGCAATTGTGCGAGTTAAGAAATATGATAACAGTTGGCTATCTCATTGTGAAATGTGCAGCGTTCCGGAAGGAAAGTCGCGGTTTACATTTCAACACGGATTATCCTGCGAAAAGCGATCGAGTACAGAACATTGTGCTGTAAAGGAGAAACAGAGGAACAGATAAACAGAGAAACAGATAAAAAGAGTATTATCACTGTGCAACCATCCAGATATAAAGCAATGATCTTTGCCGCGGGATTGGGGACGCGGTTCAAGCCGTGGACCGATCATCATCCGAAGGCACTTGCCGTGGTGAATGGTAAAAGTCTTTTACAAAGGAATATCGAGTATTTGCAAAGAGCCGGCATCACTGAGGTCGTAGTGAATGTCCATCATTTCGCGCAGCAGATCATTGATGCGGTGAATGAAAACAATGGTTGGGGATCATTTGTGACGATCAGTGATGAAAGCGAATCAGTCCTGGAAACTGGCGGTGGACTCATGCATGCCAGTCGCTTACTGGATTCGGGTCCGTTGGTGATAGTTAATGTTGATGTGCTTACGGATCTCGACCTGAACGCGATGATCCTTGAACATGAAAGAGGTCAGGCGCTGGCGACCATTGCAGTCAGCGATAGGGTAACGTCAAGATACTTTCTGTTTGATGAACAAATGAGATTGTGCGGATGGAGAAACAAACAATCGGGCGATGAAAAGATCGTTCGTCCGTATGGCCCTTTTGTGGAAAAAGCATTTAGTGGAGTACACGTCGTGCAACCCAAAATTTTCGACTTAATAACCAGGCAGGGAAAGTTTTCGATGGTTGATGTATATCTTGACCTGGCGAACGGAAACCTGATAAATGGTTATGACCACACCGGATCGAAATTTATCGATGTTGGAAAGCCCGGTTCTGTGACGCTGGCAGAAGAATTGTTTATGTAACAGAAGCATAAACAACTCTTCATGAATAGAAATATTTGGATTTGCCCGTTGATCCTGCTGGTCTGGGCTTGCAATACACCTCGGGTTTTGAACAGGGAGAAGGCGCCTGGTGCTGATCTGTCAACTTATAAATCTTTTGATTTTTACAATACGAGCGCTGAAGGCGATACCATGCAGGGCCGTTATAACGATCGCTTTGACGCTTTGAAAGATGCAGTAGCAAGTGAGCTGCAGGAGCGGGGTATGACAATATCCACCTCAGACCCTGATCTTCTTGTTAACATCGGCATTGTGATTGACGAAGAGGTGCAAACGCGGGAAACAAACTTTGCGCAGGATGCGCCCAAGTACATCGGCCAGCGAAGATATTCCTGGAAGACTGAACAAATCGAGGTAGGACGTTATCGCGTAGGAACAGCGACCATCGACCTGATTGACGCGGAAAAGAAACAAATGGTATGGACTGGCGCTGTCGAGGGTGTGATCCCTGAGAAAGAATCGAAACGAAAAAAAGTTATAGCGAAAGGGATAGATAAGCTGTTCGATTTTTAGGTACTGTCGTTACAATTTTCGTATAACATGTGTTACCACCCCCCATACTTCAAAATCGCAGGCCCTTGTATCAACCTCAATGGGCGATAAGTTACGGGTAGCAGGAACCAGTTGAATGCTGTACCCGGTTTTCTTAAACATGCGCAAAAGCATTTGCCCGTTCAGGCAGGCGATTACTACCTGACCATCTTTACAATCGGAGTTACGTTGAACTCTTATGCGGTCACCATAACGGATGCCTGCTTCCTCCATTGCATTAGAGCTTACCTCCATCTCAACATAAAAAATATTTTCAGCCACCACGATATCTTTTGTCAAAAATACTAAAATTATTAGTAATTTCATACTAAAGAAATTTGCATAACCACAACCATCAACTATGAAGCAGATCGTTCAAACTATGCCCGGATACCGGTTGAATGAATATCAGCTGGTCATAATGCCCAATGAGGATTTGCGACACAGAATCATGCGCGTACGTGAAGATTTTGCCCGAAGGTATCAATTAGAGAAGCCTTCGAGCGCACCGGTTCACTTTCCTTTGATCCGATTCAGTCAGATCGAAATGATGGAAGAAAAAGTGCGCAACGCCTTAAAAGGGATTGCCATGGGTATTCAACCGTTCCGCATTGAACTCAAGGATTACGCGTCGTTGCCGAGTCATTCGATCTATTTAAAGACTGCAAGCAGGTCGCCCCTTGAAGACCTGGTGCGGCAGCTTAGGCAGGGCGGGCGGGTGTTAAGATCATCGGCAGGTGAGCCCCAGTTTTTACAGGACTTCAACATCGTTGTTGCAAACCGACTGTTACCATGGCAATTTGAGCAGGGATGGAATGACTACCAGCACAGGTCGTTCAATGCTAGAACGATGGTTGATGGTTTACTGCTGTTGAGAAAGACTCTGCAAAGCGGAAAGTTTGCGGTAGTGGAGCACTTTCCATGCCTGAACCTGCCTGTGCTTACCAGGCAGGGAGTGTTATTTTAAACTGCTTTCACCACAAAAAGAAAAATGGACTACATAAAGGGGAGAGGCGCGCAATTCAATACGCGCAATAAGTTTCTGAAACATGAAACAGTGAAGCAGCATGTGGAGGCTATTGATGACTGGACCGAAGCAGACACTTCGACCCAGTACCTGGAGGATCATGCAAAGACGCTTGTCAATAAAGTGGAGAGTCCCGATGTAGGGATGTTTTACAGCATGAATCCCTACCAGGGTTGCGAACATGGATGTATTTATTGTTATGCAAGGAACAGTTTTGAATATTGGGGATACAGCGCGGGTATTGACTTTGAGCGAAAGATAATAGTAAAGAAAAATGCGCCAGAATTATTGAAAAAGTTTTTGATGCATCCCAAATGGGAATGTATGCCGATTGGATTGAGTGGCAATACGGATTGTTATCAGCCTGCGGAGCGCAAATTTGGTATCACCCGGAGACTATTGGAAATATGTAATGAATTCAACCAACCAGTGGGCATCATTACAAAAAATGCGGGCATATTAAGGGACAAGGATCTATTGCGGGAGATGGCTGCTAAGAACATGGTGTCTGTGCTTTTTTCCGTGACCACGTTCAATGAAGAATTGCGCAGGGCTATGGAGCCGCGTACCGCGACTGGCATGCAAAGAATCCGGGCAATGAAGGAACTCAGTGATGTAGGAGTGAGAACAGGGGTGATGTTAGGTCCGATGATACCAGGGCTTAACGACCATGAGATGCAGCGCATCATGAAAGCGGGACATGAAGCGGGTGCAAGGTTTTCGGCCTATACCTTTATCCGGTTGAATGGCGCGATAAAGTTGTTGTTTCATGACTGGATCTATAAAAATTTTCCCGATCGGGCGGATAAGGTATGGCATATGATCGAGCAATCGCATGGCGGAAAAGTGAACGACAGTGAATGGGGACGAAGGATGCGGGGAGAAGGACCGATCTCAGACATCATCGCGCAGCAGTTTAAAAAATATACGCAGAAGTACGATTTGATCGATGAGCGCTGGGAGCTCGATTGCAGTCAGTTTCAAAGACCCGGGCAACAGCTGGCCATGTTCTAGAAATCAATTGGGCGGTCCATCATTTGTATCTTTCTAGATATGGCAAGTGCAAAGATATCCGGTAAAGATCTGCGAAAGCTTGGTTTTCCCGAGGGCCCGGCAGTGGGACTTTCTATCGACGCGGTTCAGCGGCATTACAAGCATCACAGTAAAGAGGATGTTACTGAGATGTTGCAAAAGGTCCTGGAGGATCCTGTTCATTTTATCAATGACGAAGCATTTGGTAAAGTAGCTGATGCATTGATTCCAAAACCAACCGGTCGGGAAGATGAAATACCTCTTCGGGGTGATGCGGTACCTGTCAACGTCTTTGGTGCTGTTCACATTGAACAGGGCGCACTGGATCAAATGAAGCAGGCTGCGATCTTACCTGTTTCGGTGGCGGGTGCATTGATGCCCGATGCACACCAGGGTTATGGATTGCCGATAGGTGGTGTACTTGCAACTGAAAATTCAGTGATCCCGTATGGTGTTGGCGTTGATATAGGTTGTCGAATGTGCCTTTCCATTTTTGACATCAACCCGGAAGAAATCGACAGCAGGGAAAAGTTCTTTTCCCGGGAACTCACTGCCAATACACTCTTTGGCGCAGGCAAGGAATTTAAGAAGTCGAGTGAACACCCGGTGCTTTATGATAAAGCATTCCATGAGATCGGCCTCTTGCGCAATTTGAAGGATACTGCAGCCAGGCAATTGGGCAGTTCCGGATCGGGCAATCATTTCGTTGAATTCGGTGAGGTGGAGATTTTGGGTAATGATCCCACATTGCCACTTGCGCCTGGAAAATATCTGGGACTTTTGTCTCATTCCGGTTCGCGTGGTCTTGGGGCGAACATCGCCAATCATTATACGAAGCGTGCTAAAGAAAAGCGGAAGTTGCCCAAAGAGGCTTCCAACCTTGCATGGCTTGGATTAGATGAAGAAGAAGGAATGGAATACTGGATCGCCATGAATCTTGCGGGCGATTATGCATCTGCGTGCCATCATATAATACACGAAAAGATTGCAGAACAGTTGGGTAGGGAGCCTTTAACGATGGTAGAGAATCACCACAATTTTGCATGGAAAGAAATGTATGAAGGCCGGGAGGTTATCGTCCATCGAAAAGGCGCGACACCAGCCGGTTTGAACGTGTTGGGCATTATACCGGGATCAATGACCGCACCTGGATTTATAGTTAAAGGAAGGGGCGAAACCACTGCGCTTTCCTCTGCCTCACATGGAGCCGGACGGAGAATGAGCCGCACAGCCGCAATGAAGAGCATTACACATGAAACCCTTAAACGCGTTTTGAAGGATCATAATGTAAAGCTTATCGGTGGAGGATTGGATGAAGCACCGAATGCTTACAAGGATATTGAAGAGGTCATGAAGTCGCAACAGCAACTGGTCGAGGTGCTTGGGAAATTTTACCCGCGAATCGTTCGGATGGATGGTTGAGGTGGAATTGCAAGCCTTATTGTGCAAAAATCTAAGCCGGTTTTGAAGTTAAAGGCTATATTGAAGCTGCAACTACATTTTATGCTTAGAAAAGTGTATAGAGGTTTTAAGTCTTTGTTCGGACCGAAGCCGATGATTCGGCAAAACGATGGCTCCATTCAATGGTATGGAACACAATATGGCGGTTTCTACGTGAAGAAAGATCTAATAGGACCACAGTCGATAGTATATTCCTTTGGAATTGGCGAAGACATCTCTTTCGATCTTGAAGTAATTGAGCGGCATGGCTGCAGGGTTTTTGCCTTTGATCCTACTCCAAGGTCAATTCAATGGATTGGACAGCAGTCGCTCCCGGCGCAATTCCAATTCTATGGGTATGGATTACACACCGAAACAGGGGAGGTGACATTCAATCTTCCCAGGAATAAAAAGCATGTATCGGGCAGTGTAGTGGATATAGAAACGTTAGATTCATCCAACAGTATCAAGGTGCCTATGCGCTCTTTTGCGGATATCATTGCTGAGATGAGACACGATAAGATCGATGTTTTGAAAATTGATATTGAAGGATCAGAATTTTCGGTGATCGAGTCCATTTTGTCTTCAGGAGTTGATATCACACAAATTTTAATTGAAGAGCATCAGCGCTTCTTCCCGGACGGAGCCGAAAAGCTTAAGCAGCTTTTTGAACTTTTTACGCTAAACAATTATTTATTATTCGCATCGTCGCCCAGCGGCCAGGAGCTTTCTTTTGTGAAAGTTGTTTGATCCAGCAATTCAAATAAGTAGAACAACGCCGCAGATTCCAGTACGATTCTTGTCGGCTCATCTTCTGGTGCCTTTCGTTCCCATTTTACCAGCCTGATCTCGCCATCTTCTATTTCAATTCCTGTAATGTCCCCGTCTGAAAAGCAGCAGCAGCCGGTATTAAAGTAGGATGGGAACACATCCACCTTTGATACAGCTTTACCTGCATATTCTGACTTCCTTTTCTCCAGTTCAGCTGCCAGTCGCAACACCAACGCATCGTCCTTTGCTGCCACAGCCCGTTCAATGGTTTTTTCCAGGCGATCGATATGATCCAGTGATGCGAACACTGGTTTGTGCGTGTGGCCTGTGATGAGGATCAACCGCGCCTGTTCCCGGCTCCAGTCGTAGAGGATCCGGTTATGTTTATCTACTAAAGCATATGAATCTGAGATTGTGTTCAGGCTTATTTGAAGAAATCTCTGAATAGGTGTCCAGATGGCCGCAACAAACCAGGTGCTAAACCTGTTGCCATCGCTTCGCTGGTCGCCCTGGTGACCATGGGTCAATAGTATCTTATATTCGTGATCGTTATAGGAGGCGGTGAGCAGGAAGCCCTCGCATACATCAAGAGCGTCTCCGAAGACCGGCTTCAGGAATTGATTGCGTGGAAATGTAAACTTCCAGGCAAGGTCATGATTTCCGAAAGTCCTGTAATATCGCCCTGCAGCGAGAAACTGCTGTTCCTTAAGAAGTGCGTCTTTATGTTCCCGGATCACTTCTGTTTCGGTACTTTCCCAAAGTTCTTCACAATCGCCCAGGTTAAATAAAGTGAAACCGTGTTGATAATAGTGATCGAGGGCTGCCACAAAATTCTTCTTAGACAATCTGAAATCATCCGCAAAGTCGTTGCTTCCTTTGTGCTGATCTGAAATGATAAAGAATTTATCTGCCTTTGTAAACGGAATAGTTTTCCCGTCGGTCGACTTTGAAGCGATCCGCCACAAAAGATCGGAAAGGGATGAAAATACAGCCTTACGGTCAGGCGAGGAGCTGAATCGGTTGGCGAGCCATAGAACCGGCCTTCCAAACAGTTTTTTAAGTATTTTGCGTAGGATGTTCAAATTATTGGCTGCGAAGTTTTAAGATAACAATTCTTCACCAACTGCGATTGCTTATGGACACCGACCATCGATGGCTCAAAAGGAATTCCACCCGCTTCTGGGTATTACTGATCTTAAATATAGCCTTTGTAATTGTGATGAAGCTTTGGCTGGCGCCGCTTACTACAAGGGATATTGTTTCGCTGGAAATTGCACAGACGATACCGAAGGCGGAGGCATTGATGGAGCGCTTTGCGGCCCAGGGATTAATAGAGAATTTGCTGTATTCGATCTATGGAGATTTCCTGTTCATCCTATTGTATTGCTGGCTGCTGATAGTGGCAATCCGATATCTGGCGCGACTTTCAGGGCAAGACCTGCTCATGCGGGCCGCCAGGTTTTTTACTTTTATTGTGATCATGGCCGGAATATGCGATGTCATCGAAAACATATTGTTGTTGCAAATGTTGAGTGGCAGGATGCCGGAGATGGTGGTTCGCATGGCTTACAATTTTGCAACCGCCAAGTTTTCAATGCTGATCATGACGGCGCTATTACTGTTGGTGGAGCTGATCTTCGTGGCTTTAGCTCTGCTCACTGTGAGGTACCGGGTGGCCAAAAAAAGCAACTATATGAATGATTTATAACACTGGAAGGGCACCTGGCATTAATGGAAAGCCCTTATTTTCCGTTTCAATTCCCTTAATTTTGCCCAACCCTTTTTACCAGATATAAGTGAGGAGAGATATTATTTTAGCTCAGATTTCGTTTTAACATATGGGGAATAAAAACCAATGAAGTTTTTATGCCCCTTTTTTTTACGTTTCGTTGATGTTCCGTCCCTTTGATATGGGACTGAGGTGGCGAAGCCATACATTTACAAATCCTTAGGAATGCATACTGTTGTCCCAAGATTTTTTCTAGTCATCGCAACGGCATTGGTTCTTTTTTCCTCCTGCACTAACGTTAAGAATCTTCAGTACCTGCAGGGGCCTCTCGACGATCCGCAAATTGCGCAGGTTTCCAGTATCGAGCATACGATCCAGCCCGGCGACTTATTGAGCATACTTGTTTTCAGTGATAACCCGGCGGCTTCAGCGGCTTTCAACCAGCCAATGTTTGCTTCGATCAACAATGGGCCTGGGAATAATACAATTATTGGCAACATCTCTCAAAATGCCGGCAATACATCACTTGGCTATCTTGTCGATGCGGACGGAAACATTCAGTTCCAGCAGATAGGAAACGTGCGGGTTGCAGGCCTGAAAAAAGCAGAAGTTGCAAGGATTCTTGACTCGAGTTTAAGTAAGTACCTAAATAATCCGTACTTCAATATCAGGTTCATGAATTTCAAAGTTACCGTCATCGGTGATGTCGCTCGTCCTTCGACATTTAATATTCCTTCGGAGAGAATCAATGTCTTAGAAGCCATTGGATTAGCTGGCGATCTCACAGTAACCGCCAGGCGGGACAATGTCCTGGTAATTCGCGAGATCAACGGAAAAAGAGAGTTTGGCAGATTAAACCTTACAGATCCGCAGGTCTTTAAGTCGCCATTTTTTAACCTTGCGCAAAATGATATCGTAGTAGTTGATCTAACGAAGAATAAGGCAGCGCAAGGTGATCAAAGCACAGTGCGAAACCTTACATTGGGAGCAAGCATTCTATCTACTGTAGCAATTATATTCTCCGTGTTTAGAAACTAAAAATATGTCGCAGGAAACTATAGAGAAAAAGATCCATCCTAAGAATCAGATCATTAGTCCCCGGGAATTATTGTTCCGGTATCTACATTTTCTTCCGTGGATACTATTGTCGTTAGTGATATTCCTCGTGCTTGCGTTTCTTAAGATACGTTACAGCACACCAATGTACAGTGTTGGCGGGAAGATCATGATTAAAAATGAAGCGGCTCCCTATTCCCAGGGGGGTGAAAAATTTAGTGAGATCTTCCTTATGCAGGGAATGAGCAACAATGTGTTGGACGAGATGGAAGTCATCAGTTCAAGAACGATAGCCAGTCGTGTAATAGAAAAGCTGGGCCTTGATGTGAAATATTATAACAAGGGCAAGATCCGTTCAAGTGCAATTCATTTTCCGCACATGCCATTTGAAGTGGTGTTTAGCGATATCGCAGATTCCACAAAATCAATCACACTCAATGTTAGCTTGTTAGCCAACTCAAAGTTCAAAATTGACGATGAGCGCAATGAATATTTTTATGGACAGCAGATAAAGCGAGAAAATTATTCGTTCCACATAAAGCCCCGGGCCAATTATACAAGGCGTGTAGCATTTCCGACCGATGATTTTACAATTGTTTGGACACCACAGCAAGAAGTTGCAAACAGTTTGTTGCAGTCGCTGCGACTGATGCAGCCCAACAAGTTCGGTAACATCATTGACCTCTCGTTTGAAGTTGATAATCCATACACAGGAATAGACATCGTAAATACCTTCATGGCTGAGTATCAAAATGCGGGTCTTGAAGAAAAGAGGAAGACGGCGGACAACACGCTTGATTTCATCGAGAACCAGTTGGATACAGTTGCTGAATCACTGCAAAGTGTTGAAGGTAGCCTGTTGACATTTCGGCAATCAAATAACATTATTGATCCGGTAGAGCAGTCCAAACTTTTCCTTAATGAGTCATCCGGATTTTCTTCACTACAGATGCAGGAGGAGGTGAAGCTGAAAGTAGTAAGTCAGCTTATTGATTACATGAGCAATGCGAAGAATAGTAATCGATTGGTGCCTTCATCACTTGGCTTTGAAGATCCATCATTACTGCAAAAGATTAATGAGTATAACCGCATCACATTACTTCGTGAATCTGCATTAAAAACAATGCCTGCCACCAATCCTTTGATACAGGAATATGATTCGGCGATAGAGAATATGAAAGCAGACATTCTTCAAAGTTTAAGAACGGTAAAACAAGCGATCGAAGTTGCCGTGGCTGACTATCGTAGAAAATCATCTGAGTTAAATCGTGAGTTGCTGAGTATCCCTGCAAAAGAGCGGCGCCTTCTGGAGGTAAGGCGACAACAATCCCTGATGCAGGAATTGTATCAATACCTGATGCAAAAGAAATTAGAAACATCAATTTCTTCTGCTTCTACGAATTCGAACATTCGCATTGTCGAATCGGCAGTTTCTGATACGACACCGGTATCGCCCAAGCCGTTTCAGATTTATGGTTTGTTCTTTTTAGCGGGATTATTTATACCGATAGGCATTATATCCGCACGGGAATTTTTCAATGATACCATTCAATCCCGCGATGAAATTGAGCGGGCTGTTGACATACCGATTCTTGGGGAGATCGGTCATTCAGAGTTCCAGGAAACCCTGGTGGTTACCCAGCGGAACAGGCATTACATAGCGGAACAATTTCGACTTATCCGAACAAACATCAAATACATCCTTCCTGATGTGGACAACCCAGTGATAATGGTTACTTCTTCATTCAGTGGAGAAGGCAAGTCCTTTATAAGTTCTAATGTAGGTGCTGTGTTTGCGATGAGTGGAAAGCGTACGGTAATACTCGAGTTTGATATTCGGAAGCCTAAGATAATGGTGGGACTTGGCGTTTCTTCAAACGTAGGAATAACGAACTACCTCGTGGGTAATATACGGGTGGAAGAGCTGATCGTTCCTGTGCCGCAACAGGAAAATCTTTATGTAATTTCCTGTGGCCCCCTTCCTCCAAATCCTGCGGAATTATTGTTGCACGAAAAAGTTGATCATTTATTTGAACAATTGAAGAAGCAGTTTGATGTCATCATCATCGACACTGCGCCGATAGGCCTGGTAAGCGATGCGATCACTTTAAGCAAGTTTTCAGACGCAACAATATACGTTGTAAGGCACAATTACACCAACAAGAAGTTTCTTCATTTGATAGAGGAATTGAACAGAAACAAGCGCATTCCAAAGCTTTCCCTGCTAATTAATGATATTGGAAAGAAGGGCCAGGGTTACTATGGATATGGATACGGATATGGGTATGGCTATGGGAGACGAGGTAAATCAAATGGCTATTTCGACGAGTCGTCGCAGAATTCTACGCGAACGCAAAAAATGCTATAAAAGAATCAATTAGGTTCAACTTGAATGGTAATTCATAAGATCTCAAATAAGGTATTTGAACTAGTGAGGACAGGGCGTTCTAGTGGCATGTTCAGAACTCTGTCTTTAGACATATTAGCAAAAGGAACAACATTTGCTTTTATACCGTTGTTTACTACTGTAATGTCCAAAGAAGAATTTGGATTGTTTACCTATTTGTATGTCATTATCACTTTAGCATCGGTCGTTTTTAAGCTAGGAATGGACACGGCATATCAAAAATTGTTTTTTGATCTTGACGAATCCTCACGACCAACTTTGATATTTACTACTAATTCCATTTGGCTTGCATTTTTTTCTTTTGTTTTTCTTTCTGCATTAATTTTTAAATGGGATCTAATTTTACTTCATTTATTAATTGATAAGCCTATAGCGTTGAACCAAATAAGGCTTCAGTTCTGGTTGTTTATATTATTAGATCTATCAATTACTACTCTCAGTGCTTTTTACTTATCCCGTGAAAGATTTCGCAAATTTCAAACTTTTAATTTTTTGAAAATTGTTTTATCTAATGTTACTGCCTTTATCTTAATATCAAACTTTGATGGCAATAAGGTAGCTTTTAGGTTGGGACTTGAAAGTGTGATAGGTTTAATAGTGTTTGCTCCATTATTATTCGAGTTATTTTCACAGGCACGGTTGTCCTTCAATAGGAATCTAGCTAGACGCGCCATCAAGATTGGGATCCCTCTCTTTGGTGGTGCTGTAGCAACAAGCATCTTCTTGTTTTCTGACCGCTATTTTTTGCAAAAATACTTTGGAATGGAAACATTAGCAGTCTTCAATTTTTGCATATTATATTCACTTCCTATTTCGCTTGTTTTGACCTCCTTTAATACGATTTGGCTTCCAAAAATATTTAAACAAAAAAACGCAAAGGTGAATATGGACGCAACCAGAATGGCTACCAAAAAGCTAGGACTTACTTTTGTGTTGATAGCATTTGTCTTTTGGATAGGATTATTTTTCTTACTCAATTTCAAACTACTCAATTCTGAATATCAACTCGCATTGTGGCTTTTTCCGATAATAGCCTTTGCGAAAATAGTTGAGACGCTCACTCATCTTTATATTAATTTCCTAATCATTTTTGAGAAAACTTCATTTCAATTTTTTTTAGTCATCTGCCTTTCAACTCTAACTCTATTACTTAATTTTTTCTTCACTCCCATCTATGGCATTTGGGCAGCAGTTATAATCGTATTGGTTGTATCGTCGGCTCGATTCGGCATAACAATGTATCTAGCAAGGCATTTAACAAATAAAGAAGGTAATATTTGATTGTTGACGTGATGGAACATCGCTCATTTACGAGAATTCTTGGATGGCTAAGTGCTTTTTTGCTAAGCTTTTCATTATTCGGCTTTCCGATTCAATCTTTTATTTCGTTTATATTAAATGTGAACTCTAATCCAATAAACGTTGCTTTTAGATTCTTGCTGTTACTTGTTGCTATTGCTGTTCTTTTGGGAAGCTTTTTATTGGTAAACATTCGTAAGGGCTTCGATTGGGGCTGGACATTATTCTTAGGCTTTTGGTTTTTTTATGGTACAAGGTTGATATATGACATTGAAATTCAAAAGCTAACCTATCTAGATAAAGATTCTTTCTTTGTGTACTCGTTTGCATTTGGAGTGGTGTTGCTCCCATCCATCGCAGTATATGTGGGCGCTAGCTTAATCGACATCAGATTGTTGAAGAAAATGTGTGTATCGTTTCTGATTCTCTCTAACATCCTGTTACTATATGCTATGCTTACCGCTAATAGTTGGAGTCTCGCAGATATGCTTTTGAAACGTGGGGAAGTCACTGTTGAATTGCAAGGAGAAGTTCAATCCATTGTAAATCCTATTACCGTTAGTGCGTTTGGTACAACAATTTCTTTGATATGCATCCATGGGTTGCTTTTCTTCCAATGGAGTCGGTCAGCTCGAACGGTCATTTACGGAATTCTTTTGCTTGGAATCGCAAATCTGACCTTAGGAGGATCTCGTGGCCCATTGGTAGTTTTCATAACCTTATCTGTTTATTTGTTAATCAGATACATTGTTCGCGTTCAACGGTTTCGCTACTTAATTATACCTCTGGTGTTGATGAGCGCTTTGCTTTTATTATTTGGCGAGCGATTGGTTGAATACCTTTTGTTTGATTCGGACTTAGTGATATCTGCGAGATTCTCAGAATTCTTTTCTTCGAGTAAGGTAATGCAAAAGGAAATACGAGAATACGAGTGGGAAAGCGCAATTAGGCAGTTCATGATGCATCCATTGCTCGGGGATGCGTTTGTGACCGAGTATGATAAAGCTTACAGTCACAATATATTCTTAGATGTAATTATGAGTACAGGTGTTGTTGGTGCCCTCATTTTCGGGGGGATACTATACCACCTATTTAAAAGCTTTCGTGAATTGTTTGAAGATAAAGATAGGTTCGAGAGAGTATTCCCGGTGATAATGTTTTGGTTGATCACATTTATTAGTAGCTTCTTTTCTGGTGGCCTATTTGTATTATCGGGTTTTTGGATGCTAACTGCCTTCTTTCTCTCAAAAAAGTCTGCTGTATGAAGATTGTAAACGTGTGCCTACATTATGAAGATAAATTAGGATATCAGGAGTATTATTTGGGTAAGGAGTGGGCTGCCTGCGGCCATGAGGTGCATTTTATCACCTCGGATAGGCATTTTGATTTTCCTGACTATAATAATACAGTTAAGCAGATAATCGGAGACAAGGTCGTAGGAACAGGAATTTTCCATACTGACTACGGGGTCACAATTCACAGGCTAAAAGGAACTAACAAATATCTTACTGGAAGAGTTTGGTTAAAAGGCCTAAGAAAAAAACTTCTTGATATTAAACCGGATATTGTCATCTCGCATGGTATCATATCTTGGCACTCGATTAGATTGCTATTTCTACATGATCTGCTAAAATGCCGGATTGTTTTTGATGATCATATGACTTTACCTCAAATCAGACGCGATTTCGTTACTATTTCGGCATATCGTTTATTTGGACGTTTGTTCGGGCCTCAGTTTGCCAGAAAGGCGGATAAGATTATAGGTATATCGCATACATGCATCGATGTGATTAAACGCTACTATGGCATTAAGAAGGGACCATTGGTGATGATTCCCTTAGGTTCGGACAACAAACAGTTTCGGCCAAATTTGGAAATGCGGAACCGCAGGCGACAACAGCTTGGTGCAAAGGAACATGACATAGTTGTAACCTATACTGGCAAGATGTATGAAACGAAGAATGTTCATTTGATTTTGGAAGCGTTGAACGACCTCTCTGTTTGTCGTGATAAATCAATCATTATCTATTTGGTTGGGGACGTAACAAGCAGTTATAGACCAATCTTGGCAGACGCGATTAATCGTTCAATCCACAAGGTTGTTATGGTTAAGGGAGTTCCTTTGGATGATTTAGTAAGCGTTTATAACGCTTCGGATATTGCAGTTTGGCCTGACCACCTTACAAATAGCACGGTCGATGCCTCAGCATGTGGGTGCCCGGTGATCTGTAGTGAATATATGAAAGAGAGGGTATCATTTAACAATGGCATTGCCATCCGGCCGGGGTCATTATCGCATCTTAAGGACGCATTGGCTTTATTGATTAATGATGAACAACTGCGAGCGACAATGGGTAATAATGCCGTGCGATATGTTGAACAAGAGGCAAGTTGGGCAACCATTGCTGAAAAATTTATAGCATGATGACCTGGTTTCGGGATATTGCGGTTTTATTGTTTCTTCCAGTTTTTGGCTACTGTCAGTCGTCAAGAGAGATTATTATCAGCCTCGGTGATATTCCTCCTGCCAAACTCGCCGCAGCGAATCGAAATAAACTCTCCGAAGTTAATGTGGCTCCTTTGATAGACAGGCGATACATCGACCCAAATCATGATGAAATAATTGATTCGGCCCACCTGGCAAATTCCATCAAAGCACTTTATTCAGGTTCCAAAGTCAAATATGGTTTACTTGATTGGGAGTCGAAAGACTTTGAACATCTTATAAATTGTGATACTTCTGATGCAAGGTTCCAGGTTGCAATGTCAAAGTATTTGAAACTCCTGGCAATTGCCAAAGCGGTGCAACCAGATGTAAAATGGGGCTTCTATGCATTGCCGTACAGGTCATATTGGAAGCTTGACAGCATTGAAAGAATCAACAACAAATTGATACCATTGCTCAAAGAGTGTGACGTGTTGTTGCCATCCCTTTATAGTTATTACCCCAATGGGACGCCATTTTCTCACAATGAGAAATACTTTAAAACAAATATTACAGAAAGCCTGCGCATCGGTGATAGCCTTAACAAACCTGTACTTGCATTTGTATGGCATCGTTGGCACGACAGTAATAAGAAGGTTGGTATGCAGCTCATTCCACCCGATGAATTCAGGCAATACCTTCGTTGGATATTGGATGCGAGCTATAACACGAAAAAGGTTGATGGTATCGTGTGGTTTGGTGTTGAGGTGTACTATTATCCTTCAAGGCAGGAATCCAGTAATGCAAGGTTTGCAGAATCGCATCGTTATTACAAAGTCCTCAGGGAGGAGATGCGCAGAACTCCTGAAAACACTCGCAAGTAATTAGTCAAACGTATTAACTATTGATGAAGCTATTCATAAATGCAGCCACGCTAAAGGTTGGCGGGGGAAAGAGTGTCCTGGTAAATTTTCTCAAATCATTCGACGGCTTATTAAATGAAGGAATGCGTGTTTTGGCCGTTGTTCCTGATTTGGATGAATGCAGACAACTTCAATTATTAAATATTCAACTTGACTTTGTACCGTCAAGATTGAATTCTGTGTTTAATCGACTGGCGCTCGATAGTTGGATTATGAAGAAGCTCGAACAAACGCAGCCGAAGGTGATATTCTCCATGGGTAATGTAGCCTTACCCGTTAAAAATATACCACAACTTTTATTGTTTCATGTGCCGTATCCCTTGTATCCGGAATCAGCCGTCTGGAAGCGAATGTCGCTGACGGAGTCCTTGTATATAAAAGCAATGGGTCTGTTGATCAAATCGAGGATGAAATATGCGACACATATTTTGTTGCAGACAGTAAGTGCGCAAAGACGTTTTGGGAGGACTTTTGGTCCTATCCCTTCATCAGTAGTGCCTAATGGAATAAGTTTATTATCGAACGACGCCCCAACATCACGATACAAGTTTAGTAACGATCAGATCCATCTACTTTGTCTCGCTCGCTACTATCCACACAAAAACGTGGAAGTGTTATTGAAAGTAGCTGAACTTATAAGAGAAAGGAATGCACAGATTCGCATTGTTACTACGGTTTCCACTAGCGATGGAAACGGTGCTGACAAATTTATCAATGCAATCAAGTCCAGATCACTGAATGAAATCATTTTAAATCTTGGAACGGTTGCAATGTCTGAAGTACCAGCATTATACTGCCAGACTGATGGATTGTTATTGCCCACGCTTTTAGAGTCATACTCGCAAACGTATGTTGAATCCATGTATTTTGGCAGACCTATATTTACTTCGAGACTAGATTTTGCGGTCGATGTATGTGGTGACAATGCATACTATTTCAATCCGCTTGACCCAGAGGACATCTACAATGTATTAACCGCAGCTTTCCAACATAAAGACAAGCTTCAACAGAAGGTGGAAAATGCTCGACAACTCGTGAGTCTCATGCCTACATGGCCAGATATATCTCAGAATATCTTAACCCTAATCCGCGCTCAATATGAGCAATTTTCAAAAAACAACACTCTCAGTATACCATAACGATTGGTATAAAAATTACTTGGGGGCTACTAAGCTCAAGCAGATTTGCTGGTTTTTAGTAAACGTAATTTGTTTCATAAATCCATTAAATCCATCCAGCTATATAAGAGTTGTCTTACTGAAATTATTTGGTGCAAGGCTAGGCCGCAATGTTATTATCAAACCCGGAGTGAACATTAAGTACCCATGGAAACTGTCGATCGGAGACTATTCCTGGATAGGCGAAAAAGTATGGATCGATAATTTGGCTGAAGTTTCTATTGGATCGAATGTCTGTATATCGCAAGGGGCAATGCTTTTAACCGGCAACCATAATTATAGTAAGAGCACTTTTGATCTAACGATAGGCAAGATTATAATTGAAGACGGAGTATGGATAGGTGCTAAAGCAGTTGTCTGCCCCGGGGTTATTTGCCATTCGCATGCCGTTTTAGCGGTTGGGTCTGTTGCCACCAAAGAGCTCGAGCCTTATAGTATATATCAGGGAAATCCGGCTGCTAAAATTCGGGCGAGAGTTATTAAGTGACCCCATGATAATCTCAATCATCACTGCTACGTACAATAGTGCAGCAACCATCGCTGACACTCTTGAGTCGGTAAGACATCAGACTCATCCGTTGATCGAACACATTATTGTCGATGGATTATCAAAAGACTCCACTCTTGATATCTGCCGCAGCTATCCGCATGTGTCATTCATTCATTCTGAAAAAGACAATGGCATCTATGATGCAATGAATAAAGGGATCGCTCATGCTACCGGTGATGTTATTGGTATACTTAACTCAGATGATTTTTATGTAAATGAAAAAGTCATTGCAAAGGTTGCCGAGGCATTTGTGCCAGGCATTGACGCGGTTTATGGCGATCTTCAATATGTCGATCAACTGAACACTGATAAGGTGATCCGCACCTGGAGATCGGGAAGTTATGCACGCAATGATTTCCTTTTCGGTTGGATGCCACCACATCCAACATTTTTTGTTCGTAAAGAAGTTTACCAACAACTTGGGAACTTCAATACAGCTCTAAGATCCGCTGCTGACTACGAGTTCATGCTTCGGGTGCTATTTAAAAACCAGCTAAAAGCTGCGTACATCCCCGAAGTGCTTGTGCGAATGCGTGCCGGCGGAGTGAGCAATGCTTCTTTCAGGAACCGGGTTAACGCAAATAAAGAAGACAGACTGGCGTGGAAGTTGAACGGACTGCAGCCTTATTTCTTTACTTTGTACCTTAAACCGGTCCGAAAAATTTTACAATATATCATTCGATGAATCAACATAAAGTTGCCCTTATTACCGGTGTTACCGGCCAGGATGGAGCTTACCTGAGTGAACTGCTTTTAAGCAAGGGGTACCAAGTGCATGGGATCAAACGCAGATCGTCATTATTTAATACCGACCGCATAGATCACCTCTACCAGGATCCGCACGAAAAGAATGTGAATTTTAAGCTTCATTACGGCGACCTTACTGATTCCACCAATCTCATACGCATCATCCAGGAAGTTCAACCCGATGAAATATATAACCTGGCTGCTATGAGCCACGTACAGGTGAGTTTTGAAACCCCGGAATATACGGGAAATGCTGACGGCCTTGGCACTTTGCGTATCCTCGAAGCGGTTCGATTACTTGGGTTAACGCAAAAAACGCGCATCTACCAGGCATCTACATCAGAGCTTTATGGAAAGGTTCAGGAAGTTCCGCAAACTGAACGTACGCCATTCTATCCGCGTTCTCCATATGCAGTTGCAAAAATGTATGCATACTGGATAACTGTAAATTATCGCGAAGCATATGACATGTTCGCTTGCAACGGTATATTGTTCAATCATGAATCACCCCTGCGTGGTGAAACTTTCGTTACACGCAAGATCACACGCGCCGTTGCGAAGATCGCATTGGGCATGCAGGATAAGTTGTACCTGGGAAACCTTAACGCGCAGCGCGATTGGGGTCATGCAAAGGATTATGTAGATGCCATGTGGCGTATCTTGCAGCAGGATACACCCGAAGACTTTGTTATCGCCACGGGCGTAACAACACCAGTTCGTGATTTCGTTCGAACTGCTTTCAATGAAGCAGGAATTGTTATAGAGTTTCGCGGGGAAAATGAAAAGGAAGTCGGGTATATATCAGCGATCAACAACGACGACTGCAATCACCTTGAAGTAGGGAGCCCTGTGGTTTGTGTCGATCCAAGATATTTCCGGCCAACGGAAGTTGATCTATTAATTGGTGACCCCACAAAGGCCTATGAGAAACTTGGATGGAAACCGACCTATACACTGAGAGAATTGATCACAGAAATGGTGCAATCGGATCTGGAACTGTTCAAACGCGAAAAACTATTGAAAGATTCCGGCTTCTCAATAATGAATGAATTTGAATAATGTTGTTATGAATCCTTCTTCTAAAATATACATTGCCGGTCATCGTGGGATGGTAGGTTCTGCCATTCACAGGCAATTGACAGCAATGGGTTATACGAATATCGTTACCCGTACATCTAAAGAACTTGACCTTAGGAATCAGCAACAAGTTGCCGATTTTTTTGCCGAAGAAAAACCGGAGTACGTATTTCTTGCTGCTGCCAAAGTGGGCGGCATCATGGCAAATAATACAAAACGCGCAGAGTTTCTTTATGAAAACCTGATGATTCAATCGAACGTCATTCATCATGCTTATATAAACAATGTTCAAAAGCTGATGTTCCTCGGTTCATCCTGTATCTATCCAAAGCTTGCTCCGCAACCCTTGAAGGAAGAATACCTACTTACCGGTGAACTTGAACATACGAACGAGCCATATGCTATCGCGAAGATTGCAGGCATAAAAATGTGTGATGCTTATCGCGCTCAATATGGATGCAACTTTATTTCGGTAATGCCAACGAATCTTTACGGTCCGAATGATAACTACGATCTTCAAAACTCGCACGTGTTGCCTGCGTTGATCCGCAAATTCCATGAAGCACGCATCAATGATGCACCCTTCGTTGAGTTGTGGGGAACTGGTTCTCCGCGCCGTGAATTCCTTCATGCAGACGACCTTGCAAACGCTTGTGTGTTCTTAATGAAAAATTATAACGAACCGGGACTGGTGAACATAGGAACGGGTGAAGATCTTCCGATACTTGAATTGGCGAAACTTATTCAAAGGATCGTTAATTACAATGGAGAACTGAAATTTGACACATCAAAACCTGACGGTACACCAAGGAAATTGATGGATGTGAGTAAATTAAATGCTCTTGGCTGGAAGGCAGGCATCGGTTTAGAGGAAGGAATCAGGTCAGTATACGAAGAATATAAAAAGAAGCAAGAGCCCGCAGATGTTCTCGATATTTAAAAGAAAATACAAGGCAAAACTTGATCTCAGTAACCTGGGAACCGATATGCATTCGCATATTCTCCCAGGTATTGACGACGGATCGCCTGATGTTGATACTTCTTTGTTTCTTGTAAACGGCTTGCGGGAAGCGGGTTACAGCAGGTTCATTGCAACACCCCATATACTATGGGATATGTTCAAGAATACACCGGAAACAATCGATGAAGCCAGGGCGGAATTGCAGGATGCGTTTACCAAACGTTCAATTGACAGCGTGCTGAACTCTGCGGCAGAGTACTATATGGATGAACATTTCGATGAGTTGGTATCGACCAATCAGCCGCTTCTTTGTATAAAAGACAATTGGGTACTTGTTGAATTTTCATTTGTAAGTCCTCCCATGGATCTTAAAGAACGTTTATTTGACTTGCAAATAAAGGGCTATCAACCAGTGCTTGCACATCCTGAAAGGTATCAATACTTTGCTGCAAATAAATCCTTCTATGATGAATTGAAGAATACTGGAAGTATGTTCCAGTTGAACCTGCTTTCACTTACCGGCTATTATGGAAAAGTTGTTCAGGAACTTGCCCAACACCTGGTGAAGAAAGAGTACATTGATCTGATAGGTACCGATATGCATCATTCACGGCACCTCGAAACGATGAGGCGCTCATCCACTTTGAATGATATGGTTAATGCATTATTTGATACTGGTAAGATAAGAAACCCAGAACTATAACCTCTTGCTCTTAAAATATGAATGAACGTACAATTAAATTTGGAATCGTTGGATGCGGTAGAATAGCACAGCGACACGCCGAACATATTCACACTCACGGAGCACTTGTTGCCACCTGTGATATCGATGTGGAAAAGGCCCGAATGTTAGCCGGACGATACGAAGCGAAATATTACTGTCAAATAGACGACATGCTGAATGCGCATCCTGAAATTGATGTTATTTCTGTGTGTTCGCCAAATGGACTGCATGCAGAACATTCAATAAAGAGTCTTAATAAAGGATTTCATGTTCTTTGTGAAAAGCCTATGGCGATATCCGTACATGATTGCGGGGAGATGATAAAAGCTTCTGAAAGAGCCAATCGTCGATTGTTTGCTATTAAACAAAATCGATTCAATCCACCCGTTGCAGCAGTTAAGGAAGCAATAGAGAAAGGTGTATTTGGTAAAGTCTATAGCGTTCACCTTAGTTGCTACTGGAATCGCAACAATGATTACTATGCCAATTCCTGGAAAGGGACAAAGGATCTGGATGGAGGTACCTTGTTTACACAATTTAGCCACTTCATTGATCTGCTGTATTGGTTAATTGGAGATGTGAAGCGTGCATATGCATTGACGAGAAACTTTGCGCATAAGGAAATAATTGAATTCGAAGATACAGGTGTAGTTTCTTTGGAGTTTTATAATGGTGTGTTAGGCTCGGTCCATTATACGGTTAATAGCTTCAAACAAAACATGGAGGGCTCATTGACGATCTTTGGTGAGAAGGGCACGGTTAAGATCGGAGGGCAGTACCTGAACGAATTAGAATATCAAAGCATTCAGGATTTTGAGTTTAAAGATTTGCCTGAAGGCAATAAGCCCAATAATTACGGACAGTATATTGGCTCTATGAGTAATCACGGGCTTGTTTACGAAAATTTAATAGATGTCCTTCAAAATTCTGGAAGTATCAACACTAATTCATTTGAAGGGATGAAAACAGTTGAAATAATCAGCAAAATCTACGAATCTGCAAAAATGCTTGGCTGTGAAACACAAGGATCCGACGGTGTTTAATTCCGAAATACGTAACGTCACTTTTGGCGAGAATGTGAAAATAGTGAAGCCCTTGAATATGTATGACTGTGTCATAGGCTCCGACTGTTTTATCGGACCGTTTACGGAGATACAGAAGAATGTCACAATAGGGCGGAGAACGAAAGTACAATCTCATAGTTTCATTTGTGAACTTGTTACAATCGGGGACGATTGTTTTATTGGCCACGGGGTGATGTTTATAAACGATTTGTTTGCGGAGGGTGGCCCTGCCAGGGGCAACAAGTTGCTCTGGAAAAGCACATTCATTGGGAATTTTGTGTCAATAGGGAGTAATGCGACGATTTTGCCCGTGCGGATTTGCGACAATGTTGTAATTGGGGCTGGATCTGTAGTGACAAAAGATATTTTACAGCCGGGTGTCTACGCCGGCAATCCTGCCAAATTTTTTAAGACCATTAAGCCAAATGAATAACGTACCATTTCTAGACCTCAAAGCACAATATCTTTCAATTAAGAATGAGATTGACGCTGCCATCCATTCTGTAATCGCGGATGCGGCTTTTATCGGAGGAAAATATGTAGAGAACTTCAGCCGGGAATTCAGGGAAGTTTATGGTGTTCGTAATTGTGTACCTGTAGCAAATGGTACCGATGCCATTTACATAGTTCTCAAAATGTTAGGAATTGGTGCAGGGGACGAAGTCATTACGGTGGCCAACAGTTGGATTTCTACTTCGGAAACAATTTCTCAAACGGGGGCAATTCCTGTATTTGTTGATGCGGATGAATATTTCACAATCGATGTGTCGAAAATTGAGTCGAAAATCACCTCAAGAACAAAAGCAATTATACCAGTCCATTTATACGGCCAGATGGCGGACCTTGTTCCTATCATTGATATTTGTAAACGGTATAACCTTTATCTTATAGAAGATTGTGCTCAATCCCATTTTAGCGAGATTGACGGTAAGCGCGCCGGCACATTAGGATTAGCTGGAACTTTTAGTTTTTTTCCTGGCAAGAATTTGGGAGCATACGGAGATGCGGGCGCTATCATTACTAACGACGATGAATTGGCATCAAAATGCAGGATGTTTGCTAATCATGGTGCACTTGTTAAGCACCAACATCAAATCGAAGGAATAAATAGTAGGCTTGATGGATTGCAGGCGGCCATCTTATCGGTAAAGTTGAAGTACATCATAAAATGGACTGAACAGAGAATTAAGTGTGCTGCTAATTATGATGCGCTACTTCACGATATCCCCAACATCGAAATCCCCAGAGTTCGCCCGGCATCAAAGCATAGCTTTCACCTCTATGTAATCAAGGCACGCAATAGAGAAAAATTGATACGGTATCTTAGTGAACGAAAAATTGAAACTTCAATACACTATCCAACACCGTTGCCGTTACTTCCGGCTTATAAATATCTTAACCATCACCATGAGGATTTCCCGATTGCTGTCGAAAACCAAGGCTTGATTTTATCATTACCTATGTTTCCGGAGTTGTCGTACGACCAGCAGGTGTATGTTGCTGAGGCCATTAAATCTTTTTATAAACGAAGCGAATGATAGAGGAAGTAATTCTTGTAGATACAGAAGACCGCGAGATTGGTGTGATGGAAAAGATGGAAGCGCATCGTAAAGGCCTATTGCATCGTGCTTTCAGTGTGTTTCTATTCAATTCAAAAGGTGACATGCTTCTTCAGAAGCGCGCTGCTGAAAAATATCACAGTCCTGGTTTGTGGACCAATGCATGTTGTAGTCATCCGCGACCTGGTGAATCAATTGAAATGGCCGCCGCGCGCCGATTACAGGAAGAGCTAAATATTTCGGTTCCCATAGCGAAGAAATTCCATTTCACCTATCGTGCAGAATTTGAAAACGGACTTACCGAACACGAGTTCGATCACGTTTTCTTTGGTAACTACGATGGTCGCATCGACTTCAATAAAGAAGAAGTGAGCGATTATTGCTACATGTCGCTCGAGCAGGTGCAACAAAGCATCCAATTGAAGCCATCAAAGTTTACAGAGTGGTTCCGGATAGCGATGCCGCAAATAATTGAAGTAGTCGGTAATCGGTAATCGGTAATCGGCGACAGAAAAGTAATCGGTAGTGGGTAATAGAAAAGTAATCGGTAGTCGGTAATCAGTAATCGGGTATAAAAAATTAAGAGGAACGAAGTACAGGGAGATCGCTCTACCCGTACCTGATTCCTCTTCGCGTTTGTGGCCTTGTATTGGCCGATTACAGATTACCGACTACTGACTACCTACAGTCCTTCCTGCCTTCCTGATCTTCTTCTTGATTCATCTGAATCCAATCCCAGGTCTGAATCCCTACCGGATCCGAGGCTGGTATTCTGGTTTCCATGATCTCTGTCCATTCCTCTTCCTTCGTCCATATCCATATCGTCATCCATATCATCCATATCGTCTTCCATATCAGTATCGTCAAGGTCATCCATATCGTCTTCTAAATCCTCGCTATCGTCCATGCCTGTTCCCAGGTTCACATTCATGTCATCGTCCATAGCTGATCCACCTCTTCCCTGGTCGCCACCCTGCAGGTAATCATTGCCGCCATCAACTCCTCCGGATCCCATATCCATTCCGCCTGTTCCCATGTTTCGCCGCTCTCCACCTCTTGAGCTGTCGCTGCGTGAGTCATCATTTGAACCTGATGATCCCTGCGGACTGCCTGTGTTCGATCTGCCAGATCTGGATGTATCTCCGGTTCTGCTTATATCTTGCTCTGAATGTGAACCACTACTTCCTGTATTGCGTCCGAGGTCCTGATCTCTTCCAGTATTGCGTCCCATGTTATCCTGGTTTTGATCTCTTCCCGAGCGTCCGCCCTGGTTCGATTCGTTACGTGCCATAGTTTTTGTTTTTTTTCGTTAATGAATAAGCAATCTACTCTTGTGCTCTCTCAAAATTTCATACCCGCATATTGTGTAGGATGAAATGTTATCAGCAATAAATCTGAGGAATAAACACTACTGCATTCAATATTCCCAATTCCGCATTTTGTCAAAATGGGTATCCAATTGCCAGATTGTAAATCACATTCTCTCTTCGCCAATCAGTGTCACCGAAATTCACATCGCCCAGTACCCATCTTTCTTTGTCGGCAAGCCAGGGCTTGCGAATTGGAAATGCTACATCGAGCCTTAATACCAATATGGATATATCTACTCTTACACCAACTCCCGTACCTACAGCCAACTCCTTAAGAAAATCCTTGCTGAACTTTGCACCGGGTTTCAACGGATTCTCATTCCTTAACCAAATGTTTCCCGCATCTACAAATACAGCCCCATACACTGGAGACACGATCTTGAATCTGAACTCACTGTTGATCTCTAATTTAATGTCGCCCGATTGATCCGGTATAAAACTATTTTTTCCATAGTCCTGCGGAAGGTATGTTCCGGGGCCCAGGGAGCGACTTCTAAACGCGCGGATGCTGTTATTACCACCAACAAAAAACTGCTTAATGAAGGGAAGTTCTATTGAGTTGCCGTAAGGAAAGCCTGCTCCTACAATGAGTCTGTTCGCCCACACGTTGCTTCGACTAACACGTTTATAAAACCGTAAATCAGTTTCCAACTTGAGATATTGCGAGAATGGGGTATTGAACAGTCGTGCGAATTCGCCCTGCTTCGCATTGCCACCTTTTATTGCACCTGCTATGTTCCCTGAAACATCCAGTAATCCATTGAAGTAAAGTCCATCGGGAAACTGTTGTCCAAATATGCCATTGTAAGTATAATTGTAATTCGCCCCGAGAATAAACTGTGTATCTACTGCTTTCTGCAATGTTGGATCATCGCTCAAACTATCGAGATACAACTGCGTGATCTTAACAGGGTTTACATATTGAATGCTGATAGGGTAGAAAGTGTGTTCTTTCTTGATGTTCTCTTTCCATATGTATCCATAAGCGCCTTTGAACGAATTGAGTGTATACAGGTTCTGACGATTCAACACTTCATAACCGAGTTGGATATTTGTTCTCGGTACAAATCCACCACGAGGATTGACTTCAATGAAAGGCACCACAAACCTTGGTATCGCAAGATTTGCCTCTGCGCCGACGCGGTAAGTATTGAAGCCTTTGAATGTCCCACTGACCTGCACCTCCGAGCCAACAAATGCTGTAACAGTAAGTATCTCCCCAGCCCTGAAAGCGTTTCGATTTGTGTAACGCAGGTTGATCTGCGAACCGGTCATGTTGTTCGACTTCGTATTTCCTCCTATCTCTGCACTTAACGAATTTCGCGGCATCGGTGTGAGATAATAATATGTATCGAGTGTTGTATCGTTCTTCGATATCTCAAAACGATTCTTCACGAACTTGAAAATTCCAAGATTCATCAGGCGGTTCAAAGTGAGGTTGTGCTCTGTCCGATTATATATATCGCCTGGCGCAAACTGCATCGCCTGTTCAAATAATTTCGGCTTAAAGAGTTTCTCAGGATCATAAACATAATACCCTTCGTAAAATGTTGCATTAGCCTTTGACGTATCTGACTCCGTAATGTTCAGACTGTAATTTGGATAGATGTTTACCTCGTTGATGCTATACCTGCGTTTTGCCGCCGGCGGTGTTTCCTGCTTTATATGCATGTATATATTCACTTCATTATTACCGATGGTACTGTCTACATCAGCAAGCAGAAAATCGGGATTGAAATAATAGAATCCTTTTTCTTTTAAAGCTGCATCCACGCGTATCCGTTCGGCAACGATGGCATCGAGATCATATGCCTCGCCTTTCTTAAGGAGCGATTTTGTTTTTATTGTATCAATGTACCTGGTAATTGCGGAACTATCGTCGCGAAACACAACGTCCCGGATCTTATACTGATGCCCGGAACTGGCATCAAATCTTGCCGTACCTTTTTTATTCTTAACAACGGAGTCACCAGAGACAGCCGCATTGAAGTAACCATTATTCTCCAGGTAGTTTTCCATTATGAGTGCATTGTGCTGCACTCGAACATCGCTGAGCAAAACTGGCGGCTCACCCATTTTCTTAAGTCCCAGGTTATATATGATCAGCTTAAAGGGTATTCCAAGTACGCGTGCATTGGGTTTGGGCCTGCTCAACGCTTTAAGTTCACGTGCAAGCGTTTTGCTCTTCTTGCCATCAGGTCCCTTAACCGTAACTTTTGGACCCATGTACAAAGCATCATTCGCGGGAACATGTTTCGTGGTATTACATGATGCGGCAATCACCAGCAATGCTGCAGATGCGAAAGTCTTTATGGATCTTAATTCCATCATTTTTTCTGTTCGTTCTTTTTCTTTTTACTAAATATTTCACTGAAACGATTGTAGTCGAGCGTGATGATGAAATTCAAACCCGTTTCCACGATGTATCCTTCGATTTCACCTTCATATTCATTCTTACGATATCCGCGAAGCATATAGCGGCCATCCTTACTAAGCAAATAGTCCACTGCAATATCACCTGCGATGTTATTGGATCGCTGACGCGATTGTTGCGGTCCTTCTAATTCAAAATTACTTCCCACAGTTACCTTCAAGCGATCATTAAGCAATTGCTTCGATAGTGAAACGTTGAGATCCGTACGATTGGCCATTGTGCCTGTGGTATAATCCTCGGTGCTGGCAACATCGAAATTCAGATCCACGCCATGTATTAAGTCTGCTGCAAGATCGTTGAGTTCCTGCGTCAGTATCTTACTTACACTCTGCCTTGCAAATGATCCTGCATTGAATCCATCACCACCACCGCTTTCAAACGGATTCTCACTTACGAAACGGTTCATCAGCAACAAGGCAAATACCTGTTTGTTTAATTCAGAGGGTTGAGCACGTAGTTGCAGAAGTCGCGTATCTACATTTTCAACGATATCGTTTGATACATTGAGATTCTGATTTTCGGGCAACATTATGTCAAAGCTGATGTTTGGCTTAAGCAGCTCGCCATTCATCTTGAGGTGAACCTGGAAGGGGAGTTTCTGCTTATAGCGATTCATGCTTGCAGTGTTTCCTTCAGGCAAATAATCCTCTACCAGCGTGAGTGGTGATGTGTTTGCCACATAGATCGCAGTCAGGTCAACATCAGCCTCAGTTGGTGCACCAAGCCACGTGATCTTGCTTCCTTTTTGTATTTCAAATCGACGCTTAAGAAAATTAAAAGTGAGTTCATACGCTCCTTCATCCAGTTCATAAGAACCTGTAAGCGTCATGTTTCCGCTCTTGTCTATTCCGGCAGAAAGCATTGCTTCCCCTTTCATGCGAATGAAGTCACCATTGCCTTCATCAATAACGAGGCTGAATGCTGCTTCTTTGTTGATTTCGATATTCACAGCTACTTCCAGACCGGTGACGTTCGTCTTGCTTAATGAATCAAGTGCAGCTGTGTAGACTACTGTATCCATTCGCACGGAGTCCATATCAACAAATCGCACTATTCCTTCTCTTTCCTGTACTCCCGGTTCGGGTTGTGGCAACACTACTGTGAAGTCAGTATTTTCATTGATCGTAATTCCTCCATCTACTACCGGCGCAATCTCTGTTCCGCCCACATGAAGTTTACTGTCAAAATTCAGGCTTCCATAAAACAGTTGATTGTTTGTCTTCGTTGAGTTGATCGCTTTAAAATTATCGGAGTTGATATCGAGATCGAAGCGATAGTTCATGAAGTTTGTTGTGTATGCGTATCCATCGATGTTGAGTTCATTGTTGGTAGAGTCGCGTATTGTAAATGAATCAAAGCGCACCCCTTCATTATTTACAGAGATCTGTTCATCATTGATTGCATAAAAGCTGTTCAGCATAGACACAATGAAGGAAGTGTTGTTGAAACGAATGTTTCCATCGATGTCCGGCTCTTCCATTGTGCCTTTTATGGTAACGCGGCCATTCAAAAATCCTTTTGCATTGCGAAGTGATCCTACACTCAGCCCCTCCACAGTTTTCATTTGCAATTGCCGCAGATCTGCTACAAGGTCCATCCTTCCCTGGCTATTGGGCAGTAGCTCATACTGTCCTGATATTTGCAGATCATTATCATTGCCAGTAAGTCGCGCATCAGCTACAAACAGATTAGGTCCGTTGTTCGATACCTTGATAGCAAGATTGCCAGCAGTGTCTTTATGGAACATCAGGTCATTGATCACAAGATCACTTGTGAAGGCAGGCTGGGTTGCAATGTCCCGCAGGTTTACAGTACCATTGATTCTTCCATCCACCAATAAAGTATCCTGTTTTGCAAATGCTGTGATGGTGGCAATCCTGAAGTTTGCGAAGTTTACATTCAATGGTGCGTTTCGCGTTTGTGACGCACTGTTGATGGTAAGCTGTTGCTCATTGCGACTGATCGCAAAATTGCTGATATTGATATCGCCAGCATCCAGTCGTATCAGATTATTCTGCGCAACATTCCATCGGTCGTAATTCAACAGCAACTGGTCTGGCTGGAGGCTTACAGTATATACCTGGAGCGAAGGCTGCGCAAGCACTCCGCCAAGTTGATATTTATCTTTATTGGACTTGTCATCCACATCAACAAGGAAGCTGATATTATTGTTGGCGATATTACCCGCAACACTTGTCTTGTAAACATTCATGGCTGTCCCGCTGCTAAGTCGATCCATCGTCAGCGCATATTGGATCGCATTGTTGTTGGTGCCGGCATTGAACTGAATGTTGTGCAGCGCATTTGTTCCAAACACGATGTGTGGTGATCGCAGATTCATATTCCATCCGGCCGTGGAGGAGAATGCACCATTCAGATCAACGGGATCCAATCTTTTCAATCCCGGAACAAAGACCTCGAATACGGGGCCGTAAAGTATCTGTCCATTGAAGCGGAAATTGTATGGTTCCACCTGTTGCTTTTGATAACTCGTCAGTACGGTGAAGTAGGGCTGTATCGCATCCTGGAATATGTATCCGAGTTGTGTAAGTTTATACTGACCGGTTAGATTGAGATTTGCAACATCACTCGTGAGCATCACGAATCTTCCCGTATCGCTCACGCCAGCCTGCAATGAAAGCGTATCCATCGGTACCGTTTTGCCATTTGCAATAAGCTGCGACTCGGTAATCATCAATGTTCCGCGAAGGTCATCAGGATTGGTGCTTGCAAAATCAGCGTCTATATTCCCCCGGTAAAATAAGGGCTGGGTGGTGAAATTGAGCGGCAATGTTTTGATGCTATCAACAGTTCCTCGCACTCGTACGGAAGGAAATTCACCGCTAATATCGGCTCTTGCATTAAGTGATAAATGAATATTAGGGTCATTGATGCCGATCACTCCATCTACAAGCTGATTGCGTAATGATGCATTAAGCTCTGCATTCTGATAAGTATACCTGTTGTATGTAAATTCGGGTATATCACCGCGAATATTAGCTGACATGGTTTTAGGGTCAGTGCCTGTTCCCTTTAAATAGAGTTGGGCGGTGAGCATTCCAAAAATGGAATCATTTTGCATGATCCGTCCAAGATTGATGTTCTGCGTGTTTACACGCATGTCGTACCCGATCCTTGCAGGATCATCTGGGTTTGATACAGTACCCGATAGCGCTGCGTTTCCCAGGTCTGTTTGCAGGTTAAGATTCATCCGGGCGCCTGACATATTTCCTGCAATTGTTCCTCTTGTGATAAGTCGCGAAGGCAGCGTGATATTTGAAGGCAATGTGCCTTTAGGAAGTAATAGGTTAATGTCGCGGCGACTGGTTCGAATTTCATTAATAGCAAGGTTTCCTCGCAACTGTTTCATGTCCGGAATGCCCGCGATTGATCCACGGATGGATACCCGCGTTTCATTTAATCCAGCCAATTCAAATTCATCGATCTGCATATTCGAAACCCTTCCGGTTATGCGTCCATTCAGTCGCCAGTTTGCATTAGCATTCGCAAATCCTGGTGAACCCTTTAGTTGAGGCGCAAATACCAGGATGTCTTTGACCTGGACGCGACTGTCATCAAGATCTACATCAAGTTCCATTGCACCGATATTGCTTGCCAGTGATTCGATGGATGGATACCTGATAATTGCTTTTCGTTGAAGCAAAGTACCGGGGGTCTGGATCACGAGGTTTTCAAGATGTGATTCGTTCGGACCATAAAGAAAATCTGTTTCGAGTCTGTTGAGTACAAAACCACTTTTTTCTTTCATGGAGCCTTTCGTTATGCTTCCACTAATCGAATCCACTTTGAATACGAGGTCATCAACATGAAGTGTCAGTTGTTGCGCGTCGAGGTGTGAATAGTCCATGCCGCTGGCCAGCCGCGGACTGTTATCGTCATCAAATTTGATGTTATTGTTATTTAAGCGAATCCTGTTAACAACGATGCGCCACGGATTTTGCGCTTCTGCCGTCACTTCTTTTTTGATCTCCTCTTTTACCACCTTAGCTGCTTCTTTTTTACCAAGTCGTATCACTGCATTGGTATTATTGAGATTGAGATCGTCAAGACGAACAAGGTATTTATCGAATGAAATGTTTTGAGGTGAAGAGTTTAGTTCACCGATGTTTACGTTTGTATAAAAAGCTGAAACATCGTTTCCATAATCAAGTTTTATGTTGCGCAGATCAAGTTCGCCTAGCTTAAAATCGATGGGTATTGGCGCCGTTGCTTCGGCCATATCCTGGGACGCAGGCTCAGCCACTGCAAGAGGCTTATGTTGATAGATCCGTGCGTCGAGGCCATGAAGTTTAAAAGTAGATACATGATAACGCATCTGATCCGGTTGAAAGCGATCGATGACGGTTTCCATGGATCGGATATAAGCTGTCATGTCTGAGCCGGTAACATCATCCTTATATAACATTCGAACCCTTGTTAGTTCGATATGATTGATGGCCATTTGCATGGCGCTTGTATCGGCAGGTGTTGCTGCTGTAGGAGTTTTAGGAGCAAATGCATCGATGATAAACTGAAAATTGAAAACAGTATCGGGAAGAACGCGTTTTACTTTAGCAGTGATGTCAACAAGTTCAACATCTTTTATCTGTAGCTGGCTGCTGAGAAGTTTGAACATGTTTATGTCCACGCGGATCTTGCCCCCAGATAGTAAGGTATCTTTTGTGCGGTCCTCGATGTAAACGTTTTCCAGCACTACCAGTTTTGGGAAGCCTATGTTGATGCGGCCAATTTCAAATCGGGTTTGCAGCTTTTGGGTCATGTAGGTTTGCACTTTCTTGCGTGCAAAGTTTTGCACCGGGGGTAGCTGTATGAGAATCACGAGCAGGACAACTAATAGAAGTATCGAGCCAATGATATATAGGAATACTCTGCCGATTTTAGCGAGCGTAGAACGTTGTGTTTTCACTGTGGAAGTTTTTTGGGGCGCCAGCCCGGCAGACGGGTGTTGATTCAATCTGCCTGGGCTTTGGCGGGTATGCTAGTTTGAGTCCTGCCTTTGGCCGGACCCCATTTTGCCGGTGCTTTCATTGGTAGCATCTGGCAGGTCTTCAGTGGTTAAACCGCCCTGCTGGTCTGTGTTATCTGACATGGGGCGTTGGTTTTCATTCTGCCGGTTTCGCTGGTTCTCCTGATTCGGGTCCTGGTTGCGACCCTGCTGATTCTTATCTTGTTGGTTCATAACATTTGGTTTAGGATTTTATGAGAAAAATTCTATGCCACACTAAAAAAGCTGTTGCCTAAGGCAACAGCTTCACACTTGCTGATTGATTGTATTGGTTAACCGTATTACTACGCTTCTTCGTCGCGCATTTTATTTCCCGCTTTCCGGCGTTCATCGGGAGTGATATCCGCCTCTTCATTGGTGCGGTACCCGGTTTCCCGGCGTTTTTCCAGTTCTTCAGGAGTCATTTTCAAAGGCTCAACTTTACCGTCCGTTTTTGTCATCTCACGGCTTTCTTCGCGTTGGTCTTTGTTAGAAGCCTGCTGGTCGCGACTTTCCTGCGAATTATTATCTCGTTGGTATTTGGTCATAGGTTCTTTTTGATACTATAATCAAACCTTATGCCCTTGTTTCAGCGGATCTATATGATTGGGATTTCCACTATTATGCAGGTTCCCTCACCGGGATTACTCATGATCTGGCAGGTGCCTTTGAGAGCATAGACGCGCTCCTGCATGCCGGCAAGGCCAAATTTGCGGTGCGTTTTTATCTGTGTTGGGTCGAATCCAATTCCATCGTCAGTTATTGAAATGCGGAGGCTATCCGGATCGTTTTGCCGACTTATGTGCACATAGATCTGATTCGCATTTGCATGTCGAGCGGCATTGCTGAGCATTTCCTGGAATATCCTGAAGATGGCTGTGGATTTCGAGATCAGTTCTGGCAATTCCTCCACCTCGAGATCCGTTACAATATCAATGTCGTGTGTGCGCTGCACTTCATTTGCATACCATTGAATGGCCTCCAGGAGCCCGATATCATCGAGCAATTGGGGGCGTAGTTCCGTGGAGATCTTTTTCACAAGATCGAGGCTACCATCCAGATACCGGGCGATCATGTCAAGGGAAGGAACAGGGCGACCCTTCATTTCGTCCTTAAGCATGTTCACATGAAATTTCATGATGGTAAGCTCCTGGCCAAGCTGGTCGTGGATCTCGCGGGCCAGATGCATGCTTTCTTCTTCGCGGGAATTTTGAAGGTAGTTCGCAAGTTCCCTGAGGTTTGTTTTTGCTTCTTCGTTTTTGGTTTGCACTTCCTCAAAAAGCATTTCTTTCTGCTTCTCGTACTTATTGGATAGGCGGGTAAATCGTTCGATAATAAACGCGAATACGAGAAAATAAACTACCATGAGAACCGGTAGCGAATCATAGAAGCTGAACCAACCCCTGCGCACACCGTAATACTCAAAGAACGTAAGAGATGCAACGATGAGTAGAATAAGGTTGAGCAGGATAAAGCCCGACTTGGCAGTGTGTGCCTTGCTTGCAAATGTTGAGATAAAGCCGCAACAGGGTCGTTGGTAGATCGATGCGGTGGCAAATGCAATGAAAGCGATGGTGCCATTTATCGGTTGGGTGAATACCTGTGGGTGAGCAGCCGGTTCCGATGAATAAAGAAGATTGGCAGTGGCAACAATTGAAGCGACAACCAGGATCACTATGGCGGGGATCTCTGTAAAGATCTTACGGCCACTCCATTTGGCTAAAAACATAAGTCCAGCTACCAGGAAATTAAATGAGCCTGAAATAGACATCCGGCCAGGAACAAAATGTTTTGGCGCCGCTTTGACGAAAATCTCATCAAGAAAAATGTGTAGACTGAAACCGTATTCTGCCAGGGTTAGTCCTCCAACCACGCAGAGAAATAGGCCGGAAACAAAGAGTGTCAGTTTGTTGAGTGCACTGTTCTGTTTCAGGCCGAGGGCCAAGCCTGAAATGATGAAACAGATCGAACCGGTAAAAGATAAAGGGATGGTGTTAGGAAAAAAGGCACGAAGGAAGATGCAGTTGAACAGAACCCCGATAACACCGGCAACACCGATGCCTACGACCACCCACCTGCATACATATGCGGCGGTGATAAATAAGCGAGCTGACGACTTGCCGTTGTTGAAGCTAAACATCATAATAGGGCACCCTGGTTTGCCATTATAAATGTTACGATGATTTAGCTCTGTTGCAATTTAATCTGGCGGTATTTGATTAAATGCATGGCAAACACTAAGAAGAGTATAGGGAATTTCTTATAAGTATCTCAGCCTTCTGCAGGCGGGGGACTGGGGCTGATACCGGCCGGGCGTCGAATCGCCCCGCCAGTATGTGTTTCTGCCCATAGTCGGTTTACTTTGAACATATCGTGATGATGTTCATATTCTACAAGCTCACGATCGTTCTTGAAATGATTGTCAAGTTCCTCGTGGAAGTCGGTATTTCCGGGAAATGCATTTTTCAAATTAGATCTTGTCAAAGGCTGTATGTAGCGGCTCCTGCTTGTAGCGAAATAATATCTGGGTTTATAGGCGGCCACTTCCTTACCTGAAACGGGGCGGCGACCGTATCGAAATATTACTATTTCATCATTGGGATTGAGCACCTTGAATTGAGGAAGAGTTGCCGCAACTTCAGGTGTTATGCGCGTTTGGGCCATGGTCTCTACAAAAGAGAACATTGCCAGTATTAACATCGAACACATTATCAGCCTTCTCATTTTCAAATTTATTTTACTGTTTCTTTGATCTCTCCGCAATTCATCATCTTGTCGCCAAAATAAGGATTTCTGATTTCTTTCGTATTGCTGATCCAGTCTGCACCTTTATCGTTCATGGCCATTGGACAATGATCGATATAAACTTCACCCGATGCAAGACCTGATTGTTTAACCAGCGTGATCATCTCATTGCTTAAAGTTGAGTAGATCGTACGCTGAGCATCGATGTCCTTCGCGGATACTATTTCTGAAGCCGATGAAGCAATTCTGCTGCCACCATTTACTTCTTTTGCGCCAACTTCAATAGCACTTGCGGCGAGCTTTGCTTCAGCAGCATCACCATTAGTGAGCGCTGTGGTCAGATGAACATAATGTTGATAAACGGCATTCAATTTATCGTCTTTTAATTTTACCGGCGCTGCTTCCTGTGCTGCGGCATCTTTCCCGGTTGATACCGTTGCTTCGTGTTCGCCTGCATGCTTTGCATTGTCATTGCATGCTGCGAAAATTGTAATAGCTGTTGTAAGTAATAAGGTCTGACTGATACGTCTCATTGTGTATGGTTTTGTTTATTAATTTTTTTGCATTTCGCATATAGCATTTAGCATTTTGCTACTTCTTAAGCAGGTATTCACTGTACAGCAAATATGCTCCGCTTATAACAACCTGTTCACCTGCCCTAATTCCGCTTTTGATCTCCACCTTATCAAAGCTCTCCTCTCCAAGTGTAACTTCCCGGGGTTCATATTTACCCGATGCAGTTTGCACCCACACCTGTGCTCCATCGCCGCTGCGAATGACCGCATCGATGGGCAACAATAATTCAGCCTGTTTTACAGTCGAAGGTAATAATACCATCGCCTGCATACCCGCCTGCCAAACGTTACCGGGGTTGGGTATGGTGCCCCGGACCTGCAACATCTGTGTTCCCGATCCGATGGCAGGGTTGATGAATTCCACCTGCATAGTTTGTGGTTTGTCTTCGGATCCCGTAACAATTACGGTGAGTTGCTGGCCTTTTTTTACACGGTCCGCTTCAGCGGGATAAAGATCGGCTTCTACCCACAGCTTGTCGTATGATTCGAGTCGCATGATCGAACCTCCTTCAGCCACATACTGTCCTTCGGTCACCAAAAGTTCCGCCACGATACCACTATTGGTTGCGAACCAGGTCACATAAGGTGATACCTTTTGTTGGTTTACCAGGCTTTTGATCTGCGATTCGGATTGTCCGTAAAGCAGCAACTTCTGTTTTGCCGCCTTTTCCATTTGCGCAAATCGCTCATCGCCGGGAAAACTTTGTGCCTGCGCATGCATGACAAGGTATTCCTGTTGCAGCGTTGACAATTGTTCTGAGTATATCTGGTACAATGCCTGCCCTTTATTCACCTGCACCCCGGTTTCTTTTACATATAATTTTTCAATCCTTCCTGCAACGCGACTCGATACAAAGTTTGTTTGCTGAGGATCTGTGACCAATCGTGCATTCAGCCTTGTGAAATTATTGAAGTCGCCACTTCCTGCAGCCATCGTTTTGATGTTCGCCAATGCCTGTTGCGATGCTCCTAATGTCAATCCGCCAGCGGCAGACGATTTGTCAAACAACACCAGGTCCATTCCACATATCGGGCAAGTGCCTTGTTTTTCTTGTACAACCTGTGGATGCATCGGACAGGTATACGTTACTGCGTTTGGTTCAGCAGATGCATGATCGTGCGCTTCATCCTTACATCCATTCATCATAAGCGCGGCACCTGCAAAAACAATTGCAATGCATATCGTGCGTGCAACTGATACAATGCTGTTTATATGTTTGTTGATGTTCATTGTGATGATGTTTTGCGACTGTCGTCGATTTGAATGAAACTTTCACTGTCTACAAGAAACGCTGCATTTTCTGCAACGTGCCAATCACTGATATCCTTGTCAATCAATACGCGTCCATCCAATCTTGCAATGGTGCTGACCTCTGTTGGGATAAAAACCTTACCCTCTTTTCGAAACACCACCGATCGGTTACCCAATTCAACCACCGCCGAGGTAGGAAGCCAGTTTCCGTTGTAACTCACTGGAATATTAGCGGTCAGCAATTGACCGGGTTGAAGCCCTCCGTTGGTTATATAAACATGTGCGATGGTAAAATTGTTTCCTTCGCGAAATACGGGTTGAATCAGGCCGATGGATCCACTGTAAAATTCATCGGTATTTGATTGAACGCGATACAATAGTTTCTGACCTTCCTTTATTTCCCTGGCGACTTTCGAATCGAAAGAAAATTCGGCAACAAGCCTGCTGTCGTCATATATCGTGAATAAGGTTTGCCCTGCAGTTACATATTGACCTTCCCGAAGCAGCACGGGACTGTTTGCTGAATTTGCTGATGTGGATGATGAGGTAATGGGGGTCGAAGCATTACCCATCCCCATGCCATCATCTGCGCTGTTATTGACTCCGGTGCCTGCTGGTACAGGCGCGGAGAATCCTGTTGCATCGCGTTCCAGTATATATCCCGATGCATTGCTGTAAACGGGAACACTGTATAGCACACGTTGCGTCTTCATCAGATTTTGAATCTGGGCTTCGGACATGCCGAGCAATAAGAGTTTCTGCCTCGCTCTTTGCAGCAGTTCACCATCTGCATCGTTGTTCTTAACAAACAACAACTCCCGTTGCGCAGCAGCAAGATCCGGCGAGTATATTTCAAGGATCAATTGTCCTTTAGAAACACGCTGATAATTGTATTTGATGTGCAACTTTTCAATGCGACCAGCAACGCGACTCGCAATGCCTTTCTGCGCGCGACTATCATAAGCTACTATGCCCTGCACGGGTAGAGAAAATATTCTTGTGCCCGACTCAGCACGTATAGTTTCGGCATTAGCCACAATACGCTGATCCGTACGGCCCAATATAGATGCAAGTGATGAATCTATCGTCGTTTCATGTCCGGGCACATGCGCAGGCTCTTTCTTTTTTTCCGGAGCACAAGCGCTAAGGAAAGCAGCAATGATGATTGCGATGATCGTAAATGATCGCATATTATTTATAGATCTCTTTCTCATAATCGACGATCATTTGATATAGTTTGAGTTTTTCATCGAGCAGATTCATCTGAAGCATATTCAACGCTTCCCATGAATCAATGACAACAGGAGCCTGCAGCTTGTTTTCCTGGTAGCTGATGAAGTTTGCTTCCAGTGCTTTCTGCATGGAAGGGATGATCTTTTTCTCCAACGCTTCAATGCGCTTTTGCATCGATTGAATCTCATATTGCATTCCGTAAAGCATTCCCTGCGTTTCCTGCAACATTGCTGAACGTTCGCGTTCCATTGCCTGCACGTTGTATTGCATCGCCTTTACTTCGTTCTTATACATTTTCGAAGCCCATGGTGCAATCGGTATCGATACCATTCCCATTACCGAAAATGATTTTGGCATCATCTTGTCAAATGCATTCATGTGGTCGAAGCTGATCTTGAAATCCGGTCGCCGCGAAAGCTTCATCGATTCAATATCCAGTTGCATCGAACGAATACTTTCATTCATGCGTGCAACATCGCCACGTACGTTGGAAAGACTCGATGTATCGTGAAGTTGTGGTTGAAATGCAGGTGCGCTGTTGGTGTCGATGCTGAAGTTCATAGACCCCTCCTGATTCATAAGACTGTTTAAATATGCTCTTGCCCGCGCAATCTCACCTTCCTGCATTCTGATCATATTTCGGTTCTCTTCGATACGGGCATCTATCTTATACACGTTGCCAAGTTGCGATTGGTTATAAGGATAACGCACTTCTTCAACTTTCTTCATCGTTTGCATGATACGCTCATTCAATTCCAATACACTTATGCGTTGCGATGCAACGAGCCAGCTATAGTACAGTCGTTTCGATTGAGCTTTTAAATCATTGAAGGTGACTACACGATTAGCGTTTTCAACGTTGGATTGTGATTCAATGAAGCGGCGCCGTGCCTGTAATTTTGCCGGCGAGGGAATCTCCTGTTCTAGGCGAAGCATCAGTGAACCTTTGTCACGATCGTCCAATACATCCTGAAACGGGTAAGGTGTCATGAAAGTTCCTACTCCCACCATCGGCGGCATCCATGCAAGCGCTGCCTTTGCATTGTATTTGTACGCCTCAGCTTTTAATGAGTAAGTCTGCAGTAGTATGTTGTTCTGATCAACGCGTGAAAGCACGGAATCAAGTGAAAGCACTTCCGTTGTTGATTGTGCCTGTGTAGGCAGGCCTTTTAGGAGCGCGATGAGAACTAATGTATAAATCGCTTTAGTGTTTGACATCATATACCTCCAGTTTTCCAAACTTTCTTAATTCATATTCTTTGGTCATGAGAAATATTAGCGGAGTCACCAGTAGAATGTGTGTCGACGAAGTGATCACGCCCCCGATCATAGGCAATACGATCGGTTTCATTACATCTGTACCAACGCCTGTTGCCCACAGCACAGGGATCAGTCCGAACAGGGATACGCATACTGTCATTAGCTTCGGGCGCAATCTTTTCGCAGCTCCATGGATTACATATTCCCGAAGGTCTTCTTTGGTGATGGTTGCCGATGAATTTCCTTTGAGTCGCACAAGCTGGTGCATCGCATCATTCAAATAAATTACCATCACGATTCCTGTTTCCACCGCGATGCCAAATAATGCAATAAATCCTACCGCAACTCCAACAGATAAATTGGCGCCCCACGCATAAATCAGATAAGCTCCACCGATCAATGCAAAAGGAACGGTGATAAGACTGAGGAAGGCTTCGCGTATGGAATGGAATGCGAAGTATAAAGAGAAAAATATGATCACTAATACAATGGGCGCGATCCACATGAGCGTTTGCTTTCCGCGAATCAGGTTCTCATATTGCCCGCTCCACTCAAGGAAATAACCTTCGGGAAGAATGCCATCCTGTGAATTGATCTTACGAATCGCTTCTTCAACAGTACTGCCGAGGTCACGGTCTCTTACGTTGAACAATACGGCACCGCGCAACAATGCGTTCTCAGAATTGATCATTGGTGGTCCGTCCTCAAAGCGAACATCGGCAACAGATGATAAGGGCACTTCGCCAAAAACTGGCGATTGAAGAGGAATTCGGCGTATGCGTTCAACACTGTTTCGAAACTCCTGCGCAAGTCGGACGTTAATGGAGAATCGTTGCCTGCCCTCGATGGTGTTTCCAATAGAAGCACCGCCCAATGCGGTTTCCACGGTTTGATTCACATCGTCAACATTAAGGCCGTATCGACCTAATTCATTTCTCTTGACATCGATCGAAAGATACTTGCCACCCGTGATTGGCTCAACGTATAAGTCGGCCACGCCGGGTGTGCCTTCGAGTGCGTTCTTCACTCTATCCGATACTGTAGATATCGAATCAAGATTTTGTCCATAAACCTTTACGCCAACATCCGTACGAATGCCAGTCGCAAGCATGTTGATTCTATTTATGATCGGCTGGGTCCATCCATTCACCACACCTGGTATCTGCAGTTTGTGATCAAGCTCATTGATGATGTCTTTCTTTGTAATGCCTTCTCTCCATTCTTCTTTGGGTTTCAGCATGATGATGGTTTCGATCATACTGATGGGAGAGTTGTCGGTTGCAGTGCTGGCGCGACCGGCTTTGCCAAGAACCTTATCTACTTCAGGAACCGTTTTGATGATCTTGTCCTGCACCTGCAAAATGCGTTTAGCTTCGGCATTGGAGATGTCCGGTAATGTAACGGGCATAAACAGGATGCTCTGTTCATCAAGCGGAGGAATGAATTCCGTTCCCAGTGAGCGAAGCATTGGAATACTTATCAACAGCGCAATGATGTTAATAGCAAGTGTTGTCTTTCTCCAGTTCAATACACCTTTGATGATGGGGGTATATAATCTTTCCAGGAAGCGGTTTACCGGGTTTGCATTATCCGGTTTGAATTTCCCTTTCATGAAAAATGAGATGAGCACGGGTGCTAAAGTGATCACCAGTATCGCATCGACGATCATGATGAAGGTCTTGGTGTATGCAAGGGGATGGAACATCTTTCCTTCCTGGCCGGTCAGCATAAATACTGGAAGGAATGAAGTGATGATGATCACGGTAGCGAAGAAAACGCCGCGCGATACCTGTTTGCTCGAATCGCTAATGATCTTCAATCGTTCTTCTTCGCTTATCCAGGAAGTTTTTTTCTTAAATATTTTCATTTGAGTAATGTTTAAGTTGCGATCAATCAGAATTCATTACGACTTGTTTCCAAAGCATATCTTTCTGCAAGATGCTTGTAGGCGTTCTCACTCATGATGATTCCGTTGTCGACTATCACCCCTATCGCAAGCGCAATTCCTGTAAGCGACATGATATTGGATGAGATATCAAAAATGTTCAGCAGGATGAATGATATAGCAATAGTGATCGGTATCTGAATAACGATGCTCAATGCACTACGCCAGTGAAATAGGAATACGATGACGATGATGGAAACGACGATCATTTCTTCAATAAGCGTGCGTTTGATGGAGTCGATCGATTCTTTGATGAGCGCTCCGCGATCGTACACAATTTCGAAGCTTACGCCCTCCGGAAGTCCTTTGGAAACTTCCAACATTTTCTTTTTCACATCGTCAATAACTGCTGCTGCGTTCTCTCCATATCGCATCACCACGATGCCCCCCACACGCTCGCCTTCGCCGTCCTGGTCGAAGATTCCCAATCGCGTTTCTCCGGTCATCTGAACCGTTGCAACATCTGCAATGCGTACGGCGATGCCGTTGTTGTTGCTTACCGGTATGTTCCGGATCTCGTCAATAGATTGCAGGTAGCCGGAGGTTTTTATGATGTAACCGATATCGCTCAGTTCAAACTTTCTTCCCCCGGATTCATTGTTGTTGGTGCGGACAGCGTTGATAACGGTGGACACAGGGATCTTATAATAAAGCAGTTTGTTGGGATCCAGGGTTATGGAGTATTGTTTTTGAAATCCACCGAAGGACGCGATCTCACTTACGCCCGGCACGTTCTGTAACGCGAAGCGCACGTACCAGTCCTGAAGTGCCCGCTGCTCGCCAAGATCCATGTTGGGAGCTTTCAAAGTGTACCACAAAATGTGGCCAACGCCGGTTCCATCGGGACCCAGCTGCGGGGCGACACCTTCTGGAAGCGACTGGCTGACGGTGCTCAGGCGCTCCATCACGCGGGTGCGTGCCCAGTAGATGTCCACATCGTCTTCAAATATTACGTAGATAAAGCTCATTCCAAACATGGAAGAGCCCCGAACGTATTTGATACGTGGCAGACCCTGCAGGTTGGTGACGAGCGGATAAGTGACCTGATCTTCGATGAGCTGCGGTGCGCGGCCCATCCACTCCGTGAAGACAATCACCTGGTTTTCGGAGAGGTCGGGGATGGCGTCAATAGGATTTTGCCGGACGCTAAAGATGCCCCAGATAAAAAGTGCCGTAGCAACCATCAATACGATAAAGCGGTTGCGCAGCGACCAGTCGATAATTGAATGTACCATTTGATAGAAATGGGAAATGCGAAATGGAAAATGGGAAATGGGAAATTCGAAACAGAACAGAATACAAACCTGAGAATCGAAAGGGGTGTCTATAACCCTGAACAACAGACGCAAATCATGTTGAGTCAGTGTTCGCCGTGCTCAATTCTCATTTCTCCCTTACATCAAATGCGGTAAATACAATTCATCTTGAAGATCGCTGTGGGAGCGAATCTCGGTGGTGCCTTAGTAACAGGGAAGGCTTCTGTTATCGAAACCAGCGCGGGTTGAGGTATCAGGGCGAAGGGGATAACCAATGCGGTTGAAGTGCCCTTGATCAATTGCATGGCGGAGATTGCGGCCTGTTGATCCTGGTCGATCTTAACAAACTTATGCTCGTCTTTGCAGCAATTATCGCGACCGCTGTCTTGCGATTTGTCCATGCCGCATTTGCCGCAAGCTTCAGACTCATCAGAATTATGACCCCATTCCATTCCAACCAGCCGGTCCATACAATAATGGATATTGATGGAAGCGCCGGAAGCTGCTGCCATGTACAATACCGCGAGTATGGAGACAAATAGTTTACGCATGGAATGGGGCAAAGGTAGAACTTATTTTATTGTTTTAATGATGTGCTCGGATTAGCTGTTTATCCGCCGACTGTCATTTTGCGACATTCTTCTGCACACCGGATACATGCCTGTGCGCATTCCTGGCAATGTTCGTCGTGATGTTTACTGCACTCTTCGGCACATTTATCACACATTTCGGCGCATAGTGTACAAATCTGCGGAGCCATTGGGCTGCCGAGACTCATAAGTTGTGCAGCTGCGTAGCAGATAGCGGCACATTCAAGGTCAAGCTGTATGCATTTGGCCATCATTTTTGGATCTTCTTCCTGCAGACAGGAGGAAGCACAATGATGACAAAGAGATGCACAAAGCAAACATGCGTCAATGCACTGCTGATAGGTGTGATAGCCGGTCGTCATAATCAAAAAGTTTTATCCCAAGGTCGACGCAAAAATCCTGCCCCCTGGGGAGAAACAGAGAAACGGAGAAACGGAGAAACGGAGAAACGGAGGCAATGGGTAATCGGTAGTCGGTAATCAGGGAGAAACGGAGAAACAGACAAACAGAGAAACGGATAAACAGAGAAACGGACAAACGGAAACCCGCATTACGAATTACGAATTACGAATTTCGAATTTCAATTACCACATTTCCACATTCCATTAGCACACTCGCACATTAGCATATTAGCATATTAGCACATTAGCACATTAGCATACTAGCACACTAGCACACTAGCATACTAGCATACTAGCACATTAAAAAACGATGGACTTACGAAAATTATTTCTTCAACACGTTGCACAAACATCACCGGCGCCGTTGGCAATCCAGATAGAAAAAGCAGAGGATTGCCTTTTATATGATGCCGATGGCAAAGAATATCTTGATCTTATTGCAGGCATCAGCGTAGCAAACGTTGGGCATCGTCATCCGAAAGTGGTAAAGGCAATAAAGAAGCAACTGGATCAATACATGCATCTTCTTGTATACGGCGAATTCGTGGAAACGCCACAGGTGAAATTTGCCAAACTCATCACTGAAAACCTGCCCGACTCACTGAACAGCGTGTATTTCACCAACTCCGGCGCCGAAGCAACGGAAGGCGCATTGAAACTTGCAAAACGATATACTGGTCGGCCCAATATCATTGCCTTCAATCAAAGCTATCACGGCTCAACACATGGTGCACTGAGCGTAATGGGTGATGAATATTGGAGAAATGCATTTCGTCCTTTATTGCCCGGTGTGAAACACCTCGACTATAACGATTTCTCCGTTGTCGATCATATTGATGAACAAACAGCATGTGTAATTGCAGAAGCAGTCCAGGGAGAGCGTGGCGTAGTTGCACCGGACATCGACTGGATGATAGCATTACATGAAAAGTGCCGTCAGTCAGGCACCTTACTAATTATCGACGCCATACAAACGGGTTTTGGAAGAACCGGCAGTCTATGGGGCTTTGAACAGACCGGAATCACCCCCGATATCTTACTACTTGGAAAAGCACTTGGCGGTGGCATGCCCCTGGGCGCTTTTGTAAGCGATATCAACCTCATGTCCGTGCTTACCAACAACCCGGTACTTGGTCACATTACAACTTTTGGAGGTCACCCGGTTTCTTGCGCAGCAGGATTGGCAGCAATGAATGTGTTGCTTAAAGAAGAGCTAACAGAACAGGTTCGGGAAAAAAGCCAGATGTTCACAGAGCTGTTGAAACATCCATTGATTCGCGAGGTTCGTGCAGAAGGATTGTTGATCGCCGTTGAATTCGAGGACTTCGACACAAACAAAAAGATTATCGATCATTGCCTTGCTAATGGAGTTTTGACCGACTGGTTTTTATTCGCGCCGAATTGCCTGCGCATTGCACCACCATTGACGATCAGCGGTAAGGAAATAAAACGGGCGTGTAAAGCAATTATTGAAGCTTGCGACGTATCGGCTAAAGATGCCGATCTGAAAGAAGGAATTGAAGAGTGAGCGTAGACCGATAAATTACGATCTGAACTTCTTTGCCTTGGGTACTTTTTCACCGCTTAGCAGCTTTTCAGCACCAACAGCTTTACCATCACCCGGGCAGCCATATTTCGGCCCAAAAGCCCTGCGAACTGAAGAGCAGGAACTTCCGATGATCATTACCATAGCGGCGAATAAAAGTAAACGATGTTTCATAACAATGCTTAAACGCAATTAACCTGCAAAAATTGCACTAGAGGTTAGTAGCTTTTATCCTGGATGGAATCGAGGATGGTGCAGTAACTCACATACCGGTCGATACTTACGTCGCCGGAATTAACGGCAGCCTTAACCGCACAACCGGGCTCATTCATATGCAGGCAATTATTGAACTGGCAATCATTTATGAGCTGACGCATTTCCGGAAAATAGTGCGACAGTTCCTGCCTTTCGATGTGCACGATCCCAAATTCACGCATGCCCGGGGTATCGATTATTCGCCCACCTCCCGGTAGGTCAAACATCTCTGCAAATGTTGTTGTATGCATTCCCTTCCCACTCCATCCACTGACATCCTGGGTGCGAAGCTCAAGATCCGGTATCAACAGGTTGATGAGTGACGACTTGCCCACCCCGGAATGCCCACTCATAAGTGTAACCTTATCTTGCAATAATTCCTTCAGTTCATCAATTCCCAATTGTTGCGGCGCACTTGCCATGATCACCCTGTACCCTACTGCCTCATACATGTCTTTCATCTCTTCAAACCTTGCTTTATCCTTTTCGCGATACAGGTCCGATTTATTGAAGACGATGATTGCAGGTACATGATACGCTTCGCAACTTACCAGGAAACGATCGATAAAACCCTGTGATGTTCTCGGCTCGCGCAATGTAGCAACGAGGAGCGACTGATCAACATTTGCTGCAACAATATGATGCTGCTTTTTATGAGAAGGTGATTGTCGCGCAATATAATTTCTTCTATCCTCGATCTCCGTTATGACGGCTGTCTTATCTGCATCCTGCTCCGGCTCAATCTTCACAATATCTCCTACCGCAATTGGATTCGTTGACGTTATCCCTCCAATTTTGAATACACCTTTGATGCGCGCGTTGAAGATCGTTCCATCTTCTGCACGCGTGATGTACCAGCTGCCGGTTGATTTATAAACTAATGCCTTCATTTCTTTGATTGAAAACCTGATGAAGATAAAACATATTTGCGTCAGGGAAATTTTCTGAACAAGGTGTAACGAAGAAGAATTTCCAGGAATAACATTGCCGCAGCAAGTATGGCGAATGGCTGAAATCGTTCCTGGAAGCGGCTTAACCTTGTAATGTCTATTCTTGTCTTTTCCAACTTATCGATTTCCCTGTATATCTCTGTAAGACTTGAATTATCGCGCGCGCGAAAATATAATCCACCGGTTTCAGCAGCAATAAGCCGCAACAGGTCTTCATCAATATTTACTTTTTGACGCTGCATAACGATTGCGCCGGTTGATGATTGAGCAGGTGCCGGTGCAAATCCTTCAGTACCCATGCCAATAGTATACACTTTTATGCCAATCGATTTTGCGATCTCTTTTGCGGTAAGTGGATCTATCAGTCCACCCTGGTTCTCACCATCCGTTAGCAAGATGATCACGCGTGATTTAGACTTGCTGTCTTTCAGTCTCTGTACACTAGTTGAAAGTCCATCCCCAATTGCAGTGCCATCGGCCAAGACATTACTCTGCGCGTTAAAGATCTGTGCCTTCAAAAGATTCTTATCGATTGTAAGCGGCGATGATGTGAAGCTTTCACCCGAAAAAATAACCAATCCGATCCTGTCTGTTGGTCGCGAATCGACAAAGTTCGCCGCAACATTTTTAGCGGCTTCCAAACGGTTGGGTTTGAAGTCCTGTGCAAGCATGCTTCCGCTTACATCCATACAAAGGATTATGTCGATACCTTCTCCACTTACGAGTTGCTGATCATTTCTTTTTTGTGGGCGTGCCAGTGCAATGATCAACAAAGCGAGGGTAAGCAATCTCAACACCGTCAATAACGGTCGCAGCTTACTCTTCCAGGAAGAATGCATTGTCAAAGGCACAATAGACGGCACTTTCAGCGCTGCCGTGGTCTTACTCCAGTTGCGCCGATGATACCATGCTATCAAAGGCAATAAGAGTAACAGCCAGAAAAATTCCGGATGTGCAAAATCTGTTTCTCTTATCCAATCGTAGATCACTGCGCTTTTGTTTGTTGATTTTGTATTGAATTATTTTGTTCCGTCATGCGACGGTTCAAAGTTTCTATTGCTGTCTTTATAGTATTGAAGCTTTGTTCATTAAGATTTTCATCCGGATGGTATTTTGCAAACTTCACATAATCGGCTACACGTAAGGCGTTTGATAATTCAACATACGCTTCTTTCGACAAAGGCACTCGTCGCAGATCCAGGATGATCTCTTCATTTGTTTTTTCCATTGTATGCAGTTGCAAACTTCCTTCAAGAAACACACGCAGGATATCGTTCAATGAAGAATAATATTCTTTTACTTCACCATTCAAATGGAAACCTCGTTTTCGGATCACTTCAAGGTCACGCATTGCCTGTTCGTAAGGTGAAAGTTTTTTCGCTACGGGCTTGATCGCAGGAGATTTTTTGCGATACAGCAAATAGCCAGCTATCAGCAGTGCAAGCAAAGTAACGATTGCAATAATCCATGGGATGAATGTATTCTTTTCCACCTCCACATCCATGATCTCTTTTATGTCGCGATAATTATCCGCAACATTAACTGGAGTATATTTCACATCAATTCCGAGCGTATCGGTAACATACCGTGCATTGCCAATGACCATTGTGAAAGCAGGCAGTTGCTGTCTTCCTGAATCAAAGCTGGTGATCGTATAGGTCTGCTGTACTTTCTTACCGTTGAAAGTTTCAATGGTATCGATCTTTGATGCATTGATAACAGTGAAGTTGGGAATGGAATCGATCCTGAACCAGGCGAACGTTTCACCCAGGGGCATATATGCTTCGAGCGAAAGCTGAATGCGTTCACCAATGAGGATGGATTCGCGATCCACATTCGTGCGCACCTGGACCTGTGCAACACAATGCAACGACCATATAAAACAAATTATCGTAAGGATAGAGCGCATTATAAATTACTTGCGACTGATAAAAAACTTCTGTAGTGTCTTAACGTAATCTTCGTCGGTTCTGATATGCATCAGATCGGAACCTGCTTTAGAAAATACACTTCTTGAATATTCATTGAACCGGGTAAATTCTTCCTGATACGATTTTCGAACAAGGTAGTCGCTTGTGTCAATGACAGCAACTTGTCCGGATTCAGAATCTTCTACTTCAAGCAGCCCTATATCAGGAAGTGCCATGAGCATTGGATCGTAGACGCGAACGCCAATGAGGTCATGTTTCTTTCCTGCAACTTTCAATGCATCTTCATAGTTTGCGTCCATGAAATCGCTGAGCAGAAATGAGATGCAGCCCTGCTTGATCGAGTTTGTGAACTTTCTTAATGCCTCGGCGATATTGGTTCCCTTTCCCTTGGGCTCAAGCGTCAACATTTCACGAACAATGAACAAAGCATGATCACGACCTTTCTTTGGAGGAATGAACATTTCAACGCGATCGCTAAAGAACAGTACGCCTACCTTATCGTTATTGCTCACTGCTGAAAAGGCAATCACGGCGCCGATCTCTGTGATCAGATCTTTTTGCCGCGTGCTTCTTGTACCAAAGAAAGAACTTGCACTCAGGTCCACTATCAGCATCACCGATAATTCGCGTTCTTCTTCAAACACTTTACTGAACGGATGATTAAAGCGAGCCGATACATTCCAATCAATGAATCGCGGATCATCGCCCGCATGATATTCACGTACTTCTTTGAACGACATTCCCCGTCCCTTGAATGCACTGTGGTATTCGCCGGTGAAAAGATGCCGCGTTAATTTCTTACTCTTTATCTCCAGTTCCCGAACCTTCTTCAATATCTCAGTCGTAGTAAGCATTATGGTACGGGGATGGTTTGCATGATGTCATCGATCACCTGTTCGATGCGGATGTTCTCTGCCTCGGCCTCATATGTAAGTCCAATACGATGCCGTAGTACATCTTTCGCGATTGAGCGGATGTCTTCAGGTATTACATATCCGCGCTTTTGCAAAAATGCCTGTGCTTTTGCAGCAAGCGCCAGGTTAATGCTTGCCCGCGGTGAACCTCCATATGCGATCAGCGGCTTTATCTTATCCAGCCGGTACTCCGAAGGACGTCGCGTGGCAAAGACAATATCGAGTATGTATTGTTCAATCTTTTCATCCATGTATACCTGCCGCACCAGTTCGCGGGCCTGTACAATCTCCTGGATGGAGACAACCGGTTCAACTTCGGGGAATTTAAGACCCTGAACGTTTTGACGAATGATCGCCTGCTCTTCAGCACGTGAAGGGTAGTCTACCACCACTTTCATCAGGAACCGGTCCTGTTGCGCCTCAGGCAGGGGATAAGTTCCCTCCTGCTCAAGCGGGTTCTGCGTTGCAAGAACGAGGAAGGGTTCATCCAGCTTGTATGTATTCTCTCCGATGGTCACCTGCCGTTCCTGCATCGCCTCGAGTAATGCACTTTGCACTTTTGCGGGTGCGCGGTTGATTTCATCGGCCAAAATAAAATTGGCGAAGATCGGTCCCTTCCTAACCATGAACTCGTGCTTCTGCTGGTGGAAGATCATGGTACCGATCACATCGGCAGGAAGCAGGTCCGGAGTAAACTGTATGCGACTGAACTTCGCACGCACAGCCTGTGCCAGCGATTTGATCGTAAGAGTTTTTGCAAGCCCCGGAACCCCTTCCAAAAGGATGTGTCCGTTGCTCAATAAGCCAATGATCAATCGATCGAGCATATAGTGCTGGCCAATGATCACTCTGCCAATCTCGTCTTTTAGTCGGTCTATAAATACACCCTGGTACTGGATCTTTTCGTTAAGCTGATGTATGTCGTTGGCTGTGAGCACAATTTTTGTTTTAATTATTTTACAAAGTACGAAGAAAGCATTTGCAAGATGTTTGCCAAGCTTGATCAATTCAAAAATCAATGGGTTGAATGGCTGATGGCATAAAAGTTTGATCTATATTAAGCATAAATTGATGAAGAGTATGAAACCAACAGTGTTAGCATTATTAATTATACTGGCATTCACAGGATGTTCTAAGAACGATAACGACGGCGAATCAACAAGGACCCAGTTGCTGATCAGCGCAGCATGGAAGTTTCAAACGGCCGGTGTGGACCTCGACAATAATAACACGATTGACGAACCAATCCCGGATATGGTACTGGAAGCCTGCGACCTTGATAACACGTTCGTGTTTCGCGAAAATGGTACCGGCTTCGTCGACAATGGCACCCTTAAATGCGATGCCACTGAGCCGCAAACGGTAGAATTCGGTTGGTCGTTTACAGACAATCAACAAAAGATCACACTCACACAATTGGATTTTGGCGGACTGGATCCATCCTTCGATGTGAGGGTAATTAATGAACAAAGGCTTCTGCTATCACAATCGGTAGATCTGGGATTGCCAATTCCTGTAAGAGTTCTGCTTGATTTCCGCCATTAGGAAAGATACTTTCCAACGATCGGCATTCTACGGCCTATACCAAACGCCTTGCAACTCACGCGAATGATGGGGCAGAATTGATTGCGTTTGTATTCGTTTGTATTGACAAGTTTCAATACACGTCGAACCAGTGCCTCGTCGATGCCCATATCAATCAATTCGTCCGGCCCCTTGCGCTTTTCTATATACTGATACAGTACTTTATCAAGCACCTCATATTCGGGCAGGCTGTCACTATCTTTTTGCCCGGGTCTAAGTTCCGCAGATGGTGCCTTGGTAATAATATTCTCCGGGATGATGGTTTCATTGCGATTAATATATCGCGCAAGCGCATATACCTGCATCTTATACAGATCCCCAAGTACACTTAAGCCACCTGCCATATCACCATATAAAGTTCCATAACCGGTAGCAAGTTCACTTTTATTGGAAGTATTCAATAACACATAACCGAACTTGTTTGCAATCGCCATAAGAATATTACCTCTTGAGCGACTTTGTATATTCTCTTCCGCAACACTGAACGGAAGGTCTTTAAACAAGGGTTCCAGTTGCTGCAAAAAGGCATCGTAAACAGGTTTGATCGGAATGATGTCATATGGATTTCCAAGATTCTTACTCAATTCAACAGCGTCATCAACGGAATGTCCCGTAGAAAATTCAGAAGGCATAAGGATGGCACGCACATTATCTTTTCCGAGTGCTTCACATGCAAGAGCAAGTGTGACGGCACTGTCGATACCTCCTGATGATCCGAGGATCGCCTTAGTGAAACCCATCTTACCGAAATAGTCTTTAATACCTAACACCAGTGCGCGATGTATCTGGCTCACGTTCTCTTCTTTTGTCATGTATTCGATGATCTTGTTATGATCATCGACTTTAGCAACCCGCATCTGTATGTCCAGTTGCCTGATCTCCCTATCGACACTCGTATCAATTGAACCAGGCTGCCTGCCTTCATAAAGTTCCCCATCATCAACGACGAGAAGATCTTCTTCAAAATATTTCATTTCGCTTCGAAGATTTGCCATTGCATCCACAACCAGGCTTCCGCCATCAAAAACGATCTCTGTTTGCGACCCAACAGTATTGCAATAGATCAAAGGGATCTTGTACTTTCTGACATTTGCCAACAGCACTTCCTTACGATCGTCATCATGATCGTAATCGAATGGAGATGCAGATATGTTGATCATAACATCGGGCGACTGCCGTGCCAGCTCATCCATCGGACAGCGCCGGTAAAGAGGATTATCACCAATGTTCCAGAGGTCTTCGCAGATCGTCAGCGCTATCTTTCGGCCCTTGAATTCAATCACATTCCATTGGTTCGAAGGTTCAAAATACCTGTATTCATCAAAGATATCGTATGTAGGAAGCAGTGTCTTATACGCCATGCCATGAACCTTGCCATTGTACAGAAACCATGCTGCGTTAAAAAGATCCTTGCCCTCTTTCTGTGGGTTGGCAGCCGGAGCTCCTACAATTACGCCGATCCCGTCTGCCGCGTCTGCGATGGTCTCAATGGCGTTATTGCATTCGTCGAGGAAGTCACGAAACTCGAGGAAATCACGAGGAGGATAGCCACAAACGGAGAGTTCTGAAAATACCACCAGGTCTGCACCCTGCGATTTTGCAGCACTGATGCCTTCTAATATCTTATTCGTATTTGCTTCAAAATTTCCGATATGATAATTCTGCTGACAGAGCGCTATTTTCATGCTATCGCGTTATTGTCGTTCTATAATTGTAAAACCTACGCAAATTTAATGCTTGCTTTGCGTGATAAGGGAGATGGATGCTAGATTTGTGCCGGCATACCTATTCCTTTAAACCATACATTGATGAAAAACATTCTCCTGTGCCTTCTTGTTGTTTTGGTGTTTCAATCCTGTAAAGATGAAAAGCGGGTTGACACATCGGATATAAAATTTGAATTAGAGGTTAAGCGGTTTGAACAGGATTTCTTTTCTATAGACACAAATAACATTCCTGCAGCCTACAACAGATTATACCAGGAGTATCCTAATTTCCTGAACGACTTCAACGCTAACATTCTGGGCATTCCGCCTGTGACTGACTCAAGTACGCATGTGGTAGACGCGGTGAAAAAATTTCTTACAGATTACAGGCCGGTGAAGGACTCTGTGGACCTGGTGTTTAAGTCGGTCGACGCTATTGCAGAACAGGTTGAAGACGGCATTCGGCACGTACTATATTACTTTCCAAATTATAAAGCGCCTCACCAGCTCATTACATTTATCGGACCGATGGACGCGTATTATGAATCGTCCATCCGCGGTCATGGAGATGTGATCACTTCGGATGCCCTCGCAACGGGACTTCAATTGCATATGGGTGCAGACTTCTCGATGTATACCAGCGATTTTGGAAGATCGTTGTATCCCGCATACATATCAAAAAGGTTCACGAAGGAAACCATCGCTGTCAATTGCATCCAAAACATCATTGATGATATGTACCCCGATAAGAGCTACAGCAAATCACTCATTGAACAGATGGTTGAAAAAGGCAAACGGATCCACCTGATGGACCTCTTCTTACCAGAAGTTGCAGATACATTGAAACTGGGATACACAAAGAAGCAACTTGATGGATGTTATGAGAATGAAGGATTGATATGGAATTATTTTCTAACCAATTCACTGGTGTATAACAATGATCCGATGATCATCAAGAATTACATCGGCGAAGCACCTAATACACAGGAGCTGGGACAGGGTGCTCCCGGCTATATCGGCTTGTTCACCGGCTGGCGCATCGTCCAGAACTTCCTCGACAAAAATCCAAACGTTAAACCGCATGAACTGATGCAAATGGATGCGAAGAAGATCTTCGAAGAAAGCAAGTACCGACCGCGATAATATTCAAACGGAATTCGAAATGCGAAATGCGAAATGCTAAATGCTAAATGCTAATTTACTTCCGTCCAATGTGCGTCTTCATCATTTGTCTTGCTTCCTGCAATTCGACCAGGCTTGAAAACGCATCCTTTGGAATAAGAAAAAACGATCGTGGATCGAAATACAAATGAAAGAAATACGGGCTTTCCACGAAGTTTGAAAATCGCTCCCATGGCCATCCTTTCTGTCCCCGTTCGGTTTCAAGGATCACGGCGTCATCGTTGATCTGCATGATAAAATGATCTTTGAACGTCATGCTCTTATTATAGATGTTGGCAGGAAGGATGCGCCAAACAACAAGCATGAGAAGAAACCAAAGGATGGAGAATAATAAAAAAGTCATTGGTTGTATATACTCGAAATATAATAACGCTGCAGAAAGAATCGCAAACACGTTTACAAATATCAGTAGCCACTTAATTTCCGGGCGATTTAAAAAATGATATCGCAATGCCTGAATAACCTGCTTCTTATCGTACCGAAACTCTATTTCCATGCTTTCCTGTATTGTTATTTACTGAATTTTAGTTGTTGTTCATTGATCGAAAAACTGCCTAACAGATCACCTTTCAAACCGATAAATTCTACTTTCATGACCCGTTGATTACGTGCACCACTAACGGTAACTCGGGTATAATTGTTTTGTTCTATCAATGTGTTTGCAACGCGATCCGGGTTATCTTTCTCCAGTCCGGATGCGCGGGATACACCTGCCGTAAGTGAGGATGATGTAATGTCGTATAAAGTATATCCATTTGTACGTGGATATGCAATCACTTCACTGTGATGTTTATCACCAGACAAAAAAACAACACCTTCGATTTTTTCTTTATGAAGGAAAACCATCAGTTCCTCAAACTCAACAGGGAATAATGCCAGGCAATCGGATCTGCTAAGCATGTTGACAAACTGGCTCCCCGATGCGATTATTTTAAATGGTGCATCACTCGCTGCCAACGCATTCTTCAGCCAATGTAATTGCTTCTTACCCCACATCCTCTTTTCTTCGTTCATCTTTCCTTCAACCCGCGGGGCTATCTCATCAGCACTTCTGAAGTATCTGTCATCCATCATAAACACATCCACATCTGCGTATGAAAATTTTGTATAGATGCCTTCATCATTTTCTCCGTAAGATGGGTTTGCCCAATATTGCTTGAACACATCGCGACTCTCCGTCTTCAATGCATAGGAACCGTTCGCATTATTTGGACCATAATCATGATCGTCCCATATCGCATAATGTGTTGTCGAACGAAGAAAAGGCTGTAGAATTTTCATGCTTCGATCGCGACTAGCCCGGTACCACAAACCCCATTCGCTGTGAAAGTCTGATTCGCGGGTGTACCAGTTATCCCCTAACCACAACATGAAGGCAGCTTTCTCTTTAGCCATTGTTTCAAAGATGCTTGAATCATTTCCATATGGCTTTCCTGGTCGATCGTATTGCGGATCATTGAAATAAGCACAGCTGCCTGTGAGGAAAGTGAAGTCTGGAGCGGGTTTCCGCCATTGCCAAAGTTCCTGTGTTTTAAAACTACTTTTAGCAAGAGAGTTATTTTTTCCCTTAACGGAAGCAAACAATTCGTATTCATACTCAGTGTTCATCTCCAGGTCCACGAGTCTGAACTTAACCGGCGAATACCAGTCATCCCAACCAGTTTGCATCCTCAGCGTTTTTGGAGAGTCCCTGTTTCCTTTCTTGTAATATTGTAAACTCACCTGCGTTGCAGGTTTTACTTCGGCCCAGATAGTTGCAGTGCGCAATTCCACCTGACCGAGCATGGGGCCGGAAATCAATTCATTCGGTTGTTGAGCCAAAACACAGAAGGGCAGCAAGAACAAAAGGAATATGTGGATCTGCTTCTTCATATGCGAAGTTTTGGGGCGGAAAGATACTCGATTCCCGAATCATTATTGTATAGCTTTGCAGAGGTCAGGCAAAACTTAATCTAGTGGAAAATTCGATCAGTTTAAACAAGTTTATCAGCGATAGTGGTTATTGTTCCCGACGTGAAGCCGACAGGTTGATCGAAGCAGGACGAGTGATGTTGAATGATGAGGTGGCAAAGCCGGGAAGTCGCTATCAGCCGGGCGATACAGTGGAAGTGGATGGCAGCTATGTGAACCAACCGAAAAAAGAAAAGCTTGTGTACATGGCTTTCAACAAACCTTCCGGAATCACTACAACAACCGACACTGATATCAAAGGCAACATCATCAGCTACATCAATTATCCAAAGCGCATTTTCCCGATCGGCAGGTTGGATAAAGACTCAGAGGGCCTGATCTTTCTTACAAATGATGGTGACATTGTAAACAAAGTATTGCGTGCTGGAAATAAACATGAAAAGGAGTACATCGTAAGGGTTAATAAACCCATTGACGGAGCATTTGTAACTGCGATGAGCAGCGGTATGCGCATCCTTCGAACAAAGACGTTGCCCTGCAAAGTTTTTCCAACAGGGCGACAAACGTTTCGCATCATACTCACCCAGGGATTGAACCGCCAGATCCGCCGGATGTGTGAAGCACTTGGATACAATGTTGTTTCCCTGCAACGGGTTCGGATCATGAATATAAAACTGGATAAGCTTGCATTGGGCAAGTGGCGTTATCTGAGCGAAGTTGAAATTTCGCAACTGCGAGATTCCGTTTCCGAATCCTCAGGCACCAAAGAAGCATCACGAATCAGGAAGCCTGCGAAAACGAATCCTAAACCACCGGCCAAAGAAGACAACAATACGGATGAACTTAGCCGAACGGCATGGGATAATCCACAGAACAGCGGAAAGAAGCCTGCCACTCCGCAAAAAAATAAGAACAAAAGTTTCAAGGACTTTAGGAAGTCTGCAAATAAGAGAGCCAAATAAGCGGGATTAATCCTTCTCTTTAAGATTATTAACGGGTTAGAACGATGTCGCGTCTCCCTTCGAGGACACCATTGTTATTTTTTAATGTGATGATGCCGCTACCGCCAGGGCTTCTTTCATTGTTCCGATAATCATCATTCACATTTGGATCGTCACTGAACACGATGTCATTTATATAAAATGCACGTGCATCTTTATTCGGTTTCAGTATCACATGTATATGTGCTGCTGCCCTGCCGCCGGGATACGGCGCGGGTTTGATGGTATGTATCTCATACTCACCGTTGCTGTTTGTTTTACCCCAACCATGCAACCGACCATGAAATCTTTGAATGCCTTTTTCATTTCCATTTTTTGTGTATCTACCGGTAATATCTGTTTGATATGCATACATGAAAATATTTGACAATGGCCTTCCAGATGCGTCTTTGAGCTGACCTTTTACTACAAGTCGCTCTCCCTTCTCACCCTTTTCAGAAAGCAGCATGATGTGATTTAGCTGAGATGGTATGCTGACAAATGCACAACCCGGATCGGCATCGGGATTGTCGCACGTGTCCTGCAAAGATTTTTGACGATTCAACGCATTAGGTTGAACCGCCGCATCACAACTGGCAATTGCAATTACAATGATTGAACAACTTAAGAGGAATGAACGTATCATATCATAGGCTTTACATTAAGTTAGTAGAAAGCTTATGCAAGAGCTCTGCAATTATACGATCGACATCATTTCCTTGATGAAAGACATAACAGGATAAAAAAAAATGCCCGGTCACAAAGACCAGACATTTTTCAGAATTGAGAATTGGGAATTGAGAAATGAGAATTTGGATCGGGAATTGAGCATTTGCCATTTCCCATTTCCCATTTCCCATTTTATCTTACGAGCATCCCATGCTATTTCCGCAATTCAAACATTTATAACAGGTACCGCTCCGGATGGTGATGTGTCCGCAGGTATTACATGCCGGTGCATCGCTCTGCATGCTTTTCGCCGCTGCATTCACCGCATCCAATGCATTGTCAACACGAACCGACTTTGGCTTCACCTGTTCAACAGGCTTTGAAACGGATGATGAAGGCAGTATCCTCACATCACTAAGTTCGGGTGTTGTGGTGGTACCAGGAATTACTTCGTCCCATTCTTCGGTACCGGTATTCTTCACTTCCGGCTTATCGAGCACGTGTACCAGATCGGTACGACCGAGATACTCATATGCCAATGCCCTGAAGATGAAATCGACAATAGACGTTGTTGTCTTGATGTTCGGATGATCCACCATTCCGGCAGGATCAAAGCGAGTGAAGACAAACTTCTCCACGAATTCTTCCAATGGAACACCATACTGAAGACCGATAGAGATGGAGATCGCAAAGCAGTTAAGCATGCTTCTCATGGTAGCACCTTCCTTCGCCATATCAATGAAGATCTCACCTACGGTTCCATCATTGTATTCGCCGGTGCGAAGGAACAATGCCTGTCCGTTGATCTTCGCTTTCTGTGTGAATCCTCTTCTTTTAGCAGGCAGTGAGCGACGTTCAACAATACTTGCAAGCTTTCTCTTCAATTTAGTATCAGGCGAAGCCTGAACTCGTTTCTGAACTTCGTCGAGCAATTCTTCAATGGTGAGCTTTCCCAGGTCAACTATCATTGACTCTGCAGCAGGAGCTTCCTGTTCTGCCTCCGCTTCGGTAGTCTTTTTAGACTCGCTCTTATTGCTCAAAGGCTGTGATAATTTAGAACCATCACGATACAGTGCACAGGCCTTCAAACCAAGCTCCCAGCTAAGCATGTAAGCATCAGCGATCTCATGGATCTCTGCTTCATTCGGAAGATTGATCGTTTTAGAGATCGCACCTGATATGAACGGTTGAGCAGCTGCCATCATACGAATGTGTCCATGCGCATGAATGAATCGTTTGCCTTTGCGGCCGCATGTATTAGCACAATCGAATACAGGATAATGCTCTTCTTTCAGGAATGGCGCTCCTTCGATGGTCATGGTACCGCAAACAAAATCATTTGCTTTTTCTATATCGTCAGCCGAGAAGCCAAGTGCTTCAAGCAGGCTCCATTCGAAGTTGAAGTACTGCTCCGGCTTGAATCCAAGGCGTTGCAGGCATTCTTCACCAAGTGTATATACATTGAATACAAAACCTATTTCAAACGCAGTTCCAACGGCAGCATCCAGCTTTTTGATCTCTTCAGCGATAAATCCTTTTTCACTTAATGTCTGGTGATTGATAGCAGGTGCACCGGCGAACGTTCCCGATCCAACCGCGTATTTAACAACAGAATCGATCTCCTTTTCCGAATAACCAAGGTTGCGAAGCGCCTGCGGTACAGATTGGTTGATGATCTTGAAATATCCACCACCACTAAGTTTCTTGAATTTCACCAGGGCGAAATCAGGCTCAACACCTGTGGTATCGCAGTCCATAACCAATCCGATCGTACCTGTGGGAGCGATCACAGTAGACTGTGCGTTGCGATAACCAAATTTCTCACCGAGTTGCACGGCTTCATCCCATGCTTTCGTTGCGGCAGTCAGCAGGTAGTCGGGACAATACTTTGCCTTTATACCCTGTGGTTTGATCTGCAGTTTCTCATATTCGTCTGCATCATATGCTGCAAGCCTGTGATTACGCATTACACGCAACATGTGTTCACGGTTCTCCTCATATCTTGGGAAGGGCCCGAGTACTTCAGCGAGTTCTGCAGATGTTTTATATGCGATACCGGTCATGATGGCTGTTATCGCGCCAGCAATTCCTCTTGCTTCTTCACTGTCGTATGGAATGCCCATAACCATCAGCATCGAGCCGAGGTTTGCATATCCCAATCCGAGCGTGCGGTAATCGTAAGATAATTGCGCAACTTCTTTTGAAGGGAATTGTGCCATCAATACAGATACTTCCAGTACAGTGGTCCAAAGGCGACAGGTATATTCAAAGCCTTCAACATCAAAAGTGTTGTTCGATTCGTCGTAGAACCTGCGAAGGTTTACCGATGCCAGGTTACAGGCTGTATTATCAAGGAACATGTACTCACTGCAGGGGTTCGATGCGCGGATCGGTCCACCTTCAGGGCAGGTATGCCACTCATTAATTGTTGTGTTGTATTGTGTTCCGGGGTCGGCACATCTCCAGGCAGCGTAAGAGATCTGGTTCCATACTTCACTGGAAGGAATGCGCTTCATGACCCTGCCATCAGTGCGTGCTTTAAGTTCCCAGTCTTCGCCTTTTTTCAGCTTGTCAAAAAACTCATTGGGTATGCGAACAGAATTGTTAGAGTTTTGTCCCGATACGGTACGATAGGCTTCGCCTTCATAGTCGCTTGGGTATCCTGCGGCGATCAGCGCGCCTACTTTCTTTTCCTCTTCAACTTTCCAGTTGATGAAGTCCATGATCTCGGGGTGATCAAGATCGAGACATACCATTTTCGCTGCGCGACGGGTAGTGCCCCCGCTCTTAATGGCACCTGCTGCGCGGTCACCAATCTTTAAGAAACTCATCAATCCGCTGGAAGTACCACCACCACTAAGTTTCTCGCCTTCTCCGCGAATGTTGGAGAAATTAGTACCAACACCTGATCCATATTTGAAGATCCTTGCTTCACGAACCCAGAGGTCCATGATTCCGCCATCATTTACCAGGTCATCTTCCACACTTAGGATAAAACAGGCGTGAGGCTGAGGGCGTTCGTAAGCTGATGTTGATTTCTTCAGCTTGCCGTCATTCTGGTCAACATAATAGTGACCCTGGGGCTTTCCTTTGATACCGTAGCTTTCGTGCAATCCGGTATTGAACCATTGCGGGCTATTGGGAACGCATGCCTGGTTCAGGATACAATACACCAGCTCTTCGTAAAAGATCTGGGCATCAGTTGACGATGCAAAATAATTATAGCGTTCGCCCCATACGCGCCAGCAGTTGGCCATGCGATGGGCAACCTGCTTTACTGATGTTTCGCGACCCAGAGAGCCGTCGGGCTGAGGAACACCTGCCTTACGAAAATATTTTTGAGCGAGAATATCAGTTGCGATCTGGCTCCATGCACGCGGGACCTCCACATTGGTCATCTCAAATACCACTTCCCCACTCGGGTTGCGGATCACTGAGGTGCGATAATCATATTCAAACTGATCGAAGACGTTCACATCGTCCTTCGTAAAACGCCGGGCAAAGCGCATGCCCTTTAGTGGAGGTTGATTGATACCCATATAGTGCGGAGTTTTTTAATTAAAAGATGAACTGCCTGCGGATTGAGACAGAAGACGAAAATATCTTTCTGCATTGAGATTGTCACTTCCAAACTATGCACAGGCTGTGGAAAAACCACCTGCAAAAAGTCCAAGCCCAAAAGGGCAGGCACTTCCGAAATGACCAAATCTTTTTGTCCCGAATTCACATTATTTCCTGAGTACCAATGCAAGAATTTTTCCAAAAATGGGCATCAAAAAACTTGCATTACTCAGGGTTTATTCTTATAGTAAATCGTAGAAGACAAAAAGTTTTTGCACTTTTGTAAGGATCAACAAAGCGCGTCCATGACCCAGGCAATATACCAATCGATTGTAAATAAGAAGATGGAGGGACGAAAATCGTTCACCGTACTCATCGACCCGGATGAGGTAGACGTAAAGCGGGTCGACCAGCTCGTAGACCTGGCATTAGAAGCGGAAGTCGATTATTTCTTTGTAGGAGGGAGCCTGGTGATCGGCAATCAACTTACCGATTGCATCAAGCGGATCAAAGAACGTTGCGATATCCCGGTTGTATTATTTCCCGGCAGTCCATCGCAGGTATCTCCGGAGGCAGATGCATTATTATATTTATCACTCATTTCAGGACGCAATCCCGAATTGTTGATTGGACAGCATGTGATATCGGCGCCGATGGTAAAGAAGAGCGGACTTGAGATCATATCAACAGGTTATATGGTTATTGATGGAGGCGCTCCAACAACCGTATCCTATATCAGCAATGCGGCACCCATTCCATCGGACAAGAAAGATATTGCTACATGCACCGCCATGGCCGGCGAGATGCTCGGCATGAAGCTTATTTACATGGATGCCGGCAGTGGAGCTCGCAAGCCCATTGGTGAAGAGATGATACATGCTGTTTCAAAGAACATCAGTATTCCGTTGATCGTTGGCGGAGGCATAACAACTCCGGAGAAAGCATATCTTAATTGTAAAGCCGGCGCTGACATTATTGTTATTGGAAATGCCATCGAAAAGGACCTTTCTCTTATCATGGAAATGAGCAATGCGATCCATATACAGAATGCGGGAAGCGGAAAGCAGAAAGCGGATCTGTAGCGGAGAGACGGAGAAACAGAGAAACAGATAAACGGAGAAACGGAGAAACGGAGAAACAGAGAATCAGACAAACAGAGAAACGGAGAAACAGAGAAACAGAGAAACAGAGAACCGGAAAAACAGAGAACCGGAGAATCAGTCTGCATTCAGCATTACCACATTTCCACATCTCCACATTCCCACATTAGCATATTAGCATACTAGCACACTAGCACATTAGCACATTAGCATATTAGCACACTAACACTCGTTAATCATATTTTTACTTAATCCTCAAAATAAATTGGCCCGTTAATTGAAAAATAGTTTTCCTTTGCGTGAACAATTTTTGATTACAGATTATTCTCATTGTGAAATGTCAAAAAAACCTACCATATTAAACGCTGTTGTAGCTGAGATCGTAGCTGCATTGCGTGGGTTTTTGCCTGTACTTCCCGGTACAGTTTTTTGTCGCCCTGTCCCCGTTAGGGTGCGACGTTGATACTCTCCTACCATAAGGTTCATTGAGTCCTGTCTGCAGCGCAGATAGCTCATCTCATTAGTGGTTCCGCCACTTCATTGTTTACATTTTATCGAACGGGAAAATGAAACAGCAACAGCAATCGCAATTTCAAATACTTGTAGCCGACGCTACACATGAAAGCTTCGCCGAAATCATCTGCGAGGAAATGGCCGCCTCTGCTAAAGCACGCGGCACCGGTATCGCTAAAAGAAGTCCTGACTACATCAAGCAAAAGATCCGTGAAGGAAAAGCTGTCATCGCTTTTTCAAACGAAGGCATCTGGGCCGGGTTCTGTTACATTGAAACATGGAGCCACGGTGAATACGTGGCCAACTCCGGATTGATCGTTGCCCCCGCCTTTCGCAAGGGTGGACTTGCCCGACTTATCAAGAAGAAAATTTTTGAGTTGAGTCGCACCAAATACCCCGAAGCTAAAATATTCGGTCTTACTACCGGACTGGCAGTAATGAAAATCAACTCCGAACTTGGATATGAGCCTGTGACCTACTCAGAGCTTTCACAGGATGAGGCTTTCTGGGCTGGATGTAAGAGTTGTGTGAACTACGATATACTGATGAGCAAGGATAGAAAAAACTGCCTTTGCACCGCGATGCTCTATGATCCAAAGGATCACTACGAACCTGAAGAAACCACACAGGAATTTAAGAAGCATTCAAGATTATATGAGCGTTTCATGCGACTCAAACAATGGCGTATGCTGAAGCCATTCGTAAAGAAAGATAACGGTGGCAAAATGAGATCTGTACTATCGTATTTTTTTAATCTCTAAGTAGATATAAACATGTCGAATTCAAAGAAAGTTGTCCTTGGTTTTAGCGGAGGACTGGATACATCGTATTGTGTAAAGTATCTCACCGAAGACCTCGGTTACGAAGTGCACAGCATTATCGTTGATACCGGTGGCTTTACTCAGGACGAATTGAAAAACATCGAAGAACATGCGTATAAGCTCGGTGTTAAGAGTCATACCACTGTTGATGCAGTAAAAAGCTATTATCAAAACATCATTCGATTCCTCATATACGGTAACGTACTTAAGAACAATACCTATCCACTTAGCGTAAGTGCTGAACGCTTAAGCCAGGCACTGCACATAGCCGAACACGTAAAAAAACTTAATGCAGATATAGTGGCGCATGGCAGTACCGGCGCAGGCAATGACCAGGTTCGGTTTGACATGGTATTTCACATCCTGATTCCAGGTGTTGAAATACTAACTCCGATCCGTGATCTGCAACTGAGTCGCGAAGCAGAAATAAACTACTTGAAAGAGAAAGGCGTTTCGATGAATTTCGAAAAAGCCCATTACTCAATAAATAAAGGACTGTGGGGTACGAGTGTAGGTGGAAGAGAAACACTCTCCTCCAAAGGCATGTTACCCGAAGAAGCCTGGCCCACGCAGGTTTCGAAGGATGGCTCGGAAGAAATAAAACTTTCGTTTCAAAAGGGTGAACTTATTGGTATCAATAACCAGTCGTTCTCGCATCCAACTGAAGCCATTCGTTTTTTGCAAACTATTGCAGGAGCATATGGTATCGGGCGCGATATACACGTGGGCGACACCATCATTGGTATTAAGGGTCGCGTGGGATTCGAGGCTGCCGCTCCTATGGTGATCATCAAGGCGCATCATGCACTTGAAAAGCATGTTCTCACAAAATGGCAGCTAAGCTGGAAAGATCAGCTCGCTTCTTTTTACGGCAACTGGCTGCACGAGGGACAGATACTAGATCCTGTAATGCGCGACATAGAAGCATTTCTCGAAAGTTCGCAGCAACAGGTAACTGGCGATGTTTTTGTTCAGTTAATGCCTTACAGGTTCCAGGTAATTGGAATCGAATCATCATATGATCTTATGAGCAGCAGGTTCGGAAAGTATGGAGAGATGAACAGTGGATGGACAGGCGATGATGTTAGAGGATTTAGTAAGATCTTTGGTAATCAGACGATGATCTATCACCAGGTAAAAGAAGAAGCAACGCCAAAAAGCTAATGCTTCGACATCTTTGATATGGATAAAATAAAAGTTTCGATCGTTGGCGGCGCCGGTTACACCGGCGGAGAACTTACAAGGCTATTGATCCATCATCCAAACGCGGATATCATTAATATCTTTAGCAGAAGTAATTCAGGAAAACCGGTCTATAGTGTACATCATGACTTGAGGGGAGACAGTGATCTTCTGTTTGATGATCAGGTTTCGCAGGATGCGGATGTTGTATTTCTTTGCCTTGGTCATGGTGACGCAAGAAAATTCCTTACCGAGTTCGAACTACCTGCAGATGCAAAGATCATCGATTTGTCGAACGACTTCCGACTTAAAGCATCATCTTCTTTCAACGAAAGGCAGTTTATATATGGGCTTCCGGAAATTAATCGTGAGCAGATAAGAACGGCAGATAACATTGCAAATCCCGGATGTTTTGCAACTGCGATCGAATTAGGACTCTTACCACTTGCTAAAGCAGGTCTTCTTGAAAATATCCATACTACGGGCATTACCGGTTCAACCGGTGCCGGGCAGGGCTTATCTCAAACATCACACTTTTCATGGAGAGCCAACAACATACAGGCATATAAAACATTAACGCATCAGCATCTCGGAGAGATCGGAGAATCGATCGGGCAACTGCAACCCAATGGACAGATCGACCTGAGCTTTATACCGTGGAGAGGAGATTTTACACGAGGTATTTTTATCAGTTCACAAATTGATTGTGTACTTGATGAACAGCAGCTCAACGAAATGTATGAAGAGTTCTATAATGATGCAGCGTTCACCCATCTCAGCAAAGATCCTATCTTCCTGAAGCAGGTCGTGAATACTAATAAATGTCTTGTTCAACTTGAAAAGGTTGGATCAAAGCTGGTGATACATTCGATCATAGATAACCTGCTTAAAGGCGCATCGGGACAGGCAGTTCAGAATATGAACATAATGTTCGGAATCGATGAATGTGCCGGGCTGCGACTCAAAGCAAACTATTTCTAATCGCCTTAAACCTATTGTATGAACCTGTTTGACGTATACCCTGTCAACGACATCACGATTGTTAAAGCAAGCGGCTCCACTGTTTGGGACGATAAAGGAACCGAATACCTTGATATGTATGGCGGCCATGCAGTGATCTCCATCGGTCATACACATCCGTATTATGTTCAGCGAATTACCGACCAATTAAACAACGTTGGCTTCTATTCCAACTCAATAAACATCCCTCTGCAAAAGCAACTCGCTGAAATGCTTGGTAAAGTATCGGGCAAACACGACTACCAACTGTTTCTTTGTAATTCCGGTGCTGAGGCGAATGAGAACGCATTGAAGCTTGCATCGTTTCATACTGGAAGAAAAAAAATAGTAGCATTCAGGAAAGCTTTTCACGGAAGAACATCACTTGCTGTTGCTGCAACCGATAATCCTGCAATAGTTGCCCCGGTTAACCAGACGGATAATGTCGTCTTCCTTCCATTCAATGATGAGGAAGCACTTGCTCATGAGTTTGATAAAGAAGGCGACAAGATCGCGGCGGTGATCATTGAAGGAATTCAGGGAGTCGGAGGGATAAATGTTGCGTCTGAAGCGTTTCTGAAATTAATTCGTGCATTGTGTGATAAACATGGTTCTGTTTTCATTGCGGACAGCGTGCAATGCGGATACGGAAGAAGCGGTAAGTTCTTTTCACAGGATCATGCGGATGTCAACGCAGATATATATTCCATGGCAAAAGGTATGGGAAATGGTTTTCCTATCGGCGGGATCATCATCGCCCCGAACATACAGGCAAAGCATGGGATGTTGGGAACAACTTTCGGTGGCAACCACCTTGCATGCGCGGCCGCGTTGGCAGTATTAGAGGTGATCGAGAAAGAACGATTGATAGCAAATGCTGAGACCATCGGGAACTATATCATGGATCAATTAAAGACTATCCCCGGATTGAAAAATGTGAGGGGTCGGGGTTTGATGATTGGGTTCGATGTCTCGGAAGAATTAAAAGACCTGCGTAAGGAATTGCTGTGGACACATAAAATATTTACAGGAGAAGCTAAACCAAACGTGATAAGGCTTCTACCGTCGCTTGCATTAACTCGTGAAGACGCAGATAAATTCATATCGGCTACGCGCAAAGCTGTTGAACAAATTACTTCCACTACAAAAACCCTCGCTTAATTAATGAAGAATTTTATTTCAGTTCATGATGTAGCAGACATCAATGCGCTTGTGGCAAAGGCCCTGGAATATAAAGCCGATCCGTTTAAGGATAAAGAGCTGGGTAAAAACAAACGCATTGGAATGTTGTTCCTCAATCCAAGTATGCGCACGCGATTAAGCACACAGATAGCTGCGCAGCAATTAGGAATGGAAGCCATCGTGTTTAATGTTGGAAGCGAAGGCTGGGCAATTGAATTTGAAGAAGAGGCAATCATGAGCGGCAATACTGTTGAGCATGTAAAGGACGCGGCGCCGATCATGGGAAAGTATTTTGATATCCTTTGTATCCGCACGTTTCCATCACTAAAGAATAAAGAAGACGACTACAGTGAATTGTATATAAATCAATTCATCAAATATGCAGGGATTCCAGTGATTAGTCTTGAAAGCGCTACGCTTCATCCGCTGCAGAGTCTTACAGATATTATTACCATTAAGGAACAATTGTCGCTGGAACCCTCACGTGTGGCGGGTCGCAGACCGAAGATCGTTATGACATGGGCACCGCACGTGAAGCCATTACCACAGTGTGTAGCAAACAGTTTTGCACAGTGGGTCAATGCATGGGGTGAGGCGGACTTTGTGATCACGCATCCGGAAGATTATGAACTCGATGAAAAGTTTACCAGGGGAGCTACAATTGTTTATGACCAGGAAGAAGCGTTGAAGGATGCGGACTTTGTATATGTAAAGAACTGGAGTACTTATAACGATTATGGAAAGATCTATTGCAACGATCCATCGTGGATGTTGGACAATGATAAGCTGATGCTTACGAATAATGCGAAAGTGATGCATTGCCTGCCCGTTCGCAGAAATGTTGAATTAAGCGATGAGGTATTAGATGGACCGAATAGCATCGTTACACTCGAAGCATCGAACCGGGTGTGGGCCGCGCAGGCGGTGATTTCCGTAATCAGTAGTCGGTAATCGGTAATCAGGAGAAACGGAGAAACGGAGAGTCGGAGAAACAGAGAAACAGATAAACGGGAAACAGAGAAACGGTATTTTCACATTTCCACATTCTCACATTTCCACATTCTCACATTAGCATATTAGCACACTAGCACACTAGCACATTACCATGGTAATAATCAAAATAGGGGGAAACATAATTGACAATGAACAGGCTCTTACAGAATTCCTGCAACAGTTTGCTGCGATAGAGGGTCCGCGTGTGCTTGTGCACGGTGGAGGAAAGCTTGCAACAAACCTTGCCGCAAAGCTCAATATTCCTCAGCAGATGATTGACGGCCGAAGGATCACCGATGCTGAGACCCTTAAAGTGATCACAATGGTGTATGCAGGCTATATAAACAAGAACATCGTTGCACAATTGCAGGCGATGAACTGCAATGCAATTGGAATATCGGGTGCCGACGCGAACATCATTCGCTCTACAAAACGCTCTCATCCCACAATCGATTATGGTTTTGTCGGCGATGTTGAATCTATAAATACAAACATCCTTGCGCAGTTTCTGCGGAACGATATCATTCCCGTTGTTGCCCCTGTAACACACGATGGCAGTGGTCAGCTATTAAATACAAACGCCGATACAATTGCACAGGAAACCGCGAAAGCTCTATCCGCTGAGTTTGACGTAACACTGGTATATTCTTTTGAAAAACCCGGTGTATTATTAAATGCAGATGATGACACATCGGTGATCCCGGTAATTAATCCCGCCCTTTATCATCAATTGAAATCGGAAGGAAAGATCTTTGCCGGAATGATCCCCAAACTGGATAATGCATTTGCCGCATTGAATAGTGGAGTGAAGAAAGTGATCATCGGAAAAGCATCTTCGCTGCAGGCACTATTAAACGGCAACGAAGGAACCAGCATCATCAACGATTAATTATCAAGCTGCTTATCGTGCAACCCTAACCGGACACAAATAATTGCGTATGACGAACGATCAATTGAAACAACTGAATGACGAAGCAGTCGCCCTGCTAAGAGAATTAATCTCTACTCCGTCATTCAGTAAAGAAGAAGATCAAACCGCTGGCATACTTACCCGCTATCTCGGGACTCATGGCATTGTTCATACAAGAATCAAGAACAATGTATATGCGTACAATCGTCACTATAACGAATCACTTCCTACAATACTTCTGAACTCTCATCACGATACGGTGAAACCTAACAAGGGTTATACACGCGACCCATTCAGCGCAGTGATAGAAGATGGAAAACTATTCGGCCTGGGTTCAAATGATGCAGGTGGATCTCTTGTTTCGCTTTTTGCAACGTTCCTGTATTTCCATTCGCGCGAGGACATGCGATACAACATCCTTTTCGCGGCAACGGCCGAGGAAGAGATATCGGGTCGAGATGGAATTGAAATGCTTTTACCGCTTCTTGATAAAATTGATTGTGCTATAGTTGGAGAGCCCACCTTGCTACAACTTGCGGTAGCTGAACGTGGCTTGCTGGTAATGGATTGCACGAGTTCAGGAGTTGCGGGGCATGCTGCAAGAGAGGAAGGAGAAAATGCTTTATATAAGGCATTGGAAGATATTCACTGGATAAAGAATCATCGTTTTGAAAAGGTATCGCCACTGCTCGGCCCGGTGAAGATGAGTGTTACTGTAATCAATACTGATAACAAAGCGCACAATGTTGTTCCGGCATCATGCCAGTTTGTAATAGATGCGCGAATTAATGAACTGTATACATTCGAGGAAGTTGTCGAAACCATCACAACCCGTATTTCAAGCACCGTTCAGCCAAGGAGCATGCGTATGCGTTCATCAACCATCGCAATGGACCATCCACTTGTTCGTGCGGGATTGGAGTTAGGGCGAAAAGCTTACGGGTCTCCCACTACTTCAGATAAGGCACTGATGCCTTTTCCTGCGCTAAAGCTCGGTCCCGGCGATTCGGCGCGAAGCCATACTGCAGATGAATTTATATACCTTGAAGAAATCAAGCATGGCATTCAACTATACATTCAGTTACTGGAAAAAGTTATAGCATGAAACTTTGGAGCAAAGAAAATACCAGCACATCACAATTGATAGAAGCCTTCACGGTTGGCAGGGATCCGGAATTTGATATACTGCTTGCTGCACACGATGTGCAGGGCTCCATCGCTCATGTCAAAATGCTTGCGGAAGCAGGACTCATGCAAAAAGAAGAGATGCTGCAGGCGGTTGATGGACTGAATGAGATCGCTGCTCAAATCGCCGAAGGCGGTTTTACAATTGAACCAGGAATCGAGGACGTACACTCACAGGTTGAATTCCTGTTAACAAAAAAGATCGGCGACATTGGCAAGAAAATTCATAGCGGCCGCAGTCGCAACGACCAGGTAGCAGTAGACATTAAATTATTTCTTCGCGCCCAGTTACAAGAAACCAAGGACAAGGTTGCGCAGGTATTTGAACTCTTGCTTCATAAGAGCGAGCAACATAAAAATGTTTTACTCCCTGGTTACACGCACTTACAAATAGCAATGCCCTCGTCTTTCGGTCTTTGGTTTGGAGCATACGCCGAAAGCCTCGTTGATGATTTAGAAATGCTCGCCGCCGCTTATGCCGTTACAAACAAAAATCCGTTAGGCTCCGGGGCCGGGTATGGATCTTCATTTCCGTTGAAGCGAGACATTACAACTCGTCTGCTTGAATTTGAAGCGATGCATTACAATTCGGTATACGCGCAGATGTCACGCGGGAAGACAGAGAAATTTGTAGCGGTGGCAATAGCTGCTATCGCCGTTACGATTGGCCGCTTTGCAATGGATAACTGTCTTTATTTGAATCAGAATTTCGACTTCATCAGTTATCCTCCGGAATTGACAACGGGAAGTAGCATCATGCCGCACAAAAAAAACCCGGATGTGTACGAGCTGATACGCGGGAAATGCAACAGGCTTCAATCGGTTCCCAACGAATTGACATTGTTATTAACGAATCTTCCTTCAGGATATCATCGCGATCTTCAATTAACGAAGGAGATACTTTTCCCGGCAATTAATGAATTGAAAAATTGTCTTGACATGACCGCATTGATGGTATCGCATGTCGAGGTGAAAGAAAACATACTTTCAGACGAAAAGTATAAATACATCTTTAGCGTAGAAGCCGTGAATGAACTTGTAAATAAAGGCATCCCATTTCGCGACGCATACCAGCAGGTGGGAAATCAGATCAACGATGGCAAATTTAATTTCGATCACTCAAAGCCACTAAATCATACGCATGAAGGTAGCCTCGGCAACCTGTGCAACGATCAGATTGCGGAGGCAATGAATAAGGTACTCGCAAGATTTAATAGATAACCTAGAACCAGAGAAACGAAGGAGAGGCTATAGGTAATCGGTAATCGGTAATCAGTAATCGGCGACATTCCCATTTCCCATTTCCCATTTCCCATTTCCTGTTTCGTTAATTCGCTACTCTCGTCGGCGCATCTTTCCCCGCTACAATAGAGACAGAACTTTTCGCAATGGCTTCAATGATGCGCGCCATATTTTGCAGGTCGAGTGTTTCTATCTCATCATCGGCGGTATGATAATATTTTTCACTGTCCATCTTCGACGTAGAGATGGTATGTGCAGGTACACCGAGTCGCGCCAATGTTGCATTATCACTTCTGTAAAAAAGGTTTTGATCGGGATAGGGATCTGGATGGAAAGTAAATTCCGAACCTTCAAGATTCTTTGCCAGGATCGTCCCCATATCGGTTTTATCAAATCCCGTGATGTAGGCAGAATTCTTTCCCCACTTGCTCTCCGTTCCGATCATTTCAATGTTGAACATCGCAACGATCTTCTTTGGATCAAACTGGTTGGAAAAATATTTTGAACCATGGCCACCCGTTTCCTCAGCAGTGAATGCAGCAAACACGAGGGTTCTCTCATTGTTCTTTTGCTTCGCGAAATGATTCGCTAATAATATCACCGCCGTTGTTCCGGATGCGTCATCGTTAGCACCATTATAGATAGAATCGCCTTCAGCCGTTGGCTTTCCAATACCCACGTGGTCATAATGTGCAGAAAAGATCACCTGCTCATCATTCTTCTTCTTTCCGGGCAACATTCCCACTACATTTCGAAGCTTCAATGGAGTCACTTCCTGCCTGAACTCAACATTGTATGAAGAAGGCGTTTCATTCGTGAGTATCGCCACAACATTCTTCTTCATCGGAGTACTTTCCCTACGGAAACGTTTCAGACTGTTGAACATCCGCATGTGCGCATTATCTATAAACACAATGTAGTTGTTATCATCCTGCAACAGCCGTTGCATCTTCGGATACAGCGTATCTGTGGGAGATATCTTTTCCACTTTATAGCCCGAGTTTTGATCCATCCGAATCTCATTGGAAGATGAAAAACCAACGATATTACGTGGGTCTACTGCAGCACCGTTGATAGTTCCATTTGCAGAAACAAACCTGTTGCGATTCATTGTAAACTCCTGGAAGTATGAACCATTCACTGGCTTCAATCCTGCTTTCTTAAATTCCTCTGCAATAAATTCTGCAGCTTTCTCTATGCCTGGGGTGAACACTGCACGGCCCTTCAATTCATCGGACGCAAGGAAACGTTCAATACGCTCAACTTCTGTAACGTTTATAACTGCACCATTCGACGATTGTGCATTAATAACCGGAACTGCTACGAAAACATGAAGGCAACAAATTAATGTTGCCCTGAAAAAAATTCTTCTCATATGATTGTTTGATTGGATCGGATTCGATGAAGCGCAATTATATGTATAATATTATTCGTTTAATCACAGACTCATCATTTCTTTGAACTTTACGGTCTGGCGGCGACTTACCTCTATCTTCTCACCGCCTTTTAATTCAAGCAGCAAACCACCGTTAAAATAAGGTTCGATCTTATCGATCAGTCGCAGGTTCACAATATGTTTCCTGTTCGCACGAAAGAAAACTTTTTCATCCAGTCGCTCTTCAAGTGCGTTGAGCGACTTTAAGATCAACGGTTTATTCGTTCCGAAATATACTTTCGCATAATTGCCAACGCTTTCGAACAAGCGTATATCAGATAATTTCACAAACCAGCAGCGTTCACCATCCTTCACAAAAACCTGGTCACTCTCTGATAATATCGACCTGTTGATGTTGATGTTCGCAGGGTTCTGTTCACGTTCTTCCTGTGCATGAAGTTTTTGAATCGCATCTGCTAGTCGTTTCGGCTCAACAGGTTTCAACAAATAATCCAATGCATTCACTTCAAAAGCTTTCAAAGCATATTCATCGTAAGCGGTTGTGAAAATCACATTGGGTGTACGATCGAGTTCGGAAAGCAATTCAAATCCGGTTTTTCCGGGCATCTGAATGTCGAGAAATACCAGCTCAGGATTGAGTCCTTCAATTTTTTCAACTCCCTCTTCGGCATTAGCAGCTTCACCTATAACTTCAATTTCGGGGTGATCCTGCAGCATCTTTCTCAATTCGCTGCGGGCAAGGCGTTCATCGTCGATGATTAAGGCTTTGATCATTTTCTTTAGTTTATGCCAACGGGGATCAGCACTCGTGCTTCAACCATTCCGTCGATCTGCTTTATGGTAAAATTTGCTTTGTTGCCGAATAACAATTGAAGGCGATTCTTTGTACTCGACAAACCAAATCCATCACCATTATATTCACCGTTCAATTTACCGGAATTCTGTACAATCAGTTCGTGATAATCTTCTTTAAAATCCGAAACAACTTTCACAACACCTCCGCTCATTTGCTTACCAATACCGTGCTTGATGGCGTTTTCTACCAACGTCTGCAACATCATGGGAGGAACCGGCTGATCCAAAGTATCTTCATCGATCTTGTATTCGATCTGCAACCGGTCTTCAAAGCGGATATGTTCCAATGCAAGGTAATCCTTCACGATGTTCAATTCTTTTTCAAATGGAACCGTCTCCTGCTTCTCTGTTTGCATACTGCTTCGTAGAATATTGCTGAGTTCGGTGATCGCATTACGCGCGCGACCAGGGTTCTCATCGATCAAGGCACGGATGCTGTTCAATGCATTGAAAATAAAATGCGGGTTGATGTGCGATTTGATCGTCTTCAATTCCAGTTCCTTTACCAGCGATTCCAACTTCAATGTATCGAGCTGCTGCCGGCGGCTTTTTTCCATGTAGTGGTAGATATAATACAACAGCACCCAGGGTATGATGTATATCCCGATATTCAGAATGTTTGCAAATAAACGGGTGGAAAAGTCGAGCCCCTTGCGGTTCTCTGTAAGATCAAACACTTCGTTCAATCCCATGACCAGCAGACTGAACAACAGGCTTGTTGCGATGATGGCAACACCCATGCGCAGCAGTACCTTTTCGGTGGGCAACAGCAACCAGTTACGGCGCTTGATGAACATCCGAAGCAGATGCGTACTCGATATTCCCGAAACGATTACGATCAGGATCTTAAGTAAATAATTGCCGGTAATATCCTGCCGGAAAGTATAGGCATAGAAGAGGATTGATAAACCCACCAGACCCCAACCCATAAATTGGCAAAACCAATAATTCGATATTCTCTTGAAAATGCTCATACGGATAAAACAAATCTAGGAAACGAGGCTAATAAAGCGGTCTTTTTTAGGATATGTGGCAGAAGAATCAAGATAGTTGTTGTTCCTCAATGTTTTGCAATTGGCATAATTTATTTTATCTGTAACAGGGGCGATTATACCATCTGCCTCTTATTTACGTTAATTTTACCACCTTAAAACTGTTGAATGGAGATAACACCAGGGCCACTGCTGCAGATGGTGAACTCACCAGCCGACCTGAAGCAACTACGAAGAGAACAGCTCAGCCAGCTATGTGACGAATTGCGGCAATACATTATTGACACCGTGAGTGTTCACGGTGGGCATTTTGCTGCGAGCCTGGGTGTGGTCGAACTCAGCGTTGCGCTTCACTACGTGTACAACACGCCGTACGACCAGCTTGTATGGGACGTGGGCCACCAGGCATACGGTCATAAGATACTCACAGGACGACGCGACAGTTTTAAATCAAACCGTAAATACAAGGGTCTTAGCGGCTTTCCGAAAAGAACCGAAAGTGAATACGACAGTTTTGGCGTAGGGCATTCTTCAACATCAATATCGGCCGCGCTTGGGATGGCTATGGCCGCAAAATATAAGGGTGAAGACCGAAAGGCTATTGCTGTTATTGGCGATGGCGCAATGACTGCGGGTCTTGCGTTCGAAGGAATGAATCATGCCGGTGTTGCAGACACCGACATGCTGATCATCCTGAACGATAACTGCATGAGCATCGACCCTAATGTGGGTGCACTCAAAGAATATCTTACGGACATCACAACATCTCCCACTTATAATAAGTTCAAGGACGATATCTGGAAGGCACTCGGCAAATTGCCCGTTGGCGCAAATTTCAGTCGCGAAGTAGCCTCCAAACTGGAACACAGCATCAAGGGTTTTATCACAAAGAGCAGCAATCTTTTTGAGGCATTGAAGCTTCGCTATTTTGGTCCTATCGACGGCCATAATATATCGAAGCTGGTTGATACCCTGAACGATTTACAGAATATTCCCGGTCCCAAGATACTGCACATTGTGACGGTGAAGGGCAAGGGTTATTCACTGGCAGAAGCCGATCAAACCAAGTGGCATGCCCCTGGTTTGTTTGATAAGATCACCGGTGAGATTTTCAAGAAGACTTACACGGCACCTCAACCTCCGAAATACCAGGATGTTTTCGGTCACACCATTATTGAGCTTGCAGAAAATAATCAAAAGATATTCGGGATAACCCCCGCAATGCCTTCCGGATCATCAATGAAATTCATGATGGAAAAAATGCCGGATCGAGCATTTGATGTGGGCATTTGCGAACAACATGCGGTTACCTTAAGCGCCGGCATGGCCACACAGGGCATGAAAGTGTTCTGTAATATCTACTCATCGTTCATGCAAAGGGCCTACGACCAGGTATTGCACGACGCGGCAATACAGCATTTGCCGGTGATATTCTGCCTGGATCGTGCCGGACTCGTTGGCGAAGACGGACCAACCCATCATGGAGCATACGATATAGCATACATGCGATGTGTACCGGGAATGATCATTTCCGCCCCAATGAACGAATCGGAATTGCGCAACCTGATGTACACAGCACAACTCGATTCAACAAAAGATCCTATAGTGATTCGCTATCCTCGCGGTGAAGGTGTTATGCCTGAATGGAAAACTCCGTTTAGCGAGATACCCATTGGAAAGGGAAGAAAGATAAAAGATGGAAGCGAGGTAGCAATACTTACGTTCGGCCACCCTGGAAATTTTGCAACACAGGCGATACGTGAATTGCGTGCAGATGGCGTTGATCCGGCGCACTACGATATGCGATTTGCAAAACCGCTGGATGAAGAACTGTTGCATGAAGTATTCAGCAAATACGACAAGATCGTTACCGTGGAAGATGGAACTGTGGTAGGAGGATTTGGTACTGCGATATTGGAATTCATGAACGAAAACAATTACCAGGCACAGGTAAAAATACTTGGCATCCCCGACCGACTCGTTGAGCACGGTACACTTAAAGAACTTTACACCGAATGCGGTTATGACGCCGCCGGCATTGTACAAACAGTGCGCTCGCTGGTAGGACTTAAGGTGAAGATCTGACATACACAAGCAGTTTCTTTTTTCCATGGCAGCAAGGTGGATTTCTTGTTGATTACATCTTCACGCCCCAATCTGCATTTATGAGGATTTATGCTAGGTTTGTCGGTAAGCAGCCCTGATGCGGGTTGCAAATAAATTTGTACCAGTGAGCCAGGAAACATACCAGATAAAACTCCCACAATTTGAAGGTCCGTTCGACCTCCTTCTTTTCTTCATCGAAAGGGACGAGCTCGATATTTATAATATTCCCATTACCAATATCATCAAGGACTTCCTGAATTATATCCACGACCAGGAGAGCCTGAATATTGAGTTGTCCAGTGAGTTCATACTATTTGTTTCGACGCTGATGAGGATCAAGGCGAAGATGTTGCTGCCGCGAAAGGAGATCGATGCGCAGGGCAATGAGATCGATCCGCGACAGGAACTTATCGATAAGCTACTTGAATATAAACGTTTCAAAGAAGCTTCAAACAGGCTGCAGGAAATGGAAGCTATCCGAATGCTGATGGTTAAACGCGGTAACATACAGCGCGAGCTCAGTCATATCGGTGAGGAAAGTGGCGAGGGAACCGAGATCCAGGCGATCACGTTGTTTAAGTTGATGAAAGCTTTCGAGCGCGTAATGAAACGTGTTGAAGCCCGCAATTTTAAACCGGTACATACCGTGGTGCGATACAATTACACCATGGAGGAAAGTCGCCATTTCATGCTTGAGTCTGTAAGAAAGGAAAAGATCGTGTCATTTGAAAAGATCTTCCAGCACTGTGAGGACCGTGTACATGCGATATTCTTATTCCTGTCGATGCTCGAACTTGTACAAATGAAGTACATGCAGATCATGATCGGCGAAGGAAAGAACAATTTCATCCTTGAGTTCAATGAAGAACGCCCGGAAGAAGAGGAAGTGGTGTTTGGAAGCTTTGAATAATAGTATGCTAGTATGCTAGTATGCTAGTGTGCTAGTGTGCTAGTGTGCTAGTGCTGATGTAGCTTTCGCTTGCTGGTGTTGATAATTGCTGAAAGCATTTTCATTATTTCGACAAGATCCTGGATCAGGCACTTGTCTAGCTTATCCCAGATCATTTCTTCCGCAATGTGGAGCCAATATTCGGTTTCCGATGCCTCTTTAGAAGCGATTTTCATTTTATGAATGAAGTCGGCCAGGCTTTCGCAATGTTGAGCTTCCCAAACATTTGCACCGATTGAGGAGGCAGATGTTTTCGATGAAGGTCGTCACAAATCTTAAAGCTAACGTAGATATTTAACGCCTCTGAAGCCGTATTAATACAACCGAACAATGGGCGTTAGCACATTAGCATACTAGCACATTAGCATACTAGCACACTAGCATATTAGCACATTAGCAAATCTCCCGCTTTCCGCTTTCCGCTTTCCGCTTTCCGCTTCCCGTCTAAAACGTTCCCGCCAATCCGACCGTCAATTGTGAACGAAACTGCATGGCTGCTGAATTGTTATTCGTTCCAAACTGCTTCACATCATCATCATAGATGATGTCTGCTGCGAAGCTAACGTTGAGATATTTATTCACTTTCATTACAAACAGGTTCGTCCAGAAGATATCTATCTTTTCAGGACTGGATCCCTGCTTTGTTATAGCCAGCTGATCGGGGCCAATAACTTCAAAGTCGGTTGTACTGAGGTAATTGGAATACAGATCAAGTCTCGATTTATATGCAACATTTTTGATGATCTCCTTTGAGAAGTTCACTGAAGCAAATCCGCCCAATTCAGCACGCACTTTCCGCGCAGGATCCACTCCGTACAATACAGCAAGTGGTGTTTCATACCCCGGACCACCGGGAATCAGGCCATTCTCATAATAATAACTCTTGGGATCATTGGTAACGAAAACAAATCTGCCGGATACCGGCGATACGAACACACTCAAAAAATCCGATGGATGATAATCGATACCAGGCGCAAGTATCAGGTAACCTGGAGCCATAAAGCCTGAAGTCCTTCTTTGTAAACCTTCGCCGAGGTAATCGTAATCATACCCCGATGCAAACTGGGTTCGGAAATTAGCAACTATCGCAACGCTTGTCTTTTTTGTAAGATCGTATCCCGACTTTGTATACAGATCGATTTTATCATCTGTCTTACGCACCCCCTGCGAGGTGGTATTCACCAGCGAATAACCAAGATCCAAAGTGTTCCGCATACTAAACCGCCCTGCTTTATAATTTGCAAACAGTCCGGTATTTGCTGCAATGGAAAACGAAAACTTCTCCGCACCAGCAGCCCAGTTGCGACTACCGCCCTGTCCTATCCCCAATGAATATAGCCCACCCTTTCTCCATCCGGAAATGTGGGTTGTATCATCATTGAATTTCTTGGCTGAAGTTTCTTTAATTTCTTTCAGCGATTTATCCTGTGCTGAAACATTATTGATCATTAAAGCACATAATAGTGCCGAGAGAAAAATGTCCTTCCTCTTAAACATATGATATAGATTTTTATTACTAACGACTGCTGCCTCTCAACGAGTCACGAATCTCAATCAGCAACTTGTCGGTTGTGCTTATCTCGTCCACAGTTGTTGCAGGCGGCGGTGTTTGACGCTTCAACTTGTTGATAGCTTTTACCATCATGAAGATCACCATCGCTAACAAAAGGAAGTTTATCAGAACCGTGATAAAGTTACCATAGGCGAAAACAGGACCCAGCGCCTGCGCTTCGGCCAAAGGCAGATTTGTTGGTATTCCACTCTTAAGTGGAAGGTATGCATTGCTGAAATCAGGCGCGCCAATGATCGCTGCAACAATAGGCATTACAAGGTCATTGATCACTGAATCAATGATCTTATTGAATGCTGCGCCAATGATCACGGCAACTGCAAGATCGATCACATTGCCTTTGATCGCAAACTCCCGAAATTCTTTAATGAAACCCATAAGCGTAGTTTTGAAATGAAAAATTATTTCTTGATACCAGGGTATTGCATGTCCAGCGACAATAACAAATCGCGGAATTGTGATGCAATAATAAACTCTTTATACCAATTCTGATCGGCAGGAACAATTGTCCATGGAACCTGGTTGCAATGCCTGAAACACTGTTCATACGCTGCCCAGTACTTTTCGATAAGCGCTGCTTCGTGAAAATCCTTTTCATTATACTTCCACTGTTTCCTTGGATCATGCACCCGTTCATCGAGGCGCTCTTTCTGTTCTTCGGCAGAAACATGCAGATAGAACTTTAATATCCTTGTATCATTATGCTGAACAAGTAAACGTTCAAAATCGTTGATTGCATTCATTCTCTTTTCAGCAACTGCATCATCGATCCATGAATGAACGCGGGTCACCAGCACATCTTCATAATGTGAACGATTGAATATCTGAATCATTCCTTTGGCTGGCACTTCCTTGTGTATACGCCACAAGAAGTCATGGGATAATTCCTCTTCAGTAGGAACTTTGAATGAAGTAACGCGCACGCCCTGCGGATTCATTTGACCGAATACATCACGAATAGCGCCGTCCTTCCCACTTGCGTCCATGCCTTGAATGATGATAAGCACAGAAAATTTCGACTGTGCATACAAAAGATTCTGAAGCTCATCCAACTCATCAAGTATCTCTTTTGTGCGTTGTTTCGTTTGTTCTTTATTGCATCCTTCCGGCGCACGGGTAGATATATCCTTTAGAGAGATGGACTGCATGGTAATGATTTACCTAAAGATATTTTATTTCTCTCTTACTTTGCAAGCGAATGAAAACATCAAACCAATCACTTAGCTGGATACTTTTTATCATACTGTCTGTGATATGGGGTAGTTCATTTATCCTGATGAAAGAAGGACTTAAAGTTCTTGATGCATACCAGGTGGCTTCTCTCCGAATGTTGTCTGCAGGACTGGTTCTATTGCCGATGGGGATTAAGCTGTTCAGCAAATATTCAATACAACAAAAGAAATTTATTCTTGCATCTGGACTGCTCGGGAGTTTCATTCCCGCATACCTGTTTTGCATAGCTGAAACCCGCATCGACAGCGCCATTGCGGGCTTCCTGAATTCATTGACACCGATACTCACCATGATACTTGGTGGATGGATATATAAGTCGCGTTTCACAAAAAACAAGTGGATCGGCGTAACCATTGGTCTTGCAGGAATGATCATGTTGCTTATTCCTGAAGCTAATCATGGCATCGGTAACATCCTGTTTAGCTCGCTCGTATTGCTCGCAACGATCTGTTATGCCATCAATGTGAACCTCGTTTCTGCAAAGCTTCACAATATCGCATCGATGCATATCGCATCGCTTGCATTTGGAATGCTGGTACCTCCATCGCTTATCGTACTTGCACTTACCGGGTTCTTTTCTTTACCGCTCGCAGAATATGAGTACATGTATTCAGTTGGAGCATCGGTAGTGTTGGGTGTATTTGGTACAGCGATAGCATCTATATTGTTTTATATCCTGCTGAAACGCGCCAGTCCTTTGTTTGCGTCCATGGTAACCTATGGGATTCCATTTGTTGCATTGGTATGGGGACTTATTGCAGGCGAAACCATTTATGCGTTACAAATAGTCGGACTGGTTATCATCCTTGCAGGCGTTTGGCTGGCCCGAAAATAAAAATGGGAATCAGACATTTCCAATTCCCATTTTCTATTTTCTATTTTCTATTTTCCGTTTCCAGCCCTCTGTCGCCGATTACCGACTCCCGATTACCGCCTACCTCATCATACTGTCATTATTTCTTTCTCTTTTGCTGCAAGGTGTTTATCAACAAGAGCGATATACCGGTCAGTTAATTGTTGAACTTCATCTTCCGCATCCTTACAAGCATCCTCGCTCATTCCATTTTTCTGAAGCTTTTTGATCTGTTCCATCGAATCCCGGCGAATGCTGCGAATCGCTACCTTGGATTGTTCACCCTCTCCCTGCGCTTTCTTCACCAGTTCCCTGCGCCTTTCTTCCGTCAGCGGTGGCATGAATAAACGGATCAACAATCCATCGTTCTGGGGAGTAACACCAATATTCGCATTGATGATCGCTCTTTCTATAGGCTGAAGCATGTTGCGCTCCCATGGCTGGATCGTCAGAGTTCTGGCATCGGCAACGGACACGTTCGCAGCCTGGTTGATAGGGGTAGGCGTGCCATAATAATCAATCACAATTCCCTCAACAAGGTTTGGATTTGCTTTACCGGCACGAACTTTAACCAGCTCAGCCTCAAGATGACTAATAGCCTTTCGCATGGTTTCCTCGGCCTGGAGAACAATTAGATTTAACTCGTCTGACATACATCAATAATTAGTTGGCTGCAAACCTACATCAATAGGATTAATTTTCCTGTCCTACCATCGTTGTTTTGCTTCGGGGCACAATGGTAGTGGCGCTGATATCTGTCATATCAATTGACAGTGAAGCGGGCTGTGGTACCACTTTCTTAGATCTGCCGCGCTTAGCCAGCAATGCCGTTATCGCAAAGAATAAAGTCGTTATCGCTGCAATCAAAATGGTACTGCCCAGTGAACGCAGGTTATATACAGCAATTAAAACCGTAACATTTATCAGGGAGAGCCCGATGGCGATGGATCGATGATTAAATCCGCGATCCAATAAGAGATGATGGATATGATTGCGATCCGGACTAAACGGCGACCTGCGGCTGAAGATCCGGATAGCGAACACTCTCAGCGTATCCAACAGCGGGATCATCAATGCCGCGAACCCGATAGCCGGACTTGCCGCCAGCGGAAAACCGGATGCAGTGGTCTGAGAAATGGAAATGAATTTGATAACAAGTATGGCGCTCACTAAGCCGATCAGCATCGAGCCGGTATCGCCCATAAATATCTTAGCAGGTTGAAAGTTGTAAACGAGGAAAGCCAGCACACTCGCCGCCATTGCAAAGGCCAGCACCGAATACGCGTGTAGTTCTATCGAATAAAAATATACTCCAAAGAATGTGCAAACGATAATTCCCAGGCTGCCCGCAAGCCCGTCTATTCCGTCGATGAGGTTAAAAGAATTTACAATAACCATCGTAGTAAAATATGTCAGCAACAGGCTTGCCCAGGCCGGTAGTTCGAACACTCCCAGGAACCCCTGCATATTGGAGATCTGAATATCGCCTCCGTAAATGATGAGAAAAGATGCGATAACCTGTCCAATAAATTTTTTTATGGGAGAGATGATCAGAATGTCGTCTTTCAGGCCAAGGAAAAAGATAACCACTGCTGCTGCAAGGAAAAACTGGATCTCAAAATTGGTATTGAAAGGAGCGGAGATAAGTACAGCGATGATAAATCCGCCGAATATTCCAAGTCCGCCAAGTGATGGGATCGGCGCCTGGTGGACCTTACGCTCATCGGGCACATCAAATAACCTCTTCCTTTCTGCCACCGTGATAATTACGGGTATGGCAAAATAGGTAATGGTAAATGCAATAATAAGTGCCAGTAAGACAATAAACATCCGCCGTTATTTGGTGGTGGAATAAGGTTCGATCCGGTTTCAGGTCTTGCAAATTAACTTTTGTTTTCATATTTGCAAGGCTAAACTTTGGATATCGCGGTGGCCGCCGCCTTGCGCGCTGGTAACCAGGAAGCTGCGAGCGCGATTGCCAGAACCGTAAATAGCACGATCAGGATGTCCCTTGCCCGTACTTCCACTGGGTAATAACTGATCAGAAAAGTGCCTCCTGCTATTGGGACCAATTGAAATTTCACCTGCGCCCAACATATCAGCAGGGCAATGAGCGTTCCTGACACGGCACCGATGATCCCCAGCAGCATACCCTCCGACAAAAAGATCCGGTAGATCAACCGCCGGTCGGCACCGAGCGATTTCAGTACCTGTATGTCTTCAGTTTTTTCCAATACAAGCATACTCAGCGCACCGATCATCGTAAATGCTGCTACGATAAGCATCAGGGTCAATATCCCGTAGATCGCGTATTTCTCCAGGTTCATCACACTGTACAAGCTCTTGTTTTGCTCATACCTGGTTTCAACGGCCATGGTTGGCCCAAAGATCTTTTGCAATGCAGTCTTGACCTCACTTTCAGATTCCAATCCATTCAGACGGATTTCAATGCTTCCGAATTCATCCGGCTTTAGCCCAAGCATCTCCTGCATAAACGACAGGCTGGTGATAGCGTATTTATTGTCGATGTCCTGCTGTATGTAAAATGTACCGCTGGTATTAAGGTTGTCTGCCGAAAAGGCCTGCAACGGATCGATTACATTGATGTTCACCCCAGGCTTAAACAGGTACGCAGTGATGGGATAAATGTTTTGGTCGGCATAAACATGCAGGGCATTCTCAACACCGCTTCCGAGCACGATGGCCGGCTCCTCCGGAGTGCCGACAGAAAATGAACCGCGGATGATCTTGTCGCTTACGCCACTTACCTTAAGATAGTTATTGTCAACCCCTTTGAGATAAACGATGGCCTGAACTTCACCGTTCTGGAGGAGCGATTTCTCTTCAATAGTCATGGAGTAATCGGCAATACCAGGAATTACCCGCATACGCGATAACTGCATTGGAGTTACACTCATTCGCTTCCCCTCTACCGGAACCACACGGATATCCGAATAAAAAGATGAATAAAGCGATTTCACCAATCCTTCAAAACCATTGAAAACACTGAGCAATACGATAAATGCGGCAGTGATCACGATGATCGCAACCATGCTTACCCATGCGATAATGTTGATCGCATTAGTTGACTTCCGGGCTTTAAAATATCTCCACGCAAATAAATAAACCATCAATACGGTATTGGGAAAATCGATCTCTCGATCGGCTGGCTATGTCTATTGTTCTTCGTCCTTATTCAGATTTTTGAAAATCTCTTCCATTTTGAATACATGATCGAGCGTATCGTCCTGGAAGAATTTCAGCTCAGGCATACGTCGCAATTGCTTTCCTACCCGCTCAGCAAGAACTTTCTTGATCTCCCATGCACGGTCGTCTATTTTTTTCAGTGCAACGCGCGTATCATTCGCCTTGAATATGGATAGATAAACTCTTGCTTCCAGCAGATCCGGCGTCACTTTTACCGATGAAATAGAGATCATTCCACCATCTACGATTGCAAGCCCTAATTTCTGAAAAATGCTGCTGAGCTCTTCGTGGAGTAATCCTGCCACCTGTTTTTGTCGTTTTCCTTCTTGCATAACCCCTATTTAATAAGGTAAAGGTAGGAATTGCCTACTTTTGCCGATTAATTAAAAAATCGCGCCCAGTTTCATGAAGCGTTTCTCCATCATTTTAAGGTACCTCAAAGATCAAAAAGGAAATATCGCTCTTTATATATTATCGAATCTCCTGGCTGTTTTGTTCTCCCTGGTGTCTCTTGCGCTGCTTGCTCCATTCTTGAAGATGTTATTCGGAATGGAAAAAACAGTTGAAGCCGAACCGGAGTTTACATTCTCGGCTAACGGCATATTGGATTATCTGAAATTTTTCATCAGCCGGCTGATCAGCGAACACAATACAACTTATGCATTGGGTGCCATCTGTATTCTGATCATTACGGGTATATTTTTCAAGAACTTCTTTATATACATCTCTTATCGCATTCTTGCGCCAATGCGTAACCGCGTGCTACAAAGACTACGCGCCGATCTTTTCAGCAAGATCCTCCAGTTACCTATCGGCTATTTTACCGAGCAAAGGAAAGGTGATATTATCAGTCGCATGAGTAACGACTCTAACGAAATTGAATGGAGTGTTATCAGCACACTTGAAGCAATGATCCGTGAACCAATGACCATCATCATCATCCTCTCTGTGTTGATATTGCTGAGCCCGACGCTTACATTATTCATTTTTATTCTGCTTCCTCTCACAGGATTTATCATTGGCCGAATCAGTCGCTCATTAAAAAAACAATCAAGCTCTGCTCAACATGAGCAGGGTGTATTGATGTCTATTCTCGATGAAACACTTGGCGGATTGCGCGTGATAAAAGCTTTCAATGCGGAATCCGTTGTCCGCAATAAGTTCTTCCACAGTAACGATACACTGAATCATCTTCGCAACAAGATGATATTCCGTCGTGACCTTGCATCGCCTTTATCTGAGTTTCTTGGCGTGCTTGTGTTGAGCGTTGTGCTTTGGTTTGGTGGCCAACTGGTACTAGACCAGGAGTTGATGGCACCCGATAGCTTTATTACGTACATCGTTTTCTTTACACAGATCATTAACCCTGCTAAAGGATTGTCCACTGCCTTTTATAATGTACAGAGAGGTGCTGCCGCCATACGACGAATCGAAGAAGTACTTGAAGCACCTGTGACTGTTGTAGAAAAGACAGATGGTAAGAAACTGACTGCATTTAATGATTGCATAGAGTTTCGTAACGTGAGCTTTGCATATAATGATGTGACGGTTCTTGATAACATTAACCTGAAAATAAAAAAAGGAACCACGGTTGCACTTGTGGGTTCGTCGGGCGCAGGTAAATCTACGCTTGCGGATCTCATTCCAAGATTCCACGATGCAACATCAGGTGAATTATTGATCGATGGCATCGATATCAAAGAATATTCATTGCAATCGCTGCGCGATCATATGGGAATTGTTACACAGGAGCCAATATTGTTTAACGATACCATCGCTAATAATATCGCGTTGGGAAAACCAGGCACTCCTATCGATGAGATCAGGCAGGCAGCGATTGTAGCAAACGCACATCAGTTCATTACCAACAAAGACGAACAATACGATACCAATATCGGTGATCGTGGCAGCAAACTCAGCGGTGGTGAGCGACAACGTGTAACGATTGCTCGTGCCGTATTAAAAAATCCGCCGATATTAATCCTCGATGAAGCTACTTCGTCACTCGATACCGAGAGTGAGAAACTTGTGCAGGATGCAATAAACAAGATGATGCAAAACCGCACCAGCATTGTGATTGCACACAGATTAAGCACGATACGGTATGCCGATGAGATCATTGTATTGCAGAAAGGACGTATAGTTGAACGCGGTACGCATCAACAACTCATTGAAGCGGAAGGTTTCTACAGGAAACTTGTAGAGATGCAGGAAGTTAAATAATTCAAATTCGCTAATTTCCATTCATAATAAACATCAACATGAGAATCACGTTAGCATTGATTGTTGCGTTGTGCATGACCATGCAAGGGTCGGCGCAACTCAAACAGGTTAGCTTCGACCAGGCATTCAAAGGTGTTGCTACAAACATCACAAAACCACTGCCTGCAATCAGGGGTTGGGTAGACGACGAGCACTACCTTGAATTTCGCAAGGATGAATCAGATGGTAAATCAAAATTAATGTCGGTAGATGTTCGCACCGGCAACGCTGTTCCATACACACAAGCAGCGCAGGAAGAAAAGAAAACACCCACAGCTTCACAGCTTGGATTGAAAGATGCAAAGAACATCACTCTTTCACCCGATGGGAAATATGTTGCATATACAATGAACAACGATCTGTATGCAATGGATATCGCAACAAAAAAAGAGACGCGAATTACAAAAGACGGATCCGAACTGATCATGAATGGTTATGCTTCGTGGATCTATTATGAAGAGATCCTTGGCAGGGCAAGCAGGTATAAAGCTTTCTGGTGGGCGCCCGACAGCAAACACATTGCGTTTATGCGTTTTGACGATACACAGGTACCGATGTTTCCCATCTATGTTGCCGACGGACAACACGGATATCTTGAAAACACTCGCTATCCTAAACCAGGTGATAAAAATCCGGAAGTAAAAGTAGGCATCACATCTGTTGAAGATCCCGCCGTTATTTGGGCCGACTTCAACGAGAAAGACGATCAGTATTTCGGAACTCCGAGATTTACACCAACCGGTGAGTTGTGGATTGAATGGATGAACCGCGACCAGGACACACTTATCATTTACAATGTTGCGAATGATGGTTCGAAGAAGCAGGTATATCTCGAAACTCAAAAAACATGGATCGATCTCGATAACAACGACCGCGTTGAATTTCTTCCTTCATCGAAGATGTTCATCCTTCAAAGTGACAAAGATGGCTGGAGCAATTTGTACCTGCACGATATGAATGGAAAACAGGTTCGCCAGATCACAACAGGCAATTTCTGGGGTACGAGCGTGGTGAAGATCGATGAAAAAGCAAAGCAGGTATACTTCAGGGCACGAAAGGAAAATTCTGCGCGATACGATTTTTATAAGATAGGACTTGATGGCAAAGGCCTTACGCGCCTGAGCTTTGGCGATTACTCGCACGACCAGATCCAGCTAAGTCCTAATGCAAAATATTTCATCACTACATATTCTAATGTCAGCACTCCAACAACAATGGCACTTGTTGATATGAAAGGTAAAGTGATTCGTGAGTTGGGAAATATCAAGGGTGCTGAATTCGCAAACTATGCTATTCCAAAAACGGAGATCATCAAAGTAAAATCATTTGATGGCAAGTTTGATCTGCCGGTGAGCATCACCTATCCAAACAATTTTGACCCGAACAAAAAGTATCCGATCTGGGTAAGCATTTACGGAGGACCGAATGCAGGTACAGTATACGACAGGTGGCGTCCAACCTCAGGCAATGCTTTATGGCTTGCGCAGGAAGGCGTAATACAGGTTGCTATTGACAATCGCGCATCAGGACATTTTGGAAAAGAAGGATTGAATTACATCTATCGCCAACTGGGTAAATATGAGATCGAAGATTATATGGCCGCGGCGAAGCACCTGCGTTCGCAGAAGTGGGTCGACTCCAACAAAGTTGGTATCACTGGTGGAAGCTATGGTGGATACATGTCGTGCATGGCACTGACTTACGGATCCGATTACTTTACACATGGCGTTGCGAACGCTTCTGTAACGGATTGGAGTTTGTACGATACGCATTATACTGAACGATTCATGGATACACCCGGCGACAACCCGGAGGGATACAAGAGCACATCTGTGATGACATATGCTGATAAGTATAAAGGATTGCTCCGTATTGTGCACGGCACTACTGATGATAATGTGCATATGCAACAAAGCATTCAATTGATCAACGCATTACAGAACCTCGGTAAACATTTCGAGATGATGGTTTATCCGAATGAACGTCATGGCATTGGTGCTAATCAAATGCAGAAAGGCCTTCATAACCGCAACGAAACATTTGCGTTTATTTACAAGGAACTGCTTGGAAAGCCGATCCCTGCGGGATTCTTTGGAGAGCAGAGCAGGAAGGCGTTTTAATTAAAAAGCAAAATGCAAAATGCGAAATGCGAAATGCGAAATGCGAAACAGAAAACTGAAAACGGAAAACGGGAAACGGCAATAGCAATTTGCAAAAGCAAAATGGGAAATGCGAAAAGCAAATGGCGCCGGTGTTCACTGTTTTCTGTTTCCTATTTATAAGAAAAAAGGCGGTTCATTCGAACCGCCCTTTTTTTATTTGTTCATCATCTGTTTCGCTTCTATACTGAGCGTCGCATGTGGAACAGCTCTTAGTCGCGCTTTATCGATGAGCCTGCCAGTAACGCGGCAGATTCCATAAGTCTTGTTTTCAATTCGCATGATCGCTTTTTCCAGATGATCAATATAGTTGATCTGGCGACTGGCCATCTGTGCGAGTTGTTCTCTTTCCATGCTCATACTACCGTCTTCCATTGTCATATAACGGTTTTCGCTTTCGTCACCACCCATCTCGTCTTTACGGGTGATAAGTCCCTGCAGGTAGGTGAGTTCTTTCTTGGCCTGGTCTAGTTTCTTCTGAATCAGTTCTCTAAATTCTTGCAATTCGGCATCGCTGTAACGCATTGTTGGTCCTTTTTGTGGTGTGTCCGGTGTGTCCAGCACGGATTTGATGAATTCCGGCTCATACTTCTTCACCGATTTAGTTTTCATTTCTGGTATCTCTACCTTAACAGGCTTCTGAGGTTCTTGTTTTTTGGGGGTTGGCGGCGGTGTGGGAACAACGGGTGCTTCGGCTTTCGCTCCAGCTACCGGCTGTTCAGCCTGTGCTGCCTTTTTATTGGGCGTTTTCGGGGGCTCGGATTTCTTAATTTCTTTTACTGCGGGTTTAGCAGCAGCTTTTGCGGGTGCTTCAACCGTGGGTTTGGCCGACTTAGCAGTCGCTTTTGAAGGTACAACCGGCTTTTCAACAGGTTTCTCCGCGGCTTTTTTTGCAGGTTTTACCTCAACCGGCTTTTTGGAAGCAGCGGCTTTAGCTATTGGTTTGGCAGCAACAACCTTCTTAGCCGGCGTTGCAGCTTTTGCAGAATGTCCATTGGAGGCTTTTCCATGAGAAGCAGCTTTTCCATTGGTAGCAGCTTTAACAGCAGACTTCTTTACAGGTGCTGATTTCTTAGCAGGGATTGCTTTTTTCGCTGCCTTGGGGGCCGCTTTTTTCTTGGTTGCCATACGGTTAGACTTTTTTTGTCACTAACACTTTTAAAGGAATATCGTTGACCTCAATTTCGGTACCGTCAGGCATATCTCCTACGAGCTCAAGCTCATCGGCCAAAATCTCGGTTTTAATATAAGTTCCAAAGTTTTCAATTGAGGTCTTAAGCGCATCCTGCCCTCCTATCTTGACCCTTATCCTATCGGTCAACTCAAAACCATTGTCTTTCCTGATCTTTTGGATCCTGTTTACAAGTTCCCGTGCGTGCCCTTCCTGCTCGAGATCCGGAGTCACGGTGATGTCTAAAGCAACAGTAAGTTGATCCTTATTGGCAACCATCCAGCCGGGAATATCCTCGCTACTGATTTCTACCTCATGGATTTGTAATATTAAGGGTTCGCTATCAATTAACAAAGTATAGGAACCTTCTTTTTCAAATTTTGCGATCTCTTCCTGGCTGAACTGACCAAGCGCTGCACTGGCCTGCTTCATCTTACCTCCCAGCTTCTTGCCAAGCAGCGAGAAGTTTGGTTTGATCTTCTTGTGAATGAAGCTGTTATCACTTTCCAGGAATTCGATTTCCTTTACATTTACCTCGTTCCTCACCAGGTCGCTAACCTTGCTGATCTGCTCCTTCATCTTTTCACCGAATACGGGGATAAGCACCTTTTGCAAAGGCTGTCTTACCTTGATATTCACCTTCTTACGCAAAGACAGTACCAGCGAAGATATATCCTGGGCCATCTGCATACGCTCTTCCAGTGACGCATCGATCTTCTCATCTTCAGCCTTTGGAAACAGCACATGGTGAACCGACTGCTCCTGGTGCCTTTCCGTTACCTGGTTGAGGTTACGGAAGATGATATCGCTGAAAAAGGGCGATATCGGCGCCATCAATTTAACAACAGTTTCAAGGCACTCATACAATGTCTGGTAGGCACAAATCTTATCATGCTCATACTCACCCTTCCAAAACCGGCGGCGACAAAGTCTTACATACCAGTTACTTAAATGCTCGTCCACGAAATCTTCTATCGCGCGGCCGGCATGTGTGGGCTCATAATCATCCATATACTGGTTCACCGTACGAACCAGGGTATTTAAAGACGAAATGATCCAGCGATCTATTTCCGGACGTTCTTCCATCGGCACATAGGCTTCGCGGAACGCAAATCCGTCAACATTTGAATACAGAGCGAAGAACTGGTAAGTGTTATAAAGCGTTCCGAAGAACTTCCGTTGTACCTCCCTGATTCCTTCAATATCAAACTTAAGGCTGTCCCAGGGCGACGCGTTCGTGATCAGGTACCAGCGTGTTGCGTCAGCGCCATGATTATCAATTGTCTGGAACGGGTCTACTACATTGCCAAGACGCTTGCTCATCTTGTTGCCATTCTTATCAAGCACAAGTCCGTTCGCCACACAATTTTTGAATGCAACGCTGTCAAAGAGCATCGCTGCTATCGCATGCAGGGTATAAAACCATCCCCTTGTCTGATCCACCCCTTCGCAAATAAAATCCGCCGGAAAGTTTTTTTCAAAAGTTTCTTTATTCTCGAAAGGAAAATGCCATTGAGCATAAGGCATTGATCCTGAATCGAACCATACATCCACCAGGTCGGGCACCCGTTTCATCGGCTTGCCGGAACTGCTTACCAGGATGATCTCATCTACATACGGCTTGTGCAGGTCGAGGATCCCTTCATGCAGGTAGTTCTTGTTTACATCGCCCCCTAAAACCTCACTTGCCTTGCGAATCGCCTCGTTTAATTCAGCAATCGAGCCGATACATACCTGCTCACTACCGTCCTCCGTACGCCAGATCGGGAGCGGGGTACCCCAATAGCGACTCCTGCTAAGATTCCAGTCGACCATATTCTCCAGCCAGTTGCCAAAGCGACCTTCCCCCGTAGATTTCGGTTTCCAGTTGATGGTCTTGTTCAATTCCACCATCCTGTCTTTAACTGCAGTAGTCTTTATAAACCAGGCATTTAATGGATAATAAAGTACCGGTTTATCGGTCCGCCAGCAATGCGGGTAGTTGTGCTCGTATTTTTCTACGCGGAAAGCGCGGTTCTCTTTTTTTAGCTTTACGGCGATGTCAACGTTGACATCCACGTATTCCTTTTCATCCTTATAATTCTTGACGAAGCGACCGCTGAACTCACCGAGGCCATTCACAAATTTGCCTTCGCGATCAACGAGCGTCAGGATGCCGATTCCATATTTCTTTCCAACACGATAGTCATCTGCCCCGAAGGCGGGCGCAGTATGAACGATACCAGTACCATCTTCAGTAGTTACAAAGTCGCCCAGCAACACGCGGAAAGGATCGCCTTCAGCTTTATCGCGACTGTTAGCCTCGTATGGAAGGAGTTGTTCGTAGCGACATTCTTCCAGTTGCGAACCCTTGAATTCCGCCAGTATCCGCCATGGGAGCAGCTTATCGCCTTCGCTGAATTGCAATTCGGCCTGTTCACCTTCGGGCTTGAAGTACTTGCCCAACAGGCCTTTGGCCAAAACAACATTTATCGGCAGATGCGTGTATGGGTTGAAAGTCTGAACCAGCACATAGTTGATGTTCGCGCCAACCGTAAGTCCCAGGTTCGAAGGGAGCGTCCATGGGGTGGTCGTCCAGGCAAGGAAATAGACCTCGTTTGAAGCGCTTACCGGTCTGGCCGCCTCAAAAAGAAATTTAGAACGGTCATCTTCGATTGCTTTGAACATGGCAACAGCCGATGTGTCTTTAACCAGTTTATAGGTTCCCGGCTGGTTAAGCTCATGCGAGCTCAATCCTGTTCCGGCCCCTGGTGAGTAAGGCTGAATGCTCACGCTCTCATATAAAAAACCTTTCTTATATAATTCTGATAAGATCCACCAGAGAGTTTCAATATAGTCGTTCTCGAACGTGATGTACGGATCGTTCAGGTCTACCCAGTAGCCCATTTTCTGAGTGATATCGTCCCATTTGTCTTTGAATTTCAGGACCTCGCGACGGCAGGTATCGTTGTATTCCGCCACAGAGATTTTTTTGCCGATATCTTCTTTAGTGATTCCCAGGAGTTTCTCAACACCCAGTTCTACGGGGAGACCGTGGGTATCCCATCCACCTTTGCGACTCACCTTGTAGCCTTTCATGGTTTTGTAGCGACACACCAGGTCTTTTAGAGTACGGGATATGACGTGATGAATACCGGGCATACCATTAGCGGAGGGAGGACCTTCATAAAATACGAACGGCTCAGCCCCTTCGCGAAGCGAAACACTCTTCTCAAACGCCTGTTCCTGTTGCCATTGCGCTAAAATCTCACGTTCCATACGTGGCAGATTAAGCTGGCTGAATTCCTGGTACCTGTTGGACATATATTACCTTCTGAAATGGGAAAAATTAAAGGACGCAAAGATACGTTTTAACGGAATGCAGAAAGCGGAGTGCGGGGAATTGCTGGCTAATGTGCTAGTGTGCTAGTATGCTAATGTGCTGATGGGCTAATATGCTAATGTGCTGATGGGCTAATATGCTAATGTGCTAATGTGCTAATATGCTAATGGGAATGAGGTAATGTGGAAATATGTAGATGTGGGAATCCGTTGCTCTGTTTCTCCGTTTCTCCGTTTCTCTGTTTCTCTGTTTCTCCGTTCCTCCGTTTCTCTGTTTCTCCGTTTCTCCGTTCCTCCGTTTCTCTGTTTCTCCGTTTCTCTGTTTCTCCCTTTCTTCCCGCTTTCCGCTTTCCGCTTTCCGGCAAGATTTCCACACAATTAGCACATTACCATACAAGGAGACTAGCACATTAAAATTGGCATGGTTTCTGAAACTACATTAGAAATCTCAAAAACCAGGTATCATATGGTATCTGTTAAACATATTAATTCTTTTCTACGGTTTAGGGTTTAGGGGTTAAAACGGGGAGTATTCCTACTCCCCGTTCCTTTAGAAAAGACGAATTTCTTCCGTACCTCCCGTTTTTAATCTCTGATAAAACCTGTGTTGAAAAACCTTATTCTATTTAAACAATTTCTATTTCCTATATGAAAGACCAAGTGTAAGGCCAGTCCGGAAAAACAAGAAGATCTCACCCTATATGCAAAACCTTCCTTCGCGGAAGGTTTTTTTATGCCCTGAAATTGACAAAAGTCACCTTTGCTGCCAATACCTATCATAATTCCACCTGAGTGCTGCCTTCTAGATTTGCATCATGGTTAACATAGACCTGCTGAACAAATACAACGTCCCAACGCCACGGTATACCAGCTATCCAACCGTACCCTTCTGGAAGGACGCGATCAACCGCACGCATTGGACCGAGTGTCTACAACAGCGCACCACTTCGAGCGCAATGAACGAAGGCATCAGCCTTTATATTCATCTTCCATTTTGCGAATCCCTATGTACCTATTGTGGCTGCAACAAACGCATCACCACCAATCACAGTGTTGAAGACGAATATATTGACGCCGTATTGAAAGAGTGGGACATCTATCTGAGCCTGATGGGCGAGAAGCCCCTTGTCCGCGAGATTCACCTTGGTGGCGGAACCCCTACCTTTTTCTCTCCTCAAAACCTGGAGAGATTACTCACCGCCATCTTTAGCAAATCACGGATCCACCCTGATCATGAATTCAGCATCGAAGGTCACCCTAATAATACGACCCTCGAGCACCTCCAAACCCTTTACGCACTTGGCTTCAGAAGGATCAGCTTTGGTGTGCAGGACAACGACCCCGAGGTCCAACGCATTATCAACAGGATCCAGCCATTCAGGAATGTGCAGCGTGTCACCGAACAATCAAGAGAGCTCGGCTACAAGTCGGTCAACTTCGACCTGATCTATGGATTGCCGGGACAAACCCAGGCCTCTATTGAAAAAACGGTAATGCGTTGCATATCCCTAAACCCAGACCGTATTGCATTTTACAGCTATGCACATGTACCCTGGACGAGCAAGGGACAACGTTTGTTCGATGAAAACGATCTGCCCGGCCCGCAGGAAAAAATGCAGCTTTATCATCACAGCAAATTGTTATTCCAGGCCTATGGATATGAAGACATCGGGATGGACCACTTCGCGATGCCACATGATGAGTTGTATAAGGCAAGGCTGGAAGGCCGACTCCACCGCAACTTCATGGGATATACCACACAAAAGACATCAATGTTGATCGGTCTCGGGGTGTCAAGTATCAGTGACCTCGGAAATGCCTATGCACAAAATCGCAAGACTATAGCCGACTATTATCAGCGCATAAAACTTGGAGCACTCCCAGTAGAGAAAGGATATTTTTTGAGCGATGAAGACATCGACTTTAAGAAATACATACTTGAAATTAGTTGCCTCGGACATACACAATTCATGCCCTGGCATATGGAATCTTTGCGCAGATGGAGCTTCCCCCAGTTAGAAGATCTTGCGGCAGATGGATTGATCGAATGGGACGATGAAAAATTATTGGTTACAGATCTCGGTCGCAATTTCATCCGCAACATTTGTAAAGCATTCGATCTTCACCTTGCAAGAAAAGAAGGAACCGCAGAGAAGTTGTTTTCAAATGCAATATGATATTAATGTGCTAATGTGCTAGTGTGCTAATATGCTAATGGGAATGAGATAATGTGGAAATCAGATTCTCTGTTTCTCTGTTTCTCTGTTTCTCCGTTTCTCTGTTTCTCCTGTTATCCAAACTATCGTCGCACTCGTTTATAAATACTGATCGCAAGCATCAGCACCACCACAAATAACACGAGTCCACCTAAACCCCATACCACGCTTAGGTTTGAGCGTACTACCACAAGCATCACAATAGCAACGAGAAATATGGTTGCCACTTCATTCCATGCGCGTAACTGCTGCGACGAGTGTTTATAGTTTCCTTTCATCTGCATACTGAATATGCGGTGAAGAGTAAATTGATAGATATATAAACCAAGCACAAATGCAAGTTTGATCCACAGCCAGCTTTCAATAAAGTTAACAAGCGAATAATACTGGTACAATATCCATCCACCAAATATCAAGGTCAATATCGCCGAAGGCCATGTAATTCCGTACCATAACCGGCGCGACATTAATGAAAGCTGCTTTGTAAGTATAGATCTTTCCGGCTCATCTTTATCCTGTGCTTCGCGGAGATATATGAATAATCGCACGATATAAAACATGCCGCTAAACCAGGTGACGATGAAAATGATATGAAGTGCTTTGATGTATAGATACATTATGTTTCTTATGAACGTTATGTGTGTTGCGAAGTTATGCATTCACACAGATAAGAAAAGGTCCGGCATCACCGGACCTCTACTTTAATGTTTAAGATTCACACGCAAGCTTGCCATATCTTACCGGATCTTCAACAATCGCACGACCTTAGTTTCATTGCCTTGTCTTATTTCCGCATAGTAAACTCCCTTGCCAAATGAAGCCCCCGCTTTTATAAAAGTTTGCGTGATGTTTTGTTTCACCTCCATCGTTATGCCGGTACTGTTTACAATACGTAGTGAATATGGCAGACCCTTCGTTCCTTCTACCGTTATGTTGAATTCACCGCTCGACGGATTCGGACTCACACTTGCATTTAATTTCTCAGAAGCTGATCGCTTCGCTGAAGTGATGACTTCTTCCGACTGCAACTTCATCATCGGTGCACACTTGCCAAGTTTCGCTCCATTGTTGATTGCTTCTTTGAGGCTTCCCGTCGGAACACAGGTTGTGGTTCCATTATAGCACACATAGCTTGTGCTTGTTGCCATGATAAGTGCCTGCACCCATGTTTCTTTCAATAAGTCCGGGAAGTACTGCGTGATAAAATCCTTCAATGCATTCGGGCAATAATTATCGATCACTGTAACAATTGTTCGTGCGGTGTCTACACATCCATTCGGATTTGTTACAGCAACCCAATGTTCGTATTTGCCTGGCATATTATGCCGCACCCGTGTAAAGCGTGTAGTATCACCGGTTGACCATTTGTATTTATATCCCGTGTTATTGCTTCCAACATAAACGCTTAGTCGCAACGTGTTGTTTGCATAACCAAGATAAATAGTATTAGCAGCCGATTGCTCAGCGTTCACCTGGTAAGCTTTCGTTATTCGTGCAGTGAAGCTTCCGATAACATTCACGATGGTTGTGCAAGTCGACTTATTACCAATACTATCCATTACAGTCCATGTGATGGTACTTTGTCCTACATTGAATTTACCGCTCGCATCATCGCCGTTTCCGGATCTTTTCGTCGCACCACTGATAACATAACTGATTGATTGCACCTTGCAATTATCAGTAGCAGTCAGTTTAGGTAACATGTAACTTCCACTGGTCGATTTGCAGAATGTTTGTGCAGGTACGCAAGTGATCGTCGGTGGCGTTGCATCTGTATCGCATGGTGTAGGTTGTGAACCGTCACGTTCGCCATAGATAACCCATACCTGGTAATAAATATTCACTCCGATATCATCGATGCCGTCGTTGTTTACATCACCAATACGCGAGAGTGTCTCTGCTCTCTGGAATAACTCATCTCCCTTGATTGATTTATATACTTCCTGGCTGTAACCCGTAGCGCTGCCCAAATGGATGTCGACATGTGTTAATGCCGATTCGAATATCAATGTATCGGTAGACCGCCTCACTGCAAGATCATCGAATCCATCGCCATTGATATCGCCAATCCAATTCGGCGTTGACCCTCCCGTTATTGTTGAATTAGCCGGATTAAATCCAGTGGCATTTCCAAAATAGAGCGTGAGCGTTTGGGAGTTGTTATCGTAGGTGAACATATCGTCAAAGCCATCGTTGTTTACGTCGCCCGCATAGTAGGGTGTTATGTTTATAGTATATTCCGAAGGCACCAGACCGGATGCCGAGCCCCAATACAACCGGTAAGCGTTTTGGTCTGTTTGAAATGCGTCCGGGAAGCCATCTCCATTCACGTCACCTGCCGCTCCAAAGCCATTCAATGCAACTCCTGATTCAACAGGACCTGATGGTGAACCATAATACAGTTTGACGCCTGCGCTTTCAGTTGGAAATACAAGGTCATCATATCTATCGCCATTGATATCACCGGGCGTTTGCAGGCCGAACCCGATACCGCGTGTTTGCTCATTGCCCACCAGTGTCCAGTCAGGCACATTGTCCATTCCCGACGCTGACCCATAAAATATAAATATTCTTCCAAGCTGGCCAAAGGGCCCATCGTAATATTCATCGCCTGCTACAACATCGCTAAAACCATCGCCATTGAAATCACCCGAACCAAAGACGTTACCAAATTCATGTCCCTGGATGGAATAGCTCATCGGACTTGGCTTCGGTCCTGGTCCGCCAAAGTACACGCTCAATTGACCGCTGTCGAAATCTTCATTTCCAAGGAAATCGTTGTAACCAACCACTAAGTCTTCGGCTCCGTCACCATTTACATCGCCGGCTGACTTTGCCTGCTGTCCCGGAAACACTCTATCCGCCTGCTCATCGCTTGTGGGGCATGTGACTTCACTCATCAAACCGGCTGATGCGCCATAATACGTTTGAATACTGGTGACCTGATTAGAGGGGATATAAGACAACAGGTCGTTTTCACCGTTGCCATCAATATCTCCCGCGTTAACCAATTGGTAAGCATTTCTCGGCATCTTAATATTCCCTGCAGAATCCGGAAGGCTTGCGCTGCCGTAAAAAATCCGTGAGTAATTCTCGTCTCCGCCGTAAATAAAGAAATCATCATATCCATCCTGGTTTACATCGCCAACAGGGCCGCTGTAAAATCCATAGTTGAGGTGTTCCTCTTCCGGGACGAATCTAACCTTTGGTCGCCAATTAGCCGGTTGAGTCAGACCTGCCGCACTTCCGAGGTAAAGGAATACAATCGGTTCCTTCGCACGCTCAATTGCCTGCGTAATGAGCATGTCGTCATAACCATCACCGTTAACATCGCCGAGAGCGGACCAGCTTGTGGAAAGAAAGGTATTGTGTTGAACCGAAAAAGAAGCGGATGCTGTGAAGCCCTGGTCTGTGCCATAAAACAAATACTGTCGGTTGCTTTCAAAAACACCTATGTCGCCGCGACCGTCACCATTGACATCGCCAGCGGCAAATATGTCTTCTACGCCTGACTGAATTCCCAATTCTGCTTCAGTGGCTTCGTCAACTAACACCGGCGCGTCTGTAGTACCATGAAACGTCATAAGCACGGTACCGCCGGGCTGTTGACTTGCCTGAAACAATAAAATGATGAAGTCTTCAATGTTGTCTGAGTTCAGATCTCCTGTCTTAAATACCCGTCCGATGGCGGTTTCAGAAGCAACCGGGGCAAGATCACGCAAAAATATGGTCATCTCCGGGTTGAGCATCGGACCGGACGCCGAGCCCATATAGAAGAAAGCCGTATCTGTCACGGTAAGAATGATATCGTCATACCCGTCATTATTGATATCCCCGGGAACTGTGGCTGATTCCAAATGAGGGAAATCCCATGTAGACTCCAGTTGAAGCCCAGTTGCGGAACCATAATATACGAGAACCGTCTTGTCCTGTATATTCAGCGTTGGAGTAATGATAACATCATTGAAGCCATCATTGTTGAAATCGCCGGGCAGGACCTGGTCGGGAGACATGAGCCTCGGAAGTGCCTGGGTCTGATCGGTGTTTGCGCATTTTAGCTGCTGCGCGAACAAATCAGTAACAAATAAAGTAAAGATTAGAATGGCAATGGAACGCAATACGCTTGGTGAATTCACGCATAGCGAAAAAGCACGGAGATACCGCCTCATAGCAGAAGGTTTGATGATTAAGAATCGGTCTCCCACAGAATAGATAAGCTCTTCGGGGTATAGAGGCGGGTAAGGAAAAGTAAGATAAACTTATTTTCTATATGAGCCAAGCAGTGGATCGGAGACAGAGAGAAACGGAGAAACAGAGAAACAGAGAAACGGAGAAACGGAGAAACAGAGAAACAGAGTGCAAGAAGTAATCGGTAGTCGGTAATCGGTAATCGGATCTGGCTTCAGCATTCTGAATCAAGCATTACCACATTAGCACATTAGCATATTAGCATATTAGCATATTAGCACATTAGCACACTAGCACACTAGCATATTAGCACACTAGCACACTAGCTTCACAACCGCCTCGACCCACAACGGATGTACATTGAGGCATGGGATCATTTCAAACGATTCACCGCCGGCCTCCATGAATGTATGCTTTCCTTCAACAGCGATCTCTTCAAGTGTTTCTAAACAATCGCTGACAAATGCAGGACAAGCTACAAGTATGCGCTTCCTGCCTTCCTTTGGCAATTCCTCCAAACGCTTCGCTGTATAGGGTTTCAGCCATTCGTCTCGTCCTAGCCTTGATTGAAACGAAAAACTATATTTCTCTTTCGGAATATTCAATCGCTCCGCAACAAGTTTCGTTGTAACAAGACATTGATGACGGTAACAATACTTGTGTGCCTCAGATGCAACCTCGCAACAGTTATCGACTTTCAAACAATGCTTACCCGTGACATCGCCTTTAAAAATATGTCGCTCGGGAACTCCGTGATAGCTGAAAAGAAAATGATCATACTCGCGCTCTACATAAGGTCGAATGCTTTCCGTCAGTGCATGGATGTAATTCTCTTCGTTATAATAAGGTTCGATGAAATCTAAAGTAAACGGATATTTATTCTTCTTGTAAATCTCTTTCGCATGTTCGACAGCAGTCTCGTAAGAACTCATCGCATAATGCGGATACAATGGCAACGATATTACTTCTGTTACTCCCTGCTCTGCTAACCGGTCAAACCCGTATTTAACTGTAGGATTTCCATACCGCATGGCGATCTCAACAGGCATGTCCACCTTACTCTGAACCGCTTGCTGCAATTGTTTGGTGATGACGATCAGCGGTGATCCTTCTTCGGTCCATATCGACTTATAGGCTTCTGCAGATTTCGGTGCCCGAAATGGAACGATGATCCCCCGCACTAAAAGAAATCGCTGCAGAAATGGAGAATCAATGACCCTCTTGTCCATGAGGAATTCATTCAGGTATCGCTTTACATCCTTTACTTCCGTTGAATCCGGGGACCCCAGGTTCATCAATAATACGCCACGTTTCATGGTGTAAAAGTAAGTGGAAAAAATATTCTCCACACAAATGCCGCGATTCTCATCAAATCAGTATCATATCTTTGCAAACGTTCACGAGAACCCATCCTTTGAATAATGCAGCTTACTGATCTTTATTCCCTTAATGCCACAAATAAAAAAGAGCCAGGAACTGCGACGGCACTTGTTTCTATCGTTGTTGCAACGCACAACGGAGAACGTTTCTTAAAGGAACAATTAGACTCACTTGTACAACAAACATATCCTCACATTGAAATCATCGTTGTCGACGATGCTTCTTCAGATGATACGGTTTCAATCTTAAAGACTTACCAAAGCCGGTATCCACACATGCGCTTTTATTTCAATAGTGAGACTATCGGGCATGTGCGCAACTTTGAAAAGGGTATGCAGTTGGCCGCGGGAGAATATATCGCTCTGTGTGATCATGACGATATCTGGATGCCAGCTAAGATCGAACGCCTCATTTCTATAATTGGCGACAGCGATCTTGCTTATTGCGATTCGGAACTTATTGATGATGCGGGTAAGTCCATGAAGCGTAAGTTATCGGATATAAAAAACCTCAGGGGATATAACAGCTGCCTTCCATATTCTATTGGCAATTCCGTTTCGGGACATTCATGCTTATTTCACCGAAGGCTGTTGCAACGCGCCCTTCCACTAAACGAAAGTGTGATACACGATTGGTGGCTTGCATTTATCGGCGCGCTGAGAACCGAAATAAAATATACAGATGAGGTGCTGGTCCTATACAGGCAGCACGACAAAAACCTTATTGGTGCAGTAAATCAAAAGGGAAGAAAAAGAAGGCGCGATCCAAATTATGAAGAAGTGCGACACATTCGTTCGCGCATCATAGCATTCTATGAACGCTGCCCGGAGAGTAATAAGGAAGAAAAGGAAGTATTGAAAAAGATGGCCGAGTGTTATAGGAGTTTTTCGCTGATAAATAATTACAGGCGAATGATGCTATTCATGAAACATCGCGAGCATCTGTTGGCCATCAAAAAGAAATCTGAGTTCCGGAAGTGGTTGTTCTGTTTGAAGATGTTCTTCAAGATTATCTGAGAAGGTAACTGACACTAATGCCCGCAACAACATTGTTTACATTTTTATTGCCTTCTGCCTGTAGCAAAGGGTTACCATTGTCGTAGCGCCATTGATAGTTCAACGAACGTATGAGCGAAACGTTGGCCCGATAAACAATGTTTTTCCTAGTCAGAGAATAATGCGAATTCACCGAGAGGTCAACCCAATGACTTTCATAATTATGCTTTCCAGCAAATAGTTGATAATAAAAATCATTGTTTCTTACCACCCTTTCGAAAGAAACGCCGAATTCTCTGAAGGTACGATACCAATTTACACCAATCGTTTGACTGTTGGAACCAGGACCAATTCCTGCACCAATAAGCTGACCGTAATTCGTATACCCATGTCTTACCTGGTGATGCGTGTACCAACTATTGCTCTCCCGCAATGAAGTGGTAGATGAGCTTTGAAGATGGGTCGCTTCGACCATAATCTCAGTGATCCTTTGATTGTTACGTTTTAAAAGCTTCTTGAATCCTACGAGATATGCACTCGCATGCTCGGGCTCCATTGCCAGGTCCGCGATGTTCTGAGCATGATCATTTCTTCCATATTCAAAGTACATCTCCGCATGATCGTTTGGAAATATGTAACGAAAAAAAGCCGACAACATCTGGTCCCGGCCATAACTGTTTTCGTCTACAGATCCACCTTTGAAAAAAGCGCCAAAAATCGGAAGATATCCATTGAAGGACCGGGGGATGTTGTTCAAGTACTGGTAATACACTCGCGAAAAGCCAAGGTGTAATCCTTTCATCCATCTCGGTTGCCAGGTGATAATCATTCCGTTCAGATAGCGGTCTGAATTTACTTTAGGCTGAAACAATGGAACGCCTTCCAGCCTGCGTTGTGTATCTGCGGGTAAAACATCTGAATTCCTAAGACGTCCCGCAATAACCTGCAGTTCAAAGGATCCGATTTTCGTAGCAAGCGGCGATCGGGTATTGAATGTTATATGTTCAAAGCCTGGCGCATTGTTACTCATGATCAACGAGTTTCGTACACCCGGCCCCCACCACAAGTTTTCCGTGGATATACCAAGTGAAATTTTCTTGTAGTTAAGTCGGATGCTGCTTTGCCCAGGCCAAAAGCGCCTATAAGAATTGTGTCTGTACTGGTCGGGCTGATCAATTACATTCAATATCATTTTGTAGTAGGTAGCCCAAACACTATCTGAATGATGTGTTGAAAACGAGTTGAACTTACCGACATCTGCATACAACAGCTCAGGCGCAAGCTGCATAGTTAGTGGTCCCCACTGCAAGAAAGCTCCTGCCGAAAATTTTTGCTGATAACCTTTTGAAGGAATGACCACACCGTCGTTCCAACCATATGGATGATGCCCATTATACTGGATGTAGGAACTCACGGGCAATAACCTTAATGAAAAATTTTTAGCATGGTAAATGAAGTTTGTAGCATCGGATGTAGCTGTTCCGAAATTCAGCGAATCGGAAGCACTTATAAAAGGCCGCACAGTAAACGAATAATCGATGCGACTGCTGTCAAGCAGTTGTTGCATTCTCCATCGATCTTCTACAGCAGGTGCACCGACAGGAACCGTCTGAGCACTGACCTGGTATAAGAAACACAAACAATAAAATATAATTATTGTTTTTTTAAACAGCATTCTCCTCCCCCTTAACCATGTTTACAACTGTCTGTACGATTATTTGAATATCCAACCAAAACGTCCAGTTCTCGATATACCATATGTCTGCCTCTACTCTTTTCTCCATTTGCGATATCAACGTAGTTTCTCCGCGGTAGCCCTTGATTTGTGCATATCCCGTAATACCGGGTTTCACCCAATTGCGCATCATATAATGTTCTACCTCTTTCTTTGAAGCAATGTTAAGTGGAATTGGATGTGGCCTTGGCCCAACAACTGACATGGAACCGGCCAGTACGTTGAAGAACTGAGGAAGCTCGTCAAGGTTTGTCTTTCTCAAAAAGCGTCCAATAGTGGTTACTCTCGGATCATGTCTTCGTGCTTGTTGATACACTCCTTTTTCATCCACATCCCTGCTTGATGCAATCATTGATCGAAACTTGTAACATTGAATGGGGCGATTGTATCTTCCCCAGCGTTCCTGTTTGAATAAAACGGGACCTTTCGAAGTCAGTTTGATTAATAATGCAATCAATGGAAATAGCCAGCTAAGAAAGAACACGATAGCGAAAACTGAAAAAAGAATATCAAATACCCGTTTATGGAACTTGTTTTCCATTATATCTAATGGCAATGACCTTAAAGTGATCATAGGCACATTACCAAGATACTGAACCTGCATCCTGCCCGAACCGAATTGCTGAAACTCCGGTAAAATGTGAATTCTTTTGCCTTCCTTTTCTGCCACATCAACAATACTTTTCAATTGTGTTTCATTTGTGTGAGGTGCGGTGACAATTATATCATCAAGTTCATGCTCAGAAATTACTTGTTCGATATCAGAGGGCTTACCAAGCCACGCACCATTTAATGCGGGGCTCTTATGCTCATCAACGAAGCCTGTTAACGAATAGCCGAAATTTGAATTCTTCACAAAGCTGTTATAGAAATTCATTCCCGACTCACCCGAACCTACTATCAATACCTTCTTGGTCATGTTATTACTTGATCGAAGCCTTTTGAAGGCCATACGAATCAGAAGCTTCTGAATTGGAAACGCGAAGAAAATAATTAAACATTGATACATTAAGATCCAACGTATATACAGGATCGATTTAAAAAGTTGAAATGACAGGAAGTAAATCACCAGTGTGTACAACAAGAAGGTTTTAAGCAGAATAACCCATTCAACGGAATATGCAGTCATTCTGTAATCGCGGTACAAACCTGTTAACATGCCGGTTACAGTCCAGGTAAGTATACTTAAGAGGATCAGGGACAGGTTTATCCATGTGTAAGTAACATGCTGGTTATTGTATAATAGCTGTTGAAGCAAGAGTGTGGAGCCAGCTAAGAAAATAATGTCGCACGTTAGTTTTGTTCTCGAAAATAGATTGGTCATCTCTTAAGAAGTAAGTTTCGAAATAGAATCACTTTGATTTGGGTTGATGACAACCCGCACCGAGTATCCGTTGCTTGTAAGTTGCCTGGTTGTTTTCCACCTAATTTGATTGCCGTGGCTGAAGCCTATGTGAAATAACATCAAGGGTTGCGTAAAGCATGAATGGAGGTATCGTTTTAAGGTATCGTTTCCACAATCGCGTCGGCTCTTGTGCAAGTCGGTACAACCATTCCAGGGAGTTTCTTTTCATCCATCCGGGAGCGTGCTGTGTGATACCTGCTATGTAGCTAAATGCTGCCCCGACCCCAAACATCACACCGTAGTTTAATAGATGCTTATTATCCTGCATCCATTTTTCCTGCTTCGGCGCACCAAGGCCTACCCATACGATATCAGCCTTCGAATTATTGATTTGTTCGAAGTACTTCGCATTGTCCCATTGTGACGTTGGCCCAAATGGCGGAATGATCATCCCTACAATCTCGGCTCCCGGATACTTCGAATTGATGGACGATATTAAGCGGCTGACAATTTGTTCAGTACTTCCGAAAATAAAATGCTTCAGATCGTCTTTTCTACCCCAATCAATGAACTGCTCCATCACCGTTGGTCCAAACAATCGCGAAATATTGACCTTCCCTTTCAATTTGCCAACTACAACAAGTGGCTTTCCGTCTGGAATTGATAAGTATCCTTCATTGATGATCTTCTTAAAGTGCGCATGCCGGTACGCCTCCATCACTGTGTGCACATTGTTGACGGTGACATAGCGGCCGCCAGCACCGCTCCTGCGGTCTGTAACAATCTTCTCGTACAGCTCACGTGTACTGTTGAAACAATGAATCCGGGTTCCCAATACATTAATTGAGGGCATGCCACCGTTGGTCGTCGTACTAAAACTCATGACTAAGAATGTTCACTTTGTGTGCGGAAAAAAGCCTTGTTTTCACAGACTGGGCATCCCTTATATATATTCCGTTTCCAAATGCTGATGCAGCATCGCTTTGAGTTAACTCCCGTAGCCAGGGATTGTAATGATATGCCTGAAAGCCATGTTTAGTCAGAGTTTGTTTCACCTGCTCCTCATCAAATCCATATTTGTCCCCTGAACCGTTCAATTCAATAATGATCGCTTTCAGCTTTTGATTGGCAAGAAGTTCGGATGCCCCTTTTACTACCTCCGTCTCAAAACCCTCAACATCGATCTTCACAAGTATATTTTCATATCTGTGCACCTCAGGTACAACATCATCCATAGTTTTGACTCCAACAGCTACAGAGTCTGCGGTCTCGCTGGTAACAGCGTTGACGCTATTTTCGGTCGAGTTTGAAAAATGAAGCACCGCATTGGCAGAACCCAGCCCGATATTGAGTGCCGTAACCTTGTCTTCAATCGCATTAAGAGAAAGGTTTTGATTTAATCGCTTAAAAGTGGAAGGTATGGGCTCAACGGAGATAGAATCACAACCGACATGCCCGGATGCCAACAAAGTGAAGACACCAATGTTTGCACCAACATCAACAAATAGATCATTATGCCTGAGGAAATGAAGCACGAAAGACATCTCTTCAAATTCATAAAGACCGGTATAATAGTTTACAAGCGCTGCGGAATCAGCATTGCTCATGTATATGGCAACCTCGCCAATTAGCCGGTGCTTTTTCTCTACTCGCTTGAAAAGATTTTGAACATGCCATTTAAAATAGCGGCTTAGTCCACCTGCTAAATTTCTGCGTGTCAGTGGGTGTTGAAAAAAAATTGGTAAGAACACAATGAAAAAGAATTAGCGTTTTAAAAATCCTTCGAATACCCTTTCCATATTCTGCAAATGGTTTCCGATGGTGTATTGTGATTTGAAGCGCGCTCGTGCAGCGGTTCCCACTTGCAAGGCGGTACCAGGAGAGTCTATGAACATTGCCAATTTATCAGCCAGCCCATGATACTCTTTTATCTCACAAAAGAACGCTTCCTTCTTGTCTGCTATCATATCAGGAATAGCACGCCATTTTGATGTTACTGTCGGCAAAGAAAACATCATCGCCTCGAGTATTGACACAGGCATTGCTTCCGTATCATAAGTAGGCAGGCAGAACACATGTGCCGAACGGAAGTAGTTCCATTTTTCGGAACCACTTATTGAGCCCAATAGTTTCACGCAGTCCTGCAAATCATTATCTGCAATGAATGAATCAATTTTTACGCGAAGCGACTCAGAATGGGTGTCACCCATCACCTGCAACTGGAATCGTCGGTTACTTACCTTTAAATGTTTTGCAGCCGACAGTAACACAAAGATGCCTTTCTCATCTTTCAGGTTTCCAACAAACAAAATGTTGCAAACCTCGTTTATTGAACGCAAGACCGGCGAGTGTGAACCCGCAACATCTTCAATGCCATTAGGTACAATAAATACGTTTTTTGGACGAAACCATTGCACCTCCTTTTCGAGCCATGGCAACAACACTATTGCAGCATCAACATGTCGAAACGCCGAGTATGCGAAAAAACGTTCAACAGGATTAAGCCTTTCTATTTTATCCGAAAGCCCGCCTGCATGAAAGTGTAAGATGATTTTCTTTGCAAACATTCGAGCAAATAACAGGGTGATAATGTCACGGTATAATGGGATCCTATGTGGTCCTGATGGGGGATAATAAAAGACATCGATTCGAGAATCAATTCTGCATTTGACTATCGAAAATAATATTCCGAAGATCTTGAAAAGCTTTGAAACTCTGAACCTGCCCACCTGCTTAATGCTGGACGAGTAGTTCATGCGAATATGATGCTTATTACACCACGACCACTTAACATTTACAAGATACTGCTGCATAACAGCCTGGCCATGAAAGGGCGGCGGTGTTTGCGCCACCACAACAACGTTAGGCTTTGAACTCTTTCGCATTTTCCCTAATAAAATCTGCTATCTTTTTTGCTGAGTAATGATGATTGTGGATTTGCAACTTTGCCCTTGCCAACTCCGCCATTTGCGGCAGGCGAGAACGGTTATCGATGATCTCGAGCAACGTATTGCGAAATTCCCCATAATTTAAAGGATCAAACAAATACCCGGTACTCCTGTCATCAATCAAATCGGCAGCCGCACCAGCATATATCGAACTTGCAACAGGACAGCCTGCAGCAATTGCTTCATTAAGCACTAGTCCCCAGGTATCGGATCTTGTTGGAAATATTAAGCAATCGGCCTTTTTATACAACGTTCTAATCTCTTTGCGTTGCAAGAAACCAACAACGTTAGTATCGGATTCTGAATAAGAATCTACCAGGTTAAGTAACTGCTGGCGTGTGCCCCCTGCAAGTGTCAGACGGATCTGGATGTCCGATTGACAACGAATATCCTTAACGACTTTAAACAACAGATCGAGCCCCTTCAATTCAGAGAATTGACCAACATATAAAAAATGAAAACAATCCTTCTCATTGGGCCGCGCTTCCGATTGCCCCTGATCAATATTTTCCTGGTCGAAGAATTCGTTGTCCGTACTATAAGGTGAAACCGAAACATTTGTAGGATTAATGCCAATCTCCTCTAAATACTTTCGCGACATAGTACCATGAGCAATACCACCATTTATTCTCTTACACAAAAACGTGCGCAACTTTTTTTTGAAAGAGCCAATATTTTTTTCCGAATGAGGAGTTACATCAGACAAGAGCGCAATTTTTGATCCCATCAGCTTTGCACCCAGAAAAGCAAAAACCGTTCTTAATCCAAGTTCTGAAGAGATCACAATTTCTGGCTTATCCTTCAATATGCGCAAGAACACTTTATATGGGAAATACACGCTTCTTAGCATGCGAGCGTTATTGCCGACCCTTGTTGCATACGAAATGCTGGGAGAGTTTAGAATCTCATAGTCAAACACAATCTTCTCGTCAATTATCCAGTGTCTGTTTGTTTCGGTTTGGGAATCGAAATATATTTTTAAATCACCACCAAGATCTTCATGCAATTTGTTGAGCAAACCGATCCTATATGGAGCAATGATATTTGTAAACAATAAGACCTTAGACTTTGGCATACCTGATCTTCGCATAAGTGAATTGTAGTAGCAATACTCCTATAAATATCGCCTGAGGCACTTCATAATAGTTCTCCTGCATACCAAGCATCAAAAGGTAAGTAGCGCCGGCAAAGAAAGTGAAGCATTCGATCTTAAGCGTATTCCGCTCATGTGAAACTTTCATTACTATAAACATTAATCTTACCATACAAAGCAGAAAAGCAATCAAACCAATTATTCCCATCTCTGAATATATAGACAAAAAAGAATAATAAGGCTGATTGGAGGATCCCAGGTAGGTAACATTTGCCCATTCCTCTACAAGCGAAAACAGGTAGCTGTCGGCTATCATATTCCTTGCTGTTCCTATCAATGGCAAACCACGAGGATTTTCCAGGCCTCCGAGATATATTCCGCTTGAGAGCAAGCTGGCCCTGCTACAAAACTGCCCTGGCCCAAGCCCTATCCAAGGCTGCATTGGAGCCACTCCCGGAATTTCTGTTAATACTCGAAGGGTAATGATTGCCCTCGGGAACTCCGGAGAAGCGATATTCACAACCGCATTTGGAATCTGCCTGAAATTTTCACGTAATAGAATGGATGTAACGATGCCAATCAGACTTCCGACAACAATTAGCTTCTTAATACCGGACTTACTAATTCGGAATATCCGGGGCTTTATTATCAGGAAAGCAATTACAAGTGAGACCGAATAAATGAGAACTGAATGAACCACAGATGCCAATAAGACAACAAACACACTAAGATAAAAGGGCCATTTTGATGTTAACTTTCCCTTCAGAAAGATCGGCAACAGGAAATTTAGAAGGAAGACCATGTTGGAAACGAACATAACATTGCTAAAAGACTGTTCAGCCATAAGTCCGGGCGCAATTGTACCCTCTACGTAATCACCATTCGCAACATCAAAAGATCGATTTACTGAAAACCCATATAAGGCCTGAATGATTCCAATTATGGATTGAACTATCATAAGGCCAGTGATAAAACGAACGATCTTCTCTTCGAGTTCCTCGGAATAAAGTCGCTTATAATCGACAAAGAAAATCGGAATAAAAGAAGAATATGTAAACACTGAAATGATGAAGTTTTGTGCAACTAACACATTTCCATAAATCACACGATACAACACGAATAAAGAAGCTATGAACAAGCCCAGGAACAAAACACGAAGTATCCTGTTGAAAAAGAACTGGGAAACAAATACGAAGAACAATGGGAAAATGTAAGGCAACGCCTTCAACGGAGAAAAGCATATAATGCACGTGCAAATGAAGAAAACAAAAAAAAACTTTTGGTAATTATTCATCTGACTATTAAGCGCGCCTTTTAATAAAATTGTTGCCAGACAATAGGTACTTGATCTCACGGCTCAATAGGTATGGCCTAAACATATTCAGGTCGATAACTGAAACTCTCTTAATGTAGAGATATGCAGACAAAATGATCGTAAAACAAATTTCAGTTAAAAGGTTAGCATACGACGCACCCATTCCTCCGTAATGTGATGACATTGTAAAATTTATCATCACACTTACGCCTGTTATCGCAAAGCTGATTACAAGGTACTGTCGTTGCAGGCCAAGGTTGAGCATCACCTGTGCTCCCAGGAGGTTATTGATGAGCATTAAGAACGGAATGAAGCACATAACCTGGAACATTGCTTTGCTGGGCAAGAACTCCCGGCCATAAAAGAGTTCAACAAAGAAAGGTCCCGCAACCCAGGTAGCAAAGCCACAAATCAGTGTCAATGCAACTACCAGAGGAAATATTCTACGAACTATTTTCAGACCATTGTTTTCATCACTGCTAAACGAGCTGCAAATAAAAGGATACAGCGACATTGACAAAGGCACAGTAAGTAGCGAATATTCAATAATGATGAATCTATGGGCCGCCGAAAAATATCCTACTTCTGCCGGGCTTGATACCGCCCCCAAAACAACCGTATTTGTGGTGACGTACAGGCTCGTGACCAAAAGCGACAAAAAAATCACGCGATCTTCCTTCAACATTTGAAAGACGTTAGGCCATTGTGGCCATCTCAATTTTAATCCTTCTCGACGCGTTAAATAGTAGATAGCAAGAACGGCAATCAGTGCTTGCGAAATGCTCATCACAAGCGGCTGATAAAAATAATCATCTTTGTTCCTCACAAACAATAGCACAGAGATTGTAAAGAGCACTTTAATGACAAGGTTGAAGTAAGCAAGTTTATCAAGCTTTTGCCTCCCCTGGAATACCCAGTCAGGCATCAAAACCGTTCCTAAGCATAACATGAAGCTGAACCACATGACCTGCCAGTGCTCACGCATCTCATCGATGTATACCATTGCGGCCGTAAAGCCGATAAGCGAAATCAGAAGCAAAAACAGCTTAGCGCCCATTACTTCGGAAAATACGCGGTTCAATAGCTGTGTATCATTAGGGCTTTGAGCAATTTTCTTTGTAGCGGTAAGGCTGAATGAATAATTGATTAACAAGACACAGTAGAGTACAATTGAGGAAGCATAATTGATGAGACCAAAATTTTCAGCGCCTATAATCCTAACAATGATAGGCAGACTTACCATTGGGAACAGGTAGTTTGCTAACTGAACAAGAAACAGACTCGAAATATTTTTTAGGACCTTATTCTTCGACATATCGCATCCACAACTCAGCTTTCGATTGCCTTTTGTTTAAAAGCGTCTTTAATAAAAAAGACAAAGTATGCCCCTGCCACGAATAGAAAAAGACAGGCTACAAGTGTTACTCCCAATATTACAAACAACCCTTTTTTGTTGTCGTCCGGTGAATGAGTTGGCGTATCTAATATCTGGATTACGGGAGTTTGTTGTGCAAGCAGCAGTTTACTGGCTTCAAGATTTTTTGTGACTTCGGCGTATACAGTTCCCAGTATTGCCTTGTTGCGATTCACAATTTCCACCGGCACAAGACTAACACGCACTCCGGGATTTGCATCAAGTGGTTGACTTCTTGCAGCGAAATAGGATTGACCATTTAACAAAGCGAGCAATGAATCAGATCTTCTTTGAAGGCTGGAAATATTCTCCAACTGATTACCTAAGCGTATAGACAGATACAGAGAGCTTGCCTGTTGTACCAATCGCTCAGAAATCAGTCGCGCCAGCAACGCGTCTTCCAAAACTACACTCACCCTGATAATTGTGCTTTGCCGCGATAGCTTTTCAGTAGTTATATTATCTTTTATTAGTCTCGTATAGATGACATTTAAGATACTGTCATGCAGGGGTGACGATTCATTTGAACCATTACTTGAAAAGTTACCTTTAAGTTGACCGTGCTTCTCTTCCACCTTCTTTTTTAAAGCGGAATTATTAAGATAGACATCTGCAATCGTTAAAGCATCGCTCCTGCTACTGTCGATGGGGCTTAGTAAAACGCTTGTGACAATCTTCTTTGATTTCAGTATGTCCAGTATATTATCGCCCGCAAAAATGCTACCTCCTGCACCCAGACTACCGAGATTGAAACCGAACTGGGAAGCAAGTGCAGATATACCGGAGCCGCCGCCCGATTTTTCCTCAAGTATGAACGTGGTCACAGCCTCATACTTGGGCTTTTGAATCCAACTATACGCAATTGCAATTAACCCAGAGAGGGCCAGAAGAACTACAAGAAGCCACACCTTGGAGCGAAGGAATTTAAAAAATGGACCGACCAGCACATCAGCATTTTCCCCATCCTTCCCAGAATAATTGTCATTCATACTTTGAAATAATTAGCATCGAACACAGCTTCGCCACCTCAGTCACACTGAGTAATTTTTTTTTCGGACAAACCACCACAACTATCAGCGCGTAAACAATGCAATGCCGGTCACCAATGCAGTCAATGCAGAGATGAGGATACCGGCCTTTGCAACGTCGATGCCCTGACGCTTTGGTTTTTGCGGCACAAATATTTGCGACCCGGGTTCTACCCTCGGGTAGTCGCGGAATATGCCGAGCCATTTGGTAGTCTTTGCAGAACTTCCATTTGGATATATTACAAACGTTTTCCCCTTACTTGCCAATCGTGTAACACCACCGGCATCGGAGAGATAATCGTTTATATTCTTATGCTTGTCGAACATGATATCGAGCGGACGAAATACTTCGCCCATCACGCTTACAGTATTGTCAATTCTTGGCACGATAAGTTCGTCTCCATCTTCTAATGTAATATCATCTTCTGATCGTGGATTCTTAAGAATAAATGCAAGGTCGATGGCCACCTCAGTTGCATTGCGCGATACCTGCTGCAGAGCATTGCTGGAACTGTCCCTTTCAAATGTTACAAACAATCGCTTTATCTCTGACGAATCAATAACCGTTCGCTTCAACCTGCGCAGCTTCGCCCCTTTCACATTCGCGGTGTATAACAAACCGCCCGACCTATTGATCAATGAACTGAGTCGCTCCTCCCTGCTTTGAAGCGTGTACACTGCAGGCATCATTACTTCACCAGATACTTTTACACTGATCTGTTTCTTGTAATAAGGATCTTCCTTTATCGTCACGATATCATAAGGCTGCAGTACCACATCCGCTCCTGCACCTGACAAATTCTTATCCGTATTCACTGAAATGATCTCCACAATCGAACTGCCGGGAATGTTTTGAACATCGCGTTTGCGTCGCGAAATCTCTATCGTTGTTGAAGTAGCATTCTCTGCAAAGCCATGCGCTTTTATAATGAGTGCTTTCAATGATAAACTATCCTCGAACCGGTATGTACCGGGCTTGCGAACTGCACCATTGATGGTCACCACCGCAGTATCACGCAAATCAAAGATGGACGACACATGCAGACTGTCATCACGCCTGAGCTGCAATGCTGGCTGCTGCCCGGCTATAACGTTCCTAAGATTGATTGTCAGGTATTCTTTGGTGCGATCGTCTCTCGTTCTTACCAGGATTGCCTGCTCACTGAAAACATCCTCCTTCAACCCCTGTGCTTTATTCAGCAGGTCTTTCACCGTCATTGCGGGTTGCAATGCATAGGGTCCGGGCTTATATACCGCACCGCTTACAACTACCCGGTTCTGATACCGGTCGATGATCGAATCGATATAAAACTCATCACCATTGTTCAACTTAAAATTATTTAGCGAATCTCCCGGAACATCCAATACACTTCGCTCGTAGTTGGCCACGCGGCGACCAGTTATACGGGCCCTGAATGCGTTGCTTCTGAATCCACCGGCATAATTGATTGCATCGGCTAAAGATTCATCGCTGCGCATTTCAAATATGCCCGGACGGTTCAATTGTCCATCCACCGTTACAAGAAGATTTGCATATGGAACACGAATCACATCGTTGTGCTCGAGCCGCACATTGGAACGCTGAATACCATTGATGAGAAACTCGTATAGATCCGCTTTGGCGATGACTTTGTTTCCGCGAATAAGCTCTATGTTCCTGAATGAACCATTTTCTGCAGGACCACCACTTACATACAACGCGTTGAACAATGTAGCCAGTGATGGAAGTGTGTATGTACCCGGACGATTCACTGCACCGATCAATATTACCTGTATGCTTCTTATATCGCCGAGAGATAATTCGAGTTTGGTCTGGCCATTGGTAAGTCCCGGATAATACCTGCTTAACCTCGATCGCAGCAGACTTGCAGCGCCTTCAATGCTTAAGCCGCCAAGTTGTACGATGCCCGCATACCGAACGTTCACTGTGCCATCAGGACTAACACGAAGATTTTGTTGCGAGATGTTCAGTCCATAAATATTCAGTATGAGCTGATCATCCGGACCGATGACATAATTCTTTGGAGTGGCCATGCGAAGATCCGGTTCGAAGCTCAGATTATTGTTAGAAAACAATTCTGTTCCAAATAATTGCGGAGTCTTTTTTATTGCGATGGGCAGCTCGTTCTTCGATGCATTGGTAATGCGACGAGCACCACTTTGATAGTTCGCTGTTGATGTATCCGTTGCCGGTGTTGCTGTACCCAGTTGCTGAATACGCAATTTCAATTCTGCCAGCTCTGAAGAAGGCAGGCCGCGACGGAGAAGTTCTGCTTCGAGTTGTTGCTCACTAAGTCCGCTCGATGAAGCCTGTTGCAACATCTGGCGAAGCTGCACATCAGATATCTGGCTTGCTTTGACCTGGCTGAGATCCGATGGGATCTGTGCTGCGGCGATCAAAGAGAAGAACAAACAAAACAATAACAAGAGCTTTCTAAGAAACATCATAGGAATGAATTTGATCAATAGCCAGTGCACGTACCGCTTTCACATCTTCTGCAACCATCTCCTGTACAAGTTCTGAAAGTGAAGTCCGGGGCTTCCAGTTAAGTTTTGTGCGAGCTTTGGTTGCATCACCGATCAGGAGATCCACTTCTGTAGGCCTGAAATATTCTTTATCCACTGCAACGACAACAGTTCCCTTTTCGATCTGATACTCTTCATTGGAGCAACTCACCACGAAAGCTTTCTCATCGATGCCTGTGCCCTGGAAGTCAATGGTGATGCCCAGTTCAGCGAATGCCATGCGAACAAATTCACGAACAGGTGTTGTTATGCCGGTGGCAATCACGAAATCTTCGGGCGTATCCTGCTGAAGGATCTTCCACATTGCTTCGACATAGTCTCTTGCATGACCCCAGTCGCGCTGCGCATCGAGGTTACCCAGGTACAGACATTGTTGCTGACCGCATGCTATTGCTGCAACGGCGCGGGTGATCTTTCTTGTGACGAATGTTTCGCCGCGAAGAGGACTTTCATGATTGAAGAGGATACCGTTGCATGCGAACATACCATATGCTTCGCGATAGTTAACGGTGATCCAGTATGCATAGAGTTTAGCCACTGCGTACGGAGAGCGCGGGTAGAAAGGCGTGGTTTCTTTCTGTGGCACTTCCTGTACGAGGCCGTATAGCTCTGAAGTTGAAGCCTGGTAGATGCGCGTTTTTTTCTCGAGATTGAGAATGCGTATGGCTTCCAGGAGACGCAGAGTACCCAGCCCGTCTGCATTTGCGGTGTATTCGGGGGTGTCGAAGCTCACTTTAACGTGGCTCATTGCCGCGAGGTTATAGATCTCATCGGGCTGTGTTTCCTGGATGATGCGGATAAGGTTGGTACTATCGGTCATATCGCCGTAGTGCAACTTAAACCTCAGATCCGGGGTGTGTGGGTCCTGGTAAAGGTGATCGATGCGATCGGTGTTGATGAGGGAAGATCTTCTTTTGATACCGTGAACGAAGTAACCCTTTTCAAGTAAAAGTTCGGCAAGGTAGGCGCCATCCTGGCCTGTTATGCCTGTGATCAATGCAGTCTTCATAATATCAGCTCTGTTAGAATCCAATGCATGACCAGCAATCGGGCACATTATGTTGCACGAAGGTTGATCATAAAGATGGATTCGTGTTAGTGCCCCTGCTTTCTCGATAGGTTTGAGGGGGCATAAAGGCGCAAAAATAACGTTTGCTTACGGATGACAAGCTACTTGAACTAGTAGTTTTTGCACATTGTAGTCGGAAATACCTACTAAAATGTGCGACTAAAGGTAAAACCTTATAGATAAGTGTATCAATGGTGAGACAATGACTAAAGCGATTTAGCAAGGTTAATTATGTTCTGATTCACTCATCGTTCTCTTCTTGTTCTCTCATTGTTATCTTATTGTTATCTCATCCTCCGTATTGAAGAGTTTAGAGGTTATGGGCAAAAAAAAAGGTCCCGCATAACTGCGAGACCTTGTGTAAACCGAGCCTTACCTATGAGAAAAGTTAGAAGTATTGATCGACGGTGGCGGTTTGTTTAGACCGCGCATGAAGCAGATCCTGGTGCATCATTTCTTTGACCAGTTGATGGAGGGATGTGGAAGGTTTCCATCCAAGTTTTGTCTGGGCTTTGGTGGAGTCACCGATGAGAAGGTCGACTTCAGAGAGGCTGTAATTAATTTTCTTTTTTTGCTGTAACCGTGTCACCACCTGGGCTATCATTTTTGAGAACACTCTTGCTCCTGCATCATTAAGGTGCACGTGGTCCGCAAACAACCGAGCATTTTCTTGGAAGTAATGGTCATTCGAAAAATCAAGGAAAGGTATATTGTAATATGAAGCAAGGGTTTTGGCTATTGTGATGGAAGTATCTCGCTTCCCTCCAACAGCTAAGTATGGTGACACAACTACTACTATACTAATGTTTCTTTCCTGGCACAATTTAATAAAAGAAATATACGCTCGAATCTTTATACTATCGATATCCCTTTTGACAAAGTGGTTTGCAATGCTTATCGATCCGTCAACTTTCTTGTGTAAAGGAACGTAGCCTTGTACATCTCGATTCAAGTCACGAAAACGATTACGCTCCATATTTCCCACGGCTATTGTGAGCAGTTGAGAATTGTATGGATAAATTTTAGAAAGTAGCCGGAACTTTTCAAAATGCCCTTTTAAATGAACTACGTTACGAATCTCGGGATGATCATCATAATACGGCAACAAAGAGGCCAATCGGTCGTAGTCGGCATTATTTACTGCAAATTCATCACGAGAAATATCAAGCAAAATGGTACTTGGTGTGTACCGTTTCAAATTTGATTGAAGCACTGCCAAATTATACAATATAAAATGTCCATCCCTACCGACATTATAAACAGACTGCTTAAGATGTGCGCTCAAGACAGCAGAGTGATAATGGTGATTAGCCCTTGATGATCCGAAAATCAGAATTTCTTCTTTTGTCCGTTCCATTGCATAAGTAGTCCGAAATAACAATCCAGACTTTTGGGAAAAGTAATAATGCCTTAATATTCTTCCAATTGCCAGATCCAAAACCAAGATGGTAATAGCAAATAGGCAAACTTGGAACCCAATTTGCCTTAACCTTTGAGGGTTAGAAGAGAATTTCATTAGCAACTAAAATTGAAAATAAATGAACTGGCCACCATCGAAAACACCTATGAGGAATAACACAACTATCAAGGCGGCAAACGAAATGGTCCTAACTAATGATGTTTGCCATAGATTGTTAACGACCCTAGGCAACCCTTTTTCTTGCAGATATTCCACGATTATCAAAAATCCTATTCCGAAAAACGAAAATATAAGCATAGACGGGTTTTCATAATATAGCGCCCCTGGAGAGGAAAAAATTCGTCGCACTATAATTAGTGCATCTTTTATATTGTTCGCCCTGAAGAATATCCAAGCAAAGGAAACGAGCCCAAACGTAATCACCGACGCCAAATACCCGTTAGCGAAGTTTGAAAAATAAGAAAGTTTCGTGCTTTTTTTTATTGATTCAAGGATTAAATAAAATCCGTTTAGTAACCCCCAAATTGCAAAAGTCCAATTTGCACCATGCCAAATTCCGCTCACTGTAAAGACAATTATTAAATTCAAATACACACGGTATTTTCCGGCCCTATTCCCGCCTAGGGGAATATATAGGTAATCTTTAAACCAGGTTGATAAAGAAATGTGCCAACGTTTCCAAAACTCGGAAACTGAACGAGAAAAATATGGGCGATTGAAATTTCGCATTAAATCAAATCCCATCACGCGCGCAGAACCAATCGCAATATCTGAATACCCGGAGAAATCACAATAAATTTGAAACGAAAAAAAGAGAGTTGCAAGTAAAAGCGTTGAACCGCTCTGCTGATCAGGATTATTATATACAGCATCGACATAAATCGCTAATCTATCAGCAATGACTATCTTTTTGAAGAGACCCCAGCACATTAACTGAAGGCCGCTTGTTAGGCGAGCATAGTCAAATTTATGATGCGCCCAAAATTGAGGCAACAAATTTTGGGGCCTTTCAATTGGGCCTGCAACCAGTTGTGGATAAAACATCACGTATAAAGAATATATACCTAAATGACGCTCCGCCCTTTGGTGACCGCGGTACACTTCAATTGTATAACTCATTGCTTGGAACGTATGAAACGAAAGTCCGATGGGCAACAAGATATTCATCAACGGAAGACGCATAGCTTCGTGAATAAAGCTAAACACTGCATTAACATTTCCAGCAAAAAAATTATAGTACTTAAATACCGCTAATGCGCAAACGTTTACTAACAAACTGAAAATAAGATACATCTTGCGCTTGTTTCCGCTTGACTTTTCAATGTATATGCCAGCTAAATAATCAACAGCAATTGTAAAAAACAAGATGAGTATATACACAGGAACAAACGCCATATAAAAATAACAGCTGCTGGTTAACAAAGTCACCCATCTAAATCTACTTGGCGTTTTAAAATAAACGAAAGTGACAATAATGAAAAAGAACAAGAAATGAAACGAGTTGAAAAGCATCTGTAAGAAAAATAATCCGGTTTAGATCTTAGAAGGCGTTTTCGTCACCTTTGAGAGTTGAATAGATAGTCAAGAAAATTATTCGAACATCGAGCCATACGCTCCAATTTTCCATATACCATATGTCATGTTCAACCCTCTGCTGCATTTGAAAAAGTGTTTTGGTCTCACCGCGTAAGCCGTTTACTTGGGCCCAACCTGTGATGCCAGGCTTAAGGAACTGCCGGACCATGTACTTGCCGAGAAGCTTAGAATAATCACTGGTATGTTTAAGCATATGCGGTCGAGGCCCCACGATAGACATATTTCCGAGCAGTACATTCAAGAATTGAGGAAATTCATCCAAATTCGACTTTCTTAAAAAAAGGCCTATCCTCGTCAGTCTAGAATCGTTTTTTGTCGCTTGAACTTCATTCGCATTTAAGTTATCCACCATGCTGCGAAATTTTATACATTTAAACGGTTTATTGTCTTTACCGCTTCTTAGTTGTAAGAAAAAGATAGGACCTTTAGATTCTAGAAAAATGATTAAACCTAAGAGTGGAATGAGCCATGACAAAATTAAGAGTGTCACGATAGAAGACACCAACACATCAAAAATCCTTTTCTTTATACGGTTTGAAATTTCATCTAATGGTTCGGTTCGCAAAGAAAGGACAGGAATGTCTTTATAATAATCAATGTGGATATTCCCTTTAATAAAAAAATTCAAGTCAGGCACTAATTTGAATCTTATACATTCTTGGTCTGCGCCTTGCATTATCTTGTAAATTTCTGGCTCCATTTCTGGTGAAACAGTTGAATATATTTCATTAACCTTGTGCAGCTTCGATGTCTCGAGCGCCTTGTTTATTGAACTAAGTATTGGATAGTTGCTTAGCTCGGTTACCTCCAATGAATCTTCACAAAAGCCTACAATCTCAGTATTCATTCCATCACTTTCGAAGTAAGAAACTAATTTCTTAGAAACATCATTATATCCGAGAATCAAGATTTTTTTCAACAATTTTTCTTGTCTCCGGAAATATTGATAAAACACTAAATAGATAAAACGATTGATGAGCAACATAAATCCATACACCACCATAGTCATGAACACTTGATTCATGAGAGTTATTGTCGGGAACGCAACATATAAAATGACTAAGTTAACAACACACCATGCAGCAAACGCCCTCATTGATGACCGAGAGAAGCTCTCAAACCCGGAAATTCGTTTTTGTCCGTAGACGCCAGCCAACCAAGCGACTAAAAACCATGAAATATTTAGAATAACCAAGGGCGAAATGTTTTCTGTCCCAGGATTTTCTTGTGAAAACTCCACACTTGGCAATAACCTTATTAAGTACCAAATGATATTAAGCGTAACGATGTCCAGTCCGCCCAACACTAGTCGGAGGAGATCAAGGAAACGGCGTTGCATGTGTTAAGTTTGAGCTTTAAGCAGGAAATAGAGATTTCTTAATAGACTGAGGGCCTAATGAGTAAAGATTTGAAAGGGTTTCAACTATTCGCTTTGAAGTATTTCCGTCCCAAAATTCAGGTATCGATCCAATCGGCCATTCACCCTGCATAACCTGCTTTAAAAGCGAAGCAATGCATTCCGGATTATCCCCTGCCAGAACATTGGTTCCAGTAATTACCGTTTCAGGTCTTTCTGTACTGTTCCGTAACGTAATGCACGGAATACCTAACACAGTTGACTCCTCAGAAATCCCCCCTGAATCAGTTACAATCGCCTTACAGTGCTTTAATAAGTACATAAAATCTAGATATGGCTGCGGTGTAACTTGCAATAGAGAACCTGATTGATAATCTAAGCGATCCAGCTGTTTCCGAGTTCGAGGGTGAACTGGAAAAACGACTGGAGTGTTTGATGTTGAAAGTAAGATGGAGTCTAAAATTCCTTTTAACTTCGCTAGATTATCTACGTTGCATGGTCTATGTAAAGTCAAAATTATGTATTCCTTTTCATTTAACATTTGGTCTTGCCAGATCTTAGGTTGTCGCAGCTTACCTAAATTTTGGAGGAGTGTATCAATCATAGTGTTCCCCACAAAATGAATTTGGTCTCTATTTATACCGTTTGCCATCAAAATGTCATTGGCAAATACACTTGTTGTAAAGAAGTGATCGGAAATTGCATCAGTTACGATCCGATTAATTTCCTCCGGCATAGATAAATCTCCCGAGCGAATTCCACCCTCTACATGCACAACTGGAATACACAACTTCTTGGCAGTTATTGCACATGCCATTGTCGAGGTAACATCGCCTACCACTAAAACCACATCAGGCCTATAATTCAAAAGCTCCCTTTCAAATTTTATCATTATTTCTGCAGTAAGTTCCGCTTGAGAAGTTCCTCTAGCGCATAGATTTACATCGGGATCAGGAATTCCCAGCTGATCGAAAAAATCACCACTCATATTTTGGTCAAAATGCTGACCGGTATGCACAAGTCGATATCGCATGAACTGCCCAAGAGGAGCAGTTGCATTATATATTCGAATAGCATTAATGATTGGCGCGATTTTGATAAAATTCGGTCTTGCACCTGCAACGAGAGTAACTAACATGTTTGAATGATTTCTTGCTTATCAAAATATTTAATCATAGAGACTGTCTGTTCAATATTATTTTTAGTAGACGCGCCAAATAAAATTGATTTAATGTTTGGCGATTCACAGACAAACCTCACCGCTTCTTGAGGATTAATCGCCCCTCCTCCAAATATTTGCATAGCAATTGCCTGGAACTCATTTTCGGCAAGTACCTGTCTGTAAAGTTCTAACCCACCAGACATACGAAAACCTTTACTATTAAATGAAAAGCAAATGATGGGGTTTTTAAGACCCTCGTTTTGAAGCATATTTAACAGCCTAGGCATATTCATTGTGATGAAGCCCGCTTCAGCGTTATATTTACGTCTGATATAATCACTGAAATGTGCTAGTACGCTACTCATTCCAAGGCCGATAAGCAAATCTGTTACAATATTCTGTAGAAATATGATCGGAGTATTAACGCCTTTAAACGCTTTCATTTCTGAGTCAATGAGTAACTCTATCATGGATATATAGTCTTTTTTCAAGTATGCGACTCCACCCTTAAGCATTGATCCAACAATACTACCCGGAACATATTGTTTTATCGCGCCAAAAACTCCCAATTCTGTCGCTGCATTTGCATACTTATGTGCGTAGGGCATGCATGGGAAAAATTTAAACTCATTATACTTGATTGGATTGTCTCTTACGACGTCGCAAATTCTAGCAATGCGTTCGTGTGTGGTGCACATAAATGTATTTAAGCCACAGCTCATTGCGTCATCCAACGTTTTAAGTATTGCGCTATCATTCTTAAACTTTATTAATTGAGTGCGTGACTTTTCGTCCGAAATGTGATTTACTCCAAAAAATTGATTATCACCAAATAATATCCTTTGCATAAAATTAGTTTAGACTTGACCTAATAAGATGAATAGCGTAGTCAGTTTTCCAAGCGGACTCAAAAGTGTTAATATCATTCGGCGCAAGTCCTTGTACTCCTTTTATAAAATAGTCCATCTGTGAACTATATTCTTCGCCCCTTAAATAAAAATCAACGCTGGGTGCTAATTCTGTAATATACCTTACGTTCCAACCAGGTTCATATTTCGTAATTGCAGGTGGTTCTTTAAAAAACACCCGAAGTTCACTGGAGTCGCAAACAATTTTTCCTTTCGTTCCAATGATAGTAACCGTAGTTGACATTTTCCTATAAGTCTCGTCGCTCCAATTTACAGACAATACTCCCGTCAATCCAGTCTCCAACGTCATTAAAGAGTAAACAGCATCCTCCACGCCCGAGGAATACACTGATTTTAGCTGGGCGCCCTGTATAGATGAAACTGGCGCCAAAAGATCATTGATCAAATCAATTACATGGGATGCATAGTCCATCAGACAACCTCCACCTTCTACACTTCTCGTTCGCCAAGTCTCCGCCTTTTGACGAATGACAACAGGGCCATACGCCTCTCCAACAAAATGCACAATCTTGCCTAGTGACCCAGAGGTTATTATTCTCTTAACCTCTTTAAATGTCTCAACGAACTTGTTATGATAACCAACCTGATTAAAAACTTTATTTTGTACAGCCATTTCGACCAGTTGGCGCCCCTCATCTGGGCTCAAACAAAACGGTTTTTCAACGAAGACATGAATCCCCCGGCTAATTAATGATTTTGTGATTGCTGCATGAAATTTGGTGGGCACCGCCACCACCACAGCGTCCGGTTTTGCCACATTGATCATTTGCATATAGTCCGTAAAACATGCAAGCCCTGAAAAACGCTTAATTGGGTCCAACATTAGCTTTGATGAATCAGCGACGCCTACTAACTGTACATCGGTATGAGCACCTAATATAGCCAAATGAGAAATTCCCATTTTACCAACTCCAATTACACCTGCCTTTACCATACGTTTCACTTTATTGTTATTTAAGATAAAATTGATGACTTTAAAATTTGATATGCCGCCTTGCCCTTTTCAACCAAGACCTTCGAAGCCTCACGGTCGGGATAAGCTTTGAGGAAAGCTTTAACTTCTGCTGCTGTAATACTAGGATTATAAAGAAGTAATCCAGATTCAATTAATACTCTGTCAACTTCCAAAAGCGAATCTTGGTATACCGAAACACATGGAATACCTAACACTGCAAACTCCCGAGTCATCGAGCCACCTGCGCCAATAAAAATGCTACACCGTCTCGAAAGTTCCTCAAACGGAAGAGGCACTGCAGCAACTTGAATCCGTGAAAATTTTTTCTGCTGGTAATGTGTATACTGTGTTTTGTCTCTTGGTAGAACAGTTATCTGGAATTCGTTTTGTAAATCCATAATCAACGTGTCTAGAAAGTTAGTTCCACCTCTGTAGTATTGTGCAGTCAACGGCTCCGGCCTTATAAATATTTCAGTGGCACTTATACCTTTGTTTAAACTTCTAGCCTCCTTAACAACCTCAAATTGCCTCCATAAATAAATTCCTTCCTTAATCCCCGGATATCTAACCACTTTAACTTTGTTTAGGTATTTGGGCCAGATATCACTCTCTTTCATGCTTTCAGGTACAAGTATGCGATTCGCGAAGAAAAACGAAGGAATATTACCCAAAGCATGCTCATTGTCATTAGTATAAACTGCTTTTGCCCTAATCAATCGCGCCGTAATTGGAAGATGGAAAGAACTTTGACCAATCGCCACATCAATTTGCCGAGCTCTCAGAAATCTATATAGTTGGAAGATCCGTATTGGAAAGCCCATAATTTTCTTATAGAAGTTCTTACCGTAATGCTTTCCAATAACAGTGTGGTGAAGGTTACGCTGATCCAGTAAAGCCACTGTATTTGCAAGCGGCCGAGACGTAATTGTTACAACATGTCCATCATTCTCTAAATCTTTGATCAGATCATAAAAAAAATTGATGTGCGGAGAATTTGATATGTCAATCCAAATATTCATAGCTTTTTTTTTGGCCATCAGGAATCAATTTTTCCAAAGCGCAACAAAGCGTGAGCATTAGAAAAATTTGTTTCTCAAAATTCTTACCTGAGTTATGAAGGCTGAACATACGCCTCACCGCATGCATATTAAATTTGTTGGTGAAACATGAGGAGCCATTTAAAAAGTCAAACAGGATCGAATGATTATTGCGAATCCATTGCTTTGTCGGAGAATTGAAATTCTGTTTGGGTCTTTCTATAATCGAAGTTGGCAGAAATTCTCTGGCGAACCGCTTATGTATTATCTTACCGGCAAAATAATTATGCTTGAACGAAGGCTTTAAATTTTCCAAAAAACTAACTAGATCATTGTCAAGAATTGGCACACGGCATTCCAAACCATGCCTCATAGTAAGCTTATCAGTGTACATCAGCAAATCATCCGATAATGAAGTACGCATGTCGTAATAGAGCGCTAAATTGCTTATATTGTTACTCTCAGGAAGCCTTTGATTCCAAATCTCTTTTATCTTAAGCATTTGCTGATTTTCAACACTATCGAACTTTTGAATTGTAGTACCTGACAACAGTGATTCAATTTGTTCACTCGAACTTATAGAATTCAATGACACCAGCGAATCGATTGCCCGTGAACCACGCATTGCCTCTAAAGCCCGACGGTAAGTTTCTTTATGTAGGAGCTCGCCACTAGCATATCTCAGGATTTCTACAGCACCCCTAAACAGATGTCTATGCTGTAAAAATACTAGTGCTTTATACTTACTATACCCGCCCAAGGGTTCGTCGGCGCCCTGACCGCTTAAGACGACTTTAACGTGAGAATGAGCAAGCCTAGAAAGAAAATACATCGGCACAATTGAAGTTGTCCCGACGGGTTCTTCAACGAAAGATGCAATATTTCTAAAGGATTCAATAAAATCCTGCTCAGATATGATGGTGGTATAGTGATCAAGACCTAATTGTTGAGCCGTCTCGGCTGCGGATTGAGTCTCATCGCAATCATGTGGGCTACTTTCAAAGCCGACCGTAAAAGCCTTCATAGATGTTTTGGATTTCTTCTTGGCTATTGCAGCGACCAATGCAGAATCAATACCACCACTTAAAAGAACACCCACCTCTACATCTGCCAAAAGTTGTCTTTCCACGGCACGCACAAATAAGTCACCATATTCATTAACGAGCTTCTTACTATTCCCCCCTTTAAAGCCTAATTTTGAAGGCGTCTGTACAAAGTAGGTTTTCTTGATAGTGAGCGAAGAGCCCAACTGAATCTGCACAATTTGCCCTGGTTCTACTTTGTAAATTTTCTTATAGATCGTGAACGGCGCCTGATTATAGCGCAGCGCTAGACAATTCGCCACCGACTCATCATCTATTTCCGCATCAATAATTTTTAAAATTGGTTTGATTTCCGAGCAAAAAACAAATTTCCTTCCATCAAAAAAATAATATAAAGGTTTGACGCCAAACCTGTCTCTCGCAAGCGTCAAAGTTTCATTCTGAAGATCGAGAAACGCAAAGGCAAAAATTCCATTTAAGCGAGGCAATGTTTGATTAACTCCAAATCGAGAAATGTATTCCAAAAGTGTCTCAGTGTCTGAGTGTCCTGCAAATTCAACATAGTCTAAATCGTTTCTTAACTCTAAATGATTATATATTTCGCCGTTAAAAACAATGCAGTGTTCATTATTTTGCGACTCCATGGGCTGATGACCGGCTGAAGACAAGTCTAATATCGACAATCTTGCATGAAAAAGACTTACTCTTGCATTATCGTGTTCGACGAACCAATGGCCACAAGCGTCAGGTCCACGATGTGCGATTAACGAAAGCACATCTATTGTCTTCTCAACATTGATACTACCTAATATTCCACACATATTGAACAGTGATTTATATTATGAAATCCACGGTGTTTTCTACCCCAAAACTGCTTACTTCTGTTTTGTAGATTTCTGTTAATGTAATTGCTTTCTTATAAAGATCTAAATGCGTTGACGCAAAATGCGTCGCATTTTTTCCAAGCTTAAATCTCAGTTCGGGATTTTCATAAAGCCTAATTAACGCATGGCAAATGGAATTGAAGTCATGCTCCTTTACTAGCAAACCCGTCACTTCATTTTCTATAGCACTCGGTATACCAGCATGAAACGAAGAAATCACAGGCAACCCGCTAGCCATTGCCTCAACTATCGCCCCCGGAATGCCTTCCTTCGCCCCATCACTTGCCGTTACGCTTGGATGTAAAAAAACATGCGCCTGATCAAGGAATGATTGAAACAATGGTCCGTGCTTTACTGGATCATGAAATTTAACAAACTGCCCCAATCCGTTTGCGCTAACATATTTTTCAAGCGATCTTTTCTTTGGCCCCCCTCCAACGATGTTATAGATAAAAGTTATATCGGGGCGCTCGCTCCGCAGCTGCCGTAGGGCCTTCAATGCTACAATATGGCCCTTAAATGGAAACAAGCTGGCAATTGTTAGTATATTAAATTCACTTCTTATTGGTGAATAACGTCGTATGGCGGCAAATTTTCTCGTATCAATCCCGTGGTAATGAACCAGAATTTTTCTTGCATCACAACCGATTTCTATAAGGTCTCTTTTCATGTCCTCGGACATCGCGAGAAAAAGATTATAATCTTCGAAGACTTTTCTAAATAAGAGCCTGGCAAGTCCTCCGAATTTCTTTGGAAAATTAGATACATCATAGCCATAACACGAACAAATCTTTGGCACATTGATTTGCTCCGTAAAAGGAGAGAAAAAAAGAGCATCCGTTAGATAATGGCAATGAATTAGATTTGGTTTGATTTCGGTCGCTTTATAGATAAAGTAATCACGGGCATTAGCGGTTAAGAATTTAGTTGGGAACAGAAAAGAATTTTTGTTATACTCAACGATATCTGCAGCAACAAATAGGTTGCCCAAATTCTTAACGGTAAACACTGAATGCTTATGGCTGTAAAGTGCATTTATCTGGTTTACAATAAACGTCTCCGTCGGACTTGTGAACTTTCGTTCAAGATGAATAACGTGCATTCAATTGAGTATTAAGAAAATTATTTTCTCCCTTTCTGACGACAACAGCTATTTAACTAACTAAAGAATTACACAAAAGAATGTATTCCGATATCATTCTGTCGATAGAAAACATAGACTTGACACGCTGGCAACCCGCTAATCCCATTCTTTTCCGAAGCATGTCTCTATCTAATAGCGATTCTATGTTATTTGACAAACAAACAGCATCGCCTTGATCTACCAAAAAACCGGTCTTACCATGCACAACTAATTCAGAAGTACCGCCTCCGTCAGTTGCAACCACTGGCTTACTTAATGCCATATACTCAAGAATTGAATTAGAAATGCCTTCCGTGAAAGTAGCTAAGACCGCAACATCAAAAGTGTTTACCAAAAACTCTACATTAGTCTTCTTTCCTAGGAGACGAAAGTGTGACTGAAGACCCGCCGGAATTAAACGCTTACATTCTATTGAATCGGTTTCCTTTCCAATAGCCACGAATGTCACATCTCGACGTTTCCCTAAAATAATTTCAGCAGCGCGAAAAAATGTTCTATAATCTTTAAGTGCTGAGAACGTTGCAACCATCCCTACCACTAAAGGCGTGTGAATGTTCAATGCAGCGTGGGCATGTTCATCAACACTGCCCTTGAACTTAATCCTTTCAAAATTGAAGCCATTGTAAATACATCTGCTTTTTCGAGTTGGAGCTTTATACGCGGCTAACCCTGCGAGTGAGTTTCCAATGACAATATCAGCAAACCAAAAACTCACCCGGGCACGGAAATAAGTTTTGTTGAAGATTGATAGATGCACAGGCGCATCGGCAACCATCCCGTTAATAAACTTAATTCTAAGAATCTTGCAAATAGGGATTGAATATATTGCTGTCATACTGTCCCAGCAATGAATTATATCAGGCTTTATAATCTGGCACAATTTGAAGAATTTTCGAAAAACACCTAGATCCTTCCTCGTTTTCCGAATGATCTTTTGGATTGTGCAATTAAGAGCTAACACCTCCGCATAATGAATGTCTTCACTAAGAATTACAATATGACATTCAAAATTCGGCGAACGAGAAAGTCCTTTAAGCAATTCCACTAGTCTTCTCTCTTTGCCACCCGCAGTCAAAGAATCAATTATAAAGACGATTTTCAATCGCCTTTCCTGCTTCGTAACCATTCTTCAAAAAATATAAGTGACCAAATTTTGGCGGTATAATCTCGTTTGCCGCGCATACCAACGGAGAGACTGTATTTAATGTAATTAGCGTCAAGATAACTTGACAACAAACTATTTCCTGAAAGCAAAGTATCGCCAATGTAGTCTCTTAAATCATCTTTAAACCAGTATGACAGCGGCACACTGAAACCTTGCTTTTTGTGCGCTAAAATGGCCGGAGGCAAAAGAGATGCCATTGCCCTTTTTAAAATATACTTTCCATCACCTCCTTTAAGCTTAAATCGGCTCGGGATAGAAAAGCTCAATTCCGCGAGTTTATGGTCCAACAATGGCACGCGCACCTCGAGTGAATTCATCATGCTTGCGCGATCGACTTTTGTTAAAATATCATCCACCAAATATGTTTCTATATCGAGCGCTTGCAGTTTCGAAGTAAAATCCAAAGAACATTTCTCTCGAAGGATTTTTTCCTTGTATTCTTCTGCGTAGTATTCTGGGTGTTCAACGTAATCGTTTAATATGAGATGACTTCTTTCTCTTTTGTTCCAAACATTCATGTATGCCCCCAAGAAGTTTCTGTTTTTGGAAAGAAAATAAGTTAGATTCTTGCCTCTATAATTGTCTGGGATAGCACTGTGAATCGTTCCCCATAAAACCCGGTTAAGACTTGGCATTCTACTGCTTCGTCTATAAATTTTACCGAGATATTGATAATTCCAATACCCACCAAAAAGCTCGTCCCCACCATCTCCCGACAAAATCACTTTAACGTACTCACTAGCAAACTTTGAAACGTAGTAAGTGGGAATTGCCGATGAATCAGCAAACGGCTCATCATATGCCTCCACTAGCTTGGGCAATAGTGCAATCGATTCAGGCTCTAATATTTGTTCATGGTGTTCGCAGCCATACATTTTTGCCACCTCACGTGCGAGAGGAAGTTCGTTATACTCAGCTTGTTTAAACCCGATAGAAAACGTTTTAAATCTGCGCGTTGCATGTCTCGACATCAATGCTACAACAGTACTAGAATCAATCCCGCCACTTAAAAATGCGCCGATGGGCACATCTGACTCCATATGTAACTTAACGGATTCAGAAGCTGCTTCTTCAATCTGCTTTGTCCAGTCAGACTCGCCAACACTAAAGTCAGGAGTAAAGGCCGCTCTCCAGTATCTGACCACTTGAACGGAAGGTACAGAATGACGAAATGAGATTGTCATATAATGACCTGCCCCAAGCTTCTGTATGTGCTTATAAATAGATTTTGAGTTACTTGTATAACCGTAAGTAAAGTACATGTCGACTGCTTTATAACAAATACTCGTGTCAACCCCATCAACATGCAGAAAGCTCTTTATCTCGGATCCAAATAAAAACTTCTCATTGTCGAGATAATAGTAAAATGGTTTGATGCCGAATCGATCGCGAGCACAAAACAAGGTCTTCTTATCGTCGTCCCAAATAGCAAAAGCAAACATTCCGCGTAGGTACTTTACGCATAATTCGCCATGCTCCTCATAAAGGTGAACTATCACTTCAGTATCAGAGTTCGTAGCAAACTTGTGGCCTTTATTGATTAAGAATTCTTTCAGCTCACGGTAATTATAAATCTCACCGTTGAAAACGATCCAAACGCGGCCATTTTCATTGCACATGGGTTGGTGTCCGTTAGCCAAGTCAATTATGCTCAACCGTCTAAACACAAATCCAACGTTGCTATTAATGAAGTAACCTTCATCATCAGGTCCCCGATTAATGATTACATCACCCATTTGCTTCAGGTCATTAGCCTGTACGGGATTGTTAAAATCCAGATTTATTCTTCCAGCAATACCACACATAATAATATTCTAGGTTTTCAACGTTTGTGCAAGAGTGTTTTAAATCGAATTGCAGCCAAAAAACCGTACATGCCTAACAACCAAAAATGCCTTTGCAAGGCATTAAAATTTCTATATGCCTTTAAATAATAATTGTTAGACCTAATAAATTCCTTGACCATAAACAAGCTCCCCCCCTTACTAGTCGACGCTCCTCCTTTATGAAATACAACCGCGCCAGGAACGCAATAAAACAATTTGTTGCACCTATGCACCTTTGCCGCCAAGATTAGCTCCTCAGCGTATAAAAACGTATTCTCATCCAACAACCCATATTCTTTAAAATACTCACTTTTGAAGAGCATACAGCAACCGGACAGTATATCAATTTGGAGCGGATCTACCTCGTCCCACGTATCACTTTCCGATTGATAGTTTAGATACTTCCATCGCCGTTTACCTCGCGAAAAATGCCAAAAGATACTTGGAGGGATAAACCAGTAATCCCAACCTCTGTGAAATCTACGACCATAGCTTCTTTCGTTATTTTCAGATCCTACAATAATAGGCCCCACTGCAACCGCATTTTCCATACAACTAAGCGATCTTACTAATTCACTCAGAAAATGTGGAGTTACCAATGTGTCGCTGTTTAGAACGAGAATAAATTTGCAATTGGCAAGCAGTGCGTATCGAATACCAATGTTGTTACCTTTTGAATATCCACCATTTAAAGGGGAGATTATTAATACATTAGCACAACTTCCTATTTGATCCTCATCCAGCTCTACATTTTCAAGCTGAAACTGCATGTATTTCAATTTTGACGACTCATAAAAAGCCGAAATTTCTTTAACTGAATTATCACTCGACGCATTGTCAACGACAATTATAACTTTATTGTCATATCGCAAGTCTTGTAGGCTCATAAGGCAACCAACCGTATCTGTACCGTTGTTGTAGTTAAGAACAACAATTCCAACCTTTGAATTCATCGGAAAAATAGCTTATGCAACATGCTGAGCAGAGATGGTTTTTGCTTGTAAATAAAATAGTTGTAACCATTTTATGACGATGCCTAACAGTGTCATCGTAACAACCCATGTTCCACTGGAGCCCGTAGCTGTTATGTAAAGAAGGAAAATCATTAATATAGTTGCGCCAAATACTGCAATTCTCGCCTGAACCTTCATCCGCCTTATCAGGAACACCGTAATCGAAAGAAAAAATACGGTGTTGGCAATTAACCCGGCCACCCCTTGCTCTATCATCACAAAAAACAAGTGGCTTTCTAATCCAAGCAAATCGGCATCATCAACCCTGGAATCAGGATTGCTTGATAAGCCTAGATTTTCACTGATATAATAAAGGCCGTTACCAAAAATTGGCGCACGCTGAAAGTGCTTGTACGACGCAGCAAATTGACTAATGCGCATGTCGACCGAACTACCTTGGACCTTTTGTCCACCCGAAATAAAAATATCAAACGTGTTTCCTACCCGTTCTACTATTGAAGGAATAAAGGCAAGAATCAGCACAGCCACAAAAGACAGTATCGAAACGTCCAACAGCCGTCGCCCCTTAAAAAAACAAAGGGCAAATATTGGAAGCCCGGCAAAAAGACAAAGAATTGGTGTACGTGAATTGGCCAAAAAAATATTCACGAATATCAATACCAAGCTGACGATACTTGTAGAAATGAACCGCCGATATATTAATACAAAAAAAAGTATGAAGTAAAAAATAAGAACCAACAAGTAGCCGTAATAAATTGGATGACTAACGAATGAATTCACCCTAAACCGATCTCCTTCATCAGTTAGATACTGGATAAAAAAAGACTCGCCGCCAAAAGTAGCTGTTACCCATTCATCGTAAGGGTTTGTGTGAGTCACAAAATTGAAAATGCCATAAAGACAAAGTAGGATCGAGGCATAGTTGAAAAAAGGCAATAAGCAATAAAAAGATTCACCTTTCTTGAAGGAACTATATGCTAAAAACAACACGCAATAGGATTGAATAAAAGCATCGACCGCCCTATATAAGTTGATCGCCGTTGTATGTCTTTGATCAAATAAAGCGGTCAAAAAGAAGCATGATAAAAGTAATGAAAACGCAGCCCATGCCGGAAAACCCCTTGATTCTTTGATCAAACTCTTATAATCCCAACAAGTGGAGATCAACCATCCGTAAACCATTGCACGGTGGAATGTAATCAGCGGTGGGCCGTCGAAAAGTACTATCCGATCTTGCATGAACATCACAGCTGCTAAAAACACCATACATCTTGGAATCCTTTTCGAAAATACCAAGGTCATCACGAGTATAAAGGCTAGCACCTGGACAATAATCATCTGTATCGAATAAAGGCTCTAAGTTTTCCCATATTCCAAGCAACGAAATAAGGACGAACAAGAGCTCTCAATAAACTGTCCCTCAACAAAAATAAATGTGAGAAAAGGAAAAGAATGCTGCACATTGAGGCACCGAAAATCAACACTAATATTTCGTTCGATAACAATGACGAAACGAAGTGATGTACAAAATAAAATCCCAAAGAAATGAAAACCGCGGCAAGAACACGAGATCTCTTAATTTTTAGTGGGTATACCTTAATAGCATAGAAAACTGAGATAAGTGAAACAATGCTTTCTGAAAATAGTTGAGCGTAAGCCGCTGCCTTAAATGAGTACGATGGAATGTAAAGCATGTTAATCGCAACACTAATGACCATTCCCACAAAAGCCAAACCGACTAGTGTTTTGTCATGTTTGTGAACACTCAATATTTGAATACAAGAGATTTGCGCAATGGCAACACAAACAATAATGGGAGCCATAATACGCAAGCAACTTATTGCAGGTTCAAAGTCATGCCCCGCAGCCACAAGGACTATTGAGTCGGAAAATAAAAATACAAAAGCAGAAATAGGAATAGCTACTCCAACAACTATCTCTAGCGATTGACACACTAACAGCCCATAGCCTTCGCTTTTAGAAGAAACATGCCAAACAGAGTTAAGTCTTTGCACCATTACAATAGATAGTGCAGAAAATATGGATATGAATACACGAACCAGCTTATCTGAACTTGAAAAATATCCAACGGCCTCTGAACTTGACATCACACCCAAAAAGCTGTTCGGCAGTACCGCATAAATACTAGTAAGCACCGAATATGCCCCTAGTATTAATAGCGGCGAAATGTGACTCTTAATTCCTCTAATAGAAATGACAAAACGTCCGCGTATGTATCGCCTACCATAATAAGTGTTTAACACCCCGGAAACCACAACCTGTGTAATAAGCAAGAAAAGATATATATCGTAGTCCTTAGGAGAGCGAACTAAAAGCAACATACTTGAGAAAAAAGCTATCCTAACTCCGATGGACCGAACGGCTATAAATTTAAAATCGCCCATTCCTGCAAATAACCACTCAATTGAAAAAACACTTGAGAAAATCAGTATACCACCAGCTAATGCAAGTTTTTGAGTGTCCACGCCTGTCAAAATGTAAGGTATTGAAAGGAAGTACAATATCAATGCTAAAGTCGTGAATGAAAGATGGAGGATGACAAGTTCGAATATCAATTGGGTCCGCTTTTCGTCATCTCCCTTCAAACGCGAAACCTCTCTTACACCATAAATTGAAAGTCCTAAAGCAGCCACTAGGATATAGTTTTGACAGTAAGACATTAAGAAGTTAACAAACCCAATGCTTTCAGCACCCAGCGCTCTGGACAAAAATGGAAACGTAATCAGGGGAAACAAAACGTTGGACCCTGTCAAAATTAAATTGTAAATAAAACCTTTCCTGATGCTGGACAAACTACTCGGTTAAATGTGATGACTATTTTGAAGACACAAAGTTTGAACTGTAGGCTGAGGAATAGTACATGCCGCCAATTCTACCGTATCCATACTCTGTAGCAAAGAAACCTCTGCGCTTGACTCCGTTAAACACAATACTAAGGTTTTTGAGAGTCTCTTTCTCGTTGCAGTTACGGCTTTTGGAAACGCTTGATTTGAAGGTTTTACCATGACGCATGACAAACAAGGTAACATCACAATATTCCGCTATTATGTAACCATCTGAAACCAAATCAACTGGAGCAGTATCAATAATAATAAAGTCAAATGAGGCTTTTAGCATTTCGATTACGCCTTCCAAATTACCGTTCAACAATAGATCTGTGGGATTCATCGTCTTAAGTCCTGTGCCTAATACATATAAATTTTCCACTAAAGGCCTTCGAACCGCTTCGCATAAATTCACTTCACCATCAAGCACTTCCGAAACCCCGTTGATTTTAGTAAGATTAAAGTATTCAGAAATACGCGACCTCCTAAGATCCATATCAATAAGCAACACTTTCTTATTTGACACGGCAAGACTGAGTGCAAAATTGGCACTAATAAAACTTTTTCCTTCACCTGGAATGCTTGATGTGACCATGATAACTTTCTTCTCAGACTTCCCATACATCCCAATTGATGCTCGAAGCTGTCTAAATTGCTCCGCGAGTATTGGTTCTTTAGAATTGTTCACTACAATAAAATCCTTCAACCCTGTGTGAGATATTTCAGCTGTTACCGGAACTTCTGTACGTTCCTCTATTTCCGATCTAAACAATATTTTACTGCTAAACACTTCTTTAATTGACACCCATCCGATTCCCAATATAAATGCCAATGCCAACGATGCAACGTAAATTACCTTTCCCTTCGGCGACTCACGATGAAACCCAGTCGTCGCCTTATCAATAAGCCTACTATCTCCCACATTCGATGCATACGCCAGCGCAGTCTCTTCCCGTTTCTGTAATAAAAATGTATACACATTATTCTTGATGAGCTGCTGTCGGTTGATCTCCAACAACTCTCTCTCTTTTTTGGGTATCGTCTGCAATACAGACGCATAGCGGTTTGTAGACTGATTGATCGTCCCCAACCCCGCTTTCAAACTTTGACGCTGGTTCTGTATGTTCTCTAATATTCCCGGCCTGATCTGATCGATCTCCTTTCTTAGTGATACCATGATCAGGTTATTCGCTGGCGTTGTCTTACTCAATCGCTCGTACTTTATTTCCGACTCAGACAATTTCTCAATCAATTGTGTCAGTCCAGGATCGCTGATGCCAAGCGTTGATGGCACAAGTCCCCCTCGATTATCCTTTCCTACTACATAGCTTTCTACTTTATCCAACACAGCCAGCTGCATATTCATCTCTGACACTCTTCGATCATTCTCACCAACATTCTGTAAATACAGTTTGCCCTGTTCACTTAAATCAACAACACCGCGGCTCGACTTATACTGCTGGATCTTCGCTTCCACAGAATCCAACTGTCTTTCTACAGATAATATCCTGTCCTCCACAAACTCCATTGTGTTAGCAGCAAGGGCATTCTTCTCATCTATTGAGGCCTTTGTATACTCGCTTAATAAGGTGTTCAAAATATCTTCACCACGCTTTGGCTCTTCATCCACAATACTCAGATTCACAACAGTCGAAAGCTTGCTTACAGGACTCACTTCTATCGACGATTCCAACGCCTCCACCATTCTCCTGGGATCCACCAGTGAGAAATAATACGCTTCATAATCCTCCGCCTGTTCAACATGTTTGTTTCTTACAAATCGAATTGTACCATAGCCCGTTTTTATCCAGGCATCCAACGGATACGTTTTATTACTAAAGAATACACTGTCCTCTGCCACCACGAACTCCATCTTCTTGGATTCCCTGATCTTACTTACATCCTGAACTTCAACTACTACAGGTGATCTCGAATACGCTCCCTTAGTCCCTATCAACGCATCCGTATATACCGGCGCACAAAGATTCAACTGCTTCACCGTCTCCAGCAATAAGGTCTTCGACTTGACGACCTCTATCTCATTTTCAACGATTTTCTTTGATGCATAAATATTCAGCGACTCGATCATTTGCGAATTATCAACCCCTTTCTTCTCATCCTTTATCAATACGCTTGCAGTAGATCGATACTTAGGTGGTGTTACCTTCAAATAGAAGTAGCCGCCTGCGAGGAAGACAATCGCAAGCACTACAAACAATGGCCAGTACGGTAAATACCGGAACATCAGTAGTTGCACCAGGCTTTGCTGCGGCCTGTTTTCTTCAGCATAATAATTTTCCATGTCAAGATTTTTATCGACCCGCACGATCAATGATTATTGCACCAAATGATAAAGCACTGAACACAACCGGTAACCACAAATTGACGCGACTCGTTGACGCTACTTTAGCTTTTCCGGGTTCTGCATAAACAATATCATTCGGCTTGAGGAAATAATACGGTGATGTTAGCAGCTCGTTTGAATTGAGATTGATGCGATTCACGGTTCGCTGCCCATTCTCTTCTCTTATGATCATTACATTGTCGCGCCTTGCATAGATCGTAAGATCACCCGCAAGTCCAATGGCTTCCAACAATGAGATCTTTTCACTGGGTACAGTCACAACCGTTGGACGCGCTACCTCTCCCAATACAGTCACCCTGAAATTCAAATACCTGATATCAACAATCGGATCAAACAATAAATTCTTCTCAACAATGAGCTTCTCCAGATTGGCTTTCAATTGCGACTTCGTAAGTCCTGCCGCTTTAATACTACCCAGCATTTGCAATTGAATATTTCCTTCAGGACTTACCAGGTAACCGGACGATTGTGTTGTAGTGGCAGTTGTTGCTACGTTGTTGTTTGTTGTGGTATTTGGCTTATTGAATACCTCTGCAGCTTCCGGATTGATGCTACTGAATGTAATAGACAACAGATCATTCGGCCTTATAACAGGCTCATAACTTTCAACACTAATAGGGTGCGGACCACTTTGTGCGCCATTGAAATAAACTGCCTTCTTTGTATTAACACAGGAGCCGAATACAATAAGACAACAAAAAAGGTAAGGCGCCGCAGTACGGCACCTTACCAACGAGGTAATTGACAACATAAATTTTATTTGATCAGGAAACCTGGAGCTGGTAATGCTGATGAGTGTGTGTGCTCGTAAAGCCAACCACCTTTTCAAGATTGGTTATGCTTATCTCAGCTACCATATGATAACCCAGGGAGGGTAATAATACTTTTACTGTCTTGTTCATCACTTCAAGCACATTGCCTTCGAGATGCATCAATGGGCCGCCAATAACACGAACAACATCACTGGGATTCACTCTTGCTTTCTCCAGGTGAATGTTCTCATAATCGTTCAGGAATCTCTGTATTGTTTCAATCTCTTCATCACGGATCACCGCCGGCTTACTTAACCAATACACCAGGTTGATCACACCATCGGTTGCCTTTACATGCCACAACTCTGTTTCACTCAAATGAACGAATACATAAGATGTAAACAATGGCTCCATTATCAGCTTGCGTCGATCCTTCCATTGCCGCATCACTTTGTTCAATGGACAATAGTTTTCGATCTTCTTTTTTGCTAATAACTCCGATACCTTCTTCTCCCATTTTGGCTTGGTATACACGGCATACCATTTCCTGTTCTCGATCATGGTTTATGGTTTAGGGCAAGGCTTCGCCGATCTTCGTTACACGACAGCAGCGCTTGAAATTCAATAAACAAGAAGTAAGCTCGCATAACTGCATATGCAATTACACGTTAGATAAGGACTAATTGGAGGTGTTTTCGGAAAGGATCTGGGTTAGGGGGTCTTGTACTTCGGTGGTTTAGAACTTCGGGTTGTGGTTCCCGAACACAGATTAATTGTCATTACGACATTTAATGCTGGTGAACAAAACTAAACATTGCACCGTAATTTCCACCTACATGTTTTAGTAGTATTTCCTACTATTTTTGACGATTACCTACTAAAATGTGTAGTGTTACTTACATATCTGCTACTATTCTCTCTTCTCATCTTCGATATCAACTGCGCCTTCGATTCAACGTTCATCTTCGGATATATATTCCTTAAATGATAACTCACTGTATATACAGAAAGGTACATACGCTTCGCGATCTCTTTGTGAGACAATCCCTGCTGCAAATAACCGATCAACTCGCGTTCACGCTGCGTAAGTATTTCATCGTACTTAGCTTCACCTCTATCCTTTACAAGCCGGATCAACTGTGAGGCCGCAGTGGCCGAGAGGTAAGCACCAGACTGCATTACATCGCATATTGCAGTATGTAATTCATGCATGCGCACTGACTTTACAACATAGCCGCAAGCACCGCGACTTAAAGATTCTGATACACTGATCTCACTCACTAATGCAGTGAAAACCAATACATGTGTATCCGGATATTTGGAACGCAATTCACTTATCATGGATAGACCATCGGCACCTGGTATATTAATGTCTACAATTAATAATTGTACACCGTTCATTATTGAGAACCGATCACTCTTGTTCAAGAATTCTTCGTATGTATTGCAATTAAACGAGATGCATATATGAGGGAAGTCGGTAAAGAACAACTTGTAGTTGTTTACCAGGTTGATGTTGCTGTCAATTATTCCTACATTAATCATAACACTATAATCAGAAACTTTGCAGATCTATACTTATGAGAGATAAATTCATTATCATTGGGTACGCAATCAATAGAAAGGTTCTGTAAATTGCCTTTCCAATTTACCTCTGTTATTTTCTTTTAGTTCAATTAAGGGTCTTTATTAGGTGATAAAAGTGGTGAGTACTCAAACCGATGAAAATCGGGTTTGTAAGTATTAGAAATGAACACATTATATATTGGTGATAAAATAAATTCCTTTACAGGATTATGATCATTTGTTGCAAAAGACCCGGTGTAATTGTTTATCTGACCGCTGTATTAGTTTTTATTGTCAGCCTGACACTTAATGCTCAACGCAATGAGCTCGTGCCGATGGTAAAAAAATTAGCTTCAACTCCCGGCATTGTTTACACCCATCAAACCGAAGAATTTGATAAGACGATATTATTCGAGGTACCTGTACCATTCGCTCATCGCCCGGTTGAATTATTAAAAACTTCGACCGGTCTTATAGCTTTCGTTGAAGGAACTGGATACATCTATCAACTTGATACTACGCATTCAAAGAATAATTGGGTGCGAATCGATTCAACATATTTTACCGGCTACAACTTTCGCTGCTTCAACTTTGTATTGGACACAACTCTGTATTCTTTCGGTGGTACCGGGCTATGGAATACCAATGGCCAGTTACGTTATTTCGTTCCTGCAAAACGGGAATGGGAGATCGTATTACTGAATCGCGAAGTCCCACATATTTTCGACCACCAGGATTTTTATCACCTCGATTCATCAACCCAAAGCTTATACCTGCTAGGTAAGAACTTTGAGAACCCAACTGTTTACAATAACGAGGAAAGGATCGCAGCATTCGCCAACAAGATCTGGAAACTGGATATAGAAAAGCGTGAATGGTCGCTCCTGGGCACATCTAAGGATACGGCCCTGACGCTCCTTGGCATCAGTCCATGGGGCATGGCCTATGTTCATTCAACAAAACCGGGCATCATCGATTTCAAAAACAACCGTTACCTGGTAGCCAATCGTTCAGGTGAAACCAAATTCGCAAACTTCTTCAGCGCCCGGGCGCGTAAGTCGATCACCTTCTTCATCGACTCTACATTATATATAGGTAACCTGTCGGGATACCTCGACTCGATGTCGTTTACATCGGCCGACTTCGACGATACCGGCGTCCGTGTTTACGACCCTTCCGAATCATCGGGTACAGACTCCATGCTTTCCTGGGGACTGCCCGTCGCCGCCCTTCTCTTAGTGGCATTCATATTCGTATGGCGTAAGCAAAAGCCGAAGCTCGAACAACAGGCTATAGAACCGGAGCCGATCCAGGCCGATATCACGAGAACCGACCCCGAGCCATTAGAGATCCTTGACGACCGGGAGAAGTCGCTCCTTCAATTCATATGGCAGCAATCTCTCGGCGGTAAAGTGGTGACGATCGAAGACCTGAACAAACAACTCGGCGTTGCCAATAAGAGTCCTGAGATCCAGAAACGACAGAGAAGCGACAGTCTCACCGCGCTGAACCAGAAACTGGCTTTCCTGAGTGAATCCGGTGAACCCGTGATCGATAAACAGCGAAGCATCACCGATAAAAGGACATTTGAGTATTTTATTCGCCCTGAGATGGTATCGAAAGTGGGACAATTGTTAAAAAGTGACATTTGAATGACAAACCTCCAGCCGTTTCCTGCGTATTGACAAGTACATTTGTGCGCTACATTCAGTAGCACCACTTACCGAACATGCAGGGTTTTCATCAACAGGATATTTCTCGTTTCTGGGTCGCCGGCATCAACTATAAGAAGACTGATGCGTCGATCAGGGGTCAGTTTGCAATAAACGATGACCAGTACGAAAATGTTCTCGCCCTCGCTCCAACACACGGAATCAGCCAGTTATTTATTTTATCGACCTGTAATCGCACCGAGATCTACGGAATGGCGCCGGATTCGGCATCACTGGTAGAACTTCTTTGTTCCGAGACAACGGGCTCTATTGAATGTTTCCGTGAACTGGCTTACATCAAACAGGGCACCGACGCGATTGAACATCTGTTTTCAGTAGGAGCCGGATTGGATTCTCAGATACTGGGCGATTATGAGATCGTGGGTCAGATCAAGACTGCCGTAAAGTTTGCCAAGCAACATGATTTTATCGGCTCATTCATGGAAAGGCTTGTTAATGGCGTATTGCAGGCTTCCAAGTGCATCAAGAACAATACAGAGATTAGCGGTGGAACTGTTTCAGTTTCCTTCGCTGCCGTTCAATATATCCGCGAGAACGTGATTGACATCGCCTCCAAAAAAATACTTTTGGTGGGCGTTGGTAAGATCGGTCGCAATACATGCAAGAACCTGGTCGATTATCTCGACACCCGCAACATCACGCTGGTAAATCGCACTACGGAAAAGGCAGCGGATCTTGCACAGGAGCTGGGACTGCATTACAGCGCGTATTCCAAGCTATCACAACAGATCCACGAATCCGATATCATCCTCGTTGCGACCAACTCAACGCAACCAACGATATTACGCTCAGATCTTGAAGGCCATTCCCCGAAGCTGATCATCGATCTATCGATACCATATAATGTGGAACAATCGGCCCGCGAACTTCCCGGCATCACCATGGTGAACGTCGACCAGCTTTCAAAATTGAAAGACGCAACACTACAACGCCGTGAAGCGGAAGTGCCCAAGGCGAAAGACATCATACGCGAACACATCGCAGAGTTCCTCGAATGGCACGAACACCGCAAGTACGTGCCCGTGCTCAAAGCCGTAAAACAAAAACTGCAAAAGATCCACCAGGATCCAATTTGTCATAGTTTATTTTCCTGCAAGTCAACCAATACGATTCTGTCTGCCGACAGTGAGAAGATCCAGAAAGTGATCAATGGCATGGCGCTGAAAATGCGCACCCGCAATGAGCGCGGATGTCATTACATCGAAGCGATCAATGAATACATGACCTCTGCAGCTGCAAACTGATCATCATGCAAAAGTCCATCAGGATAGGTACCCGCGACAGCCAGCTTGCCATGTGGCAGGCAACCCAATTGAAGAATCTACTGGAAACAAATGGGTATAGGACAGAACTAGTCCCAACAAAAAGCGAAGGCGATATCGATCTTTCCACGCCTCTTTATGAAATGGGTGTACAGGGCATCTTTACAAGAAGTCTTGACATCGCATTACTGAATAACCAGATCGATGTTGCAGTACATTCGATGAAAGATGTACCAACGCAACTTCCTCAGGGCATACGACGTGCTGCAATATTGAAGCGTGGTCCTTTCCGGGATCTTCTCGTATATAAGGGCGATATAAGCTTTCTTGAAGACCGAAACAGCGTTGCTCATGTGGCAACGAGCAGCATTCGTCGCATTGCACAATGGCTTCATCGTTATCCATTGCACCAGATACACAATCTCCGCGGTAATGTAAATACGAGGTTGCGAAAACTAAGTGAAGAGAACTGGAACGGTGCCATCTTCGCGCAGGCGGGATTGGAACGCATCAATGTTCGACCAGAACAAAGCATCGAACTCGACTGGATGTTACCTGCTCCTGCACAGGGTGCTATTATGATCGTTTGCCGAACGAATGATGAACACACTTATGCCGCATGCGCGCAGTTCAATGATGAGTTAACAACTCTGTGCACCAACCTTGAGCGTGATTTCTTAAGAACATTGATGGGCGGGTGTTCTACGCCGATCAGTGCATTGGCACAGGTAGAAGGTCATGAGATGCGTTTCGAGGGAAGCATTCTTTCACTCGATGGGAAACAAAAGGTATCTGTTGAGAAAAGAACGGCCCTATGGACTGCAAGAAATCTTGGCATTGATGCAGCACACGAATTGCTTGCAAACGGTGGTAAAGAAATAGCGGATTCCATTCAACATGCAAAAAGTTAGAAAACACATATTAAGTACGCGCGATGTACCGGCAGCTCTTGTACAGGAAGCTGCGTCGAGCTCCATCGATATCGATATACATTCTTTCATAGAAGTAGAAGCGATCAACGATCCGAGAATCGATGAGATGATCGAGCGATATTCGTTTCAAAGCATTACAGCGATCTTCACCAGCATGAATGCAGTTGACGCGGTGGTGGACCGGCTAAATAATTTCAAGCCTAACTGGAAGATCGGTTGCATCGGCTACACAACATTGCAGCTTGCAACGCATTATTTTGGTGCAGATAATATCATTGCATTAGGAAAGGATGCAGAAGAGCTGGCTTATGATCTGCTGGCTAAAGACGATGGCCCCTATGTATTTTTTTGTGGTGATATTCGTCGCGATGATCTTCCCGACATCATTAAACAGGAAGGAAAACTGCTTGAAGAACTCATAGTTTACAAGACGATACAGAAGCCTGCGATGCTTAATAAAACATATGATGGCATTGCGTTCTTCAGTCCAAGTGCTGTGGAAAGTTTCTTCTCAGTAAACGACATTCCCGATCGTACAATATTGTTTGCCATTGGCAAGACCACTGCCGAAACAATACACAAATACACCGCAAATACAGTGGTGATCGCCGACAAGCCTGGTAAGGAAGAGATGCTGAAAGCGATCATTCAATATTTCAATTAAACCCTGGTGATATAAATATATGAGCACGTTACAGAACGATTTATTATTAAGAGCACTGAAAGGAGAAACATTAAACCGTCCACCCGTATGGATGATGCGCCAGGCAGGAAGATATCTTCCGGATTACATGAAACTCAAGGCGAAGTATACTTTCTTTGAAAGATGCGAAACCCCCGAGCTAGCGTCAGAAATAACCATCCAGCCTGTTGAACAGGTAGGTGTAGATGCGGCGATCATATTTTCTGACATACTAGTTGTTCCTGCTGCAATGGGACTGGAAGTTCAGATGGTAGAAGGCAAAGGACCATTACTTCCTGATCCAATCAAACACATCAACGATCTGAAAAAGCTTCATGTTCCTGATGTGCATGAAAAACTTCAATATGTATTTGATGCATTATCGCTCACAAAAGAAAAACTCAACGGACGTGTTCCGTTGATCGGGTTTGCAGGAGCACCGTGGACGTTACTTTGTTATATGGTGCAGGGCAAGGGATCAAAGACATTTGATGAAGCGAAAGCATTTTGTTTCACTCAACCCGATACTGCACATGCGTTGTTGCAAATGATCACCGATACTACGATCGCATATCTCAAGGCACAGGTGAAAGCAGGCGCAGACGTGGTACAGATATTCGATTCATGGGGAGGATTATTAAGTCCACAGGATTTTGAAACGTTTTCATTGCAATACATAAGGCAGATCGTTGCTGCATTGAAAGAGGAATGTTTAACGATCATCTTTGCCAAAGGCGCATGGTTTGCCCTTGAAGAAATGGCCGCAACAGGAGCACATGGACTTGGAATTGATTGGTGCATCAAACCCGCGCTGGCAAGGCAATTCGCGGGAAACAACATAACGCTCCAGGGCAACTTTGATCCTGCAAAATTGTTAGGACCGATAGATGAGATCAAACGATCCGCCCGTGCAATGGTGGATGCATTTGGAACGACAAGATACATTGCAAACCTTGGTCATGGTATCCTTCCAAACGTACCAGTTGATCATGCGCGCGCATTTGTTGAAACAGTGAAAGAATATGCTGAAAGATAGATTCAATAATTACATACTCGAACTACAGGATAATATTTGTAACGCCCTGGAATCGATAGATGGCAAAGCGAAATTTCTTGAAGACAAGTGGATAAGAGAAGAAGGTGGCGGCGGTCGCTCGAGAGTTATCAGCAATGGGAATGTTTTTGAAAAGGGAGGTGTGAATACATCTGCTGTTGAAGGAAAGCTACCACCTGCAATGCAACAGGCGTTTGGTGTGGGCGAGAGTAATTTCTTCGCATGCGGGTTGTCGCTTGTAATTCATCCCTGGAACCCCTATGTACCAACCGTGCATGCGAACTGGAGATATTTCGAGTTGTATGACGGAGCAGGTAATAGGATCGATCGATGGTTTGGCGGCGGCTCAGACCTAACGCCTTATTATCTGCATGAAGAAGATGGAATACATTTTCATCAAACGTTGAAAGATGCGATGGATCCATTTGGAGATGGATTGTATGAAAAGTATAAGAAACATTGTGATGAATATTTCGTGAACAGGCATCGTAACAACGAAGCGCGAGGAATTGGCGGTGTGTTTTATGATTACCTTCGACCCATCGATGATGCAGACGCAGAGCGACTTTTCGCGTTTCAACAATCTAATGGAAATGCGTTTGTAAAAGCCTACATACCGATCGTTGAAAAAAGAAAAGATTTTGAGTACACCGAGCGGGAACGCTTCTGGCAGGAAATTCGTCGCGGTCGATATGTTGAATTCAACCTTGTTCACGATCGCGGAACATTGTTTGGACTGAAGACTAACGGTCGCACTGAATCGATCTTAATGAGCCTGCCACCACGAGCAAGATGGGAGTACGATTATCATCCGGGACCAGGAACAAGAGAAGCGGAATTGCTGGAATATTTGAAGCCGAGAAACTGGCTGAGAAAGTAGTCGGTAATCGGTAGTCGGAAGGAAAAAAGAAACAGAAAACAGGAAACAGGAAACGCGAAATACAAATAATTATGTTGATAAGAAGAAACAGAATACTGCGTGCAACGCCGGCGATTCGATCGATGGTTGCGGAGACGCGATTAACACCATCCGATTTTATCGCACCGTTGTTCATTGATGAAGGAAACGATTATAAAGAACTGATCCCATCGATGCAGGGATATTATCGCATGAGCATCGACAATACGGTCAAGGAAGTGAAAGAATTGTATTCGCTTGGAATCAGATCTGTATTGCTTTTTATTAAGTGCAAGGACGAACTCAAAGATAATAAGGGAACCGAGGCATTGAATCCGGATGGACTGATGCAACGATCGATCAAAGCAATTAAAGATGCAGTACCGGAAATGGTAGTGATGACGGATGTTGCGTTGGATCCGTTTTCTTCGTATGGTCATGATGGTATCGTTGAAGGCTCCGAGATCGTGAATGATGCTACTGTTGAAGTACTTGCAAAGATGAGTGTAAGTCATGCCCAGGCCGGAGCTGATTTTGTTGCGCCAAGCGATATGATGGATGGCAGGATCCTTGCCATTCGCGAAGCACTTGAAGAAAACGGTTTCACCAAGACGGGCATCATGAGTTATAGTGCAAAATATGCAAGCTGCTTCTATGGACCGTTTCGCGATGCATTGGATAGCGCACCGGGATTTGGCGATAAGAAGACTTACCAGATGGATTATGCCAACCGGCTAGAAGCGGTAAAGGAAACGATCATGGATGTTGAAGAAGGAGCCGATATAGTGATGGTAAAACCAGCAATGGCATATCTTGATATTATTCGCGAAATAAGAAACAATGTAGACGTTCCGGTAAGTGCATATCATGTAAGTGGTGAATATGCAATGATCAAGGCAGCATCACAGATGGGCTGGCTCAATGAAGAAAAAGCAGTGATCGAATCACTCACTTCCATCAAGCGAGCCGGAGCGAATTTGATTGCGACATACTACTCAAAATTTGCAGCAAAACTAATATGCTAATGTGGTCAATGTGCTAATATGCTAATGGATTAACACTAGCATACTAGCATATTAGCACACTAGCACACTAAACCAAATTATCAACAAATTCATGAACAATAGCAAAAGCATCCATCTCTTCTCACGCGCGCAGGAATCGATTCCCGGTGGTGTGAATTCACCTGTTCGTGCATTCAAGAGCGTTGGCGGAACGCCCGTCTTTATTCAGTCTGCAAAAGGCGCATATCTTTTTGATGAAGATGGAAATCAGTACATCGACTATATCAACTCATGGGGACCGATGATACTTGGTCATGCTTACGAACCTGTAGTCAAAGCAATACAGGAAAAAGTATTGGGATCAACGTCATTCGGTGCACCAACAGAACTGGAGATACAGGTTGCCGAGCTGATCAAATCGATGGCTCCAAACGTTGACCTGATCCGTATGGTAAACAGTGGTACCGAAGCCTGCATGAGTGCGGTCCGGCTTGCACGTGGATATACTGGTCGCAATAAGATCATCAAGTTCGAAGGATGTTATCATGGTCATGCCGATTCATTTCTGGTTAAAGCAGGAAGTGGCGTTGCTACATTCAACATACAAACCGTTCCCGGTGTTACTGCAGGTGTTGCAGGAGATACGCTCACTGCTCCTTATAATGATCTGAATGCCGTTGAAGAGCTTGTCAAAAAGAACGTTGGCGAGATCGCTGCTATCATCATAGAACCCGTTGCCGGCAACATGGGATGTATCCCGCCTGCGGAAGGATTCCTTGAAGGACTAAGAAGCATTTGCGATCGTGAAGGCATTGTGTACATATTTGATGAAGTGATGACCGGCTTCAGGCTCGCAGCAGGTGGTGCACAGGAACGACTTAATGTAAATGCCGATCTTGTTACCTATGGTAAAGTGATCGGCGCAGGTATGCCAGTTGGAGCATTCGGAGGTAAGAAGGAGATCATGGAACACATCGCTCCCATCGGCAAAGTTTACCAGGCAGGAACACTCAGTGGAAATCCTCTTGCGATGATCGCGGGACTTACGCTTCTTAAGAAATTAAACCAGGATCCATCGATCTACACATCGATCGATGAAAAGACTGATTACCTCAAAGCCGGACTGGATGATGTTTTAAAGCAATCCGGCCGGGCCTACCAGATCAATCAGCTCGGTTCCATGATCAGCGTACACTTCAGCGAAAATCCTGTGAAAAACTTTGATGATGCCTCAAATTGCGACAATGCATTTTTTAATAAGTTCTTCCATGCGATGCTCGATCGCGGAGTTTATTTACCGCCGTCAGCATTTGAAACATGGTTTATATCAAATGCGTTGACAACAGCAGACCTGGATAAAACAATTGAAGCCTGTAAAGATTCGCTGGCGTCGATCTGATCGTTACCAATTCACTTTCACCAGCTTCTCTCTTATTTTACCATAATTTGTAATGTCCCGGCCATGCTGGGACATTTTTGTAAACCCATTCATGAACATCGTATCGCCCTCAATCTTAAGATCCTGCTAATCACTTCAAACCCTCTTTTCACCGCTTTTTAAGAATTTGGCATTTGTTTTTTCGTTACATTGCAAAAACGTTTTTGCTTGCGGGTTTGGCTGATTTGCATTGTGAGATTTGCATTACGCATAACGTATATTGCATTAGCACACTAGCACACTAGCACACTAGAACACTAGCACACTAGCACACTAGCACACTAGCACACTAGCATACTAGCAC
>JAEZGS010000010.1 GCA_023437225.1 Bacteroidota bacterium | reverse complement strand
GCTAGTGGTAATACATAATGTGGAAATGTGGAAATGTGGATGTGATGATGTGAGATCGTGTAACGCCAGCGGTTTGCTAAACAATCGTTTGAGCAGGGAGCTTCCAGTTGCAATTGTCATCCGCTTTCTGTTTGCATTTATATACCTGCCAGCTTTCTGTATTCATCGGCATTCAGCATTGCGCCTTCAGTAAAAAACCGCTTCCCGCTTTCCGCTTTCCGCATTCTGTTTGCATTTATATACCTTCCAGATTTCTCTATTAATCGGCATTCAGCATTGCGCCTTCAGTAAAAAACCGCTTCCGCGTTCCGCATTCCGCTTCCCGCTTTCCGCTTTCCGTTATAATAATTGTGATTGATAACGGCTAATCCCTATTTTTGCCGACCTTTAAAACCAAAGTTTCATAGCTTATGGACAAATTGATTTATCTCGTACCTGTCATGGGTGCCATTGGTCTTTTGTATACATTCATAAAGTTCAATTGGGTTTCCCGCCAGGACGCAGGTTCAGCTCGGATGAAAGAAATCAGCGATTATATCGCCGAGGGCGCCATGGCTTTCCTGAAAGCAGAATGGAAGATCCTCGGATATTTCGTTGTGATCGTAGCTCTATTGCTGGGCGTAATGTCAACTACTAACGAAAATTCACACTGGTCAATTGCACTGGCATTCATCGTAGGTGCAATATTCAGCGCAGTAGCGGGTTACATTGGAATGCGCATTGCCACAAAAGCAAATGTTCGCACCGCACAAGCTGCCAAAACCAGCCTTAGTAAGGCGCTCGCCGTATCATTCACCGGTGGCTCTGTTATGGGTCTTGGTGTGGCCGGTCTTGCAGTGATTGGGCTTGGTGGAGTTTTTTTGATTCTCAAAGCTCTCTTCGTTCCGGAAGGGGCTGATATCAATGGACATGAAATGCTGCGCACAATTGAAGTACTTACAGGGTTTTCACTTGGCGCTGAATCCATAGCATTGTTTGCGCGCGTTGGAGGAGGTATCTATACAAAGGCAGCAGACGTTGGTGCAGACCTCGTGGGAAAGGTAGAAGCTGGCATTCCCGAAGATGATCCTCGAAATCCTGCAACCATTGCCGATAACGTTGGAGACAACGTGGGCGATGTAGCTGGAATGGGTGCGGATCTTTTCGGTTCATATGTAGCAACCGTTTTGGCCACCATGGTTCTTGGCCAGGAAACGATATCAAACGATAGCTTCGGCGGCATGGCCCCTATCCTGCTCCCGATGTTGATCGCAGGCGTGGGTATTCTGTTTTCCATCGTGGGTACTCTCTTTGTAAAGGTGAGTGACAATGCGGGAGTGAATACAGACAATGTTCAGAAGGCACTTAATATGGGCAACTGGGGATCGATCGTATTGACCGCCCTGGCATGTATTGGTCTCGTATATTATATACTTCCTGAAACGATGAGTCTTCGAGGTCACGAGTTCACCAAATGGGGTGTACTTGGCGCTATTGCGGTGGGTCTTGTCGTAGGTACCCTGATGAGTATCATCACCGAATATTATACTGCCATGGGCAAGCGTCCGGTGCTTAGCATTGTTCGCCAGTCCGGAACCGGTCATGCAACCAATGTTATCGGCGGACTGGCCGTGGGAATGGAAAGTACCTTCCTTCCGATACTCGTATTAGCTGCCGGGATTTACGGATCTTACCTATGTGCAGGTCTTTACGGAGTTGCCATTGCTGCTGCAGGGATGATGGCTACAACAGCCATGCAGCTTGCTATTGACGCATTTGGACCGATCGCGGATAACGCTGGAGGCATCGCTGAAATGAGTGAATTGCCAAAAGAAGTTCGTGAGAAAACCGATGTATTGGATGCTGTTGGAAATACCACCGCTGCTACAGGAAAAGGATTTGCGATTGCCTCTGCGGCGCTGACTGCACTAGCATTGTTCGCGGCATTCGTTGGAGTTGCGGGCATCGAAGGGATCGATATTTATAAGGCCGATGTACTGGCAAGTTTATTTGTCGGGGGAATGATTCCATTCATTTTTTCTTCGCTCGCTATTCGTGCGGTTGGAGAAGCGGCGATGGCCATGGTAGAAGAAGTACGCCGACAGTTTCGTAGTATCCCCGGAATTATGGAGGGAACTGGTAAGCCTGAATACGATAAGTGTGTGGCAATCTCAACAGAAGCTTCCATCAAGAAAATGATGCTTCCTGGTGCTATAGCGATTCTTTCTCCATTGATCGTAGGATTCCTTATGGGACCTGAAGCTTTGGGAGGATTTCTTGCCGGCGCTACTGTTAGTGGTGTATTGATGGGTATGTTCCAAAACAATGCAGGCGGCGCATGGGACAACGCAAAAAAATCTTTCGAGAAAGGTGTAGAGATCAACGGCGAGATATTTTACAAAAAATCAGAACCGCACAAAGCATCGGTTACCGGTGATACTGTAGGAGATCCCTTTAAGGATACTTCAGGGCCATCAATGAACATCCTGATCAAATTGATGTCCATCGTTTCGCTCGTTATTGCTCCTACTCTAGCAAGCATATATGGTACAGACCAGGATGTTGCACAGAAAGAAATAAAAGTCGGTCAAGGCAAAACAGTAACCGCGCCTAAGACTTCGCAAGCAGTGATATATAAGCACTGACACTTAATTTGTTGAATTAACATAGAAGGAATCGCAGCGGCTAAAGCTTAAATCAGCGGTCCTGCTATATTTGCGATACTAATCATACCAGATACCTAAGTCCCGGTGTTTCTACATCGGGACTTTTGTTTACATCTTTACCATCCAACCAGTGCTTCGACCACTCATTCAAATTGGCGAAAAAAAAATTTAAACTTCGTTAACTTCCACTTAGATCGTTTTACGAAATATATCGTAAATTGTTGGCTAAATGTCTTTTTATGTCATCCGTGAAATACATCAAACCAACAGAAAGCGAACTGGAGATTCTCCAGGTACTGTGGCTGAAAGGTATTGCGAGTGTTCGCGAAGTTCATGAGGAACTTTCAAAAACCAAAGAAGCGGGCTACACAACGACCTTAAAGCTAATGCAGATCATGCATGAGAAAGGACTTGTCAAGCGCGATGACTCGGTAAAGACGCATATCTATCAGCCGGCGGTAAGCCGGGAGAAAACCCAGAAACACTTACTCGGGAAGATGATCAACACCGTATTTGGAGGATCTACCACTGAATTGGTACTCCAGGCCCTGGGAAACCACAAGGCATCTCCGCAAGAGCTCGAGGAGATCCAGCAACTGATAGATAACCTAAAAAAACAATAGCATGAATTTGCTCTCCCAATCGGCTTTCATAAAAGGTTTGGGGTGGTCATTGGTTGACAGTGTTTGGCAGATGGGTCTGCTGTGGCTGCTTTACCATATTCTGGTTCTTACATCCGGAAAAATGGTAGCGGCCAAACGTTTCAACCTGGCACTTGTTTCGCTCCTGGGCGGTCTCCTGTTGTTTATCAGTTCGGTAATCTATCGAACAGCAACGGGACAATACTCTGAAAGCCTTGCAGCGGAGATGCTCAGGCTTAATGTACCGGTCAATGACACATATGCTGACCTGGCGCTTACGGGTATTTCAACCACCTATATCCTCGTTGCGCTCTTGTTAATTAGTCGTTTTTTTCTCCAATACCGTTTTACGAACAGGCTTTCGGTTGAAGGGCTTACAAAAGCAGATCCCGAATTACGCGTATTCGTTCAGGAGCGCGGGGGCCAGATGGGCATTAAGAAACATGTACAGGTTTGGTTCTCATCGTTAGTGGATACGCCTCTTACCATTGGGTTCTGGAAGCCTATGATCCTTTTGCCAATTGCCTGCATTAATCAATTGTCTATTCAGCAGGCACAGGCGATCCTATTGCACGAACTGGAGCACATTCGTCGCAACGATTATGTCATCAACCTGGTGATCGCTGTGAGCTCCGCGATTTTATTTTTCAACCCATTTGCAAGGGTGTTGGTAGGACTATTGAAAAAAGAAAGGGAAAATAGTTGTGATGACAGGGTGATATACTACCAGAGCAACGTTTCGGAGTATGCTACGGCCTTACTGATACTCGAAAAATCAAGGGGCGCTAATATGGTTCCCGCCCTGAAAGCGATCGGCAACAGGAAGAGCCTGCTGTTACAGCGGGTCCGCCGCATACTAACCGGCGATCAGCAACGTCAGCCTATCGATCTCGGGCTAGTCGGGTTGTTTGGACTCTTCATGACTGTGGCAGTTGTTGGGTGGTACAAGAAAGACGAATTAATGAAATCTCCTGATCCGCTCCTGCCGTTCATTTATGCGGCAATAGAACCTTCGATTAAAGAGCAAAACAATAAGCATTCGAAACCGAATTTGCACTCCCCACTCAATGTAATTGCTGAAGACCCCGATACTACACTTATTGAGCAATCCCCGATCGAAGACAGTAACGAATATGTATTGTATGTTGATGAAGAACCTGATAACCATTTGGAGCCCCTGGTTACTTTTGTCGACGATAAACAGGTGATGGAATATTCTTTACACCAGACTCCGAACCGTACACCTGTTCCAGAATCTGGCGTGGGATCTCCTCTTCCCTACATTCCTTCAGGAAGCTTGAGCTTTCAATTAATGGAGGACACCAGCATAAACAAAATGCAGATGGTGAGTAATTATCAAAAGCTTGCCCGGCAGGCGCTTGAGAAGGCTATAATCGAACTGGAAGCAGCATGCAAAGAGAACGAGGGGCTTGAAGACCTTGTACAGGTAGATCTGGAAAAGCTTAAGCAGGAGCTTCATTGCCTGAATGAAGACATGCGGAGCATTAACTGGCAGGAAATCGAGCGAGAGATCCGCGAGGCTAACGCACAGGTTAAAAACAATGTAAGGGTACAACAGGAACTTGAGAAATTCCAAAAGAACAAAATGATCCACCAGGAAAAAGTCAACAAGCTGAAACAACAGATCCTGCTGGAACGCCTTGGATCACGTGAAAAGAAAATCGTAGAACTTTAGCAGAATAAAATTTCGGAACATATTTGTGTCACTTTAGCCCGGTAAAAATCGGGCTTTTTTTATGTCAGACTGACATCTTCAGCAAATAGGAATTAGCACCCGGACCCAAACAAAACAACAGGTCGAGTATGGACAGGTTTCCTACGAATCCATGCCTTTCCATAAACACTTGCGGATAAACCTGTGCCGCCCGTAAGAAACTGGGATGACCTTGAGGGGTCGTTGGCGGACTGGCAAGCCTCAAATCAGTTAACGATGTGACGCTGGGATCTAACGAATTATAGTTTCTCTCCATATTAACCTTCAAGCTGCGCAGAATCCATTCGGTGGTCTCCATAAGGAAGTCAATTAGATATGTATCCTTTCTTGCATATAAAGCACGCAATTGGGGCGAGTAATGATCGTACCAGGGAGATCTGCCATATGCCGATTCGATGGAACGCCAATGGTCCGCCGCCCATCGTCCTTTCCAACATATCTGGATATCCCGAACAGGCTTCCTTTGGCTTCGGCCGTCCAACAGGGGAATGCTTAAAATAAGTGGGCCGTTGGCGGTCATAATCCTGCACCTGTTGCAAATTCCCGATTTCTCGACAAAGAGATATGAGTCAAAATATGCATATTTAAATCGACTTAATGAGGAATAATAAGCTACGCTTGCAAAATATTGTAAATCAATTGAACATGAATCAATTGAATCGACAGCGTCCCCTTTCATCGGCGGGGAATCATTCTGTATGATTTTAAAGTTGTTGCTCATCAAATTTCTGTATTTAAAGATTAGGTAGAAAACATAGACCAATGTTTACCAATCTATTAAACTAAAATATTTATTACTAAAGATATTATCTTACCAGATTTAAACTGAGAGGTACGTTCCACGGCCTAAATTCTAAGTTTTTTAGCCAACATTTACACAAAGATACCCTCCCATTTTGGGGCTTAAAAATTAAAGGCATACTTTCAGATGGAAAATATTTCTATGAAGGTTTCAAGCTTAATTCTGATACTAGCAGTTCTTGGGTTTGCCGCGTGTAGCAAACCGGAGCCTCCACAATATGTGGGAATCGATGATATGAAGGTCTTATCTATTGGTTTGGCCGAATCCATGATCGGACTGAACATCAAGATGTATAATCCGAATCGGAGCAGGATGCAGTTGAAAAGTGCTAATATGGAGATTTTTGTTAATAATCAGTTATTGGGAACAACTTTGTTGGATTCGCTAATTCAGATTCCCAAAAGGGATACGTTCGCGGTGCCCGTGAAGGTTACTGTAACAACTCTTTCCAGCGCAACAAAGTTGCTCCAGAGTCTTTCAGATACTTCGGTAGTTTTACGGGTTGCCGGAACAGCACGACTTGGTAAAGGTGGTATTTTTGTAAACTATCCGCTTGCATACGAGGGACGCCAGACCATTCGATAAGCAATTGAGCTGACAAATAGGCAAAAAAAAGAGGAGCTTTCGCTCCTCCTCTGATATAAAATCGTTTTAGATTATTCCTCGGGTTTCTTACAACAGTTGGGTAATTCTTTATAAGATGCCTCATTCGCGGCCACATCATCGGCGTCATACCCGATATTAGCAATGGCCGTTTTGATGTTTTCTATGTTCGTTCTATCTGAAACGAAAGTCACTTTCGTTGTTTTTTTCTTGTAATCAACGGTCACTTTCTGCACTCCGGTTTCCCGGGTCATGTAACTTTCAATCCGTTTTTTACACATATCGCATTGCACTGAGGGTGTCTTGATTGTAACCGTTTGAACCTGCTTTGGCTTAGCCTGCGAATGCGCCAGCGTGGTAAAACCGATTATTGCAACCAGGATGAATATGAGCTTTTTCATTATGGGTGTTTTTCCAAATTTAATTTAAGGGTTCCAATTCGCGGGATCCTTACTCCAATTTAACAATATCTCTTCTTCTCCAAGTGAGATCAGTTGCTTTTCAATGGCTAGTTTAAGCAATGTAGAATAATTTGTCAACGAATAACAGGGTACTGATGCTTTTTCAAATGATTCGGCAGCTTCGGGAAAACCGTAATTGAAAATCGAAACCATTCCGATGATGTTTAGTTGCTGTTTCCTTAGCACGTCAATCACCTGTAGACTGCTTTTTCCAGTGGACACCAGATCTTCGATCACCACTACATTCATCCCTTCCTCGTATTGTCCCTCAATCTGGTTTCCTAATCCATGTTCCTTTGGCTTCGGCCTTACATAAATGAAGGGAAGCTTCAATTGATCGGCTATCATCGCGCCCCACGCAATACCTGCAGTTGCGACGCCCGCAATGAGTGTACCTTCGGGGAACTTTTCAAATACTGCATTGCACATTTCTGATTTGATGAAGTCGCGGGTATATGGGAAACTGAGCACTTTCCTGTTATCGCAATAGATCGGGCTTTTCCAGCCGGAGGCCCATGTGAAAGGTTGAGCGGGACTAAGCCGGATAGCTTTAACCTGTAAAAGCTTGTCGGCTACTGCTTTTTCATTTGTCATGGCGCGAAAGTAAATTTAATTACATTAAGAGGAAAAAACTTAAGAATGTACCTTTAGCAGCTCAACATCTCGCCATGTACATTACCGTTTTTTTTAACGATAAACCACTCTTTCTTACAGACAAAATTGAAGGTGAGCTCGAAACTTATGCACACCACGACGACACCGTACTTATAGATGAATTGTCTGCAGCAGCAGTGAATTCTATGATCTATGAAATGCATCAGCCACAGGTCCATGCCGGGTTGTTCCTTCATCACGATGTACACGAAATGAAGAAGCTGGTGTTTCGAAAATTCAACATACTCAAAGCGGCCGGTGGAATTGTAGAGAATGAGAATAACCAAATCCTGTTTCAGTTAAGACGTGGAAAATGGGATCTTCCGAAGGGGAAGCTTGATGAGGGCGAAACGCTGCAGGAATGTGCTGTTCGGGAGGTTGAAGAAGAAACGGGTTTGAAAAACGTTCAATTAGGAGGTCATATCATTACAACGTACCATGTATATGACGAAAGCGGTAAGCATATGCTGAAAGAAACGCATTGGTACCACATGAGGGTTGAGGGAAACCAGGAACTCGTCCCGCAGACTGCAGAGCAGATCACTGAATTGAAGTGGGTGGACCCCAAAGACCTGGCCTCTGTTACTTCAAATACCTTTGCAAACCTGATCGCTGTTTTGAAGGCGGCTGGTTATGAGATCCGTTGATGCAATGTTCTACTTACAACTTCTGGAAGGAATTGGGTAGCATCTCCGTTGTTGCGTATCACATCTCTTACAAGGGTGGATGCAACTGACGTGAACTGCGGAAGACAGGTCAGAAATACCGTCTCTATATTATGATCAAGGCTTCGGTTCATGTCGGCAATAGCCTTTTCATATTCGAAATCGCTTACATAACGTATTCCCCTGACAATGAACCGCGCTCCTACTTTCTTACAGCATTCCACGGTCAGGCCTTCATAAACAACGGCTTCAATCGAAGGGCATTCCATGAATAATTCGTTTACCCAGGCAATCCTTTGTTGCTCAGAAAACATAGGTGTTTTGTTGACATTTCTACCAATGCCGATTATGAGTTTATCAAAAAGCGGCAATGCGCGATTGATAATATCGAGATGGCCTATGGTGAGTGGATCGAATGTTCCGGGAAATAAAGCGATTCGTTGCATGGCAGCAGGTTGGTCGTTAATTAAGTTGTGAAGTTCGTCCGCCTGACAATAGATACAATGCAGCCATTCTTACAGCAACGCCGTTTTCTACCTGTTGAAGAATCAGTGAGTGAGCGCTATCGGCAACATCGCTGTCCAGTTCAACGCCCCTGTTGATGGGTCCGGGATGCATAATAACGATCTCTTTTTTCAGACCGTCGAGCAGTCGGCGATTGATTCCATAAGCCAGGCTGTATTCCCGCAAAGAAGAAAATAACACCTGGTTTTGTCGCTCCAACTGAATTCTCAGAACATTGGCTACATCGCACCATTCAAGCGCTTTTCGAACATTGTATTCAACCCTCACATCAAAAGCTTCACGAACGTATTTGGGTATAAGCGTTGGCGGGCCAGCAACAGTTACCTCCGCACCCATCTTCTTTAACAGGTACATGTTGCTCATTGCCACTCGCGAATGAAGTATATCTCCAATGATCGCCACTTTGCATCCTTCGATCGAACCGATTTTTTCCTGGATACTAAGTGCATCCAGCAACGCCTGGGTGGGATGTTCATTGATACCATCGCCTGCATTCACAATAGCTGCGGGAATATGTTTGGCAAGAAAATGTGGAGCACCGGTTGCACTATGGCGCATGACCACCATATCCACTTTCATTGATAAAATGTTGTTGACGGTGTCCAGTAATGTTTCTCCTTTTGCAACGGAAGAGGCACTTGCAGTGAAATTGATCGTATCCGCACTCAGTCTTTTTTCAGCGAGTTCAAAGGAGATGCGTGTTCTCGTTGAATTTTCAAAGAAGAGGTTAACGATTGTAACATCGCGAAGTGATGGTACTTTCTTAATGGGGCGTTGAAGAACTTCTTTGAACTGAACTGCGGTGTCTAGGATAAGCCGGATATCCTGTGGGGTAAGATCCCTGATGCCGAGGAGGTGTTTTACTGAAAGTTGCATTTCAGGAGGCGAAGTTATAGTATTTAAACATTAATGCCGAAAATGTAAGTGCTGTTCAATTCTCAAGCAGCATGACTTCTTCCGAACCATCCCTTTCCTTCCAAAAAACCTTCACAGTTTGTGAATTGATGGAATCAATCGATCTGCCAATATAATCGGCCTGAATAGGAAATTCCCTGGTATAACGACGATCGATCAATACACATAGTTCCACGTTAGCGGGGCGCCCATAATCGAGCAGTGCATCCAATGCAGCACGTGTGGTGCGACCCGTATAGAGAACATCATCAACCAGTATCACTTTCTTATTTTCTATACTGAATGGAATGTCTGTTGCATTGGGTATATGCAATTGCTTTCTTACATCATCGCGATAAAACGTGATATCAAGTATTCCATAGCGAATGCTACCTTGTGAAACCATCGTCTTTAATTCGGTTACAAGCTTATCTGAAATGTATATACCTCTGGGTTGTATACCGATGATCACTGTGTTTTCAAGATCCGGATGATTCTCGAGCACCTCGTGGGCGAGCCTTTTGATTGTTATCGAAATCTGTTGTTCGTTCAATACCGTTTTCACGCAGAAAATTTTGAAAGATGGGGTTGCCTGTTTTCTCAGACTTTGCGAATGTAGTAAATAAAAAGGGCTGCTGAAAACAGCAACCCTTTTATAAAGTGATCGATTAATTAGCGAAGACGTTAACGGCTTCCACCAATAACATAGAAAACACCAACCTGGAAGACGCTGTTATTCAGTTTGGAGTCTTCTTCATCCCAGATGTTGGATAAACCATGATTGTACCTTGCATTAACTCCGAAATTCATCGGGAATTGAAATCCTAATCCTACTGTCCATGAGAAATCTGTCTTCTTCATGAAATCTTTCATGTCTACTGTGATTCCTTCAGCTTTCGCTTTAGCCGAAAGAAGGAAACCAATTTGAGGACCGGTTTCAACAAAGAAGCCTGAACCAGTTTGATACTTAGCCAGCAACGGAACATTCAGATAATTAAGATTCATTTTGATGTCATCAATGTCGTCATCTGACGTTTGTGCACCCTGACTCGAGAATACTAATTCGGGTTGGAAAAAGAAAGATTCTGTAATGGGCACTTTCACGAGACCACCCACATGAAATCCTACTTTCATATCCGACCCTTCTGCATCGTCGCCAGCAAAAGTTGAAAGGTTTAGACCTGCCTTTCCTCCGAACTGTACCTGTGCGCTTGCTGCGGCAAAGCTTGCCATGCAAACAAAAAGAATGAAAATTCTCTTCATAGTATAAAGTTTAGTTTGTTGGGCGCAAAATTATGATCATACATGAAACTTGTCATGTATATGGGAAATTCGGTTTCGTGCAAAGGATGAATGGTAATAAGTTGATATAAAAAAAGGAGAACCAACCTGGTTCTCCTTTAAGACAACATACATGTGAAATTATTTTGTACCACCGAAAAGATAGAAGATGCCTACCTGGAATACCCGGTTGCGGGCCTTCACTTCATCGCTTTCGCTGATGTTACTCAAGCCCAGGTTATAACGGGCATCAAATCCAATTCCAGTGCTCGTTACATAGCTTGCACCAAATGACCATGAGAAGTCGATCTTATTAAAGTCTTCTTTTACATCTTCATCCTCTTCTTTAGCCGAAAGAAGAAAACCTACCTGTGGTCCTGTTTGCAAACGAAATCCATCACCAAACATCACCTGTCCTAGTACAGGAATATTTATGTAGTGTAGTTTCAATTTCGAATCTTCACCTGCAAATTCAGACTTCGCTCCCTGCATGGAATAAACCAGTTCAGGCTGAAATGCGAATCGATCGGTAACATGAACATGGGCCAATACGCCAAGGTGCAGACCAGACGTTGCCTTTATGTCGGCATCTGTGCCTTCAACATTTACATTGGAGAAGTTTGCGCCGGCTTTAACCCCGAAACGGGTACCGGACATTTGTGCATTTACGCTCGCTGCAAGGCAAACCATAAGCACCATGGAAAATATTTTTTTCATATCAAATAGATTTGATTGTAAGCAACATGAAAAAAATTGTGCCATACTACCATAAACAAAAAGTCCGGCATTAAGCCGGACCTTTGTTTTATCCTAAAAACGGATACCTGTAATCTGTTGGTGGATTGAAAGTTTCTTTAATTGTTCGGGGACTTAGCCAGCGATACAGATTGAGTATTGACCCGGCTTTATCGTTTGTTCCGGAAGCCCGTGCGCCACCAAAGGGCTGCTGACCAACTACGGCTCCAGTGGGCTTATCGTTGATATAAAAATTGCCTGCAGCATTTCTCAACAATTTTGTTGCCAGCTCAACCGCGTACCTGTCCCGCGCTATGATAGAGCCGGTAAGCGCATAAGGGGACGTATTGTCAACTAGTTTTAAAGTCTGCTCAAATTCTTCCGCAGGGTATGTATAGATGGTAAGCACCGGCCCGAATATTTCTTCACACATTGTAATGTAGCCGGGATTCTTAGTTTCGATAACCGTAGGTTGAATGTAATAGCCATCGGTCTTATCAAATGAACCTCCGGCGATCACGTCTGACTCAGGATCGGTCTTCGCCTTTTCTATGTAACTGCATATCTTATCAAAACTCTTCTCATCGATCACTGCGTTGATAAAGTTTCCAAACTCTTCAACGGATCCCATCTTAAATGAATTGATCCCCTCAACCAGTTTCTGTTTTACCTGCTCAGCAATATTAGAAGGCAGGTAAGCACGAGAGGCGGCAGAGCATTTCTGCCCCTGATATTCGAAGGCACCCCGAAGCAAAGCAGTTGCAACAACATCAGGGTCTGCAGAAGCATGAACCATAACGAAATCCTTCCCTCCTGTTTCGCCCACAATGCGTGGATATGATTTGTACAGATGCATATTCTCACCAATGGTCTTCCACATATGGTTGAATACACCTGTGGATCCGGTAAAATGCACCCCTGCAAAATGTGTATGACTGAAACATACTTTACCGATTGTTGGTCCATCAACATACACGAGGTTGATAACTCCATCAGGCAATCCTGCTTCTTTCAAAATACGCATGAACATCTGGGCACTGTAAACCTGCGTATTTGCGCATTTCCAAACGACAACATTACCACACATGGCGGCAGATGTAGGGAGGTTTCCACCTATCGCCGTAAAATTGAAAGGCGTAATGGCAAGAACGAAACCTTCCAGTGGACGATACTCCAAACGGTTATGCATTCCAGGTGAACTGATCGGCTGCTGACGGTAGATCTCACTTAAAAAATGAACATTGAACCTGAGAAAATCTATTAACTCACAAGCACTGTCAATCTCCGCCTGGTAAGCATTTTTACTTTGCCCCAGCATGGTTGTGCCGTTCATGTAAGGACGATATTTAGTTGCGATCAGGTCCGCAGCTTTCAGGAAAATATTGGCCCGGTTCTCCCAGCTCATTTCCGCCCATTGTTCGCGGGCAGCAAGTGCAGCATCAATGGCCATGCGAACATGCGATTCATCGCCAGCATGAAAATGCCCGAGAACGTGCGTTCTTTCATGCGGTGGATTAATGGCTACCTGCCGACCGGTGCGAACTTCGTCGGGACCAATAAACATAGGGATATCAGCTGTAGTAGATTTGAGTTCAGCAATTGTCTGCTGCAACAGCTCTCTTTCCTTTGAACCGGGTGCATAATTTAAGACCGGCTCATTGGCAGGCAGGGGATAATTGAAATAACCGAGGTTCATAATATCATTTTTGCTAATTAGTAGATTCTTTTTCCATCATCAGGTAGGCCTTGATGAATCCGTCGAGTTCTCCATCCATTACCGGTTGTACGTTTCCTACCTCGAAGTCAGTTCGATGATCCTTGATCATTTTGTAAGGATGGAAAACATAGGAACGTATCTGGCTGCCCCATTCGATTTTTTTCTTGCTGGCGTTTGCCGCATTCTTAAGCTCTTCGCGTTTTCTAAGCTCCTCTTCATACAGCCGGCTCTTTAACATCTTAAGTGCCTTCTCCCTATTCTCACCCTGAGTCCGGGCCTGCTGGCACTCAATGATGATGCCACTTGGCATGTGCTTCAATCGGACTGCAGTTTCAACTTTGTTGACGTTCTGTCCGCCCTTACCTCCGCTTCGATAGAATTCCCATTCCAGATCGGCTGGATTCACCTCTACCTCAATCGAGTCATCAACCAGCGGATATACAAAGATGGAGGCAAAAGAAGTGTGGCGACGCGCATTTGAATCGAAGGGCGAAATACGTACAAGTCTGTGTACGCCACTTTCAGCTTTGAGGAAGCCATACGCGAATGGCCCATCAAATTGAAGCGTTGCACTCTTGATGCCAGCGCCATCGCCCTCCTGCCAGTCAAGTTCTGAAACGGTCCAACCCTGCTTTTCTCCATACATGCGATACATGCGGGCAAGCATCTCGGCCCAGTCCTGGCTTTCTGTTCCGCCAGCACCAGAGTTGATCTGCAGTACCCCGGGCAATTCATCTTCCGGTTGATTGAGCGTGCTTTTGAATTCTGCTTCTTCGATCTGCTGAAGGGAACTTTCGTAGGCTTCTTTCGTTTCCTGTTCCGTTGCATCGCCGGATTTCCAGAAATCAAACAGCACAACGAAGTCGTCCACGGCCGCTTCTACCTGCTCGTAAAGCTTTACCCAATATTCGTTAACCTTGATGTTTTTGAGAATTTCGGTAGCTCGCTTGTTGTCATCCCAAAAACCTGGTGACAATGAAAGCTGCTTATCCTGGTTTATCTTGTCTGTCCTGTTATCGACGTCAAAGAAACCTCCTCAGGACGGCTACACGGTCCCTCATACTCTTGATTTGTTCTTGTGTCATAGGCGGCGAAGATAATCAGCGAAATTGAGAATTGAGAATTGGGAATTGTAAAATGGATAGAAAGAAGAATGCCCCCATCGTGGGAGCATTCTTGTGTGTATTTGTTTCGAATTGCGCATTTGGCATTTCGAATTTCATAATTAGTAGTCCATTCCACCCATACCTGGAGCCGGATGAGCATGAGCTTCTTCTTTCTTAGGTTTGTCTGCGATCACACACTCTGTGGTAAGCAACATACCTGCAATTGAAGCAGCATTCTCGAGAGCGATACGTGTTACTTTAGTTGGATCGATAACACCTGCAGCAAGAAGGTTCTCATAAACCTCGGTGCGCGCATTGAATCCGTAATCTGCAGTTCCTTCTTTTACTTTTTGAACTACGATGCTTCCTTCAATACCGCTGTTAGCAACGATCTGACGAAGAGGTTCTTCAATAGCACGCTTAACGATCTGGATACCGGTTGTCTCGTCTTCGTTAACACCTTTTAGTTCTTCCAGATCTTTAATTGCGCGGATGTAAGCAACACCACCACCTGGTACGATACCTTCTTCAACCGCAGCTCTTGTAGCGTGCAATGCATCGTCTACACGATCTTTCTTTTCTTTCATCTCTACTTCAGTAGCAGCACCAACATACAATACTGCAACACCGCCGCTGAGTTTTGCAAGACGCTCCTGCAATTTTTCTTTATCATAATCAGAAGTAGTTACTTCGATCTGTGCTTTGATTTGATTCACCCGACCCTGGATATCGTCTTTCTCGCCTTTTCCACCAACTACAGTTGTATTGTCTTTGTCGATGGTAACAGAAGCCGCAGTACCCAGATAGCTGATGTCAGCGTTCTCGAGTTTGTAACCCTGCTCTTCGCTGATCACAGTACCTTTTGTAAGGATCGCGATGTCCTGAAGCATTTCCTTTCTTCTGTCGCCGAAGCCAGGAGCCTTTACAGCAGCCACTTTCAGCGTACCACGAAGTTTGTTCACAACAAGTGTTGCAAGTGCTTCGCCTTCGAGATCTTCAGAAATGATCAAGAGAGGGCGACCGCTTTGTGCAACTTTCTCGAGGATGTGAAGGATGTCTTTCATCGCACTGATCTTCTTATCATAGATCAGGATGTAAGGGTTCTGCAATTCAGCTTCCATCTTCTCGCTATTTGTAACGAAATATGGAGAGATGTAACCGCGATCGAATTGCATACCTTCTACCACGTCTACATTTGTATCGGTACCTTTTGCTTCTTCAACAGTGATAACACCTTCTTTACCTACTTTAGTAAATGCTTCAGCAATAAGTTTACCGATGTTATTGTCGTTGTTTGCAGAAATGGTAGCAACCTGCTCGATCTTAGCAGTGTCTGTACCAACGGCCTGAGACTGACTCTTCAGATTTTCGATTACTTTCGCTACTGCCTGCTCGATACCTCTTTTAAGATCCATTGGATTAGCACCGGCAGCTACGTTCTTCAGACCTTCAGAAATGATTGACTGAGCCAGAACTGTTGCAGTAGTAGTACCATCACCTGCGATATCGGCAGTTTTAGATGCTACTTCTTTCACCATTTGCGCACCCATGTTTTCGATGGGATCTTCAAGTTCAATTTCTTTTGCTACGGTAACACCATCTTTAGTAACTGAAGGAGCACCAAATTTTTTCTCGAGAACTACGTTACGACCTTTTGGTCCGAGGGTCACCTTAACGGCATTTGCAAGTACATCTACCCCTCTCTTCATTTTATTGCGGGCATCAATGTCGAAAAACAGTTGTTTTGCCATGACTATGGAATTTTTGTTTTAAACATTTGAAATAGGAATAAGAATATTTCTTTACTCCACGAGTGATTAAACAATTGCAAGAATGTCACTTTCTCTCATGATCAGAAGATCTTCACCTTCGATCTGGATCTCAGTTCCAGCGTATTTACCGTACAGTACGGTATCGCCTTCTTTCACAGTTACAGGCTCATCTTTCTTACCAGGGCCAGCAGCGATAACAGTACCACGTTGAGGCTTTTCTTTTGCGGTATCAGGAATAATGATACCACCGGCAGTTTTCTCTTCAGCTTTTGCGGGTTTCACGATTACCCTGTCATGAAGCGGGGTAACATTTAACTTAGCCATAGTTTACCAATTTTAGTTTTGATGTTAGATAATTCTTCTTTTATGCCAGTTAATGGCAGGCGCCAAAAGTAAACGAATTCTGTACCAAAGCACTTTTAAAGGTCAATATTTCAGGAAAGGCACATTCGCCACCATAAATTTTGACAGCAAACAACTATATCCAGATCAAACGTGCCAACTTAGCAGCATCGCCATAGTTCCGATTACATTTCCCATTTGCCATTTCCCATTTTCCATTTAGCATTTCGATATAGCCTTCCCAATTCCCAATTCCCAATTCTCAATTCTCAATTCTGCTTAAATGCCCTACATTTGCCGGCTCAATTAAGTTCTTACAATGATCAGTAGAAGAATAATCCGGGTTAAAGTGATGCAGACCTTGTATTCGTTGGAAAGCCGGGAAGAGATTGTGCAACCGTCCGAACAGATCAAATTGCTTGACAAGCATCTTGAACAAAGCCGACAGTTATTTATTTACCTTATACATTTCATTACAGAAGTTGCCCGTTACGCCGAAACGGATGCGAAGAACCGTGCCGCAAAGCACCTTCCGACGGCATTTGATCTCTCTGTGAACACAAAGATCGCAGGTAATGAACTGCTTTGGAGAATACTGGAGCATGCAAGCTATATGCAGGCGACGAAAGATTTCAATCCCGCAAAGTTTGATGACGCCGAACTGCTGAAACGCATTTACCAGGACCTCACCGCAACAGATAAGTACCAGGAATATATCAACTTTGAAGGCCGCGACAAGAAGCAGGAGAAGGAGATCCTTGAGACCATCTTTACGGACCTCATGCTCACAAATGATTCTTTCCTCAACTTCATTGAAGAGAAGTTTTCTAACTGGGACGACGATAACCAAATGATCGGTCAGCTCGTTCTAAACTTTCTCTCGAAACCGCAGTCGTTCAACCTTTCAGAATTCTTAGGAAAGGAAAAAGCTGAATTCGCGCGTAAGCTGTTAGAAACGACTGTTGATAAGAAAGACATAGCGCTTGAATATATAAAGCCTAAACTAAAGAACTGGGAAGCGGACAGGATTGCGGTGCTTGATATGTTGCTGATGCGCATGGGGGTTTGCGAATTCCTGTTTTTTGAGACAATTCCTCCCAAAGTAACCATCAACGAATACATTGACCTGGCAAAAGAATACAGTACCCAGCAAAGCGGACAGTTTGTCAATGGCATCCTGGATAATATTCACAAGGATCTTGTTCGCGAAAACAAATTGCATAAAGTATCTTTCCGCCCATCGTAAAAGGCTAAATTTGCAAAAAACACAGCTCATGAAAAAGTTGTTGTCAATATTAATATTATCGGGATTCTTTGTTGCATGTAACGAAGCAAACACAACTCCTTCTGCAGTAAATGAAGGTGCATCGCAAACCGTTGAATCCGGCGCACTGACAACCATTCAATGGATCGATTCTACCAAAGACCTTGGACGCATCAATGAAGGTCAAAAGGTTGAAGTGAGTTTCCGCTTTCGCAATTCAGGCGAAAAACCGCTGGTTATTCAGTCGGTTCGTCCGGGCTGCGGCTGTACGGTAGCTGATTTCCCCAAGGAACCTATCGCCCCGGGTGCAGAGGGAAAGATAACAGGCTCATTCGATTCAAAGGGTCGTGAAGGGCTGCAGCATAAAGAGATATATGTTAGCGCAAATACCATTGGCAGCACCGATCATCGGATCAGCTTCCAGGTAGACGTTAAGCCAAACAACTAATTTTTTATTTTCAACTATAATCGATGACTACAGCAGCAATTTTATTACAGGCCGGCAGCTCTGCCCTTCCTCAAATGCTACTTCTGGGTGGTATGATCCTGGTGTTCTGGTTATTTATGATCAGGCCGCAGGCCAAAAAAGCAAAACAGGCAAAACTTTTCCAACAGAACCTGCAAAAGGGTGAAAAAATAGTGACCATCGCGGGCATCCACGGAACCGTGAATAAAATCAACGAAGATGGAACCCTTATGCTTGAAACAAGTCCTGGTAGCTATATGAAGATTGAAAAATCAGCTATTAGTATGGAGTGGACCAACCAAATAAATAAGGCATCCACCCCTGCTGTAAAACCTTCTTAAACTTACCTGGTACTTTAACCTTTCCAGGTGTCAGCGGTCCGGAATCTTATGGTTCCGGACTTTTTTTTTACTTTCATTCGGATATGTTCAAGGTTGGAATAACAGGCGGCATTGGTTCGGGCAAAAGTACGGTCTCGGCAATTTTCAAATTGTTAGGCATCCCCATTTATTACGCGGATGAAGCCGCAAAGCGCTTAATGCAGGAAGACCAGACGCTGATTGAACAAATCGTTGATTTATTCGGACCGCGGAGTTATAAAGAAGGTAAACTGGACCGCACATACATTGCTTCCGTTGTATTCGAAGATGTGCAGCAATTGAATCGATTAAATGCAATCGTTCATCCAGCGACGATCGCTCATGCCATGCATTGGATGCAGCAGCAGACTGCACCATATGCCATAAAGGAAGCCGCATTGATATTCGAAAGCGGAAGCCAGGACGAACTCGACTTCGTGATCGGTGTGTACGCTCCCGAAACACTTCGCATTCACCGGGCGATGCAGAGAGACGATGTTGATGCCGCATCCATAAAATCACGTATGAAAAAACAGATCAACGAAAATATTAAGATGCGTCTATGCGATGCTGTGATCGTGAACGATGAGCAGCAGCTTGTGATTCCGCAGGTGCTGATCTTACACGAAAAATTATTGCAAATCGCAAATCGCCCGTAACAATAATAAAGCATGCCTGATATGAAACGATTACTTATTTGTATTTCTATTCTTTTGTTTGCGCAACTTCCTTCAATGTCACAACAACTGGCTGAAAGCATTCTTGAAACAATCAGTATTGCCACGAAAAAGCGCACAGTTGTAATGAAGAAGCCATTACATTTTGAAGCACCTAACTGGTCCACTGACGGCAAGTTTTTCATCATCAACAGCAATGGTAAACTGTACAGGGTGAACCGCGCGAATCCTGAAATGTTACTGATCAACACCGACTTTGCAGACAGATGTAATAATGACCACGGTATTTCTCCCGATGGAAAACAAATTGTGATCAGTCATACCAATATTCACGATACATCTCAACCCGTGGAATGGAAACGGTCAACCATATACGTGTTGCCGATAGACGGTGGCACACCAAAACGCGTTACGCCAAACGTGCCTTCTTTCTGGCATGGCTGGTCGCCGGATGGTAAGGAGCTTGCATATTGTGCAGAAAGGAACGGGAACTTTGATGTTTATACCATACCTGTTGAAGGTGGCCAGGAACGCCGGTTAACAGACGATGCTGGGCTTGATGATGGCCCCGAATATGGTCACGATGGCCAATGGATCTATTACAACTCCTTCCAATCAGGCTCGATGCAGATATGGCGAATGCATACTGATGGTTCTTCAAAAGAACAGCTCACGAACGACAAACACTCAAATTGGTTTGCGCATCCTTCTCCCGATGGAAAGTGGATCGTCTTCATCACTTACCTGGAAGATCAAAAGCAAGCTCATCCATTTGGAAAAGATGTGAAACTGCGACTGATGTCGCTTGCTGATCGCAAGATCACGGACCTTACAGAAGTGTTTTATGGAGGCCAGGGAACGATCAATGTACCATCATGGTCACCGGATAGCAAGGAAATTGCATTCGTTTCTTATAAGAAGAAATAAAGCATGTGGCATATCGGATGTTCAGGATTTTATTATAATCACTGGAAAGGATTGTTCTATCCCGATGACCTGCCTAAAAGCAGGTGGTTTGACTATTACAAAGAAAGGTTCACCACGCTGGAACTTAATGTCACCTTTTACCGTTTCCCCAGGCTTGCAACTTTTGAGTCATGGTATAAAAAGAGTCCGGCAAATTTTTCGTTTGCGGTAAAAGCACCACGAATCATTACCCATTTCAAGCAGTTCCATGAAACGGCGCCAATTATGGCGGGATATTATTCCACGATCATCGAAGGATTGAAAGAAAAACTTGGCGCAGTATTATTTCAATTGCCTCCAAGGGCGGCGTACTCAGAAGAAAAATTAGATCGCATTATTGAGACAATGGACCCCTCGTTCCCCAATGTTGTTGAATTCCGTCATGAGAGCTGGTGGAATCAGTCGGTTTATGACAAACTGGCGAAACACAAGATCACATTCTGTGGGATCAGTCATCCAACTTTACCCGAAGAAGTGGTTGCAAACACGCGTCTTTTATATTACCGTTTCCACGGTCGTCCCGAATTATACAAGTCGAAATATACTCCCGGCGAATTGCAACAAGTGGTGATAGATATAAAACAAGCATCGCATGTAGGAAAGGCGTTCATTTATTTTAATAACGATATAGGGGGATCTGCGATCGACAATGCACGGCAAATGCAGGCTTACACACAGTAGAAGGGTGTAGGAAACACATTGCATTGGCATGAATGTTTTTGGTGTTTGCTAAACAGCTTATATGAAACAACAGAAAGTGCCAAAGAAATACTATATCGACTGGTTCTCAGTGGCGCCGGGGGTTTGGGGTATCAAAGACAAGTTTGTCAATGTCTATCTTGTTCACAATCCTGGAGACAATTCATGGGTTCTTGTGGATGCTGGTTTGAATACAACGGCAAGTAAAATCAAGCGTGTAGCAGAACACCTTTTCTGGCCGGAACATGCTCCAAGAGCTATAATTCTGACCCATGCGCATTTTGATCATGTGGGATCGTTGCGTTCGCTTGCCGAGGAGTGGGATGTTGACATCTATGCACATACTTTGGAAGAACCTTATCTGACTGGCGTATCATCATATCCCCCTCCCGATCCTTCGGTGGGCGGTGGCATGATGTCGTATATGTCATGTCTTTATCCAAAGGGCCCGATTGATGTCTCAGACAGATTTAAAATATTACCACCAGACGGTGCCATCCCGTTCATGAAAGGCTGGACTTATATTCATACACCAGGTCATGCGCCTGGGCATATCAGTTTATATCGGTCGTCAGACGGCGTATTACTTGCAGGCGATGCTTTTGTTACAACCTGCCAGGAATCCATGCTGGCCGTTATGACACAAAAGAAGATATTGTCAGGTCCTCCCAAATATTTCACCTATAACTGGACGTCAGCAGAATCATCCGTAAAAAAACTGGCGGAGCTCGACATTCAGGTTGCTTCTACCGGTCATGGTAAACCGATGCATGGAACCGAATTGGTCCGAGAACTTTCAAACCTCGTTAAGAATTTCCGGGATGTTGCGGTGCCTTCTCACGGCAGATATGTAAATGATCCTGCACTTGTTAATCGTGAAGGTGTTCAATATGTGCCACCCCCACAAACAAAAGGACTTATATTAAAAGTGGTGGGAATAACTGCGGTTGCCGTACTCGGATTGCTGCTCTATAAACACAGGAAAAGTTCAAACTCTTTAACTTTTGGCTAAATGAAAAAGTCCGGGCTATAAACCCGGACTTTTCTTGAAAGGATGCTCCCAACATTAACAAAGGTTGGCGAGGGCTTCCCGTATTCTGGTAAAACCTTTTTCGATTTTCTCCATGCTGTTGGCAAATGAAATCCGGATGCAGTCCGGTTCCCCGAAAGCACGTCCGGTAACAGTGCTTACATACGCTGTATTCAACAGATACATACACATGTCGTCCGCGTCTTTAATTACTTCATCGTTGAACTTCCTGCCAAAATAATCCTTCACTTCGGGAAAGATGTAGAATGCGCCATCAGGTTCGATGTAGCGAACACATGGTACGCCGGTAAGCAATTCTTTTACCCGAGCTTTTCTTCTTGCAAACTCCTCAACCATTTCGTATGTAGGCGCCAGGTCCGATACAAGAGCAGTAATGGCTGCGCGTTGAGTTACAGCGCAGGTGCCACTTGTAAATTGGCCCTGTAGTTTCTCGCACGCTTTTGCTACTGCTGCATCAGCAGCCATATAGCCGAGCCGGTAACCGGTCATCGCAAAGCCTTTGCTTAATCCATTGATGATGATGACGCGAGCCTTCAGGTCTTCAAATTGTGCGATACTTTCGTGCTTTCCAACGAAATTGATGTATTCATAAATTTCATCGGACAGTATATAAACATGAGGGTGCCTGCGGAAGACGTCGGCCAGGGCCGCCAATTCCTCGTAGCTATAAACAGAGCCCGTTGGATTGGAAGGCGAAGAGAACATGAATAGTTTGGTCTTCGGTGTAATTGCGGCCTCAAGTTCTTCAGGCGTGATCTTGAAACCGTTCTCATAACTTGTACGAACCAATTTCACAACGCCATCTGACAGCTTAACGATCTCTGAGTAAGTTACCCAGTAAGGCGTTGGGATCACCACTTCATCTCCGTTATCAACTACCGCCATAACCGCGTTCGCCAGACTTTGTTTCGCCCCGGTTGATACCACTATGTTTTCCGGCTTATACTCGAGATTATTATCGCGCTTGAATTTGGCGCAAACTGCTTCTCTCAGATCGGGGTAACCTGCAACGGGAGGATAATGACTCCAGTTATCCTCTACTGCCTGTTTTGCAGCATCCTTAATGTGCGTCGGCGTATCAAAATCCGGCTCGCCGAGGCTAAGGTCCACCACATCAATTCCCTGGGCTCTCAATTCGCGGCCCAGCTTGGCCATCTTAAGGGTTTCGGGTTCATTAAAACGCTGAAGGCGGGATGATAAACTCATTGGTATGTAAGTAGTTTTGGAACGCAAAAGTAAGTAAATGCAAATAAGATCCGAGGGTTTTTTGAAACGCCGGTCAGCACAACAAAAACGCCCTGAAATCAGTCGGTTCAAGAGGCTAAAATCAAGTTCGGAATATGCCTTAATACCCTATCTTTGCCAACCTCTTAAAAATAAACATCATTGCAATGAGAGCATTGGTTAGCATTTTTGCTGTTTTATTAATTTGTATTTCACTCTACCAGCTTTCCTTCACATGGTTTGTGAACAGGCATGAGTCGGCCATGGAGGAGAAAGCCTGGCAACAGGTTAAGCGACTTTTCCCAACCGCTGCTCAAAAACACCCTGACAATAAAGAAGCACAGGCTTCTTACCAGGATTCCCTGAACCAGTTCTTCCAGGAACGTTATCAGCGTTTGCTTGATAGCACAAAAGATACCAAGATTACCTGGTGGGGTCAAAGTTATCAGAAGGCAAAGGAAAGTGAATTGTTACTGGGATTGGACCTTCAGGGTGGAATCAACACTACCCTCGATATTTCATTGGATGGCCTTATTCGCGGGCTTGCTAACAATCCGAAAGATCCGCTACTTGAAAAGGCAATTGTTGAGGCCCAGCGCCGGAAGTTGAACAGCGACCAAAACTTTATTGATCTGTTTGTTGCGGCATTCCAGGATGTTAACCCGGGTGTAAGACTTGCTCCCCAATTTGCAAATACCAATAGAAATAAATTAAACATCAACGCTTCCGACGACCAGGTAATTCGCTACATCCGAGAGCAGGCAAATGCTGCAATGAGCCAGACTTACCAGGTTTTGAACCGGAGGATTGACAAGTTTGGTGTGGCTCAGCCATCCATCAACCTGGATGAGAACAAGGGTATCATCACAGTTGAACTGGCGGGTGCAACGGATGCTGAAAGAGTCCGCAGGTACCTTCAGTCTACTGCAAACCTGCAATTTTGGGAAGTTTATACGTTGAACGACCCTGCTATGATGAATGGTTTTCAAAATGCGCTCAAAGCGATTGAAACCGTTGGAAAAGCTGAAGCAACAGTCACTCCTACAGGAGATACCACAAAAGCCACAACTGCGGATACTACAAAGAGCGTAACTGACACCAGTGCTCCATTAATGAATAATCCACTGCTTCGGATATTCCAGCCTGCAGCTCCTTACCAGGATGAAGCCGGCCGCCAGTCGTTTGGTGCAGTGCTCGGTTATTCCGCTATAAAGGACACAGGAAAAGTGAATGAGTATTTCAGCATGCCTGCTGTTAAAAACAGTTTTCCGGCAAATGCACGCTTCCTATGGGGTAAACAGGAAAGAGATGTTGAGGGTAAGGCCGTGAGCTTCCTGCCACTTTACGCAATTGAAACAATTCCCGGAAAAGATGGTGCGAAGATCGAAGGAGAAGCTATAGAAAGTGCAGAGCAAAGCTTTGACCCTATCACCAATGATGTGCTTGTCAATATGACAATGAACACTGCAGGTGCTCGTGTTTGGGCTCAAATGACTGAGAGATCCGCACGTGACCGTAAACCAATTGCGATCGTTCTTGATGATATTGTTTATTCAGCACCCGTTGCGAGTGAGAAGATCGAAGGCGGTAGCTCTCGCATTACCATGGGGCGCGGCGAAAGAAAGAATCAACAACTTATTGTAGAGGAAGCCCAGGACCTTGCAAACATTTTGAAGTCAGGTAAACTTGAAGCTCCAGCGAAGATCGTTCAGGAGCAGGTTGTAGGACCTACACTTGGACAGGAAGCTGTGAATGGCGGTATGCTGTCATTTGCGTTGGCCTTCCTTGTGATCTTCATTTTGATGCTGGTATATTATAATACCGCAGGTATCATTGCAAACATTGCACTTATTCTGAACCTGCTTTTTACAGTGGGTGTATTAAGTGCACTGAATGCAACACTGACGGCACCGGGTATTGCCGGCCTTGTATTGACCATTGGTATGGCCGTGGATACTAACGTAATTATTTTTGAAAGAATCAAAGACGAATTGCAAAAAGGTGCAAGCCACCAGGAGGCAGTTCGACTTGGTTATCGCAGATCACTGCCGCCGGTACTCGATGCGCATATTACCACATTGCTTACTGCAATCATCCTTGCGATCTATGGATTGGGACCAGTATTGGGTTTTGCAACCACACAGATCCTTGGTATCCTTCTCAGCTTATTCTGTGGTATTCTTGTTTCAAGGTTGATCACAGACATGTATACAAACAAAGAAAGGCACCTGAATTACTTCACTGCAATTTCAAAGCGTGTATTCAGAAATGCCAATTATAAGTTTGTTGAATACCGGAAGTATGCATATGTGATCTCGGCGATCGTAGCCGTACTTGGTGTTGCTTCGTTCTTCAATGGTTTCAAACAAGGTGTTGAATTCAGCGGTGGACGCAGCTTCATTGTCAAATTTGCAAAACCACAAAAGGCCGAAGATATCCGTCAGTCATTAACAGCAGTGTTTGAAGAAGCACCATTGGTTAAGACGTACGGCATCAATAACGACCAGTTCGATATTACAACCGACTACCTGATCAAGCAGGAAGGCGCTGCTACGGATTCTATCGTTCGAATGAAGCTTTATGAAGGGCTGAAGCCTATGCTTGGTGCTAATGTACCTTTCCAGAGATTCAATTCACCAGAGTTTATTCAACAAACAAAACGCGTTGATCCAACAATCTCTGATGACCTTAAGAAAGGTGCCACATGGGCTACAATCTGGTCGTTAGTGGTAATTGCATTATATATCTTTTTACGATTCCGCGACTGGAGGTTCTCTGCTGGTACCATCGTAGCATTGTTGCATGATGTTACTGTAACATTGATCGTCTTCTCCTTCTTTAAAGATATCGTTCCGTTCCCTCTGGAAATTGACCAGCACTTCATCGCTGCGATATTGACGGTGATTGGATTTTCGATGAACGATACGGTGATCGTTTATGACAGAATCCGTGAAGATGCACGACTCATGCGAGGCCTGGATAAGGCAACGATCATCAATAAAGCGATCAACCAGACGCTTAGTCGAACCATCATGACATCGCTCACTGTATTCCTTACGATCCTTATCCTCTTTATTGTTGGAGGTGAGGTGACTAAAGGATTTGCATTTGCGATGCTGATCGGTATCATCGTTGGTTCATATTCTTCAATCTTTGTTGCTGCACCAGTGCTGATGGATTTCGCAAAAAATAAACCACTCGGCGAAGCGGATACAGCTTCTAAAACGGAAGCTACACGTAAGAAACCAGCGTTGGAAAGAAACGCATAAAATAAAAAAGAGAGCTTAAAGGCTCTCTTTTTTTTTGCATATGGTGGCGGCTGAAACTTTCCTTTTCGGCCCAGCCCTTCTTATCGCATTTCATTACATTTGTTTACATTAAAAACGCTGCATGTCGATCACTACAACGGAACTTATTATTGGAATCCTGATTGCTTTGACACTTGGTGGTATTTTAGCGTATGTCTTTTACAGGCAACGCAAAGAAGCCGGGATGCAATCTTCGAATGAACCTCCGAAAGCCGAGCAATACGCGTTGAATTTGCAGGTGCAGGCATATGAAAGATTGATACTTCTGGCGGATAGGATCGCATTGCCTAATCTTATCGCAAGAGTTAATCAACCTGGAACCACGGCAAGAGACATGCAGTATCTTCTGACAAACACGATCCGCCAGGAATTCGAACATAATATAACCCAGCAAATATTTGTATCCAGCGAGGCCTGGGATGCGGTCAGAAATTTGAAGGAACAGAACATCCACATCATTAACCAGGTAAGTGCCTTCCTCCCCGAGTCGGCTTCAGGGCTGGATTTGAACAAGAACTTGCTTGACATGCTTGTAAAAAATCCAAAAGCATCTTTGCATGAGGTTGTTGCTGAAGTGCTAAGTTACGAGGCAAAGAAAGTGATGAAGCTCACTTAATAAACATCTTTCAACATGTCCATTCAACCAACGAGGATCTACACCGATAGCGGAATCGAGATAAAACCGCTTTATACAAACGCAGATCTGACATCCGAAGATGCTTCGTTACCGGGTGAATTTCCCTTCACACGTGGCGTTCAGCGCGACATGTATCGAGGTCGGCTTTGGACGATGCGCCAATACGCGGGCTTTTCGACAGCCGAGGAAAGCAACCGGAGATATCACTATCTTCTATCACAGGGGGTAATGGGGTTAAGCGTGGCATTTGATCTTCCCACCCAGATTGGTTATGACAGTGACCATGCACTTGCCGAAGGTGAAGTAGGAAAGGTAGGCGTAGCAATTGACACCATCGAAGATATGGAAATGCTCTTCAGGGGTATTAAACTGGAAGATGTATCCACCTCTATGACGATCAATGCAACAGGATTTATTTTGCTGGCTCTTTATGTTGCCATTGCAAAAAAACAAGGTGCTGATCTGTCAAAGATCAATGGCACCATACAAAACGATATTCTTAAAGAGTACGCTGCAAGAGGCACATACATTTATCCGCCACGCCCCTCCATGCGCATAATCACTGACATTTTTGAATGGTGCAGTACCGAACTACCTCGCTGGAATACAATTTCAATTTCGGGATATCATATAAGGGAGGCAGGAAGCACTGCGGTGCAGGAGATCGCGTTTACTTTAAGCAATGGCAAAGCTTATGTTGAAGCCGCAAGAAACAAAGGGCTTGATATAAATGTGTTTGGTAAACGACTATCATTTTTCTTTAATGCTCACAATAATTTATTTGAAGAGATCGCGAAGTTTCGTGCTGCGCGAAGGATGTGGGCAAAGATCATGAGAGATGCCGGCGCTACCGATCCGAAGGCAATGATGCTCCGCTTCCATACACAAACCGGAGGCAGTACTCTGACTGCGCAACAACCGCTGAATAACATATCAAGGGTGACATTGCAAACACTGGCAGCAGTACTGGGTGGCACACAATCGCTTCACACAAATGGATATGATGAAGCTCTTAGTCTTCCGACTGAAGAGGCAGCACGCATTGCACTTCGAACCCAACAGATCGTTGCATTCGAAAGCGGTGTAGCGGATACAGCCGACCCTCTGGCAGGTAGCTATTTTGTTGAGAAACTTACCGACGAGATGGAAAAAGAAGCGTGGGATATTATCAGCCAGATCGATTCAATGGGAGGAAGTGTGAACGCGATCGAACAGGGATTCATACAGGAGCAGATCGCAAGAAGCGCTTACGAATACCAGCGGAAAGTGGAATCGAATGAGAAGATCATCGTCGGCGTAAACAAATATGCAATAGAAACTGAAGTAGCTGTCAATCCATTTCGTGTAGACGATTCAATTCGCCAGCTACAAGTGGAAAAGATCAGGGAATTCAAAAGACAACGTGATCCTGCCAAAGTAGATAACCTTCTTCAGCAATTAAATGATAAGGCAACGACTGATGAAAACCTTATGCCTCTTGTCATAGAAGCGGTTGAAAATAATTGCACCCTCGGTGAAATTGCAGATACGCTGAGAGAAGTTTTTGGCACCTATTGATGAAGTATAAAACAGGAATGCGAAAACAGGAAACGGGAAACGGGAAACAAATAAAGCATTTCCTGTTTCCCGTTTTCTATTTACTGTTTCTTCGCTTCCTTGGCCCAGGTGTCTTTTAATGTCACTGTTCGATTGAACACCACGCGACTTGCACTGGTGTCTTTATCGAGAGTAAAATATCCTTTCCTCAGAAATTGATAGCGCTCTTTAAAGCTTGCTTTCAACAATTCAGGCTCGGCATATGCAGTTTCTATTACCTGCAATGAGTCGGCATTGATATAATCTTTAAAATCTCCTTCTTCATTGGACGGATCTTCCACTTTGAACAGGCGATCGTATAATCTCACCTCCACTCCTACTGCAGTATCGATACAAACCCAATGCAAAGTGCCTTTCACATTAATTCCTGAAGTATCTGCACCGCTGCGACTTTCAGGTATATAGCTACATTTTACTTCGTGGATAATCCCGTGCTCATCTTTTACAACTTCGTCGCAGCGAATGATATAAGCGTGTTTCAAGCGCACCATTTGGCCAGGTGCAAGCCGAAAATACTTCTTTGGTGGATTTTCCATGAAGTCATCACGTTCGATGAAGAGTTCCCGTCCAAACGGTATTTCACGAGATGAAGAGTTGGCGTCTTCTGGGTTGTCTTCGCCTTCAAGCATTTCTATCTTATCATCAGGAAAATTAGTGATGACGATCTTAAGCGGATCGAATACTACCATTCTTCTCAATGATGTTTTGTTAAGCTCTTCTCTCACACAATATTCAAGCAACGAAACATCGATCAGATTTTCTCTCTTCGCAACGCCAATGCGTTCACAAAATTCTCGAATGGAACCTGGCGTATATCCTCTTCTTCTCAGCCCACTAATGGTTGGCATCCGCGGATCGTCCCATCCATTCACATGTTTCTCATTTACCAATTGAAGCAGCTTTCGCTTACTCATGATAGTATATGAAAGATTTAGTCGAGCGAATTCATATTGATGCGACGGAAAAATTTCAAGGTTTTCAATAAACCAATCATATAAGGCTCGATGTGGTATGAATTCAAGTGTGCAAATGGAATGCGTCACTTTTTCAATGCTATCGCTTTGCCCGTGCGCGAAGTCATACATCGGATATATGCACCAGTTGGAACCCGTGCGGTGATGATGAGCATGACGTATCCTATACATAAGCGGATCACGCATGTGCATGTTAGGTGAAGCCATATCGACTTTTGCACGCAGTGTTTTACTGCCATCTGGATATTCACCGTGCCGCATACCTTCGAATAACCTGAGGTTTTCTTCTATGGAACGATTTCGATATGGGCTTTCTTTTCCGGGCTCTGTGGGTGTACCTTTCATTGCAGCAATCTCTTCTGCAGTTGAATCGTCAACGTATGCAAGGCCCTTTTCAATCAGCTTAATTGCAAATTGGTAAAGTTGCTCGAAGTAGTCGGAGGCATACAATTCATTCTTCCACTCAAAGCCCAGCCACTTCACGTCTTCTTTGATGCTTTCGACGTATTCAGTTTCTTCAGTCACCGGATTTGTGTCGTCAAATCGAAGGTTTGTGTAGCCACCGTACTTTTGTGAGAGTCCAAAATTCAGACAAATGCTTTTGGCGTGGCCAATATGCAGGTATCCGTTTGGCTCAGGTGGAAACCTGGTGACAATTGATTTATATTTTCCCGATTCCAGATCCGATTCTACGATCTCTTCTATGAAATTCAAGCTCTTATCTTCACTCATGCGATTTTATTTGACCTCGGCAAAAGTAAGGAATCCTACTCCAATATCATGCTGGCCAAACGCTCATCGTTGTCATAGATGTCTTTGCGGAAATGTAATGTACCGGCCGGATCAACCCAGGCGGTAAAATATGTTATGAATACTGGTATTCGTGTTTTCAATTTGATCCATTTTTCTTCGCCGCTGTGCATTGCTTCATCAATCCGCTGGTCTGTCCACTCGGGCTGATCGCGCAAAACATAGGAGGCGAGTTTAACAGGCTCGCTGACACGCACACACCCATGGCTGAACGCCCGGTCTGTTCTATTGAACAGCTCTTTAGCAGGGCTATCATGCAAATAGATATTATGCGTATTTGGAAACATGAATTTCACCAGGCCAAGTGAATTCTCCTTCCCCGGTTTCTGACGGATCACAGGCACACCATTTCTTTCCCCGGTGATCTCCAGATCCTGCTTTTCAAGATAAGAAGGGTCCTTTTCTATCTCTGGTAATATTTCTTCCAGTACTATAGATTCTGGAATATTCCAATGAGGACTGAACACTACATGCTCAAGCACTCCACGGAATATAACCGTTTTATTTTCTTCTTCGCCAACAACCACATTCGATGACCAGATCTCCCTACCATTCTCAACAACATGCAATTTGTATTCAGGAATATTTACGAGAATATAATTTTGACTGCCTGAGTAATTCATGGGCACCCACCTGGACCGTTCCATATTTACCATCAGTGTGCGAAGTCGTTTGCTTACCGGCACATTCAATTCGTCGATCAATGATTTACCGATAATTCCGTCGTCTTTAATTCCATGACGACGTTGGAACCGGTTCACCGCTTGCTCCAATTCAGTGTCATAAATGCTTTGATGATTATCATTTTGCAAGTCTCCCAGCTGAACCAGTCTCGTCCGTATTAACGAAATGATCTGCGAGGAGTCACCTGGCTTCAATGCTTTCTTCGGTGCGGCTATGGGAGTAAACTTTACCGATGAATCAAGTTCTTTATATTTTTTTAATTGGCTTCGTAGTGCTTCATATTGTGCATTCAATGGCTCTTTTTCAAGAAACTGATCTTCCGGGCCCTGCAACATTGAATCCAGTACCGCGGTATAAGAAAATTTCTTTCTTGGAATGAACCACCCCAACTGTTTCACTTCCTTATCACTTAATCCGTTCCATATGTCATTGGCCATTTTGAAATACTGTGAAGTAAGCATCAGTTCAAGTTCCTCACGATTACGCTTTCTGTTTGGGCGATTCATAAGTTCATCGAAGCGGCTTTCATAAGGCAGCGAATCTTCCACTGATTCCACCTTCGATTCCTTTACTCGGTAATAGAGATTGTCCGATTGCTCAATCACACCACGATTGTCAAACCATGCATGTGAGTATCCACGGTCACTATAGAATTTGGTGATGTCTTTTTTATACTTATTAAATGCAGGATATTTCGTAAGAAACACATTTACATATGTGCTATCGAAGTAGATCGTGTCTTTCGATTTGAAGGAACCAATTATATCCCTAAGCCAGGATGGTCCCTTCTTTTCTGATTTTGTTTGTTCACTTGCAGCTTCGTTATTGTCATTGCAAGCAAGCAGAACAGCAAACATCAGAGGTACGGCGAATAATAGAATTCGTTTGTTCATTTGCATCATTTCAGCGGCACATGATTCAATAATTGTGCCCGCCGTCAGAGCTTGGTTTCACGCGGTCCGAAGAAAGCGCTGCCAATTCTTACCATATTTGTTCCTTCCTCAAGTGCGAGCCTGTAATCGCTGCTCATTCCCATCGAAAGCGTTGTGAATTTGCAGGATGGACACTCAACATTTGAGTACAAATCATAAAGTCCTTTTAAATATTTGAACTCTTTCCTTACTTCTAACCCATCATCCGTGAACGAGGCCATGCCCATCAGTCCCCTTACTTTAACATGTTCTAATTCGCCGCTTCCTGAAGACCGTTGAATTGCTTCCACAAGTTCTTCCAATTCCGTATCGTTCAAACCATATTTGGTCTCCTCCATGGCAATATGAACCTGCAAAAGACAATTTATACGATGCTTAAATCGCGCTGCCTGGCGATTTAATTCAAGTAAAAGTTTATAACTATCCACACCATGCACAAGATGCACAAAGGGAGCGATGTATTTTACTTTATTGGACTGAAGATGACCAATGAAGTGCCAGCGTATGTCGTGTGGAAGAAGAAAATGTTTTTCGACCAGTTCCTGCACATAATTTTCGCCAAAATCACGGTGACCGAGTTCATACAATTGCATGATCTCTTCAATGCTCCTGGTTTTTGATACAGCAACAAGCGTTGCTTTGTTCTTCAGTTCATTCGAAATCCGGAGATATTCGTCGGTCCTGACTGGCATACTGTTAAGATTAGCGCACGAAGTTATTTCAAAATACTTCGCGAAATCACAATACGCTGTACCTCACTTGTGCCTTCATATATCTGGGTGATCTTTGCATCTCTCATTAATCGTTCTACATGATACTCTTTCACGTAACCGTATCCACCATGTATTTGCACAGCTTCAACAGATGCCCACATAGCTGTTTCTGATGCAAACACTTTTGCCATAGAAGAACTCATGGTGTAATCAATGTTGTTATCTTTTTCCCATGCGGCTTTGATGCATAACAATCTTGCAGCTTCAATTCGTGTTGCCATGTCTGCAAGCTTAAATTGGATCGCCTGGTGATTGCAAATCTCCTTGCCAAATGCTTTTCTTTCTTTTGAATATTTTATAGCGAGTTCATAAGCGCCGCTGGCAATGCCAAGAGCCTGTGACGCAATGCCGATGCGCCCTCCGGCAAGAGTTTTCATGGCGAAACTAAATCCAAAGCCGTCATCTCCGATCCGATTTTCTTTGGGCACGATAACATCCTGGAACATGATGCTGTGCGTATCACTGCCACGAATTCCCAGTTTATTTTCTTTCGCACCGACCGTTACACCTGGCCAGTTTTTTTCGACGATGAATGTGTTGATACCTTTAGATCCTTTTGCAACATCGGTTTGTGCCATAACCAGGTATACAGATGCTGAATTACCATTGGTGATCCAGTTTTTTGTTCCATTCAGCACATAGTGATCGCCTTTATCCTCTGCGATTGTTCGCTGCGAAGTGGCATCACTTCCCGCCTCGGGTTCGCTAAGAAGAAAAGCACCGATATAAAGTTGTCCGTCTTTCTTTCCCTGGGCAAGTGGCGTAAGGTATTTCTGTTTTTGTTCCTCGTTTCCATACTTTTCAAGTCCCCAGCATACAAGGGAATTGTTCACACTCATTGCAACGCTGACGCTTGCGTCTATCTTACTGATCTCTTCCATTGCCAGCACATAACTCACAGTGTCGAGCCCGGCCCCACCATATTCTGGTTGAACCATCATTCCCATGAAACCCAGATCGGCAAGTTTCGAGATCTGTTCAGCAGGAAATTTTTGATGTTCATCACGTTCAATGACCCCCGGAAGACACTCAGTTTGCGCGAAATCACGTGCGGCCTGGCGTATCATTAACTGTTCTTCTGTAAGTTGTAAATGCATCTTGATCAGTAATTTGAAAGTGCAAGTATAGCGCTAACGATTGTTAGTTGCAAATTTTATCGATTGTTATAAAACAGTATCTTGCCCTCGATTGTTTACCAAACTAATTTGAATGAAGAATGTGAAGCTCATTGAAGTGCCGTCCGAGATTGGAGCCGGTACCCGTGGCGCAAGCATGGGCATCGATGCCATCAAGATCGCAGCGCTTGATTTCATGAGTAACTTTTTTATCCACTTCCCTTCTGAAAAGATCCCCTCTGAAAATAAGTTATTGTATGAGCCCATTGAATCGCCCTATGCAAAGCGGATCAAAGGAATTGCGACATTGTACGAGAAAGTGAGCAAAGCGGTGTCCGACTCTATGCGTAATAATTTCTTCCCCGTCGTATTAAGCGGCGATCACAGCATGGCAGGGGCCACTATCGCCGGTATTAAGCTGGCAAAGCCTAACAGCAAGCTGGGAGTTATATGGATCGATGCACATGCCGATATGCATACACCCTATACAACTCCTTCCGGAAATGTTCACGGCATGCCTCTGGCAGCGACGATAAATGAAGATAATTTGGAATGTGCCGTACATGAAATAGATCCGGAGACACAACAATACTGGAATGCACTGAAAAATGTTGGGAATATCGCTCCAAAGGTGTTGCCCGAAGACATTGTATTCATTTCGCTTCGCGATTTTGAAAAAGAAGAGAAATTCCTGATAGAGAAATATGGCATGAAGGTGATTTCAACAAGCGAAGTACGACGCAAAGGTCCGGAAAACATTGTCCGCAGTGTAACACGGTATTTGTCCGATTGCACGGATATCTATATCAGCTTCGACGTGGATGCAATGGATTCTTCCATTTCAAAAGGCACGGGTACGCCGGTAAGTAATGGGCTGCGTGAGCGTGAAGCGGAAGACCTTGTTAGTAAGTTCATGCAGAATCGCAAGATCTGTTGCTTCGAGATCACTGAAGTGAATCCTACGCTCGATAAAGAAAACCTTATGGCGGAGATCGCATTCAACATCCTTCAACGTAGTGTGAATGTGTTGATGATGAACTGAAAAACAGAAAGCGGAAAGCGGAATGCGGAAAGCAATAGCAAATTTCCACGTCTCCACATTTCCACATCAAATTAGCATACTAGCATACTAGCATATTGGCCCATTAGCATACTAAGCCTTATACATCGTCTCCAGCGATTCCCTGAACGTCATCGGTTCGTACCCGAGTTCCCTGCGTGCTTTATCAATAACAAAACCTGTTTTCATCGGGCGTATGCCGGCTTGCGGAAAGGTTTTGCTGTCAACCTTTTCGATCAACGTCTCATCAAGTTCCAGTATTTGGGCAGTCTGTATTGCCATATCATAGGGCGTTAATTCTTCCTTTCCGGATATATGGTAGATACCGTCGGCAGATTTCTCCAGCACGAGCTGGATTCCCCTTACCAGGTCATCCACAAAAGTGGGGGTGCGAAATTGATCTCCAACGATCTTCAATGTCTTGCCTTCCTCCAGGCTTCGCTTCACCCAGTCAACGAGGTTGCTCCTTGTACCCTCCACAGTGTTGCCATAAACAAGTACTGTTCGAACGATCGACCAGCGAACTGCTGATTCCATGATAGCCTTTTCTCCCGTCACTTTTGTACTGCCATAATAATTTACCGGTGATGGTTCATCTTGCTCAGAATATGGGCCCGATTGACCATCAAATACGAAATCACTTGAGATGTAAATCAGCCGGCTATTGGTCTCACGTGCCGCATCAACCAGGAACCTGGTAGCAGTGACGTTGATATTATAACAAGATTGTTTATCCGTTTCACAATCGTCCACCTGGGTCATTGCTGCTGCATGAATGATCACGTCAGGTTTATGTGTAACGATCAATTCCCTGACGGCCACACCGTCTGTAATATCCATATCGATATACTTTCCATGAAAATTCCTGATGCGACTCTCACCTCGTGAAACAGCCATAACACCGTAGTTATGCGCAATGAGATCAGTTACCAGGTGTTGGCCGAGCAGTCCATTAGCACCAGTGACGATTATATTCATAGTAATGATTTGAGGGAATGAATTTAAAGCAGCTGTATCTAAATCTTAAAAAAAATATTAGATGCACTGTAAGGGTTATGTTGTAGATACAAAATAAGGACGCCAGATGTTTATTCGGTAAACCTTGGTTATCAAAACAAAACCTTAATTTTACGCCTGCTTAAAAGAAACCTGAATAGTTTTAAACGATTGTTGCCACTCATTCGAGATTTTTAAACAAATAACTGATTTCATTTCATGGCTAAGAAGGTTAATAAAATTGGCGTTCTGACTTCAGGTGGCGATTCCCCTGGCATGAATGCGGCGATCCGCGCTGTTGTTAGAACCGGTATATTTCACGGAATGGAGGTGTTTGGTATTATGCGTGGCTACGCGGGTATGATTGAAAATGACATCGTACCAATGCATTCCAGGAGTGTGGCGAATATTATCCAGAGAGGTGGAACCATCCTGAAGACCGCACGATGCAAGGATTTTCAAACACCTGCAGGCAGAAAGATCGCTTACGACAATCTCACCCGACTCGGCATTGACGGTCTAGTGGTGATCGGCGGTGACGGATCGTTTCGCGGAGCTGATATTTTCAGTAGAGAATATGATATCCCCTGCATTGGATTGCCGGGAACTATTGATAAAGACATTGCTGGTACGGATTTTACCATTGGATTTGATACGGCGGTAAACACTGCGGTTGAAGCGATCGATAAGATACGTGACACTGCTGATGCACATGACCGCTTATTCATTATTGAAGTAATGGGACGTGATGCGGGATATATTGCCCTACACAGTGGAATTGCAACCGGCGCAGAAAATATCCTGATCCCTGAAAAGAAAACGGATGTTGAAGAGCTTGTTGATTCACTGTTTGAAAAAGAAAGACGCAGGAAACTTGTGAACCTCGTTGTGGTTGCCGAAGGCGATGGCGTTGGTGGCGGCGATGAAGTGGCAAAGATCATTCGTTCAAGACTGCCTAATTTCGATACTCGCGTGTGTATCCTCGGACATATACAACGTGGAGGATCTCCATCATGCCTTGACAGGTTGATTGCAAGTCGCATGGGCTTTTCAGCAGTTGAATGCCTGATCAGCGGAAAACACAATGTAATGGTTGGTATTGTAAACAATAAAATGCATTATACACCGCTTGAGAAAGCCGTGAAGGCGAAGCAGCGCATCAGCCAGGACTGGTTGCAGATCGTTCGTATCCTCGCCAGCTAAGCACGTTCAGTTATCCCCCTCAACCCCAACTAACAAAACAACAAACAAAAAGAACCGAATGGCCAGAGACATTTCGAAATATGTTCATGAGAAAATGGACAAGCAGGCGGGAATTGCACACACCATGCATCGCACTAAAATTGTTGCAACGGTAGGACCTGCATGCGACACCTATGAAGCATTGCTTGATCTTGTAAGAGCAGGTGTGAACGTCTTCCGCCTCAATTTCTCACATGGAGCGCATGCCGACAAACTGGCAATCATCGAACACATCCGCAAGATAAATTCGACAGAACCGTATAACATCTCAATACTTGGTGACCTTCAGGGCCCCAAACTTCGCGTAGGCGAGATAGAAAACAATGCACTTGAGATCAACCCGGGTGATATTCTTACATTCACCAATGAAAAACTGGTTGGTACAAAAGAGCGCATTTACGTATCCTATCCCAACCTCCACGCAGACGTGAAGATTGGAAACAAGATCATGATCGACGATGGTAAACTGGAAGTGAAAGTGATCAGCGTTGAAAAAAACAACGATGTAAAAGTAGAAGTTACCATGGGTGGAGTTCTTTCCTCTAAGAAAGGCATTAACCTTCCCGATACAAAGATCAGTTTACCCGCACTTACCGATAAAGACCTTGCCGATCTCGAATTCATTATTGAGCAAAAGCTTGACTGGGTGGCGCTTTCGTTTGTTCGCAATGTGAAAGACATTGTGATACTTCGGAGTAAGTTGAATGACAAGAAGAGTAAGACAAAGATTATCGCTAAGATCGAGAAGCCTGAGGCGATGACAAATATTCGTGACATCATCATTGAATCAGATGGTATCATGATCGCTCGTGGTGACCTTGGTGTGGAACTGCCGATTGAGCAGGTACCGTTGATTCAAAAGCAGATCATCCGCAAATGCATTCACAGGGCCAAACCTGTGATCGTTGCAACGCAGATGATGGAAAGCATGATCGACCGAAGCAAACCAAACAGAAGCGAAATTACGGACGTTGCCAATGCTGTACTCGAAGGAGCCGATGCGGTGATGTTAAGCGGCGAAACCGCAACCGGTAAACATCCGGTGTTGGTGGTTGAAACAATGCGTAAGATCATCACACAGGTTGAAAGAACAGATTACAGGTATAACCTCGAAGATGAATTGATACCTCAGCCACACTCGCCAAGTTTCCTTAGTGATGCAATTTGTTACAATGCATGTAAACTGGCAAAGGATACCAAGGCCGATGCACTTATAGGTATGACACAAAGCGGTTACACTGCATTTATGTTGTCCAGTTACAGACCCGAATCACCGCTATACATCTTCTCAAAAGAACGAAGCCTGATCAACCAGCTTAGCCTGAGCTGGGGAGTTCGTGCTTTTTATTATGGCGAAGAAGAAAGTCTTGACGAGATCATAAACGACCAGATCGAAATACTCAAAGAAAGAGGATTTATTAATAGTGGCGATGTTGTTGTGAATACAGGAAGTACGCCGATACATCAGCATCTTCCAACAAACATGTTGAAGATCACGAAGGTGGACTGATTCCGAATTCAGAATTGAGAATTGGGAATTGGGAATGAATATGAAAGAGAATGCGGTGTTCGCATTCTCTTTTTTTGTACATCCGGTATGTTTGACAATTGCACTTAAGAATTGTATCTTATACAGGTGAAAGAATTCCTTCATCATTTAATATACAGTGCAATGGCTTATCCGATTCCTGCTTACCACTTCATTGTTGAATGGGGTGGCAGTCGCAACTCTTTTACTGAAGTGTCAGGCTTATCCATTCAGACGGAAGTGATTGAGTACCGTGAAGGTGCCGAACCGGATGCACGCGTGATGAAAATGCCAGGGCTTACAAAATTTCCAAACGTTATATTAAAACGCGGAATAATTGCGGGTGATGCCGAATTGTTTCAATGGATGCAAACGCAGCAGGGAAGCAACGTTCAGCGAAGAGATGTAACGATCTCACTTCTCAATGAAAAGCATGAGCCAGTGATAAGCTGGAAACTGCGGAATGCATTTCCTGTTAAGGTTGAAGTGTGTACGTTAAAAGCAGATGCCAACGAAATTGCGGTTGAATGCATGGAATTGGCGCATGAAGGGCTCTTCACTAATGTGTAACCGTTGACGAATTTCTGAACTAGCTTTAATTCTTTCGTGTTAATATATCCACGATCGCCTGGAGCTCCTCTTCATTTGCAAGGTATATATTTCCTATGTCGCTTACATCGGGGTTTTGATACTCCGCCATCAACGGAATGGTCTTACGTGCCGATGTGTGATATTCGGATGCACCCGTTTTATCGATCAGTGCTTCGATGTTGGTTGACCTTACTCCCGCTCCGGGCATAATGCTGATCCTGCCTGCGGCTCTTCTGACCAGTTCTGCAAGCAATTGCGCTCCATCAGGCGCGGCGGTTTTAAGTCCTGATGTTAATATGCGTTCACATCCTGCTTCAATTATGGTTTCCAGAGCTTCGAATGGGTCGGGCGCCGCATCGAAAGCACGGTTGCATGTGACACCCATAGGGTAAGCGTGGTCAACTATTTTCTTAAGACGATAAAGGTCAATCTTCCCGCTTCTTTCCTGGATGCCAATCGAAATTCCATCACACTGAAGCTTTCCACACATTTCGATGTCCTTAAGCATTATTGCAAACTCATGATCATCGTATACATAATCTCCCCCTCTCGGACGAATTATGGGATACAATTCAATCGTCACGTTCTGTCGCGTTTCACTAATGCAACCGTACGATGGAGTCGTTCCACCTTCCACGGGATTGTCGCAAAGTTCCACCCTTGCCGCACCTGCCCTTTGAGCAATGATCGATGACTGTATATTGAACGAACAAACTTCTAATTTCACTTGTTAAGTTTTCTGATTACAAATTCCGCTTCACGCATTACGAATTACGTATTACGAATTACGAATTGCCTACTTATATTCATACGATGCTTCAAACACTTTATCCACCTTTTCATTTCGCACGGAATAAGTGAATCCTTTTTGCAATGCATATGCACCATATTCTCCATTTCGGTTAAGTGCTAAAAAACCTACCTGGATGGTTTTAGATTTTTCCGGATTTCTTTTTATGATCCTTCTTACTGCCTCTTCGCAAGCCTGCTGCGGATTTCTTCCCTGTCGCATCAATTCAACAACGAGATGCGATCCAACAATTCGGATCACTTCTTCACCAACGCCTGTTGAAGTAGCCGCACCAATTTCATTATCTACATACAGTCCTGCACCGATGATCGGAGAATCTCCTACCCTTCCATGGATCTTATAAGCCATTCCACTCGTAGTACATGCACCGGAAAAATTACCACTTGCATCCATGGCCACAATGCCTATCGTATCGTGATTATCCGGTCCACCAGGCATCGGATCGTTGTCTTTTTGATAGAGTTTGTTTTCGATGTTCATCACAGGTTCATACTTTGCATTCTTCAACCATTCCTTCCATGCTCTTTCCGCTTCCGCCGTCAACAGGTTCTCTTTTTTAAAGCCATTAGCGAGTGCAAATTGCAATGCTCCGTCACCTGCGAGTACAACATGCGGCGTTTTCTCCATCACGAGTCTTGCCACCGAGATGGGATGCATGATATGCTCAAGACACATAACAGATCCGCAATTATATTTTTCATCCATGATGCATGCGTCGAGTGTAACACGACCATCACGATCAGGTAAACCTCCGTAGCCAACGCTTTGATTTTTTGGATCTGCTTCAGGAATCTTTGCTCCTGCTTCAACAGCGTCAAGAGCCCTTCCGCCACTACCTAATACATTCCATGCTGCTGCATTTGCAGCCTGTCCAAAGTCCCATGTCGAGATAACAATTGGCCCACCACCTTTTGAAGCCGCAACACCCGTGTTGGCAGCGACTTCACAGCCAGCGCCGGCTGTAACTAAGGCACCTGTCGTAAGCAATGATTGATGCAAAAAATTCCTTCTCTTCATAAAAATTGATTGTCGAAAACGAAGCAATGAAGATAGGCATTTAGCGTCTTATGCATTAACTTACTGCCTCCAAAACATAACTATGAGAAAGCTGTCAATGTTATTACTTAGTTGTATGCTGGTTGCTGCCGCTCTTGGACAAAATGCACAGGACTCAGCATGGATCCGCGATAACTATATTAAGAAAGAAGTGTACATCACTATGCGCGATGGTGTGAAGCTTTTTACATCCATCTATGCACCTAAAGATCAAACACAAAAATATCCAATTCTATTTCAACGAACTCCTTACTCCTGTTCCCCCTACGGGGAAGATAAATGGCCCGCTGTATGGAATAATTATTATCGCTACTACTTTAGAGAAGGCTATATCATCGCACGCCAGGATGTACGCGGCCGCTATATGAGTGAAGGCGAATTTGAAGATGTTCGTCCTTTCAACGAAAACAAATCAGGTAAAACCACAGATGAGGCAAGCGATACGTATGATGCAATCGACTGGCTTGTGAAAAACGTTTCCAATAACAACGGCAATGTTGGCGTATTCGGCATCTCATACCCCGGATTTTATTCTACCATGGCTGCATTAAGCGGACACCCTGCGTTGAAGGCGGTAAGCCCCCAGGCTCCTGTTACTGACTGGTTCATCGGCGATGACTTCCACCACAATGGCGCATTTTTCCAGATGGATGCGTTTGCATTTTATAGTGGCTTTGGCAAACCCCGCTCTCAGCCAACTTCACAGCACCAACCAGGTTTCAACTTTCCTGTCAGGGATGCTTATGAATTTTACATGCGCAACAACACTTTATCGTCCCTTACAAAATTGATGGGTGATTCTATCAAATTTTGGAAACAACTGATGTCACATCCGGATTACGATACATTCTGGAAAGCGCGCAATGTGCGCAATTTTACCAATCACATACCGCATGGCACGGCAACATTGGTTGTAGGTGGTTTGTTTGATGCAGAAGATTGTTTTGGAGCATGGAGAACTTATGAAGCAATAGAAAAGAAAGCAAAGAATGATAACAAAATTATTATGGGACCATGGTCGCATGGACAGTGGGCAGGGAGCGACGGAAGATCCCTCGGTAATGTACATTTCGGTAGCAACACCTCTACCTGGTATCAAAATAACATTGAAATGCCTTTCTTCAATTACTACCTGAAAGGCAAAGGATCGCTTGACAATTTAAAAGAGGCAACGATATTTTTCACTGGTGCAAATCAATGGCAATCTTTTGATAAATGGCCTCCAACCCAGGCCACTGAAAGGCCTGTCTATTTGCAACCCGATGGCAAACTGGGATGGGCGAAACCGGTTTCCAGCCGATCTTTCAGTGAATACACCAGTGATCCTGCAAAGCCGGTACCATATACTGAAGATGTGCATCTTGGCAGAACATCACAGTATATGACGGATGATCAACGTTTCGCCTCCAGGCGCCCGGATGTACTGGTATTTCAAACTGATGTACTGAATGAAGATCTGACGGTTGCCGGAACAGTGATCGCTGATTTAATGACAAGTATCAGCTCTACCGATGCAGACTTTGTAGTGAAGGTTATAGATGTTTTTCCAGACACAGCAACCAATACTGGGAGTTATCCAATGAGCGGATACCAGATGTTGGTACGCGGTGAGATCATGCGCGGTAAGTATCGGAAAGATTTTGCGCAACCGGTTGCATTCACTCCAAATAAGATTGAACAAGTACGGTTTGAACTACCTGATATCGCACACACATTCAAAGCAGGACATCGGTTGATGATTCAGGTGCAAAGCAGTTGGTTTCCTCTCGCAGACCGCAATCCACAACGCTTCATGAACATTTATCAGGCGAAGGAAAGCGATTTTCAAAAAGCTTCTATCAGGCTCTATCACGATCGTGTAAATGCATCTTCCATTATTTTACCAGTTATTTCTGCAAAATGATCAAAGCACAATGAATCGGCATGAATTGAGTACCTTCGATGGCTCCGACAGATTACAATTCATGCTATAAACTCTTGCACTAATGAAACGATTAAGCTTACTGTTAACAATGTTCCTCAGCATATCGGTTATTGCACAGGTGAACGTTATACCAAAGCCGGTGAAGACGACAATGGGTGTTGGCAACTTCACGCTTGACCGAAAAAGCTGTATAATAGTTGTTGATGAGGAGCAGCGCAATACAGCGAACTTTTTAAATGATTATTTGAAGGAGATATACGGCTTCAAACTTCGTATAACAAACAAGAATGCGAAGAACAGCATACGACTGAATACAAAGAAATTCATTAAGGCTCCGGAAAATGAAGGTGCCTACACATTAGATGTTACTCCACAGCAGATCCAGATTGATGGAGATTCATATGCTGGCACTTTCTATGGTATGCAAACGCTCATTCAATTGCTGCCAACTGAGAAAGCAAAATCTTTACAGATACCCGTTGTTACCATCGAAGATGAACCAAGATTCAAATATCGCGGACTTCACCTCGATGTTGCCAGGCATATGTTTCCTGTGTCATTTCTTAAGAAATACATCGACTATATCGCCTTACATAAGATGAATACATTTCACTGGCATCTGACGGACGATCAGGGATGGAGAATCGAGATAAAAAAATATCCACGTCTAACAGAAGCAGGTGCATATCGCGATGGCACCATTATCGGGCGATATCCCGGAACGGGCAACACCAACAAGCGCTACGGAGGTTTCTATACACAGGAACAGGTAAAAGACGTGGTGGCATATGCAGCAAAAAGATACATCAATGTAATTCCTGAAATTGAAATGCCTGGTCATGCAGTTGCAGCACTTACGGCCTATCCGGAACTTGGTTGCACGGGCGGACCATATGCTGTAAAACAGACCTGGGGCGTGTTTCCGGAGGTCTTTTGTGCAGGTAAAGAAAAAACTTTCGAATTTCTGCAGGATGTTCTCGATGAAGTAATTCCATTGTTTCCATCTAAGTACGTGCATATTGGCGGTGATGAATGTCCAAAAGACAGTTGGAAAAAATGTCCAAATTGTCAGAAAAGAATTCGCGATAATAACCTGAAAGACGAGCACGAATTACAGAGTTATTTCATTCAGCGAATGGAAAAATATGTGAATGGAAAAGGCAAGACGATCATTGGCTGGGATGAAATACTGGAAGGCGGACTTGCACCGAATGCAGTTGTGATGAGTTGGAGAGGTGAAGAAGGAGGTATTGAAGCGGCAAAACAAAAGCATGATGTGATCATGACGCCGGGCAGTCATGTATACTTTGATCATTCACAAACCAGGAAAGAAGATTCGGTAACGATTGGTGGCTACACTACTGTTCAAAAAGTGTACAGTTATGAACCCGTTCCAAAAGAGCTCAATGCAAGCCAGGCAAAATACATACTTGGTGCACAGGCAAATGTATGGACGGAGTACATCACTAATCCACGAAAAGTAGAATACCACATATTTCCCAGATTAAGCGCTTTAAGTGAAGTATTATGGAGTCCTAAGCAGGATAGGAACTGGAGTGATTTTGAGCCCAGGCTCACGGAGCAATTTAAGCGATACAGGTTATGGGGCGCAAACTACAGCGATGCATTGTTGAAGGGCGAAGGCAAAACGGAAAGTAAAACAGAATCAAAATAGATAATTAGAAACATAACTCACATAAAGATGGTAGACTCATTTGAAAAGATCCCTGTTAAGATATTTCCAGATCTCAAAAAGGGATCTCTTTATGCCGCAAACGAAGTGGCAAAGATGATCCGCAGCAAACAGGAACAACAATTGCCTGCGGTAATTGGTTTTGCGACGGGCTCGACCCCCCGGGCAATGTATGCTGAACTTGTGCGCATGCACAGGAATGAAGGCCTCAGTTTCAGAAATGTAATCGCCTTTAATCTCGATGAATATTATCCTATGGATGCGGAAGCTTTTCAAAGCTATCATCGCTTCATGAGAGTAAACCTTTTTGACCATGTTGACATCGATCCAAACAATATACATATCCCTGATGGTGCAGTGCCCAAAGAAGATGTAAAGCAACATTGTCTTCAGTATGAAACTATGATCGAAGAAGCAGGTGGCATCGATCTTCAGATACTCGGCATTGGATTAAATGGACATATTGGATTTAACGAGCCCGGATCAAGCATATATTCAAAAACAAGATTGATAGCGCTTGACAATTCTACACGCATAGCAAATTCATACGAGTTCGCGAATCTTTCGGAAGTGCCACGAATGGCACTTACAATGGGCATTAGTACGATCCTGAAATCAAGGAAGATCCTTTTGCTTGCATTTGGAGATGCGAAAGCCGCAATTGTTCGTAAAGCCGTTGAAGGCAACGTAACAGAGCAGATCCCTGCCTCTCTCTTGCAACAACACGCGGAGGTTGAGTTTGTGCTTGAAGACATCACTGCATCGAGTCTCACACGGTTTAAATCACCCTGGCTTACGGGCGATTGTGAATGGACACCCGCAATGATCCGCAAGGCCGTAGTAGATATGGCTTTGAAGCTTCAAAAGCCTTTGCTTAGTCTTACTAATGGCGATTATAAAGACTCCGGGCTCGGCGACCTTCTTGTTGAAAGAGGCGATGCATACCAGATCAATTTGCAGGTATATTATATGCTGCGCGACAGCATCACGGGATGGCCAGCAGGGAAGCCCGACTTTGCACTGCCAAACCATCCTGAACGTCATCTTCCCTATCCAAAAAGATGCATCATCTTTTCACCACATCCGGATGACGACATCATCTCGATGGGTGGTACTTTTCAGCGATTGCACGACCAGGGACATGAAGTACATGTTGGATATCAAACCAGCGGTAACATTGCAGTAACAGATGAGTTCGTTACTAGGTTTCTCGACTTTGCAGTGGGGTTTGAGGATATGTTTGGAATCGATACGAGCAGATCGGGCCAGATACTCGAGCAGGCACGTGAATATCTTCGCAAGAAGAAATCAAACCAGGTGGATACGCCAGAGATCAGAAGCATCAAAGGCTTGATCCGGAGGTGTGAAGCTAAGGCTACATGCAGATATGTAGGCATTCCGGAAGACAATGCGCATTTCATGAATTTGCCATTTTATGAAACAGGGACGATTGAAAAGAACCCGATGGGAGAAGAAGATGTGGAGATCACTATGGAATTGCTGAGGAGGATAAAACCGCACCAGGTATTTTGCGCCGGCGATCTTGCAGACCCACATGGAACACACAAGGTTTGCCTGGATATTATTTTTGAATCGCTGAAAAGAATTAAAGAATCGGGCGATGAATGGGTGAAGGATTGTTATGTGTGGTTGTACAAGGGGGCTTGGCAGGAATGGGATATCAGTGAAATTGAAATGGCGATACCAATGAGTCCGGACCAGGTGATACAAAAGCGACATGGAATATTTATACATCAGTCGCAGAAAGACATGGTACCTTTCCAGGGCAGCGATGCGCGCGAGTTTTGGCAGAGAGCAGAAGATCGCAATTCGAATACTGCGAATTTGTATGCGCAGCTCGGTATGACGAAATATGCCGCGATGGAAGCGTTTGTGCGCTGGAAATTTTGAGGCGGAAAGCGGAAAGCGGAAAGCGAGAAGCGGGAAGCGGAAAGCGGGAAGCGGGAAGCGGAAGGTTGATTTAAATTCGGCATCACTAAAATTTGGCTGCAAAAGTTTGAAACCATATTTTTGCACTCCGCAAAACGGATGGCCCCGTAGCTCAATTGAATAGAGCATTTGACTACGGATCAAAAGGTTTCAGGTTTGAATCCTGACGGGGTCACGAAACCCCTCGCTTAGAGCGAGGGGTTTATTATTTTACGAGCGTTGAAAGCTCCGCTTTCATAAGCGCGGAGAATAATAAACCCAGCTCACGAAGTGAGCGAAGGGTTTTGGGTAAGGCCAATGCGAAATGGATCATGCAATAATCCTGATTAAACCCTGCTCATCCTGATAAACCCAGCTCACGAAGTGAGCGAAGGGTTTTGGGTAAGGCCAATGCGAAATGGATCATGCAATATTCCTGATTAAACCCAGCTCACTTCGTGAGCGAATTTTTCATCATCTCATTCGATCAATCACTTTTTTTAGTAGCTTCATTTGACAAGGCCTGATAATTGATATAATTGTTAAACTAAGCGAAGCGTCAATGAGCAAACGCCGTCGTATTGAACGATTCTTATTAAAGTATCGGCTTGTTCCTCCTCATCGTTGGAGAACCGCTGTAATCATTGCTGCCGCAGCATTTATCGGTCTCGGTTTTTATATCCTCAATGTAAGTAATGCAGCTTCTTATCTTTCAGATGACCCACAGGCATGCGTGAATTGTCACATAATGACTCCGCAATATGTTACATGGAAACATAGTTCACATGCAAGAGTTGCACATTGTAACGACTGCCATGTACCGCATAATAATGCAGTGAACAAATATTTCTTTAAAGCTAAAGACGGCTTATATCATGCGTCAATCTTTACATTACGAGCCGAACCAGAAGTGATCCGTGCAAAATCCGCCTCTATTAAAGTCATTCAAAACAATTGTATCAGGTGTCACCAGGAGCAGGTGACCGATGCAAAAATGGCGGGATTTGTAGAGGACCATCACAGCAAGCGAACTGACAGAACCTGCTGGGAATGCCACCGCGAAGTTCCGCATGGACGCGTGAAAAGTCTTTCTTCGGTCGGCTTTCAAATCGAGCCAATAAAAGAATTCGCCCCTGAAGATCTCGAGATCATACCGCTTTGGTTGCGAAAGACAGTGGAAGAAAGCAAAAACAAACAAACTGATTAACTGATTAACGACTGTAATTATGAAGAACTGGATTCTCTTTATTGTCACTATCGTAGTGGTGTTCCTGCTGTCGATGCTGGTATACTCCATCATGGATCGAAGAACAGAGGCGCGCTTCGCATACCAGGCTAAAGTTGCAATCGAAGGTATTGAACCGCGAGATTCATTATGGGGTCTCAATTATCCGCGTCAGTACGAGTCCTATCAAAAAACACTGGATACCAGTTTCAAGAGTAAATACAATACGAGCGGATTCCGGGATGCTTTGGAAGAAAATCCGGAAACAATCATTTTATGGGCTGGCTATTCTTTCAGCAAAGGATATAATCAGCCACGGGGGCACAACCACGCGGTAAGGGATGTACTGAGTTCAGTGCGTATCGGTGCACCTAAAGATCCTGCGCAAAGCACCATTCCCAGTACCTGCTGGACTTGCAAAAGTCCTGATGTTCCCAGACTGATGAGCGAACTGGGTGTCACAGAATTCTACAGCAAAAAGCTCGCAGATTTTGGAAACCAGGTAATAAACCCCATTGGATGTGCAGACTGCCACAATCCGAAAACTATGAATCTTACAATAACACGTCCGGCATTAATTGAAGCATATGAGGCGATGGGAAAAGACATCAGCCAGGCATCGCACCAGGAAATGCGTTCGCTTGTTTGTGCACAATGCCACGTTGAATATTTCTTTGACAAAAATAAAGAGGGAAAAAAGGACGTACCATACGTGACCTTCCCATGGAAGAATGGATTCACGGTTGAAGATATGGAACGCTATTACGACAGTATTGATTTTGCCGACTGGGTTCACCCATTAAGTAAAGCGAAAATGCTAAAGGCTCAGCATCCTGACCACGAGTTGTGGAGTTTCGGTGTGCACGCCAAGCGTGGTGTGTCATGTGCGGATTGCCACATGCCGTATGGCACCGAAGGAGGGCAGAAATTTACAAATCATCACATCGGTTCACCTCTCAGAAATATAGAAAGTTCATGTTTTGTTTGCCATCGCGAAAAAGTGGACGACCTGATTTCTGACGTTTATGAACGCCAGGGAAAGGTGAAACAGCTAACCACTGCCCTGCAACGACAGATCGCAATGGCACATCTCGAAGCTGAATATGCCTGGAAGCTCGGAGCGAAGGAACCACAAATGGCTGCAATTTTAAAGGGTCTCCGTAAAGCACAGTGGCGATGGGATTTTGTATCGGCCTCGCATGGTGCCGGTTTTCATGCCGCATTGGAATCCAGCAGGATACTTGCCAACGGTTCAGCAATTATACAGGAAACCAGAATAGAGCTGGCCAGGGTACTCGCAGGCTTGGGTCACAATAAGCCCGTTCCCATGCCTGACCTCACCAACAAATCCGCATTGCAGGCATATATCGGAATTGACATCGAAAAAGAACGTATGCAGAAAGCAGAGTTCCTCGAACAGGTGGTACCTAAATGGCTCCAGGAAGGAAAGGCCCGTGAAGCACAGAAAAAAGTGACGATCCTTCAATAAAACATTCAAACTTCCATGCTCAAAAAACTTTTGTGGTGCGGTTTAATATACGCATCCTTGCCGATTGCTGCCATCGCGCAATTCAATATCGACGGTCAGTACGTTCTCCGAGCTGAGCTCAGGAATGGTTACGGAAAGCTGATAACCGACGGTGCTGACCCCGCAGCATTTATAGGTCATCGGGCCAGATTACAGGCCAGTTATACAAAAAGCAATTTCACATTCTATCTGAGCATCCAGGACATTCGTGTATGGGGCAATACACCGCAAACAAAAACAAGCGACAATCTTTTATCCGTACATGAAGCTTATGTCGAAGGCAAATTATCTGAGAAGTGGAAAGTAAAGCTCGGCAGACAAGAATTGAATTACGACAATGCACGATTCCTCGGTAACCTTGATTGGGCTTTACAGGCAAGAGCGCATGACTTTGCTTTAATAAAATATGAATCAGGAAACGCGAAGCTGCATATGGGTGCAGGCTACAACCAGGACGCACAACAATTGGCAGGAAATACATTTACCATATCCAATCAATATAAGGTTGCGCAGCTTGTACGCTTTGAGAATACATGGAAAAAATTTCATCTCTCTGCATTGTATTGGAATGATGGCCGACAATACACCGTTGTTGACAGCAGCGGCCGTATAACAGATAAAGGAATTCGTTACAGACAAACTCTTGGTCTGCCTGCAATCAAGTATCAGTCAGGCAATACAAGCTTATCCGCGTTTTATTATTACCAATTTGGAAAGATGCCACAGGGTCTTAGGTTATCTGCACATGACATCAGTGCTCAGATCGTTCAGCAGTTTAACCTGGATACAGCAAGTAAACGCAAACTAAGGATCGGTATTGGCTTCGAGATCATCAGCGGCACTCCTGCAGGCCAGGTTGGGAAAAGCAACTCCTTCTCTCCTCTTTACGGAACAAATCACATGCATAATGGATATATGGACCTATTCTATGTTGGTGGTGCCCATGAAAACAATGTTGGATTGGAAGATTTTTTTGTGAAAGGAAGAATGGACTTCAATGCAAAACTCTTTGCACAAATCGATGGCCACTTGTTTTACACACACAAGGATGTATTGAACATGTCGATATCCGGCCCGGGCAAATATCTAGGCACAGAACTAGACTTCACCATCGGTTATCTTGTAAATGATGCTGTATCGCTGCAAGGCGGCTATAGCCAGCTTTTTAAGTCTGACACGTTTGAAGCAATTCAAAATAATCCTGATGCGAAGGACTTTCAAAACTGGGCTTATATAATGTTCATCTTCAGACCTACTCACAAAAATAAATTCATTGGTATCCTCTTTTAGCATGAAGTATTTAAGGATTCTCATCTCGACGCGAATTACACTGGTTCTTTTGATTGCCTTTGCAACCTCAATGGCAGTGGCAACTTTTATTGAAAATGACCATGGAACACAAGCCGCAAGATCGCTTGTATATGAAGCCTGGTGGTTTGAGCTGTTGATGATCTGGCTTGCCATAAATTTCCTTGCTCATGTAGACCAATATAAGCTCCTGCATCGAAACAGATGGCCTGTTGCTTTGTTTCATATTGCATTTGTTATAATTATTCTTGGAGCGGGTATCACCCGACATTTCGGACGCGAAGGAGTCATTCACATTCGCGAAGGACAACAGCAAAACATATATTATAGCGCAGAGCGCTTTTTGCAAGTCAGGCAAATTGCAGACAACAAAGCAAAACACTTTGAACGACAGGTTGACCTGAATAGCTACGGTTTCGAAACTACTGAAACATCGGTTGTGTTTGATAAGCAACCACTCAGGGTTATTTTCACCGATTACACAAAAGCAGCCAGAGCAGAGATCACAAAGGGCGAAAAAACCATCTTCGATATGGCGGTGGCAGTTAATGAAGATCGAAATGATCATCTCATTCCGGAAGATGATTTTATACAGATAGGTGAAGCACTGGTTGGGATCAATGATGATACGACAAGTACCATCCGTATCCATCGTAAGGATACAACATGGATGATCACTTCCAAAATACATTTACAGGTAATGGATATGGCCACACAACAGATGAGTGTTGTGCATGCCGGTGAAACAAGACCATTGAAGCAGCGCTCGCTGTATCAATTGACAGGTGCCGCATTTGTAATAAAAGCAATACATGATAAAAGTGCGATCCGCTATATCAGTGAAGCCAATAAGGATGAAGCAAAAAATTTAAACGATGTGGTAAGGTTGAAGGTTACCGATGAATCTGGTAAGCAATTGACTGAAGCGCATAAGACACTGGTATCCTATAACCCCGCGTGGCACAGCTTCATGCATGAAGGCAAACATTACCTGTTGACGTATGGACCAAGAGCGCAAAAGTTGCCATTCAGTCTTACACTTTCAAAATTTGATCTGCAACGTTACCCGGGAAGCCAAAGCCCTTCCAGCTACGCAAGCAATCTTGTAGTTAAAGGAAACGATGTGGAATTTCCGTACAGAGTTTTCATGAACAACGTGCTCGATCACGAGGGATATCGTTTCTACCAATCCTCTTTTGATGCCGATGAAAAAGGCACCATACTTTCGGTTAACCAGGACAGGCCCGGAACCTACGTCACATACACGGGTTATCTACTTCTTGCAATAGGCATGTTCTTCACTTTTTTCGCGAAAGGTAGTCGGGTAAGCATTTTAAATAAAAAGTTGAAGATGCTGCGTAAGCGCTCCGCAGGCGTCCAAATTCTTTTGATGTTTTTTCTTTATTCCGCGAATTCATTTGCGCAGGGGCAACCGATAGTGATCCCGGAAGAAAAGGCCTCGGAATATGGTAACCTGGTAGTACAGGACCTTGATGGCAGAATGAAGCCTCTCAATACCCTGGCAAATGAAATAATCAGGAAATTAAACGGTCGATCAAAAATCACGATATCCTCCGGTAAAGGAGAGGTATCGCTTAATGCCGAACAATTCTTGCTTGCTGTGCAAATCGATCCGCAAACTTTCAGTCAGCTACCCGTTATTAAGATTGATAAAGACAAATCACATGAAGCCTTCAAAGCACTGGGTATTCAACCAACTGAAAAGATAAGCTTCAAGCAGTTTATCAATGAAAATGGCGACTACCTGTTACACGATCTTGTGGAAGAAGCCAATCGAAGGAAACCAGCTGAAAGGAATGAAGCACATAAGGAGATACTGAAAACCGATGAGCGATTCAATATCTTCTATGCACTATTATCGGGCGACTTCCTCCGGATATTTCCAAATAAGACCGATAAAAATAATACATGGTTCACCAGCCAGCAATGGCAGCAGGGCTTTGATGAAGAAGACGCACGGTTCGTCAAAAATATTACTCCGGTGTATCTCGCGGGGCTTGTAAAAGGCGTTGAGCAAAAGAATTGGGAGCAGGCCGACAAATCGCTTGAATACATCCGGCTGTTTCAAAAACATGCAGGCAATAAAGTTTATCCAAATGACAGGTTGCTAAATACAGAAATCCTTTACAACCAGTTGAAGCTCGGCAACCGACTTTTCGGCTGGTTCTGGATTCTTGGTGTACTGATGCTGGCCGTTGGCATTATAATGCTCTTCAAAGAATCACGAGCGCTGCACATCGGCTGGAAGGCGGGTGTGGCATTGAGTTGGATCGGCCTGCTCGTATTTAGCATTCACCTTGGCTTACGTTGGTATATCGCAAACCATCCACCCTGGAGTGACGGGTTTGAAATGCTTGTATTTGTAGCATGGGGTGTCTTGTTATTTGGATTGATATTCGCCTCCCGGTCGAAATTCACTATTCCCCTCAGCCTATTATTTTCTGGCACCTTGTTATTCGTGGCATTTTTGGATTGGCTCAATCCGGAGATCACCAATCTGATGCCTGTGCTGAACTCATACTGGTTGAAGATACATGTAGCCATCATTGTGAGTTCTTATGCACCGCTTGCATTGGCAGCTATTCTTGCACTGTTAAGCCTGATGTTTATGATCTTCAAACCCTCTAATCCTTCACATCGTTGGCTGATAAGCCAGCAGGAATTACTTATTGTAAACGAGCTTGCCATTACTATTGGTTTGTTTCTTTTGGCGATAGGTACTTTTCTCGGTGGTATATGGGCCAATGAAAGCTGGGGCCGCTACTGGGCATGGGATCCGAAAGAAACCTGGGCATTGATATCGGTTATTGTTTACGCGTTCGTGCTTCATCTCCGGTTGATACCGGCAATGAACAACGCGCTTGTGTACAACGTTGCAAGTTTGTGGGCATTCTCTTCCATCATCATGACTTCATTCGGTGTGAATTATTACCTGTCCGGACTTCACTCCTACGCAGCTGGTGATCCGGTTCCAATACCTCAGTGGGTATATTGGACTGTGGCTATGCTGTTGATGATTACCATCGCTGCAATTATGCGATACCGACGGATTAACAATCGGGAAGCCGAACTGTGAACCTGAATCAGGATTTGCGATGAAAACAGATTCCTGACTGATTCTCCGGTTTTCCGTTTCTCCGGTTCTCAGTTTCTCCGGTTCTCAGTTTCTCCGATTTTCCTCCTAAATTGAGACCTTACAAAAGACAACACATGAAAAGATCGTTGATTGGCGCAGCTTTGCTCGCGCCGTTAGTTACGCTCGCTCAATACAGCGAGATCAAATACCCCGTTACTCGAAAAGTTGATACGCTAACAAATTATCATGGCACGATGGTACCGGATCCGTACCGTTGGTTAGAAGATGATCGCAGCGAAGAAACCAGGAACTGGGTCACGGAACAAAATAAAGTAACGTTCAATTACCTTGCTAAAATACCCTATCGCGCCCAATGGCTCAAGCGACTGGAAGAACTTATTAATTACCCTAAATACAGTTCTCCATTTCGAAATAATGAGTACTTCTATTTCTATAAAAACGATGGTCTTCAAAACCAAAGTGTCCTGTATCGGCAAAAAGGTCTTAATGGAAAACCAGAACTGGTTATTGATCCCAATAAATTTTCGGAGGGTGGCACAACCGGACTTGCAACGTTTTCTTTATCCGATGATGGTCGGTATGCAGTTGTAGGTAAATCAGCAGGGGGAAGCGATTGGCGTACTTACTTCGTTATGGACATGAAGACACTTAAGTACACAGGTGATTCACTTGCATGGGTGAAAGTATCTGGTGCCGAATGGCAGGGTGATGGCTTTTTTTACAGCCGTTATCCTGCGACAGAATCTGGAAAAGAACTATCAACCAAGAATGAAAACCACCAGGTCTATTATCATAAGGTGGGCACTTCCCAGGATCAGGATATACTTGTTTATGAAGACCCTGCCAATCCGCAGCGCTTTAATATGGTAGGAACAAGCGAAGATGAACGGTATGTTTTTCTCATAAGCAGCGATCGCGGTAAAGGAAAGAATGGAAACTCACTTTATTATTATGACAGCAAGGAAGGTGACAGAAAATTCAAGCCACTCATCAAAGAGATTGGCGATTACACTTATTCCATCATTGATGAAAACAACGGAAAGTTCCTGGTGCTGACCAATGACGGTGCAAAAAATCAAAAAGTGGTTGAGATCGACCCTCAAAATACGGACCCCTCAAATTGGAAAACGATCATCGCAGAAAAAGAAGAAAACATTTCTTCCGTCTCCACCGCAGGAAAGAAGTTATTTGTTACTTATATGAAAGATGTTAGCAGTCGCGTCCACATGTATTCTCTGGATGGAAAATCAGAAGGAGAGGTAAAATTGCCTGCACTTGGAACTGCTTCGGGGTTTGACGGTAAGAAAGAGGACAATTTTGTCTTTTATACATTCTCTTCCTTCACTTTTCCTCCCACAATTTATAAGTATGATATTTCCACCAACACCAGTACGGTGTTTCGCAAACCAGAGGTGAAGTTTAATGCAGAAGATTATGTTATTGAGCAGTTGTTTTTTGAAAGTAAGGACAAGACGAAGATCCCCATGTTTATTGTTTACAAGAAGGGAATCAGATTGAATGGACAGAATCCCACTCTGATGTATGGTTACGGAGGCTTTAACATAAGCATGCCTCCAAACTTTTCGCCGTCGCGCATCGCGTGGCTGGAGCAGGGAGGTATTTATGCGCATGTAAATCTGCGAGGTGGAAGTGAATATGGTGAAAAATGGCACGAAGCGGGCATGCTGCTGAATAAACAGAATGTATTTGACGACTTCATTGCTGCAGGCGAATACCTTATCAACAAAAATTATACATCCCGTAACCACCTGGCCATCATGGGAGGGTCCAATGGCGGAACTCTTGTAGGAGCAGTCATTAATCAAAGGCCAGAACTGTTCAAGGTTGCGATACCACAGGTTGGTGTGATGGATATGCTGCGCTTTCACAAATTCACTATAGGTTGGAACTGGATTGCAGAATATGGAAGCAGCGACAGCGCCGAAGCTTTTAAAAACCTGTTTGCTTACTCGCCCATTCATAATATTCGTGAAGGCCAAAATTATCCTGCAACGATGATTACAACGGCTGACCATGATGATCGTGTTGTGCCTGCGCATTCTTTCAAGTATGCGGCAACACTGCAGGACAAGCATAAAGGCTCAAACCCCGTACTCATTCGTATCGATGTAAACTCAGGGCATGGTGCAAGCAATTTGAAAAAGGCTTTGGAAACAACTGCCGATATTTATTCGTTTATTTTCTATAACATGAAAGCAACGCCGAAATTCTCAAGCGGGAAGAAAGCGTTTTAAGTAAGTGTATACATTTTTAAAGCCCCGGATACCGGGGCTTTTTTTCATCTCATACTTGCACAAATAACAAAGACCTGCATTTCTGCAGGTCTCCGTTTATCTTTAAACAACACTGAGACTAATTAACGAACATCCCAGAAGATCTTTGTTGTGTACGTATCTTTCGATTGTACCGTGGTAAAGTTCTTCGTATTGAGTGTTCTTTCTACTGTAGGATACATGATCCTGGTAGCAACATTCGGAGCGATTGGAGATGCATTATCAACAGTGAATGTCAATGCCGGCATCTTCGTTCTCCTCAATTCTGCCCATGCCTGGTTAGCCTGGCTGATATTGAATCCGATCCACTTTTGTGTAGCGATCTTATTTAAATTATCAGTGCCATAGGCAACAAGCGGATGTGCGAGATAATCAGTGATCTCCTGTGCAGTTGGAGCAGTTTCCTTAACAGTGTAAGGGCTCTTTGCATTGATCGAATACCAGAAGGCAATTGATTCGCGGATTCCCTGCTCGTAAGCAGCTTTCGCATCACCACCGCCCCATCTTTCGAACGCTTCAGCTTTGAGGAAGAAAACCTCGTCTGCCAAAATGATCAAACCTGGCAGCATATAGTTTTCCTGGAAAGTTGTGGAGTCAATACGACTGAAGTCACCATCTGTCACACCCTGTGTAACTTCCGCATCTGTCAGTGTATTGTAAATACCCTTGTATTCTCCATCAGCGTTCTTAGTGAAGTACACGTCAAGACGTGGGTCATTCGCAGGAACCATGATGTCGTTTACCATTTTACCAGGAGCGTATGGATTAGCAAGATAACCATTACGGATCTCATTGCGATCTTCCGGAATGAGGTTGCTTGAAGGTCCGTTAGCTTCGATGCGAATGCTACCTGCTGCAGTTGTAACCATCGGATATTTTGCAGGATCATTCAGAAGTTTCTGTGCGATTGCTTTCGCAGCATTTTCATTCTGGTATGACACACGCATTGCAAGACGAAGCAACAGGGAGTTACAATACTGTCTCCATTTGGTGATATCGCCCTGGTTCATGAAATCATATGCTTTCAACTGGTTCAGATAAAAATCTGAAAAAGTTGTAGAAGCGAGATAATCCGAAATTCTCTGCAGTTCAGTCAGCGCTTCGCCATATACATCTTCGCCTTTTGTGTAGGCAGGAAGAACAATCTTTCCTTCAGCATTAAGGCTTCCAGCCTCGGTGAACGGAATGTCACCAAAGAGGTCAACCATTTGTGTAGCCTGGTCGTACAGGAATATGCGGGAAGTTTCCAGGAACAACTGGTAACCTACTTTTTCTTCCGGAGACAAAGCATTGTAGTATTTCTCGATCTCGCGATAACGAGCCATCACCGTGGTATAGAAATTATCCCAGCGATTGGTGTTATAACTGATCGGCTGCTCGTAGATACCTTTTCCGTTTCCGTATCCTGCAGTCTGGCTATATGTACCAAGTGTAGGAACGTGGAATGTAAAGAGGTTCCAGTACTTAGGCATTACTACATCATTTTTCAGCATACCTGCAAATAAGCGAGGCACGTCAGCAGTTACCGCCTTTTCGGGATTGAGATAGTTTTCGTCGAAGTCCGCTTTCTTACAGCCTGTCCCAAGCGTTACTGCAAGCAGACCGTAGAGCGAGATATTTTTTATAAACCTTTTCATTGTTTTCTTTTTAGATCGTTATGCAGTTTATTAGAACGTCAATCTGAGACTTGCTCCCATTGAACGGGCAGCTGCTGTACCTGCACCTGCAGTTGTACTTCTGCTCACCCAGTTTGTACCAACACCTTCTTCAGGATCGAGATAAGGAAGTGTTTTATAGAAATAGAACAGGTTCCTTCCGAATACTGAAACAGTCAGATTCTGCATCTTCAATTTAGATGTAAGTCTTGTTGGAATAGTATATGACAAAGCAACTTCTCTCATCTTGATGTAATGATTGTCGTATACAGCTTTTTCGTACAAGCTACCATTTTGTGCACCCCATGCATATGTTGTCAGGTAATAGTTAGGAGCATCAATGATTGTTGTATTTTCAGAACCACCTGCAGTTACGCCACCTAGAACAACACCGTCATGATATATCTTCTCACCATTAGGACCAGCAGTTGCACCAGCAGCAGCCTTTACATATTTGCCGTTTCCGTCCACATAGTAAGCAAGTCCGCCATTCTCTGCATCCCGTCCGAACATTGAATTGGTATAAGCACCAGTACCTGTTCCATACAACAAAGCTGTAGAGATTGCTTTTCCACCAAAGCGGAAGTCAACAAGAAAGTTCAGGCTGAAATTCTTGTAATTGATGGTGTTGATAAATCCACCAGTCATTTTCGGCTGGATGTTTCCACCACTAACAAGACTATCGAAATTGATGTCATAGAAACCATCGCCATTGATGATGTAGCGACCTTTTGCATCGGTCTTTCTTGCATAGTAATAAATGTTACCAGCAGCTTCACCTGGCTTAGTTCTCACGAATAAAGAACCGTTATCAAGGTTTGCATGATCGAGCTGATCCAAACCTTCCATCAATGTCAACACTTTGTTGCGGTTGAAAGAAAGGTTCACACGGCTTTCCCATGACCAATCCTGGGTTTTCCACGGTGTACCATACAGTGACAATTCAACACCATAGTTTCTCATGTCACCTACGTTCACTGCAACACTGCTTGCACCTGTAGATCCTGGAATGCTGAGCATCATGATCTGGTCAGTGATCTTATCGTTGTAATAAGTGATATCAAATCCGAGATTATTTCCGAAGAACCTGTTTTCCCAACCAATTTCAATGTTGGTTTTCTGTTCGTTCCTCAACTCGTTGTTACCATAACCTGATGTTGGAGGGGTAAGGATCGGAGAACCCTGTACGTTACCTGCATTGTACAACACGTTAGAGAAGTACATGGGCGGAGGGTTACCAACGATACCATATGCAGTACGGATCTTGCTGTAAGAAACTGCTGCAGGTAGGTCTATGGCATTGCTCAGTTCAAAAGCTGCACTCACACCTGGATAATAGAAGGTGTTGTTGTCAGGAGAAAGTGTTGAAGATCTTTCGCGACGAATAGTTCCTTCTACAAACAGGAAGTTTTTATAGTCAACACCTACGATACCAAACAAACCATCTTTCACCATTCTCTCAGTTCTTGCAGAACCTGATGTAGGAGTAGTTTTTGATGCATTAAGGCTGAACCAGTTTTCTGTTGTAAGACCATCTCTTGTACCTGCACTTGTGTAACGATAATCTTCTTTTCTCGCCTGGTAACCTACAGAAGCTGTAATGTTCAGATCCTGTGTGAGCTTACGATCATAAGTAAGAAGCACATCACCATAAGTATATGCAAACCTGTTTTGAGCCATTCCATAATATCCGGTTGCACCGAATGAAAGTGGCTGTGTGCTGCGGCTCTTCTCTTCAAGGAAATAGTTGGTAAAGTCATTACCAAAACGTCCACGAAGATTAAGTCCTTTCACGATGTTATAGTTCAAAGTCACTGATGACATCAACCTGTTGGTTGTTTCATCATATGAGTTTGCCAACTGGTTCCAAAGAAAATCGAGGAAGTCTTTCGCACGAATATTGTACTTAAGTCTTTCTTCCAGATCGAGGTTTGAATTCCAGTCAACCCACTTGTAACCTTTCGAAGTCTGATATTTATCAAAGTAAACATCCATGCGGTCAACAGGGCTCACCATACCACCATAGTTAGTGGTCAGGTAAGAAATCTGCCTTGGCCTGTTGTGTACTTTTTCATTGGTGTAGTTTGCAACAACATCCAACGTCAGTTTCGGAAGGATCTTGTAGCTAGAGTTCAGGTTGAAGGTATTCTTCTCCTGCTTACCACCAATTTGAATTCCCTTATAATCGTTACGGGTATAAGAGAATCTGTAATTCATTTTTTCAGTTGCGTTATTGATAGCAACGTTAGCAACACTTGAATGTCCTGTGCGGTAGAATGATTTCCAGTTGTTCTTTTGTGCTGAGTAAGGACGCATTTGTCCATCCCACCAGTAAACTTCACGACCGTCTACTTTAGGACCGAAGTTTCCATAAGCACGGAAGATCGGGCGAACCACGTCACGTCCGTCAACATTCAAATGGATCCAACCTTCATCATCCGAACCAAACGCAGCGACGTTGGTACCTCTGTCGTAACCAGGTCCGTAAGTTGTCTGAAGATCCGGAGCAACTGCTACGGTTTCAACGTTTGCAGAAAGGTTTACATCAACGCCAATACCCCTGTTGTAACCTTTACCATTTTTTGTAGTGATAACGATCACACCGAAGTTCGCATCGGAACCATACAACGCAGATGCCGCAGCACCTTTCAGGATATTGATGGTTTCAATGTTCTCAGGGTTGATATCGAGCAAACCATTACCGTTCACTCTTTGGTTTCCACCCCAGAAACCTTCGTTGTTTGCTCCACCATTGCGGATAATTACACCATCAACAACAAGAAGCGGCTCACCCTGGTTGTTCAAAGAACTGATACCACGGATTTGAACGCTCACTGCTGATGTAGCTCCACCTGGTTGTGTATTGATCGTAACGCCAGGAGCCTTACCATACAATGCAGAACCAAAGTTTGTGGGCGATGTTTTAATGATCTCTTTCGATTTAACAACGGAAGTAGCATAACCTAATTTGCGTTGGTCTTTTTTGATACCCATCGCAGTTACAACTACAGTTTCAAGTGCTTCCTGTGTTTCTTTCAATGTTACATTGTAAGTAGCAGCACTTCCTGTTCTGATCTCAGCATCTGCAAAACCAGCATAGCTCACAACCAGAGTTGCGTTTGGCGCAATGGTGATAGTGAACTTTCCATTCTCATCAGAGGCAGAGAAATTATTAGTGCCCTTTTCCCGGATGGTGGCACTCTCCAAGGCTTTTCCACTGCTGTTGGAAACAACACCGGAAACAGTTTTTCGCTCTTGCGCAAACAGTACTGTACCCAGCAGCGTACAGCAAAGCATCGTTAGCAAGAATTTTGTGATTCTTTTCATTTGCAGATTTGATTTATAATTAAAAATTCTACCCAAGGACATAAAAATTTATAATGTCATCATGCAACATCCTGTATTGCAAGATGACTTTCACTGAAATCAAGTTTATCGAGATTCTCCATCACCAATGCGGCAGCGCCAAGCAATTCTGCCTGGTGTGCCATTGATGAAATTTTTACTTCTGTATTCTCTGCGATCTTCGGAATGCAATGCTCATTGATCGCTTGTTGTATCGGAGCTAACCACAATTTGCCCGCTTGCGCACCGCGTCCGCTGAGGATCACAAGCTCCGGATTCATCAGGTGTATGAGAATCGCCACGCCCCTGCCGATATTATATGCAGCTTTTGAAAATAGTTCGATGGTGAAATTGTCGCCTTGTGCCGCAGCGTGCATCAATGCATTGATCGTTTCTTCAACCCTGCCCAGTTCGATTTGTTTAAGCAGGGATATCTTCCCCTGCTGTAAGCCTTCGTAAGCTTTTTGCGCAATTACAAGCAGTGAAGATTCCGTTTCAAGACAACCCATCTTTCCACAACCACACATCTTGTTGTTTGAAAAGATCGGGATATGACTGAACTCGCCGGCAAATCCGTTATTTCCACGGAACAACTGTTGATTGATGATCATTCCCAAACCAACTCCCCAGCTGATATTTATCACCATAGCGTTCTGCCGGTTGCGTGCTGCACCAAGCTTTAATTCAGCAAGGGCTATCAGGCTGGAATCGTTATCAATCAGTACCGGCAACCCGATCGCTGCTTCAAGATTTGTAACGATACTTCCCCTCTCCGTCTTCAAATAAGTATGGTTGATGCCTTTGATGACATCAACAAAGCCCGGCAAACCGATTCCAACACCAAGTATCTTATCCTTTGGTACGCCCGACATATGAATATGCTGGTCGATGAAACCGGCGAGTTGCTGTAAGGCGTTTATATTATTCGCTAAAGGCAGATCCACTTTCAACTCTTCACCAACCTGGTTGTTTTGCATATCCAGGAGCGCTATCCTGGTAACCAATTGATCTCCTGCCACGGCAACCACATACATTCGATCTGGCAGCAGAGCATACATTTGCGGTCGGCGGCCGCCAGTGGATTGGGCATAACCGCTTTCCACTACCGCACCCTCCGAAATCAACTCGCCCAGTATTCGGGCAGTCAGTGGAATACTCTTCTCGGTAAGCACACTTAACTCGTTGCAGGATAAAATACCCGAGAAGTACAGGTGCTTGAGAATATTCCTTTTATATGCAGTATGCTTGTCCAAGCGTTAGGGATTTGAGGCTAATTGAACTGAACTTTATAATATTTTGAAAAAGATTCTGTTCGTTTTCTAAATGCGGGATAAAGTTTAAAATAAAATTCTTCTTTTAATGCTCCAATATTATCAATTGTTTGGAAGAATTTAACATTGGCAAACATCTTTTGGTGGCTTCTTAACCTCTTGCATCTAAAATTTTCTAAGGGCTTTCACTTAGAGGACGCACTTAAACACCTTTAATTCAGCGACAAATATTTAAAGAACTTGCATCGATCAGAACAAGACACATTTTAATGAGATATTTTAGCGCCCCTGTTCATGCACCCCCAGCCTAACATACACGTGTTGCCATTGCGGCTCCTGATAATGTTATCTATCAGCATTTGCATGATGCCGGCATTAAACGCCCAAAAGCACTTATCAGTAATAGTTCGCGACGCACATACCGGAGGTCCCGTTCCCGCTGCGTCGGTCATGTTCATGAATACCACAACCGGGGCGGTATCTGACTCCTCAGGAACTGTCCGCTGGTCAGGCAGATCCTGGCCATCTGATACACTAATCATTTCTTCAGTGGGTTTTCATGCCGCTCGTTATTACATGGATCCGTCGATGAATACAATCGAAATCATCGCTGATCTGTCTTACATGGATCTCAATCCTGTACTTATTTCCAGGCGAAATCGCAATGACAGGTCTTTGTCCTTTTGGAAAAAGATCGTTGCAAGTAAGTCGCAAAACGACTTAAGCAGTCTCAATAATCTTAGCTGCGTCCAATATTCAAAAACACGCATTGACCTGCGTAATGTCCGACTGGACCGCATCAACATCTTCAATCCACTCTGGTTGTTTAAGAAAGATATTTACCGTGTAAGGGAGCAATTGTACGTCACGGTGGACAGCTCGGAAGGTCATGGCTACCTGCCGGTATTTTTTACCGAACAGTTTTCTACTCTGTATGTCCGGTCAAAACCTTTCCGCCTTTTTGAGAAGATGCATGTTGTAAACGATCACGGCATCAGCAATCGCTCGTTCAAGCAATTGCTGGAACAAGTGTCGGCTAAGATTGATGTATATAATGATAAGATAGAAATTCTTTCACGGGACTTTGTTGGTCCATTCGCCTCAAATGCCGATGCACACTATAGCTATCAGATTGCCGATACAACGTCGATCGAAGGTCGGCGGGCAATACGACTGCTATTTAAAGCTAAGAACAACAATCGCAATGCGTTCAATGGCGAGTGCCTGGTGATCGATAGTACGTATGCACTGGCATCGGTGACATTGCTACTGGATGCAAAGTCCCAGGTGAATTTCCTCGACCAGCTTCATTACACAAAGAAATTTCATTATCAAAGTGGCTATTGGCTGCCCCTGAACGAAACGTTGGTTACAGAGTTCTCCGCTATTAATAAAAGAATGCCCGGATTCAGGGGCGAAAGACAATTTCAATACCAAAGCTACCGGCTGGATGATCCGATAGCAGACACTATTTTATCTGCCGTCAAAAGCTGGCTTCCGCATGTTACAGACAGCACCAACATGGCGCGAAACATTGAGCCGGGAAATTTGCGCCCTGTGCAATTGAGTATGCTTGAACGGCAATTCCTTGATATCAATGATTCGTTAGAGCGCTCACGCGATTTTCAACAGCTCAAGGCAAAAGCAAAGTTTGTCACAACAGGCTACATTAAAGCCGGACCTATCGATATCGGTCCATGGTTTTATTGGCTCAGCGGTAACAATTATGAAGGACTGCGATTGAGAACCGATGTCCGCACTAACCTGCGCTTCAATTCCAGGCTATGGCTTCATGGTTACCTCGCATATGGAACGAAAGACAGGGACATAAAAGGAAAAGCAGAAGCGATGTACCTGCTGCAGCGCTCGCCGCGACTGCATTTCAGAGCTTCTTATTCGAACGATCTCGACTTTAGTCAAACTTATTACAGCGATATTACGGGCAATAATCTTTTTGCGGGAGCATTCAGACGATCTGCTATCCCCCTGAAATTCATGCGCAAGATCGAAACCCGGTTTGAATATTTCCAGGATCTCCCCGCCGGGTTGTCCACTACCCTTGTGCTTTCGGACAAACAGTATAATCCATTACAAAACCTGCCAGCAAAAAGCGTTTACCAGTCTGGCAAAGAAGATCCCTTTAAATCGTTTGAATTAACCTGGCGGCTTCGTTTTGCCTATCGCGAGCAATTCATTGAATCAGATTTCTTCAGAATGAGCCGCGGCTCGCGCTATCCGGGGGCGGAAATCGCCCTGACGCGCGGCATTAAAGGGCTTTTCCACCGTCAGAACGAATATACGCGCATCAGCGGAAGGATCTCACATACGATGGATAACCCCAGGCTGGGCATTGTGGAATTGAACCTGTTCGGTGCAAAAACTTTTGGCACCGTGCCGTACGTCTTCCTCGATCCGCATCCCGGAAATGAACTGCATATGTACAACCAGTATGCATTCAATATGATCAATCGTTACGAAATTTTGAGCGATCGCTTTGTAAGTTTCAATATGGAGCATAATATTGGGGCTGGTATCTTCAAACTGGTCCCATCCCTTAAATGGCGGCAATTTTGGAATCTGCGAGTATTGCGCGGAGGCCTTTCCCCGGAAAACACAGCACTTAATCTGAACAACAACCACGGATTCAAACAACTCGACGGCAAAACATATACTGAGATAGGAACAGGAGTAGACAATATTTTAAAGGTTTTACGACTGGATCTTGTGTGGAATGTTTCTCCACAGGAACTTGTAAGCGGAGGCTACCGTTTTGGAGTGTTTGGAAGTTTTCGTGTTCAATTATAAAACTGATGCAGATGTGATATGAATTATGTGAAAGAAGACATACAGAATAAGTTTGAAGAACTTCGCGCATGCGTTATTATCCCTACCTACAATAACGAGAAGACATTGATACGCGTGATTGACGAAGTGCTTCAATGGACGAATCATGTGATCGTTGTCAACGATGGCTCCACGGACAGCACTTCACACCTTTTGTCCACACGTTCCGATGTCATGCAAATTCATTTCGATCATAATAAGGGAAAAGGCAAAGCTTTGCTGAACGGATTTAGGTATGCAATATCCCAAGGATATCATTATGCAATAACGATTGACTCTGATGGCCAACACTATGCAGATGATCTGCCTGTGTTCATCGCTGCACTGGAACAAAATGGTGAAGCGGTGATCATAGGAGCACGAAATATGGACCAGGTTTCGGTGCCGGGAAAAAGCAGCTTTGGAAATAAGTTTTCTAATTTCTGGTTTCGCGTTGAAACCGGTATCAATTGCCCTGATACACAATCTGGCTACCGATTGTACCCACTCCGACCAATTAGCAGAATGAAATTTTTTTCACCGAAATATGAATTCGAGATCGAAGTGTTGGTGCGGTTAGCGTGGAAAAACATACCGGTTCGCCCGGTACCCGTAAAAGTATATTATGGCGCCGAAAGAGTAAGTCACTTCAGGCCATTTAAAGACTTTTCACGCATCAGTGTATTGAATACAGTATTGGTACTGATCGCCTTTTTATACATCAAACCCCGTGATATTGTCAGAACGCTTTTCAATCGGCATAAACTTGCCGCATTTATGCGCGACAATTTATTGAATGCAACTGCATCCGATGAAAAGAAAGCGTTGTCAATTGCATTCGGAATATTCATGGGCATAGTTCCCATATGGGGCTTTCAGCTTGTTACGGCTATTGCCCTTGCCATCCTTTTCAGATTAGATAAAGCGCTCACCATTTTGTTCGCTAATATCAGCATACCCCCGATGATCCCACTTATTTTATTTGCAAGTTTCCAGTGCGGATCTTTATGGATGGGGGCTGATGCTGCACCGATGCCATGGGACCAGGAAATCAGCTTCGATACAATGAAGCTGAACATTCGACAGTACATATATGGAAGTATCACTCTTGCTGTTGCAGCAGCCGTTGTGAGCGGACTTCTCAGCTATATCATCATTAAGTTGTTTAAACGTAAACCAGTTCTTGTGACGCAGGAAATACAACAATGAGAAATATATTCACATCATTATATTCATACTTCGGCAGGCATCGACTGCTCATGTACCTGCTCCTTGGATCGTTATTCCTGGCCGCAGGTTTCTTTGCTTACCAGGTGAAGTTTGAAGAAGACATTACGAGTATCCTTCCCAGTGATCGTAAGCTCGACAAACACAGGCAGATCTTCAAAGATTCCAAATTCATGGACAAGTTGGTGGTGCTGGTGTCTATGAAAGATACTACGGAGGCAAACCCTGACTTATTGGTTCAATATGCCGAAAGCTTCGCTTCCACTGTGCAGGAATATTACAGTCCTTTCATTCGCAAAGCAGCTTATAAGGTTGATGACAGTTTAGCACTTCAGTTATTCAATACGATACAACAGGAAATACCCATTTACCTGGAAGAAAGTGATTATGCAGCAATTGATTCATTGATCGAACCTGCTACATTGAAACAAACGATGATAAACAACTATCATACGCTTGCTTCACCAGCCGGAATTGCTTTCAGGCAAATGATCCAGCATGATCCTGTTGGAATTTCCTTCCTTGGACTTAAGAAATTACAACAGCTTCAGTTTGATGAAAATTTTGAGTTGTACGATAATCATGTGGTAACACGGGATCACAAATACCTGCTAATGTTTATTACGCCCAGGTATGAACCAACAAATACGACTCAAAATAAACTCTTTCTCGATGGTCTTGATAAAGTGATGGATAGCTTAGCCGCCACTGACTTCACATCTGTAAATGCAGAATACTTTGGTGCTGCGGCTGTGTCCCTTGGAAACGCACAACAGCTAAGAACTGATTCTATTTTAACACAGGGCATCACCATTGTTTTCCTTATTGCTTTCCTCTGGTTTTATTTCAGGAAAAAACGTGCTCCTCTTCTCATCCTGTTACCGATCGCATTTGGAGCATTGTTTTCACTTGCCTGTATATATTTTATTCAGGGACATATATCCATTATCGCCATAGCATCAGGCTCTGTTGTATTAGGAATTGCAGTGAACTACTCGCTCCATGTATTCAATCATTTCCGTCATAAGGGAAATATGGAAGAGACCTTGCGCGACCTTGCATTCCCACTGACTATTGGAAGCATAACAACTATAGGCGGATTTCTGTGTTTGTACTTTGCTAATTCTGCAATGCTGAACGACCTGGGATTATTTGCTGCATTCAGTCTTGTTGGTGCCGCATTTTTTTCGCTGATATTTTTACCTCACCTTCTCTCGCAAAAGATATCAGAACAGAAAAATAGAAGTTTCGCCTGGCTGGAAAAAGCAGCCGCTTATCGCCCTGAGTTCAACAAATACCTGTTGATCCCTATCCTGCTTCTAACGATAGTATTTGTATTCACAAGTCGCAACGTGCGATTCGAATCCGACATGATGAACATGAATTACATGCCGGACAAACTGCGACAAACAGAAAACACACTCAACAAGCTGAACAATTATGCGCTACAATCTGTTTATATAGTATCGGACGGCTCGAACCTGGACGAGGCATTACGCAACAACGAAAAAGTTTCAGCAACACTGCACACATTAAAGGAACAAGGTATTGTAAGAAGGACATCCGGAGTTTCATCGGTTTTAGTTTCTGATTCGGTTCAAAGAAAGAGGATCGAACGATGGAACGATTACTGGACACCCGAAAAGAAATCCAAGCTTATTTCCACGCTGAAAAAAGAAGGCGCACTTGCAGGATTTCGAAGCAACGCATTTGACAACTTTGAAAACTTATTAAATAAAAAATATTTACCGGCATCCGGGCAAACAGTCAATGCCCTAACCTCAGGTCTGTTAAGTGACCATGTAACCATCGGAAGTGATAAAGTAAGCATTGTTACTCTGGCTAAAGTACCGGGAAACAATACGGCTCCCATTTATAAAGCATTTGAAGAAGATGCGAAGATCACGGCCATTGATCGCAAATACATTACCAATAAATTCGTTGAAGTAGTAAACAGCGACTTCAACAGGATCGCGTGGATGTCGTCAATACTCGTATTTACGATCCTCTTGCTTACCTATGGACGGATTGAGCTTGCATTAGTTTCTTTTATACCGATGGTAACCACGTGGATATGGATCCTCGGTATCATGGGATTATTTGGCATCGAGTTCAACATCATCAACGTGATTATTTCGGCTTTGATATTTGGACTTGGAGACGATTACAGTCTCTTCATCATGGACGGACTGGTGCAAGAGTATAAGACGGGCAAAAAAAATCTTTCCTCATACAAATCATCGATCCTACTCTCTGCCATCACCACCATTGCAGGCTTAGGCGTACTTGTATTTGCACAACATCCAGCGCTAAGATCTATTGCACTCATTTCGATAATCGGTATACTAAGCGTTGTATTGATGTCACAGGTAATGATCCCCTTGTTATTTAATATCATCATCAAGCGTCGTACTTCGGCAAAAAAATTCCCATTAACACTCGCAAGCGTGCTGAAATCGGTATTTGCTTTTACATACTTTGTTTTTGGGTGTTTATTGTTAACCCTAATTGGCGTAGTGTTTACACGGCTTAATCCTTTCAACAGGGAAAAGAGCAAGCTGGTCTATCACAGGATACTTCAAAAGTTTGCACGTTCCATCATGTATACTATGGGCAACGTGAAAAAGAACATCATCAACCCGTTGCACGAAGATTTTTCAAGGCCTGCCATTGTCATCAGCAATCATCAATCATTCCTGGATATCCTGGCACTGATCATGTTACATCCAAAGCTCATCCTGTTTACCAACAAGTGGGTCTGGAACTCACCTTTCTTCGGGCATGTCGTAAGGATGGCAGATTACTTCCCCGTAACAGAGAGCGTAGAACAAAGTATTTCCTTATTGGAAGACCGCGTGAAACAGGGCTATTCAATAGCCATCTTTCCTGAAGGAACGCGTTCAGAAGACGGGGTTCTAAAACGGTTTCATAAAGGAGCTTTCTTTCTTGCAGAAAAACTCGATCTCGATGTTCTGCCCATTCTGATTCATGGCACCGGATATACAATGCCCAAAAAAGACTATCTCCTTAAAGACGGTACCATCACACTGAAATTCCTCGATCGCATAAAGCCACACGATGCACATTTTGGACTAACCTATTCTCAGCGTGCGAAGAACATTGGTCAGCATTTCAGGTTGCAATATGATGTCCTGCGGAAGGAGATCGAGGTTCCGGCTTATTTCCGTGAACAGCTTAAATACAATTTCCTGTACAAGGGCCCGGTTCTCGAATGGTATATGAAGATCAAGGTGAGGTTGGAAAAAGATTATAAACTCTTTAATGAATTGCTACCCGCAGAAGGAAAGATCCTCGACATAGGTTGCGGTTATGGGTTTATGGCATATATGCTCAATTTTGCTCAAGCTGGCAGAAAGATTACGGGAATTGATTATGATGAAGACAAGATAGCAACAGCGCAGCACTGCTTCAACCGGACGGGCAACCTGCAATTCTTTCATTCCGATGCACTGCAATTTCAGTATGATACTTATGATGCAATCATCCTTGCAGATGTTTTGCATTATCTCCACCGTGACACACAGGCAAAAATTATTGAACGTTGTGTTGAGCAGTTGAACGATGGAGGAATGATCATTATTCGTGATGGGAATACTGAATTAAAAGAAACGCATCGATATACAAAAATGACAGAGTTCTTTTCTACCAGGGTGGTACGGTTCAATAAGACTGAAGTGAAGAATTTGCATTTCTTCTCTGATAAATTCATTGAAGAACTTGTGCGGGATAAAGAGGTGAAGATGGAAAAGATCCGCGATTCAAAGATCACGTCAAATACATTGTTTATCATTAAAAAAGAGCGTCAGAACTCATCATGGAGAAGTATGATATCGTTGTCATAGGAAGTGGAATGGGCGGCCTGGTTTGCGCAGATATACTATCCCGTGAAGGCTATACCGTTTGTGTTATTGAAAAGAACAAACAACTCGGAGGTTGTCTTCAAACTTTCACGCGCGACAAAGTGATCTTTGACTCCGGGGTACACTACATCGGCAGCATGGATAAGGGACAAAGTCTTTACCAGCTATTTAAATACCTGGGTTTGATGGACCGTCTTAAGATCCAGCGAATGGACGATGACGTATTCGATAAGATCATCATCGATAACGATACCAAAGAGTACGATTTCGCACAGGGATATGAAAACTTTATATCAAGGTTGCTGGAAGATTTTCCCCAGGAGGAAGAAGCCATTCGTGCTTATTGTGATAAGATGCAGGAGGTTTGTTCAAAATTCCCATTATACAACCTGCGTATGGGAGGAGAATACAACGAAAAGGCTGATGTTCTTGAAATAGATACACAAGGTTACCTTGAATCGATCACGTCTGACCGGAAATTGCAGGCAGTACTTGCGGGTAACAACGCTTTGTATGCAGGACAGGAAAACAAAACACCGTTCTATGTTCATGCACTCATTTTGAACAGCTATATAGAAAGCTCATATAAATGTGTTGATGGAGGTTCCCAGATCGCTAAATACATGGCCCAGAATATCCGGGCACATGGCGGCGTGATCTATCGCAATATGGAAGTGACGCGTATCATTGAAAAAGACGGAAGAATCTCCCATGTAAACACAAAAGACGGTCGGCAGATATACGGTGATCATTTTATTTCAAACATTCATCCTATACAGACTCTCGACATTATTGACAGCGATCTCATCAAAAACGTTTACCGGCGCAGATTGAAGAGTCTGAACAATTCAATCTCGTCATTCACAGTAAACATTGTATTCAAGGAAGAGAGCTTCGAATATTTTAAGCATAATTATTATTATCATAAAGAAGGTTATATATGGAAGCTCGATCAATACACTGAAGAGAATTGGCCTTTAGGTTATGCATTGTTTGTTTCAGCGTCTTCACGCAGCCCAAAATACGCTCAGGGAATGACTTTGCTCACGTACATGCGATACGATGAGGTAGCTAAATGGAAAGACACATTCAATACCGTTTCAGATGAAGATGATCGCGGTGAAGAGTATCTTGAGTTCAAGCGAAAAAAAGCCGAGAAGCTGATCGACCTTGTTGAAGAAAAGTTCCCGGGACTTCGATCAAAAATAAAATCGTATCACACCGCCTCACCCCTTTCCTATCGCGACTATATCGGAAATGAAGACGGATCAATGTACGGTATAGCCAAGGACTACAAGGATCCTTTGCGCACTTTTATCTCCCCAAGGACCAAAATCCCTAATCTGTATTTCACCGGCCAGAATCTGAATCTTCATGGAGTTCTCGGTGCAGCTATGAGCGGACTGGTTACTTGCACCGCACTGATGGGAAACGAATCCGTAATTGAAAAAGTAAAAAATGCTTAAGCGACGAAAAATACTCCGGGTATTTGCATACGTAACAGGCGGGTTCCTGGTGCTCGTACTCGTTGGCATTATCTACCTGGTATCTGTTGCTTCCCTGCCTGATCCCGCCATTAAAGCCCCTGTCGTTGAAAAGCTTCGAAGAACGGAGCAACATTCAGGAGTGTATGCAATAGGTAACAACTGGATCGTTAAGAATAGATACGGCCTGTATGAAATGTACGTTGAAGGTGCTCCGTATGAACGCGGTGTAATTAACGGCAAACTTTCGGCCGAACTGGTGCAGCGCCAGGAGATGCATTTCAACGACCAGATCAATCGCATGATCCCTTCTACTGGTTATAAACATTTTCTAAGATATTTCATCGGGTGGTTCAATCGCAACCTTGATGAAAACGTAACCGACGAGTACAAGCAGGAGATCTTCGGAATATCTAAGTCGGCATCACATGAATTTGACTACATCGGTTCAAATTACCAACGCATTCTCAATTATCATGCGGCACACGATATCGGACATGCACTTCAGAGCATGGCCCTGGTAGGTTGTACATCATTTGGCACATGGGGCGAAAGATCAGCTGACGGCTCAATGATCATTGGTCGGAATTTTGATTTTTATGTCGGCGATAAATTCGCAGAAGACAAGATCGTATCGTTCGTGAAACCAGCAAGCGGTTACAGGTTTATGAGCATCACATGGGGAGGATTTGTGGGTGTTGTTTCGGGAATGAATGAAAAAGGTTTAACCGTTACAATCAATGCCGCGAAAACAGATATGCCGTCAGGATCCGCAACGCCCGTTTCACTTGTTGCGCGTGAAATTCTGCAGTATGCAAAGAATATTGCCGAAGCAGAAAAAATTGCAAGACAGAGAAAAATGTTCGTATCTGAATCATTTCTTATCGGATCAGCATTCGATGGCAAGGCGGTAGTACTTGAAAAAACGCCGGACAGTATCAGCGTTTATGATCCACAAGCGAACGAAATCCTTTGTGCTAACCACTTTCAAAGTGAAGGACTTAAAAACAGTCCTCAAAATATTGAACAATTGAACGAAAGTGCAAGTGTATACCGGTATAAGCGGCTTAAGGAGTTAATGAGCAAAGAGGGTAAAAACACCATTGAAGGTACCGCCAAAATACTGAGAGATCGTTATGGTATGTCCGGCCAGGACATTGGAATGGGCAATGAAAAAGCGATCAACCAACTCATCGCCCATCATTCTGTAATTTTTCAACCGGAAAAACGCAGGGTATGGATATCCACTTCGCACTGGCAATTGGGTAGTTTCGTATGTTACGACCTGGACAAAGTGTTCGCAACTCCTGCTAAATCAGTGCAGCAGGGTGTATTTACAGAGCAATTGACCATTGCAGCCGACAGTTTTTTACAGACCACGCAGTTCCAAAACTTCCAGCGATTTCGGGAGCTGAGGTCGCTTGCAGACGAAAAAAAGCCGGTGGACATTCACGCACTTATTGAAAGCAACCCAGAGTTCTATCATACCTATGTACTGGCAGGAAATCAATATTTCAGGCAGGAACGATTTAGAGAAGCATTGGACATGTACAGGCAGGCTCTGAAAAAAGAGGTTGCAACTAAAAAGGAAAAAGACCATATTAATGAACAGATTGGCATCTGTTTGAAAAAATTGGATAAATGATAGCAGGCTTAGGAATAGATCTGATAGAAGTAGATCGCATTTCCGAAAAGATCGGTAAAGAATCCGGTTTCCGGGAGATGGTATTCAGTGATGCTGAAATCCGTTACTGTGAAGCGCGCCCAAATAAATTTGAGCATTATGCGGCAAGATTTGCAGCGAAGGAAGCGTTTCTTAAAGCGATGGGATCCGGATGGAACAATGGAACTGAATTTCGTGAGATCGAAATAACCAATGACGACTTAGGAAAACCAACCATCACATTAAATGGTTTGACTGCTAAAACGTTTGAGCAACGCGGCTTTAAACGTGTGGCAGTTACGCTTACGCATATAAAACTGGCTGCATCGGCAGTAGTAATTATAGAGAACTGATATGTTGACAACCCTTAAGCCATCGTCCGACCAGCAACAGGTCCACACGATGCAAAACAATAAACTGCGCGAGTTGGTGCATTATCTGCACGGGCATTCCCCTTTTTACCGGGGGTTGTTCAGCACTCATCATATCGATCCGTCTTCAATACGGACTACAGATGACCTGGTAAGGATCCCAACCACCAGCAAGGAAGACTTGCAACAACGCAACGACGACTTTCTTTGCACAACTCACAATTCCATTGTTGAATACTGCTCAACGTCCGGAACTCTTGGCCGTCCTGTAACCATCGCGCTCACCGAAAAAGATCTTCAGCGCCTTGAATACAATGAGTATAACACTTTCACTATGGCCGGCAATGGAAAAGCCGGGGATTTGTTTCAGTTGATGCTCACCCTGGATCGCCAGTTTATGGCCGGCATCGCCTATCACCAGGGACTAAGAAAACTTGGAGCAGGGATCATCCGGTTAGGACCAGGAGTGCCGTCCATGCAATGGGAAACCATATTAAAGCTCAAACCTACGGCGATTGTTGCGGTTCCATCGTTCATACTGAAACTCATTCAATATGCGGAAGAACATGGAATCGATATGAAGTCAACGTCGGTACGCCGCGCGATATGCATCGGTGAAAACGTTCGAAATGCAGACCTGACGCTGAATGAACTTGGAAAACGAATCACTGCTGCGTGGCCGATTGACCTGTATTCCACCTATGCTTCCACCGAGATGCAAACGGCATTCACCGAATGCCATCCCGGATCAGGAGGTCACTTGCAGCCGGATCTGATCATCGTTGAGATACTGGATGAGAATGACAATCGCGTTCCGGAGGGGGAAGCTGGTGAAGTAACCATAACCACTTTGGGCGTTGAAGGAATGCCCCTCCTGCGATATAAAACGGGTGATATCTGTCGGCTTATTTATGAGACCTGTAAGTGTGGGCGCTCAACGCCCAGGTTATCCCCATTGATCTGCCGCAAAAAACAAATGATCAAATTCAAGGGCACAACATTGTATCCGCCTGCGTTATTTGATCTTCTGAATGGCCTTGAAGAAGTGAACGACTACGTGGTGGAAGTGTATTCAAATGAAGTGGGTTTGGATGAGGTGATTTTTCACCTCGATGCCGTTGGCGAAATGGAACAATTGAATTCAATGATCAGGGCTTATTTGCAGGCAAGGCTGCGCGTGATACCGCACATCCGTTTTGTGTCCGCAGATGATCTTAAAAAAATGCAATTTCCCGAATCGGGTCGCAAGGTGGTTCGATTCATAGATAAACGAACCAGTTAACCGGATAAGAGTTTATCCCTACGATTTAAGGATAGCTCTTTCCCAATTTCTAAAAAAAGATATATTCGTTATATGGTACTTGTTGGAGAAAGAATGCTTACTGTGAAGGAGTTCTATGGAATTGTGTTTAAGGAAAGAGCACTCACACTCGATGAATCTGCGCTTGCAGAAATGGATACGAATCATCGCTTCCTGCAAAACTTTTCTGCGAACAAACTGATCTACGGAATAAATACTGGCTTTGGGCCGATGGCACAATATCGTGTCAGTGAAGAAAATCTTCTCCAGTTACAGTATAACCTCATCAGAAGTCATAGCTCCGGATCCGGAAATCTGATGCAACCTCAACTTGTAAAGGCATTGATGCTGGCGCGATTGAGCAGCATCATTCGAGCTTATTCGGGCGTGCATCCGCAGGTAGCAATGTTGCTGCGGGATCTGATCAACTTAAACATTACACCCTGTATCTATGAGCATGGAGGAGTTGGTGCGAGTGGCGATCTTGTACAACTAGCACATCTTGCATTGGTAATGATCGGTGAAGGAAGCGTGATGTATGAAGGACGCACGTATCCAACCAGCGAGATCTTTCGCCGCTTCCATCTTGAACCTTTAAAGATACGCGGACGTGAAGGATTGGCCATTCTAAATGGCACATCTGCGATGACGGGTATCGGCATGATCAATCTTGTTCAGGCTAAAAAACTTTTCAACTGGTCGGTTCTTTTTTCGTCCATGGTAAATGAAGTAGTTGAAGCGTACGACGATCATTTCTCCGAGGAACTCAATGCTGTAAAAAATCATGAGGGCCAAATGCAGGTAGCCAGCTACATGCGCGGCATTTTATCTGATAGCCTGATGATCCGCAAAAGATCGGATTACTTATACAATCCTGACAATATACAAACTGAAGTATTTGAAGATAAGGTGCAGGAATATTATTCCCTTCGTTGTGTTACCCAGGTTCTCGGACCAGTATTCGATACCATATCCCATACCGAAAAAATTCTTACTGAAGAATTCAATTCAGTGAATGATAATCCGGTGATCGACCACCGGAATGGAAACATTTATCATGGAGGTAATTTCCATGGAGATTATGTATCACTCGAAATGGACAAACTTAAGATAGCTGTTACACGCGTGTCCATGCTTGCAGAGCGGCAGTTAAATTACCTTTTAAATGACAAGCTTAACAGGAAGTTTCCTCCATTCATCAATTTGGGGGTACTGGGCTTCAATTTTGGATTGCAGGGTATGCAGTTCACTGCAACTTCTACTGTGGCAGAAAACCAGACACTCAGTAACCCTATGTATGTGCACAGCATACCTAACAATAACGATAACCAGGATATTGTAAGCATGGGTTGTAATGCAGCACTGCTTACGAAGAAAGTTATTGATAACTCATTTGAGGTGATGTCAATACAGGCAATGGCCATCATGCAGGCCGTTGATTTCCTGCAATGCCAGGATCGATTGTCATCAACAAGTCGCCATACATATGATGAAATTCGCAAGCTGACTCCTGCCATCAGGGAGGATCAGCCCCGATATGAAGAGCAGCAACAAGTGAGGAATTATCTGGAACGAACTGATCTTCAACATGCTTTAAAACAACTAGCATCATCTGAAAATCAGGTTTCCTGAAATATCATTGCACTTTAATTAAAAGGATCAAAAGATGAGATGTGCTTTAATAACCGGAGGATCAAGAGGGATAGGCCGGGCTGTATGTATAAAGATGGCCGAACTTGGCTACCATGTAGTGATCAATTACAAGGGAAATGAATCGGAAGCCAATAAGACACTTGAACAGGTTCAATCGATGGGAGCAACGGGAGAATTACTACGCTTCGATGTATCCGATAAAGAAGAAGTGCAGCAGGTCCTGGGTACATGGATAGAAGGTAATACGGAAAAGGTAGTTGAAGTTCTTGTGAATAATGCAGGCATTAAAGACGATGCATTGATGATGTGGATGAAAGATGAACAATGGGATTCGGTGGTAAGAACAAGCCTTGATGGCTTTTTCTATGTGACCCGCCTGTTGCTCAATGGCATGTTAGTAAAAAAATATGGTCGCATAATCAATATTGTTTCCCTTTCCGGGTTAAAGGGATTGCCTGGCCAGACGAATTATTCAGCGGCGAAGGCTGCTGTGATCGGCGCTACCAAGGCACTTGCCCAGGAAGTTGGACGAAGAGGTGTTACCGTGAATGCGGTTGCACCGGGATTTATCAAGACCGATATGACCGAAGGATTGGATCAGAAAGAAACGCTGGCCATGATACCGGTAAAACGATTTGGAACACCCGAGGAAGTGGCACACGCCGTTGGCTTCCTTGCTTCACCACTCAGTGGTTATATAACCGCTGAAGTGTTGCAGATAAATGGCGGGTTGTATTCCTGATCTCTAAGCCCTGTAATGAATAGTTATGAATAGAGTTGTAATTACGGGAATGGGCATCTATTCCTGTATTGGTAAGAATCTGGCGGAAGTGACCGATTCATTGTTTCAAGGAAGATCGGGCATCGTGCTCGACGCGCTTCGTAAAGACTTTGGCTACAGATCCGGGCTCACCGGTTTTGTAGAACGCCCCGACCTTAAGGGTCAGCTGGATCGCAGAGCCCGCATCATGCTTCCCGAACAGGGTGAATATGCATATGTGGCAACGCGTGAAGCACTGGCTTATGCCGGCATTGACCAGGATTATATCAATGCTCATGAAGTTGGAATACTTTATGGCAACGATAGTTCTGCAAAGCCAACTATCGAATGCACGGACATTATTCGTGAGAAAAAAGACACCATGCTTGTTGGATCAGGGTATGTATTTCAAACCATGAATTCGACGGTAACGATGAACCTCGCAACCATCTTCAAATTGCGTGGCATCAATTTCACGATCAGTGCAGCCTGCGCAAGCGGTTCGCATTCCATCGGGCTTGGCTATCATTTGATCAAAAGCGGACTGCAGGAAATGATCATTTGCGGTGGAGCGCAGGAGGTGAACCAGTTTTCGATGGGAAGCTTCGACGCATTGTCAACTTTCTCCGTGCTGGAAGCCACTCCCAACAAGGCATCGCGGCCTTTTGACCGGGATCGCGATGGATTGATACCGAGTGGAGGGGCAGCTACGGTGGTCCTGGAAAGTCTTGAATCTGCTCAACGCCGTGGTGCGCCGATCCTTGCAGAAGTGACCGGTTACGGCTTCTCTTCCAATGGCGGACATATTTCAAATCCAACTGTGGATGGTCCTGTCAGATCTTTGAACATGGCATTGAAGGATGCCGGGTTGCAGGTTAAAGACATCGATTATATCAATGCACACGCAACTTCGACCCCGGTGGGTGATGCAAGTGAAGCCAAAGCAATTTGCCACGTATTCGGTGAAAAATCGGTACCCGTAAGCTCCACAAAAAGCATGACAGGTCACGAATGCTGGATGGCAGGGGCAAGTGAGATCGTTTATTCGATGCTCATGATGCAGAACGGCTTCATAGCACCAAATATCAACTTCGAAAACCCGGATGAGGATTCCGCAAAATTGAACCTGGTAACAGACACTATTCAAAAGAATATAAATGTATTTTTGTCCAATTCGTTTGGATTTGGCGGGACCAACAGTTCCCTTATAGTTAAACGAATTTCCCTAAACTGATTAAATGACCCCATATGAGAAATGAAGAGATTGTTGCCCGGATCAATGACTTTATCGTCAATGAATTCGAGGTAGATGCAGAAAAAATCAGCCCGGAGGCTAATTTGAAGGAGACTCTCGACCTGGACAGCCTTGACTACATCGACCTGGTGGTAGCCATTGAAAGCAATTTTTCTTTCAAGGTTAAACCGCAGGATTTTGTTGGCATAACAACTTTCCAGGATTTTTACGACTACGTATCTAACCGGGTAAATACAAAAGAGCTTGTATAATGCCCCGTTGGCAGGGAAAATCGAGAGGTACTACCTTAGGTTACCGGATCTTCGTAAGCGTGTTGAAAAGATTTGGAGTATTGCCGGCTTACTTCCTTCTCAGGTTTGTTGCCTTTTACTACTTCCTGTTTTCATACGGTTCTTCAAAGCATATTTTTGCCTACTATAACCGGAAACACGGTTACAACAAAATAAGATCCCTCCTGCTGGTGTATCAGAACTACTATCTGTTCGGTCAGACGATGATCGACAAAGTGGTTTTAATGTCCGGACTCCCCCATCGGTTTTCATTTGATTTCGACGGCGAGCATTATCTTCGAAAGATGATTGATGGCGGTCGCGGTGGCCTGCTGTTGAGCGCTCATATTGGCAACTGGGAAGCTGCCGGCCACTTGCTAAATCGATTGAATACCCGGTTTAACATCGTTGTATTTGATGGAGAACATCAGAAGATCAAACAGTATATGGAGCAGGTGACGGGTGCAAAGAATTTCAATGTGATCGTACTTCGCAACGATCTCTCGCATGTTTATGAGATCATGGATGCATTTAAAAATAATGAGATCGTATGCATGCATGCGGACAGATTCGTTGAAGGAAACAAAACGATCACTGCAAACCTTCTTGGTTCCGATGCCGAGTTTCCTGCAGGCCCGTTCGTCATTGCAACGAGATTGAAAGTGCCTGTGTCATTCGTTTTTGCCATGAAAGAAAGTGACCAGCACTATCATTTCTATGCAACAAAACCGAAAGAGTACCTCAAGTCGAGTGGGAAAGAGATCCAGGATATTTGCAACGAATATGTTTTAGCAATGGAAGAGCAGGTAAGGCGTTACCCGGTTCAATGGTTTAACTACTATAAGTTTTGGAATTAAGCATGATTGCAGGCAAAGAGAATATCACTGATCTTATACCGCAACGATCACCCTTTGTGATGATCGATTCGCTTTTGTATGCGGACGATGAAAAGGCCATCTCTTCATTTGAAGTACAGTCCGCAAACCTCCTATTGAAAAATGGTACGCTGTCTGCATCCGCGCTCATCGAAAATATCGCTCAGACGGCCGCTGCACATGCAGGTTATAAATTCAGGCAAAACAATGAACCGGTTAAACTCGGATTTATCGGTGCCGTAGATAATGTGGTTGTGCAAGAACTTCCAGTTGCCGGAGCGAAGCTTAAGACAGAAATTGAAGTGATCAACAATGTGTTCAATGTAACGATCATCAGGGGGAAAGTAACAAGCGGCGAACAGGAACTGATGCAATGCAAAATGAAAATCTTTATGCAATAAAAACCAAATCTAAACTACATGAGACAAGCCACCCGACTCGGAGTTAGCATTATGCTGCTGCTCACAATTATGTGTTCACAAAATTTATTCGCCCAAAAAGCGAAAGATGTTTTCAATGCGGACACACCTCTCACCTACCTCGGAATCGATTTCTCCAATGCTCGCATCATTGGTGAAACAAGCAACCAGGCATGGGAGATCCGCGACAAATTCTTTGCGTCCATCAACGGTGTTGTTGTGAACGAGCCCAAGAAGTACGACATGCAGAAGACCTTCCAAAAAGGTTATGTAAACTTCAATCTGGATCCTGTGATGAGCGTGAATTCAAAGGCGCCACTTGAAGGTCTTATGACTATGAATTCCAGCGATGACAGCAGGATCAATAACAAAGTGATCGCTGACATGGCCCGCGAATATAAACTGGATGGCAAGAAAGGCGTAGGACTTGTTATCATCATGGAAACCATGAATAAGATACAAAACCGTGCATCAATGCACTTTACATTTGTTGACCTTGCAAGCGGTAAAGTTCTTTTCACAGAAAAAGTAAGCGGCAAACCGAAAGGATTCGGCTTCAGAAACTTTTGGGCAGGGGCTGTACACGATGCATTGCAACAGGTGCAAAAACAGCACTACATGGTGTGGAAGAATAATAATTCCTAATGTATAGAACGATCACAGATAGAACGGAAGTAAGGGTCAGGTTCAATGAAGCCGATTCACTTGGCATTGTCTGGCATGGCAACTATATCCGTTATTTCGAAGATGGAAGAGAGTCCTTTGGCAGAAGATACGGGATCGATTACCTGTCAGTCTTCAACAAAGGATTCATTCTTCCGATCGTTAAAATCGAATGCAACTATAAGCGTCCATTATCCTACGGAGATATAGTGATCGTCGAAACGAGTTATACTCCCTGCGATGCGGCGAAGATCATATTCAACTATAAACTGTTCAACTCGTCCACCAATCAACTGGTTGCAGACGGATATACCATACAGGTTTTCCTGGATCGCGAGAATTCGTTATTGCAACTTACAAACCCGGGCTTTTTTGAAGAATGGAAAACGCAACTTGAATTGATGTAAGAAATATGCAGCCCGTTTATGTCATATCGCACAACATCTACTCGCCGCTGGGAAATACTACCAGCGCTAATTTCAGACAATTGCAGAACGGCATCAGCTCTGTTAAACATCATGCAGGCGGTGCGCTTTCCAATAATGATGTATACGCATCATTATTTCTCGATGAACAAAAATCCTCTTCATTCACGTTCTTTGAACACTTGCTTCTCTCTTCCATCGAACAGGCGATTGCCAGCTTTCCTTCTGTGGTCGCTGACGACAGGACGCTTCTCATAATTTCTACCACAAAAGGGAATATTGATTTCCTTGAATCAAATAAGAGCAGCGCGCCTGTAACCACTCAGGTTGGCTTAAATAGATCAGCACAATTAATAGCTTCACATTTCGGATTTAAGAATGATCCGCTTGTTGTATCTAACGCATGCATCTCCGGCCTTACAGCTTTGATCACTGCAAAGCGACTGATCAATGCCTCCGCATATGATCATGTGATCGTTGCCGGTGCCGACAGGATATCGCGCTTTATCTTATCCGGATTTGAATCGTTCCAGGCATTAAGTCCTGAAATTTGTCGCCCGTTCGACGAAGAACGCAAAGGGATAAATCTTGGTGAAGCTGCGTCAACCATCATTCTTTCTTCTGATAAGCGACTTTCAATGGGGATAGTGATTAGTGGCGGATCAACAACGAATGATGCCAACCATATCTCCGGACCTTCCCGTACCGGTGAAGAATTGTCTTTAAGTATTCAGCGTACAATGCGGCAGGCGCACCTAACACCTACCGACATTAGTTATGTATCCGCTCATGGTACTGGTACATTATACAATGATGAAATGGAGGCGAAGGCAATTTCCCTTGCAGGATTACAGGACACTCCTATCAATAGTCTAAAAGGATATTTCGGTCATACCCTGGGGGCAGCCGGCATCCTCGAGAGCACTGTGGCCATTGAGTCCATGTTGCAAAACACTCTGATACCTTCTTTAGGATATCGGAGGCATGGTGTCAGCAAACCCTTAAACATTATTCAGGAAGGCACAACCACGAACATCGATCATTGTCTCAAAACAGCTTCCGGATTCGGTGGATGCAATGCGTCAGTGATATTCAGTAAACAATGAAAACCGTTTTCAATATATAAAATGAACTTTTTTACTACAGACAATAAAACTGCTCTTGAAGCCAAGGGTGCAGCACAGTGGATTGCTTATGGTCCGGTTGTATTTCAAAGTGCCCGTGTATTGCGCAATTCAGGAATTCTTAAAGCAGTAGACGATGCAAAGAGCAGCGGAATTACTATCGATGAAGTGTCCCGATTAGTAGAATTGCCGATTTACGGTGTGCGTGTGTTGTTGGAATCAGGGCTAAGTATCGGATTGGTGATCGTAAACGAAGGCAAATATTCTATAACAAAAACTGGTCACTACATATTGCACGATGAACTGACAAGGATCAATATGGATTTCGTTCATGATGTATGTTATAAAGGTTTGTTTCACCTGGATAAGAGCATTGAAACGGGCAGTCCTGAAGGCTTGAAAGAGTTTGGAAACTGGTCGACCATATATGAAGCATTATCTCAATTACCGGAACAGGTACAGCGAAGCTGGTTTAGCTTTGACCACTACTTCTCAGATGACGCTTTTCCGAAAGTTCTTCCGAGCGTATACCGAAATGGAACAAAAAAGCTATTGGACATTGGAGGCAACACGGGCAAGTGGGCAATCGCTTCGGCAAGGTTTCGTAATGATGTGAACGTAACCATAATGGACCTTCCCGGCCAGTTGAATGTTGCTAAACATAAGGTCAGTGAACAGGGCTTGCAAGACCAGGTTTCATTCATTGAAGCAAACGTGCTTGATAACAGCGTTAAATTTCCCAAAGGATTTGATGCCATATGGATGAGTCAGTTCCTCGATTGTTTTTCAGAAGAACAAATTGTTTCCATACTTCGCCGTTGCCACGAGGCAATTGACGAGAATGCTTATGTGTTTGTGCTTGAGCCCTTCTGGGACAGGCAGAAATTCGAAATAGCTTCATTTTGTCTTCAGCAGACCTCATTGTATTTCACTGCGCTCGCAAACGGATGCAGCCAGATGTACAGTTTCGAAACGTTCCGTGCGTGCATCGAAAAAGCAGGATTTATAATAGATGAACAGATCGATCGCATTGGTCTCTCACAATCTTTATTGAAACTCAGGAAAGCAAATTGATTTGAGTAATTACAAAAATATCGTTGCAAGTTCTGTTGTTCATAACAACATGCTGTTATCAAACGGCAATTTGTTGTTAGAGCATGGGGCAACGGATGTTGGCGAATTTTTACTGCACGCTTATCAGCAGCTCGGGGTTAACTACCCAAAGTTTTATAAGATGGACCGGCTTTCAAAACTGGCCCTTATCGCTTGCGAGGTATTGTTTGATGGATCAACGTCTTCTCCATTGGACCCGCTAACCACTGCAGTTGTGCTCACCAATTCGCATTCGTCTCTTGACGCAGATGTGCGTTACAACGAATCGATAGATCGCATCCCCAGTCCTGCCCTGTTTGTTTATACGCTTCCCAATATCATGATTGGGGAGATATGTATAAAGCATGGGTTTAAAGGAGAAAATGCAATGTTTGTTTTTGATCAATTCAATGCCGACTTCCTGCACCGCTACGTTACAGACCTGCTGGATAATTCCGGTATGACAAGCTGTATTTGCGGTTGGGTGGACGTTTACAACAACGATTACAAAGCTGTGCTTTACCTGGTTTCAATTACTGAGGAAGAAAAAAGCGCAATACCATTTACAAAAGATAACATTCAAAATATATACGATAAGAAACATGGAGAAGTTAATGTCTGATCTGAAAAAACAGATCATTGAACAGTTGAATCTGCAGGACCTGAAGCCCGAGGACATCGGTGACGATCAGCCCCTGTTTGTGGAGGGACTTGGACTTGATTCTATTGATGCGCTTGAACTCATCGTCTTGCTGCAGCAGGAGTACAACATCAAGCTGACGAGCGCCGATGAAGGTCCCAAAGTATTTCGATCAGTGAGAACAATGGCCGAATACATTACATCGCACCAGAAAAACCTGGTACAGGGATGAGTCAACGCGTTTTTATTGCAGGTATAGGAGCGATTTCCTCCATTGGGATGAACATACCGGAAACACTTGCTTCATTAGAAAGCGGGCAAGCCGGTATGGCATCCATGCATCATCTTGTGTCTGCGCATAAGAACGCATTTCCGGTTGCTGAAGTGAAGGCGGGCAATGAAGAGCTTGCTGCAAAAGCAGGCCTGAAGCGACCTTTGAGTCGCACTGCAATGCTCAGTCTTCTTGCTGCCAGTGAAGCGCTGAACAGTTGCAATATCAGCGATCGAACCCGGTTGCGTTGCGGCTTCATTTCTGCAAATACAGTCGGGGGCATGGACCGCACCGAAGAATTTTTTAGCGATGGCGCCCTGCGTCTGCGGGATATCGCGAATCATGAATGCGGTGCAGTTACAGACATTGTCGCGGAAAAACTGGGTCTTACCGATGTCATCTCTACCATAAGCACGGCGTGCTCTTCGTCGGCCAATTCCATTTTTTATGCCGCAAGGTTGATACGACACGGTTACGCTGATCTTGTTGTTGCCGGTGGCGTTGATTCGCTAACGAAATTTACTTTGAACGGATTCAATACACTCATGATCCTAGATAGGGAAGCATGCAGACCGTTCGATCAAACCCGCAAAGGACTTAACCTTGGTGAAGGAGCTGGCTATTTGGTAATGGTATCTGAACGCGTGCTTGAAACATGTAAGCTTGTTCCCCTCGCTGTTCTTTCCGGTTATGCGAATGCCAATGATGCATATCATCAAACGGCGTCTTCGCCGGACGGTACAGGTTCCTATCTTGCAATGAAAGGGGCAATACAAAGAAGCGGCCTTGAACCTTCTGACATCGATTACATAAATCTTCATGGCACAGGAACCAGCAACAATGACCTGTCCGAAGGAACGGCCATCACACGCTTATTTGGTGAGCGAATTCCTTTCGTTGGATCAACGAAGACCTTTACCGGGCATACACTTGGTGCAAGCGGTGGACTTGAAGCAGTATTTTCCGTGTTAGCATTGAAAGAAGATATGGTCTTCCCTCATTTGAGACATGAAGAGCAGATGAAGGAAATCAGTTTCAAACCGCAGACATCGTTGGTACGAAACGCAAATCTTCAACACGTAATGTCTAATTCATTTGGTTTCGGCGGTAATTGTTCATCCCTCATCTTTTCAAAACAATAAGATGAAGGTGTATATACAATCGGCCGCATCAATTTCCCCGTATCAGCACCATGAAATGCAGGCGTCTGCCGGGATTAATTCGCAAGAAAACAGACTGCGTTGCATTGAGCCTGATTATAAAGCGCTCATTGATCCAAAATTATTAAGAAGGATGAGTCGAATCATCCGCATGGGCACTGCGGCCGCACTTCAATCGCTGTCTGAGGCAAATATTGAAATTCCGGATGCCATCATCACCGGAACCGCATACGGTTGCCTGGAGGATACAGGTACCTTTCTTGGCAAGATGATAGAACAAAATGAGGAACTGCTCACTCCTACTGCGTTCATCCAATCGACACACAATACAGTAGCAGCACAAATTGCTTTGTTGCTGGGCGCACATGGCTACAACAATACCTTTGTACATCGGGGGATCAGTTTTGAAAGTGCATTAATGGACGCCATTATGCTGTTGAACGATGGCGACGCGGCTACTGTACTTGTTGGAGGCTTAGATGAGCTGACCGATAAAAGCTTTGAAGTGCTCAACAGGTTTTCCTTGTTTGAGAAAACACCAGCTGGTGAAGGCGCCAGCTTTTTCGCGCTGACAAATTCAAAGGACCAAAGATCAATTGCATCAATTGAATCACTTGCTACTTATTACAAACCTTCGGTAGAATCGTTGAAACAATTGATTCAAAACTTCCTGCACCAAAACAACCTTACCACCGAAGATGTTGATGTATTATACAATGGCGGGCCAACTTCTGATCCATATTATTGTGTGACGCAACATATGTTCGAAGAGCGCGTGACCAACTTCAAAGCGCACTGCGGTGAATATCCAACAGCTACAGCGTTTGCTATGTGGTTCGCATGTCATAACAATGAAGCGAAGCAACGCATTCTCATATACAATCACTTCCACGGTATTCATCATTCGCTGATCCTGTTAACCAAATGCTGACATTCCGCAATATCAATATTGCCTCTGCGGCCATTCTGCTGGTGCTCATTGCGGCCAATGCAGGTTGGTGGCCTTATGCAATTTTGATCCTGGTGTACAGTGCGATCGTTTTTTATGGAAGTGCTACGTTAAGTGCAAATTTTTATTTACCCACCTACTGCAAAGCACCTGGAACAAACCAACAAATAGCCATCAGTTTTGATGATGGTCCCATCGAAGGAAATACATCCCGCATTCTGGACATTCTTGACCGTTATAATGTAAAAGCAGCCTTCTTTTGCATCGGTGAGCGCGTAGCCGCCACACCCCAAATTATGCAGGATCTGCACCGAAAGGAACATCTGATCGGAAACCATACATTTAGCCACCGGTCCACCTTTCCGATCTCATCGGTCAGTTCAATGCGTGCCGAATTACAGGATACATCAAAAGAAATCAGGAATTCGATAGGGCTCACGCCCAAATTATTCCGGCCTCCCTATGGTGTGATCAACCCATGGATAAAATCAGCGATTCAAAAAGAAGGCTATACAACCATCGGCTGGAGTGTGCGGTCTTTTGATACAATGTCCCCGCATCCAAAAGACCTGTTACGCCGAATGAAGCAACGCATTGCCCCGGGAAATGTGTTTTTGTTCCATGACACTAGCGAAGCAACAATCAGCATACTTCCTGATTTCATTGAATGCGCATTATCAAAAGGATATTCGATTGTGCGGCTTGATAAACTATTTGAATTGAAAGCATATGACTAGATACTTATTGGTAATCATGTTCTCGATCGCCTTAAATTCAGTACACGCGCAATATCCAGGCTATTCGCCTGTACGCGATCTGGTTGCCTTCAACAATCAATTTGCTGCTGCAGCGCAAAGCACACATTCGATCAAAAGCGATTTCATACAGGAAAAGAATCTGTCAATGTTGTCAGAAAAGATAATATCAAAGGGCAAATTTTATTTTGAGAAAGACAGTAAGGTTCGAATGGATTACGTGCATCCGTTCACCTACACGATGATCATTAACAATAATAAGGTCTTCATTCGTGATGGAAAGAAGGAAAACACCATCAATGCAAAATCCAACAAACTATTTCAGCAGATCATTCGGATAACGCTGGATTGCGTGCAGGGCACCGCGATAAAAAACACTGACTTTCGCACTCGCGTATTTGAAAGCAGGAACAATTATCTTGTGGAGCTTACACCTGTAACTAAAGGTCTGAAGGACTTCTTTCAAAGCATCAAAATTGTTGTTGAAAGGAAAGACAATTCGGTATCTCAGATCGACATGGTGGAGGCTTCGGGCGACAATACTTTAATTCGCTTTACAAACCGGGAACTAAATGCGCCGATACCTGCCAGTATATTTGTTATTAAGTAGCATTGCACTTTTTTCATGCAGGTCCGTATACAAAGGACTTATACCTGTTGAAAGAAATGCTGACGCAATTATGCAGTTTAAGCCGCGCTTCTCATCTGAATTATACAAGGCATCGGTTGACGTGGTTGGCAATCATTTAAGTGGTATACTTCTTATTAAGCAAATGCCGGATAGTTCCATGCGGCTTGTATTCTCTAATGAAATGGGTTTAAAATTTCTCGACTTCGAATACAATGCAAATGGTTTTAACTTGCATTATATTATGCCGAAAATGAATAAGAAGGCTGTCATCACAACCCTTCAGAAAGATCTTGAATTGATATTATTCCAACTGGATGCGTCAACCGGATCTGTATATTCAGGAGACGGCCTTTTGTATTTCCGGTACAAGCAACCAAAGGGCTATAACTATTATATCACAGACCAGTCGGTGACAAGGCTTGTGCGAATTGAACGTTCATCAACCCGAAAGCCAGTTGCTGAAGTAATAATGCTGAACTACAAGGATGGAGTACCTGATAGTATCGGCATAACACACAAAAATTTCAATTTTACAATTGGATTAAAACGAATAGAAAGGTAATGCTTGAAGGAAGTTTTTATAAGATCAACAAACTGGAACATCAGGAAAATAAAGCTCTCGCTGAAATTATGTTCATTGCGTCGCATCCCATTTTTGCAGGACACTTTCCGCAACAGCCAGTCGTCCCCGGCGTTTGCATGATGGAAATGGTACAGGAACTATTGGAAAGAATCTTTGAAAAACCCCTCATGCTGCAAAAGGCGGACAGCATGAAATTTCTTTCAATGATAAATCCGCATGATCATTCGGAACTCGACATGGAGATCCATTTTACAACCCTGCATGACGGCGCCCTGAATGTATTTGCCGAGTTGAGAAAAGACGGCGGCGCAGCGTTCAAGTTCAAAGGAAATTTCATTTATTGTTAGATATCTTGAAGACTTTGCCTTTGAATGAAGTACCTTTTTCAATCGAAACATTTGTGTAAGGCGTAGACGGAAAAAATATCGCTGTCATTACAGTTAAACCATCATCGGCAAATAACTCAACAGATGAGTGATCAACAAACATTGTCAATTTGATCTCTTTGTTATCTGAGATACGCGGAGCGAACTGCTTTTTTGCAAACTCAGGGTCAAAACTCTTATCTCCTGAGCCCGTTCTGTCAATGTAAAAACGATTGCCTGCTTTTTCAAAACCAATGATTAGTTTCTCGCCCACATCATTAGATAAGACAATTGAGAAGTCGTCTGCAGCGGCGCTTCCTTCCATCCCGTATAAGCCAGCAGGGATAATCGCTTTACGACCGTTGCCTTCGATCGCTCTTCCTCCTATATTCAGTCGTTTAAGTTCCACAACTGGTTTTGAATTTAAGTAAAGGCTGCCGCCAACTTCTCGCAGCTCCAAGTCACGTGCAACTGTCATGGCGCTGCGCCACGCTTGCGTAGGAACTCGTTCTGCATATTGCCAGTTGCTCATCCAACCAATAAAAATCTTTCGGTCGCCAGTATTTGAAAAAGTAACACCTGCATAATTATCCGTTCCATAATCAACCCATCGTGTTGCAGTATCCCCTGTCGAAAATTTTGAGCCATCGAAGTCTCCAATGAAATACTGCGTAGCGGATCCTCCATTTGGTCCGCCGGGATTTATGCTGACCAACAATACCCAGTGCTGTTTGCCATTGTGATGGAGTGGAAAAAGATCCGGACATTCCCAGACTCCACCGTGCGCACCAATTTTTTCGCCAAACTCACTTTCCTTTTTCCATTCCCTGAGATCGGGTGAAGAGTAGAATGTTATCCGATCTTTCGTGGCAAGTGTCATGATCCACTTTTGGGAAGGCTGATGCCACATTACTTTCGGATCGCGAAAATCCCAAATACCAGGATTTGCAATAACCGGATTCTTTACATACTTCGTCCAACTTGTTCCCTCATCCAGGCTATAGGCAATACTTTGACTTTGATGTTTTCCGGTGCGTGCGTTCTCCGCAGCAGTATCGTGATGGGTGAAGATGGCAACGATGGGAATTTTTCCATCCTTACCGAACCCGCTCGTATTTTTATGATCAACGACTGCACTGCCAGAGAAGATATAACCGAGAGAATCGGGGTACAGGGCAATTGGCTGTTCTTGCCAATGTAGGAGATCGGAACTGGTTGCATGCCCCCAGTGCATCGGGCCCCATTTGGTGCCGCCCGGGTAATGCTGGAAGTAAAGATGATAAGTGCCATTAAGAAAAAACATTCCATTAGGATCGTTCATCCAATGTTTCGCGGGGCTAAAATGAAATTGCGGACGATGCTTTTCTTTAATGGGAACCTGCCCGGATGTTATATTAAACAAAGCCATTGCAAGCAGTAGAAAAACCGGTCTCATAAAGAAGTTTACCGAATCTACTAAAAAAAGGCGGCCCTGTTTCCAGGACCGCCGCATTAGTTACAAGAACAAAGTTGATTATTAAACCAACAATCTCTTATGCGTTTCTGCCAATGCAATTGAGGTCTTCAAATGCAGTAACCAAACGATTTACAAATGTTTCTTCACCCTTACGCAACCAAACTCTTGGATCGTAGTGCTTTTTATTTGGTTTCTCAGCACCTTCAGGATTTCCGAGTTGACCCTGCAGGTAAGCTTCATACTTTTTGTAATTGCCAAGTACTCCTTCCCAGAACGCCCACTGCAGATCGGTATCGATGTTCATTTTAATAGCACCATAGCCAATAGCTTCACGGATCTGATGTTGAGGAGAACCACTACCACCATGGAATACGAAGAATACCGGCTTTTCACCAGTACCATACTTTTCCTGGATGTACTGCTGGCTGTTGCGCAAGATCTCCGGACGCAGTTCTACGTTACCCGGACTATACACTCCATGCACGTTACCAAATGCCGCAGCTACAGTGAACAGTTCACCAACCTGTTTCAGATGTTCGTATGCATAAGCAACTTCGTTAGGTTGAGTATACAGCTTTTCGTTTTCAACACCGCTATTGTCAACACCATCTTCTTCACCGCCTGTAACTCCCAGCTCAATTTCAATACCCATACCGAGTGGTGCCATGCGCTTGAAGAACTCAACCGAAGTTTCTATATTTTCCTGGATCGGCTCTTCAGACAGGTCAAGCATATGTGAACTGAACAAAGGCTGTCCTTTCTCTTTGAAATATTCGGTACCTGCATCAACGAGACCGCTGATCCATGGAAGCCATTTTTTAGCTGCATGGTCAGTATGCAATACAACAGGTACACCATAGTATTTTGCTACGTTATGGATATGCAGAGCGCCTGAAATAGCACCGGCAATGTTAGCCTGAAGATTATCGTTAGGCATTCCCTTTCCTGCAATAAATTGTGCACCACCATTCGAGAACTGAATGATAACCGGTGAATTCACTTTTGCAGCCGCTTCGAGAGTTGCATTGATTGTATTTGTACCGATCGTATTAACAGCCGGCATTGCAAATCCGCTGTTTTTGGCATCCTGATACAATGCCTTCAGCTCTTCGCCATGTAATACTCCTGCTCTGTATTTACCCATTACTTAAATAGATTTAAATGTGAGAGATTCTAAAAACGCTGCAAAGATACCGCTCACAGCCCAAATCCATAAAAATAAAGCACTCAATTAACCCCCGGTTATGGTTTCCTTGTAGGCATCCGTAATTTCCCCTTTACAATTTATTTTTGACAATCGTCCGGCCTCCCTTCAACGTGTGAATCTTACCCTTCCACTTCAATTGACCGGTTGTTTTCGGCGGGATCTCAATTACCAATTGCTCGGGATTTATAGACACAGATATTCTTCCCTGCGGATGTGGCATCTCACCCTGAACATATTGCAGCCCACCGGGATGGGGCTCAATGACGATCTTTCGGAACCCTGCTCCGTCAGAATCGATTCCAAGTACCGTTCTGAAGAATTCAATGTTAGGACTGGAACCCCACGCATGACAATCCGATCGGGCCACGTCTATCTCAGAGATCTCAGCCCATGTGGTAAGTCCCATGTTCATATTTTGCTTCCATATCTCAAGCCACTGCATATAGTCCGATGCAAGACCCGCTTTCGACAATGCCCTGTGTACGTAATACTTGAAATAGATCGACGCCTGGTCAAGCGATGTGTCGCTCAGAATTCGCTTCGCGATATCCGTTGCTTCTGTGTCCTTAACAAGACCAGATAATATCGCAAGGGTATTGGCATGTTGTGAAAACTTGTTTTTTTGTTCATTGTCGGCAAACAGCTTCCTCTTATCATCGAAGTAATGTTCCCGAATGGATACTGCCATTTGTTTTGCTCTTCTTTCATACATGGCTGCAAGCTCCTTCAGCCCCATCGCTCGTTCGAGTTCTGCGGCCTGCTGGTATATCCACATGAGTTGCAGATCGAGGACGGCGGATTCACCATTCTCACCAACAGGAGCCATTCCATAATTCCAACCCTTCTTCCCTTCCACCCAATCAGTAAAATTCCAGTAAGGAACATCTTTCAATCGGCCGTCTTTTTGCTGGTATCGATTGAAAAAATTAAGTACCTGTCGCGTACCTGGCAGCTTTTCCTTTACAAACGTTGAATCATCCCGATAACGCCAATAATCATGTATCATGCCGATCCACCACAAAGAAAACGTTGGGATCTGTTGATCCAGATCTGTTGGATACCTGCTTAATGTTATCCCTTCGGCAAGACGCGATCGGTCCATCAGCTCAATTGCATATTTTGCAAGCCGGTCATCGCCGGCGTTGAAATAAGACACCAACGCCTGTATACGAGCATCTCCGATGTATTGAAGCTGTTCGTAATAAGGACAATCCATATAAGTTTCGAAAGCGCATAATCTTGCAGTTCGCCAGCCTATATCGAAAATTCGTTCATGCAAACTATCGCCGGATACAAACTTAGCCTGTTGCACAAAAGGAAACCCTGTGAAGGTTCCATAAACATCTTTGATCATTAACGGTTCATCCTTTGTTTGAATCACAACCTGTATATACCTGTATGTTCTCCACCAAAGCGAGGTGAACGTCTGTTCATCGCTTCCATCAGAAACAATGCTATCCGCTTTGCCAATGAATATTTTCCCCGCTACTTCGTTCCGATTTCCCTTTGGCAATGTAGGTATCCAGGGGCGGCTGGCATCTTCCTCTTTACCAACATAGAGCGCCTCTGCATAGCCAATTCTTACCCCTGCATCTCTTCCTTTACTAAAAACAAAAGTTGGATAAGCATTGGTGAGATGGCCCTGGTCAAGCAACAGCACTGCCCGTGTGTTTGCAGGTATCGTGAAGGCGGCAGGCTGAGACGGGAAACCAGCTGGTGCCTGTACTCCAACGCTGTAGCGAAGTTTCTGTAATCGTTGATTACTCAGTTCCATAGCGGGCAATGGTGAACGAACGAGCATCCAACCCCTCGAATCCAATGCCGCATTCCTGGTAAGACCATTGAATATCTGTCTTGCCGGCTGCCAGTGCTTGTCGTCAAATACTAACCGCTCCCAATTCTTTATATGTTTTCGCATGTCAATGCGCTCACCCGGACCGGCAACATAATAACCGGGTACACGCGGAATTATTGGAGAATAACTGCTGTCTAAAGATGCCTTCCAGCTATTGTTCGTATTGATGATCGCGGATCGTGTATCTTCTCCCTGCAGAATGAAGCCAGTCATAAAAGATATCTGCGCCTCGGGCTTGGCCTTTCCATCGTTCCAAACAAGTGCGGCCACAAGGTTTTCCCCGGTACGGAGATAAGGCGCAAGATCAACCACCTGGTAATTCCAGTAATAAAGATCCCCTCTTGTTGGTCCTGTTGATATCAATTGTCCATTGATGTAAAGTTTATAACGATTGTCTGCCGACACATACACTACAAACTTTGACGGCACACTATCCAGAGTAAAAACTTTTCGGAACTTATATACTCCGTATTGTTGAAGTGTTTCATCGGCCATGGTCGACCAACGATCCGATGTGCTGCCGGGCCCCGTTATCCAGAAAGCGTTCCAGGGCTTTTGCTCAAGGTCATTGCTCTGCGCGCTCAAATTCAGACAACTGAACAAAATAATGAACAGTTGCATTTGCCTTGCTAATCTCATACAGGGATTGCTTATTTGTGATCAACACTGAAATTGTATTCGCCTGAACCCACATTGAGTTCGACATATCCATCTTTGTACCCTTTTTTAGTTATATCACCGTTGCCCACAACGGACTTTCCATTTTCAAAGATGGCAGACGATTCGGTTGCCGGTATGAATATGCGAGCCCTGGTGTTTGCAGGAACGGAAGCATTCACCAATAATTTGCCATCTGCTTTCTTCCATCCGCATTTGATCAAGCCATAATATGTTTCATATTCAACATTTGCATGAGTGAAAGCGCCACCCGGCGTCGGCTTGATGATAATATGCTTATAACCTGGACCAGTACTATCGGTATCAAGACCAACCATCGACCTGTACATCCAATCACCAATTGCGCCATATGCGTAATGATTGAATGAATTCATACCGGGTGTCTGAAAAGTTGAATCCGGTTTCATTCCATCCCAACGTTCCCATATCGTTGTTGCGCCCATCTTCACAGGATATAACCATGATGGATAAGATTCCTGCAACAACAACTGATACGCGATATCATTGTGACCAAAGCGACTTAAAACATGACACAAATAAGGAGTACCAAGGAATCCGGTTGTAAGGTGTGTGCCATATGCTTTAATGTTATCGACAAGTCTGGATGCAGCCTGCGTGCGTTGTGACTCAGGGAGCATGTCGAAATGCAATGCAAGTACATAAGCGGTTTGCGTTCCGGAAACCAACCTTCCGGAACCCGTTACATATTCTTTGTTAAACGCTGCTTTTACCTGTTGTAATAAATTCGTGTAAGTATTTATGTCATCATTCTTCCCAAGTACTGCTGCTGCATTGATCAACATTTGAATCGAGTGTGCATAGAAGCATTGAGCGATTAGATATTTATCGGTCACCGCCGCAATTCCGCTGTTGTCATCATCGGGGCGATAGAACAACCAGTCGCCAAAATGAAATCCCTTATTCCACAAGTTATCGGTGCTGTTGGTTTGCATATAACCAACCCAGTCCTTCATGCTTTGATACTGGTCGATAAGTATTTGCTTGTCGCCATATGCGATGTAAATATTCCATGGTATTATCGTTGCCGCATCTGCCCATCCTGCACTGGCCATTGCTCCTTCTCCGAGAACATTTGGAACTACAAAGGGCACTGCCCCTTTCACCTGGTCTGCATACACATCCTTCATCCATTTAGAAAAAAAGCTGTGCACATTCATATTGAATGTAGCAGTGCGCGCAAACACCTGCGCATCACCTGTCCATCCCAATCTTTCATCGCGTTGCGGACAGTCCGTAGGCACATCGAGGAAGTTTCCTTTTTGTCCCCATTCAATGTTATGCTGAAGTTGATTTATCAATGCATTTGATGTGTTGAAGCGCCCTGTTTGTTTCATATCTGAATACAAGGCGACTGCTTCAAAGTTTTTTGGATCGATATCTGACTTTAACCCGCGAACGCGCGCATAACGGAATCCATGCCAGGTAAAATGCGGCTCAAACACTTCTTCTCCGTCGCCTTTTAAAATATAATTATCCTCCGCTTTTGCAGCCCTTAGGTTAGTTATATAGAAATTACCCTGCTTGTCCAGAACTTCTGCATGAGAGATGTTGATGGTATCACCAGCATTTCCTGTTACCCTCACTTTTATCCAGCCTACAAGGTTCTGTCCAAAGTCGATCACCTTATCGCCTTCTGGCGTTGTCAATACCCTGACTGGCTTGAAAGTTTCTTTTTTTCTTACTGGCTCATTGAAAGTTGCGACCAACACATTCTTTGGGTGACCGGCCACTTTCACTCCTGACCATTGCGAATCATTGAAGCCGGGCCGGTTCCAGTCTTTATGTTCGAGCCTTGCATCGATGGTTTCACCATTATAGATCTCGCTATAACGCACATGCATAACCGACGATTTCCACGTGTCGTCAGTTTCTATCCATTCGTGCGATCCATCGGCATATTGAATAAGAACCTGCATCAGTAAAGCAATGTCTTTGCCGTATACATTCCGCTGGTTAGAGAATCCGATAAGACCACGATACCATCCGCTACCGAGCATCACCCCAATAGCGTTTTCGCCGGCCTTGAGCATATCAGTAACATCATATACCTGGTACTGCAACCTGTTCTTGTAAGAAGTCCATCCAGGGGTTAAATAGTCATTTCCAACACGACCCCCATTTATAAAAGCTTCATACATGCCGTGCGCAGTGATGAATGCCGATGCCGAACGGATCTTTTTGTTTACTTTAAATTGTTTACGAAACACCGGGCTTGGACGTAAAGCTTCTTCCTCGAAACCAGGCTCGATCCATTTTGCAGTCCAGTTGTCGGGCGTTAGTCCCATCTGCCAACGTGCTTTCTCACTCCACGGACCCGCCTTACCTTTATTGTCCCATACCCTCACCTGCCAGGAATACTTCGTTGCAGGTTTCAGTTCAGTTCCTCCATACGGAACAAAAACTGATTGATCAGATTGCTGTTTCCCCGAATTCCACATCAACTTATTCGCTTCGTCAAACACTCTTATTTCATAAGCAGTTTGAACAACGTTGCGAGCATTATTTTGCAATTGCCAGCTAAATTTCGGAATGCCTTCAACACCGAGAGGATTTGTCTTATTATCAGTAAGTAACCTTACTGTCGCGGTTTGCGCATTAACTGAAAACTGGATACATAATAGCAGCGAGGCGAATAAAAGTTTTTTCATATGATGCAATCAAGTGGTTCCTTAAATATACTCGGTAATTTTTGCGAATTTCGCCGCCTCAATAAAAAATCATGATCGATTATAATGCTGCAGCGATAAACCGAATGGCGATCCACCTCGTAGGCAATCGCTCAAATGAAGATGGCGTGCGGCTTTCAGAAGAAGAGGGAATCCCTGAGGATGAAGATACTCTGGCGCAGTTGAAGCGATATTTTTTATCATCTTTTAATAATGTTCAGGAGACATATCACTTTACACACGCCAGTTTGCTTGACCTGAATGAAGTGTATAACTATTGCCAGGCCATCTTTGACGACCCTTCAGATTTTTTGGAGCAGTCGAAAAATATTGCAAGGCATCTCTATGAGCGATCACAACATCCCAGGATCAAACCAGGCGAACTGGCCATAGCTGTCTTTAACAATATCAATTTTGAAGGCCAGGATGTTCAGGCAATCGGGATCTTCAAGTCTGAGAACCCAAATGTCTTTCTGCAATTCAACAGGACGCAGAACGGTTTTCATGTTACACATCTATCGGGAGTAGACGTAGAGAAGGTGGAAAAGGGAGTTTTGATTTACAATGTGGAAAGAGAAAAAGGATTTCGTTTAAGTATCATTGACTCCCAGCGCTCAGGCGATGCACAATATTGGAAAAACGAATTTTTGCAGGTGAGGACGTCTGTGGATAGTTACAACCAGACAAAAGAATTTATGTCGATCACCCGGCAATTTGTAACCTCCCAATTCCCTGAAGACTTCCAGGTATCAAAGACCGATCAAATTGAACTGCTTAACAGGTCGATGGAATATTTTAAAACGCATGAATCGTTCAACCAACGTGAATTTGAACAGGAAGTTTTTCATCATGAAAATGTGATCGAATCTTTCAGGAAGTTCGAAGACACGACGAAAAAAGAAAATGATCTTCAGATCAACGACTCATTCGATATTTCCACTAATGCAGTTAAGAAACAGGCACGCATCTTCAAAAGCGTGTTGAAGCTTGACAAAAATTTTCACATCTATATCCATGGAAACCGCGATCTGATTGAACAGGGCGTAGACCCGGATGGAAGGAAGTATTACAAAGTATATTACTTCAATGAAGAATGAGATGTTCTGAGATGTATGATCTTAACCGGGCAGGCCCTGGCCATTGCTTCCATTGATCCGGCAATATCGTCCGCAACCTGCAGCACATATACGCCGTTTTTACGGCTCCCGTTAATAAGTGTTGCCTTGCCATCTTTGCGGGACATTCTCCACATGTCGCTATGCTGTTCATGGCAGATGCCACAACCAATACAGCGATCGCGATAGTGAACGATCTTAGCCATTTTGCGTAGGAATTATTTTGAACAACTTATCGTTTTTAGAAAGTGTAACCGGTAAGGGTAAAGTCAGTTTGTCGCCCGCGGTTGCTTCGATTGCAGGATGGCCATCCACATGGAAATCATCAAGCACCAACTCATGTACACCGAATTTTCTTCCTGTAATAAGAACTTTATCGCCCTTTTTTAATGTTTGCGCTTCAACAACAAATTCTCCAACTTGTATTCGCGGATAATAACCTGAGCCTTTTGCTATATATATCTTTTTTTCTGTGGCGATGGATCCGGGTTGCGGCGTCCACTCACCCAGCTTTCTTCCAAGATAATAACCTTCCCAAAACCCCCGGTTATACACGGTTGCCAACTCATTTTTCCACTGCTGAATCTTTTCGGATGTATAGGTATTGGCGTTTATCGCATCAATTGCTTCGCGATAGCATTTTGTAGTGACATAGGCATACTCCGGGCCCTTGCCCCTTCCTTCGATCTTCAATACGTCCACCCCCGTTGCGAGCACCTGGTCAAACACATCGATGGTACAGAGATCTTTCGGCGACATGATGTACTCATTGTCGATCTCAAGTTCATTTCCTGTCTCCTTGTCAATGACAACGTAGGGCCGGCGGCAATTCTGGGTGCATGCGCCCCTATTTGCAGAGGCATTTTGTGAATGGAGGCTCATATAGCATTTACCAGAAATTGCCATGCAAAGTGCCCCATGCACAAATATCTCCACGCGCATCAGATCTCCTGAAATACCACGTATTTTTTTTCGCTTGATCTCGCGGGTGATATCCGTCACCTGTTTCAAGGTAAGTTCTCGTGCAAGCACTACCACATCTGCAAATGATGCAAAAAACTTAACCGATTCAATATTGCTGATATTTGCCTGGGTAGATATGTGTACAGGAATTTGTAACTCGCGGCACATTTCGAGTACTGCAAAGTCTGCAGCAATAACCGCGTCAATGCCTTCTTTCCTGACGGTCTTTAATATTTTGCGCAGAAGTTGAAGATCATGATCATACATTACCGTGTTCAGCGTGATGTATGCCTTGATGTTGTGTTTGTTGCAGATGGACCGGATTTCGCGCAGGTCATCGATGGCAAAGCTGTTGATCGATTTTGCCCGCATATTCAATTGCTCGACGCCAAAATATATTGCATCTGCACCAGCGCTTATTGCGGCATGCAGACTCTCAAACGAACCTACCGGTGACAGTAACTCTAATTGCTTTCTCATTGGTTAAGGGCCGCAAAGAAAGTCAATTGATTCAGGATAAAGAATGACTTTTGTCAGCAAGAAGCTTTTCTTCGATCACCTGTTTAAACACGTTCTTTGGCAGCGCACCTGCCTGCATCATAGGATTACCTTCCTTAGGAATAAACAGGAAGGTAGGTATGCTTTGTATGCCAAATGCGGACGCTATTTCCTGTTCTGCGTCTGTATCGATTTTATATATATGCACTTTGCCTTCGTATTCATTAGATAAATCTTCCAATATTGGCGCAACTGTTTTACAAGGGCCACACCAGTCGGCATAAAAATCAATGATCACTGGCAGCTCTCCCTTGAACTTCCATTCCTGCTCGGATTCATAGTTAAATATCTTGTCTTTGAAGTCCTGCGTAGTCATTTTAATTGTAGCCATCGCTCAGTTTTTGTGTTATCATCAAATTGTGTTCCTTTGAATGGTTTAATATTTGCGTAACTCCCTCAAAACTACTTATTATGATGAAAGTACTTTTTTCCGGGCTTTTTGCATCAATGCTGATTCTCAGCGCCTGTGGTAATAACGATGGTAACAATAATGAAGATGCGGGTACAAATACAACAGCTAATAATGACAACGCTGGAAGTTCCAGCGGCTACGACTCTTCTGTAGGAGCAGGCAAATTCCAGAATGTGCAAATTAGTCCCACACTTGACCAGGCAAAAGCGACTGCCGGGGAAAAGGTTTATGATGTGAAATGCGCCAGTTGCCATAAGCTAACCGATGAGCGCCTTGTTGGCCCCGGTTGGAAAGGCGTTACACAAAGACATAAGCCAGAATGGATTCTCAATTTCGTAACCAACGTTGATGAAATGCTGGAAAAAGATCCAAAGGCTCAGGCGCAACTTGAGGTCTGCCTTGTTCGTATGCCGAATCAAAATCTTAGCGAAGACGATGCTCTTCAGGTTTATGAATTCATGCGCAAAAATGACGGCGTAAAATAATTGCACATTAATTCTTTTCAATGGAGAAAAACACTTACCCGGCCGGTTTGATTGGAAACTGTTCGTACCTGGCTCATATTAATAAAGACACAAATATTTCGTGGTTATGCTGGCCCCGCTTCGATAGTTCGTTCATCTTTGGGGGTCTTCTTGACAAGGAAAAAGGTGGTGAGTGGTCGATCAAACCTTCCGAGGAATTTCAATCGACCCAATATTATCTTGAAAATACCAACGTACTCTGTACAGAAATAGTAACGTCTTCAGGGTCCTATCGGGTCACTGACTTTGCGCCTCGTTTATACCAATACGAGCGGTATTTCAAACCACTCATGGTTATCCGGAAGATCGAACCCCTGCAGGGCTTTCCGAGGATCCGGGTTATCTGCAAGCCCGTGTATGATTACGGTCGCTGCGAACTTACTTCCTATAGGGGAAGCAATCACATCGAATACGTGGGTTGTCAGGATAAAGTACGATTAACAACCAATATCCCTATCAGTTACCTGATAGAGGAAGAGTATTTTATCCTCAATGAAACGAAATACCTGGTGATGACCTATGGCGAGCCGCTTGAAGCTGCTTTGGTCAGCACCGCCGAGCGTTTCCTCACAGAAACCATTCAGTATTGGCGCACCTGGGTAAAGCAGTCTTCCATTGCTTCCTTTTACCAGCCATTTGTAATTCGGTCGGCCCTGGTGTTAAAGATTCACCAGTATGAAGACACCGGTGCCATAATTGCTGCAAGCACAACTTCGCTCCCTGAATCACCTGGAAGCGGACGTAACTGGGACTATCGATATTGCTGGCTTCGCGATACCTATTATGTTATCACAGCGCTTAACCACATTTGTCACTTCGACGAGATGGAGCGCTACTTCCATTATGTAACGGACATATCGTTTTCAGAGGAGGATCGCTACCAGCCTCTTTATGGGATTACCGGTCAGAAAAAACTTACCGAGACAATCGTTGATGAATTGAGCGGCTTCAAAGATAACAAGCCGGTACGCGTGGGAAACCAGGCATATGAACACATTCAAAACGATATCTATGGCCAGGTGCTGATCTCTTTGTTGCCATTGTATACGGATCATCGCTTTATATTTTCGGAAAGAAAAGACTCTGCGCGCTGGATACACACTGTCCTGAAAAAAATCGAATCAACGATCGATGAAAAAGACGCAGGTATCTGGGAATTCCGAAACTTCGCGAACATACATTGCTACACCAACCTGTTTCAATGGGCTGGTGCAAGTGCTGCAGAGAAGATGGCCCGAACAATCCAGGATGAAAGTTTATTGAAGCGTGCGCAGAAGATGAAGCAGCGTGCGTCTGAACATATAGAAAGCTGTTACGATCCGGTGCGAAAGGTTTACACTAATGCAAAAGACAGTGCACACCTTGATGCGAGCACCTTACAGCTTATTATGATGAATTACCTGCCTCATGATTCACAGAAAGCAAAGGATCATCTTGCAGCATTGGAAAAAGAGCTGCGAACACCTAAAGGTTTATTTTATCGATACCTGCACAGTGATGATTTTGGCAAACCGAAAACTACATTCCTTATATGTGCATTCTGGTATGTTGAAGCATTGGCTTGCGTTGGCCGTATTGATGAAGCCGTGAAGGAATTCGAGAACCTGCTTCAATATTCCAATCACCTGTTACTATTCAGTGAAGATGTGGATGAAGAAACGGGAGATCAGTGGGGTAACTTCCCGCAGGCATATAGTCATGTGGGCCTGATGAACGCAGCGTACCGCATTGCCATGAAACTGGACCAGCCGATCTTCCTTTAGTTTGCGCTAAAGGAAGCCCGGCAATTCCAGTGATTAATTGTTCTGTTATAAAGGATGCTTGCTTTCTAATGGCTGTGCACCCCGGCTTCGAGAGGTTTCGTTGGCAAGATCAGAGAGCAATGCCCGCACATCAAGGTAATTCCTCAAATAATATCTAGCTGCGGAAATATAAGCACCTACCTTGATCGTGTATGCACTATCTGGCAATACTTTGAAAATATCTTCATCGGTATGATCGTCTCCAATGGCGATGACAAAATCATAATCGTCCTGTTGAAGAATATTAAGGGCCGACTTCCCTTTATTGATGTCTATACTTTTGATCTCAACCACCTTGTTTCCCGGAAGTAACTGTAGTCCCTTGTCTTCAACAAGATATCGTAGAGTGTTCAGCAATTCACCTTTACGAAGCTCACCAAGCTCTTCTTCTGCCTTACGGAAATGCCATACCAACGAGAAATCCTTTTCCTCAATGAAAGCACCTGGTGTGCGGTCTGTGAACATTTCGAGAACGGGGAGAAACTCTTTTTTCCAGGACGAGGTAAGCGTTGGGATACTCGACCAGCCGATGTCCTTCACCCGCGCCCATGCCCCATGTTCTGCAACCATATTCAGATTCAGATCGCCAAACCAGTTTTCCAATGTATTACAATCCCTACCACTGACGATCACCACGTCATTTGCAGGATCTGATGATAAGCGGGAGATCAGATCATACAGTTCTGTATCGGGTTTAGCCTGATCGATGTTGGTCTTAAAGCCAACCAGAGTTCCATCGTAATCAAGAAAGAAAAGGCGCTTCTGTGCACCTGAATAGCTTTCAAGAATGGTCTTACGGGTCATGTTACCAATGCGTCTGGCATACATCGATTGTTGCAATTCTTTCACCTCATGCAGTTTTGCCATAAATATTCTCACCCAGTGGTGTATGTCAAATTTTGCGATCACCTGTCTCATCGAGCGCATCCTGCGTTCCTGTTCTTCCTGCGGCATTTCAATGGCTTCCCTTAAAGCCTCGGCTATTGCACCTACGTTGTTCGGGTTCACAATCAGCGCATCTATTAATTCTTTTGATGCACCAGCCATCTCACTCAAAATGAGCACGCCGTCATTGTTAACGCGACTGGCAACAAACTCCTTGCAAACCAGATTCATTCCATCGCGCATAGGCGTTACAAGGCAGACTTCTGCTTCGTTGTACAATGCAGACAAAGTCTCCACCGGAAAAGATCGATAGAAATAATATACAGGGTTCCAGTTCAAAGTGCGATATCGCGAATTTATGTTTCCTACCACCTTATCTATCTGGTCACGAAGCTCCTTGTATTGAGGCACCGTATCCCTTGACGGAACTACGACCATGTAGAGAACCGCCTTTTCAATGTATTGAGGATAGAGTTGAAGGAAGAGCTCGAAGGCCTGCAAACGTTGAAGAATGCCTTTACTGTAATCTAGCCGATCAATTGAAAGCACCATTTTCAATTTTGAAAATGTTGTTCTCAGGCTTTCCATTTCGTGTCTGACAGGATCTTCATCGGAAAGTGTTTCAAATTTGACACTGTCAATACCCATAGGAAAGGAATCCACGAGCACAGTCCTGCTACTGAAAGTGATAAGGTTAGCGGAAGTGGAAACCGGTAATAAGCGACGGCATCCCTGCACAAAATGACGGGCGTCGTCAAATGTATGGAATCCCACAAGGTCCGCACCCAGCATGCCTTCCAGAATTTCAAGTCTCCAGGGTATCAATCTGAAAAGTTCAAATGATGGAAACGGTATGTGCTGAAAAAACCCAATTGCGAGATCGGGCATTTCGTCACGTATCATCTTTGGTAGTAGTAGTAATTGATAGTCCTGAATCCAAACGATATCATCCGGTTCGGCGATAGAGCGAACCACTTCCATAAACTTTCGATTCACTGAAACATAATAGTCCCAATAAGATTGTTGATATCGGGCATAGGTGGTCATGTAATGGAACACGGGCCATAGGATCTCATTGGAAAAGCCCTCATAATATTGATTGATCTCTTCCTGCGATAAAAACACCGGCAGAAGATTCAGGTCCTGAAGTCCATCAATTACATTCTGTTGTCTGGTCTCTTCTATTTGCATCCCGGGCCATCCGACCCATACGTTATTTCCGTTTTTGTAAATCGAACCCAGTCCCGTTGCCAGTCCGCCTTCAGAAGGAACAAAATGAAATTGTCCTTCCTTCTCCAAAACCTTTACGGGAAGCCTGTTTGAAACAATAATTGTCTTTCCTGTATTACTCATAACCGCAATTAATAAATAAACATACCATGAACCAGTCAAAAGCTGAAAAAAACCGCTTTCTGTTGTTGCAAAGATTCCCCAATAATTATGCGCTTATCGGCTGGAAGCCTTAATTCTGCTGAATTTCTACACTATGAGGTATTTTTTTGAAACTACTATGCAGGCATATTATTTATTCATACATTAAAAAAATTTATAACCAAAAAACTCAGCGTTATGGCAAATTCAAAAAGCCGCGATTCAAAGGGCCAGGACAGTAAAAGCGGTGGAAAGCAAAACACGTCAAATCGTGGGTTCGCTTCCATGGATGAGGCAAAGCAGAGAGAAATAGCCAGCAAAGGCGGCAAAGCTTCTCATGGTGGTGGAAGAAAGCCAAATAGCAGTAAGAATACAGACAGGTCATCATAGTAACACCACATCAAAGTACTGGGCCCGGGCATATGTCCGGGCCTTTTCATTTAAACGGCTGTAGAACTGTTTCCACATTACGGCACTGATTATCAGGAAAAAGATTCGGACGGGTGAAATAAACCATGGCAAAAGATTTTAAGCCATTAGGATGAACAAAAAATTCATTATATGGGTAACCTACTTTACATCATCGCAGTTATTCTGATAATTGCGTGGGCCATTGGATTCCTTGGTTATAATGCCGGTGGTATCATTCACATTTTATTGGTAATTGCCATTATCGCTATACTCCTTCGTCTCATCAGGGGCTCCGGGGTATAATAAAGATCCCTGAACCCTTCCACCTAATCTTATGTTTAAGGAACAGCCCTTTTATTTCAGGGCCAGCATGGTGCTGCTAATGCTCTTACTTATCTGTACCATCCTATATCTTGGAGCAGACATTATTGTACCCTTTGCATTTGCCGTCCTGCTGGCCATCCTGCTTGTCCCTATGAACAAGTATTTTGAACGTCATGGTTTCAATAGGGTCAATTCAATCATGTTGTGTTTGCTGATATCTCTAACTATAATCGGCAGCATCATCTATTTTCTCTCTACTCAAATTCTTGCTTTTATGGACGACATACCGGTTATGCGACAGCGTATCGGTGAGTTGATCCTGATGGTACAAAAATGGCTGCAGGCGAAATTTGGAATTTCGATACGGGAACAGTCGAGTTACATGCAGGACTCCACATTATCCGGCTCATCAATTATCGGAAGCACCTTTCTCTCTTTGAAGGACACCGTCGTTCTGCTTGCATTGCTACCCATCTACACGTTTCTGATATTGTATTACCGGGACATGCTTAAAAAGTTTCTTATCGATGTATTCAAGGACGGGAACCGTGAAAAGGTGCAGGAAGTCCTAAGCGAATCCCGAAATGTGATTCAAAGCTATATGGTAGGATTGCTCATTGAAATGGGCATTGTTGCGTTGATTAATTTTCTTGGCTTTACGATCATCGGTATCGAGTATGCAGTGTTCCTTGCAGTATTCGCAGCTATATTGAATCTCATCCCATATATCGGAATGATCATAGCATCGATCTTTTGCATGCTGGTGACGCTGACCACATCACCAAATACAACGGATGCGATTTGGACACTTGTTGTTCTATGGATTGTACAATTCATCGATAACAACATACTGATGCCTCGTATCGTTGGATCGAAAGTAAAGATCAATGCATTGATAACTATCCTCGCAGTTCTTATCGGAGGTGCATTATGCGGTATCTCCGGGACATTCCTGGCAATTCCCGGAATAGCGATACTCAAAGCGATCTTTGAGCGGGTTGATGAACTTAAGCCATGGGGAATGTTATTAAGCGATAACATCACATCGAATAAACCTGGTCGGATCTATTCTAAAATAACATCAATAAGAAAAAAGCCGACAAGCCTCCCTGCTGTCAATGTAGAAAATAATTCTCAGCCACCAGCAGCAATATAAACAACAACACGGGGATTCAGGTGGCAAAGTTTTTTTATAAATAGTACGGACACAATTTTTTATTGAACAAAAAACGTTCATTATGGATACATCAACAAAGATCATCATTGGCGCACTTGCAGGCGTTGCAGCAGGTATCGCCATTGGAATGTTGCTGGCACCTGAGAAAGGAGCTGATACAAGACAAAAACTAGTAGACGGATATCACGGACTGGGAGAATCGCTCAAGCAGCGCTTTTCAGGTATCGTTGATATGGTGAGAGATGAATATGAACATGCTCGTGACACTGCAACTGACCTTGCAAAGAAAGCGAAGGGCCAGGCCAATACATTGAAGGCCGAAGCTTCTGAAGCGATCAATGCGTAGGCTGCTGTGTAATTAGCATTGCGAAAAGATCGGCTAGGGTTGGCGATTCAAGGGAGTAATATTCCTTTAATCCCTAAGCCCCTAGCCTTTTTTCATTTAATGTGCTAATATGCTAATGTGCCAATGGAATGTGGAAATGTGGGAATGTGGAGATGTGGTAATTGAAATTCAAAATTCGTAATTCGTAATGCGGGTTTGCGTTTCTCTGTTTGTCTGTTCCTCCGTTTCTCCCGATTACCGATTACCGCCTACCGATTACCTCTTGTCTCCGTTTCTCTGTTTTTCTGTTTGTCTGTTCCTCCGTTTCTCCCGATTACCGATTACCGACTACCGATTACCTTATTATCTTCGCTCTATGAAACTGCATCTATGGTCAGTTGGGAAACCGCATGACCCTGCTCTCAAAGCTTCCATCGAGGATTTCTCATCCCGCATTGCACGCTACTACCCGGTTCAGTGGCAAATCATTTCTCCTCCAAAACTTGCGTCGAATCTCGCTCCCGCATTACTAAAGAAAAAAGAAGCCGAACCCATCCTTGAGATGCTGGCGAAAGACGACTTTCTCGCATTGCTCGACGAACGCGGCAAAATTATAAGCTCTCCCCAGCTCGCCGAGCTCATTGAAAAGCGCGCAAATGAAAGCACACGCAACCTGATATTTCTCATCGGTGGCGCTTTTGGCGTAGATGATTCTATTATCAATCGTGCAAATTTTAGCTGGTCGCTTTCAAAACTCACATTTCCCCATCAGTTAGTGCGACTAATACTTACTGAACAACTTTATCGCGCCTGCACCATCCTTCGCAATGAAAAATATCATCATGAATGATTCCTATATCTTTACAAAAAACATTTCATGCTCTCGATCACACTGATCATCGTAATTGTAACGGCAATCATTTCCATAACTGCATTCAACAACGAAAAGATCATCAATGATCTGATATTCTATCCGCCGGCCATATCCCGCAACAAACAGTATTATCGCTTCTTCACCTGTGGATTCATTCACGCGGATTGGGCGCACCTTATCTTCAACATGATCTCACTGTATATGTTCGGTCGTTTTGTTGAGCAGGGCTTTGATGAAATTTTCGGTGCAAGTGGGAAATTCTACTATCTCGCATTATACCTGGCGGCATTGCCTGTAAGCATCTTGCCCACATATTTTAAGAACAAGGACAATTATTATTACAAGAGTCTCGGTGCCTCGGGTGCAGTGTCTGCTGTTGTGTTTGCTGGTTTGATGATCGCTCCACATGCACGCATCGGATTGTTCATCCTTCCTCCTATCATACCTGGTTTTATATTCGGGCCTCTTTATCTTATTATATCTGCAGTGCTCGACAAGAAAGGGGGTGACAACATAAATCATTCGGCGCACATCTGGGGAGCCCTATTTGGAGTGGCATTCCTCATCGTAGTGGGACGCCTGGTTGCAGGATTTGATGCAGTGGGTCACTTTATAAATGGCGTAAGATTGTATTTCAATTCATGAAGCATTTAATTACATTGAAACATGCAACTGCTTCAGCGCTTCGTAGAACATGTAAGGGATGAACAGCTCTTCAACATTTCCACCAGGCTTATCGTTGCGTTCAGCGGCGGGCTTGATTCGGTGGTGCTTTGCCACCTGCTGCACAAAGCAGGTTTCCAGTTCACTGCAGCTCATGTAAATTTCCAATTGCGCGGAGAAGAAAGTTTTCGCGACGAAGAGTTTGTACAGAAATTTTGTTCAGAATATTCCATACCTCTTGAAGTGTTGCATGCCGATACTGTAACGATCGCTGAATCAAATGGTGAATCGATCCAACAGGCTGCACGTAACATCCGGTACGAATGGTTTGATCAGCTTGCTTCTGTTCATAATGAGAGCAGAATACTCACAGCACATCACGCAGATGATAATATAGAAACGTTATTGCTTTTCTTTTTCCGAGGCACAGGCATAAGAGGTATGACAGGCATACCGGTGCGAAACCGGAATATTTGCCGACCGCTACTGTGTTTTACGCGTTCCGAAATTCATGAATATGCAAAGGACAACGATTTAACCTGGGTGGAAGACAGTTCAAATTCGGAAAGCAAATACACCAGAAATTTTCTTCGAAACAAAATTATTCCCTTGCTTGAAGAGGCTATGCCTGGGGCGAAAGAAAACCTGTTACACAACATTGATCGCTTTCAACAGGTTCAGGAATTATACGATCAGTCTATTGCCCTTCATCGCAAACGCTTGCTCGAAAATGATGGTAAACAAACACGCATCGCCATACTTAAACTTTTAAAGTCGTCGCCACTTAGCACGATAATATTTGAATGTCTTCGCCACTTCGGCTTTTCACCATCGCAGGTTCCTGAAGTAATCACCTTGTGTGCGTCTGCCAATGGAAGTTATATAGCCTCTTCTACGCACAGGATCATTCGTAATCGAAAATGGCTGATTGTTGCGCCACTTGCAGACACTTCTTCAACCTATTTCACCATTGAACGAGATGAAAAAGAGTTCGAATTTGGAGATGCAATCATCGAGTTGAAACTCATTGACCGAACGAAATTTCAGCTCGATACATCCGCTGCAACAGCACAATTGGATTTTTCGAAGATGCGCTTTCCCCTGCTCTTACGTAAATGGAAACAGGGCGATTATTTTTATCCTCTTGGTATGAAGAAGAAAAAAAAGATCAGCAGGTTCCTGATCGATCAAAAGCTCTCGCGGCCAGAAAAGGAAGAACAATGGGTATTGGAATCAGATCGCAAGATCATCTGGGTCGTTGGAAGAAGAATTGATGAGAGATTTAAAGTAACCGATTCAACAAAGGAGGTATATCGTATACGTATCCGGAAATAGGCTTCTAAATAATAGTTTTGTTATGGATCGAAAACAAAAGTTGATTGAATTATTACAGGAAGATCCGAACGATAGCTTTTTGAATCATGCGCTGGCACTTGAACTGATCAAGGAGGGCGATGACAACAAAGCGCGGGAGATCTTTGAATCGATACTTGCACGCGAACCATCATACGTGGGCAGTTACTATCATCTCGGTAAATTGCTCGAACGTGCCGGACAACCAGCCCTTGCATTGGAATGGTATGAAAAAGGCATGCAACAATGCCGCATGGTAAAAGACATGCATGCTTACAATGAATTGCAGGCGGCTGCGGAAGACCTTTAACGGAAAGCGGGAAGCGGGAAGCGGGAAGCGGCTTTAACGGGAAGCGGGAAGCGGGAAGCGGCTTTAACGGAAAGCGTAAGGCGGGAAGCGGAAAGCGGAAAGCGGCGTTGTCATCCAATATAATAGAGAGATTCCAACGGTATGTTACAAAATTCCGCATTCCGCATTCTGCTTTCCGCATTCCGTTAAACACTATCTTTGATAAAGGTTGCATAAACAACTTTAACCAGTAAAATTTGCTTGTTCAATGAAGATTTTAGTTTGTATCACCAAAACCCCGGACACCACAACCAGGATCAGTTTCACCGATAATAATTCGCGGCTGGCTGAGTCGGGAGTTCAGTGGATCCTTAATCCCTACGATGAATGGTACGCATTGGTTCGTGCCATCGAATTAAAAGAAAAAGATCCCTCAACCATCATCCATCTTGTAAGTGTGGGCGGTGCAGATATGGAGCCCGTGATTCGCAAGGCTCTTGCGTTAGGCGGTGACGAGGCTATCCGCATCAACAGCGAAACCCCGGACAGTTTTTATGTAGCAAGCCAGATCGCTTCGATCGCACAACAAGGAAGTTATGATTTGATTTTCGCAGGAAAAGAAACACTTGATTTCATGGGCTCTTCTGTAGGCGGTATGCTCGCAGGTCTACTCGATCTTCCATACGTGAGTCTGGCGATCAAATTTGAACTTAATGGAACCACTGCGGTAGTTACCCGCGAGATCGAAGGTGGTGAAGAAACCTGTGAAGTCAGTCTACCTGCAGTGATCAGTTGTCAGAAAGGAATGGCAGAACAAAGAATACCAAACATGAAAGGCATCATGAGTGCCCGCACAAAACCGTTGAAAGTAGTTGAACCGGTGAATGCAGAGCCATTGACCAGTTATACCAGTTTCGAAACGCCACCGCCGAAAGCAGGCGTGAAACTGATACCGGCAGACAATCCGGCGGAACTGGTACGCCTTCTTCGCGAAGAAGCAAAAGTGATCTGAACATTCATCCATTAAATCAACACCAACAACATGTCTGTATTAATATTTATTGATCAATCCGAAGGACAAATAAAGAAGACTTCCTATGAGGCGCTATCATATGGCGCTGAACTTGCCCGTCAACAAAATACTACTGCCGAAGGTCTCATAATGGGTAGCCACAGTGAAGATCTCACTTCAATAGGCAGATACGGAGTTAAGACTGTACACCATGCCAGTGACGCAAGCTTTGACCAGTTTGACGCATTACGGTATGCAAAGGCAATTGAGCAGGCCGTAACATCTACAGGTGCGGATACTATCATCTTTTCACATAACATGAATGGACGTGCCATCGCTCCTATCCTTTCTGCTCGCATGAAAGCGGGACTGGTAACGGGAGTTACAGCATTGCCTGAGTCGGCCGATGCTCTCACCGCCAGAAAGAATGTTTATTCGGGTAAAGCGTTTGCACGTGTAAAGATCAATACCGATAAAAAGATCATCAGCATCAATCCGAATTCCTACCAGGTTAAACCATCGGAAGGAACCGCAGAAGTAAAAGCCATCAATATAAGTGTAGAACCTTCACGCATAAAAATTACCGCGGTAAATAAGGTTACCGGCCAGATTCCGCTAAGTGAGGCTGAGCGGGTGATCAGTGGAGGTCGCGGATTAAAAGGCCCTGAGAACTGGGGTATGGTTGAAGAGCTGGCTCAATTGCTCAATGCCGCAACTGCCTGCAGTCGCGCCGTTGCTGATGCACATTGGCGTCCCCATCATGAACACGTAGGACAGACCGGACTGGCAATTGCTCCAAATCTTTATTTCGCAATTGGTATTTCAGGCGCGATCCAACACCTTGCCGGGGTGAATAGAAGTAAAACGATCGTCGTCATTAATAAAGATCCGGAAGCTCCTTTCTTCAAAGCAGCAGACTATGGAATTGTGGGTGACGCGTTCGAAGTAGTACCGAAGATCATTGAAGAGCTAAAGAAACATTAATATTTCTTCGTTTGGAATTTGAGGAATGAATAAGCAAGTTGTTCAATTTCTCAAATTCCAAATTTGTATTCCTATTTTTACAGGAGTTATCCGGATTTTTGAACCTGGAACAAGCGTAATATGAAGAAAATTGAGCTGGAAATAGTGGCTTTGTCGCATAGCATTACTCAAACTCACAGCTATGCGGTGGTATTAGGCGAAGTGAATGGACTTAGACGTTTGCCAATTGTTATTGGCGGTTTTGAAGCACAGGCAATTGCCGTGGCTTTGGAGAAAATGAATCCAAGTCGCCCTCTCACGCATGACCTGATGAAAAACTTCATGAACGCTTTCAATATCGAGTTGCAGGAAATCATTATCTGTGATCTGCAGGAAGGGATATTCTACTCAAAACTTCTTTGCGTGAGTGAACACGATACTGTTGAGATCGACTCACGTACTTCAGATGCCCTGGCGCTTGCTGTCCGGTTTGGCTGCCCTATCTACACATATGACAACATCCTGGAAAGTGCAGGGATCCTGATGGAAGATTCTTCCGGCAAAAAGAAGATCGCAAAAGAGGCCGTTGCCTCCGAGCCCAGCGGAACAGAAGATCTGAAAACATTATCGCTCGAAGAACTAAATACCTTGCTCAACGAAGTTCTCGAGCAGGAAGATTATATCCGTGCAATCGCTATCCGCGATGAGATCAATAGCCGTAAACGAGGACGATAATTTTCAATACAACAGCCTTGATCCTTTTCCCGAATTGTAAAATCAATCTTGGACTTAATATTACCAGGAAGAGAAACGACGGATATCACGACCTTGAAACCGTTTTCTATCCCCTGCCATTTACCGATGCACTCGAGATCGTTCGTGCCGATCAACATTTAGATACGAGTGCCGGACAAATAAATACAACATTCACCGATGTTCAGTTTTCCTCTTCAGGACTTGACATTCCCGGTGACCCGGCATTAAACCTGTGCATAAAGGCTTATCGCTTACTCAAACAAAAATTTCCTCTACCGCCAGTCAGGATGCATTTACACAAAACCATTCCAATGGGTGCAGGACTTGGCGGAGGCTCCTCAGATGCAGCATTTTGCCTGAGGTTACTTAATGAAAAATTCCAGCTTTCAATGAACACCGTCGAATTGCTTGACGCCGCGTTACAACTTGGAAGCGATTGCCCATTTTTCATCATTAATAAACCTGCGTTTGCTACTGGCCGCGGTGAAGTTTTGCGACCCATTGAGCTCGATCTGTCGTCGTATCACTTCCTGCTTGTTCATCCAAACGTCCATGTTAGCACTGCTGCCGCATTTGCAGAAATACAGCCTTCGCCATGGAAGCAGCAAATGCAGGATGTGATCAAACAACCTATTGAAGGATGGAGAGATCATTTATTGAATGATTTTGAAGCACCAATATTCAACACTCACCCGGAACTGAGAGACATAAAGTCTGCATTGTACGATGCAGGTGCTTTATACGCCAGCATGAGCGGCAGCGGTTCCAGTTTTTATGGCATTTTTCGTGAAAGGCCTGCGGACCTGGTGCAGCAATTGTCCGGGCGTTATAGTGTTTCCGTCCATTCACCCGCGCCTGCCGGATAATTTATTATCTTCATTCAATTCATTATTTATGTCAGTTACATCATACATCCCGCAAGGGCAAACAGCCCGTTATATTCAACTGGAAGATCAATATAGCGCACATAACTACCATCCTTTGCCTGTAGTGCTTCAAAAAGGTGAGGGCGTGTATGTCTGGGATGTCGACAATAAGCGATATTTCGATTTTCTTAGCGGCTATTCGGCTGTAAACCAGGGACACTGTCATCCTGCCATTATCCAAACGCTAATCGAACAGGCTCAGCGCCTCACCCTCACTTCACGTGCATTTCACAGCGATGTATTGGGTGAATATGCTGAATACATCACCGGCTACTTTGGCTATGACAAAGTATTGCCGATGAACAGCGGTGTTGAAGCTGTTGAAACAGCAATAAAGCTTGCAAGGCGATGGGGCTATGATGTAAAGAAAATTCCAGCCGACCGGGCCCGTATTATTGTTTGCGCCGAAAACTTCCACGGCCGCACCAGCACTGTCATTTCGTTCAGCACGGATCCCTCATCCAGCAAAGGATTCGGACCGTTCATGCCGGGCTTTGTGATCATTCCTTACGATGACGTACAGGCGTTGAAGCAGGCATTGCAAGATCCGAATGTTGCGGGTTTCCTGGTGGAGCCCATCCAGGGAGAAGCAGGCGTGAAAGTGCCAACAGATGGATATTTGAAACAAGTACGTGTGCTGACCACCGAAGCGAACGTCCTCTTCATAGCAGATGAGATACAAACCGGACTGGCACGCACAGGGAAAATGCTGGCATGTGACCATGAGGAAGTGCGACCCGATATACTCATTCTCGGTAAAGCATTGAGCGGAGGTACGATGCCCGTATCCGCCGTTCTTGCAGATGACGAAATCATGCTAACCATCCAGGCGGGAGAGCATGGATCAACCTTTGGTGGTAGCCCGCTGGCGTGTAAGGTTGCGATAACTTCCCTGCAGGTCCTCAGGGACGAGCAGATGGCCGATAATGCGCAGAGGATGGGAGAGATTTTCAGGAAACAGATCGCGGCACTGAACTCGCCAATCATTTCGGAGATCCGCGGTAAGGGATTGCTCAACGCAATCGAGATCGAGCATCCTGATGGAGAAGCCGCCTGGAAGATCTGCCTCGCCATGCGGGACAATGGTCTGCTGGCGAAACCCACGCATGGCAATAAAATCCGCTTTGCACCACCGCTCATAATCAATGAAGGGCAACTCATGGAAGCAGTGGACATCATCAGCCGCAGCATTAAGGAGATATAAGGTGTCTTCATTATCTTTATTGCATGCCCCTTGTGCATCCCTTTAACCAAGCCGTCACTGCCCTTTTCTGCTTCCTGCTTTTTATAAGTACTAAGCAGCAATCTTCCAATCCAATTAACGCTGTCGTTGACGACTGTGATACAGGTCCGTACCACAAACTCTTTCAATCACCTACGGGTAGCTCGATCAGGATCAATGACCTTGTTGAAAACCCCGATGGCACTCTGGTGATCATCGGACGCGTTGACGATAACATTGCAAATGCAGACGCATTGGTGATGAAAACAGATGCGCAGGGAAAGCCCGTATGGACGCGGGCTTACGACTCTGAAATAAGCGACGAATGGTTACGAATATCTAAGATTGCCAACGGAACTTATATCATAGCCGGCCAGTCCGGGTCCGATATAACCCTTATGCAGATCGATGATGCAGGGAGCATTGCCTGGACAAAGCGCATTAGCGATAATACTATGTTCTTATACGATATGCTCGTGGACAGCGACGGTTCAATTCTGCTTTCCGGCAATCGCTTTGATGCGCAAGATGAATCTTCGGCATTTTTAATAAAATTAGACGGACAGGGCAATCAGCAATGGTCTTTCCTTTACGACAATCCCGGCAACGACCTTTTCCTGGAGATCGCCCAGGACGCGGGAGGCTACTACGTTACAGCCACATGTGCTGCCGCCGCAAGAAATGGAATTGTAGTAAAACTGAATCGATCGGACGGTTCGATAATCTGGGCAAATCAATACGATATTCAAAATCGCTTTGACCAGTTCCAGCAATTGCACATTGTAAATAACAGGATCCTTGTTAATGGATACTCGCGGCCCACTACACCTCCTGCATTTAACCGACAGATAAATCTTACTCTTCAATCAGACGGATCGATTGCTTCGATGAGGGCATTTTCCAATAATACATTTGCCACTAACATACTCCCCAATGCCGACGGGTCTTATATCCTGGCTCAAAGCAACAATCAATCCGATGCGTTTATTAACGTGTATAAGTTTGATGCAGGCAATCAACTGCTGTGGGGTCGAAAAAAGTTTGTTGATGTTAATCGCGGCTTTCCGCTGTTACGCAACTCCACTACAAACGGACTCCTCATCGCTTCAACACAAAAATATTCATCCAGTGGAGCCGCATACCTGATCCATACAAATGCTAATGGCATCGTGGAAGGCTGTGCCGATGAAAATGCCACGGAAGCCATTTCAACTCTCAACGTTACGATGACTCCTTTTCAGTTTGCAAACGTATCCCCGCAAGCTCTTTCCATAGTTGCAGAAAACATGAATGTTAACGACGAAGAGATCAATACTTCCGATTATTGCAAAGATGATTGTTCAATCATATCAGTTGAAGGAGATACATCCGTCTGCATCGGAGAATCAAACGCAGTATATAAGATAATACGCAATCCTGGTTGCACCAGGCCGGTTACCTGGTCCGTTACTCAGGATATGGCACGGATCGTGAAGGAAACGGACTCCACCATTGAAGTTGAATTCCTCGACGTAGGAAGCGTTGATATTACAGCAACGATGCCGACGAATTGTTCAGTACTCACAAGCCAGTTGAAGGTAAGTACCAATGTTCGCCTCGGCAATGTGAATCTCAGTCGCGATCATTTTCTGTGTCAGGGCGACTTCGTCACCATATCTATTCCAGGATACCGGGATTACTTATGGTCAAATGGTTCTACGGAACGGTTTATACGACTCACCGAACCAGGCACTTTTCATGTAACAGTAACTGACTATTGCGGTTACCAATCATCCGATACGCTTGAAGTGCACAACGTTAATCCGGATGAAGTAGACCTTGGACCCGATAAAGCAGTATGCCCGCATAAACCTGTTGATCTGGACGCAGGTCCTGGGTTCAAAACTTATTTATGGGAAAACGGATCGACGAGTCAGAAGATCCGGGTTAACACTCCCGGTAATTATACTGTGACGGTAAGCAATGAACACAACTGCAAAGCAAGCGATACGATTACGTTATTCGAAGAAGGATGTTACCAGGGAATCGTTTTTCCCAACGCCTTTACACCAAATAATGATGGCAAGAACGATCTCTTCAAGCCATCAGTCTTCGCCACTCCTGAATATTTTGAATTGATAATATTCAACCGCTGGGGCCAGGTCATCTTTGAAACCAAAGACTTCAATACTGGCTGGGATGGAAAGATCAGTGGACATTTGCAAAACTCACAGAACTTTCTTTACATCTGCAGATATAAATTTCCATCACAGGAACCACAGATACAACGCTCCGCTTTTATGCTTATACAATAGCTCAGTTTGTTTTTACTGGTTGCGATTTAAATCGCTTCGAAATGTTTATTGTAACCACGATCAGTACAACAGGTGCAATGAATAACAGAGATGCGAGGGGCAGATCAAAACTATTGAGGTACCTGAACCAAACGAGTATGGCTGTGGCGAAAGAAACAAAGCATCCTGCCATTGGAAAAGCAAGTTTCATAAACACATTGGCATTGAAAAACCTCATCGACTGCTGCATTTCCAAACTCTTTAAGCTGCCTGACAGCATTATGTCGGTTATAATATGCGATATCAACGCAACCGCCTGCAATCCGATGAGCACATCAAATAATAACCTGTAACCTTCGCGGGCATATGCAAGCGAAGAAAAATAAAGTAACAGTGCCACTGATAAATGGGCAAGCGGCGCAAAGCGCACGTCAAGCAATATCCACTTTCGTAAGAGGGAAAGCGTTTCTTCGGACATGTTTTGTAACCGGTAATTGAACTTGCTTTTGTCGATTGCAAAAAGGATATCCCATGCACGCATTGCCCTTCCGTTCCGGTAGTAAAAATTATTATCCGATCTTAGCAGTGCGCGTCCAAAAATAATTGTCAGTACGACACTTATTATTAATATGGCGAGTAAAAGCTGCTGTGTTGTCATACTGTTTTGGTTGAAAGGTTATCTGCCTGTGATTGAGTTGCCTGGCGGATCTTCCTCATAACTTCAGGTCGATTATCACGATATTGCTGCCAGTTGAACGGCTGTCGCTTCGGTAACGTGGTATCGATCTCATTACCGTCGATCGCCAGTACCGCATCGGTTCCAAGGAGGAATTCAGTAGCTGCCTCCACTCCTTTTTTGAACAAGCCAAGTTTTTCTTCTCCACTAATATTGAAGTTCAGCCAATTGAATTTCTGAACATCGATCCGACCAATCGTTTTTTCAAAATCGTTATGCCTGATTAGAAAATCCTTATCGTAGTGAAAGCGCACGGTATTAAAAATGGAACCAAAAAAATTCAATAGGCCTGTGAACTTTTCTTTAGGCTGGAACACAACGTCCTCCAGCATGACACCGAATGTTGGCAGCCGGGGTTTTTCAAGATTTGGGTTGAAGAAAATATTTATGGGAAAATTTGAGATGATGCCACCATCCACAAACATTGCCCTCCTTGGGATCTTGGTTGTATCTGTCATATTAAGCTGCCTTTCCCACTCTTTTGCTACAAGTCGCACCGGGATATTGTCGATGCGGAATACTTCAAAAAAAACAGGTATTGACATCGATGCACGAACAAAGTCCGCCGGGTTAACATAGGTTGCATCACTCCAGTATAACTTCCACATTTTCGGGAACTCTACTTTCATTTGTGTTGTAATATCCGACGCAATAAGTGTGATGAATTGCTCGCCCTTGGGGGGCTTTTTCAGGTCGGCAACATCCTCACCATAGCGATGATAAAAATCAGGAACAGTTTCGAGGTGTTTGTTGAGATCATTCAGGTTTTGAATAACCGGGCCATGAGAAGGATCTTTTAATATATCAGACATCCATCGCGTAAAATCAGTACCAGGATTGATCCCATAACCATTGCGATCAAATCGTTTCACAAGATGCCGGACAAAAAAAGCGCCGGTTATAACAAGTAAGAAAAGTATTGAAGTTATTACAAGTACGCCTTCGGTGAATGCGGAGAAAGCATTACGGCCCAGCAGGTAAAAGTTAAGAAGATACAGAACTACCACTAATGCAAGTATGCCGCCAATCCAGTTAAAAATTCGCTGGAGCGACTTCCTGTTGGTTATAAACAATTTTATCACTCCTCTTGCAAGCCAATGGCCGTCGACGAACTCAAATAAATTTTTCTTTGCAAGAATGTCGAGTACCGTTGTAGATTTTTTATCTTCTTTGCGATTGATGCATGCCATCAGCATTGTATTGATAGCACCCGCGCTTGTGCCCGCAAGCTTTAAAAAACGCACACCCATTTCCTCAAGTATGTAGGTGTAGCCCACCAGCGCAACACCAAGCACTCCCCCACCTTCCTGAACGAGATTCACAAATTGGAGCTGCTGCTTCTTACCATCCTCTTCAACGTCTAGTATGACGTCTGAAACCTGGAATGAACCTTCTTCCCTGAAATGTTGTTGAACGGCCGCGAGATATGGAGCTGCAACTGCTTTGAAGTCTTCGGTCGTTGGTTGATCCGACGGTTTTTTGGCACCCATGGCAATCAGTTTTGGTTGATGCGGGTACGGTTGGTTTTAAGATACGAAGAATTTTTGATGGACCAACTTTATAAGCGGCGCCTCTTATGCGTCGACTGCCGGGACATTTTTGGATGTACCCTTTTTTCTATTCCTCATTTGTGCATCAATAACTGTAAGCTTATTTTGATGAGAGAACGTGTGCGTCGCCACAATTTTTTTATCCCAATGTGGATCTATCGAGGTAACCGTTTTTTCCTGGTATTCCTGTTCATTGATGACAATCACTTCATTGAACAGCACCCGGTGTCCATATCGCTTCAAACAATCCTGGCTTGGCCTGTAAAGCTTGCCACCATACTCAAACATGCCACCTGCAGACCTTGAAGTGCGCACGTCTGTTACAACCGGGTTATTAGGATGTGGGATCCAGCTTCCATCAAGATCATCACTGTAATACAGGTAAAGTTCATCCCGATTGAGGTGTTCACTGACTGAACATATGGTAGTGAACAGCCAAAATCTGCCATCCTTCTTATGTATAATGGTATCTACAGCATTTACATCGTCCATCAAATTTTTAAATAGTTTCCATTCAAAGGGAAAGCATGTAGATTCATAGATATCGATGCGACGACTTGCCGCGGTTTCCGGAATCATATAATACTTACCGGAATGTTTAAACACGAAGGGGAAGGAAAGATGATAGGGTTTTTCAAGTACTGGCCGGGTGTCAATGATCTTTCCATCACCATCAATTTCGATTACGCTTATATGTCCTTTCTTGTTTTTGTGCACGTATTCTTCAACAAACACATAATAGCGTTCATCATTACACACTACGCAAGGGTCAGCCCAGAAACGATCAGGAGGAGGAATAAGTGGTTTAAGCTGCGAGACGGTTTGAAAAATATTACCCTGTTTGCCTGAAATACCAAAAAGCAAAACCCATTGATTAGAAAATAACAACTGATCGAATTTCAACTTACTCCAACGTAATAAATACCGCAGGATAATTGGCGAAACCTGGAGATAGCTGTGACGCCATTGCCAGGAGTGTGAATGTATATGAAGGCCGTATTTGTGCTTAGCTTCGACAATCGACATATCACCATTATCATAAAGCTCCTTTAGTCTGACGGGCAAAAAATGCAGGGACCGCCAGTAATAATTTATTAGCACCTTATTGATATTCGGCTCAAGTACATTCTTCCTTTCTTCGGGAATAACAGGCAACAAGAATTCTTCATCTTCAATGGCTGATGAAAATTTCCAGGCATGTGCAGGACCGCCAGCAAATGCAGTCTTCTCACCGGCAACATAGCTCCAGATCCCGATTCTAACTGCTTTCTTCACTTCACAATCAAAGTCGCACGATGTCAGACTTATCAGTACATCCAATTCGTAATTCCTAATGCGTTGGACAGCATCTTGTTCAAACGAAACTTTTCCGTTTGTCATTCCGGCGTTTATCGCTATCCTTTCATAAGCGCTCGCAGATTCATCTTCCTTTTGGTTTTTAACTTCAAATATCCTCCTTTCCAACCGCTGCTGAACTGCATACATAATGCGCGACTTTTGAATCCCTGCCAGTTGAATCAAACCTGTTCTATTAAAACCTGGTGCGCTATGAATAAGAACGATCAGCTCCGCATAATCGCATTTCGCAAGCATCTTGACCACTAGTTGCATCCATTGTGACATGTGCGGTTCCCATGCAAAAATTCCCAGCCGGATTTTCGGTTTCATCGTTTTTATTTCTATATTATTATCGAGAGTTACAGGAAGCCGCGAGGTGATGCACGAAGGATTTTACCGGATAAGGATATAACAATATAAAAAAAAATACAATCAGTCAAAATACCTGAAACTTGGAGATGAACCCTGAAATTGATGGTAAGCCGGTTGTAATACTTGGTTCCGGACCTGGTGGTCTTGCCGCTGCTTTATGCTTATTACAGAATGGTATAAAGCCGGTAATTTTCGAAAGGTCTTCACAGGTAGGTGGTCTTATGCAAAGCGTTGTTGAAGATGGCTTCAGGGTTGACCTCGGAAGAAAGGAATTGTATTCCCGTATTCCCGAGGTTAACAAATTCTGGAGCGATATACTGGGAAAAGACTATGTAAGATACGATCATCGTGTTGGCATTCTCTACAAAGGCCATATTTACGAATCAAGTGCACAATACAAGGGCATAACAAGGGGGATGAGCCTTCCGCTGTTTGCAGCATGTTTCGCAGATAAAATTTATTCGCGTATTGCTTTCTACAAGCCAACAAATTATGCGCAGTATCGATATCGATCAGCCGGAAAAAAAATAACTGAAATATTTAGCCAGGGTTTCCAGGAACGTTTCAATGGCGAGGACTGGCGTATGCTTTCCATACCAATGCAAACACCAACATCTGGAGTTGCCAGCCAAACTGAATGGCGACACCCTCGTCTTGGATCGGGTCAAATCGTTGAGACACTTGCAGCTTCGATAAGGAAACTAAATGGCGAGATTGAAACCGATGTACAACTGACTGGTGTGATCACCAAAGACAATATTATCACAGGTGTCATCACGAACAAAAATGGAAATTCCTCACACATTGAAGTCTCTTCGTTAATTAGCGCTATCCAGCCTGAAACGCTTGGCAGGATGCTTTTTAATGATCGTTCGAATAATCCAGTATCGTCCTCCCAGGGTGTATTATTGGTATATCTTTTTATTGATGAATCGCCACGCTTCCCGCATGCATGGTTAAACGTGTCTTGTCCCCGCTTGAAAATCGGCCGCATAACTAACTACGCTATGTTTGGGGGTGATATGGTTCCTCCTGGAAAGTGCTGTCTATGCATTGAGTACTTCCTCAGGAGTGACGATGAATTGTTTTTATATCCGGAGGAGAAGTTATACTCATTCACTTTGGATCAATGCAACCACTTGAATTTGTTTGAGCCTTCAAAGATCATACGTTACCGGGTCTTCAATTTTCCGCAGGTAAATGCAGCTGCAAGCTGGAGCGATAATATTAAAAACAAAAACCAGAACGCCCTCCTAAAAAAATTGTCCGCCTATGATAATTTGTACAACATCGCCAGGGCAGGCACCGACAGGGCAACACATGCCGGGCTTATTGCAGCCGAGTCTCTTATGAATAAAAACAAAGAACGCTTCGAACTACTTACGGATCCGTGCACCCCGGAACCATGGCTTACAATCAAACATCAAAATCAACCTAATTGAAAGGCAGGCAAATCTTTGATAAACTCCTCGTACAACTTAAGAGCAGTGATTCAACTTTACTTCACAGAAGTTGGACCATACATCATTTGATCCTCGATGCAACGCCGTGCACTCTTTATACCAATAACCCTGCAACGATCGAAAGTTGTTGTCGGATGCTCTCACATCATTTTGAAGAGACAAACATCATCGGCTCGCCGCAGGTTTACGCCTATTACTCCGATCCGCTTCCCCTTCATGGAATGAATTTTCCTGGTACTTCGGAATTAATACAAATACATTGCGATACACCTGCATTGCGATTCGTTACAGAAGATGAAATAACTATCATCAGGGATCTTCTTCAAACACGATTGTATTTATGGGACCGTGAATCAAATACCTTCCTGCTTTTTTTCCAAAATAAAATGGAAGCACTTACTGATGATCCCGTCTTCATTATTAGAGGATTGTTGACTGACAAGCTTCCAAATGGATGGATAAAACTCCACGCGGGTTGTCTTAGTTTGAATGGAACCGGGTTTCTTCTTGCTGGCCAAAAGCGTAAAGGCAAAACCACTACGGTAGTCAGGCTTCTGGAGCTCGATGAAGAAATAGTTTTCATCGCGGATGATAAGATATATTATAACAGCACATCGCAAGCGGCATTTGGAAGTCCGCAACCAATCCGACTTAGAAAGGAAGCGCTTTACGAATCTACACTGTTCAATTCCGAGCAATTGAAAGGCACCTGGATATCTGATAAGCACGATACCAAGTTTCATGTAACAATGGCTGAGCTATCGGGAACTCTGGGACGCGAAATAAAGCCATACTCCAATTTAAAATTTGGTATCCTTGTCGATCTGAATAATGACGGTCAGGAAGAACAAATAACTCTGTTTGAAGAACACGAGAAATTCGACAGCGCAAGTATCTTAAATGAATTCCCTGATGCAATCCATCCGCATTGGTGTACGACCAGGCGGAATGGATCTGTTTATTTTCTTAACGACATGCCCTGGTATCGCTTCAGTGGGAATTACCGCAGACTAGAGCATTTCAAATCTTTACTTGAATTCATACGCAAACAAACAAAGCATGATTAGTTATGAAATTGCTGCACAGCTACCAATCGTTTAAAAAGTGCTGAATAGGTGATCAACTCTTCCGGACTGCCGGATTCTATTATAGTTCCATCGTCCATGATATACACCAGGTCTGCATCACGGATGTTTGATAACCTATGCGAAATCACAAGTATCGTACAGCTTCCATGAAGCTTCTTCAAACTTTCTCTTATTGCAGCTTCGGTTTCGGCATCTAGCGCTGAAGTTGCCTCGTCGAAGATCAGAAGGTCTGAACGCTTATACAATTCTCTCGCAATAGCTATACGTTGTTTCTGACCACCTGAAATCAATGTGCCATTCATTCCCAGAAGAGCCTGTTCATGGCCATCAATTTTCTCGAGGAATTCACTCAACGACGCATCCTCGACCACTTCGAAAAAACGCTTAAGATTTGCCGGTGTTGGGTCGTCGAAAAAAGTCACATTGTTAAAGATCGTATCGTCAAATATTGCGGGGTCCTGAGAGATGTATCCGATCTTCGATCTATACTCCATGAGATTTAGTTTGAACGATGGAATACCATTTATCAGCACCTTTCCATCTGATGGCGATATTAACCCTGCGATGATATTTGCAACGGTCGTTTTTCCAGAACCACTTTCACCAATGATCCCGGTTGTGTGGTTAGGCTTGATTACCAGGTTTACATTGTTCAGGATTTGCTTTCCCTGTCTTTCATAACCCACCCCTTCCAAAGTCACTTCAAGAATGCTGTTAACCGGTTCAGCACCCTGCTGCTTTTCAGCAAGCGTCTGCATTTCAGAAGACAGCTCATGGATCGAGGTCATAGCACCAACGTTCTGCATGAAATATTGCCACACATTCATGAATGCCATAAGTGAGGTAAGTGCCCGGAACAGCATTAATAGGGCTAACATAATTGCTGAAAACTGGAAGCCCATCAAAACTACCTGTACATATATAACGATAGCCACAATAATGATTACGGTGGGCTCCCGTATACCCATTACTATAGCGGTATAATTACCCATTTCCTTATTGAGCTCCTCACTTTTGTCCATCGCACCGGACATCTGTTCAGAATATTTATTGAATTGCCCCGTTGCTTTCAGGTATTTGAAATAATGAATCGCTTGTATAAGATAGCTGTTGAAGAGGTTACCTGTTTTTGAAACTTCGTTCGATACTTTAATTGTTTTATGCTGAAACCGGCGAAACAATAAATTCGAAATGCTTGTGCCCAGAATAACGAACAACGCAAACTGGTAATTGGCAAGCAAGGCAAGAAGCAGATAAGTAAGAAACATCATTACGGACTTTGCCGCATTGAAATAATGATTCATGTTCTGAAACAGGCGCTGTACCTCAAGCACAAGATTATTCTGAATTCTACCCACGTTCAATTGCATAAAACCTTCATAGCTGAGGTTTCTCAGATTCATTATCAGGTTGCTCCTTATCTTTTTGAAAAAATAATATCGTAGTATTACCTGGTACTTGCCCTGCAGGAATTTTGCAAAGCCCTTTAGACAAAACACTATCACGAGTATCGATAGTATTACGGTTATCGATGGTTCTAAGCCGAATCTCTCAAAATGCTGAAGTATTCCGTCAAACTGACTCTGTTGGCCAACCTTTCCGTTTTCATTGACTGTAGATTGCAATAGGGGAATAAACATGGATATCCCAATTCCATCCATCAGGCTTACAAAAACACCCAGGATGAGATAAACGAATAGACGTCCACCAAGAACCCGGTAGAAAAAGACGTTATAGCCAATTAAACCCGGACGAAACTTGTAATTCATGGAAAGCAATTATTTCATCACCAGTTGAATATATTAAACGTTTAGTCATTCTTCTAGAATTTGGAAAAATAACCAGGGGAATTTCATTTGCCGTCTGATTTTTCTATATTCAACATGCTTAACCCGATTTCTATGCCAACATCGATCTATGAACTGCTGAGGTATTCCATCCAGAAACAATTTCTTTCCCAGACGGATCATGTAGAAGTGCAGGAATTAATATCGCGACACAAAAATTGGAACAACCTTTTACTCGCGGCAAAAAACAATGGTGTTGTGGCCTTTCTCCATCATTCGCTCCAGGAGCACAAAAAGCTGGTGCCCAATGATGTCTGGACGGCGGTCGAAACAATGTTTGATACAGGCAAAGAAAAAAATGAGAAGCATTTTCAACATCTCCGTGAGGCTGTTAACCACTGCGCCGGCGCAGGCCTGGAGATTATTCCTTACAAGGGCCCATCGTTGTCGGTAATGTACCCTGACACAACATTGAGAACGTTTCTCGACCTGGACGTGATTATTCATGAAGACGATGTTAGGAGGTCCATTGATATATTCAGGCAAATCGGATACTCACCCAAATTTGAAAATACGCCGCGAAACATCGCGCACTTAATGGTGCACGATCATGCCCTTGAATTTGTAGATACGGTAAATTCAGTTGAAATGGATGTTCATTGGCGCCTGGCGAAGAGCTATTATAAGGTTGATCTTGATATGAAGAGAATGTGGGAACGTTCTGAAATGAAAAACGCGTTTGGGACCCGGGTTCGCCAGTTACATCCTGAAGATCTCTTTCTATCAATACTGGTGCATCACGGAATGCGAAATTACTTTAAGAAGATGCGGCACATTTGCGACTTCCATGCATTAGTAAATTCGCACCCCGGGCTTGACTGGAACAGAATTCATTTAGAGACCCGCAAACTTAATTTGAGCAAGTGCCTATACGTCGGATTGCGCCTATGTGAACAATTATTAGGAACAACGGTACCGCCAGAGATCGCCTCCTCATTGAATAAAGAAAAATCGGTAAATCCTATCTGCCAAAGAATCAAGACGGTATGGCTTGATGAGGCCCGATCCTATGCAAAGGTCGGTTCACGGATAATCATTAAGTCGGGGCTAAGGGACAGCAGCATGATTCGGGCAAAGACAGTAGCCACGGAGGTATACCAGGAAATGAAGCGAATCAACTTTAGCAGAATCAGGAATAAGGCTTTTGGAATGGCAAATTATTCCTAACTCTCCCCTATTGTCGGCTCACTTATCCGTCCTGCCTGTTGGTAGCAATACTCCTAATAAGACGACTATTGCGGCGACCAATGTCACCCATACACCGTAAAGTTTGGTAGGGCAAATACCGCGGTAGCAGCCGCTGAAAAGAATGAATGTCTTTAAAACATAGGTAAGTGTAATTACGCCGAAGAAAATATTCCATCGCTTGGCCCAAATGCGCGGGATAAGAAAGAAAATAATGCAGATGATTGCAAGCACCGTAATTGCTTTACCCGGGCGGCCATAAACATTCTGGTAAGAATAAAATCCATTGAAGGTCTGGTCGATATCAGGATAATACGTCCAGGGCATAAAACAAGCAGCAACCATAATTATCGCAGCAACAATACCGATCCATTGAGTATACTTCATTCATCAAAGTTTGCCGCCGCAAAATAGTACATTGCCCGCTTTCCATTTCCCATTTCCCATTTTCCATTTTCCATTTCCCATTTCTACCTCACCACTGCCGCCCATCCGCCGCCGGACGACATCTTAACTTTAATCTTTGAGTTCTTATTCACCGGCACAACTTCGCGAACATAATCCGTTGCTTCACGGTCAGCATTGATTCCATCACGAAATATCTCTGCTTCAAAATTGCCATCACCAAGGAAAGAGAAATCTATATCTATTTCCCTGCCGTCCCAATTGGTCATCGCGCCGATATACCAGGTTTTATCTTTTTTCCGTGCAATCGCCACATACTCTCCGACTTTACCGTCTAGTGCAACAGTTTCATCAAACACTGTAGGGATGCCCGAAATGAAAGTTGTAGTCTCCTGTTCCTTACGATATATCGTTGGATTGTCTGCCAGCATTTGTAGTGGGGCTTCAAATACAACATACATGGCCACCTGGTGTGCGCGCGTGCCCTGCGTCATCGGGTTGGAATGCACCGGCCGGAAATTCCACTTGTTCGCGTTTCTCATTCCTCCGGGAGTATAGTCCATCGGTCCTGCAATCATCCTGATGAAAGGAATAGTAACGTCATAACGCGGAACGTCATCATTGGGCGTCCACTTGTTGTTTTCCAATCCTTTCACACCCTCGAAGTTGATGATGTTCGGATATACCCTTTGCAATCCCGTTGGTTTGTATATGCCGTGGAAATCTATGAGTAACTTATGATCTGCAGCTTTGCTGGCAATTTCATATGTCGAAGCAACAACTTTCTGATCGTCCCGGTCAAAAAAGTCTACCTTAAATCCTTTCACACCCATGCCCCCATATTTTCCAAAGATCTCATCCATTTGCCGGATCAATGCATACCATGTTGCCCATAAAATGACGTCAACATTTTTTTCCTTCCCGTAACGAATGATCTCCTGCAGATCTATTACAGGCGATACTTTCATCAGGTTTCCACTTTCACTCCAGCCTTCATCCATGATGATATACTCAAGTTTATTCTCTGCGGCAAAATCAATATAATGCTTATAGGTTTCTGTGTTGATGCCAGCTTTGAAACCGACATGCGAAATGTTCCAATCGTTCCACCAGTCCCACGCTACCTTTCCAGGCTTTATCCAACTAACATCCTGGATCCGCGTTGGCGAAGAAAGCTTTTGAACCATATCATTATTCGCAAGTTGTTTGTCTTCGATGCTTATTATAATTGCTCTCCAGGGCAGACTTCTACTGCCATTCACAACAGCAATATGATCCGCCCGACGGGTTACGATCAGATTGATGTTGTTATAACCTCCGGTCTTTTCTTCCAGGGCAACGGGTGCAAAAACTCCTTTGATAGAATTTGTTTTCTGCTCATTGATACCTACGTGCATTCCCGGGTAATCTTCCACATCAGCTTCAAGGATGACCACTTTCTTATGGTCATCAAGAGATATAAGCAGCGGAAGGAATGCCAGCGAATCTTTTTGACGCTTCGACAAAGGTGCTTCATCATAAAGCGCCTCAAACGATGTGACGAACTGATCTACGGGATTTCTAAGATCACGGACATATGGAATGAAGGCATGTTGATCACCCGGCAAATTAAACTCTGCCTGCTCATCCGCAATTGTCACTTTCGCGGGACGATCTAGTTGAAACCTATACGCAACTCCATCGTTATATGCCCTGAACACCAGTCCGTAATTGCCTTTCAGCTTCAACACCAGTTCGTTGTAGTGATCAATTACTTCTTTCTTTTTATAAACAGGCGTTTGAAATCTTGCGTTTACAGTGTTGCGTTTCGCAGTGACCACGCGCACATCTTTACCCAATTGTTCGCCGCCAGCAAGTCGCATGGAAATCAGCGAAGGCAACAGCACTTGCGTCTGTTCATGTCTTACCGCCCAGCTCATTGTTTCGCCAGCAGTCACGTTAACAACGATCTTACCATCAGGTGACCGCAGTTCGAACGCTTTTCTGCTTTGGGCAAAGCCGTCAGCCGTTATCGTTACAATGAACGCAAGCGCTATTACCAATACTTTCATAACATTATTTTGAAACCTGCATTAAAACACTATTGTTTTTGTAACTGAGAAGGTGGCAGTCAGCTTATCAATATCAACTTTGAAATCACCAGCTTCCAATTGCCTTTTATTCTGAAGATTAATGAAGGCAAGATCCTTCGCAGCAACAGCAAACGTTACCTGTTTACTTTCTCCCGGCTTCAGAAATATTTTTTCAAATCCTCTCAATCGTTTTACGTCTGGTGAAAGCGACGCATGTACATCCCCGATAAATAGCTGAACAACTTCTTTTCCTTCTACGTTTCCGGAATTCTTAACCGTAACGCTGACATTCACTTTGCCATTGGGTTCAATTGATTTCTTATCAACTTTCAGATCGCTGTATTCAAATGTTGTATACGACAGTCCAAATCCAAAATGATATTGAGGATTGAAATCGGCAGTATAATCGTATGCACCCTGCGGGTTAGCGATCTGATCAGAATACTTATGAATATAAGGTGTCAATGAATTGGCATAGCGTGGGTATGTAATAGGAAGTTTACCACTCGGGTTCACATCGCCGGCAAGTATGTCGGCAAGTGCATCAGCTCCGAAATTACCCGGCAGATATATATTCAAGATGGCAGAAATTCCGGGTTCAAACTGACTAATGATGCGCGGGCGTCCTTCGTTTAATACCAGGATAATTGGCTTACCTGCCTTCACCATCGCTTTTGCCAACGCCACCTGGTTATCGGAAAGATTCATCTCGTTGAGGTTGCCAGGTGTTTCAGTATAACTGTTCTCCCCAAGACAAAGTACCACGAAATCTACAGCAGCCGCGGCTTTCACCGCTGCCTCAATATCCACAACTTTATCTTCATGATACTTACCTTTCATGTTATAGGAAACGCCCTCAACATGAGTTACGTTAGTCTTGCCAAACTTTTTCTCAATTGCTTCCAGGATAGTATTGTATTGTGCAGTGAACTCATCGGTACGATCACCCTGCCATGTGTACGTCCAGCCACCATTTAACGGACGCATGGAATTTGCATTCGGTCCAACAACCAGGATCTTTGAATTACTCTTAAGCGGAAGTACATTTTTTTCGTTCTTCAATAACGTAATGGATTCAGCGGCGGTATTATACGCAGCCCTGGTAAATTCAGCACCGCCAAATTTTGGATATTGATCCAGTGAGGTGAGCGGAGTATTGAAAAGATCAAGCTCAAACTTCACACGCAATATTCTTGTTACTGCATCATCAATTCGTGCCTGGGTAACCTTTCCTTCTTTAACGAGTGCAACAAGGTTGTCGCAAAATTCTTTATAGTTGTATGGGATCATTGACATATCAATGCCTGCGTTGATACAAAGCATCACCGCTTCCTTGTTGTCTTTTGCGATACGATCACGCTTGTGTATGTTGTCAACGTCCTGCCAGTCAGTTACTACGAAACCTGTGAACCCAAGTTCTTTCTTGAGGATATCAGTAAGAAATTGTTTGTTGATATGTCCCGGTATTCCATTCACCAATGCCGAGTTCACCATCACATTTCTTGCACCTGCTTTAATAGCGGCTTCAAATGGAGGAAGATGATACTCACGAAGATAATGTTCGGGTATCCATGCGTTAGTACGGTCCTTACTGAACTTAGGATCTGAATAACCGAGGTAATGTTTCAGGCTGACAGATATTTTTTCTTTGCTTCCGAGCGGCTCCTGCATTCCTTTCACAAACTGCACTCCCATCTCACCCACCAGATAGGAATCTTCGCCGAAACTTTCCCAGATACGTGGCCATGTTGGATTCATGCCGAGGTCCAATACAGGAGCAAAACTCCATGGCACATTCGCAGCGCGACTTTCATACGCAGCGATTGAAGCGCCTTCACGAACCAACTCGCGATTCCAGGTTGCGGCCTGGCCGATCTCCTGAGGAAATGAAGTGAAACCACCCACATAGCTTGCACCATGCACCTGGTCAAGACCATATATAACAGGGATTTTAAGCCTGTTCTGCTGTGAGAATTCATGGATCTTGTTTACTACTTCGTTCCATTGCTTAGCGTCCAACAGTATGCCCGGAGGAGTATTTAAAATTGAACCTACCTTGTACTTCACCAAGATCTCTTCCATCTTCTTCGGGTCAAGATTGAATGTTTTGGTGGCATAATTCGGTGATCCGAGCTGATCGATCGCAACCTGCGCCATCTGACCAACCTTTTCTTCAAGTGTCATTTTCTGCACCAGCGCTTTGATCTTCGCTTCTGTTGCAGGATTAGTTTTTTGCGCATGCGCAACTTTTGCTGTCCCCATCGTAAATAGGATTAAACCAACGAATAATTGAACCAGGGCCTTTTTCATATAGCATTTAAATTTGTCCGATACGTGTTATGATTTCAATGCAGGCGCGACTGTTATGATAAGGACATTTCCACATGCCAGCTTTATCCTGTCCCTGCATTACCGAATGGTCGGCATTGACGCCCCAAAACCATTCGCCATTTTCTTTATCCAAAATATATTGTTTCACAAAATTCCAATTGCGGTAAGATCGCAACAGGTATTGATCACTACCAGTTATCTGGTAAGCATTGAAAAAACCAACCATCGCCTCCGATTGAGGCCACCAGTGTTTTTCATGGATCATGTGGTTCTGATCAGCATTGTATTCATACCACAATCCTCCATCCTCATCGAGCCCGCGTGATGCTGCCTCAGCAATCAATATTGAACGTTCTTTCACTTTCGCAACAAGTTCTTCATCATGTATAACTTCGGCCGCTTCCTGTATCAGCCATGCAGCTTCAATGTCGTGTCCATATGAAACAATGTTGAATTTGGATCTCCATTTTTCATCAAAGAATAAAACCAGATGATTGGTTTCGGGATGAATGATATGATCCAGGAAGATATACACGAGTTCAGCTATGCGCTGTTTCAATTGTGCATCCGGCCAGATGCGATACAAATTGGCAAAGCCTTCAATGACGTGCAAATGAGTGTTCATCGACTTCTTCTCATTTTCGTCCTTTTCGCTTAGCCGAAGATCACCAATCTCCTGCCAGTTGCGGGTCAACGCTTCAATATAACCTCCATATCGGGTGTCATAGCTGTGTTCAACAATCGCATGATATAATCCGATCGCAAGTTGCTTCGCCTCTTCGTCTCCTGACATCCTGTAGTATTCACTCAATCCGTAAATGGCGAATGACAATGCATATATCTGCTTTTTGGTATCAAGCGGAGCACCGAGGTGATCCACTGTCCAATAAACGCCACCGTGTTCTTTATCGATGAAGTGATCCCTGATGTATTCAAAGGCACGGGTGGCGCATTGCTTATATACTTCTTTTCTTACAAGATTGTACGCGGCGGAATACGACCACAATATTCTGCTATTCAGAACCGACCCTTTAGGGGCCTTTGCGTCGGCTATATTGTTATTGTCGATCTTACCCAGGAACCCGCCAAATTCAGCATCGATGGTATTTTCGGTCCAGTATTCCAGTATGCTACTCAATTCATCCTGCATTTCCATTTGGTAATGCCGAAGTAGATCGTCTATAGAACCAGTACCTGGGTTTACTTCAGAGAGCATTTAATAATTCTGATTGATTAGTTTCAAATTTGCATCGATGATCCTGTTGAGTGTCTCAACTGAAGCGGCAGAGGTAAGTCCGTCTTCCGGTGTATTGATAACATAATCAATCAGCCGATCGACACTGGAGGTAGCAACGTGCATGCGTGTGTCAGATGATGCATAATAGATAAAAACAGTACCATCTTCGTCTGCTATCCATCCATTTGCAAACACCACATTCGATACATCACCAATTCTTTCCTTTCCTTCGGGAGCAATGAAATATCCGGCAGGTTTGTGTATTACCCTGGTAATGTCCTGCAGATCGGTCATGAACATATACAGGACATAGCGAAGGCCCGCAGCTGTGTTACGAACACCGTGTGCAAGATGCAACCAGCCAATATCGGTTTTGATGGGTGCAGGACCAAGTCCATTCTTTGCTTCGTACACTGTATGATACACCTTGCGATCGATTACAACTTCTTCGTTCACCACTGCAGGTGTCATCGAGTCACTCAATCCAAATCCAATACCACCGCCTTTTCCAGCTTCTATAAAGCTGTCCTGTGGACGGGTGTAAAGTGCATATTTACCATTCACAAATTCAGGATGCAATACAACATTTCTTTGTTGTGGCGAGGGAGTTTTTAAATCAGGCAGACGCTCCCATGTTTTGAGATCATGGGTTCGGGCGATGCCGCATTGTGCAATGGCGGCCGATTGGTCGCCTTCGTGGGCCGAAGGATCTCTGCGTTCGGTGCAGAACAATCCATAAATCCATCCGTCTTCATGCTGCACAAGACGCATATCATAAACATTTGTATCTGGCTCTTCCGTTTGAGGCATCGTTATTGGGTGCTCCCAGAAACGAAAATTATCGATACCATTATCACTTTCGGCAACCGCAAAAAATGATTTGCGATCATATCCCTCCACTCGCGCCACCAGGTAATACTTATTGTTGAGTTTAATGGCACCGGCATTGAAGGCTGCATTGATTCCAAATCTTTCCATGAGGAAAGGATTCGTCACCGGGTTCAGATCATATCTCCAGTTGATGGGCGCATGTTCTGCGGTCAATATCGGATACTTGTATCTTTCAAAGATGCCGTTACCAAGCTCTTCTTTTTCATTCGCACGCTCGATCAATTCACGATGAGCTTTAGTTAACGACGCAAGTCTCTGTTCAAATAGGATGTTTGCCATAATTTATAATTCGTAATTCTAAATATTTCGTGTTTCGCGTTTCATGTTTCCATTTCTCTTACTGCTTTCTTCTTTCAATCAACTCTTCGCTCACCTGCATCATGAAGGAATCGCTAAGCTTATAGAACACTATAAACGCTGCAGATATCAATGCTCCTGCTGCAGGAATGAAACTCAGCATCATCCGGATTCCCGTTTGTGCTTCCTCCGTTTGAACGGTGTTTGCTTCAAATCCCCAAACACCCAGCAACCAGCCTGTAACAGCGCCGCCCAGTGTCCAGCCGAGTTTTTGCGACATCGATGAGGAAGAGAAGATCAATCCTGTAGCTCTTCGCCCCGTCTTCCATTCTGAATAATCGGCAATGTCGGCATACATCGACCACAACAGTGGAAACACGGTACCAGCACAAACACTTATCAGGAACTGAAATGAGAAGATCAATGCAATATCGTTTTCATCGAACATGAAAAATATTGCACTCAACACCGTTGCGATAAGCATGGAATACATGAAAGTGTTTTTCTTTCCGATCTTATCGGATACCGGTTTTGCCAGCACCACACCTACGATGTTTGCCGCCTGTCCCAATACCAAATAAAGCGTACTGAAATTGATCGCAACATCAAACACTGGAAGCTGGAAAGCCTGTTGGCTTGAGAAATAATACTTGAAATAGTAGATAGCAGATCCATCACGTAGTGAATTAAAAATGAGCGTGAACACTCCAGCGCCTAATAATATGAACCATGGCTTGTTTGTACCGAGATTGATCAGATCCGCCTTCAATGAAGTCTTCTGCTCTTTTGGAGGACTTACTCTTTCTTTTGTCCAGTAAAAAGTTAGCAGGAACAACACCGATGCAATGATTGCAAATACGATGATCGCAAGTTGCCATCCCTTTGATGGGTCAATGCTGCCTGTCGAAGTTTTTCCAAACAACTCCACCAATGGTTCCGCAGCGGCGAGAACAAGTATGCTTCCTGCAAAAGCAAAAATGAAACGAAAGGTAGAAAGTGTTGTCCGATCTTTGATGTTTGCTGTCATCACTCCCATCAATGATGCATAAGGTACATTGATGGCAGAATAGATCATCATCATCAAAGTATAAGTCACATACGCATATACAAGGTTGCCGGCATCACCGAGGTTGGGATCGGTAAATAGAAAAACTCCAATAACACCAAAGGGAATCGCAATCCACAACAGGTAAGGCCTGAACTTGCCATATCGTGTATCTGTACGGTCAGAGATGATCCCAATGATAGGATCAAGTGCAGTATCCCAAATCCGTGTGATCAGAAACATTGTGCCGACTGCTGCTGCAGCTATACCAACAACATCAGTATAATAATACAGAAGGTAAACTGAGAACAGCTTCCAAAACATTGAAGAAGCGAAGTCACCAAAGCCATAACCAATTTTTTCTCTTGTCCCAATCTTGTGATCCATCGTTATAAGTTTATTTATACAGGCCTTCTTTAGCAGCTTCTTTTTCGAATAATGTTTCCTTCATATTATAAAACCTAATAAAATCCGCTTCCGAACCATGACCTTTATGCGGTCCATAGTAATGCATATTGCCGTTGGGCATCAACCCTGCATTTCGCCAAATTAACACATACGATATGTCGAATCCTTCAATTGCTTTCCATAGTGTGTTTGTCCACCACTGTGCATAGGGAATGCGCTCATAGCCAGCTTCAGCAAGTGCCGTCAACTTATTTCTTTCCTTACCTACCTCAGTAATGATCTCTAATTTTCTTCTTACATCTTTTATGAAGCTGTCGTCCTTTGTTGGATCATTGTATTGATATGCATCAAAACTTACCATATCCACCACATCATCGCCAGGGTATCGTTCCATAAACTCTTCTTTGGATCTAACGTCTGCAGTATTGTATACATAAAGCAGATTGTTCACTTTTCGAACATTGCGTAAGTAGTCGGCGGTATATCTCCATAATAATTTAAACTCGGTTGGACTATTCGTATTCTGACACCACCAGAACCAGTTGCCGGTCAATTCATGATAAGGCCGAAATAATATAGGTATTGGTTCGCCTTTTTTCCCTTTCAGATCAAGCAGGAAATCTGCAAGTCTGTCAAGCCAAAGGTTGTACATTTCATGCTTTGCGCCACCCGGCAAAACCGCAGCAACACCGCCATGCGTTGTATCCCATGCATTTTCCAGATTGATGGGATTTGCCAGATGCCAACTGATAGAACTCATCCCACCTCGTTCGTATCCATCGCGAATGAATTGTTTCATCTTCTCAAATGGAACACTGTCGAGATTGTACTCCATGCCCAGTTCCAGATTACCAAGTTCCCAGCCATACACTGCCGGATAATCGCCAACAACGTCTTTCACATCACTCCTTCCGGTCTGGTATTTCCAATTGACACCATAGGCAAGCGCATCCTGGTGTCCAAACATCACTCCCTTTCCGCGAAGCTTTTTCAGGTTTGTATATAAGTTCCTGGTTTCTTTGGTTGCAAATCTATCCGATGGAACATCGCTTTCAGTTGGAGTTCCCTTCGCATAAGCGCGAATTACTTTCCACGTAGACGCATCATTATTAAACACAGAATTCAATCCCTGTTCCTCCATTGGAGGATCACCCATGTATTCATCGCCATGTTTCCAGTAAACCTGCCCTTTTATTGGTCGTGCAGTACCGCCGTATGCCCAGAAATTAATTCCTGCGATGGATCCATTGCTCAGTTTGCTCTTTCTCCATTCTTCAAAGATCGATGCGTAGTAACGATCGCGAAGAGTTGTCTCCACACTCAGATCAAATGAATGGTGATTGCGTGGAAAGCCAAATTCTTCCACCACCAGCGGCTTCTTCATTTTCGCTGCAAGTGCTGCATGTTTTGTTATGTATTCAAGTGTGTTCTTCGTTACCGTTGGAAAATCCTTTTCCATCGTTTCCAGCTTGAACCAGCCCCAGTTTTTTGGCCAGATATGAATGGTGAGATAGTCTACATTCTTATCTGCATGGATGGCTTCGTACAATGCAGTATTACTTTCTACAGCGATGTCGCCTTCATGCCCGATGGTTAAAAGATGATTTTTATCGAGCGATTTAATATATGCAGATGCATCACTGATCCATTTTTTATATGCGTCGTTCACTAATGGGCGCATAGGTCTTGGTTCGTTTGCAAGCTCCCATGCCATGATAGCCGGATCGTTGGTGTATTTCTTCTTAGTTATTGAATTGGTTCGCGACACAATGAACTTAACCTGCTTGCGATAATCTTCCTTACATGGTTCACAAGTGTAAAATTTACTTGTATAATCGCGAAGCTCGTCCCAGTTGAGTTTCCGGCGTAATACAGAATCCGGGATCTGACCGTTCCAGTTAAGATATTGAAGAAATCCGCCACTCCATTCCCAGTTGTTGCTAAGGAACAACACTGCCTTCATACTTCGTTTGCCCATTTCGGAAAGCAAAAGATCCAGACCATTAAGTTTAGACTCATCAAATACACCGCGCTCTGGTTGAAAAGGCGACTCAACGCGGTTAACGCCTGTGATGATCCCTGAGCCTTCAACTGCCGCAAGTACACGCAAATTCGTAACGCCATTCTTCTTAAGAAAATCCAATTCACGACGCATCCGATCTATTCCACGAACATCTGATTTTTCAAGACCCAGATGCCCTCCGTACCAGTAGTTTGCGCCAATATAATAGTAAGGCTGATTATCTAAAGTGAATTGATGACCCCTGGTCTTGACAAAGCCTGTTTGCGCAAGACTAATAGCGCCGGATAACATTAAACAAACAAATAAACTGAGCAGAACTCTGAATTTCATGGAAGCAAGTTTGTTGTAGACACAATTTGAATTGTCCCCAAATTTAGAGCAGCTGCCTGCAACAAACTGATACTTTTTTATCTATTCGGTATGTTATTTAACCGCTTTATACTGACCGATCTTGCAAAACATGGGCAAGGTAACGAGTGGGCGACTAAGTATTTCTGCTTAGTGAAAGCATACTATTTTAGCTGGAAAAAAAGTTTACAGAGCGTTTCGGTCTCTTTGAAAAATCCTAAAGTGGCCAGTTGTCGGTTCTGAAAAGATCAACGGGCAGGCCTTCTTTATTAAAAAGATTAGGCATTGCTTCATTAGCGAATCCAAAGCGCACTGCTACGGGTTGTTTAACTTCTTTAGCCGAAACCTCCACCTTATTACCAATGATCCTGGCTGTGGCAGGGTAAAACTTTTTGTCATCTCCTGCAATGTAGAATTCGGTGGGTGCGCCTCCCTTAGAGATCAAGCCCGACTGGGCGTGTTCAAACGAAATTCTTATTTTATTTTTTGCGACTTCCATCGATTTGAAAACTGGACTTCGATATTCTCCAACGTCTACTTTATAATGATCGCCAAGTGCGTAATTAGCAAGTCGCAAACCAACTTCCTTTTTCATTTGCGGATGAATATCTTTCACATTATCAACCAGGTCACTTATTACGATCATTCCTGTTCCTTTGTGAGAAGCGGCCTTACTTTGAGCTTCGCGTAACAGCGGCCCTATGTGGTTGGTCCCGTATGCAAATGGTGCTATTTGTACAAAATAAAATGGAAACTCCCTTTTGAATGCTGCTCGCCAGGAGTCGATCATTTTTGTAAGGAGCGATTGGTACGTTGATGAAGTTGTGGTGTTTGCTTCACCCTGATACCAGATGGCACCACCGATGCCGAAATTGACAATTGGATAAATCATTGCATTGTAAGTAGCCGCGGGTGTGATCGGCCACCATTGTGCCTTATTTAATTTTGTAGACACCTCACGTAGTACCGGATCTTCCACTACCACTTGGGCCGGTGTCCATGTTTCCGCAGGTGTACCTCCCCAACTTGCATTGATCAACCCTACCGGCGACCTGGTAACAGAATTGATCTTTGAACCAAAATAATAACCCACGAGGCTGAAATTTTTAGCATCCTCAGGGTTGCAGACCACCCATTTTCCAACAATATTATCCTGCGGATGATCCGATGTTAATTTAGGTATGTGGAAGAAGCGAATGCTTTGATTTGTAGCTTTGTTCATGTCTTCGGTGTACTGCTTCAGCCCCCAGTTATAATGCATCTCCATATTACTTTGACCGCTGCATAACCAGACTTCACCAATAAGTACATCGTTAATTACAATTTCATTGTTGCCCTTTACCGTGATCGTATAGGGACCGCCCGCCGAAGGGGTTTGAATTTGCACCATCCATTTGGCGCCTTCACTTCCCACTGTTTTGTATGTAGTTGTGTCCCAACTGGTCCTCACCGTTATATTTTCTGTCGGATCACTCCATCCCCATAGGTTTACCATGGAATTTTGTTGAAGCACCATGTGATCGCCGATGATCGCCGGTAATCGAACATTACTTTTTGTTAGTACGGAAACAGAAAGCAGTAACAGGGTAAGCAGATATTTCATGATAACAGGTATTATTTCTTTTTGGCAGTGCGGGTCCTAGATTTGACCTGCGCACGCATTTCGTTTTCCTTGACGCGGAATTGTACAATGTCTTTGATCAACTTTACAGGTAAAGGCTTGTCGATCGGGAACTGAATTGCGCCCTTTGAAGTCTTGTAAGCCGACAACTCTTTCTGGAAATTAGTAACACCCGAATTCGTTGGATAAAACCCTATATGATTTTTACTCGCACCGAAATAAACCAGCGGGCCAGCCAATTTATATGCGGGCATCTGGTAGCTGATCAGCTCTTCGGCGTCCGGGGCAGCGTTGCGAATTGTATCGCGTATTTTATTCAACAACTCCTGCACTGATACAGGTTGCTCCGCAATGTAAGCGTCGACATCCGCCGCCATACTTGCTTTCATATTTTGATGCTTTGATTATTTCCCATTTTCCATTTCCCATTTCCCATTTCCACATGTCATCTATTGTAGTGTTTCAACAACGCACGGGTCTTCAAACCCGACTCCTTCAGATCTGCATCTGTCCACCCTCCTTTGGAATCGGCCGACTTCTGCAACATCGAACAGGTTTCGTCCTTATCGGACACAGACCAGGTGATCCAGCTTATCTTATTTTCTTCAGCCCATTGTATCCATCGCATCCATTCGATCTCATTCAAAGGTCCATCCCCCGTGGCTTCCATGCCTGCCGATTCGGAAATGAATAACGGCAATCCTTTTTTTATTGCATAGTTGCCGCGTTCACGAAGGTCCTGTTTATGTGTGGCCGCATAATAGTGAAAAGTATACATAAGGTTTGTATGTACTACTATCGGATCATCTGCTACAATATGTACATCCTGGTCCCAGTGAGGCGATCCGACGAGGATAATGTTATCAGGATCGTACTTACGAATGACATTGATCACTTCTTCAGAATAAGCTTTCACGTCTTTCCAGCTTTCTTCATCCGGCTCGTTGAATATCTCGTATATCACATTGGGATAAGTACCATATTCTCCAGCCATCTGCGAAAAAAACAACTTCGCCTCTTCGAGATTGATGTTATGACTATGCCAGTCGATGATGACATATACACCCGCCTTTATCGCACCATCTACAACCGCTTTAATCTTATCGACTGATCCCGCGGAATCAGATTTATAGCCGCCTTTAGCCTCCACTCCCATTGCAGCTCTCACAACAGTGCTGTTCCAGTCGGTACTAAGCCAGCTAACCGCTTCTTCATTATAGAAACGTGGCCAGAAGTTATGCCACCCAAAACTAACTCCTCGTAAAACAACCGGGCGACCGTGCTCTCCAACCAGTTGTGAACCTTTAACCCGAAGCTGTCCATGCTGTGTTACAGGCTGGGCATGTGCGTGTCCCAGGATGAACATCACCACACAAAAACTGATCACAAAAATTCTTGGCATAACAAATTGCTTAGCTGTACCGTCAATTTACATTGCAAATTGCAAATCCGCACATTTTATCTAAGTTCCTCGAACTGGCCTGTCTTCCGATTCTTCTGAACGTTATGCCAGTCGAAGGCACGCCCATTCATCGCAATATACACTCCCGATGGCAGTGTTTGTGCGAAAGCCAACGCCGCACCGAGGTTAAAAAACCCGTCAGAGCTACCAAATTTATAGGGAATCATTGCACCGGTTATAATAATCGTTTTGTCGCTTACCTGTTGAGCAAGCACTTTCGCCGTCACTGTCATCGTATCCGTACCATGTGTAATAATGATGCGGTCTTCCGGTGTATTCTTACATTGATGTACGATGAGCTGCCGATCTTCGTCGGTCATGTGTAAACTGTCGATCATCATCAGGGTACGCACAGTCACATCCAATGTTGACCGGCTTCGCTCCAGCATTTCAGGCAAATGTGTTTCTTTAAAGAAAAGCTCGCCCGTTAGTTCATTATACTCTTTGTCGAACGTACCACCCGTAACAAAAATTCTTATTTGCATGAATACCAATTGTGAGATAAAGTTATACAAAACACGATCGAATCATTTAATTCAACGTTTAAGAAGCCTTCTGTCCACCACCTCCTGCATCAATTTATCTTTTAGTTTCCTGCTTACGGGAATGTTTACACTGCCTACTAATGCCATATTACCTTCAATCGCTACGACCCGTTGCAACGGCACGATGTAAGACTTATGAATGCGCATGAAAAGGTTTGCCGGTAACTGCTTCTCGAGTGTCGTAAGTGTGATATAGCTGATGATCTTCTTTCCCTGAAGATGTATGGCAACATAATTCTGTAACGCCTCCAGGTAAAGCACATCGTCAAACATCACTTTTGTAAACCTTCCATTTTCCTTTACAAAAAAATGGTCTATGGCGTCATCGACAGTCGGCTTGTGCTGGCGCGACATAACAATTTCGTGTGCTTTGTTTACTGCCCTTACAAAACGTGGAAAACTGACTGGCTTAAGCAGATAATCCGTAACATCTAATTCATAGCCTTCGACTGCATAATCTGGATAGGCAGTGATGAAGATAACCAATGGAGGATGCTTTAGTGAACGCATGAACTGGATTCCTGTTAGCCTGGGCATTTCTATGTCGAGAAAGATCAGGTCAACATCCAGTTCGTGAACCTGAGGGTATACCTGCGCCGCATCTTCAAACACTCCAACAAGCTGTAAAAAATCGATTTGCTGGATGTATTGCTGAAGCCCTTTTCGGGCCAGCGGTTCATCATCAACAACAATGCATTTCATGTTCATTTGATGTCGAGCTTTAGATCAACAGAATACATTGAACCAGTTTGATGAATATCCAGGCTATACCTGTTCTCATATAAAAGATCCAGCCGACGCTGAACATTACTTAGGCCGATACCGGTCCGGTTCGGATCATTATTGTTCGCATCGGTTGAGTTGGCTACATGAAAATAGAAACTTCCGTTGGTTCTGCGCATGTTAAGTTCCACAAAATGATTTACACGCGGATCGCTCGACAAATGTTTGAAGGCATTTTCAACAAATGGAAGCAACAACAATGGAGCGATATGAAACTCACATACGGAGCCTTCGACGTTAAAGTCTATGCGGTAGTGGCTGTCTTTACGCAACCGCTGAAGGTCAACATAACTTTCGAGGTAGCTGGTTTCCTTCTCAATAGGGATGGTGTCTTCATTACATTCATAAAGCTGGTAGCGCAACATTTCCGCGAATTTCTGCAGCGAATCCCTGGCTTCGACATTTAACGGATCGATTTGAAAGTATATGGTGTTGATACAATTAAAAAGAAAGTGCGGGTTAAGTTGTGCTTTAAGATATCGTAACTCCGCCTCGCTTCGTTCCGCCTGCAGTTTATGAAGATAGATCTGCTGTTGATACCATTTCTTGCTCAGTTGTAAAGCAAGCGTAAAAGTGATGTAAAATATACCGATGGAAAAGTTGTAATAACTGTTGGCCATAAAATCACCGCGCGCCGTGGCTGTTTGAGCATTCAACTGCAACCAACCATCAAATGCACTTTGTAACATTGTGTACGCGAGCAGCAACAGTAATAGCGATAAAATATAGGTAACATATCTTCCTTTCCTGAACAGCTTTTCAAACAACAGGTAAATGTTGAGATAACATGCTGAAGCGATCAATACATTACGAACGATTACATCCAGCAAAAACAGTCCGCTTCCCGCATCTGCGATGAGGTTCCGCCTGGTGAAGCCATAGAACAGGACAGTGATCATCCAGAATGCAGCATGGTCGAGCTTATATTTAAGCACCCTGTGCATATCATTAAAGTAAAAACTTTTTTGCATTACGTCACGAAAATCGATCCATACATCAATCCAATTTTTTCACTCCATGTATATCAGGCAAATTGCCTATGTAACCTTTTTCGTCAAACACAAATCTTCAACTATGCAACACACATCATTAAGAACCGCGGTGATCAGGACTTTCCTACTCGCGTTGGTATCTATGTGCTTATTTACATTTGCAGCACGCGCCGGTGGTGACAGCTACGAGATCACTCTTAACAACAAAGTGCTCATACGCCAGGCACTGTATGAACCCTTTGATCTTAAGAACCTGGATCTGTCTGAAGCGAAAGCAACCGACAAAATCTACATACGCTTCTTGCAATGTAACGAGCCGGGCAAAGTAGGTAAGTCGCGCGCAATAAGCATTCGAGATACAAAGGGAAATATTGTTAAGGAATGGAAATTTCAGGACAGCGATCAAAAAGGCAATGCAATGGTAATTTCTGTGGGTGAGCTGCTTGCACTGCAGAAGAATGCGGCCGATCGATTGGTAGTATATTATTCCGCGAAAGGATATGAGCAACCGCAAAAACTTGCGGCCTTAATGCCTCGAAGGAATGGCAGAACCTGACTTCGGCTTACGCTGTATTAATTCTATGAATCGCTCCCTGATCTTTTTCGCCTGGGCGTTATCGATACGCAGATATTGGTGACGCCCATTGGCATTGGCCGTAAATGTTGTATTACCCTTATTAAGTACGCTAACTACTCCATGTTCGCTTAGGCTGAAATAATCCTGTGGCCCTTCCGCAGCAAATAAAACGGCCGTAAGATCCCAGGTCGGTCGATCGTAAGGCATTTTCATGTACGAGCTGTAGGCAATCTTTAAAGGATGGTGTTTGGCATAATCAAGATCATTTTCAATGCTGGAAGCAGGATATAGAATTGCAGCTCCGACTTCGTAAGGACTAACTATGATTTTTGTCGGCCACTCTGAAAATAGTCGCCTGGCCGCTGTTGTATCTTTTTGAATGTTGTACTCAGACCAATTGTTCGTGAAGGTGCAGGCCATAACACTGAGGTATTTTATCTTTTTGGCTACAAGGTCTGCTCCGTTTAACGATGAATAGGCATCGCTTTTACTATCAAGCAATCTCACAAGGTTAGTGGAAAATCCAACAGATATCAACACTACGCTGCTATCTGCCTGAGCGCTCAGGATCTTGCGATACAACAGGACAGACTCTAGCGAACTCGTTTTGTACTTATAAGAATCAAATGGAGCAACCGAATCCAGGGAATACTCGACAACTGCCTTTGTATAATCTAGTGCGTCCCCTGCAGAATTTGCACCATTATGTACATTGCCAAGAGGGATATTAGGGTAACCATAAAAATCATTCATCAATTGCAAAAAGGGAATCGAATAATCACTATTCTTATTATTGCTGATGCCAAGTAATTGAATGCGCCCCTCATCGTGGTATTTGTACAACAGGTCCAATGCAAGTGCATCGTCTACGTCGTTGCCCATATCGGTTTCAAATATGACGGGTAATGGCGTTTTATTCTGCGCGTTCGCATATATTAACGCCATCAGTAGGCATATAATAATACACACTACACGAGCGCGTAGCATTAAACTTATGCGCATCTTATACTGCCTTTCTTTTGTAGATCGTTTCAGTTGCTTTTACGTCGCCCGCTCCAGGTATGACGTTGAATGCACGAAAAACTATTTCGTCGTCATTAATTACTTCGATGGTCGTTCTCCAACCCCAGGTTGTCTCTCCTTCGGGAGCGATGTATGTATAACTTCCAAGTACTGACGGCTCTTCACTGCCTCTTTCGCCTTCAGAAAATAGAATTGAAGTACCAGTATGGAAACTATCGATCCATGCGATCTGGTATCTTTTCATGTTAAGATCATAACCAATAATGGCCATGCCTTCCAGCGGATTCCCCTGGAATGAGCCAGTGTATTCGTACAGGATATAGCGACCATCAAAAATCAGCTTCATGCTACCTGTTACCGATGATTGATCAACAGGATCACCTGGCTCAAACCAAACTTTGTTTGTTCCCTCCCAATGTCCCTGTAATTTTAGAAGCTGGCTATGCGGCCCCGACGCCATTGATGTTTCAAGTTCCTGGCTCATTATGTTAGTTTGATTTAATTCTTAACCCGAACGTATTTTTCTATATTCAAGCGGTCTACACCGAGGCTATCGATCTTTTCCAGTCCGCTTTGTATTAAAGTATCGCCGTTTATTTCCACATTGAAAGTGAAGTTGTGTCCCTCCCAGTCTCGTGCACTGCAATACTCCAGGTGCTCTGTATAAGACCTGTCTTTCAAAGTATATTTTCCGCCGCCGGCAGTAAACGCTGCTGAAGAATCTTTTCCGTGGTTGAGATCGTGAAGCATGAATGCAAAATGAGTGTCGTTCAGGATCTTGATGAAAGACTTACCGCTGGTATAATCGGTTGTTGTAGTATCTCCTTTTTCAATCAGTGTACCCGACAATAACTTCCATGTACCAGCCAGTTGTGTTTTTCCTGCGGTATCATTATTGCTGGATTCCCGGGATGTGCAGGCAACCGCAAGGGATGCAATAAGCAAAAAGCAAAGAGTTTTTTTCATGACGGTCAAATTACCAAAAAAATCAGAACATTGAAGTATGCAGGATCTGAAATCGCTATTCGGCAAGTATCTTTCCGAGGTTGAAGACAAGTGGGATGATCTTCGCGCTTCATTCACGCGCCGCATGGGTTGGAACGACCCGATTCAGATCGTTCCGTTTAGAACCTATGGTACGCAAACTCGCATGTACATCAAAGGGCGCGTACTGGAAGATAAGAACATAGCAGCGTCAACCGATAAGGACACGATATTGAACAATCTCGTGAATATGTACAAGCGATTTGAAAGCGATGAAGTAGCAAATGCAACACTATCCGTGCAACTGCCTGGCGAAACTGTTCAAATCATTACCGACAAAGAAGGATATTTTATTTTGAAATTTCAATGGAGTGGACCCGTCAATCAGGAAAACCTCTGGCATGGAATACCTCTTGAATTAATTAGCGCACCGATCGCATTTGAACGGGGATTGAAGTCTGTTGCAGAAGTAATGATACCGCCCGCCGATGCGGAATTTGGTGTAATAAGCGATATCGACGATACCATTGTAAAAACCACTGCCACTAATTTGTTTGCAATGGGAAGAACAACCTTCCTCAACAATGCCAAAACGCGACTACCGTTCGCCGGTGTGGCACAGTTTTACAAATCGCTCCAACTCGGAAAAAACGGTAAACGCAACAATCCTTTTTTCTATGTCAGCAGCAGTCCCTGGAATCTATATGATATGCTGAAAGAATTCCTGGACTTGAATGAAATACCTGCCGGTCCTTTGCTGTTAAGAGACTTTGGCTTCGAACATAAGGAGAAGGAAGAAAAGGGTCACCTGGGTCACAAGTTGAAAGAAATTAAACAGATCCTTGAAGCGTTTCCTCATTTAAATTTTATACTGATCGGAGACAGCGGACAGGAAGATCCGGTTATTTACCGCGAAGTAGCTGAGCTATATCCGGGACGAATATTAGCTATCTATATTCGCGATGTTCAATTGCCAGAAAGAACTAAAATTGCGATCGATGTTTCAGAGTCATTGAAACAACAAAAGGTAGAAATGCTGATCGTCGATAACTCCGTTACTGCAGCCGATCATGCAGCGAGAGCCGGTTTCATTTTCACGGAAACCGTTCCATCTATCGAACACGAAAAGAAAAAAGATAAAGGCGAAGAACCGGGAAAGGAAGAATTAGAGGTATCCGGTTGACCGGAATGATTATCTTCATGAGCATAACCTTTTCCGATGATCGATATGGTAATTGATGCGCGCATCGCATCGCTGGCAACAGGCCTGAATGTCCGACGCATATTGCCTTTCAGGCTGCGCCGAATGGTTGGTCCTTTCATTTTTATGGATCACGCGGGACCAGTTTCCGTTGAACCACAAAGTGCACAAACCATGGATGTGCTGCCACATCCCCACATTGGCTTATCGACAGTAAGCTACTTGTTTGGCGGGCAGGTAACGCATCGCGATAGCCTCGGGGTTGAGCAGATCATCAGACCTGGAGAAGTTAACTGGATGACAGCAGGAAGCGGCATTGCACACTCCGAAAGATTCGAGGAGCCTGGTGCACTCGCAGGTGGTCAGTTAGAGATGATACAAACATGGGTTGCCTTACCAGAGAAATATGAAGAATCATCGCCTGCATTCGATAATTACAAACCCGAACAACTTCCTGTGTTCAACGAAAAAGGTGTGTGGATGCGGCTGATAGCCGGCAATGCATTTGGATTAAGGAATGATGTAAAGACTCACTCACCCCTATTTTACCTGCATGTTCAATTGGTTGCTGGAGCCAGATTTACCATGCCACGTGAACACTCTGAACGAGCGATATACCTTGCAAAAGGCACGCTTGAAGTAAGTGGCACAAGATATACTCAGGGTCAGATGGTCGTATTTACAAAAGGAATCGACCCTGTGCTTCAAGCCTACGAGGATTGTACTTTGATGTTGCTTGGTGGTGAACCATTGGGAGAACGATTTATCTGGTGGAATTTTGTTTCATCGAGGAAAGAACGCATTGAACAGGCAAAGAACGATTGGAAAGAAGGCCGGATCATTCTACCTCCGACCGATAACAATGAGTTTATTCCATTACCGGATGATCGCTCAAAACCGGCCCGGAGTGCGCCTCCGCCGGAACCGCTGTCATAGTCTGCGTTATTCGATCCTTTTTAAGTGCTCATCATACAAGCCCACGAGCAGACTGTTTCCGTTAGTGTCAACTTTTAACGCACCGTATCTTGCAACACCGAACTTATCTGCCTGCCCTTCCTCGAAGAAGTAAGACTCGGCGCCGATATTTATGTCCCAATCATCGGGCGATGAATATTCAATAAGTCGCTCATTTGTAGACAACGGTGTTTTTGACCGCTGGAATCTTACAACATTTGCAATCCCCCTGTCATCGAGCTGCACAACACAATAACCTCTCTTCGGATACTGTTTAATATTGTCTCGCGCAGCAATCTTATATCGCAAAGTCATATAGTCGCCCTGCATTAATGAACGCGGATCGGTAGGCGCTAACTCTAATAAGATAAGCTTTCCGTCTTTGAGAATCGTTTCTTTAGTTGATACAGAATAGTTGAAATAGATCAGCAGAATCAGCAGGTTTAAAACGATAATGATCGATTTATACTTATTCATGCGACAGTAACTTTTTCCGGGTTATGAAATAAAGAAGTAAAAACAAGGCTCCGGATGAAAGGAGAATTAAAGACTTCGTGAGTAATGTAGCATTGAGATCGTAGTAGTATTGACACACGAAATATATAAATGCAGCTACAGCTACAACGAAACCCGTTTTGAAATTTACGAGAAAGCTTAGAAGCATCAATAATATACTGCCGGCAATTGCTGGCCATTGAATAGTCGGCAATAGTAAAAGGACGCAGGCAAACACGTAGACCTTATGATGAACCTTCGTTATTTCCAGCACGGTGACCAGTGCTAACAAAACATAAATTATCGCACCAAAGATGAAGACGGAAGAAACCCATAAATGTTCAGCATAGTCCTTCAGCATCCCGGTAGTGCCGATCAGCAGTAATCCTGCAAGAAACGCAAAGGTTAATCCCACACGTAACGGATCGTATAATTTTGAAACTGCTTTGCTTCTTACTATGATTGCCGCTTCGTTTGCGATCAAATAGCTTAAGAATACTGCCATCGCGGAAACATACACATGAATCAGGTTGTATTCGCGATTGGATACTATCAAGGTCAGAATACTTCCGCTAATGATCAAGACAGAGACAAACGACAGTATATAGTTTCCAGAGATCGTTAACGAAAGCAATGCCACGACGATAAACAGGACGCTTATATAGTCTTCATCAACTTTCAGCTCATACAAACCCAGACCAAGCAATGCAAATCCAATTACATATGATGAAACACTCACCGTATCAAAAATGATCTTATTCAAGCTTTTGCAAATAAGAATTGCTACGGTGATACAAAAAGTTCCGGTAATCAATAAGCCGGAGGCGGAATTATACAACCCTGAAATAATAAGAGAAGCGTAAAAGGCGACACAGGCCAAAAGGCCGGCGATTACTGATAATATCTTGACTGTAATTGATTGCCCAGAATTATTTTTCTGCATTGATTCTGCAATGGCCGATTCATCAGCATCAATTGGTCTTCCGGTCACCAATTGCAGTTTGTTCAGCGATTCTATTATTTCATCTTTAGTTCGCATCTGCCCATTCTTTTTGCATGTCGATAAGTTTCCTGATCGAGAGTGTGACGCTCGAAACAATGAACAAGCCCACAAGTAAAAACATAGCTGCGCCGTCGGATAAGTTTAGAAGAAAAGCCGCAATTATTACAACAACACATAACACAATCAATCCAGGGTAAAATGCACTTTTGATCCGGAGCCCATGCCATGCGCCCATCACAAAAGCCGCTATTGTCATCAGCAGGAGTACCAAAAATGCAGGACCTTGTTCTTCGAAAATACCTATCGCGATTCCAAGCGTTGCAAGTATTGCCGAGGCGAGTGCGAGTGTTTTAATAAACCAGCGAGGCATTTTTGATGCCGCTCTGATGTTACCAATCAATAGAAAACAAAGCAGCAACCCTATATTGACGCTGAAAAGCAATGTAAGCAAATACACAGCTGACCAGCTACGTACAACCTGTTGCGAATACAAGACAAGAGTTGTGTTTATCAAGACAAGGAATAGCAGCCACAATGGAGCGAAGTTTGCAACAACTGCCCATAGCGTAATGCAAAGCGTCCATGCAAAGAAAAGATCGTACGCGTTTGCCCCTGTCTGATAAATTTGTCCAAATACCGCAAATAATACACCCACAAGAACGGATGTGCCGGTAAGTATTACGCTCCTGAGTATTCTTCCAATCATCGGCATCAAGACAAGACAAGTTGTAGTAATAATCAGGACCTCGATTAACCCAATCTTCATGAACTTGTGCAGATCGGCCCAGTTGTATGCGAAAAAAAATACAATGCCGGCGGCTACAAAGCCAACACCAAGATTAAGAAAAAGATAGCTAAGAAATTGCTGCCATGCAGGCTTGTCATTGTAGACATTTAATTTCAGCAAACCTTTAACCTCTTCTTTGTTGAGGGTCGTATGCCTTGCCAGGATATGTATGTCTTCGCGTTGAAATTTTACCATTGAAGCTATAGAGGTTACAATAAAATTAATCGCTCAGAATATTACTGGACATTAAAATATGGAGAATATGGACTTAAGCGGCTCATTGAATAAAATGCCAGCAAACACCGGCGATGTCGATCATGTTAACTTCGATGCCGTAAAACTGCTGCTTTGGTTTGGTAATCCGAATACCATACTTCTGTTCAAGGCCTCTTGAAACAACGCTTTCATATAACTCCTGCACATTGTCGACCCGCACATCGATCATAAGATTTTCCGCGAAGTCCTTTTGATCATATTTCTGAAGAAAAAACCGGCATGCGTCTTTTTGAAAGACTATTAAATCGCCTCCATCGTAAGTGATCTCGAATCCAAGTTCGAGAAAAAGTTCTTTTGATCTCTCCATGCTTTTGCCCGAAGGAACAAAGGGAGCAAGTGATTTGAATTGCATATTTTTTAAGTTAAGGTTCTTAAATTCAAACAGTTCAGTTTTTGGGGTAAATTATTTGTTTACGTATGTATAAATAAATTAAAAACGGAACTGCAAGCAACTGGAACAAAAAAACAACGATAGACAAAAGCACTCCTAATTGTTCACCGCCGCTACCAACAAGAAGTTGTTTGCCAATAGGACCTTGAGAGAAAACAACTGTCTGAATCAGATTCCATCCAAAATGCAGGGCAATAGGCAAGTACATGGATCGCGTCTTCACAAATGCAGCTGCAAACATAAATCCCCAAACAGACGTAAGTACAAATATGAAAACCATCTGCATAGGATTACCAAATGCATCCATCGAAAACCAGTGATATACACCAAAGCATATGGCCGAAATAATGCAGGCTGTCTTTGCACCGGCCTTTTTAATCAGAATATACAAAAGTGCTCCGCGAAATAATAATTCTTCATACAGTACCGACTTCAATGTCCAAAACACCCCGGAAACAAATTTAGAAGATGTGTATTCTTTGTTGACGGCCCATCTGTGATTTGCGAGAAAAGTAAAAGATGAAAAATAGACTGCACAACAAAGCGCCGCAATAAAAAATCCTACCAGGAAATCAACAAGCCGACTACGTGTTGGTTGAATACCCAATACAAATATTGAGCTTCGGCAAAAGATCCAAAGAATCAACCAGGAAACAATAATTTCTATGAGGATGCCTAACATGGTTTTCTCACATGATGCGCGGTTCAACACTAATCATCCAATCCTTTTCCTTCAAGAATCTTATCGACGCATTTTTCTATCCGTGATTCCCGGGTTTTCGCTTGTTTGGCGGAAGTAAAATAAAGAAGATATCCTCGCTGTCTTCCGGGGGTAAGCTTTTCGAATGCAGCCTTCAGTTCTGGCATCTCCGTAAGCAGCGTTCCAAATTCGTGTGGCATTTCATACTCCTCAGTATTCTTCAACGGCGCGGTCAGACCCTGCTTTTCGACCTGTATTGCTTCTTTCACATATTCTACTATCGTTGCCTTAAGATTCTTTATCTCGGCCAGACCTTTGAATCGTAATTGTCTTGCGGCCTGTACATTAGGGGTTTGTTGCACCAGGATTTTTTTTGAGTCGCTTAGTAGTACCCCTTTCATGAAAAGCAGCGCGCAGTAATCTTTGAACCCGTGGACCAAAACCACATTCCTACCGTCATACGTGTAACATGGACAACCCCATTTGAGCTCTTCATTTAATTTGCATTGCAACACGATTGTTCGCAATAGTTCATATTCCTGTTGCCACTTCGTTGGCTTAGAAAAAAACCAGTCAACGTCCGGGTTCATACATCAATTGTTGGTGAATGTTAGTGATATAGTTAGTCGTTCAAGTACTCATCGGCAATGGTGTTTTGAATTCGTATCACTTATTCGTTCTCGCGAAAGATCAAATTAATTGAAAAATATATAGAATCCGAGGAACCACTTATATTTAGTTTCAAATTCTTATGTATGCCCCTGCCCCGCAACATCCTACTCTATGTAGCTATGATTTTCATTTCGCTGAACAGTTCTGCGCAATCAGGTGCGGCCACTACGTTGACAGACGCACAGAAGCTGTATGGCTTATCTAAGGTTTGGTCTGAAGCGAAATATAACTTCGTTTACATTAATAAAGTCAAATGGAACTGGGACAGCCTTTACCAGGCAACAATCCCATCTGCTTTAGAAACAAAGGACGTAAGGTCCTATTATGATGTATTGAGAAAATTCATTGCTCATCTCCAGGATGGACACACGAGCGTTTGGTATCCTTCTTCATTTTACCAGGACCAGTTTGCATATACTGCGATCCGTACGGATCTTATCGACGGCAGGGTATTTATTACCCGGCTGCTTAATGACACACTAAACAGCAAAGGGCTCGAACCAGGAATGGAGATCTTGAAAGTAGGTGGGATCGATGTTCATCAATATGTACGTGAAAACCTCTTGCCCTATGAAGGAGCATCAACTCCACAGGGCTTGAATTTCCTGGTATACAATGCATACTTATTGAATGGAAAAGTGGATGAAGCACTTAAGTTGACTTTGCGCGACAGAAAAGGAAAAGTCTCAGATTATGAGGTATCGCGAAAACTTACAATTAAAGAACCTGAAGCCGTTTCATTCAAAATGCTTGAAAACAACATCGGCCTGTTAACGATAACGAGCTTCTCATCTTCCAACTTCAACGAAAAATTTGATCAGATATATCCTGACATTATGAAGGCAACTGGCCTGATCATCGATCTTCGTTCAAATAGGGGTGGCGATGGGTCCCAGGGTATCTACATGATGAAACATTTTGTTTCAGCTCCTTTTCCTGACCCTATGATAAGTGCCCTTCAGCATAACCCTCTCCTCAAAGTTTGGGGCATGGGAGGAACGGCTTATTATACCCTGGCCTCTTCACCTAACCAGCCGTTCACGGATCGAAAGACCTACAACGGACCAATTGCGGTATTGATCAGCAAAGAAACAGGGTCGGCCGCTGAAGACTTTGCAATGCCTTTTGATTATGTCAAGAGAGGAACACTAATTGGTCAACCAACTGGCGGAAGTACAGGACAGCCTATGCTTTCATCATTACCCGGCGGCGGCACCCTACGCATTTGCGTAAGAAAAGACACGTATCCAAACGGCAAAGAGTTCGTTGGCGTGGGCATTGAACCGGATATTCTTGTTCCTGAGGATGCCGAAGCGTTTTGCAACCAGAAAGACAATGTCTTGAACAAGGCAATTGAGATCCTCAAACAAAAAGCGAAATAATATCACACCCTGATACAGTCATTCGTTTTGTTTATTCACTTCAAACATTAACTGAACGATTGCCTGAACTCGAGAGGCGACAGCCTGGTTTTCACTTTGAAAAGTTTGCTGAACGATTGAGGATGTTCAAAGCCGAGTTCGTATGCAATCTCGCTTACGCTAAGGTCAGTGGTAGACAGCTTTTCTTTTGCTTTCTCGATGAGTTTCTCATGAATAAGTTGTTGTGTGGTTTGACCTGTCAAAACTTTCAACAAACTACTCAGGTAGCCAGCCGAAACATTAAGCATATCGGCTATATATTGGACAGACGGCAACCCCTTTGTTGCATCGTCGCTGGAAAAATAATCTGAAAGGATTTTTTCCAGGCGATCGAGGATCTGGTGATTGGTGATCTTCCTTGTTATGAACTGCCGCTGATAGAATCGATCCGAGTAATTAAGCAGGGTTTCGATCTGAGATACAATAATGTTTTGACTGTACTTGTCAACATTTGAATGATACTCCTGCTTAATGTTTTGCATTATGCTGATGATGATTGCTTCTTCTTTTTCAGATAGGAATAAAGCTTCATTTACAGCATAGCTAAAGTACTCGTACTGCTTAATTGTCCTTGCCAGCGGCGTATTCCATAAAAAGTCTGGGTGCACAAGAAGCATTGTGCCTGTTTGTTTTGGTTCGTTGGGGTTGTGCTCTATACTGAACACCTGGCCAGGCGCAATAAAATACATAACGCCTTCATCAAAATCGTAGAGCTGTTGTCCATAGCGAATCTTGCCACAATTTCGCTTCAATGAAATCACATAGAAGTCCATTATGATCTTCGAATTCGTTGTCTCTTCCGGATACGAAAGCTCTGCCACGTTAACCACGCTGATGAGCGGATGTTCAGGCGCAGCCAACCGCCGCACCTGGTGAAAATCACTGATAGACCGCAGGTGTATGTGTTGCTGGTTCATGTCTTGTGTGTATTTAAATTGCCTGTCCGCCGGAAACTTCTATACGCTGACCGTTGATCCAATAAGCATCTTCTGTACATAAAAACGCTACCACGCCGCCAATATCGTCAGGAAGACCGACCCTTCCAAGTGACGTAAGACCAGCGATCTGGTTGTTTATTTCTTTATTATCCCGGGTTCGTCCGCCCCCAAAATCCGTTTCAATCGCACCTGGAGCAATGACATTGGCGCGGATCTTTCGCGGACCAAGTTCTTTTGCCAGGTAGCGCGTAAACGTTTCAACTGCCGACTTTGCCGAAGCGTACACCGATGAACCTATCAGGGTTATCCTTGTAAGTCCTGATGAAACATTGATTATAGCACCGCCATCATTGATCAACGGCAAAGCTTTTTGTGTTAAGAAAAACACGCCTTTGAAATGAATGTTGAAGATCTCATCCAGTTGTACTTCTGTTACATCCGGAACCGGCACATACAATGCTGTACCTGCATTATTGATGAGAAAATCCAATCTTGCAGTGCCGTAGTTTTCTTGCAAATGTTCTGTAAGCTGATTAATAAATGAGCCGAATTGAGTGACGTTAGCGGTGTCTAATTGGAACGCTACGGAATCTTGCCCGACGTCTTTGATTTGTGCAACCACCGCGTCGGCTGCTTCTTTATTCGAATTGTACGTTAACACCACATCGATACCTTTCCTGGCAATTGCTAATGCCATATTTTTTCCCAGGCCACGGCTACCACCTGTGATCAACGCGATTCTTTTTAATGAACTCATTGTATGAATTTATTTGTTTCAACAAAGGTGAACAGAATCGAATTCATCGTTGTAGTCAAATCAGCTTTTGTTGTAGCCAAATCGCGGTGCAAGCCCATTACTGCTGCCTGTCATGTTGCACCCAGATCAGGTCTGATGTATGATAGCCGATGCTTTCAGCGATCTTGAGAAATTTATTTTTCACATCATCCGGCATGGTAGTCTCACGGGATAAGAACCATAAATACTTCAGACTTTCACCGGCAACCAACGCATACTTATAATTGTCATCGATAGCGATGACATTATAACCGGAATAAAATGGTCCGAAAAAAGAAACTTTCAACATGGCGATGTCTTCATCTTTTACAAACTTCGCTTTGCCAATAGCCTGGGTCCACTTGTTCTCCTTGGTGTTGTAGCCCCGGTTATCAACTTTTATTGTTCCATCTTCATTTAAAGAGTATGTTGCTGAAGTATTATCAAGATTGCGTTCCTGCTTGAAGTCAAGCCTCGCTATCTCATACCACTTGCCAAGGTATTTTTCTTTATTAAAAGGCTGAACTGCCTCAGCGCCGTCAGGGATTGTTTGACAAGAAGATATGCCCATAATAACCATGGCCAGAATAATCATTTGGAACTTTCTTATCACTTTCATCCAGTTATTTTTATCCGGTTTATAATAGCTCTTAACTGAAGTTAAGAAAAGCACGTTATTTCCCGAAGTCCAGATCAAAAGCCAATGTGTGTAAAACCTATTTGCTTTAGGTTCGAAGGATTTTTTCCATTGACCTCCCTTTTGCCAACTCATCTACTAATTTGTCGAGATACCGGATCTTTTGCATGAGTTGATCCTCGATCTCTTCGACACGGCAGCCACAGATCACTCCAGTGATCTTGCTTGCATTTGGATTGATCCGCGGGGCTTCGGCGAAGAAAGTTTCAAAGTCCGTTTTATTGTCAATTTGCAACTGAAGAGATCCTTCATCATACCCGGTTAGCCAGTAAATAACCTCATGAAGTTCATCCCTGGTGCGACCTTTCTTCTCCACTTTATTAATGTAATGCGGATATACACTGGCGAAAGACATTTTGAATACTCTTGTATTATTCATTGATACAAGTTATTTGTGAGTTTAATCTATCAGTTTCCAAAGACCTTCATTGTTCCCGAACATATTTCGAAAATCGTCGTATTCTTTGTCCGAAACCTTTTTAAATCGTTTGGCGCCTCTGAATTCTGTCCAACCTTCTGAAAACCGGGTAAGCAATGCGAAATTTTCATTATGCAGGTGCGTTAACTGCTCCGCCATCAATTGAATTATGCCTGGATCAATGTTCTTATTGTAAACGATGGGACCAAGCGGTATGTCGTTGAACGAATCGATCACCACCGCCTTTTCATCGAACGACATATATTTTCGGGCGCTATCAATTTCAGCACATCCGCAGCCGCCAACATCAGCCCTTCCACTTAGCACATCTTCCACTACTTTCTTATGAGTTCCGGAATAATTCACCAATAAAATCGCCTCAGGATTTTCAATCTCTTTCGCGTTCAACAGCAGTCGGGGTACAAGGTTTCCAGAAGTTGAGGAACGGCCAACCAGCGACAGCGACGGCTTGCGATTTCTTTGCTTCAGTTCTGATATGGACCTGATACCGGTCTTTTTGTTGGCAATCAAACATCCACCGTAATTTGTAGATGCAGACTCTCCAAGGTCAAAGTTCACTAGCGGGTTTACAATTCCAGGGTGATTTCGGTTCAGCACCAGGTAGCCGCTTGTGTTCATCATAGCGAAATCAACGCTGTCTTTCTCAAGAGCCTCAATGAGCGATTGCACTGTTGGATAACTTACCGCTTTGATCGTGATTCCGACTTTGTCCGATAAATGGGCAACCAGAGGCTCGAGATTCTGCAAACGATTGTTGGTGGAATACGTATAAGTTGCAAACACATAAGTTTTAGACTGTGCAAAAACCTGGGCTGACACCAGGCAAACAAGAACTACGAATGCTAAAAGCTTCCTCATCCGGGTAAAAATATTTGCGTAAATATATTCCTTTAGCTTTTTAAATGGTGTGACCACTTGCCGCTCCATCAGCGCCGATTTGTCTTATCTTGCAGCGTTTCCCCACACTTAATGCAGAATCATGTTTATCCGGCTCGTGCGCATCCCCCTTAAACTGTTGAAATTCATCCTTATCACCCTGTTCATACTGTTTGGCATCCTGTTATCACTACCCTACCTGTTTCCTGATCACATTTCAAAGCAGGTAAGAAACTGGGCGAACAAGAGCATCGAAACCGAGCTTGCCTTTTCGCGCATACACCTGTCTTTCTTCGAGCATTTTCCTTCATTATCACTGACTTTGCAAGATGTCACCCTAAAGGGTTCTGCCCCTTTTGAAAAGGATACATTGATCGCCGCAAAAAAAGTATCGCTTGGTGTAAACCTTCTCAGCCTTTTAGGAAGCTCCGTCAAAATAAATGAGATCTATCTTACAGACGGCAGGATCAATGTGATGGTTGATAAGACCGGAAGTCCTAATTATAATGTTTATTCCGCAACCACACCAAAAGGAACCACAAAAGAAAATATTACCGACACTTCAAGCACATCTCTGAAACTGGAAAAGATACAGATAGAGAATTGTTCACTGGTATATGACGATGCCTCCATACCAATCAAAATCACTTCATCGCAACTGGACTATACTGGAAAAGGCGATCTCAACAAGTTGGTATTCGATCTTAAATCAAGAATCCAAATGAAGGACGTCTCGTTGTCCTTCGATAATGAAGATTATATCATCAATAAACAATTACGCGCACGGCTTATTACCAAAGTGAATACAGGTTCGCTTCAACTGGTGTTCGAAAAGAACAATGTCCGCATTAATGAACTGCCTGTTCGCTTCAAGGGAAGATTCGATTTTCTTTCCAACGGTTATTATATGGATTTCGACCTTGCCACTCGCAAAGCCACGTTCAAACAGCTTTTCACCGCCTTACCACCGGCCGCGGTTCAATGGCTGAACACAACCAGCGTTAAGGGAGACGTCAAGCTGTCGGCGCAATTGAAGGGTAAATATGTGGCTTCGGAAAATGTTGCTCCGGACCTTAACGTCAATTTAAACGTAAGTAATGCAAGCGTCGCCTCGCAACAAACGAAAACACCCGTAAAAAACATTTTGCTGCAGCTATCCTGTCAGCTTCCATCCCTCTCGCCGGATCGCCTGCACCTGAAAGTGGATACCATTCATGCAACGCTTGACAAACAGTTCATCGCAGGATCCCTTGAATGGAAGGGCATGAATACGCCTTTTTTGAAAGGAAATTTGTCTGCCTCAGCAGACCTGGCGGAATGGACGCGATCGTTGTCGACAGAAGGCGTTGCAGAGCTCCGTGGTATGCTGAATATGAAAGCGGCATTCCACGGAACTATCGATCGAGCGGCCGGCAAACTCCCTGTAACCTTTGCCAGCGTTGATCTTAAGAATGGTTTCATTAAAACCAGCTATTATCCAAATCCGATCAGCCAGCTTCAATTGCATGTAACATTAAAGAACGCGACTGGAACAAATAAAGATTTTACTTTCGCGTCAACACCCATCGCATTTATTTTTGAAGGAAAACCTTTCGTCATAAACAGTGAGATTGGCAATCTCGATAACTTGCAATACAACGTTAGTTCCAAAGGGGTTTTCGATGTGGGAAAGATCTCGAAAGTGTTCGGCATTGAAGGACTCAACATTGATGGCAGCATCGCTGCTAACTTGCAGCTAAAAGGATCGCAGGAAGATATCGATGCGGGTCGCTATGATCAGCTTCATCACCAGGGAACTTTAGAATTACACCAGATCAACGTTCGAAGCAACGATTACCCGCATCCGCTGACCATTCAGGACGGGATATTTTCTTTCCAGGACGATAAGATGCGGGCAGACAAGATCCGGTGTACATACGGAAGCAGTCATCTTACCATGGACGGTCATTTGTCCAACATCATCAATTACATAATGCAGGATAATGCTCCATTAAAGGGAAGGTTTGCGGTCAAAGCAGACCAGGTCGATCTTGCTGAATTGATGGGTTCTTCCTCAACCAGTGAAAGCCCACGCTCAAACGACACCACTTCTGTCACAGGCATTGTGCCCATACCTGCAAACCTTGACCTGGAGCTGGCTGGAGGAGTGGATCGAATAAATTACAAAGGTATTCAGCTAACAAATTGCAATTCCGTAGTTGCAGTGAAAGCTGGAACACTCAATATAAAAAAAGCGGCGTTCGAGATGGTTGGTGCACCATTTAACTTCACCGGAAGTTATTCGCCCGTGGACGTAAAGAACGTGCAGTTTACTGCTACGATCAGCGCAGAAGAATTCGATGTGAGCAAAGCATTCCAACAAATTGAATTTTTCAAAGCGATGGCACCTTCGGCGGCAAACGTAAAAGGAATCGTGTCTCTCAATTATCAATTAAGTGGAAGGCTTGACGATCAGATGTATCCTGTACTCCCTTCTTTAAAAGGCGGTGGTGTGCTTACGCTGAAGAAGGTAAAATTGTACGGATTCAAAATGTTGTCGGAAATAAACAAACGCACGAGCCAGAATCTCAATGAAAGTCCCGATCTGACAAAGATTGAACTTAAGACAACCATTGAAGACAACATCATGACCCTTAAAAGAACGAAGCTGCGCATAAGTGGCTTCAGGCCGAGGTTTGAAGGTCAGGTAAGCCTTGATGGAAAAGTCAACTTACAATGCAGACTTGGACTTCCGCCTTTTGGACTGATTGGAATTCCTTTGAGCATAACAGGGACACAGGAAAAGCCCGTAGTTAAGTTCAGGCGCGGAAGAAAATCAGATGCTTTAAAAGGCACAGAAGATGATGTTGATGATGAAGACAAAGCCGAGGCTGAAGCAGCGGCGGAGGCGGAGGCAAAAGCTGCAGGTTCCGGAATGTAATGTCTGACTGCTTCATTAAAAGATTGCGTGCGCTAGCTAGCTACGCAATTCATAAATAAATTCTTCTATCTCCGTCTGTCTTGCATTTGCAAAGCCCTTGTCGGTCCCGATCTTGTGGAACCCGCATTTTTCCAACACTTTTTGTGATGCGATGTTATCAAATGCGGTTCGCCCATAAATGGGTCTGGCGGGTTCATCGGCCAGCAGTTTTTGCAATGCGATTGTCGCAATTCCCTTTCCCCAAAACTTTCGATCGATCCAATAGGTTAGTTCCGCTTTGCCTTCCAGCTCAAACTTGGAAATTGATCCAATGATGTTATCGTTAAGCAATATTGTCTTCATATTCACTGTTGGCTCGTCGAGCAGCTTTGAATACTTGCTTAAGAAAGCTGACTTGTCCGTCCGTTGAGCAGGAGTAAAAGCGGCCATTACCGTTGCCTCTTCGTCAAGCTGAAATTGAAATAAGTGTTCCAGGTCCTCCACCCTTGTTGGCCTTAATTCAACTTCAATTTCAGGTTTTGATTCTTTCATACTTCTTTCACTGCCTTTTTTAAATCATAAGAAGTTTTTTGATATGACGCTCCATTTTCTCAGGTGTTGTAACAGGCGAAAATCTTTTTACAGGAATACCGTTTTTATCAACAAGAAATTTAGTGAAGTTCCATTTGATCTTCCGCCCAAATATTGATCCTAAGCGGGTTTTCAAAAACTGGAATAACGGGTGCGCCGAATCTCCGTTGACATCCACCTTTGAGAACATCGGAAAAGAGACCCCATAATTCACCTGGCAAAATTCTTCGATCGCTTCCTCAGTCCCACTTTCCTGGTTGCCAAATTGGTTGCAGGGAAATCCAAGTATGACAAGACCCTTGTCTTTATATCTCTTATACAAGTCTTCAAGTCCCTCATACTGCGGGGTGAGCCCACACTTGCTTGCGGTGTTCACCACTATTACTGTCTTTCCTTTGTAAGCATCCATGCTCACTTCCCTGCCTCTTATGTCGGTTGCCGAAAAATCGTAGAATTGTTTTGACATCATTTTATCCCCCGTTTCTTTTTTTGATCCTCTGATCAGATCCACAAATTTTATATTGGTTCGATTGTCTGTGTATGCAATGCGAATATTATTCCTGCTGTCTACAATTACTGCCGGATAGCTGTATTCACCGGAATGGTGATCCTCTAATGTAGCGACGTCGCTCCAGGACCTGCCATCAGCGGATATGGCCACTTTAAGAACCGAACGGCCCAACCACCAATCCTTCCCGGCCAACAGCGGATTGTATACCAGCAGGTGCAAATCACGTTTCAAGCTAACGGCATCTACGCCGGAGTTTGGGTTAGGCAGGTTCAAGGCTGCCAATTTCGACCACGTCATGCCATTATCATAAGACCAGGTTTCTACGATCTTGTTTTGGCGACTGCGACAGAGCAATTGAAGGGTATCGTTTCCATGTTGAAGTATGGTCGGTTGTATCACTCCAAATGTATCGCAATCAATGGCTATGTGTTGCCAGTTATTACCTGCCGCATCGGATCGCTCTAAATGGATCTTCCATGTCTTTTCATCAAGGCTTTCGGTGCTTGATGGATACAGAATATTCCCGTCGGTCAACTGGATGGGTTTGTTTCTTATCGGCCCCAAAAAGCCCCGCGGGAGCCGACTTGATGCAGACCAGGATTTGCCATCGTCCAAAGATATTTTTCTTTCCGCCCACCATTGGCGAGGGTTAGGCCCTACTTTGTAATCAAGAAACAAAGTCCCCTGCGAAGTTTTAAACAATACAGGGTTCCAGCAGGGCTGGGCATTGCCTGAAGAATCCTGCCCGGTCGCCAGAAGAAATGGATCACCCCATTGGTCCGGCTGTGTGGCATATCGGTAACAACCCCATATCGCCACATTTTTTGCACCTTCATGGTCTCCTCCAAACCACGCATACAAAAGCGTGTCCGGACTTGTTTCAACAATTGTTGCAGCATGACAATTCTTGAAAGGAGGGTTAGAAAAAACGCTGCCAGAGTCCTTTATTTGAATAATCTCCGAGGCCTCAGATGATAAATTCCCATCCGTTGTGTTCGGTGTGGGAATAATTCGCGCCTTACGGATAATATCAAGCTTTGGATATGATTTTAAGAAGAGTCGGCGATTTTTGTAAAGAGTATCAAGACTGCCAAATACTTTATCACCATATCCTGAATAAAGACTCATCACTACATCCATTCCATTGATGACTTCGCCAAAGGGCGGAAAACCGGTAACATCCGAGTAGTGTATCGTATCCAGCCGCTGGTTGTCTCGCAGGTTGATGAACATTTCGCTACCGCGACTGTCTCTACCAGATCGTGCAAAGCTTATCCTTCCTTTTGTGTTGGATCGAAGTACCGGTTCATCAGGAATGATATGCTTATTCCATTTTTCAGCTAATGCACTGTCGCTGCTTCCAAATTGAGCAACGAAGTTGGGAACAACTCTATAAAAGACAGCCTTATCATAATAGCGATGTTGCACTAATTGGTAAAACCTATCGGCTGCAAGCGGCGACCAGCCCCGGTTTACGGCAATATCAAACTTTCCCTTCGTTGTTTCAAACCGAACAGCATAGGACGAGGGTGCACTTTCCGTCAGCCACTGTGGATGGAACAATTTTCTTGAACAACCAATGGATAATAAAGATAGAAGCAGGTAAAGTATAAATCGCATCATCTGTGTCAATTACCGTTTATTATTAGTTTCCCCTATGCCTGTGTGGTCTGTTCAAAATATAACATCACCAGTTATTCAGTGTGGGTATGTAATAGCTCATCATTGATACCGGATCGGAAGCATGTTTAATTTAAGTAAGACCAATAACAAAATCATAAATGCTGTTGAGGCGGCAGCAACTACATTTATGAACTTCTGTGTTTTCATATTGTCTTTTAAAGTTAATTTAATGACTTCGTATATAAGAAGACCAAGAACTGCCCCCGATGTGTTTGTAATGATATCGGTGATGTCGAATGCGCCCAACCTGAATACATACTGAATAATTTCAACGGTAAAACTAAACAGGAAAAACAGAAACAATTTAGAGAAGAAATTTAAACGCCGAAATAACACACCTATGTATATGCCGAGTGGCATGAAGACAATCAGGTTCAGGATATTCTCACCGCTTAGAACTGGTGAGTGATTGAATGGCACAAGGTTCGATCTTCTGCTAGCCATATACGAAAAGTTAACACCCAATTTCAATAACAGGATCCAATAAAGTGCTGCCAGGTAGATGATGAATAAAATGATAGTGAACCTTTGGTTGTTTTTTCCATGATACATGAACGCGCTATTGTGATTTAATCGATTAATGCTTCTCCACTAAATAATTCAGTTCCGTTACACCGCATGCAAATTGCCGCGTCACCGGTGATAATTTCAAGCGGATTTTCTCTTTAATATTGGTAAACAACGGAATGCCCTGTCCAAGTAAGATAGGATTGACAAATAGCCAGTAGCCGTCTATCAAATTCAATTCAATTAGCGAATGAGTTGCTGTAGGACTTCCAAAAAAGAGGATCTCTTTTGATCCCTTGTGCTTGATTTCATTCAACCTGTTTGAAATATTGTCACCAATAATTTCGGTGTTGGCTCGATACTCTGCATTCAACGTTCTTGATAGAACGATCTTATACGTGTTGTTATACCATTTTGAATGGTTTATCTCATGTGTGGTTGCTGTAGACTTTTTTCTTGCCTCCGGCCAGTAACTTTCCATCATCTCGTAAGTCTTTCGACCGTATAAGGCAGTGTCCCCCTTGCTTATCCTCGCGCCTACATAATCGAAAATTTCCTGATCAACATTGATCCAGTCCATTTCACCGTTCGGACCGGCAACAAAGCCATCAAGAGATACGTGCATGAACGAGATAATATTCCTCATTAGATCAAATTGTTTTAATGATGAGATCGATTATATCTAATTGATAATTTCCCCCGTATTGCTCTCTACCTTTTCCCTAAACTTCTTTAACTCTTCGAGATCCGGTCGTTGCCATTGTGTAGCTTCTCCCACGATCTTTAACGGTGCTTGTGACCGATACGAGCGGGTTGGATTACCTGGAAATTTCTTGTCGGTAAGATTGGGATCGTTCTCAAAACTACCTGTTGGTTCAACAATGTACACCCGTTCTGCTGCATCGCCCTTTGCTAAAGCCGCCGCCAACCCTGCACCATTCACCATTGCAGTGAAATAAATGTGGTTCATTTTGAAACCGGCTTGATAATTTGAATTACCACCCGCTGTGAGCAAATCACCGATATTCAAATCCGCCTTCGTTCCATGGTAAAAGGGTCCTTTATCCGTAGGATTATTTTTGTGAGCGATCGACAGATCATGAAATTTTTCTGAATCATGCATATCGCCCAATTCCTCATAACATTTGCTGATGCTGAAGTATAGAGAAGGTAATGCACTATTCGCAGAATGACTATCCGATTTAGTTGCAAACTGCAAAGCTGTCATAAGCCATTCCAGAGTTTCGCGCGCCGTTTTCTGATTTCGCGCTACATAATATGCTGCAAGAAATTTTTCAAAATCATTTGTCGCCACCTCCCATCCTTGAAGAAAAAGTTTAAGCGCCTCTCCAGTGTGGCCTTTCTCTTCCATCTGCATTCCTTGCAGACATAATTTCACAACATTATTAAAAGGTGAAAACTCCATTGAATAAATTTTAGAAGCTAATATGTTTGAATCACGATGTTTTGATTACCCAACTTTCAAGTCCAGCCATTACGCTCCTACTGTACCCGTTATAACTTCGCCGGCGCGCTTATAATTCGCGATGATCACCCCGCTCGGTGTATGGGTACATTCCGCTAATGTAAATGCTGCGGGAATAGGCCCATCGTTGAACAACTTCTTCCCATTTCCCAAAGTCAGGGGATGAATGATCAGCCACAGTTCGTCCACAAGATCGATCTTCAACAATAGTTGAATAACCTCACTACTGCCCCACACTTTAATATCTGAGCCCTCCGATTTTTTTAAATTTTCTATATCCCACAAATGCGCGAGAAAAATGGAATTGTTCCAGTCGGACTGATTGCGGGTTCTGGATAAAACATATTTGTTGACATCGTTGATCCCCGGCCAGTAATCTGCATGCTCTGGCCAATAGTTTTCCCAGATATCAAAAGTCTTTCTTCCCAAAAGCAGGTCAGTTGGCTGCATGAGCCTTTGCATAAGTTTGCCAGAGACTTCATCGCCGTACGGTGCCGACCAGCCGCCGTATTTAAAGCCATTTGAGGTGTCCTCCTCAGGACCGCCCGGAGCCTGCATTACACCATCCAATGTGATCATGGACAAGACAATAATTTTTCTCATGGTGCCATATCATTTTGAAAAGAATCGTTCGGCATTTTGATTAAAAATTTTTTTCTTTTGAAGGTTGGATAAAAAATGAAGTGCTTCCACGGCCTTCACCACCTTATCGACATCCGCATTATCCGTCCCAAACATCAGGCGATCTTCCAACCCTGCTTCTATCAATGATCTCATGATGCTTTCAAACCGCTCCGCAGATACAATTTGCGGATTAGATATTACCGAGATATCAGCATAGACGTTTCGATATTTATTCATGAGGGTAATAGCTTCCGTGAAATAATGATCACCAGCGTGCATGATCCAAACTTTCAATCCGGGAAACCTGACAATCGTATTTTCTAACAATAACGGGCTGCCCAGTTCCAGCCTGAAGTTTGGACTCCCATGATCAGGACCAGCACCACCTGTATGTATGCCCACAGGTATACCATATTTTTCAGCTAATGCGTAGTAAGGATAAAGCAAGGTATCAGAGGATGAAATGCCATAGTACTGGCTTAGCACCTCCCCTAAGAAATCGATATTACCATTTTTGATCTGCTGTTCAACCCAATCCAGGGATGGCCAATCCTTCCCGTTCGCATAACAGGGCTGAAGACTGTATGGCACTTTGCCGTTCGGACAAGGAAACATAAGACCAAACAAAAGTTTGATTTCCGTCTTGTTGCGATAATTTGCCTGTAAGTCCCATGAGGTACTAATAGCTGCTTTATACACTCCTGAGCCGTGCAGAACGTTCAACTGAGTATCGAGGTTATTGCTTCCATGTAGGTGCACATCAAAAACTTTTGGACGCTCCTGGCCATTGCCTAAAAAAGATAGGCATGTAAATGCTATAATAAGGAGCATTTTATTCATATTCGTTTGAATTTCTGTGTATCAACTGAAGTGCCTTGGCTTATTCCAATTGAAAAATCATCAGTGATAGAAAATTAATCAATTTACCGAGTAGGTCATAACTCATTTAATGAAGAAAGGGACGACAAACATTAAGTTTATCGTCCCTAGACTATTGTTGATATAGTTGCAGTTTCTGATTCTAAGAAACAAGAAAAACACAAGTACTCTTAACTATAAAAAGTATCGTCGCCTACTGCCATTGAAGAGAAAGCTCGATTTTTACCGGATTGCCGCTCAAATACAGCGTATATGTAGACGGGTAACCAGATCGTGCGGCTTCAGTTAGATTGAATGTGTAACCACCTATAAAATCGTCCAGGTTCGCCGGAAAATCATCCCCATCATAATCCCAAAGTCTCACTTTATACGTCGTAGCGAAATTCGTGATTTGAAAAAGCGGATCAAGGGGAAACGATAACGGCAAGTTGCCCGCAACGACATTTGCAAAGTATGTCGATGACTCAATGACAAGATTGTCGTTTACATCGGTTAAAGAATATGTAACATCCGGTCCAGAATTAGTGTCCCAACCCCCACCATTCGCACTAGTAAAGGGCATTTGCACAACTTTAATTGCAGTGATTTTTACGCTAGACGGGTTACTGATATTTACCGTTTTGCTCGTAGTGTGCGAGCCGCCATTTCCTGTTGCAGTAAGTTTCACCGTATAGACGCCGCCCTGAGTATACGTATGTGAGGGATTCGGCTGGTACGAAGTTGCATTATCGCCAAAATCCCATGAATAACTCGTCGCATTCGAAGAAGTGTTCGTGAAGCTAACATTGGCTGGAGCAAGGCCTGCACCCGAGTAGCTAAAATTTGCAGCTGGAGGAGGGCTTGAGATCGTGTCCTTTTTTGAACAACTAACAAAAATAATTGTAGCAAATACAATTGCTACGAAACAAAATGCTTTCGTTTTCATAATAACAGATTTTTAATTTAAGGTTTCAAATAGGGTCGTTTCGAAGTACTTCGCGAAGGTAACAGTTCAACATAAAAATTGATGCTTAAATCGAGGCTGGACCTGATCATTTCGCATTAAAATTTGAAGCGGCGCTTCCGCTTCAGTATCCAGGTTATTTACACGTTAACTGGACATAAAGAAAAATTTCAATTGCATTTTTTTGCTGGCCCATTATTCAGTCCTTACTAACTTCAATACATGAAAAACATTCTGCCGATCCTCCTGGTGATGATTGCGGCTTGTAATCAAAACAACGAACAGGTCATACAACCCATAGTTCAGGATATCACTGAATCTGTATATGCTTCAGGTTTGATCAAGAGCAAGAATCAATACCAGGTCTTCGCCACGGTGCCCGGGATTATTGCCGAAAATCTTGTTACAGAGGGAGACACCGTTCGCAAAGGCGATATTATCATGAAACTTGTCAACGACAAGTCACAACTAAGCGCCGAGAACGCACAACTTGCCGCAAGATACTCTTCCGAAGCCTCCAATGCCGACAGGCTAAATGAACTCCAGGTAAATATCTATCTGGCTCGTGATAAGATGGTGCAGGATTCCATTCTTTTTCAACGCCAGGCCAATTTATGGAAACAGGAGATCGGCACCAGGAACGAACTTGAGCAAAGAGAACTGGCATGGAAGAACTCCAAAACCGCTTACGAAGCTGCGCTGCTGCGATATAAGAATTTGAGACGCGACATTGATTTCGCAGCCCGACAGTCGCGAAAAAATTTACAAATATCCAATGCGGTAAACGACGACTATCTTGTAAAGGCATCTCAGAACGGCAGAGTGTACAACATCCTGAAAGAGCCGGGCGAATCTGTTAACCCACAAACTCCCGTTGCAGTCATTGGTGCAACGGACGAATTTATTTTAGAATTACAGGTCGATGAATACGATATCGCGAAAGTGAAACCCGGGCAAAAGGTTTTTGTGAGTATGGATGTGTACAAAGGACGGGTGTTCGAAGCGATCATCACAAGGATCCTTCCTATTATGAATGAACGTTCAAGATCATTCCAGGTAGAAGCCATCTTCAATACCTTACCGCCACAACTCTATCCGAACCTTACCGTCGAAGCAAACATTCTTATCAGCACTAAAAAGGATGCGATCACGATTCCCCGCAACTACCTTTTACCTGACACGACGGTTATTCTTGAAAACGGCGAACAAAGAAAAGTAGTAACCGGTCTCAAAGACTATCAGCGTGTTGAAATTACCCAGGGCATTGGAAAAAATGACATCATTAAAATGCCAGCACAATGAACTATAGATTGAATGCGAATATTGCTGCGTCACTCTTAAAGGCAAGATGGAAACAGACACTTATCGCGGCTATCGGTGTTACCTTCAGCATTACCATGTTCATTACTTTACTCAGCTTCATGACCGGTCTGAATCAGTTACTTGACGGGCTGATACTAAACAGAACTCCTCATATACGGTTATATAATGAGATCGAAAGAAATCCTGATCAGCCCATTTCCCGAACATCAATTTATAAGGATCATTATCATTTCATTTCATCAATAAAAGCACCTAACAGTCGCGAAGAGATTTATAACAGCCAGGCAATAATCAAGACCATCAGGGATGATAAAAGAGTTCTTGGTATCACCCCGCGAATTCACTCTGCGGCCTTTTTCAATGAAGGAAGTGTACGCATCGCGGGTGTAATTGACGGGATCGACGCAGATGAAGAAGAAAGACTGTTCAATTTTTTTGATTATGTCAGCAGTGGTTCGGCAAGTGATCTGAATATTATTCCGAACACGATCATTCTGGGCAAGGCGCTGGCCGACCAGTTATTGGTGAGCATTGGCGATGTTGTATATGTAACAACTCCATCCGGCGAAGTATTTTCGTTGAAGCTCATCGCATACTATCAGTCGGGCATAAGAGATCTTGACAAGGTTCAGGCATATACGTCTTTGCAAACCGCACAGAAGATATTGGCAAAACCTTCAACTTACTTTACAGATGTGCAGGTGAAATTATACGATATTGAAAATGCGCCACCGATGGCGAAAGAATATAAACAACTATTCAGCCTACAAGCCATAGACATACAAACTGCCAACAGTGAATTTCAAACCGGAAGTTCCATCCGGACGCTTATTTCTTACGTCGTCGGGATCACGCTTTTGATCGTTGCAGGATTCGGCATCTACAATATTTTAAATATGATGATCTATGAAAAAATGGATTCGATTGCCATTCTGAAAGCGACCGGGTTTTCAGGTAGAGATGTAAAAGAAATCTTCCTGATGATTGCATTAAGCATTGGTTTTTTCGGAGGAACGGTTGGACTATTGTTCGGGTACCTGTTGTCGATGATCATCGATGCCATTCCTTTCGACTTTCCTTCGCTTCCTACAGTTACGAGCTACCCGGTAAATTACAATCCTGTGTACTACCTGATCGGTATTACGTTTTCTTTGGTAACTACCTATTTTGCCGGCCTTTTCCCCGCCGCAAAGGCAAGTAAGGTGGATCCTGTTATTATCATAAGAGGAAAATAAAATGAAGAACACCGTACTTGAAGCAAAGCACATTAATAAGACATTTCATGATCATGTTGATGTTCCTGTGTTGAAGGATGTAAGTTTCGAGGTAGATAAGGGTGAGTTCATTGCGATTATGGGAAAATCAGGTTGCGGGAAGTCGACGTTGTTGTATGTATTATCGACAATGGATACAGATTATGAGGGTAGCCTGTTGATCGACGGGGAACTCATGAGCGGAAAACATGGATCTCGTCTTGCCGAAGTTCGAAACGAGAAGATTGGATTTGTATTCCAGTTTCACTACCTGTTAAATGAATTTGATGTTGTAAAGAATGTGATGCTGCCGGGTTTGAAGCTCAACAGGTTTTCGGAGAAGGAAATTCGAAACAATGCATTGAAGTGGTTGAATGTGCTGGGTATTGAAAAACTTGCCAACAAGCAGCCGAACCAGCTTTCAGGGGGAGAGAAGCAGCGAGTAGCGATAGCAAGAGCGTTGATAAACGATCCACTTATAATTATGGGCGATGAGCCAACGGGCAACCTCGACAAGAAAAACAGTCAGTTGGTGTTTGATATTTTTAAGAAGCTATGTGATCAATACCAACAAACATTACTGATCGTTACGCACGATCCCGAATTTGCCTCCAACACGCATCGGATCATCGAGATGGAAGACGGCAGGATAGTGAATCAATAAAAAAAAATTTACGTGATCGCTCACTGCAGCATTGCAGTTGAGACGATGATAAGATCAAGGCCGAACTTAGTTTCTTAATTACAATCTTTATGGAAGCTAAGGCAAAATCAAAGCGGGGCAAGACCGTTTTATCGCAGGCAAAGGAAAATGTACCCGGATTTCTAACCGCGTATGGCAGGTTTCTGGAAAAAACCACACTGCAGCAAAGCAGTATGGGGCTAATTACAAATTATAGTCGCAGTCTTGCCTACATAGCGCTGCATTTCAATTGCGTACCGCACAAGGTCAGTGTGGAAGATATCAATGCATTCCTGTATCGGAAAATGGTACACGAAAAATGTTCGTTATCCTATTTCAAACATGCCGTGTATGGCTTGCGTTATTGGTTTCGATTGTTTGATATGGAGGAAAAGGCGATTCGGATGCCAGCCATTAAAAAAGAAAGAAAACTGCCGATCGTCTTATCCCGGAAGGAATGCAGGGAATTATTCAGAGCGCCTGTCAACCTGAAGCATCGCATTTTACTCGCATTCGCGTATGCAGGCGGATTGCGCATGAATGAGCTTCGATTGATCAAAATAACAGATGTGGACTTGCATCGTAGGCAGGTGCACATTCGCCATGGTAAAGGACGAAAGCAGCGTTGTGTGATCTTATCAAAGCTTCTTACAGAAAGACTGCCACACTATATGAATGAAGTAGAACCCAAGCAATTTTTATTCGAAGGGATGACCCCGGGCAAACCTATGGGTCGAAGAACCATTCAATATATTATTGCAAAGGCTGTTCAAAAAACAGAAATTAGAAAACAGGTAAGTATGCATACCCTTCGCCACAGTTTTGCCACTCATTTGCTCGAAGAAGGTGTCGACATAAGTACCATACAACGTTTACTGGGGCATGCGGATATGGTACAGACGCTCGTTTATCTCAATGTTGCCCAGGTAACATCGAAGCAGGTGCACAGTCCACTGGACACGCTCTACAACATTCACTAAAGCGGTGAACAACATCGCAATGTCCCTGGATAGTGGCATTGCGATGACTACGACGGTTGATAATATAATATCGTCCCCCGGAGGTTAACGATTTCGACCCGGCAAGTTTAAAGACTATCCTGTCCTTTATTTGATGGAACAATGGTAGTCCCCTGCCCTCCACGACCGGATGAATACAAATTTGAAATTCGATAAGTGATCCGGCCATATAATACAACTCCTGAATTATTGAGAAGTTCAGAGTAATGCTCATGCAGTTGCTCATCAGCGATACCTGCAGTATGGTCGCAATATCCATCTATCGTCATATTGATCGCTGCAATTACTTTCCTCATAATGATCGAAAGGTTTATCGATTATCCTTTACGATGATTAGCATCGAACTCTACCATCCATTCAATGCCATACTTATCCCTGAACATACCAAAATATGTTCCCCAGGGGCTGTCTTCCATAGGCATCTCCACGTTGCCACCAGCACAAAGTCCATTGAATACTTTTTCGGCCTCATCGCGGCTCTCTGTGCTAATGGAAATCTTGGAGCGGTTTTCATTTTCGTTCACCTGCCCCATGAACTCAGGAACGTCATTACCCATTAGAGTGTTTTGACCGATTGGCAGGGCAATGTGCATTATCTTATTTGCTTCCTTGTCTGAAAGCTGAAAGCCAGAAATCGAGAGATCTTTGAATCGAACAACTCGTGAAAATTCACCGCCGAAAACTGATTTGTAAAAGGTAAACGCTTCTTCAGCATTTCCATTGAAATTGATGTGGGGATTGATTAGTGCCATAGATATTAAAGGTTTGAAAGCTTAAACGTACTACTAAGTGAGGATTTTTGTGAGGTATGAACGCGACAAAATACGGGGTAGATTTTGACATTATCGGGTGGAAATGGAAAGAGCTTGTGGTGAAAGATATCCGTTATAGATTCAGGATGTCTTATTAGTGACGGGTGATTGGAAGAGAACGATGATAAAGAACGCAGCAAAAAGCGTATATAATATGGTAACAGCCCAGATGGTTGAAGGAAGATCCGGCTGCTTTAAAAGACTTTTGAGTAGTGTCAGGCCGACTACCATAAAGTGTGCAACGTTGGCGATGACAATTGGTCGATTATAAATTCCACCCATTACATTTCGCTTAGCCATCCAGTTGAGCATGGCAAATGCAAAGTAAAGAGCACCTACGATTTGGATGAACAGTTGGATCACAAATGTCGAGCTAATCTTAAGATAACCTGCGATTTCGGCCGGGAGGAATATGAGCGGAAGACCCATTAGGGCAAGTGAAACGGCACTGCAGGCCATGAGAAGCTTTGTGTTGATTTTCATGAGTCGATTAAATTATGAGAGGCTCAAGCGTGCCAAGCCAGGTTTGAATGGCGCACAGTCCAATTAAGCTTTGATGACTTGTGTGCATAAAACTAAGGTTTATTCAGTAATACAGGCGCCGCAAAATTGACATAGGACCTTTACTCCTCTAAGTAATTCCACCCCCAACTGTTTTTCAATTTAGTTATTCTTCCGAGCCCGGGAAAATCAAAGTGGAAAGCATTCACCAGCATATTATTTTTGTATGCCAATTCAATGAGTTTTATCCTCGAGTGTTTCGCCTTTTCGTGGTCCAGGTCATAATTAGTTTGCCAGTTTAATCTTTCTATATGAAGAGGATGAAGAAAGGCATCTGAAATATATAACAAGTGCGCGCTATCTGATTGAATGTCCAGTGCCACCTGCCCTGGTGTATGTCCATCAGCTTTCAATGCAGTCACTCCGGGAAATAGATTGACAAAGTCGCGTTTAAATAAATTAAGATTAAAATTTCTTAGCGGTGTAATGTTCTTCTCAATAAAATATTTGAACAAGTCGGGCTGCCCATCTGACTTTGAAGTGTGCCAGTAGTTCCATTCTTCTTCATGCATGTGAAACTGCGCATTCGGGAAATTCAGTTTTCCTGTCTCTGAAAAGATTCCGCCGATATGGTCTGGATGAAAATGTGTGATGATTACATCAGTAATATCTTCTTTACTTATTTTTTCCTGTTCCAACAACTGATGTAACCTGCCTTTGAATGTATAAGTAGTGCCTCTGAATAACAGAGGTTTTTCTAAAAACCCTATACCTGTGTCAATCAGAATTTTTTTTTCATCGTATTGAAGTAACATCGCAATAAATGGCGACGGAATATTGTCCGGACTCAAACGGTATTTAGCCAATTCTCGTTCCAGATCTTCCTGTTGGGCATTAATGAAAAAATCCTTTGCCAAATATTTGAACATAAGGTCTCGCAACACAGTACAATTGATCTTCCCTACTTGAAATCTAACTACATCAGCTACAGAGAAAGCCATATTTGGGCTTATCATTTTATTGAAAGGAATTAAGGGAAAAAACCCTGTGAAAATTGTGCTGTTAATAAGAAATTTACGTCTATGCATTTGACTTGTTTTTTTGGTTTTGAATTTCCCTAATGTTTAGAGTATTTCAAAATAACTCCACCTGTCTCAAGTTGCTGTGTGGAAACGAGTGACAACTTCATTGTGCCGATATCCTTGCTGAATAGCGGCCGGCCATTACCCAAAATTACTGGTGCAACTCCGATACGATATTCGTCAAATAGATTATCTTTTATGAACGTCTCTGAAAGGTTTGCACTACCAAAAACATATATGTCTCTTCCTCCTTGTTCCTTTAGTTTTTGAATTTCTTCAGAAGCATTTTCCCGAACAATTGTCGTGTTGTTCCAATCTGCCGATTTAAGGGTTTTAGAAATGACAAGCTTTGGCAGGCTGTTCATCAACTTAGCAATTTCTTGCTCCGAAGATTCAGCTTCTGCTTTTGTCCAATAAGCCGCCATACCTTCATAAGTGGCGCGACCAAATACAAGATAGTCTGCAGAGTGAAGTTGTTCGAGACTTATGTTTTCAAGTTCCTCACCCCAGATAATATTGTGGAATGACAAGTCCCAACTTTCTTTTCCTTCAAAATAACCGTCAAGGGTTATGACGTTCCACATGATAAGTTTTCTCATTCCCTACTATTTTTTCGATTTTAATTTTGAGAGCAGTCACCTCCTGTTACGTGCTGAATTCCTACCATTTTTTGAAATGCTTAAGTGCGGGGCCAACCTTCTTAATGCCATGCTCTTGTCTAAAGCTGTTCATTTCATCTTCTGTCATATTCTTAGTTGCACCTTCGCTTATTTTTCTAAACATCTCCTCCATTTTTCCCGCGGGTTGAAAAAACATCAGAATCTTCCCCTCTCCATTTCCCACCTTTGAAAAGGCATGTGGCACCATTCGGGGCCCAAAAACCGTATCCCCCGCCTTGGCTTCAAACGTCTCTTCTCCAACTTTAAACAAAAATCTCCCTTTGATGATATACCAGAACTCATCCTGATCATAGTGTAAATGATAGGACGGACCTCCTTCTTTCTTTCTAGTACTCTCAAAAACATAAATGTCACCGTCAGAATCTTTTGCCGAAACTTTTGTATAAAACGTATCTCCTTCAAAAAGCGAAATCGGCTTTGCGTTTCGGTCCTTACCAGCATTAACTTTCAAACCTTTTTCAATTCTATTTCTTTCAGTTCCCTGGGAAAAAGCTGGTTTGGATGCAGCAAGTAATCCAACTGCTGGCAGGCATGTTCTCAGGAAAGAATTCCGATTCATATCCATGTGTTTAAGTAGTTTAAGCTATTGAGTTTCTAAATGACTCGTGATCTTCGCATCACTATGAACGATGTGCCGTTTGCGGAAGGCTGGGGTACGTTGCAGATTTCATAGAAGGATTTTGCCGTCCCGTGTTGCTCAAAGGCTTGCAGCCTTCCCTTTTAAATTTACAACTTTATGCAAAAGATAGCATGGCGTACGGTGGGAGACTTGCTAAAGGAGGGTGGATAATTGTTACACTGGATAGCTCCCGGCTGAAAAGAATACTTGTTATCGACTTGCGCATTTATCAAGCCGATCATGATTATTTAAGCAAGAAATAATATATCACTATCCAGATTGCAATAAAGACAAGTCCAAATGGTAAAACTGCCTTGACTGGTTTTTTGTCCTTCTTAATTAATATAAGGTATAAGACATAAACAATAAATATTGCTATGAGTCCGATAGGTATGAATGGATACGTCATAAACTTATTTGTTTCGTTTATTGTAGTTGTACAAACTCTGTATCAAATGAATGTATACTCCCCTTCACTCTCACAATATATAATATTGCTTCTCATTTAAGTATAGTCTTTTGTACCCTGCTGGCATCTGGCAGAGGATATTCCCGTTACGACTTGCTTTGAGTTTCCGATGTTGCGTTGCAACCAAGGAATAAGACACAAACAACAATTAATAACAAGGTAACAGCTCTCATTGAATTTGTGTGTGGCGTTTATTTATCAATACAACAATGCTTATGAGCCACTATTAAAAAAACATAACTGTTAGCGGCCGGCCCTGCGTCTCCTTTTGAACCACGCCGCGACAAAACTCCCGACGCAGGCAACTGCTATACTGAGCAGCAATAGAGGCAAATCCTTTTTGAAAAATACTTCCAACTGACCAGCGAAAACTACACTCAAAAACAAAAAAGCTATCATCGGTCCAGTAATCCACAAGCCCCATCGCCAGGATGCTCCTGGCCAAATCAAGCCAAACAACATACCTCCTAAAAGGTAAAAAATTCCAAGAGAAAACGGCTGGGAAACCAAATCAGAAATAAAAAAAGGAATCACTCCGTAAAGTAACGCCAGAAGATATGGGTACTTCGAAGATACAGTAGGCATGCTATTTTGTTAGTTTATTGTATACATAGCTGAATCTAACAATCTATCTTGTAACGATGAATTTTATCTATCCCAAAGTACTCGCAATAGCGGTGCAACGCTTGCGTGTGCCCGTGAACAGGCTTTTGTTAGTAGCAGCTATTCTTTTATGCTAAAAAAGGATTTAGCATTGTTATAGAAAATGTCTTCTTTTTGTTGTTTCGTTAGAAAGGCAGCAGATTCAATGTTGGCAATAGAAATTTTAATAGCATCATCCCAGATCATTTGGTTGCTGATAATGGTTTAAGGTGTAGCATCTCGGATAAACTCGAAAATCAGGTGATCGATGCGGCCGCAATATATCGCTCTAAAGAGCATTTCTTCCCATTTAATGCAGACACCCCAAATAACTTCCCCGCAATAGCTCTCAATGTCGGTCATTATCGTGCGGTTTTTCCAATTTCTCGATCGTTTTCTTTGCCGCCGCCAATCGCACTTTTTTATTGTTCTCGACCAATTTATTGAGTGCCCATTTCTCTAACCTATGGTGCAGGGGCACAAGAATTGACGCGATGCAGACCAGTGCTAACAACATCAATAGCGGTGAATGATGGGTGACTTTCTCTAAGAATGGGTGGAGCAACAGGTTGAAAAATTCAAACACGAGCAGTAAGGTCAACGCCCCTAAAAATTCTATCACACGAAAATTTGTAATGAAGCTGCGGCTGAGTAGTAAATAGAGGATAATTAGCGTCATAATGCCTACCCCCACCAGTGCGTACTGGATATTCTGCCGGCGATTTTCCTCCGCTTTTTTCATTTCGATCGCCAGGTCTTGTTGACGGATATGTTCCTGGAAATGCATGAACTGTATGGTTCGTGACTTCTCTATTGTATACAGTGAATCGCGCGTGACCCTCGAAAGCCGGAAATACCTGAAGGCGCTATCCTGCTTACCCAGTTTCTCGAAACACTCGTACAATGTTTCATAAGCCTTCATTATATCACTCTTGTCATCCGCCGGAGCATACAATAGCGTCTGACGAGCATACACGATTGCACTATCGTATTCACCTGTTTGAAAGAAAGAGTACGATAACTTACCTAATTCAAACGCGGTATTATAAGAAGAAGATACTGCTTTACAATAATCGATGCTCTTTTTAAGGAAAGGTCTTGCGATTTCATGTTCCTCTTTCGCTAAATAAACATCTCCTAAAGTACCAATTGATGCACACAACAGGATATCATTACCCAGCTCATAATTTATTTTAACAGCATCCTGAATGTAATTAAACGCAGAGTCGGGACGGTTCACTCGAATGTAATAATCCGCTGTATTGTTCAGGAATGAGGAATATAGTACTTTGTCGTTGTAATGCTTTGCAATGGATAGCCCTTTCTTAAAATAATAAAGTCCCTGCTGAGGATCCTGCGAAGTGGCAATGCTGTTGCCGATCTCAATTAATGCCAGTAATATGCCCGTAGTATCGTCTACTGATTCAAAGTGCCTGAGGGCCGACAACGCGAACTTTAGCCCCAGGCTATTTTCACCCGATCTCCACGCCAACGCGCCGATGAGGATATAGCTATAATTGATTCCCGTAACATCGTTGTTATTTTTGAAAAAGGCCAGTTGCCTGGTTAGGACAGTCAACTTTTCTGTGGCAGTACCAGGCATGGAAAACCTCACATAATTGTACAGGAGTTTACCCTTCCCTGAATCTGTTGATGATGTTGCATATCGATCCAAGATCGAATCGGGTATGACCTGGCTTCTTACAAAGCAGTTCAGGCAAGTCAATAATAATATTAAAAGCAGGCATTCCTTTCTCATCTGAAGCCACCTGTTACATTAGCAATTAAATATTTTAGAATCAGCTATTTTCACTCTTGAGCTAACAACCAGGTTGTAAGGTCAACCGGTTCAACTATGCTCCAGGAGTGAGGATTGCGCTGATTATCCCCTTTTCGATACCCTTTGTTACTTGTTATCATCAGTTCCACTTTCTTATTACCCATTCTTTTTAACTCATTGGTCATAGCGGCCAAATCAAAAGAATTCATTAATGAATAGTCAACACCCAGGTCAATCCACCAGGCGATATCTGGTTCTGTATATAGGCGGATAGGCACATTAATAAGTGACTTGATAGCATTTTGAGTTGTATCATTAAATGAGTACGGCGATTTTTCATGATAGGCAGATAAATTATCAAAGGGAGTTCCACCAAATTCTGTTCTGCATTTTTTTAATATATAGTTGCTTTCAGCCAAAAATTCTTCGCTGCTGTTCGCAAGTTTGATTTCGCGTGACATACCCTTATACATCCTTTCAAAATCAAGGGGTGAATCTATTGCAAACACTGCTGATGGTTTAAAAGGATAATTGTTAGTAAGTGCGAGCTCAGCGTACTTTATAGCGCAGGTACCACCGATTGAAAATCCCCCAACAAAAAATCTCAGATCTTTCAATTTATAGGTTGTGGTCACATGCCCGAGAAGTTGAAGAAAGGAAGCTTGCGTTGCGGTGTCAAAACCAAAAGAAGACACACCGGTCTTGAATGTCGGAATGATGGTTAGAATACCCTGTTGTGCAGCATAATACGGCAAATTGGTTTCCACTAAAACATCCTTTGCTTTTTGAAACATACCGGGTATTAAGAATGCAAAACCTTTATACGGAAGTTTGGGAGGAAAAATTACAACGTACAGGTTAGATGCACTGTCTTTAGAATTTAAATAGACGGTTTCAACCTTTTGGCCATGCGCAAATTGAAATATCAAAAGCAGAGTTAAGACAAACGCGACTTTAATCATGACACTCATTTTAGCTTGCAGGTAATGTTTATCAGCTTTGGAAAGGTTGGACATTTTTTAGGCACTCTTAATCAATTCAATTCTGGAACTGAGCCATTAAATAATTTCCATTTCCATATTTTACCTTTTTTCACCATTACCACAGTTATTCGGTAAGGCATGTTTGCTACCTGACCGTTGTCGTACTGAATCGTAGCTGTTCCATCAACAAACGCCCATGCAGTCTTATTGTTTTGGTTAACGCTCATGTTGCTCATGTTCCAGGAGACGCGAAAGGGTTGGGAAAAAAACCTCTCTAAAAATTTTCTAATTGCTACATTGCCCTTATGCAATTCATCTTTTCCCGAACCAGCAAGAATCACATTGCTGTCATTATCGAATACTGAGGATGCTTTTTCTATGTCCTTATTTGTGACCGCGCTATTGAAATCAAGAAGCGTCTGCTGAATATCCTGAACCCTTTGAGCACTTGCCGGATGCGACAGCACCATTAAAGTTGTCAGAAGCAGAAGAAATCGTGTCATATATTCAATGTTCAAGATTGTATACCTGGTTAATCGACTTTGTTCAGTTCTGTCTTGATGCCATTGTTGATGAGGTAAGCATGTTCAGGCTTTCCGCTTTCGTTCAACACAAATTCGATCTGCCTGTCAGTTCTATCATTAAAAAAGAATTTCCTGTCTGATTCTGGTTTTAGTTCCAGATTCTGCACGCCTTTTTTGTAAAGCTTTCCATTCTCCTTTACAAGCTGAATAACATTAGCACCTCGATACTTTCCAACATAATTATCCAAAATACTCGTGTCAATTGCCACTTCCTTGTGAACATAGGGAAGGATGACCGGCTCGTCGTGCATAATGAAAGACAGTTGAGTTGCAATAGCCGGAGAATTCGAGTTATTATTTGACAGAACAATAATCGTGATATCGTCTTCAACATCTCTATGCAGCATTGTTACATAACCAGGCCATCCGCCCGAATGGAACAGCGAATTGCCAAACTTCGATTTTTGAACAACCACCCCGTATCCGTATCCCGTACCGGCAACAGTGTCTGCCAACGCAAGTGAAGAAAACATTTCTTTCTGTGTAATTTCCGGCAACAGCCTGTTGCTTTTTAATGCCCTATCCCATTTTAAAAGATCACTTGTTGTAGAATTGACTGTTCCATCACCAGTTATGCCATCCAGATAATAGACGAACCTATATTGTTCAATGCTATCAGGAATAAAATACTGCTTCAAGCTCTCTGAATAAACATGACCATAAGCATAGTTTGGGATCGTTTCCGTAGAAGACCTCCTGGTGTTATAAACACGTGTACTGGTCATGCCTAATTGCTTGAAAACCTGTTCCTGCAGAAAATTATTGTAAGTAGTTCCGGAAACCTGCTCAATGATGGAAGCAAGCAAGGCGTAAGCAGTATTTGAATACTCCCATTTAGTCCCCGCCTCGAATCGTGCGGGCGTTTTCTCGGCCGCCAGAAGGCGAATCATATCATTGTTGAAGGCAACCTTTGAATGATCCCATTTTGCTCCTATGACTTTGAAATAATCCGGCAGTCCCGACGTATGTACCAGCATTTGGTGAATGGTTACGTTGGCATAAGGCAATTGGGGAAAAAATTTTCTGAGTGAATCATTCAGGCGCAGCTTCCCCTGCTCTTTGAGCAGTAAAATGCCCATGGCTGTAAATTGTTTCGAAACAGATGCCAGCTCAAAAACCGAATTGCTGTCAAGAAGTTGCTTCTGCTCATAGTTTCGGTAACCAAAAGACTTTTGGTATAAAATCTTTCCTGACTGAGCAATCAACACATTACCATTAAATTCTCTTATTTGTGCCTGAGCTGTCATCAAGCTATCCACCATGGGAATAAATTTGCTTTGGGAGGAAGAAAATAAGGGGAGAAAAAGAAAGATGAGAATTGTACGCATAAAGGAGTTTTGGTTGTTACTTCAATACTGAATTTACAACTTTATGCACAAGGTAGTATGGTGAACTGCGGTGTAAGACCGGTGAGGGCGGGTGTATGATGTTACTTAGTTCTGCGACCGATTATAAGCCCAGAGTATCTATGTGCTTCATTTAGCATTATTAATCCTGGTTGTCCAAAGTGACGTATAACGAATAGCGCTTAATGTTTAGGCAGCGTTCATTCAACGTCCAGCCCTAGACCGAAGCTCAGATTTATTTTAATGCTGAAGATAAGGACTAATAAGCTGGCATCACTCGTCATGCTGGAATTGCTGCAATGCAAGCTCATGGCCAAACTTTATTTCGCCGCCATGCTTTAGTAGCAAACCTTTGTAGTAAGATGCAATGGGGATCAATTTTGGCAAAGGAGAAAATCGGCCGAGTGGAACAGCATCATTTGTTTGCTGTTGAACTGTGTCGACATTCGACGTATCAAATACACGAAAAGCCACTCCGCCATGGCTTATAAGGTGAGATACTTGCCGAAGACCGGTAAACGAATGAATGACTTTAGTTTGATTTTCGTCAAGCATCAGTTTCATAGAGCTTGACAATATCTTTAGAATGAAGCAGACGATTCGCAACTTCCAGAACAGCGACAGCTTGCTCACGTGACACGCTTGGAAAGTCTTCTAAGAAGTCCTCTAATGAAAAGCCGGACTCTAAATGATCAAAAAGTGTATCAATAGATACGCGAGTACCATGAAACACAGGTTGGCCTCCCAGTACCGAGTCGTCTATCGATATTAGGTTTTTGATATCCATTATTTAAAAGTTACAAAAAAACACTCATGTCGTTGCATTAGTTGCAGCGCATAACGGTGCGAGGCTTGCCGAAGGCCGGTGAAATTAACAATGATTGAACTGGAATGGCGCTAGGCTTACAGGAAGCCTTTGTTGTGCGCTTGTCAATTAAGGGCCACACTTAATTTATCGAGGATTTCTCGGCAATCTCTTAATATGTCGCTGAGATACGTCTGGTCAGTTTCCATTTCAAAGGTGGTTTTTATCGTATACGACGAATCCCTCAAAGCACCATCAACCAAAACATGCCCCAGTCCATCTGTATTGAGTAAGATGTTGACCTTGTCTTCTATGCTTTCTAATCGAGCACTGCCTTTAAGCGTGGAGTAAAACACTTGCAACTCCTCATAAAATGAAACCAATTCGCCCAAACGCAAGCTAAATTCAAATCGAGCCGTAAATCCATTGAGTTGGAAATCAACTTTTGCATTTAAACATTCAGCATCGACTTCAGTCCCTTTGATTTCTATTGCGAAGTAGCCGCAACTATTGTTATCTTTTATCTTAAAGTTCATTAGAGAGTATGTGTTGCGCACAACGGTGCGAGGCTTGCCGAAGGCCGGTAAAATTAATGAATGTTACACAGGATGGCTCCGGGCATTTGGCAAGCCTGTGTTGTGTGCCGCTTGAATAAAATCGTTGCCGAATATTGTCTTTGTCGATTACTGTAAAGCAACTTTCAAACTTAAACATCGACAATTTGATCAATCGCAGCATAGTTTCACCGGCAGACTTAGGATAGCTTCCTTTATCACGAAAGTAAATAACGGCAGGCGGATCCTTTTGTTGATATCAAAAAATCAGCGCACCGTCATCACGATCAAAAGTTAGAATAATATAGTTCAGTTCAGATGCCCTTTTGATAACTTCTTTATCCGATATACCTGGACTTTCTTCCTGAATGCTGGATATTATTATTCCCCCCTGCCGCAAAAGTATGATACTAGGTCGTGGAAAATTCTCATTGGCTAAAAATATACTACGCAGCAGGTATTGGAAAATAGAGTTCTTGTTTTAAGCAATCATGTAGGTAAGAAAACACTGCCCGAAGTGCGCCTTCTGTAACATTTGGATAGCTTTCCAGAATTTGTTGCCCTGTCCAACCAGAAGCCAAAAGTTCCAAAATAAGCTCGACGGAAATCCTAGTTCCTTTGATGGTCGGTTTCCCTAATAGAACATCCTTATCTGATATGATATAATCCTGCCACATTTAGTCAAATTTACAAAATCAACCGCTTAAATTAGTGGCGCATAACGTACAGGGCTTGCCGAAGGCCGGTGAAATTAAACAATGTTACACAGGATGGCTCCGGCTTTTGGCAAGCTTGTGTTAGCTCAAGTGCCTTTAGTAACTCTGAATTAAAACGTTTGTCGGAATTCCAAGGCTATGATGAATCTGACGGATCATTTCTAGGGTTAGTTTGCGCTTTTTGTTCAATATTTCACTTGCTCTACTCTTTAGCCCTATCACTTTGGCGAGATCACTTTGATTATATCCCATCTGTTCCATACGAAACTTAATTGCTTCAATAGGATCTGGGAAATCAATAGGAAAATGTTCATTTTCATACTTGTCAATGAGTATCCCTAAAATTTCTAATTCATCTCCTTGTGAACTTCCCGGTTTAGCATCAAAAATACTCTCAAGCCGATTCAAGGCGGCATGATAATCCTTCTTAGTCTTGATAGGTTTTATGGTGGTCATTGTTCTAAATTTTGGTTGCATCAATTTTATCATATTGTGCATGGGTTCCAATGAATCGGATCCAAACCATGCCGTATGAGTAATTGATTTTTACGATCAGCCGATAGTGATTCCCTTTGATATTGAAGACAACTCTGTCTCCTTCTAAAATCGAAGCACTCGGATATTCTTTCTTAATGTCCTTAGGATTCTTCCATACCGAATCATTTGCTTCCTGGTACCAGGCTTTTAATTGTTGCTCGCAATCCGGATGTTTCGACCAGAAGTCTCTCAATATCTTTTTGGCAATTACTCTCAATCAGTTATGATCAAATGTACAAAAAGTTCCCGAAATGGGATATTGTTATCTTCAAATCAGAGGCTTCAAGGGCATTTCAGCTAACGGTGTGAGGCTTGCTGCAGGCCGTTTAATTTAAAGAATGTTGCACATAATGGCTCCAGGCTTACGGCAAGCCTTTGTTGGCAGCGGTGCTAACCGAGAAATTGCTCAATCTCCGCTTTCAATGTCTTCAAATTTGAAGTGGCAATACTCCACAGAACCTCATCGGAGACGGTATCATAGCCGTGTATAATACGATTTCTAGTATCAACAATCTTGCGAGCATCTGCGAAGTGAAGTTGATCATCCAACTTTAGCATACGATTCATTGCCTCACCAATAATCTCTAAATTCCTTTCAATTGCTCGTCGAGTCTTAAGGTCAGCCGTATATGCGTCAAAGGTAGGAACGTCTTTAAGAAATGTCTCAATCTCTTCAATTGCATTGAAAATGTCGTAGGCAAAAGTCTGGAATTCAAGCTGCATATAAAAGATGGCGATGAGCCACGATACTTCGTTTCAAATAGGGATTTCTTAATGCCTTCTCTTCGATAAGGTCGACAGGACGGTCAAAAATCTCCTCCAATGCGAACTTAAGGCCATAGTAATTGTCTGCGAAGTCTTGCAAATTTATTCCTGAGAAATTTACCAACAAATCAATATCGCTGTCAATTCCAAAATTATCAGACAAGACCGAGCCAAACACATAGAGGCTACTAACGCCATGCTTTTTACAAAGCGCTTCAATTGCTTCCTTATGTCGATCGATTAAAGTCATTGGTACCTCAAATTTAAGCAATTCAAAGATACCTGAAGCGCCCCAGCATCGCGGCCAACGGTGCGAGGCTGCCGAAGGCCGATAAAATTAAACAATGACTGAACTCGAATGGCTCCAGGCTTACGGCAAGCCTTTGTTAGCTGCTGGCGCTTTTTAAAATGGTAAGCGCCTCATCCGGCGTCAGTACAGTCAATTCACTGTCTTTGAATCCTCTCGGATCTCGCGTGATAATGGCCTCAACTTTCTTATACGATTTGGCAGTCTCATACTGTATTGCGTCTTCAAAATCTTTGAAGCCGCTTTGTATTGATCTTACAACAATATCTTTGGTAACGTCCAAGGTTTCAGTCATGTCTTCCAATCCTTTAAGAATTGCTAACAGCTGTTTGTGCGTGGCATGCTTACGGACGATGTAGTAAATGTTTGAATATGAAAGCGCAGAAACATACAATGTCACTTTGCCTTTTACCGACAAATCAAAAAGCTTTGAAGAGGAATCAACATAGGGTTTTCTATTTGCCAGCACATCTATGATAACGTTTGTGTCTAAAAACAACCCTTTCATTTCCTGTTCCTCGCGTTGATTTGTTTAGCTAATTCTTCCTTATAATCAAAATCCCCTGGCAGTTTCACCGAACCTATTAAACGTTTTACTTCGGGAGAAATTTCGTCCGGTGTCTTACTCTTCCCGGCTAAATTTTTCAAATAGGTCTCAACAAGGTCCGACACACTCCTGCCCTTTTTCTTTGCATAGGTCTTAGCGGCTTTAATAACTTCTTCTTCAATGGTCAAGGTCAACTTTGTGGTCATAACACGTGTTTTGAAAACCCCAAGATACGTGTCTTTTTACAATTTAAGAAACTAGCATTTTGGAAGAAGCACCATGCAGCTAACGGTGCGAGGCTTGCTGCAGGCCGGTGAAATTAAACAATGCTACACAGGATGGCTCCCGGCTTTTGGCAAGCCTGTGTTAGCAAACGTACTTCTATCAAAATACATATTCTAGGTATTCTTCCAGTTCGTATTCTGAAATTCCATTGTAGAATGAAATTGTAACATACTTAGTATTTGTGGGTCTAAATTCAATTTCCTTTAATGCAACAAAAATGTCATTATGTGTTTTTATATAATAGTAAATCATTTTAGGACGTTCTTTTCCATCCTTACTAAATTCCTTAACTCCAGTTTTAAACTTCTGATTGTACTTCCTCTGAAAATCAGATACTATTTGACCTATTGATGTACCCTTTTTGAAAAATGTTACTCCCACTATACTTTCATTATAATAACTTTCTTCTTTAAGATGATCCCTTCCCATAAACAAGGGAAAATATTGAAGTTGAGTCTCTATTATCCGATCAGGTCCATTTGCTTTATAAAAGCCTTCATATTCGCCAAACTCAAGTCCCAGTTTTTCTTTTGCTTCGATTACCCTTATTGGGAGTTCGAAAGATTGGCCTTCAAATTCAATATTTACAGGGGTTGCAGGTTTTGCGCAAGAAATAACTATTACAAATACTCCCGTTACAAATATTCGAAGAATGGTCATAAAGTATGTTTGCTAACGGTTCGGCGCTTGGCGAAGAAGCGGAAGTCTCTGTTCCATCACTCTAGCTTATGCACCGAAGTTGAATAATAATTTATTGTTCAATTTAGCACTTCAGCCGCTTTTTTGCCAAGCGCATGTACCTGCTGGCATTAGTCGTCTTGCTCTTTGATAACTTTCGCTTTAAACAGGATGTATGTCGCTAAGTTGACAATAGCTAAACAGATGGTCAAATATTGAAATACAGCAACGGGCGTTAAAAGTCCAGTTATTGTTGAAAGAATAAAGCTGATAAACGGTACTAAAACAAAGGCAATTATTTCCAACTTATATCTTTGGAGGATCCTCACTAAAAAAGTAAGGGTCAGCGTATTTGCTGTTACATAAAGTCCAACTGGAAGAAAGCCAATGAGCAAATACATGATAGCAGCATTTACGTCGCCCATCTCAAAGTTTATAGCGAAAATCCAAATGGACACAAAGAGACCGAGAGTTAGTATCAGGGTATTCAATCGTAATAGTCGTCCAGGCATATTGATTCAGATGTCTGTTCTTCCAGACTTTAATTTGATGACTGCAGCCATTGCTTGCAGGTAACGGTGCGAGGCTTGCCGTTAGGCCGTTAAAATTAAAGTATGTTGCACATAATGGCTCCAGGCTTGCAGCAAGCCTTTGTTATGCGGTGTTATTTTCTGCTGGAGCAATCAGGTTTAGTTGAGATTTAATGGAGATCCTCTCCTCTTCGATATCATAGTCATCCTGTAAGCCAAGCCAAAACTTAGCAGAGTTTCCGAAATATTTACTCAACCGCAATGCTGTGTCAGCAGTGATTCTTCTCTTACCTTTTAAGATCTGAGAAACCCTCGTTTGGGGGATACCAATATCCTTTGCAAGTCTGTATGCGCTTATCCCCATTTGCACCAGGAACTCTTCATATAAAACCTCGCCGGGGTGAATGTTTTTTATTCTTGGCATATGCCTTATTAATGATAGTCAACAATTTCTACTTCCGACGCGCTACTACTCTGCCAGCGAAAAATGATCCGCAATTGATCATTAACTCGAATGCTATAAAAATCCTTACCTCCCTTTAGCTTTTCCAACCGGTTACTCGGTGGAATTCTGAGGTCCTGTAGATTCGTTGAGTTGTTCAGCATCCTTAATTTCCTTCTGCCGACTTCCTGGACCTCTCTTGGCAAGCCCTTTACTCGCAAGCCATTCCATATTTTCTCCGTCGTTGAATTTCCAAATGAAACGATCATAATAACCCGTCACGATAGTAACGCCAAAGATATGTACTTTAAACAGAAGCAAAAATGAAAATAATGCACCAAATAATGCCGCATAACGGTGCGAGGCTTGCTGCAGGCCGATTAATTTAAAGAATGCTGCACATAATGGCTGCAGGCTTGCAGCAAGCCTGTGTTAGGCGTTGTGCCTGCAATATTAGGCATGTACCAATAACTCAAGCTTGGCTCCCAGCCCATCATTAATGATCCGCATCAAAGTGGACAATCGAATATCACTCGCATCATTCTCGA
>JAEZGS010000021.1 GCA_023437225.1 Bacteroidota bacterium | reverse complement strand
TGAAGGCAAAACAATCTAACCGGGAGAATGACCGCTAGTTTGCATTAATGGCTGGACATTATAATTTGCATAAAGAAACCTGTATTAAGAGTAAGAAGTAAACGCCCAACGACTCATCATATAGACTTTACTTTCAACTCTTAAATACAGCTTAGAATTCTCTGTTTCTCTGTTTCTCCGTTCCTCCGTTCCTCCTTATCATCCTGCATTCCGCATTCTGCTTTCCGCATTCTGTTATTTGTCCCACCACACCGGTGTGTTCAGATCATCATCTCCACCGAGGTTTTGAACCGCCGAATTATAGTTTGCAGTATTAAGCGTGGCTTCAAACGATGGATAGGCCTGTCTTACAGGTATGCCGCCGCCCGGGTTAAGACTTGCAGGCGCAGGCTGCAATACAGGAGCATCGAGTCTTCTCCATTCAGCCCATGCTTCATAGCCGTTCAGGAATAATGATATCCATTTTTGCAATGCTATCTTTTGCATAGCAGTGCCTGCGGTATAAGCGACTCGAGGTTGTGCTATATAAGCGTTGTACTGACCCTGGTTAAATACACCCCATTGTTCCCATGAAGCCTTGATCGCATCATTGTAGTAAGCCTGTGCCAATGCATCCCCACCAGGGATCCATCCCCTATGCGCAGCCTCTGCCATCGAAAACAATACCTGTGCACGGGTATAAATATAAGTGGGAGATGTTTGTTGCCTGACCGCATCTCCAAGAAATGAAATGCTGGCGTTTGCAATTGCGCCCGCTTCAGATTCCGGTACACCGTAAGGCATTCCCACATATGTGCCTGTTGCAGCCGCTGGATTAGCATACATTGTAATGCGTGGATCATTTAATGCGTTCAATGTATCAGCAAGCGGCTGGCTGATCGCAAAATCAAGCCTGGTTTCGAATGCATCCTGCCAGGGATTATCCTGGTTATCATCTTCCAAATAAGAATACTGGATATTTTCATCATTACTGCTGATCACACCATCAGCAAGCGCAGCATTGAACTCTGTTTGTCCGCGGGTTGGGTCAACCTCTGAAATTCTTAAAGCCATTACAAGGCGCATCGTATTGGCAAAAATCTGCCACATATGCATGTCTCCACCAAACATTACATCGCCCTGGATTGCCGAGCTTTCATCAATCATATCCGAAGCTCGTTTCAATCTAATGAAGAGACTGTCGTATATCACCTGTTGCGGAGTGAATGAAGGTCGAAACAATTCTGAACCTTTCAACGCTTCGGTAAATGGAATGTCACCAAACCGGTCGGTCAAATGCAGAAACAGGTATGACGAAAGAATTGTTGCCGCTGCAATCTGGTTTTCGTTACTGCCATATTGTTCAGCATTCTGGGCAGTCTCCGGATTTGTATTGATGTCAATAATCGTCTGAAGATTGTCCAATGGTCCGGTATATATCGCACCATAGTTGAATCCCACAGTACTGTATCTTGAATTTTCAGTATACTGTTTATCAGAAAGGAATTGTACATACAGATTCGGATATGCGGAAGTGAGCACAGTTGCCTGACCTATTTCATCGCCGGGAAGTGAAATTTGTGCTCCCGTTAATAGCGCCGCAGTATTCGCTTCAGACGGCTGGTTTGGATTTATGTTGATCGTACCAAAATCTCCGGGATTACAACTTATAACTCCGATCAACAAGAAACAGAGCAATACCTGCATCCCGTTTTTGTTTATATATCGCTTCATAACTTTTTGTTTGTTGATTAGAAAATAATTCTCGCGTTAAGTCCCAGCGATCGTGTCGCAGGTAACTGTCCGCCTTCGTGCCAGTACACTTCAAGTTCCGACGGATCAATTCCATCAACATTTGAATACAACAATGCAACGTTTCGGGCGATTACTGAAAGACTCAGTCCTTTTATTCCAACTCTTGAAAACGTACGTGGGTTGAAAGTGTATCCAAGACTAACTTCGCGAAGCTTCACAAAACTTGCGTCATAAATCCATCTTTCGTGCAAATCAAACTGCCTTCCAAAATATACTTGCGGATCAACGTACAAACCAGTATTCTCGGTGCTGTCCGGCATGATACCAATCGGACGTAAACCTCCGCCATCTGCAACAGCATCGCGCATTGGATTTCCCTTATCGTTCAAACCAACAGTTTCCGCACCGAGGCCAGAGTATGCATTGAACATTCTTGTTACAGAATAGAATGCACCACCTTTCTGAAAGTCAATGTTGAATCCTAAGGTGAATCCTTTAAACGTCAAAAAGTTTTGCATACCGCCCGTGAAATCGGGAAGAGCATTCTTTAGCACCTGGTTATCTTCCACTCTCCAGTTGCCCGTTGCAGTGAGTAAAGGCAGCCCGGTCTTTGCATCGCGCATATATCTCGTTCCCACGATCTGCCCCCATGGCTCACCTACACGTGCCTGCAACTGAATCGATTTACGGAAAGTAGTTGCATTACCCAATACATAGTTGTCCAGGCCTTCTTCAAGTTCTACTACTTTATTCCGGTTCCTAGCAAAATTCAAAGTGATGTCCCATGTAAAATCTTCGCGCTTGACAGGACTTGCTTCTATTAATAATTCAATACCCTGGCTCTCTATTTTTCCTGCATTAATGAATGAACTTGTGATGCCGCTCGAGTTAGGAACCTGTATGGCGAGGATCTGATCGGTGTTTATATTCTTGTAATAAGCAACATCGAAACCAATTCGATTATCCAAAAACCTCATCTCAAGTCCTGCTTCATATGAATTCTGTAAGCTGGGTTTAAGATTGGGATTTGGCTGCGTATTAGGTGTGAATAGCGGAGCATTTGATCCGTAAATATTTCCCGCTTCGAAATAGTCACGAACATTGTAAGGATCCAGATCGCGACCTACCTGTCCGAATGCTGCGCGCAGTTTTGCAAAACTTATCGCATCCACATTCTTGATCGCATCAAATTCGCTGAATACAAGACTTACACCTACAGAAGGATAGAAATATGAATTGTTATCCTCCGGCAATGCAGACGACCAGTCGTTTCTTCCCGACAATTCTACAAACACTGTTTGATTCCATCCCAACGATGCTCTTGCAAACAAACTATTCCTACGAAGTTGCACCAGGTTTGTCCTCGCGAACGGCCGGTCTTTAGAAGACAATAAGCTGTAGAAGCCAGGAATGGCAAGGCCTCCAACTGTATTACCCTGGTAATTAAAATTCTGAATTTTCAAAATGTTTCCACCGATGTTAGCATCAAGATCGAAATCGCCAAACTTTGTATCATATGATACTATGCCCTCGTAGTTGTATTCTGTGTTACGATTCGATGCTTCACCGTATCGCGCGATATTCAAGCCGCCTTCAGTGATCCTTGAATCGGAATTATCACTGAATATATCGCCCCTGACAGTACCGGTTACACTAAGGTTCTTTAGTATGTTGACCGTCAGGCCAACGTCGCCATAGATCCGATCGGAACGAAGATGTGGAATGTTTTCCGTCACGTCATAGTATGGATTGTCCCAATACAACGGACGTAGAAAATACCCTGGATCATCAGGATCATAATCGGCCGGTCCAAGAATGTTCCATGAATTGAATGATCCATCGGGGTTCTTATAATTCTTTAGTCGATCCATATCGATCTGGCGCTGGAACCACTGGTTGAAACTACCAGTTAAACCTCCACCATAACCTTCAAGAAAATTACCATAACGTGATGTGGTTTGGTAATTGATATTTGAGTTTATCGTAATGAACTTGTTCAGATCGAAACTTGTGGATGCTGTAAGAAAGTTCCTGTTCTGACCAGAATTGGGAACAGGCGTTGTGCGAAAGATGTTATTATACGTAAGCCTGTAGACGAAGTTATTTCCACCACCTGACACAGAGATGTTGTTATTCGTAGTGATTCCTGTCTCGAAGAAATCTCTCACGTTATCCTCCTGGGGAAGTAATGGAATTTCTTTTCCAAACTCAGGACCCGGGAACCAGCTCCAGTAAGGACGATACATTCTTCCATCCATCTTAGGCCCCCAGCTTTCATCCGCATAATATTCAAGCATGTTTTGTCCATCGAAAGATGCCCATTCCGCGGGATGGCGTGTTGCATCAAATTCAAATGGTAGAAAATCATTGCTGTAACCTCCTGCATATTCATTTTGATAGTCGGGTAATAATCCAACGCGTTCAAGTGTTACTGATGTATTCACTTCCACGCGCGGTGGTGAATTGCGCTTTCCTTTCTTGGAAGTTACGAGCACCACTCCACCTGCAGCCCGTTGCCCGTATAATGCAGTTGCCGGTGCTCCTTTAAGGACCGACAAATTTTCAACGTTGTCTAAGTTGATTGCAGAGGCGTCTACAGGTGTGCCATCGAGTACATATAACGGGCCCTCTCCTGCCAGTGTATTGACACCGCGAATTCTAATCGTTGGATTGCGGAAACCTACTGATGGAGTTCCTACAATCTGCACTCCGGCAACCTTTCCGCTTATTGCATTGGCGAGATTGGTTTCACGTGCAATGTTCAGACGCTCACCCGAAACATTTTGCGCTGAATAGGCAACAGCTTTTTTGTCGCGGCGAATATTAAGCGCAGTTACAACCACTTCATTCAATACGCCGGACTTTTCTACTGTAACAGTGTAAGTGGTGTTTGCACCAACACTAACATTTACTGCACGAATACCAACAGCGGAGATTTGCAAAACCTCTCCCTGATTTGCCTGGATGCTGAATGCACCGTTTTCATCGGCAGTAACACCGCGACCTGTACCCTGAACTCTGACTGATGCAAAAGGAACCGGTGCCCCGGTTTGATCAACCACTGTTCCTGTCACCGTTCTAACTTGTGTAAATGCTGTGAGTGAGAATAGCATTAACACAAACAATTGTGTAAGACGTTTTCTCATGTGACTATGTTTTATGTTTAGAAACAACAGTATGTACTGTACACAGCACCGTACAGTTATGGAGACATGTAAGGGAGGAGATTGAAAAGACAGGAAGGACAATTTCAATGCTGCATCTTATCTTGAAATTATCTTCCGCTCTTCATGATCATCTGCATGATTATCTCGGATCTTTTATTGCCTGTAACCTGGGTAGTTGCTGCGCCTGTAGTTGTTTCAGTTGGGAAAATCGATTGTGCCCATTTCACAGAAAAATGCAGCCGATGGTGTTTTTGAAATTTACGTATGAATCTTACAGTGGGACTGTGTTGCATCACAATAAAATATCGCCAGCCCTGATTGCTATAAAACGGAACAGAAAACGCATATTGAACGCCTCTTTCAATAGAATAAACTCTTGCATCAAAATCCTCCGCATCAAAAAGCTGTAGTCGCATAGTCAGATCTACCGGTATTAACTGTTTTTTTATTATCGCCTCAACGTATCCAAGGAAACCCCGGGAATCCTTTCCGCCAATTGAATTCCAAACGCTTTCCATCCGCATACGAAATTTAAGCTCGCGAACTGGTTCATACGCTACTTGTAAGCGCGTCGAACTTCGTGTATTACTAATCAGAACATGCATATTCTCTTGTTCGTTACTGCTGTTTTGATCTTTCGTCTCCATCTTATATCGTGCCGATATAGAGATAGACCTTGTAAGATCCCATTGTGCAGCAATCATATAATCAAATCCCCTGGACGGCGCATCCACTCTATATTTGAGCCAGGGAAACCAAAATTGATCTGCATACAAACCGAACCTGCACCTGCCTGTTTTTATAGACACGGAGCTGTAGATGCCTATCTCATTATTTACCGAAGTATTTTCTGTAAAAGCACGTGCATTTAAAGATTGAAATTGGGGTGAGATCATTCTCCCAACAAAGGAGATATCAATGTTCTTATGCATGCTGAGTATTACACCATGCAACTGCGCAATAGACGATCGCTTATCGAAAGCAATCTCCCCAAACAGATGTATGTTCTTCCGCGTATAAGTGTAATTCATACTTGCGTTCATCCAATTTTTTCCATCTATGGTATGCTGGTTATACAGCTCGGTTTTATGGGAAAGTGGATGTGAGAAGCGATGCCATAATGCCGTGGCACCAATATTCAAACGCTTGAACTTTTTAGCGAGATTAACACCGTAGCTCATCAGCGAAGCGGAATGCAGGTCAGATCGTTCAGCATTCGTGCGATGCAGACCATTGGTGATAAATGCGCTGATGGAATCGTTCTTTATGTTGGCATCAACTTTCTTCATGGATACAAAAAGAGTTGCAGCAATTTTGCGCCTTTGAATTGTTGTAGCAATACCGCGATAGTATTTTGATTCACCGGCCGAACCATATCCGCGAAGCACTGGTCCATGTTTGAATATGTCCATTACCGCCGCACCCTTTGCGTATCCGAATCCCTGCCATTGTATCAATCCCTGCCCTACATTTACGCCGTAGTCACCAATGATCAGCTGCTTACACCACTTACTCAGATCTTTGAATGAAATGTTGAGCGAATTAAAATCTAATAGTTTTGCACCCTTAATCTGCACCGGCTCTCCTGCATCCTTTTCCGCCAGGAAAGAAAGGCGTATGCGGTCATTGAGGTTGTACCGGTAACGCACTAAAAGAGCGTATCCCGGCCCTCTGTAAGGCCTTTCGCCGGTAATTGTATCCAACCTGTATCCATCCGATCTTTCAATCGTATTGGAATATCTGACCAATAAAGTTGCCGAGCTGCCGCTAAAGAATTTCTTGTTGAATGCGACATTCAATCCCTTCTTTTCAAACGAAATAAACGACAGTACTTTCCGGATCGTTTCAATGTTCCAGTTTTCAATTGCCTGGAGTTCGTATTTGCTGATAATATCGCCATACATTTCGCGATGCATTGCAAGTGAATGCAATTGCGCTTCGGTAAGCAACCCCGAAATAAATAGCTCTCTTACAGCGTCGCTGTTGATATTTACTTTAGAGGACTTCAACTCCTCCTGATCTAATAAAAGTTCTTCCAGGTCAACATTCATTTCGTCTTCGCGTTCCGCACTTGCTTCAACCTGCTGCAATTGTTTTTCATCATCAGTTTGTTGTCCATCGGAACGCTTAACAACCAATACAAATATTACAATCAATATCAACCACACATGCTTCATACTTCACTAATTGAACAGCATCAACCCTGGCATGCATCCCAATACCGGATCGTATCTAATGGAAACAGATAGCTTAATTGCTTTCAATGGATATCCCACAGACAGATACATTCCATTTATGTTTGTAAGGTATCCTGCACCCACTGTTATCTTATCGGCTGGTATGTAAACGACATGAAAATGCCCAACGGGCGGGCTCTCGCGTTGCTTTCGCCATCCGATAGAAACATTCACCATGTCCGATGCGTCGTACATCAGGCCTCCATCGATTACCAACGCATGCGTACTTTGTGGCGTGTGAGAAGCCCATCCAATATTCGTTGCCTGCAGATAAATAGATACTTCTTTTGTCAGCTTTAACATTGAACTGACGCCCACACGAATAGAATTTTGTGATGAGTATCCCTTTATCGCATCCCGGTATACTATCGAGCGTATACCTAATGACACATTTCCTAATTTTCTTGCAAGCGCAATGGAAAGAGCTGCTTGTTTGTAATGTTCGTTTCCATAAACTCTTCCGGAAGCAAGAACATGTGTTTCTTTGATCTTTACATGCAGTGCTGCAGCAATAAGACTAATGCCTTCAACGGTTACCGGTTTTTCGTAATGCAATGCTGCACGAAAGCCTTCAAGCATAACTGAAGTGGCACTGTATTCCGTTGCAGCAAATAAATGTTGATGTTGCAGGGTTGGCAAAAGGGTGACCGGGGCAATGCCACCACTTAGTGTCAACTGGGGCTTCACTCCGTTCGGGAAAAACAGCACTGCAATCAATATCCATCTCACAATTCAAATCTAATGCGGGGCATATTTCCTGCCATGTGATTATCACCGCTGAGAGGTCGTTTTTTTCTCATGATTTGGCATTGCCTTACAGGTAGACTACTTTTGCGCCATGAAAATCCTGGATGGCAATCATGTATCTAAATTGGTTCGCGAAGAACTGACAATCAAGGTTGGTCAGTTGATCGCCGAAGGCCAGAAAGTACCGCACCTTGCTGCTGTATTGGTTGGAAATGATGGAGCGAGCGAAACTTATGTGGGATCAAAAGTTAAAGCTTGCAGTGAGATCGGATATAAGTCTTCCCTGATTCGCCTTGACGCTTCCGATTCTGAACATCGTCTGTTATCTGTCATTGACGATCTGAACATGAACCCGGATGTTGATGGGATTCTTGTTCAATTGCCCTTACCGAAACATATCAACGAACAACGCGTGATCAATGCGATCCATCCTTCTAAAGACGTTGACGGCTTCCATCCTGCCAATGCAGGCAAAATGGTTTTGAATCTTCCAGGGTTCCTGCCCGCAACACCCCATGGCATAATGATGTTGCTCGAACATTACCAGGTTGACACACGTGGAATGCACGCTGTAGTTATTGGCAGAAGCCACATAGTTGGCCGCCCTATGAGTATATTATTAAGCAACAATTCAAATCCCGGGAACTGCACCGTCACGCTTTGTCATTCACATACCCGCAATCTTTCAGAAATTTGTCGGTCTGCAGATATTGTTGTTGCCGCATTGGGAAGAGCCGAATTTGTCAAGGCCGATATGATCAAAGACGGCGCGATTGTCATCGACGTCGGAATTTCAAGGGTGAGTGATCCTGCCAGGAAAAAAGGGTATGCGCTTAAAGGAGATGTTGCATTTGATGAAGTAGCTCCAAAATGCAGTTACATAACGCCGGTACCTGGCGGTGTTGGTCCAATGACCATTGCAGCCTTAATGAATAATACATTCAAAGCCTGCTCGATGAACAATTAGGCTTTCTCTCACTTTCGAATGCAATTAAAAAACGAACTTCGCGGCGATGGAACTAGGTGTTGATACAATGGTGCGGTACCCGGTGATGGAGGCCTTTTATACGCTGCAGGGAGAAGGTTTTCACCAGGGAAAGGCGGCATATTTTATACGTCTCGGTGGTTGTGACGTCGGTTGTGTATGGTGCGATGTCAAGGAAAGCTGGGATGGAGGCAAACATCCACTCATAAACCTCGAACAGATCGTTCAACAAGCTTCAGGGCACCCTGGCCGGCTCGCGGTTGTTACAGGTGGCGAACCATTTATGCACAATTGTACAGCGCTTACAGATGCACTCAAGATGGCAGGATTTCAAACCAATGTGGAAACTTCCGGATCTTCACCGGTCACAGGAAATTGGGACTGGATCTGCCTTTCACCGAAAAAATTCAAAGCTCCCCTTCCCGACATACTGCCTCTTGCCAACGAGCTTAAGGTGGTCGTTTATAATAAATCGGATTTTGATTGGGCAGAGAAATGGGCAACTCTGGTATCACCTGATTGCAAGCTGTACTTACAACCGGAATGGGATAGATCAAGCTTAATGACTCCACTGATCATCGACTATATAAAGCTCCATCCAAAGTGGGAACTATCGATACAGATGCATAAATACATCAATGTACCCTAACGTATTATGCGCAGCAATGCTGTTCGTTAAATAACCAGGCGCTGCACTCCTAACTGCTTAATTTTTCGTTTATTAGTTTTACCAATCAGGAAATGGACAGATAGATGATGAAGATGAAATTATTTGCCTTCGTTCTTTTATGCGTTGCGATGGGTCCATCCGTTGCCATCGCGCAATACAACCCCGACAAGATCGGCCGTAAAGCCCTGAGCCTTTATGAGCAGGCTATGGAACAGGGTCGGGAAGGAAATTTCACCGCTGGCATCCGCCTTTTACAGGATGCGGTGAAGATCGAGCCCGGATTCGCAGATGCATATCTTTCCATCGCCGGGATGTATGGTGAACAAAAAAATTATGACCGTGCAATAGAATTTTACGAAAAAGCCCGAAGTGTTGATAACACCTATTTTCGCGACTATAACCTTCCCTATTCTATAAACCTTGCAGGCAGGGGTGAATTTGAAAAAGCGCTTGCCGCTGTTCAACAATTTTTGCAGACACCCGGTCTGCGGGAAAGCAGCGTAAAGGCAGGTGCCTATCGGGAACGTACTTATCGCTTTGCCATTGAAATGGATCAAAAGCTCAAGGCAAGTAACTATCGCTTCGAGCCAAAAAATATGGGCGACAGCATTAATTCACAGGTCTCTGAATACTATCCAACGGTAACGATCGACGGATCAAAATTCGTCTATACCAGGAGGGTAAGGAACTACAACGAAGATTTTTTTGAAGCGCTATCTACGGAAAAGGGCTGGTCGCAATCGCGTGCACTTATTGGAAGCATTAATACGCAACAAAACGAGGGAGCACAGGTCATTTCACAGGATGGTGAATGGCTGATTTTTACAGGCTGCAATTTCCCTGAGGGGTATGGCAGTTGCGACCTCTATATCTCCTACCTGACGCCGGATGGCTGGAGTGCTCCCGAAAATCTCGGTAACCTGATCAATACTGAAACGTGGGAGTCGGCGCCAAGTCTGTCTCCCGATAAAAGAGATCTTTATTTCACGAGCAGACGATCGGGAGGTTACGGCGGATCCGATATCTACGTTTCCCGCCGCCAGCCAAATGGTCGTTGGGGAATGCCGCAGAACCTCGGACCGGAAATCAATACGATTGGAGACGAGAGCGCACCGTTCATTCATGCCGATAATCAGACCTTATACTTCACATCAAACGGACATTTGGGATATGGGGGCGATGATCTTTTCGTAGCCAGGAAACTTAAAGACAATTCCTGGGGAAAGGCGGAGAACCTGGGTTTCCCTATAAACACCATTGAGAATGAAGGAAGCATCTTCATTGCAGCAAATGGCAGTACGGCGTACTATGCAAGTGACAGGGCCGATAGCAAAGGTGGTCTTGACATTTACAGCTTTGAGTTGCGCGAAGATGTGCGTCCCGCGCGCACTTTATGGGTAAAAGGCAAGGTTTATGACAGCGAAACCAATAAAGGTCTTCCATCCGCTGTTGAGTTAACCGACCTGTCCACAAAGCAGATTCTAAGCAAGGTACAAACCGATGAAACAGGGAATTATCTGATCACCTTGCCTGTTGGTAAAGACTATGCATTCAACGTGAATCGCCGGGGTTATCTCTTCTTTTCAGAGAACTTTCCAATGAGCCAAAAGATTGCCGATTCTACCTACCATATCGATATACCGCTTAAGCCGATCAAAGCAAATGCTACTATTGTATTGAACAATATTTTCTTTGATGTGAACAGCTTTGAGATACGGCCCGAATCCACTGTGGAGCTGGATCAGATCGTTGCTCTGATGAAAGACAACCCTTCCTTGCGTATCCAGATCAACGGCCATACAGACAATGTTGGTAAACCCCAGGACAATTTATTGCTGTCGCGAAACCGATCAAAAGCCGTTGTTAATTACCTTATCAGTAAGGGCATTGAAGCAAACCGGCTTGCATCCCAGGGATATGGAGAAACACAGCCTCTTGCCGATAATAATACCGCAGAGGGGCGTGCAAAAAACCGTCGGACAGAGATGAAAGTACTTTCTCAGTAAGTTGCACAAAGGTCATATTTGGTTTTATTAAGAAACCTATGTCTGATGCGCTTTCTACCGACTTGCTTTACCAGATATCTATAACGATGGTGCCCCAGGTGGGTGCTGTGCACGCGCGATCCTTGGTGGATGCCTTCGCCTCGGCCCGCGAAATTTTTAATGCGCCCTTACATCAACTTGAAAAAGTTGAAGGCATCGGAACGGTGCGTGCCCGCACGATTCGCAAATTCAATGAATTTAAACGCGCAGAAAAAGAGATCCGATTTATTGAAAAATTTGGAATCCGTCCGATCTTCATCAACTCATCCGAATACCCACGCCGCTTGTTGCATTGCTATGATCCGCCAACCATGCTTTACTATAAAGGCATCGCGGATCTGAATGCTGAATGTTGCATTGCCATTGTGGGCACACGTAATAACAGTAATTATGGAAAACAGGTTACTGAAGGCTTCATCAATGAAATCGCCCAAACAGGCGTTACAATAGTAAGTGGACTCGCATTTGGAATTGACACGATCGCGCATCGAACCGCTTTAAAGTGTGAACTGCCAACTATTGCTGTGCTGGCGCATGGACTCGATACAATTTATCCGATGGAAAATAATTCGCTTGCGCGAACAATTGTAAAAAGTGGTGGCTTACTCACTGAATTCATGAGCGGCACAGCACCTGATAAACACAACTTTCCCAGCAGGAACAGGATCGTTGCCGGAATAACCGACGCAACACTACTGATAGAAACCGGCGTGAAAGGCGGAAGTATGATCACTGCAGACCTGGCCTCCAGTTATGACCGTGATGTTTTTGCGTTGCCAGGTAAGATCACCGATTCAAAAAGCCAGGGATGCAATCAGCTCATTCAACAGAATAAAGCGATTTTATTCAATGGATCCGAACATTTTATCCAAACAATGGGATGGAGTAAGGAATTGAACAGGCCACCCGTGCAACAGGAATTATTTCCAGAAATAAGCGCCAGCGAGCGCGCCATACTTGAGACTTTTAGAGAGCGGGAAGCAATGCACATCGACGAGATCCAGCTCGCTTCAGGACTTCCGATGGGAAAATTATCCTCTGAACTTCTCGCCCTTGAAATGAAGGATCTTATCACTTCGTTGCCTGGAAAGCGCTTCCAGCTTCACTTTCAGCTTTCACAAAAAAATCATTTGGCCTGAATTTATTCATGAACCTATCTTTGCACATGGCAACAATACAGAACGCTCCCACAACAAACTCTCCCGTTTCTTCTAAATTTTTCGGTGAAGGCTTAACGTTTGACGATGTTTTACTGGTTCCGGCCTATTCACAGGTTCTGCCCCGTGAGGTGAACATCCGCACTCGTCTTACCAAAGAAATTGAATTGAACATTCCGATGATCTCATCGGCAATGGACACAGTAACAGAAGCAACACTGGCTATTGCGCTTGCAAGAGAAGGTGGCCTCGGGATATTGCATAAGAACATGAGTATTGAGAAACAGGCCGAGCAGGTGAGAAAAGTCAAGAGAAGCGAAAGTGGCCTGATCATCGATCCAATCACTCTTTTCGTTGATGCAACCATAGCAGATGCACTTCGTATCATGAAAGAAAACAGAATTGGGGGCATACCTATCGTTGATCATGACCATAAGCTTGTAGGGATTCTTACCAACCGCGATCTGCGCTTTGAGACGGAGATCCACAAGCAGGTAAGCCAGGTAATGACCAAAGAAAATCTCATCACCGCTCCCGAGGGAACAGACCTGAAAAAAGCTAAGAAGATACTCAGTCAATATAAAATTGAAAAGCTGCCCGTAGTAAGTAATGAAGGGAAACTTGTTGGACTAATTACATATCGCGACATACTTCAGCTCCAGAGTTTTCCAAATGCAGTCAAAGATAAATATGGCCGACTTGTAGTGGGGGCTGCTTTAGGCATCACCGGCGATGTACTTGACCGCGCTTCTGCTTTGCAAAATATCGGCGTTGACGTCGTTTGCCTGGATAGTGCGCATGGACACAGCAAGGGAGTTATCGAAGCTTTGAAAGAACTGAAAAAGAATTTTCCAACGCTCCAGGTTATCGCTGGAAATGTGGGCACCGCGGAAGGTGCAAAGGCACTTGCCGAAGCAGGTGCAGATGCAGTTAAAGTAGGCATTGGTCCCGGGTCCATTTGTACTACCCGGATTGTTGCCGGAGCTGGCGTGCCGCAGATCACTGCTATTATGGAAGCAGCATCCATACTCAATGAATTGAAGGTGCCACTCATTGCTGACGGTGGAATTCGTTATACCGGCGATATGGTGAAAGCCCTTGCGGCCGGAGCCAATGTAGTGATGATGGGTAGTGTGTTCGCGGGTACTGAAGAAAGTCCTGGGGAAACGATCATCTACGAGGGAAGAAAATTCAAACAATATCGCGGAATGGGATCTCTCGGCGCGATGAGCCAGGGAAGCAGCGACCGTTATTTCCAGGATGTGGAAGACGATATCCGCAAGTTTGTGCCCGAGGGAATCGAAGGCCGTGTAGCTTTCAAGGGAAATCTAAGTGAGATCGTTTATCAGTACATCGGCGGATTAAGATCAGGTATGGGTTATTGCGGTGCTGCAGACATTGAGTCTTTACAAAAAGCGCGATTTGTACGAATAACCAACGCAGGTATGAAAGAAAGCCATGCACACGATATAGAGATAACACGTGAAGCACCAAACTATTCCCGTTAGGCTTATCTTCATTATATGACAAGGTGGTTATTTCGTTCATTGCTGGCGTTCGTATGTTTGATCATCACCGTTTCCGGCAGATCGCAGACAACCAGCGACAGCTGCGCGATGCGCATGAGTTTGCTTACCTGCAGTCCGGGCGCAGAGCTGTATTCCACTTTTGGACATTCGGCACTACGATTGGTCGACTCTTCGAGCGGTGTGGACGTGATCTTCAACTATGGTACGTTCGATTTTGAAAATCCTAACTTTTATTCAGAGTTCGTAAGAGGGAAATTACTTTATTATGTTTCCACCCAGGATTACGAAGGATTCCGGGAAGACTACCGTTATGAAGGTCGCAGCATCATTGAACAACAGCTTAATTTGAGTTGTACACAAAAACAAAAGCTTCGCTCTTTACTCATCAATAATCTTCGCGAAGAAAATAAATACTATAAATACGATTTCCTGTTTGATAATTGTTCAACGCGACTTGCCGACATAGTGGAAGCAAGCAGCGACGGACAACTTCAATTCAACGACATCGTTGGACAGGAGCCGCCTACCTTCCGGGAATTATTGCACGTATATCTTCGTAACGGTCAAATGTTTTGGAGCAGGCTGGGCATCGACATACTACTTGGAAGCCGGATCGACCGGGAAATATCTTCGCGCGAAGCGATGTTTCTTCCTGATTATTTGATGCAGGGGTTTGACAGCGCTACTATAAATCAGCAACCACTTGTCAGGCAAAAGTCCACGTTACTGGAAACAGATCGAATGTTGCAGAGTGCATCTTGGCTGACCAGGCCAATCGTGGTGACGGCTGTATTGATGGTCCTTGTATGGGCATTGATGTTTACCAGGCGCAAATGGGCATCAAGCGTCCTCCTGATCTTTGATCTTTTCTTTTTCTTCCTTCTTGGAGCCCTGGGAATACTGTTACTATTCATGTGGTTTGCAACGGACCATCTTGTGTGCTCGAACAATTTCAATCTCTTATGGGCGCTGCCAACACATATTGTTATCGCGTTCGTTGTTCGTTCAAAAAAACGCTGGGTACTGAATTATTTTCGTATCATGGCAGTGTGGTACTTTCTCTTGTTCTTTGGATGGGCAATCCTGCCGCAAGACATGAACACTGCCATAGTACCGTTAGTGATCATCGCTTTTATGCGTAGCGTTGTACGTTTCAGAAAATTCAATTGAAATGAACGAACAAAGAACCTTAACGACCGATAACAATGACATCGCTTATTCTGTTTATGGACATGGTGTGCCCGTCGTACTATTGCATGGCTTTGCCGAAGACAGCCGCATTTGGGAGCACCAGGTGGAGTCATTGCAGCAGGATTATAAACTGATTGTTATCGATCTTCCAGGCAGCGGAGATTCTTCATTACTGCCGAATGGTTCAATGGAATTATATGCTGAAGCAGTAAAAAACATCATCAATGTTGAATCAAATGAACCCGTGGCGCTAATAGGCCATAGCATGGGCGGATACATAACCCTGGCCTTCGCGGATGCTTATCCCGAAATGCTCAGCGGGTTTTGCCTGTTTCACTCCTCCGCGTATGCAGACGATGAAGAAAAGATCAATACACGCAGAAAAGGTATTGAGTTCATTAAAGAAAATGGTGCAGAGCGTTTTCTGGCACAATCCATTCCAAATCTATTTAGTGAACAAACCAGAACTGAAAAACCTGAACTGATAAAAGAAATAGTTGACCGTTACGCCAACTTTAGTGCCGATTCGCTCGTACAATATTATGAGGCGATGATCGCTCGTCCGGATCGAACCAAGGTGCTCAAAAAATTTGAAAAGCCGGTTCTTTTCATTGCAGGTAAGCACGATAACGCGGTGCCCATGCAAAAAACTCTGGAGCAATCAACTATGCCTTCTTTTTCTTATATTCATATCTGTAACAATTCAGGACACATGGGAATGCTTGAGGAAACGGAATCCTGCAATAACGCCCTCTTTCATTTTTTATCTGCTCTCTAATCCAATTCCTCCTTAACCTTATTGAGAATTAGATGAAGAAGATCCTTACCATAGTCTTCCTATTAGCCGGATTGTCCCTACCCTTGTACGCAGCACACATCAAGGGCGGAGAAATTGTGTATACTTACATAGGAGTTGGTTCTACACCCAACACTTCTGAATACCTCGTTTCATTAAAACTATATATTGACTGTGGAGCTACAAGCCCGGGGCAGCTTGATAGCGAGGTTCCACTGACAGTATTTGACGCCGGCAATAACAGCTTCATGAGTACGCACATTGCCGCGATGAATAGTGAAATATTTCTGCGCTTTGATCCCGCAACCAATCCATGTATCGGAAACCCTCCAATGGATGTTTGTTACCGGGTACGGACCTATTCTGTAAGAATGATTCTGCCAAATACAGAAAATGGACACATCATTGCGTACCAGCGTTGCTGCAGAATCATCGACATCAGAAACCTGCAGGCGCCCAGTAACAGTTATGGAGCTACTTACTACGCTCAAATACCTGGCACATCTGTAATGACGGATGCTTACAAAAACAGCAGCCCCCGCTTTGTTACCAATGATGCGGCTGCCATTTGCAGCGGAAGCGCATTCACATTTAATTTCGCAGCTGAAGATGAAGACAGCCAGGATTCAATAGTCTACGCACTTTGTAATGGTTTTATCGGAGCATCGCAATCGCTTCCAAATCCAACGGTAGCTTCATCGCCTCCATATACTCCACTTAATTACAGTCCTGGTTATGCAGGCGGTCAGCCACTTGGCCCGTCGGCCAGGATCAATCCGCAGACCGGCATTGTAACAGGCATTGCTCCCACTCAATTGGGACAATATGTGATCTCAGCATGTGCATATGAGTACAGGCAGGGAAAACTAATAAATGTGCATAGAAAAGACATTCACGTGGCTGTTTCCGACTGTGTTCCATTAAAAGCTTTTCTCAAACCCGACTATTCTTTCTGTGATGACTTCAATGTAACATTCCGCAATGAAACGATCAACCCGCCAGGCTCCGAATATACCTGGGATTTTGGCGATGGAACGCCACCGGCTGTTACTTCGAACGATTACGGCTTCGTGCAACATCAGTATCAGGATACGGGTACTTATATCGTAAAACTCAAAGTCGTACTCGCAGGCCAGTGTATAGATTCAACAACAACGCGTGCCAGAGTTTACCCGGGTTTCTTTCCTGGGTTTTCGGCGGTAGGTTCATGCAAGTTCACGCCATTCCGTTTTACAGATACCACCAAGACCAGATACGGACAGGTAGCGGCGTGGAGATGGAACTTCGGTGATCTTTCCTCCGAAGCAGATACGTCTGTTGCCAGAAACCCCAACTGGCTGTACTCAAATCTCGGCTTGCAACGAGTGGAATTCATCGTGCAAAGCAACAAGGGTTGTATTGATACGGTTTATAAAGAAGTTGAAGTGCGGGATGTACCACTTATGACTTTAGCATTTCGGGATACACTTATCTGTAGCATCGATTCATTAAGATTGTCCGTGGCCGGCAGCGGCATTTTCCAATGGGCCCCATCAACAAACATAGTGGGGAGTAATACCGCCAATCCAACAGTCTTTCCAAAAACCACAACAACTTACAAAGTCACGCTCAATGAAAATGGATGCGTAAATACGGATTCTGTAAGAGTGAATGTCGTTGACTTTGTTACGCTCGATGCCGGCAACGATATGATGATTTGCGCAACAGATTCCATTCAGTTGCGGCCACAAACAAATGGCCTTCGTTATAACTGGACGCCGACTGAAACGATGTCTGACGCGTCTTCAAAAGAGCCTTGGGTTGCGCCTGCTACAACAACCACGTATACGCTGGAGTCAATGATCGGTAAATGCTCCGCGCGCGACCAGGTAACGATCAGGACTGTACCATATCCGCTTGCGAATGCAGGCGCTGATACGGTTGTGTGTTTCCAGGATACAGCAACTATCAACGCACAAATTGTAGGATCGAGATTTAGCTGGACCAATACAAACTCATTGAGCAACGCTTCTATTTTAAATCCAAGGGCATTCCCTTCGAATACCACCACTTATTTACTTACAGTTTACGACACCATTGGATGCCCTAAGCCTGGCTTCGATGAAGTGACAGTCACGGTGCGGGAACAGATAAATGCATACGCAGGTAACGATACTGCTATTGTAATCGGGCAACCGCTACGAATGTCTGGCTTCGGTGCAGAGTTGTTCGAATGGCAGCCTGCAGAACTACTTGATCGCAACGACATAAGCAATCCTGTTGCACTGCTGGATAACAACGCAACTTTCACGATGCGCGCATTTACAGAAGAAGGATGTTTCTCGATGGACACTGTTAGCGTTCTCGTTTTCAAAACCGACCCGGATATTTTTGTTCCTAATGCGTTTGCTCCCTTGGGTCGAAACAACGTATTAAAGCCCATTGCGCCCGGCATCACAACACTTCACTATTTCAGAATTTATAATCGGTGGGGCCAGATGGTTTTTTCTTCGGCGAAAGTTGGCGAAGGTTGGGACGGCTATTTTGCTGGAAAAATGCAAGACTCCGGAACATATGTCTGGATGGTAAGTGGTACTGATTTTACCGGCAAGACCATTTCAAAGAAAGGTTCCTCTGTTTTGATAAGGTAGTTTGATTCAATAGCTTTGAAGCAATTTAAGTATCATGAGAACAAACGCATCAAAGAAACTTGCCTTTATCACGGGAGCAAGTTCTGGATTCGGAAAAGCCATCGCACAAAAATTTGCCGCCAGTGATTTTGACCTCATCATCAGCGCCCGCAGGTCGGATAAGTTGATAGATCTTCAACAGCAATTGCAGCAGCAATTCAACACACAGATATTGATTCTCCCCCTTGATGTTCAGGATAGAGAAACAGTAATGCGTTCAATAAACGGGCTCCCTGAAGGATGGACCAATATCGATGTCCTTGTAAATAATGCGGGCCTTGCACTGGGCCGCGACTATTTTGACGAAGCATCTCTTGATGACTGGGAAACAATGATTGGCACTAATGTTTCCGGATTACTTTATGTTTCAAAGGCCGTTGTTCCGCTAATGATACAGCGGGGAACCGGGCACATAATCAACATCGGTTCAACTGCAGGCAAGGAAGTGTACGAGAAAGGTAACGTCTATTGTGCTACCAAACACGCGGTTGATGCGATAAGCAAGGCAATGCGGATCGACCTCCTCAGACATCGTATCAAAGTGACTGCAGTACATCCCGGTGCTGCGGAAACAGAATTCTCAAACGTGCGATTTAAAGGCGATGAGGAAGCTGCGAAGAAAGTGTATGAAGGTTACCAGCCGCTGGTTGCCGATGACGTTGCGGATATTGTATACTATTGTACAACGTTGCCCGACCATGTTTGTATCAATGACCTCGTAGTGACCTGTACCGCACAGGCCAACTCGATGTACCTGCAAAAATAAATTTCCGATTACCGATTACCGATTACCGATTACCGATTACCATCTTACGGAGTGCCTGTGCCGCTCTTTTTAAGAAGCATAACATATCCGCAAACTTTCTTGCGTTTCTTGTTCACCTGCACCGGCTTGATCATATGATATTCTGTGAACTTCGGAACGTATGAGTAAGTAATGATGTTGCCATCAACATCGCCCCACATGTGCTTTTTATAAAAAACCTGGCGCTCGCTGTAATCAAACATCCTAACCTCATAAAGCCGCGACGTTGGATCGCCGATAAACACAAATTGATACAGGCCACCTTCATTCATGGGTACCACAATTGGCATTTCGTATTCGCTCTCCATCTGTATTGATGCTTCGCGTAATACATTGAATCCCTGGCCTCCGTAAAGTCTTTTTAGGCTGTCGATTGACTGCTGGTAAGGATTTGATTCACAACTAACCGGCTTCAGGACTTCGTCCTGAGAATATATCTGGGGAGAAAATAAGAGTAGACACAGCACACAAATTAACAGGCTCAGCTTACGCTTCATGGCTCTTAAGTTTTTTATAGGATAGGATATAGGGTTCCCAAAATTAGCGTATCCAGTCTTTAACGCAAAAACATAGATATTCTTTCAATAAACTTTAAAGTTTTTCCCGGTTATTGGGCAAGGGATAACCTTATCTGTACGCCGGCCCGGGTATTGGTAATCGGTGGTGCGGTAGATATTTTCGGTTCAACCCGCCTCTGTTCGAAATAAAGAGTCACGTTCACCCGGTTGCTGATAACGTAGTCAATTGTGGGCTTTATAGTAATAACTTTCTGTCCCGCTGTTGGCAAAGCCTGCAGCTGATCGAGCCGGCTGTTTGCAGTTACATCATCCCGGAAACTTAGATCCAGGCGGAAAGAGGCATCATTCTCGAGCGGCTTCCCCTTCCACTTGATAAATGATAAAGCGCCTTTCTTTCGATAGCCGGCCCCAATTGTGTATTCCGTTGACCTGGCCTCTGATAACTGAAAATCAATTAAGCTAAGACTTAAAGTCCGCGACTTCTTATACTCAAATCTGGTTGTCAGTTGATTGGCGAACTGCATGTCCACATCGATCATTGGCTCAAACCTTTCCGTGATGGAAATGTTAGGTACAAGGAAATAAGGAATAAAATTACCAGTAAGGGTATCAATGAAGCCCGGATAACTAACCCTCCAGGGATCTTCGAAAAGCAGTGCCGAATTATAACTGTTCATGCTTAATGTACCATTATAACCATGCGATACGGTAACACCAGTAAAAACTTTTTCCATGCCTGGTATACGAGTAAGACCAGTGTAGGTTAGTCGCCAGTTAGGTTTCGGTAAGATGCCTGAAAAAGGATTGGAGCGAACGTTAGCATTGGATTGTTTAATTACCGGAACAGATCTTGGATCCTTGTTGGTATATGCAGCTATGAACGCCGGGATGAGTACATCCTGCGCATATCTACCATAGCCCGTATAAAAACCATCGGCTAAAAACTTTTCATTATCTGGCAGATTTTGCCAGTATGGATTTTGTTTAGCCAGTCGCTCCGACAAAACGATGCGGTTATTTTGAAACCGCAGGAATGCCTCGGTGACCTCATTAGGATTTACCTTATCGAACAAAGTCTGGAACGATATATAACTTACGCTAAAGCTACCAGCGCTATACGGGTTTAGTCGCGCAAATTGTCCACTGTAGCCAATTGTATCTTTGAATAATTCGCTATACGTCTTACCAAAGGTCTTATCAAGATTGATATCGATGGTAAGATCCCGTACCGGTATTAATTGAGCATTTATTCTTAATGTTTGTTCATAGTTCTGTTGGTTCTGGTAGTTGAATTCAGGATCACCAGTCAACAGACCTTTTCTTGCAAGTTTGTTTACGAAATTCGTGTCAGGCGTTTTACCAAAAACATAGTCCCATCCAGGCGCATTGGAATTAAGGTTCATACCGAGTACCCTTGTACTGTCTGTATACCCATAGATGGTCGACCCTGCGCTTTCAGTATAATTGATGCTGACACGCTTGAGCGACGTAAGCAATCTTCCTGCAAACTTAACTGCACCGTTTAATTGCAAAGGTTCATTTGGATCACGCTTCTTACGCCGTCCTTTCGCAGTTGTATCAGGGGCGTTTGATAATTGATTCGGCTGCGCTGCAACACCATCTTCCTCAACTGCACGAAGGAACCTGCTCTTACTATATAACTTTGTAAGATCGAATTCCGCTGTAGCATTTTTCTGTTGACCGTTAACCAGCGTGTTACCCAGAGTTCTTGCTATCAAAGAAGCAGCAATAAAATTATAATTGGCGTTATAGCTAAGTCTTACCGATGTCCAGTCGAGCGCAGGAATTTTTCCCAGCGGCAACGTATATGTGAGATTCGCTGTATGTTCATAAGAGATGGTGCGACCACCCTTCCAGAAATTATCCCACATCCTTTTCTTCTCATTCTTATCGAGCCTTCCCGAGTCTTCATCGATCCAGGACCTGTTTGTAGCAGAAAAATCAAGATTCAATGATTCAGTAAGATCCCATCTTAGATTATATATCCTATCGAAGGTGAAATACTTGTCGAAGGTTTCTGGTAACCCATGCTTTGGCCCGCCCACATTTCTCGGACGGAATGTTCCAAATTGCCTGTTCACATCGGCACGGAAACTCAATAAAGATGGAACAGGGTTAAGATTGAAGTCCCTAATAAAATCCAGCCAGCTTGATTTCGATTTTATCCAGGGTTTTATTGGTCGCCAGTATTTAGGTGTGCCTGCATAATTATAACCCAACCCAGCCCGATGCCTTACGATCTCATTATTTTCAATGAGTGGATTGTGTTGTTCTTCCTTATAGTACGAATAGCTTAGATCGATGTTCTCAATGCTCCACAACTGCGTCTTCTTTCCGCTTGTATTATTTTTTCTGACATTACTAAAGTTGACAGTCTTTATCGTGCGCTTATCTACAGCGTCATTGCGTATTGAATCTCTCCTGCCTGCAGGGGACGCGCTGAGCTTGTCTTTTAACTTGACATCAAGATCATATGGATCGTATTCCGGTGCACTTACAGTTTGAGATACGCTGGCATAAAATGGTATCGAAAGCCCTGCCTTCTCAGGCAATAATTTACCGAGTTCAAGATTTGCTGCAATGTCAAACTGCGACAAGTCTTCCCGCGCGCGTTCATTTACGCGTTGTTCGATTCCGCCAAATCCGGTGGATCGCACACTTCCGGAAAAATACACCGTACCCAGATCGGCAAGCTTGATGTCCACCCTTCCTAATGCAGCATATCCTCCATCTTCATTGATCTCTGCAAGCCGCAATTCATTGAACCAAACCTCCGCACATGCATTTTGATTATTACGATTTTCGATACCAAGGAAAAATATCCTTACCTCGCCAAGGTTTGGATTACCGAGTATGGCATACTCTTTACCATCAGCAGTAGTTTGCTTAAAATACTGGCTTGTTGGTACTGCGTTATTTCTTGCGACTTTCAATTTCACCAGTTGCTTAAGATCCAATGTAAGATCATTGGATTCAGGCCAGATGTCCGCGTCGCCGGATGCACCCCATGGAGTTTTTCTCAAGGGTATCCTTACTTCATAGTAGTTATTTCCAAGATCGTTACCCATGCGAACGATCGCATAAATATCATTGTCGCGAAGATTATCCGTTAAACCAGCAGACTCAATATGTGTATACAGCATCAACTTACCATATTGTCTTAGGTCGAGGTTCATCGTCTTGAATACACCACGAACATCGTCCTGCTTCAAATCGCAGATCTGCAGGCTTAGCGATTGCTCATTCAACAATAAGTTTACGTTGTTGTTGCTCAGTTGTTGCTGGCGGATAACATTGGGTGGAGTTTTATAAGGTATCGGTCGGCGAGAACTGTTTTCTTCAATGTTCACAGCGAGCTGGTTGAACTGAGTTGGTGTATTTGCAGGTATCTGCGCATAGGTTCCAGTGGTATCCAGTTCATAGTTATATCTGCGCCACTGATTTCTTACGAGTTCCAGTTTAGCGAAACGCAATACAACGGAATCCTCAAAGCCTGTAAGGAACATACGAATGAATCGTATCGATTTAAAGTCGGGAATGTTTCCAACTTTCTTTTCGTATTCTGCAATGGGGATACGGAATAAATACCATTTTTCCTGTATGCCCCCATTAGGTGTAAAGGTTCTTACGTCGGTAATATAATTCCTTCCGACTTCATTAAGATCCGCGGGTCTTAGTTCAACCCGATATTGAAAATATTCTTCAAGTTCATTCAATGTATTATCTCTATTGAATTCTTCCTGATCGGGATATAATGTAAATGCTGATACAAACTGCTGATCACCGGTGGCAACAGGTGAATTGCCCTGTGGGTTGTTGATGTTTTTGTAGCGGCCAAGAATGCCCGTCTGCGACTGATCATATATTGCATCGCGATAATTTTTAAAATCATCGCTTGATGGATCGTTCAACGCCTGCAGATATACCGCTGAGTTTGTACCAAAGATATTTGCGAGCGCCTGCAGATACTGCGCATAATTCTCGCGCTCCTCATCTCCAACGAGTCCGTCAAAACCCGCGTCCTGCAAGGGCCGGTCTGAAGGATCATTACTGAAAGCCTGGGTTACCTGGATAGGGTTTGCAGGCACTTTACCCCACACCGTTGCAGTGTCTTCAAGAGCACGTGTGATTGCGCCGCTGATTCCATTCTCAAAAAATCGCTTTCCATCGCGCAGCACATCTTCAGAAATATTACCAAGGTTGAAATAAAGCTGACCGCCAGTACTACCGGGACTTTTAAGGAACGGATCCTGCATCCAGAACTCAATGAATTCCACGTTGCCTGTTTCGAAGTCCACCTGGTCAAGCCCACGCATAATTCCACCCCATCTTTGTCGCGGATTCGCAAGTCGGCCATTGCCAGTCAGGCTCCCTGCCCTTGCGTCGAAATTATATGGACCACGTTCTTCAGGGTAATACGCCATATCGAAAGTAACCAACTGAGCCTGGCCAAGATCGGGCGTCCTGTTTGGATATATTTCTGTTACGCGGATCTGTCTGATTCTGGGATCAGTAAGGTCCTCATACGAACGAACGGGATTGTTAGTGTTTCTGCGATCCTGCAGCACGGGCTCGATATTATACCACGCAAGTTTCGCACGATTAAAATTGTACGACAATTCATTCACATCATCTGCTTCTTCGAACAAACCATTGCCTTCGGGCGTTGAGGAGAGACCCCAACTTACAAGTGGAAACCTGAGGTCAATAGCATTCTTTGTTCCTTCAAAGTCATCGACGAAGATCAATCCCCCACTGCCACGCCCGATCTGAGGTGGATGGCCTGGTTTAAGCAATGCAGCCTCGCCATAAGCCTGGATAGTACTCATCTCCGTGGTATTATAATACGGAAGCTTATCTAACCAGCGCGTCAGACGCGGGAACTGGGTATTGTAACTGAAATCAAATCCGTACATCGTGTTGCGAATCGGATCTTCATTATAAGATGTCTTCGTAAAAAAGGGACGCTCACCAAGACGCACCATCGATCCTCCAAAAGTGAGCGATTGTCGCGCGTTCTGTTTAGCAATATAATCCAATCTTAAGCCGAGAAAATTTCGCTGCTGAATTCCAAATCCTGCATTGTTTTCATACTGAACATTAACCGGCACCCCTGAGTTAAGTATACCGCTGTTGATGACCCGTACCGTTCCCAGATTGTAGTCGATGGTATAATCAACATTTTCTCGAAGCACCTGTCCCCCGGCGGTTACTGTTACAGAACCGGGCGGTACGTTGAAAGCACCCAATGATATCTCTGATGTAGACTGGCCTTTGGCATAACCGGAAATTATGTATCGATCCAGATTAGCGTATGTTTTTGCGATTTCTTTTATCGTATCGTAAAGCGGATAAAAGACGTATTGATCCTTCATTTGTTGTGGCGCGCCGGTAAACGCTGCTGAATCCAGGTCTCGACCAAAAGGTTCCAATAAAGGAAAGATGATCCGCGCCTGTGAAGATATTACGGTGAACCCTTCAAGATAATCGAATACACCGTCGGGTAATGGATCATTACGCGAGTTCAGCCGGTCGAGGTTCAACACAGTGATCAAAGGCACGCCGGTTTTTGGTCCCTCGGGCAAAAACCTTTTTTGACCAAGGCTTGGCTCTTCATACAGTACATTCAGCTTGAAATCCTGGGGCTGGATAGAAGAAATATAACTTCCATCTTTCGACTTCAAGGAATAAACGTTTTTCATCATCAGGTCCCAGAGAGGCAATTGGGTCCTTTGTGATGTAGCCTTCAGAAGTTTAAGAAACAAGACTTTCTGAGTTCCGCCCTGAACAACGGTTGTATCGGGCGGTATGTCCTGCGAAAACTCACCTACCTGGAATACCTTGCCATTGTAACTGTATTGAAATGCAACAGCAAGAACTTCATCAGGTAGCAGGGGTTGATTCAATGAGAGAAATCCAACCTGAGGATTGAAATAATACTCGCTTTCTGTCAATTTTCTAGCGAAGGTTTTTTCAAAGTCCTGCACCGGGCGCAAACCAAGGGAGGCAAGTTTGGTGGTGATGCGTGATGAACTTCTTGATGCGGGATCATTGATCACACGCCGGTAAAGATCGTTTGCATCATTATAAGGCAAAGCATTCGGATTACCGGGGTTGCAATTGATCGATGGATTAAATGCGGGACATTCCGCAAGATCCATCAACCCCACCACATCACGTGTTTCAGTAGTAGATCCATTTCGGTTGGTCACCCACACTTCCATGCGAAGGATCTGAACCTGCGAGGTAACCACAGGTAGATTGCGCATCGCTTTATTGTAATTGGATCTGAAGTACTGGGCCAGCAAAAAGTGCCGGTTTTCTTCATAATCATTTGCCTTGAATTCAAACAGTGAACTGGCCGCACCACCCTGTAATCCCATCGACTGCCGCTGCGCGCGCTGATTCGCAAGCACACCGGTAATGAAAAGCTTTCCAAACTGTAGTTGCGTTTTTATTCCGAAAAGCGACTGTGCGCCGGGGATCAAACTTCCTTTAGAAGAAAAAGAAACGTTTCCTGCTTCTATCCTTTTTATGATCTCATCATCGGTGCCGGTATAGTCTAATTTCAGCTGGTTCTCAAAGTCGAAGTTCGACATAGTGTTGTAACTGATCGGCAACCGCAGTTTATCTCCGATGTTTCCAATCACACTCAGGTTTGCGTTCATGTCGAAATCAAAGCCACCGTTTCTTCTGGCGCGTTCAGGCAACGCCGGATTCTTGATGTTTTGTCCCTGGTAGCCTGCCAGCAGGCTCACTTCGCCTTGTGGCCGGATCTCAATCTTGCCATTTCCGAAAATGCGATTGAAAAGATTATCTGTCACGGACAGCCTTGGACGAACATTCTTTTTATTCAGAGTGCTCAATATGTTGGCTCTCTTACGGAAGTACTCGGCTTCTGCACGTCGCGATTGTAAATAGAGGAATTCGTCAAAGGTGAGGTATGTGGGTTTGCGATAATAAAAGCTTCCAACCTTTTCGATGATGTAGTATTGATTCGTTTCGAAATCATACACAATGCTGTCTGTAATATTGGGAGGATTTTTAAGATCGAATGGATTGCGCGATGGTTGTGAGTATGGATCACCGCGTCGATCTTTCAAAGGAAATTTAAGCGTATCGTTAGCAGACACGGCATTTCCTGTTCCCGTGCCCGGCTGTTGCGGCGGTACAAAAGCAGATGCTTGATGCAGGCAGCAAAAGAGGACAGCGGAAAGGATAAGCAGTAACTTTCCGGCCAGGTAATGTTTTCGGGTCAATCTACTTTCTCAACGAGTTTGTTTGGTAGTAATAGTTTCTATAGGCCTATAGGGATTTTAATGCCTTCTTGATGATGTCTTCGACACGAGCTTCCGGGTCTGCCTTCATCACGCGCATTACCGCCTGCTCTGCAACAGACCTGGCGATACCCAAAGACACCAGTGCATTTAACGCATCCTGTTCTAATGTATTGCTTACCGGCGCCCCAATATTATTTAAACCGGCGTGAGTTGCAATCCCCTGTTTTGCAAGCTTATCCTTCAATTCAAGCACGATCCTTTCGGCCGACTTCTTTCCGATCCCCTTGATGCTTTCCAAAAGTTTGGTATTGCCCTGGGATATTGCCCGAATAATCTCTTCCGGCTTCATTGACGACAACATCATTCGGGCAGTGGACGCACCAACACCTGAAACGCTGATCAATTGGATGAACAACATTTTTTCGCTCTCATGCGCAAAACCAAACAGCGTGTGTGCATCCTCCCTGACATGGTAGTATGTGTGCAGCATGCCCTTATCGGACGATTGTATCTCTGAGTAAGTATTTAAACTTATGTGCAATTCATATCCTACGCCATGCACATCTACGATAACAAGGGAAGGCGTTTTAACCACGAAATTGCCCTGAACAAAAGCGATCATGGGGCGAAAATAAGGACAATTACATGTATTTTTGCGCCGCGCAACTCAAATAGAGTATCAATAAATATCTATGATTCAAAAAATTACCGCTGCGATCACCGCAGTTGGCGGATATGTTCCGGACGATATCCTTTCGAATGCCGATCTCGAGAAAATGGTGGATACCAACGATGAGTGGATTAAAACCCGAACCGGAATTGAAGAAAGAAGAATATTGAAGGGCGATGGAAAGGCGACTTCAGATCTTGGAGTTCCTGCCGTTTTGGAATTGTGCCGTAAGAGAGGAATTGACCCGATGGAAATTGATTGCCTTATCTGTTGCACAGTAACGCCTGATATGACCTTCCCGGCTACAGCAAATATTATATGTGATAAGATAGGGGCCAAAAACGCGTGGGGTTTCGATTTGCAGGCGGCATGCTCTGGCTTCGTGTACGGCGTGTCAACAGCTTCCATGTTTATTGAGAGCGGGCGATACAAAAAGGTGGTTGTTGTGGGTGCAGATAAGATGAGTGCCATTGTGGACTATAGCGATCGCACCACCTGTATCATTTTCGGTGATGGAGCAGGTGCAGTGTTGATGGAACCTAATGAAGAAGGATACGGCTTGCTTGACACTATATTAAAAAGCGATGGCAGTGGCAGACAGCACCTGCACATGAAAGCGGGTGGATCTCTCAAGCCTGCTTCGATAGAAACGGTAACCGCAAAAGAGCACTATATATACCAGGAAGGTCAGCCAGTATTTAAGTTTGCCGTAAAGGGTATGGCAGATGTGTCTTATGAGTTGTTGCAGAAAAATAATCTTACAGGAGACGACATCGCATGGCTGGTGCCACACCAGGCAAACAAACGCATCATCGACGCAACGGCAGACCGGATGGGGCTTTCACAGGAAAAGGTAATGCTGATCATCCAACGTTATGGAAATACCACGGCCGGTACCATTCCACTTTGGTTATGGGAATGGGAAAGTCGCCTCA
>JAEZGS010000020.1 GCA_023437225.1 Bacteroidota bacterium | reverse complement strand
CATTTCCCATTTCCCATTTCCCATTTGCATACTCCCGCCCCATTTCTTACAAAAAACTACTAATTCATGTAGTCGAAATCTCCCGGCCAATACAGAACTTTGCTGACTAGTGCAAAGAACATGGTTTCTCAAGACGATTGCAAATTCGACCTTATATCAATAGCAAAAAAAGGCGGAAATTTTCCTGCCTATATCTCATTACTTTTCCATTCAGCCAACCGCGGCGATGAAGCTTCATTAGCAGCTCTCATCGCCGATTTTTTTCCTGCTATCAAACAAATATCGGCGGAGCTTCAGTGCGAGTATGAGCTAAGTGATGAAGTAACTGAAAGACTACGTAAAACCGCTGTAAAGACACTTCGCGACTTTATGCATCGCCACCACGAGCCATCGTTTCCAAAATTCATTGTTTGGGCATTTCGTGCAAACATGATCTATACGCTTGCAAACTGAGAACCCGATACATTTTGTTTTCTGCTTAAATTCGTGCTCTTAAATGAACATATATGAGCACAACACAGATTGGTCTTAACACCGAATCATCTGCCAGGCTTGCTAACGAACTGAATTTGTTATTAGCAAACTTTCAACTGCAATACATCAACACCCGCGGCTTCCATTGGAATATTAAGGGTGAAGAATTCTTTACCCTGCATGCAAAATTCGAAGAGATCTATACAGACCTGCAACTTAAAATTGATGAAGTTGCCGAAAGAATTTTAACACTGGGACATATTCCTATGCATAGTTTCAACGACTATCTCAGGCATTCGACCATCGCCGAACACACAAATATCACGGATGGCCGCAATGCGCTTACCCAGGTACTGAACGGCTTCAAAGAATTGATCACCATCGAAAGAAGAATACTCGATCTGGCGGGTGAGGCAAATGACGAAGGGACAAGCGCACTTATGAGCGACTATATCCGCGAACAGGAGAAACAGGTCTGGATGTACTCTGCTTATCTCGGGTAGAATATAACGCGGCAGCAGCTGATTGCATTAGTGGAGGAACATTTCTAACTTTAAGTATAACACATAAACCTCATCTTATGCATCTTTCAAAACGGCTGCTGCCAATGCTTTTGGTACAGGCATTCTTAGTTTGTTCGTGCACGTCCACTAAAGTAATATCAAAATACGATTGCAATACGATCGCAAATAATACGCTCAACCGAAAGACCACCTGGTCGTTCTTATGGGGGCTCATTCAGCCTCGCGACATTGATCCTAAATGTGAACAGTCGTTCAATCATTTAAACCGGGTTGAAACCCGCACCAATCTTGGTTTTGCAATCATCACCACGGCAACGCTCGGCATTGTGATGCCCCAGCAGGTTGAATGGTGCTGCGCGCCGCAGAACCCACCCACCGATACACTTGGCATCGCTTCAGCGACGAGGAAAAATTGATCACACTTAAATACCACACTTGTGTCAAAAGCTTTCTTACCGGAGGGAATCGTTCGTTTTCCACTTACTACCTGGACAAACGGACATCAGAATTTCACACACCGCTTTCAAAAAGATGCTTCATTCAAATTATTCATCCCCGATTCACCCGCCACGAGCAGCGACAAGTATAAAGCAACGACACGGAATTTTATGTGGCTGATCAGCTATGCGATCGAACATAGTTTGCAATTACGTGCCATGGGCAACGGATGGTCTTTTTCTGAAGTCGCCATTTGTAATGGTGGAGTGGTAGACACAAAAGCACTTCGCCTGTCTTTCGCCTTCAGGGATTCTTTTGTGGCGCCGGAATACCTGGCTTCAGGGCGTTCCTCATCTGACCTGTTCTTTGCTCAATGCGGAATGAGCATTTTGCAGATACATGAAAAGCTCAGGGCTGGAGGCAGGGCGCTGAAAGCAAGCGGCGCGAGTAATGGCCAGTCGATTGCTGGTGCCACATCAACGGGTACACACGGTGCTGCATACAATGTTGGAGCGGTGCACGACTCAATAGTAGGCCTTCACATTGTCACAGGCCCTGGTTCACATGTTTGGTTGGAGCGCGCGTCCAACCCTGTGGCATCAGATAAAATGGTCGAATGGCTGGGAGCACAAAAAATTTCTGATGACGATATGTTCAACGCCGCCGTAGTAAGCTTTGGCAACTTCGGATTTATTCACGGTGTGTTGCTGGAAACGGATCCCCTCTTTCTGCTCGAAGAACATAAGCTGGGCGAAGTGGTTTATGATGAGCAATTCAAACTTGCCATGAATGAGGTAGATCTGACGCATGTTTCGAGCATTCTGCCACATCCGCCGGATGATCCGGATAATAAGTTGTATCATATAGAAATACTCGTCAACCCACATGACTTTGAAAAAAATAACCCGTCTAAAGGAGTGTTTCCAAAACTTATATATAAGCAGCGCTATAGGGACGATTATACCGTAAAGCCGGATGATGCAAAGCCATTTGTTTATGGAGATAACACTCTTGGACTCATGCAAACCATCCTGGACACACTTGGTCCCACTTTATCGGCGCCGCTTATACCCCGGCTGGTAAATGCGATGTTGCCCCTTGTATTCCAACCCGGCCCGCCGGTTTATGGAACCATTGGAGAAATATTTCGCAATACCCGGTTTCGTGGAAAGGCCGCCAGCGCTGCTTTTGCCATTGACGCATCTGACAGTTCACATGTACTTGACATCATCCTTGATATCAATAAAACCAAACCTTTCGCCGGAGCTGTTGCCTTCCGATTTGTCAAAGGCACTCCCGCCCTGTTGGGCTTTACAAGATTTCCAAAGACAGTTGTAATTGAATTAGATGGTGTAGAGTCTGCTTTGTCGCGCAACTTCTTCAAAACAGTTTGGGAGCGATTGGAAGCCGATGGCATTAATTTCACGCTGCATTGGGGAAAGATCAATTTCTTTTTGACAAAAGAAAGGTTGAAAAACATGTATGGCCAGCAACGCATTGATCTATGGAAAGCATGCAGGGAACAATTGCTTGCACCGGAAGTAAGGCGTGTGTTTACAAACACGTTTATGAAAGACCTTGGCTTAAACTCATAGCTTATCGGATGAGCTGAAATGTTCCTTTCATAATTCCACCAAACTGTTTTCTATCCAGTACATAAACGTAGGTTCCGGTAGGCGCCTCTTTGCCATTGATCCGTCCATCCCAATCAACAAGACCGCGCTGGGAACGATAGATAATCTGTCCATAACGATTGTAAATCACGAGTTGGAAATCAGGATACGATTCCAAATATGGAACACGCCAGGTATCGTTCTTACCATCACCATTGGGAGTAAATGCGTTTGGAATAACGAGGTATTCAAAAACTTTAACAAGTACTTCGTCGCTATTGCTACACCCCATGTCAGACGTGACATTCAGAGTATAAGTTGTTTCGGTGATTGGTGATACAACCGGCTTGAGCACGTTTACATTATTGATACGCTCTGTAGGACTCCATGCATACTTCAGACCATTACCTTCTGCATTAGCATCAATAGTAATGACACCTCCGATGATCAGTGTGCGATCGGGCCCCGCATTGACCTGCGGCTGCGGATACACAACAATGATCTGTTGTGCCGAATCTTTGCAACCAAAAGAAGACACATACTCATATGTCAGGGTATGTCTGCCATCTCCTGCAACCAGCGGACTAAACATGCCATCGGCTGTGATACCCGGACCTGAAAAATTACCGTTGCCCATAACTCCGGTAGATTCGGTGACTGCTGAAACAGAGAACGGTTCCGCTTCTTCACATATGGGTGTCATGCCTGTAAATTGAACTGAAGGACTTTGATAAATCGTGACTGTCTGATTTGTTTCGCTCACACAGTTTATACCTGAATAGGCAACATAACGAATGGTTCTTTGTTCACCATCCTGACGTATGTTGTTGCCATATACAAATGGATATACCTTTCCGTAAGTTGGATGCTCATCGGTTGTTTTCAGCAAAGGATCGTTTTGATAATCCCAATAGATTTCGACATGCGTAATGTTTCCGAAGTCCACTGAGGACGCATCGGTAATAATAAGCGGTTGTTCGCTGCAATAGCGACTTGCTCCCTGCATGAGCTGAAACTGTGCTTTGGGAACCGATCCATTTACAGTGAACGGTATGGTGGTATCAGACACACATTGATTACCTGACGTAACTTCAAGCCGCACGTTATAAACACCGGTAGATGTATATCGATGCCTGGGATTCTTTAGTGGTGAAGTATTGGGGTTGTTTGCATTTGCCGCGGGATCATTAAATACCCACAAATATTTGAACGAATTTTCAGAACCATCGCTTATGGTTGTTGAATCTGTGAATTCAGCGAAGGGGTCCGAAAGACAAACTTCGGGCAACCTGAAATTCACAACAGGGTTTGGATTGATCGTAAGGATGCGGTCAACGGTATCGCTAACACAACCGTTGCTTGCTGTTATGGCCAGACTAGCCGTAAAAACGCCTGACGGATAAGATGCCGTTGCCCTTTGAACACCTGAACGGCTGCCATTACCCAGCGACCAGTCCCAATCACGAATTACGGCTGGAGCAAGAACTGAGCCCTGACCTAACAATTCCACCTCCTGCCCGGAACAAAGCGGAGTACTAACATCAAATGAAGCAATTGGTTTTGGCAACAAATGAACATTGACGGAGTCTGTAATGCTGCAACCGTTAGCATTGGTTGCGGTCAGATAATAATACCCTGAGTCAATTAGCTGAGTCCTTTCAAGGACCAGAGTAGATACAGCAGTATTTGTAGCTGCATCGTTCTCAAGATGATGCATTGAAGGACTTGTTGATGGACGCTTCCAATTTGCCGCCCAGTTCGAAGGGGCTTTGAAATTGATATCGGCATCAATAAGCAATTGCGAACCTTCGCAAACATCCGCCACATCATTGATATTGATCGATGGTCGGTCCTTCACTTCAAGTGTAACAAGGTTCGATGCCACGCGACAATTTAATACAGACATATTCCCTTCTTCAGCAACCATTACACGGTATTCATACCTGCCTTTATCAATCAAAGAAACATTTAATGAAGCGCTGTTCGCGCCAGCAATATCCTTCCAGCCTTCGTTATTTAAATTCAATTGCCATTGAAACGCAGGGAAGATGTAGCCGAGCGAAACAGCGGATGAGAGGGTTAAGTTAGTTCTAGTTCCTTCACACAATGACATATTGATTTCGTCCGTATTGCCGATGGTTGCCTCTAGTTTGGCACCACAGGGACGAAACTGGATATCGTCCAGGCATATGTCATTCCCATTTCCACCAGGAGCATTATTCCGCATCCGTATCACTACGCTTGACACTCCCGGAGGGGTCGTAAAAAAGAAACCATATTTTTTCCACGTAGGAGAGCTGGAAACAAAAATCTCTCCTGTGTTGAAACTGGACAACAACTCGCCGTCTAGTTTCTCAATGCGGAATGTAATATCGGGACGGATTCCCTGCGGATTCTTGAGGATGTTCATCAGCCACGCTGAAAATTCAAACGTGGTATTAGAACACAATCCATTCACAGTTTCAACGTAAAAGTCGCTCGGTTGAAAGGATGCATTCACTAACATGAAGTAACCCTGGGGATCACCGGTATGATCGCTTGCCAGCGTATGCCAGCTGGCACCGAAGCAATCTGTTGTGCGGTTAGTAATGGTATAGTTGCCATCATCAGGGCACTCGGTACGTTGGAAATTATAGTTGGTAAGGGTCGATGCCAGGGGAGGTCCCGGGTTTGTGCCACGGCCGAAAGTTATATTAACAACAGGATCGCCGAGGCTACCTGTACACAGCTGTGCGCTCACCGTAGTGGAACAACACATTATAATCAATAGATAGCTAAAACGAATTAGTTGGCGAAGCAATACCACTAGCTGCAGATTCTTGGTGAATGTTAGTGGTCGAATTTAAGCCTAAATCCAGTCTCCGCCAATACTGTTGATATTACTCATAGTCCGCCTCAGGCAACAAATAGTTAATGTTGATCTTTCTCAGATACGTGTCCAATCTCTTTGAGCTCACTGAGTAAGTTTCAAAGTCCATCGCATGCTGACGAGAATCATACCTCAATTCCACGTAAAATGAATATAACTGCAAAAGCAGATACTTATAAAAACCCTCAATTCTTGAAGACACTATTTTACCGTTTCTCCATACTTCAGTTATCTGATCTTCGTTGCCAAGTTTATTGAATTTTGAGATCGTCATAGTAGATAGTTTTCAAAACAACCCTTCATTTTCATACCAATTTTTTTTCCGTCAATTGAGCAAGTTTTTCCATAGGAAAATGATAACAGCAATAAGGAGTTTCAGTTCATCGGGAAGTTAAAGAAACAGCACTCCTCAAATTGTGTATCGATGGCGGTGTGGTTGAACCGATGGCGGTGGTGGTATCGTTTTTTTGCCTTTTCAATAAAATCGACATTATGAAACAATCAAGAAGCCAGATAACAAAACAGAACAAACAATTCATATCTCACCAACCAAAGCCTGAAATAAGGGACGACCTTGACAGCAGAAGTAATGAAGAGCAACAAATAAAGGGCGACGATATGACAAACAACAAAAAAGAAGTACAAAACGAACGCAAACGCAAGGGCAGCAGGTAACACTATTCGTTCAGGAAAAATTTGTATACCATGACTTATCCAAGAAGAGGAAAAGAGAATTCGCAGGATTATAACCCTCGTAACACATCATCGGAATTCGACGAGAATCAACAGCGCGATCTTGATGGTTCGGAACAGGAAATAAATGAACCGGCGCTGGATGAAGAAGACCTCGAAGAAAATGATCTTGAAGATGATGATCTTGACGACATTGAGTGGGATGAAACCGATGAAGATGAAGAAGAGCGAGACATGTAGATGGTCTCAAAATGAAAAGGTCCCGGTGTTAGCCGAGACCTTTTTCATTTATAGATCGAGGGATTGAATTACTTTTTTTCTTCTTTTGAAAACACGATCCATGATGAACCGTCGGTAGATTTCAATACCACTTTTTCTTCTGCATTTTCGAGGGTTGCGTAGTATCCTGATTCTTCCTGCGAGCTGAATTCAAACAGGTCAGTGATCCAACGTCCATCCTGGTGTTTGCGAAGATCTTCGCTTACTTTGAGGGGCAATTGATTTGACCGAACATTTCTCATTACTGCGATTCTTGCTCCTTCTGCATTGTAGTAAGCATACAATACCTGTTCTGCGTTGGTGAATGTTGCCTTGTAATAATCCTTACTGATTTCCCAGCGAACATCCGTTGCTGTTGAGTAATCTTTTTTGAAGCCATTAATTACTTTCTGATTAACTCCTTCAGTAGTACCGGCAAATGCCGAGTTGATTGCGATGATGAATCCGAGTGCGATGGTTAAGATTGACTTTTTCATTTTATAAGGTTTTAATAATTGCGTGTTTGGAATATCTGACGGGGGTCGTCTTTGTTTTGTTACTCGAATGCGGTTAGTTTATGCCGATTGGCGTTTTACATGGATAAGCGGCATTTACGGACGCCAATTGCATCAATTCGCCTTAATCGATGGCATAACTTTTTAATTTTTAGGGTTATGGGACTGACTAAGTATAAAGAGAAGCGATCATTTGATAACACTCCGGAACCGGAAGGGACCATAAAAAAGAGTAAAGGGAAGCTGCGTTTCGTTGTACAAAAACACCAGGCTTCCCACCTGCATTATGATTTCAGGCTTGAAATGGAAGGTGTATTAAAAAGTTGGGCGGTTCCAAAGGGTCCCTCCATGAATCCTTCAGACAAGCGTCTCGCTATGATGGTAGAAGATCATCCCTATGATTACAGAACATTTGAGGGTATCATTCCAAAAGGAAACTACGGAGCCGGCACAGTGATAATCTGGGATGAGGGAACTTATGAACTCGCTAAAGAGCTTCCTGACCAGAAGGGTGAAAAAGGATTACTGTCTCAATTACATCAGGGGAACCTGCATATTACATTGCATGGCACAAAGCTGAAAGGCGAATTCGCGCTTATAAAGAGCAAAAGAGAGGATATGGAGAATGGCTGGTTGCTGATCAAAGTGAAAGATGAACATGCCTTGAAAAAAGACATAACAAAGGAGGACCGCAGTGTTGTGTCCGGAAAAACCCTGGACGAGGTGGCTAAGACCAGTGATGTAGAATGGATCAGCAATCGAAAGCAATCGGCAAGGTCGTCAGCAAAAAAACCTGCACAGAAGCCGCCCGCAAAGCAAGATGAACATACGGAGGAAATTGATTTGGATGAGATCATAAGCCAGGCAAAGAAACTCGGAAAAAAGCAGGCGATGCCATCAAGTGTAAAACCAATGCTTGCTACTTTAACGGATAAGCCGTTTGACAATGAGGATTGGATATTTGAACTTAAATGGGATGGATATCGGGCAGTATCCAACATAAAAAAGAATAAGGTCAACTTATATTCCCGCAACCTTCTCTCCTACGATCTGAAATTTAAGCCCGTTGTTTCGGCACTTGAAAAACTTCCATTCGACGCAGTATTTGACGGGGAGATCGTTGCTTTAGATGAAGCTGGCAAAATTGATTTCCAGCAATTGCAATCCTGGCAGAAAACAGGCAAAGGAACACTCATATATTATGTGTTTGATATTATCTGGCTGCAAGGTTATTCACTCGTCGATATTCCCCTAATTGAGCGTAAACGAATATTGCAGTTGTTATTGCAGGGAGCCGGAGACACGATCAGATACAGCGACCACATTGAATCTACCGGGATAGATTTTTATGAGCTGGCCGGCAAACAGGGATTGGAAGGTATTATGGCTAAAGAAAAACAGGGATCCTATCTTATTGGCAACAGGAGTTCCGGTTGGTTGAAGATCAAAACCACTCAGAGACAGGAAGCTGTGATAGCGGGCTTTACTGAGGGCCGAGGCGGAAGAAAACATTTCGGCTCCCTGGTACTCGGCATTTATGAGGGGAAAGAATTAAAGTATATAGGACACACAGGCTCTGGTTTCAATGATAAATCGCTAGCAGACCTTTATAAGAAATTAGAAAGGATCGAGGTGAAGGAATGTCCATTTAAAGTAAAACCAAAGACACAAATGCCGGCCAGATGGGTCAAACCCGAATTGGTTTGTGAAGTGAAATTCCAGGAATGGACCCGGGATGGCTCTATGAGGCATCCGATTTTTATGGGAATGCGAACCGACAAAAAAGCCATTGAAGTCAGTCGCGAAGTTGAAGTGCCGGTAAAAGATGCAGTAGCATCCGCAGAGAAAGACCTTTCCGTGGAGCGATTTCCAAAGGGAGTGAAGAACGTCGAACTGGAGATCGATTCCAAAAAGATCACTTTTACCAATCTGCAAAAGCTGTATTGGAAAAAGGAACGCATTACAAAAGGTGATATGCTCAATTATTACGACAGGATTTCAGAATATATTCTTCCGTACATGAAAGACCGACCTCAATCGCTTAACCGACATCCCGATGGAATTGATGGCAAAAGCTTTTATCAAAAAAATGTAGCGGGAAAAGTACCCGACTGGGTGGATACTTATGATTATACCAGTGACTCCGACGGTGAAAAGAAGAAGTTTTATGTGTGTAAGGACGAGGCAAGTTTGCTTTACATCGCTAACCTGGGGTGCATCGAAATGAATCCATGGCATAGTCGCGTTCAAAGCGCGGAGAATCCCGACTGGTGTGTCATTGACCTCGATCCCGGAGACATATCTTTTGAAAAAGTAATTGAAGCAGCACAGGTTGTCAGGGAAGTGCTGGATGCGCTTGGCATTCAATCCTATCCCAAGACTTCCGGGTCTACCGGCATACATATTTATATCCCGCTTGGTGCCAGGTATGATTATGATCAATCGCGCCAGCTCGCGGAGCTGGTCGTCACACTTGTTCACGATCGGATCCCTAAGTTTACCAGTTTAGAACGAAGTCCATCCAAGAGAAAAGACAAGATCTACCTCGATTTCCTGCAGAACAGGACTATCCAGACGATCGCCGCTCCCTATTCCATACGCCCCAAGCCCGGAGCCACGGTTTCCACACCACTACATTGGGAGGAAGTAAAGAAGGGCTTGAAGGTATCAGATTTTACGATTTTCAATATCCTGGACCGCCTTAAAGAAACAGGTGATATATTTACAGCCGTTTTGGGCGAAGGCATTGATCTGGATAATGCGCTTAACAAGGCTGCCGATTTTCTAAAAGAGGGTTAGTGCGCCAGAAACTGAGGAAAAAGCAAAGATTTTGCACGGTACTTTCCCTGCATTAAACTTAATCCCTTACCTTTGCAAACTCTTAAAAGAGAAGCTCATGAACAACCGCAGGAATTATGATATAGCGTTTGTGGGGTTGAAGCCTGGTATTCATGAGTTTGAATACGAGATAAACGACAAGTTCTTTGCAGAATACCAGGAGCAGGACTTCAATAATGCTTCCACACATGTCAAACTAACACTTGACAAAAAAACCGGCTTCATGTTATTGAAGTTTGAGGTAGGTGGAAAGATCGATGTTACCTGCGACCGTTGTGGCAACAATTTACCGCTTGACCTTTGGGACGAGTTCAACATTGTTGTGAAAATGGTAGAAGATCCTGAGCAGATGAATGAACAGGAGGAAGATCCTGACGTTTACTATATTTCCAGGGGGGAGAGTCATATAAATGTCTCCGATTGGATTTATGAGTTCGTCAACCTGAGTATTCCGATGCAACGCATGTGTAAGCTTGAAGACATCGGCGGGCCTCATTGCAATAAGGAGGTGCTTGCAATGTTAAACAAGCTGGACGCACAGAATGACCGGTCGGAAAACCCGATCTGGAAAGACTTAGAGAAGTTTAAAGATTTAGATAACTGATTTATTAAGGGTCACAAATTTTGACTTATGCCAAATCCCAAGAGAAGACACTCCCAACAAAGGGGTGCGAAGAGAAGAACTCACTACAAAGCTGAGAAAGTTACGCTAAGCCAGGATAGCACAACCGGCGAATTACACGTTCGTCATCGTGCTCACGTTAGCGAAGGCAAATTGTATTACAAAGGAAAGGTGGTTGCTGAGAATTCACCTGTTAAGTAAGAAGTTTATAATACAATAAAATAACTACGTGCCGGAGATCGCTATCGGAATTGATATGATGGGTGGAGACTATGCGCCGCTTGAAGCGGTCAGGGGTCTGCAACTGTATCTTTCCGAAGCCGTATCTCCGGCACATTTGGTGCTTACAGGCGATCAGGCGTTAATTGATCCTCTGCTTGCGGAACACGGTATAGCTGCATCGGCAGTGACCGTTGTGCATGCGCCGCAGGTGATCGATATGCATGAACATCCGACCAAAGCTCTCAAGGAGAAGCAGCAGTCTTCTATTGCAATCGGTTTTCACCTGCTTGCCACCGGCAAATCCCACGCATTCATCAGCGCGGGGAACACTGGCGCCATGCTTGTTGGGGCGATGTACAGCATCAAGGCATTAGAGGGTGTTCTGAGGCCAACCATTGCCACTATAATCCCCAAAGAAAACGGTAAAACCGGTGTATTGCTTGATGTAGGTCTCAACTCCGATTGCAAACCGGAGCACCTCAATCAATTTGCGGTACAGGGGTCCTTATATGCTGAACATGTGCTTGGCATTTCCTCACCCCGGGTTGCTTTGATAAATATTGGTGAAGAAGAAGGTAAAGGAAACATTCTGGCCCAGGCGACCTATCCCCTGTTAAAGGACAACGCGAACATCAATTTTGTTGGTAACGTTGAGGGCCGCGATATTTTGCGCGATAAAGCAGATGTGATGGTTTGTGATGGATTTACAGGAAACATCATATTGAAACTTGCTGAATCGTTTTATGAGGTGACCCAGGATAAACACATTCAGCATCAGTATCTTGATCAATTTAATTTTGAAGAGTACGGAGGCACTCCAATTCTCGGAGTTGCGAAGCCCGTTGTAATTGGCCATGGCATTTCCCACGCCAAGGCTTTCTCAAACATGATTCACCTCGCAGAAAAGATGATCAAGATGCGTTTGGTGGAAATTATGAAAGAAGCGTTTCATTCAGTGTAAACAGGTAATCGGTAGTCGGTAATCAGTAATCGGGTGCGCATTCCGCTTCCCGCATTCCGCTTTCCGCATTCCGCTTTCCGCTTCCCGCTTCCCGCTTTCCGTAAAAAGGCTACAGGCTCATAAGCCGGATTCTGTTTCTAAACTATCATTTATCTGGCCCGGTCGTTACCAACCGGATCTATCTGCCTACCCACCCAGCGCATCCGAAGATTCGGACGAGCAGCCCTCAAACGCTGGTATACATGGCATTTCAGCATGCAAGGTTTACCCCCGCCTGCAGTTACCCGCAGACGTCGTAGGCTCTTACCCCACGTTTTCACCATCACCACTTTCATGGCTGTTATTTTCTGTGGCACTATCTGTTCCCGTGAGGGACCCGGCTCTTAACCGGTACATTGCTCTATGCTGTCCGGACTTTCCTCCCCTTTCGGAGCGATAGTTCGACCTGTAGCTCTAAATTGATCATTTGAAAAAAACTTCTGTTGCACCGTAACCGTATGCCGGATGATACCGGTTTACAAATGATGTTACATCCTTCCTTGATCTCAACACCTCATGTACCTCGTCCCTCAACTTTCCAGTACCCACTCCGTGAATGACAATGAGAGACGCCTGGTGATGAGCCACTGCAAGATCCAATTCCTTCTCAAGTGTCTTCAATTGAAGCGTAAGCTTCTCAAAGTTATCCAATGACGAATGTTGTTTCGTAAGCTTTTCGATATGAAGATCTACCTCATACTTCGGTGGATCGAGGTGGCGCCTGGCCGAACTTGCCGGGTACACCTTGAAGCCCGCATTCGCAAGACGCGATAAGTCGACCAATGGTGGCTCTTCTTTAATCGTCGCTACGGGGTATTCATCAAACAACTTATAAGAAAAGGTAGCTTCTCCCTTCTTTTTCAATTCTTCAATCCGGTTAAATACCTGCTTTGCTTTTAGTTTCAAATTCGTTTCGAGATATTCCGCCTTGTTTTTTTCCGGCTTGATCAATGACCACTCGAAAGCAAAATTGGGATTGTCGTTTAAATTCTCAAAAGGGATGTCATGCACATAAAAGTCTTCAAACGGATGAATCTGGTTCACAAGTTGAAAATCGGGACTACCGAGATAATGTACCGTGTATGTGAATTTGTAGGCGCCCTCTGTGCGATTGACGATATGGACCTTTAATTCTTCCACTACATCATCCCCGAATTCGTCAGAACCAAATACCGGGATAAATGTCAGCCACACGCCATCCACAACTCGTTCCACCTGCTTCTTCTTCTCTTTGGGAACCTGGTCAATGAACTGTCGCGGCTTTTTTTCTTCTTCTACTATTTTCTTTTTTGTAAACCGATGAAAATAAGGAAAGTCAAGCTGGTCAGTATACGCAGGGAATTTCACACCCCTCACTTCAACCATCACCATTTTTTCATTGATGATATCGATCACCATCCCTTCTTCATTCGAATGCAATACCAATACCGTATCTCCTACCTGGAACTTCATCTTCTACTTTTATTAAGCCTGCAAAGATCGACAAAAAAACATCGGAATCTATCTCTTCACATTTACCATTTCGCATTTACCATTTTCCATTTGCTTTTCCATGCGCGCATCATCTCGTTGCGAGCTTGCTGTTTCTGTATCCATACAGGAAATAAATACCAAGCCCTATTCCCATCCACGCGAAGAACCATATCCATGAGATGGCAGGGATCTCTATCAGCAGGTAAGAACAAAACAAAACGCCCATTACCGGTATCAGCGAATAGTTCCGGAGATATGTAAGAACAGCCATTATAAAGGCAAGCAGTATGAATACCAGGAACAGCAGTTCTTCAAGGCTGTCGTTTTGAATGTTCGTGATCGAATGAACAATCCTTCCGTAGAAAAAGTAAATAAGAACGATGAACAGTAACGGTACAATCAACTTTCCGTTGATATAAGGTAGTTTAAACCCGCGGCGTTGTTCATCGCTGATTCGCGGCAACAGCAGTACCCCTGCCGAAACGAGTACGAATGCGAACAGTGTTCCTATACTTGTAAGGTCGGTCATTAATGTGCTTTGCATAAACAGGGACGGCACAGCAACTAAAATACCGGTAACAATGGTCGAGAAGGAAGGTGTGTGATATTTCGGATGGACCTTCGCAAATATCTTCGGTAACAATCCATCACGACTCATACTCATCCATATCCTTGGTTGTCCAAGTTGAAATACGAGCATTACACTGGTGGTTGCTACCACGGCGCTGATGCTAACGATGTAGCTGATCCATTGCTGTCCTACGGAATTAAAAACTTCAGCAAGGGGGTCCGTCACGTTTAACGTTTCGTAGCTCACCATGCCTGTAAGCACCAATGCAATCAAAATGTAAAGAACGGTACAGATGACAAGGGAATAGATCATCCCCCGCGGCAGATCTCGTTGAGGATTCTTACATTCCTCTGCAGTAGTGGATATCGCATCAAACCCGATATACGCATAAAAGACAGCGGATACGCCCTTCAGCACCCCTTCAATTCCGTTAGGCATAAACGGGCTCCAGTTACCAGGCTCAACAAAAAAGAAACCGAGAATGATTACAAAGATGATCACCGCGATCTTAAAAACAACCATAGCATTGGTGCTGCGCTTGCTCTCTTTAATACCGATGTAGGTAAGAATTGTTACAAGTACAACTATGACAAATGCAGGAAGGTTTATAAATACTGCGCTGCCCGCCAATCGGGGCGCTTCATTCCAGGCGTCTAGTGCAAACTGCAGGGACGGCGTCAATGGTTGATTCGCCGCGATCGCGTTTTGCGCTTCCTGGTGTGCAAAAGAAGCTGTTGCCGGGTCCACCGTAAGCCAGGCCGGCAAATGAATGCCAAGAGCTATCAAAAGGTTATTGAAATATCCGCTCCACGATATCGCCACAACGATATTTCCGATCGCGTATTCAAGTATAAGGGCCCATCCGATGATCCATGCGATGATTTCTCCAAAGCTTACGTATGCGTAGGTGTATGCGCTTCCGGATATTGGCACACGACTCGCAAATTCAGCATAACATAAAGCAGAAAAACCGCAGGTAACTGCGGTTAATACAAAGAGAAGTGATATTCCCGGCCCTCCATTGAAGGCAGCGGAGCCAATAGTGGAAAAGATGCCAGCACCTACTACCGCCGCTATTCCCATGAAAGTGAGGTCTCTCACATTGAGTATTCTTTTTAATCCTTTCGAATCACCATGTCCCAGATCAACTCCTTCCTCTGCGTCCTGAATGATTCTGTCAATTGATTTTTTGCGAAACAGAGACCTCGACATTATTACAGTTGTTTTGGCGGTTAAATTAATTAAAAATTAAAGCAAGTCAATTCGATAAGTGAGTAAAGTCAAAACCAGTAGTGTATTCTCTCATCTTAAAACACAGGCAATTTGAACATCTTTACATTGAAACTTGTGAGTATGAAACCGTCTGTTGATTCTGAAAATTATTTTTATCAAAATTTCATTGGTGTAGGCACTGGTGACCCACTGGCCAAATTCTACAGATCAGTACTCTCGCTGAACAAGAAATTGCGCAAGTTCTTTCAACGGCTCTTTACGGGACGATAAAACTGCGCAATTCTCCAGATGATCGAAGGCTGTTTGAACGAATTTTTCTTTTAGATCAAAGGCCCACTTATCTACTCCACATTCCCTGTATATCTCCAACACCTGGTCAACTTTATCCGCAGGGTCTGAATGCATCAACTCTTTCAGCTTGCTTACTTGAGATGTAGTTCCGGTGCGCATTGCATGAATCACTAAAAATGTTTTTTTATTGGCTAGTATGTCGCCACCGATCTGTTTGCCAAATTTAGCAGGGTCACCGAAAGCATCCAGGTAGTCGTCCTGCACCTGGAAAGCAATTCCAAGGTTCTTACCAAACTGGTAAAGGTCTTCCTGGTTTCCTTCTCCGGCGCCGCCAAGTATAGCACCCATCTTAAGGCTGGCTGCAATGAGTACCGATGTTTTAAGGGCGATCATGTGAATGTATTCATCCAGGTTGACTACTTCCTGCGCTTCGAAATTCATATCGAGCTGTTGACCTTCGCATACTTCCTTAGCTGTTCTGTTGAACAGTCGCATAATTTTCTGAACAGTTTTAGGACTCACCTTACTGAGGTATTCATATGCAACTACCAGCATTACGTCACCCGCAAGGAGCGCTGTTGAAGAACCAAACTTCTCATGGACAGTCGGCATTCCTCTTCGTAACGGAGCTTTGTCCATGATGTCATCATGTATCAAACTAAAATTGTGGAACAGTTCTACCGCAGTTGCAACATGGTATGCGTCGGGCAATATTTCATCAAACAATTCATTTCCCATCAGGCACAGAACAGGTCTGATTCTCTTGCCTCCAAGTCCAAGAAAATAATCGGCCGCATCGTACAGCGATTCCGGACTTGCAGGAAAATGCCTTGTGTTGAAATGTTGATTAAATTTTTCAGAAAGAGAAGAGAAAGAATGCATGCGCCGAAGATAATATACTTGATGCATTCAATGCTGTCATTTCTTATCCCTCTTCTTTCGCGGCTCCCTGGTTGCAGATGAAGATTTTTTTGCCTTACCGGCCCCTGCATTAGTAGCCTTCCTTGCGGTTTTTTTTACTGATGAAGCAGAAACGTTTGAGTCGATTGGTTGATTTCCCTGCACGCGATTGCCAGACCGCTTGTCATCGGCCAGCGCACTTGTGATCACCCATTCATAATCTAGCTGACGTTTGGTAAGATTGGCGGCAACAACTTTGATCATTACTTTGTCGCCCATACGAAACTTACGACCACTTCGCATTCCAACCAGTGAATAATCGGTTTCAATCAACCTAAAGTCATCATATTCTGATAAAGAGGCGATGCTTACAAGTCCTTCACATTTGTGCTCTACAGTTTCAACCCAGAAGCCAAATGCAGACACGCCACTAATCACGCCTTCAAATTCTTCACCCAGGAAATTTTGCATGTATTCAACCTGCTTGTACTTATTGGCGGCACGTTCGCATTCCATTGCTGCTCTTTCGCGCTCGCTGCAGTGTTTGCTTTTTTGCTCAAGTTTCTTATCAATCTGGATATTCCCTTCCAGGCATTGTTGAAGGATTCGATGTACCAATATATCCGGATACCTGCGGATCGGAGATGTAAAATGACAATAGTATTCAAACCCCAGCCCATAGTGGCCGATATTCTCTGTAGTATAAATCGCCTTCGCCATAGTTCGGATACCCAACTGCTCAAGTACATGCTGCTCAGGCTTTCCATGTGCATCGCGAAGCATCTGGTTAAATGATTCCGCGATTTTTTCCGGTGAACTCATATCAAATTCATGACCGTATTTTCGTGCGAAAGCCACGAACGGCGCGAGTTTCGCCTCATCAGGGGTATCGTGAACACGATACGGTAAGGGCACTTCCTTCTTATTGTATTTGATCTTGCCTACGTACTCTGCCACCCTTTTATTTGCGAGAAGCATAAACTCTTCTATCAATTGATGGGCTTCCTTACTTTCTTTTACGATAATGCCGATTGGTTTTCCTTTATCATCGAGCTTGAAGCGAACTTCCTGTGAGGAGAAATTGATCGCACCTTTTTTAAAGCGCTGTTTTCTATAATTCTGCGCCAATGTATTTAGCAGCAGGATCTCGTGACTATATAACCCTTCACCTGTCTCAATGATCTCCTGTACTTCTTCATAAGTGAAGCGATGATTCGAATGGATCACCGTTCTACCCAGCCATTGTTTCTTGATCGTTCCTTTTGCTGTGATCTCAAATATTGCCGAGAAGGTCAGTTTGTCCTCATGCGGTCTTAAAGAACAAAGCTCATTTGAAATGCGTTCAGGAAGCATGGGGCACACACGATCAGGAAGATAAACTGAGGTCGCGCGTAGGTATGCTTCCTTGTCAAGATCACCGTCAGGCTCAACATAATGGCTTACATCTGCTATGTGTACGCCGATCTCATAAAGGCCGTTGTCGAGTTGGCGAATGGAAAGTGCATCGTCAAAATCCCGTGCATCGACCGGGTCAATCGTAAGGGTAAGCACATCCCTGCAATCTCTTCGGGAAGCTATCTCCCCCTGCGGGATGATATCCGGAATTCGCTCACCTTCTTCCAGCACATTTTCCGGGAATATGATCGGGAAGCCCGCTTCCATCAGCAGTTCCTTCATCGCCATATCGCTTTCATTGCCAGGCTCCAGCTTTTGCACAACTTCTCCAACGGGTTTTTTATTCTGCTCCCATTCGGTGATCCTTACCACCACCCTGTCTGATTCAGTTGCTCCATTGATCTTATCAAGGGGAATGTATATATCGGGCATGGGCTTTTCGACATCGGGCAAAAAGAACGCGAAACTGCGACCGAGCTGGATCCTTCCGGGGAATTCCATTTGTTTGCGTTTAACCACCTCAACTACCTGGCCTTGTTGTCTTCCTCCTCTCCCGGTGGCGAATGCCGGAACTTTTACCCTTACTGTGTCCCCATGCAAAGCAGTATTAAAATCTGAAGGACGGACCATCACATCCTTATCGAGCTTGTCGATAATTACGTATCCAACCCCCGAGCGGGTTATATCCAAAGTGCCGGTTAAAAGGTTCTCTGTGTTAGTTTTCTTCTTCTTGTTCTTCTGTGGTTTCTTTGCCATTGTGGTTTTGGTTGTGGTATTGGTCGATGAAGTTAGTGATCAACTGCATGAATCGATCTTCGCCGTTAAAAAGAAACTTAATCGTAATAGGTAATGCAAAAACCGGTACACCCGCCATTTCTGTTACGAACTTTGCCAGGCGAACCGCATCCTTTTCGGTGGTAACAATGATTTTCTTATCTGCCTGGATAGCTTCAAATCTTTTGCGTATTTCTTTCCAGTCGTCTATTGTATAAATGTGGTGATCAGAATATATTATCTCATGATATGTTTTTGCATGATGCAGTAGAAATGTTTCGAGCGGTTTCGGATTGGCGATGCCGGTGACAAGCAATACTTCTGTCTGATCGTCGAGATGATATTTTTCACCGGTTACGAGATGATACGGATCTGCATATATAATGCTGGTGAAAAAAAGCGATTGTTGCGGTAGCAATTGTATTTCCTCGGAAATGTCCCTGGCCTCATTTTCGGCAAGGTTTTCAGGACATTTTGTTACTACAATAATATCGCTTCTCTTATAACTGGATGGTTCATCCCTCAGATCGCCGGTAGGCAGAAACCAGTCGCGCGTAAAAAGATTGTTGCAATCAGTAAGCAAAATATTCAATCCGGCACGCACAGTTCTGTGTTGAAATGCATCGTCCAGGATGATCACCTGAGTATCTGGTCGGTCGTGCAACAACTGTGGTATGGCAACGATCCTTTCCTCGCCAACGGCAACAGCTATATCAGGAAAATTCTGGTGAAGAAGCATAGGTTCATCACCAATATCCAATGCGGTTGACCTTTCATTAGCGAGTGCATACCCTTTGGTTTTGCGCTTATAACCGCGGCTCAATGCTGCAAGTTTGTATTGGTTATGTAGCTTTCTTACAATGAACTCTACCATTGGAGATTTGCCAGTGCCGCCAACGGATAGGTTACCTACACAGATCAGTGGAAGATTGAAAGCACTTGATCCTAAAATATTTTTATCGAACATCCTGTTGCGCATCCAAACGGCAGCACCATATACAAGTGAAAAAGGAAATAAGAGAATGCGAAACGGTTTTAGCAGTGGTGCATTAAAATTCATACGTACGCAAAGGTGTGATACAATAATCTAAAGGTACATCAAATTCATCGATGTCATCAATGGCTTCTTCGGCCTCAAAAAATGAAAATCCGATCTTTAGAACATTGGATCTGCATCGCTGAAAGAAGCGATCGTAATAGCCTTTCCCATATCCAACCCGATAACCTTTTGTGTCAAATGCAAGCAACGGAACCAGTACACAATCCAACGATTTCGGATCTATAATGCTACCCGTTGCAGGTTCAGAAATTCCATAATGATTGATAACAAAGGCTCCTGTTAATACCGGCACTATCGCTTCCATATTTTCGCCATCGATGATGCGTGGCCATGCACATTTCAATTGCTCATGAGTGTTTCTCAGATGATCCACGATTGGTGTGTTGTCAAATTCTTTCTTTGATATTATAGGAGAATAGGTAAGTAATGTTTGCAGATGAGGCAGCAGCAATTCCTGAAAATTAGATTGGACCAGGATTGCCTCATGCTGCATTCTACCTGGATCCAATTCATTTCTAAGCAGGCGATATTTTGAACGAAGCTCCTGTTTTGTCATCGTTTGATGAAGATAGTAAAGATCGTTGTGCCGTAATGCCGCTCGGTTGCATAGTGATCAAAACTCTTGTAGTTGTTACGCGGTGTATGTTCCAGCACGAACCAACCATTCTCATTGAGCAGGTCGTTCTCAAAAATCTTCAATGGCAACTGGTCGATCGTCTCAAGCGCATAAGGAGGACCTGCAAAAATAAAATCGAATTTTTCATTGCATTGGTCGATGTATCTGAATACATCCGATCGCACCACTTTAAAGTTTTCAAATTTGAGTGCCCCGGCATTCTTTTGAATGAATGCAAACATCTGCGGGTCCTTTTCTACTATGGTTAAGTCGTATGCCCCCCGCGATGCCAGCTCGTAACTTATCGCTCCCGTACCGCCGAACAGATCAAGAGTTTTTAAAGAAGAAATTTCAAGATTGTTGGTAATCACGTTGAACAAACCTTCTTTAGCAATATCGGTAGTGGGTCTTGTATACGGCATTTTAGCCGGGGGTTGAATCTTTCTACCTCCGTGTTCTCCACCAATTATGCGCATGATGCAAAACTCAGTAATGGTGAAAAATAGTGTGCTGGAAGATCGGTCATAGCTCCCAATGTGTTAATGTCGCCAGTTCTGTCGTCGCTGTTGATCTGTAGGAAATATTTTTCAAGTTCCGAATACAATACAGACTGCTTATCAATTAGCCCACTTACCAGCAATTGTACCGAGCCCGAATCGAGATCAAACTGCTCGCAAATTGCAAGCAACTGGTATGAAACATCTTCACGGGCCTGGTATGAAAATGACTGGATCAACTGAAGTTCTCCATTGCGTGTTACGAGTGCGATGAACTTGTCAGAATAAAATCTTAAACTGATAGCTGCTTTTCCTTCTTCCCTATCAGAGGTAGCAAGCATTAAAGAATAAACATGATACACTTTGGTGGGCGCAAAGCTCTGTTCCACGAATGATTGCATTTCCCTTGAAATGCGATAAACATTTACAAGATCCCATCGGTCAATGGGCTCACGAACAATTATTCCACGTTGCACATTTCCATATACTAACTGAGTCACCGCACGATCAAACTCATCGTTATTCCAGGCCGAAGGAATAATGTTACTTTCAGCACTCGAATAAATAACAACCGTTTCTCTGTATTTGTTGGATAGTAATGGGTCCGAAGCAATCACTTCTGCGATCCGCTCGGTCATCGAACGCGAAGTTTGCTGGTCCAATACAAAATCCTTTAATGCAATAAGACGCTGTGTTGACTTGTTCACCACGAGATAACTAAAATTCTTATCTCCTATCTCAAGTATCAACGCAGCTTCCGTGGCATAATCACCATCAGTATCAGCAGGAACAATATTGAATGCAGGCTTCAGCATAAGACCGCAAAATACCGCTTCTTTCTTTAATTTGCGCACCCATGGCACAAATACGACAGTCGGATCTCCAGGTTGAAATCACCAACAAACAGATACTGCGTATTGCAATGCCAATCAGCTTTGCATTGTTGGTGCCGCAGGCAAACTTCATCACCAATAACATTTTTCTTGGACAGCTTGGCCAAACCGAATTAGCCGCAGCAGGGCTGACGGGAGTTTATTACCTCATCTTCGCGGCCATAGGTTTTGGTCTGAATAACGGACTTCAGGCACTTATATCACGTAGAGCAGGTGAAGGAAGGCCGGAAGAGATCGGTAAGTTATTTGCCCAGGGTGTACGCATCGCCATGGTGATCGCATCAATTGGTATCCTCGTTACTTATTTCCTGGCACCTTATATTCTGGGACTTGCATTACATTCTGAAGACATTCACTCGAAGGCTGTTGATTTTTTGCGCATCCGAATATGGGGTTTACCGTTCTTATACATGTACCAGATGCGAAATGCGTTGCTGGTTGGTACCAATCAAAGTAAGTATCTGATTGCGGGAACCGTTTCAGAAACAATTGCCAACATTTTCTTCGATTATACTTTGATATATGGAAAACTGGGTATGCCTGAGCTTGGATTCAATGGAGCGGCAGTGGCTTCCATAATTGCAGAGGCCTCCGGTATGTTCATTGTTTACATGGTTGTGCGCATCAAGGGAATCAGCAAACGATTCTCAATTGGAAGTCCTGTGCATTATGACAAAGCAAATTCGAATTTGATTTTGCGGCAATCCTCGCCTCTTATCTTCCAGCATGCCATCAGTATTATGAGCTGGGAATTCTTTTATATACTCATCGAACATAAAGGAGAAAGGAGCCTGGCGATCTCTAATACCATGCGAAATGTGTTCGGATTTTTTGGCGTATTTACATGGGCATTTGCCGCTACTGCCAACACGATGGTAAGTAACATCATTGGTCAGGGGCGAAAGGATGAGGTGATCAGGCTGATACTGAAAATAGTTAAGCTGAGTATGTCGATCTGTATTTGCTCCGCACTATTGATGGTATCGTTCCCGCATTTATTCTTATCCATTTATGGTCAGGGCGATGATTTCATTCGCGAAGCAATTCCGGTTGTGCGGGTTGTTGCCAGTGCACTGGTACTTATGTCTTTTTCAACAGTGTGGCTAAATGCCGTTACAGGCACCGGGAACACGAAAGTCAACCTTGCCATTGAAGCGGTTGCTATCGTCTTCTATTGTATCTATGTCTATCTTGTTCTGGAAGTATGGGATATGTCGATCACCTGGGGATGGATGTCTGAATGGATCTACTGGATGATACTGTTCTCTCTGTCGTATGCTTACATCAGGAGCGGCAAGTGGAAAGGAAAAGTCATTTGATGATGTGGAAATGTGGAAATGTGAGAATGTGGAAATGTGATGATTAATTCACCACATTTCCAATGCTGGTATTTACCAGAGTCTTTCGGGATACTCACCTTTGCTAACAAGTTCGTTCAATTGATTCTGCACGTCTGGTGCGTCTTCCTTATAGGTAACACCAAACCATTGTGCCGAAGTTGGTATCACCCTGATCTCGCCTGCTCCTTCATGAATGAATTGATCTGCTACGATTGGTATGAAAAATTCAGCCTTCGGATTCGCCATGTTATCGTCAAGAAAATCATTAAAAAGTTCCTGGGTATAATTGAATATCGAAGGATGAAAACACCAGAAGTTCATCGATACCTGTGAATCACGCGAAAGTTCTTTCGGCTCCTGGTCGTCATCACAAATGATTTTTCCATCTTGCAGTGATATATTCAGTCTTTCTGCAATCGATTCAAGGTTCTGCTTTGCATCAACCTGGCAGACTCCCCTGTTCACAGTTCCGTTTTCAGAAAGCGTTTTCAATAATTCATATCCAATTATTGAATACAGATTTTCCGAAACGTCTTTTGTAAGGAACTCATATGCTTTTACAAAGGCATCACGTCCATAGAAATCATCGGCGTTGATAACCGCAAAAGGCTCTTTCACTTTGTCTTTTGCACAAAGCACTGCATGGGCTGTTCCCCAGGGTTTTGTGCGACCTTCAGGAATTTCTCTTCCATTTAAGAACGCGTTGAGCTCCTGGTGTACATAATCAATTTCGATCTTACCTCCAAGCTTCGGTTCATAGATCTCTCTGAAGTCCGCCTCAAACTCTTTGCGAATGATGAAGACTACTTTGCCAAAGCCGGCACGGATCGCGTCATAAATAGAGTACTCCAGGATCGTTTCGCCGCCTGGTCCGAACGATTGAATCTGCTTCATACTACCATATCGAGAAGCCATTCCCGCGGCAAGTATCAAAAGGGTTGGTTGCATTACAATGATTTGTTTTATTTCGCAAAATATAAAATATGCCAGATAACAATGACAGATTTGGTTGATCGGCTTGTTGAGATGGCAAGAGCCCGCTTGCAAAAACTACACCACCCGACGCTGGAGAAGGCAGGTGTACATGTTGATGTACTACGATTGGATCTTATTCATCCAATCATATCGGGCAATAAGTATTTCAAATTGAAGTACACGCTGAAAGCCGCTGTGGATAAAGGCTATAGAGGAATAGTTACAATGGGAGGACCATGGTCCAATCACCTCGTCGCCTGTGCTGAGGCCTGTCGTTTACTCGGCCTTCAATCGATCGGTATCATCCGTGGCGAGAGACCAGTAAATAAATCTTTGAGCCTTGATGATCTTGAACAAATGGGAATGGAATTACGCTTTATGTCACGTGCGCAGTTTGCAGCTGTGAACGCATCACCGAACGAATTGTCCGATCATCTGTTCATTCCGATGGGAGGATATTTTAACGACGGCATTCGTGGTGCATCGGAAATCATCGACCTGATACCCACGCATCAATACGAGTTTATTACCTGTGCTGTGGGCACTTCGGCAACAATGACGGGACTGTTGAAATCGTCCCCCTTACCGGTATACGGTTTCAGCGCGCTTAAGATATCAGACCCCGATAACAATGAATTAAAACTTAGTCTCGATAAGGCGGGAAGCGCTGATTATAAACTATTTTACGATTACCATTTCGGAGGATTTGGAAAGGCACCGGTAACGCTAACCACCTTCATGCGCGATTTTTATGAACATACTCAGATCCCCACAGATATAGTGTACACTTCTAAAATGTTTTATGGCTTATTGGATCTTGTCAATAAAAAAGTAATTGCACCTGGAACAAGGATCTGTGCCATACATAGCGGCGGACTTCAGGGTAACCGCTCCGTTAAAACTGGATTACTTCCTTTCTGATTGCGGTTTTGCGACGATCAGCTCCCTATATTTGCAACCGTTAAAAACCTGGTCATGCGGTTGTTGAGATTTGCTTTCTTAATGTGTTTTGTTATCGCTTCCTCTGCACTCATCGCGCAGGATACACTTCCTGATTTTACGGCGACTACCCGGGGTAAAAATCGCGTGATCATCGGCTGGACAAATACTTACAAGTATGTTAGCCAGATAAGCATTCAACGTTCTACTGATAGTGTAAAGAATTTTTCTACGATCCTGACTGTCCCTGATCCCATGGTGCCACAGAATGGATTCGTTGACACCAAAGGTCCAAACACACACTTATACTACAGGTTATTCATCGTATTGGACAGTGGCAAATATGTGTTCTCAAAATCGCGCCGTCCTACATGGGATACTGCAAATATTGCAAGCGCACCTACTCCCGCAGTGAACACGAACACCGCCCCAGTTGCTAATGTCCCGCGGACGCCTGCAACGCCGGTCAACCCTGCACCGAAAGAACCAGAAAAGTTTTATACAGTAGTTCGAAGAGACAGTATTGTGGGTAAAGTTTCTTATTCTCAATATCGCCGGTTCAGAGATTCGGTTATTCTGAAAACACGAGATACAATTACCATGCGTTCCTTCGATACCGTTCAAATAAGACCTTTTGTTCCAAGGGAAGTATATAGACCATCGCGATATGTTTACACGGAACGCGATGGAAGCATTGCAATTTCACTACCTGATGCGCATGATAAGAAATACTCTGTACGATTTTTTGAAGATGATCAAAGTTTTCTCTTTGAAGTGCGACAAATCAAAGACAATTACCTGTTACTTGACAAAGTAAACTTTCATCACTCCGGTTGGTTTCGATTTGAATTGTACGATGGAAGCCGGCTTGTGGAGAGACACAGGTTTTTTATTCCGAAAGAGTTTTGATGTCTATTTGGAAGACCTCCTCAAAATATTTTCGTGTTCTTTCCTTGACCTCTTCCATATCGATGGGTCGGTCAAGTTCTTTCTGAAGTGAGGTAACCTGCTTTTGCTGAATGCCACAGGGAATGATGAAATTGAAATGATCCAGATTGGTGTTCACATTGAAGGCGAAGCCGTGCATCGTTACCCATCTGCTGCATCGCACACCGATGGCGCAAATCTTTCTTTCCCGGCCACGAATCCCTGGTTGCAACCATACACCTGTTTCGCCCGGAGATCGCTCTCCTTTCAATCCGTAACTTTCAAGCAACCGAATGATCACTTCTTCGAGGTTCCGAAGGTACTTACCTATATCGGTATAAAATTGTTCAAGGTCGAATATCGGGTAGCCAACGAGTTGCCCTGGTCCATGATAGGTGATGTCACCCCCCCGATTGATCTGAAAAAACTCAATACCCTTTTTGACACGGTCTTCATCGGAAAGGAGTACATGTTCCATTTTGCCGCTCTTACCAAGCGTGAATACCGGTGGATGTTCCACAAACAGCAGCTTGTGTTGCGGCTTTGAAGTGTTGGGAACCCCATTTCGCGCAGCTGTTTTTAATTGTACCATTTCGGCAAGAAGTTCTTCCTGCATATCCCAGCATTCCTTATACTCCACAGTTCCAAGATCGGTGAACCTGACCGTTTGTTTCATGGGTGCAAAAGTACGTAAATGGACCTGCATCTATATATCAGTTACTTTTGCCAAAAAGCTGGCTTAATGATCAATGAGGAATTGGACAAAGATGAAATTGAAGAGAGCATAGAAAGCTCCGACGAGTTATATGAGCGACTTACCGTTGTGGTGGACCGCGGGCAGGAGCCGATGAGGATTGATAAGTTCCTTACCGCCCGCATGGAAGGCGCTTCAAGAAATAAAGTTCAGCAGGCCATTGAGGCAGGCCGGGTAACAGTCAACGGACAATCGGTACAACCAAATTTTAAGATCAAGTCCGGACACGAGATCATTGTTTTCTCAGACAGGGAGCGAATGGGTGAAGAGATCGTGCCTGAGCCCATGTCCTTGAACATTGTTCACGAAGATGATGATATCATGATCATCAACAAACCAGTAGGCCTCGTTGTACACCCGGGAAGCGGTAACAGGAGCGGTACTCTCGTAAATGGTGTAGCATATTATTTGAAACAACTTGATCAAAACATATCAGAAGAAACACTACCACGATTTGGACTCGTACATCGAATCGATAAAAACACCAGTGGATTAATGGTTCTTGCAAAATCACCACGGGCGGTAGCCAGCTTAGCCAAACAATTTTTCAATCATACCATCCACAGGCAATACATCGCATTGGTATGGGGCGATGTAAAAGAAAACGAAGGAACAATACGTGCACATGTTGGCCGACATCAAAGATTTCGCAAATTGTTTGATGCCTATCCGGAAGGAGAACATGGAAAGGAAGCGATTACGCATTACACCGTACTTGAAAGGTTTGGATATGTGACTGTTGTCCGTTGTGAACTGGAGACTGGCCGAACACATCAGATCCGTGTGCACATGCAACACATTGGCCATCCTTTGTTCAACGATGAATTCTATGGTGGCGATAAGATTGTGAAAGGCACAGTGTTTAATAAATACAAGCAATTTGTAGAGAATTGCTTTGCCATCTGCCCAAGACATGCGTTGCATGCGAAAACTATTGGATTCATTCATCCGGCTTCGCGGCAGGAAGTTGTGTTTGATAGTGAATTGCCGCAGGACATGGCAACGGTTATAGAACGCTGGCGAAAATATACTTCATCATTCGAAATCAAATAGTGTAGCTGTAAAGATCCCGATCTCGCGTTTCTTCAGCATTACGTCCCAGTTACCATTGTAGCGAAGTACTTTAGGAACGATGAGGTCTTTGAACCGGGTCATTTCAACTTCAATATGAACATCGAAATCATATACGCCTGCCCGGTAACTTAGATCGTAATTGCGTGCGACTATTTGCCAGTCTTTCATATTGAACCAGGTTGTCATTTCATTGATAACGATCTGATCTTTTTCTGATGAGGTAAGATCAGCCCTGGGAACGGCTTTGAAGATGTAACAATTTTCACCTTTGAATTCACCCACGTCAATAATGTAATCGTAATATCTGGCCGCATCTTTTTCAAACAACGCAGTTTTCCTACCCATCAGGGGAATACCTGGTATGCGTTTACCCGGATTGAAAAAAAGCATTTTTAATTGTTCCTTGTGCTTTTCCAAGCCCGACTTGCCTTTCAAATTGAAATCAGTATTTCCAACAATGTTTGTCTCACCACAAATCTTTCCTTTTGTGAAAAACAAACTAGCATACATCTGCGCAGTATAATAATTGAATTCGCCCGGCGATTCGTACATATTCCCCGTAACATTTTCGCTGAATACTTCCATCTGCCTGCATCCATTTTGTGCAGTCTGACGGGTACGACTTTGCAATGTGGCTTTAGTCCTGCCCTTCTTATCCATCATCCTTATATCATTAAGGGATGTATAACTTAGGATCCGCAAATTCTTGAAAGCTTTGTAAAAGCTGGTATCCTCCTGTACCCTGTTTATAAACGCGGGCACATCAAGATTGTTTTGAAATACAACTTCGCGAAGCGTGACAACTTTGTAATTGTGCTCGATCGTTGAATCCTGCGAGTACAAATCGTCGAAACTAAACAAGGCAATTAATACTAAGAGATATCGTACAACACTATTCAATCTTCATTCTATTTTGAAAAGGTCATACGATAGTCAACGCGTACCTTACCTTTTGTGATATCATCCAGTTTGCCTTTGAGCATTTTTCTTTTTAGTGGCTTCAGATAATCAATAAAAAGCCTGCCTTCGATATGATCGTATTCGTGCAATATTATCCGCGCGGTAACGCCGTTGAAGGTTTTTGTATGACGTTCAAAACTTCTGTCCTGGTATTCGAGAGTTACTTCCCGGTCGCGGAAGACATCTTCACGAATCTTGGGAATGCTCAGGCATCCTTCATTGTATGCCCATTCTCCGCCAGTAGTTGAAATTACTTTTGCATTGATGAAAACTTCTTTGACGCCAGGTGCATCGGGGTATGTTTTTTTGTCGTCATCGTCTCCATTGGCAAATATCTGCTCGCTGTCCATTACAAATAACCGGATATCACGGTTCACCTGCGGTGCCGCGAGACCAACACCATTGCTGTTGTACATTGTTTCCCACATATCATCGACCAGTTTATCCAACTCGGGATATGATGGATCGATTTCGCGGGCTACAGTTCGGAGGATCGGGGCGCCATAAGCTACAATAGGAAGAATCATACCTGCTGATTAAGAGCCGCAAAAATACGATACGCAAGCTGAATTGAGTCTTGGTGAAATGTGAATTCTCGAAGTATCAACGAGATGCAAGATATTCCTGCAACATAATTGTCGCCGCGATCTCATCGACCAGTGCTTTATCGCGTCTTTGTTTTTTTTTCAGACCCATGTCTATCATAGCGCGTGAGGCCATCTTTGACGTGAATCGTTCATCAACCGTTTGTATGGGGATCTGTGGGAAATTTTTCTTTAGTCTTCGTATCGCCTCTTCTACAAGGGGCGTTGCGTGGGTTGCCGAATCGTCCCAATTTCTGGGTTCCCCAATAATAAACAGCTCGACTGGTTCGCGGCTTATGTAATCTTTCAGGAAGTTTATCAATTGCTGTGATTCAATCGTGGTAAGTCCCTGGGCAATAATTTGCAACGGATCCGTGACGGCAATGCCGGTGCGCTTCAAACCGTAGTCGATAGAAAGTATTCTTGCCATATGATCAGATCCAGATGTCAAACAAAACGAATACAGCAAAAGCGACGCTTGCAAACCCGTTTGTGGTCATAAATGCAAGGTTCACTTTGCTCAGGTCGGTTGGCTTTACCAGTCGGTGTTGATAGATGAGCATACCGCAAAAGATGATGACACCAACCCAGTAAAGTATTCCGAAATGGCCAATGAGTCCGGCGCTCACTACACATAAGGCACTGACCAGGTGCAATACCTGTGAAACTTTCAAAGCACGTGCCTTTCCCAGCCAGGAAGGCATGGAAAAAAGTTTTTGTGCACGGTCAAATTCTTCATCCTGCAATGAATATATGATGTCGAACCCGCTTACCCAGAAGATGACTGCAAGAGAAAAAAGTATGGGTAAGAGGTTGAAGCTGCCAGTCACGGCCAGGTAAGCACCTATCGGTGCAAGAGAAAGACCAACACCCAACACCAGGTGGCATAAAGGAGTAAATCGTTTTGTGTATGAATAAAACAATATTACAAACAAGGCAACGGGCGAAAGGAAAAAACACAGCTTATTGATGAACCAGGTACAGACGACAAATGCAATGCAATTGAAGATCACAAATCTGAGAGCACTGTTAGAAGAAATGATACCTGCAGGGATCTCGCGGATAGCGGTGCGGGGATTGAGTGCGTCGAAACTTGCGTCCAGCCAGCGATTGAATGCCATGGCTGCGCTTCGGGCGAAAATCATGCACGATATAACCAGCAGGAAAATAAACCACCAATTAGGGAGCACCCCGCCAGTGGCTTTCACCTCATGTACACCCAGGAAAAAACCGATCATCGCAAATGGCATTGCAAAGATGGTATGGGAAAATTTCACGAGGCTGAGATAATTTTTTAGCATCAGTCGTTTTTTTTGCGTTGTATGAGATAGCTTTTGGACATTTCCCAAAGTACAATGCCTGCAGCCACCGAAACATTCAGCGAGTGTTTCATACCCATTTGAGGGATCTCAATGGCAGCCTCACAAAGAGACAGCACTTCTTCACTCACACCATCGACCTCATTGCCGAAAATCAGCGCGAGCTGCCCGTTTTCAGGAAATTCTAATTGCTCCGGCGATAGGCTTTCTTCCACCTGTTCAACAGCAACAAGGGTGAAGCCCTGCTCTTTCAAACGAAGCGCCGCTTCCATTGTTGTTGAAAAGTAGCTCCAGTCAACCGTTTCAGTTGCTCCCAAAGCAGTTTTGTTTATGTCGCGGTGCGGGGGACAGGGAGTAAATCCACAGAGATAAATTCCCTTCATCAAAAAGCCATCTGCCGTACGGAATATGCTACCGACATTATGCATGCTGCGGATGTTATCGAGTACAATGACAACGGGTACTTTTTCCGCTTCCTTGAAATCCTCGACGGATTTTCGTTGAAGCTCCGCCATGCTCAGTTTTCGCATGCGGCAAAATTAGGGAAAAGCACCGCCCCCGGGTGGGGAAAAACGCGCCGGTAAATACAATCCTGTACCCCTATTTTTGCAGACCTTGAAAGGCAAATCAGATCAGCAGCATAAAGAACCCCAGTTACCCATGTCAAAGAGCACTACAGATACACCGCTTATGCAGCAGCACCGGGCTATCAAGCAAAAATATCCCGATGCCATACTGTTGTTTCGTGTAGGTGACTTTTACGAAACGTTCGGCGAAGATGCCATAGTTGCCTCACAGGTGCTCGGCATCACCCTTACAAAGAGAAATAACGGGTCTGCGTCATCGAGCGAACTGGCAGGATTTCCACATCATGCACTCGATACTTACCTGCACAAACTCGTTAAGGCAGGATATCGTGTGGCGATATGTGATCAACTGGAAGATCCAAAACAAGCGAAAGGTATTGTCAAGCGAGGGGTAACCGAACTGGTAACACCTGGCATTGCAACAAACGAAAAGCTGCTCGAACACGGAACAAATAATTTCCTTGCCTGCGTTCATCTTTCTGACGAACAGATGGGACTTGCACTTCTTGACATTACCACAGGAGAGTTCTTTGTTGCTGAAGGAAACACGGAGTACATTGATAAGTTGTTACAGACTTTGAAACCGGCCGAGGTTATCTTTCAACGAAATTTCCAGAAGCGGTTCAAAGAGATCTTTGGAAATCGCTTTTACACATACTCGCTTGAAAGCTGGATATTCGATCACACATATGCTATCGAGAGTTTATTGCGGCAATTTCAAACCCACTCCCTCAAGGGATTTGGTGTTGATGAATTGCATGAAGGTGTGATTGCCGCGGGTGGAATACTACATTACTTAAAAGAAACTGAGCATCCAAATCTCCAACACATTACGCGTATTCAACGTATTGATCAGGAAGAGCACTTATGGATGGACAAATTTACGATAAGAAACCTTGAGCTGTTGGGATCCCCACAACAGCAGCATCTGCTAAAGGTTTTGGACAACACGATATCGCCGATGGGCGGTCGATTGTTGAAAAGATGGATCATATTGCCGCTGAAAGATCCGACCCGCATCCAGGAGAGGCTCGACCTTGTTGAATATTTTATCAGGGATGTCGACCTGCGTAACAAACTTGTGCATCACATTAAGCAATGCGGCGACATAGAACGGCTTGTCAGTAAGATTCCGGTCAAGAAGATCAATCCTCGCGAAGTGCTGCAACTCGCACGAGGACTGCATCATATCGAGGAAATAAAAAAGTTGTGCGTTGATGCCTCCAATGATCACCTGTTGCGACTCGCTGATACGCTTAATAGTTGTCATTACATTTATCAGAAGATAATAGCCGAGATCGTGGACAATCCACCTGCAGTAATTCAAAAAGGAGGAGTGATCCGGGAGGCGATTAGTGCTGAACTCGATCAACTTCGGGCCATATCCTCGGGGGGTAAAGAGTATCTCGTGACACTGCAGCAGCGAGAAATGGAATCAACGGGAATCAACACGTTGAAGATCGGCTTCAATAACGTCTTTGGATATTACCTTGAAGTAACCAACTCACAAAAAATGAAAGTGCCGGATAGCTGGATGCGCAAGCAAACGCTTGCAAACGCAGAACGGTATATCACCCCGGAGTTGAAGGAATACGAAGAAAAAATAGTCGGTGCTGAAGAAAAGATCTTATCACTTGAAACCGATCTCTATGATCGCTTACTTGCAGAATTACAGGATTACATCGCTCCGATGCAGGTGAACGGGAACATACTTGCAATAATTGATTGTTTATTGTGCTTTGCGAACAATGCGGTGCATTACAATTACAAGAAGCCAGAGCTTCACAAAGGCAACGAACTTTTAATCACAGAAGGAAGGCACCCGGTAATTGAAAGAAACCTTGATGTGAGTGAAGCCTATGTGTCGAACGATATCACTCTGGATCCGGACACTCAACAGATTATTATTTTAACCGGCCCAAACATGAGTGGTAAAAGTGCACTGCTTCGACAGACAGCACTAATTACGCTGATGGCACATATGGGTTCGTTTGTGCCAGCCACATCTGCAAGAGTGCCATTGACGGATAGAATTTTTACAAGAGTTGGAGCGAGTGATAACCTGAGTGGTGGAGAATCCACTTTCATGGTAGAGATGAATGAAACGGCAAGCATCATCAACAACATCACCAGCAGAAGTTTAATACTACTTGATGAAATTGGCCGCGGTACCTCAACGTACGATGGCATCTCAATAGCATGGAGCATTGCAGAATATCTTCATAATGCGCCACAGGCTCCCAAGACTTTGTTCGCAACACATTACCATGAGTTAAATGAACTGGAAAATAAACTTTCCCGTGTTCGGAACTTTCATGTGACAAATAAAGAAGTAGGAAACAAAGTGATCTTTCTACGCAAACTTGCACCAGGCGGTAGTACGCACAGTTTTGGAATTCATGTTGCCCGTATGGCTGGTATGCCACCAGCATTGCTCAACCGTGCAAATGAAATTTTAAAACAATTAGAAGAAAAGCAGGTGGACGAACATTTGGGGGACCATGTAAAAAAATTAAGTGCACCGAAGATGCAGCTGTCTATCTTCGATGCACATTCCGAAACCTTTGATGAAATCCGCAGGATATTGAATTCAATAGACATCAACCGGCTTACACCGGTTGAAGCTCTTCTAAAACTTAACGAGGTAAAGAACCTTATCAAGTGAACTGAAGTTAGAATCTGTATGCGACTCCAACCTTGATGTTGCGGTTAAACGATTTGAAGTTATCGTTCTTATCTAACCTTGATAAGCCATGATCATAGCCTGCATTTAATGTAAGCCCATTAGCGAAATCATATCCTACTCCACCAGAAACGGATACGTCAAGGGATTTGAACTGGTCTGTTACATCGAAGTTGCGGTTGAATACATTGAAGCCCAGTGCACCCGCTTCTACTTCCACATTGTTTTTCACAAGGTAAGAAACCTGCGGTCCGGCATAGATATGGAAACCGCCTCCAAGATTGGCCTTCAGATATACAGGCACATCAATATACTGAGATTGGAGTTTTGCAGTTGCGGTAGCATTAAGGAAGTCCATCTTGTCTGCCGCAATGGTTCCTTTCAGCTGATATCCTTTTTGCGAATAATAGATCCCGGGTTGAAGGCTGATGCTTCCGCCAAGAGGCACCTCAGCAAATGCACCGGCATGAAATCCGGTTCTTGCGGAACTTGTAAGATAACCATCCGTCATTGAAACTAAACCTTCAAAACTTTTTACTGCGTCACCTTTCAAAGACGAATGGTTAACGCCTGCACGAACGCCAAATGAAGTCTGAGCGTTCACGTTAGCAACTGCAATCAAAAGGATCGCGGCAAGGGTATAAATGCTTTTCATATAATGTTGCAGGTTTTTTTAAACTGCCTGCCATCATCATTAGAAAATTATGCCGGAAGCCGTTCCATATTTACAATATAACGTTAAAGGAATCAATGAGTTAGAAAGTTTTGTTAATCGACATAACTCCATTAAACCTTTAGAGTTTTTCGCTGGTAACCACTGAATGTCCGCCAAATTCATTTCTTAATGCGGCCACCACTTTACCTGAAAAAGTATCTGTCTGCTGAGAACGGTAACGCATCATTAAAGACAGTGCGATCACAGGTGTCGAAAGCTGCTTTTCGAGCGCAGTTTCAAGCATCCATTTTCCTTCTCCAGATGAATGCATAACTCCCTTAATAGATTTGAGTCCAGGGTCTTTCTGCAGGGCATTCTCTGTAAGTTCCATCAGCCATCCGCGAATCACAGATCCATGATTGAACATCTTTGCAACCGCGCCGAGATCGAGATCATATTCGCTTATTTCCATCAACTCAAAACCTTCGGCAATGGCTTGCATCATACCGTATTCAATTCCATTATGAACCATCTTCGTGAAGTGACCACTGCCGGGCTCACCACAGTATAGATATCCCTCCGAAACAGAAATTGCTTTAAATAAAGGCTCGCAATAACCAAAAACTTCCGGTCTGCCACCAATCATTGCACATAAGCCATTTAAAGCCCCGGAGGTTCCACCGCTGGTGCCACAATCAAGAAAGTCAATTTCTTTTGAATGAAGAAAGCTAAACCTGCGAACAGAATCTTTATAATTGGAATTGCCCCCATCTATGATCACATCTCCCTGCTGAAGAAATGGAAGCAGTTTCTCAATCGTTTCATCGACAATGTTTCCAGAAGGGACCATCAGCCACACCACTTTCCGACCCTCACTATTTGCAAACACTCGAGAAAGGTCAGTATATGCATCAATACCTTCAGTAGCGATCTTATTTACAGTCTCTGCAGCAATATCATATGCCCTTAAAGAAAATCCGTTACGTTTAATATTCAATGCCAGGTTATAACCCATTTTTCCAAGACCAATGAGGATCACTTTCAAGTTGTTGTCCATATGATTGACATTTTTTATACTGAAGTAATTTCATGCAACGCGTGAAATGTTGATACCAGCTTATCATAAAGTCCCTCGTGAAGTTGATACAATTTGTCGTACAAAACCTTATTGTCCAATGAGGGCTGATAAACGTGCTTGTAATCCGAAGAGTGACTAGATTCAAAATGTTCGATCCACCCCAATGCTTTCATTCCCATTATCGCTGCACCGATTGCCGAGGCGTCACCTTCGTCGCGAACATATATCGGCATCCCAACTACGTCCGCAAGAAGTTGAACCCACTCTGGGGAATGTGTAAACCCGCCACTGGCAAAGATTTTAGTCGACCCCTCTTTTTCGTTGCACAATCCCAATAAGATCTTTTTCAATGAGAAAGCAATTCCCTCGAGGATAGCACGCATGAAGTCGTCGCTCCCATGTGAATTGTGTATTCCAATAAATGCTCCTTTCGCCTTAGCATCCCAGACGGGTGCGCGCTCGCCGAAGATGTATGGTAGAAATAACAGCCCGTTAGAGCCCGGAACTGAACTCATCGCTCTACCCACGAACCATTCATAATTTTCTGCAGTTGAAAGCTTGCGATCCAAAAACTTTTCAGAGTACCATTTCAACAGGATACCACCATTGTTAACAGGTCCTCCTATTACCAACCTATCTTCAAGACAATAGGCGAAAGTTCGTTTGTCATATTCATATTGTTCCTTGTGCACGATTCGGCGGGCGGCGCCGCTCGTGCCGATAGTAAGCGCAATTGTAGTATTGTCGTAGCATCCTGAACCAACATTTGCAAGACAACCATCACTCGATCCGATTATCATTTGTATATCCGTTGGCACGCTCAGGTGTGACTGCCCATACAAAGTAAGGCCACTTAATGAAGTGTTACCTCCAACTAATTCAGGTAGCAATCCCGATTCGATTCCTGCTAGTTGAAGTGCAACAGGATCCCAATTCTGTGAATAAATGTTGAATAGCCCCATAGCTCCGGCAAGAGAGGGATCAACACATATCTTCCCAAAGAACTTCCACAGAATATATTCTTTAATGCCTGTGAATTTCCTGGTGTGTTCAAAAAGCGATGTATCGTTCTCCCTGATCCATGCGATCTTACAGAGCGGCAACATGGGATGGATCGGCACACCACAGTTTCTGTGAATTATCTCCGACATTCCGCCCGACTGCATCATCTCTGCAACGTCTATACTTCGTTGATCGGCCCAGGTGATAAAATTTGAAAGGGGCTCATTGTTTTGATCGAGGCAAATTAATCCATGCATTGCAGTGCTTAGACATATTGCAACTGGACGGGACTGCGGCAAGGCTTCAACCGTTCGATTTACAACATCGGCAAACGCGTTGATCAATACGTTGCAATCCAACTCGTGCCTGTTGGGATCTGCTGAGGATATTGGCGAATAGGAAACACTGCAAACAAAGAGCCGCATGCCAGATTCATCGATTGCAACTGCTTTTGCACCAGACGTTCCGATATCAACTCCGATCGTATACTTCATTGATTTATTTGCCTATTTCAAAAACTTTATATGCCCACGGCTCCAGGCTTATGTTTTTTGAGTTGCTAAAATCGTGTTGCTGGCCGTCAAATATATTTCGTCCGGTACCATTAAGCATCTCCGAGTTTATAGAAGCAGTCTGGGCGTTTGCAGAAAGGTTCACAATTACGAACACTTTGTCGTTACCCGATGAACGCACGAAACTATAGACGCTTTTGTCGTTGCCAGTCTGAATCTTAGTGAATGCCGCATCTGCGGATAATGCTTTATTGTTTTTTCTAAGTTGAAGCAAACGATTATAAAATTCTGCACGAGCATAATTCTTAAATCCCATCGAGTCTTTCTCGAAGAAAGATATAGCACGAAGAACAGGCTCTTCCTGCCCACTGTATATCAATGGCACGCTTGCTCTAAGCGTTTGTGTTAGTACTGCAAACGGTGCATGTGAAGAACCGGGAAATGTTTCATAGTCGCTTTTATTCCAACTGTTCTCATCGTGATTACTGGTAAAATACATACGAACGGCTCCTTTAGGAAATGTGTCAAGTCGTTGCAGCAACGTATCGATCACCAGCGCATCCGTTGCGCCGGCAGCAACGCGTTTCATCGCCTGGAACATGTCCCATGGATAGGTTGCATTAAAACCAACGGAGTGAAGTGAGGGCTTGTCACCTTCTGCCAACATGAATATTTCTTTCATGGCACGCAACTGAGGTATTGCTTCGGCCCAGTAATCATCGGGCACTTCGCCGGCAACATCGCAACGGAAGCCATCGATGTTTGTTTCACGAATCCAATACTTCATGCTTTCGGTCATGCTGTCACGCATGGCTTTATTGTCGAAATTCAATTCTCGTGTATCGGTCCAGTCGTATACATATTTTGGATTGCCAACGCTATCAAGATTATAAAAGTTCTTGTTTTTTGTAACCCATGGATGGTCTGCGCCGGTGTGGTTGGCAACCCAATCAATGATCACTTTGAATCCCTTTCTGTGCGCTTCGTTGACAAACCACTTAAAATCTTCCATGGTTCCAAATTCAGGATTGACCTGAGTGTAGTGAGCCACTGCGTAATAACTGCCGAGGGTTCCCTTACGGTCGATCTTGCTTATTGGAGTAACGGGCATCAACCACAGAATTTCAACACCCATGTTACGCAACCTGTCGAAGTGCCCGGCCATCGCGCGGAACGTGCCTTCAGGAGTATATTGGCGAATATTCACTTCATAGACGTTCGACTGCAGTAACCAGTCGGGATGGGCTACCGTTGCTGTCGTTGCTGAAACAGTTTCAGATGATTCGTTTTGTGATGCGGGAAATTTGCAGGAGGCAACAATCGTTAAGAAGGCCATCAAAATTATACATGACCTGTAAGCTGATAGCATGATATAAATTTTCCGAAAGATAAGCGTTAAAACAGAATGTGGAATGCGGAAAGCGGAATGCAGTTAATAATATGGAAATGTGAAGATGTGGAGATGTGGGAATGTGGAGATGTGAGAATGTGGAGATGTGGGAATAGCAATTTCCCATTTCCATTTCCCATTTCCCATTTCCCATTTCTCTAATTACGCCAGTTCTTTCAACTTCTGAACAACGTAATCGACTTCCTCGCGTGTATTGTTCTTACTGAATGAAAATCTTACAGACACCCTGTTAGGATCATGGCTAATCGCCCGGATCACATGTGAACCCTGATCAGCGCCACTGGTGCAGGCACTGCCGCCACTCGCACAGATATTATTAATATCCAGATTGAACAACATCATTTCAGAGCGCTCGGTTTTTGGAAACGAAACGTTCAAAACTGTATACAGGCTACGTCCCAGCGGATCGCCGTTGAATCCAACCGAGGGAATATATTTTTGCAGCTCATTCATCATGTACACTTTCAGCTCACGCATATAATTGCTGTCGTGCTCATAATTTTCAGTGGCTAAAGACAAAGCCTTTGCGAAGCCAACTACACCATATAAATTTTCCGTACCGGCCCGCATATTTCTTTCCTGTCCACCGCCAAGAATAAAGGGTTTGATCTTCACATTCTCATTGATATACAGCAGCCCCACTCCTTTCGGACCATGGAATTTATGTCCGGCACCGGTGATGAAATGTACAGGTGTATTGCGTAGGTCGAAGGGAAAATGACCTACCGTTTGAACAGTATCGGAATGAAACACGGCATTGAACTCCTTGCACAAAGCACCGATCTCATGCAGATCAATCATATTACCTATCTCATTATTTGCATGCATGAGCGTCACCAGGCATTTCTCACGCGAACTGCTCAACAACTCTCGTAAGTGAGTTACATCGATATGTCCATTAGGTAGCACTTTTACAAAGTCGAGTGCTACATGCCCTCTGCATTCTAAGTTTTCCACTGTATGCAGTGTAGCGTGATGTTCTATTGGCGAGGTAATGATGCGTGTACAACCAAGATCATTGACCGCTGCGCAGATCGCGGTATTGGAACTTTCTGTTCCCCCCGAAGTAAAAAATATTTCTGCGGGATGCGCTCCCAGGATTCGTGCAACGGACTTTCTTGCCGTTTCAATAGCAAGACGGCTCTCGCGTCCATAAGAATATATAGAAGAGGGATTTCCAAACTTCTCTGTCAGGTAAGGCATCATCTCCTGCAGTACAGCAGGATCCAGCGGCGTTGTTGCCGCATTGTCAAAATAAATTCTTTTCATAATCGGGTTGCGCTGCAAAGATCAAATGAACTCCTTGATGTCCTGCATCAGTCGCAATGCAATATTGTTTGCAGTAGTTTCAAAACTGCTTTCTGCATAGATCCTGATAATAGGTTCGGTGTTCGAAGTGCGCAAATGTACCCAATCTGAATCAAATTCGATCTTCAGACCATCTTCAGTATTGATCGGCTGTTTTTTATACTTCTTTCTGATCTTTTCAAAAATGGCTTTTACATCTATGCCATTCTCTAATTCGATCTTATTCTTTGAAATAAAATAATCCGGATACTTGGACCTGAAAGAACGCATACCATTCTTGTGTGATGCCAGCGAACTTAAAAACAAACCAATACCTGCAAGCGCATCCCTTCCATAATGAAGGTCGGGAACAATGATACCCCCATTGCCTTCACCACCAATAACGGCATTCACTTCTTTCATTCTCGCAACAACATTTACTTCACCAACTGCAGAAGGAAAGTATTCGCCACCGTGTTTAAGGGTGATCTCTTTGAGTGCTTTGGTGCTGCTCATATTGCTTACGGTGTTTCCGGGTCGCTTGGACAGAACATAGTCTGCAACGGCTACCAGCGTATACTCCTCGCCAAACATGCTTCCGTCTTCGCAAACAAAACAAAGACGATCCACATCGGGATCCACAGCAATACCAATATCAGCCTTATGCTTTCTTACCGAAGCGCTTAATTCAACAAGGTTTTCGGGTAATGGCTCGGGATTGTGCGCAAACTTTCCTGTGATCTCACCATTCAGGAGGATCACATCTTCTATACCGAGCGCTTTTAATAGCGGTGGAATGAACAATGCACCCGTGGAATTGACCACGTCAACAACCACCTTATAATTTTTTTTGCGAATTGATTCAACGTCAACAAGAGGATAATTGACAACTGCATCTATATGTTCCTGCAGGTAGGTCTTACCGCTCGTGCAGGTGCCTAGTTTGTCAACCGGACTAAAAACAAAATCCGAGGAGTCTGCCTTGTCAAGAATGAAAACGCCATCTTCAGCACTCAGGAATTCACCTTTGTGATTAAGAAGCTTCAAAGCGTTCCATTCCTTTGGGTTATGGCTTGCAGTGATGATGATGCCGCCGGCAGCTTGTTCCCAAACAACGGCCAATTCAACGGTAGGTGTTGTCGAAAGACCGAGGTCAACTACATCGATACCCAGTCCAACGAGCGTATTCACTACAAGGTTCTGTATGAGTGCTCCACTGATACGACCATCGCGTCCCACAACTACTTTCTTGTTGCTGCCCTGGTTCAATAACCAGGATCCATAAGCAGCGCTAAACTTTACAACATCCAGGGGACTTAAATTCTCTCCTGATCTTCCACCAATCGTTCCTCGAATTCCAGAAATACTTTTGATCAATGCCACAACTCTACAGGTTTTTTTGCAAAAATAAGGGTTTGTATTAGCTTAACTTACGGCCTTCGAAGGATTGGAGGTGCAAAATATACAATAGGTTTTCCAGAAAACAAGGAAAAATTATCGCACAAGGTTAATGCCGAAACAACAATAATGGTAACCCAGATATCAACAATTGTGTAAAGGTTTATTCAAGCGATGGCATAAGTGTTTACATTTGTTCAAACAATTGCGCTCCGATGCAGAAGACTGGCAACTGGTTCGAAGAATGGTTCAATTCTCCCTATTACCATAAGCTCTATTTCGATCGCGATGAAGAAGAAGCTGCTAGCTTCATCAGGCGACTGGTTGATACAATTACACCTCCTCCGGGCGCACGAATACTCGATGTAGCCTGTGGCCGGGGCAGGCACTCCAGGATACTTTCCGCACTTGGTTTTGACGTCACCGGCATTGATCTTTCCGAGGTAAGCATCGAATACGCATTAACCTTTGAGAATGACCGATTGCATTTTTACCAGCACGATATGCGACTGCCTTTTCGGACAAACTATTTCGACTACGCATTTAATTTCTTTACGAGTTTCGGATATTTTCGAACTGAGCGTGAGCATTACAATGGAATACGCACCATCTCAAATTCCCTCAAGCCTTCAGGCACATTCGTGATAGATTATTTGAACGTTCACTATCATGAAGATCACCTCGTACATCGGCTGGAAAAGGAGATTGATGGTGTCACGTACCTGATCACCAAGTGGTTTGACGAAACACATTTCTATAAAAAAATCCTCATCGAGGATGAAATGCTTGATGAGCCGCTGGAATATACAGAACGGGTTGCGAAATTTTCCCTGGGCGACTTCAACGACATGTGTGCCTTCCACAACCTGCAGATACAGGATGTTTATGGCGATTATCAATTCGGATCATATCACATTCGCAATTCGCCGCGGCTGATTGCTATCGCGAAGAAGATCCTGTAAGCATATACTTCCCTGCTTCGTACATCGCTTCGGCCAGGCGTCGGCTTTCCTGCATCCGTTTCCTGACGGGATCTGTCTGATTTACCGGTACGTTGTTGATGATCGAGTAGATATCTGCCTTCTCTGAGTTTAACTGGTATCTGTACAAATACGAACTGTCTATGATGCTGATCTGTTGATTGTCTCCATCAAACAGGAATGCGAACTGTTTGGAAGGATGAATTTGCCGAAGATCCCGACCTAAAGACGCGTTGGTGTATGGTATGTTCAACAGCCCGGCCAACGTTGGCAAAAGGTCTATCTGCGATGCTATACGATCAGTTTTCCCAGGTTTCACTTTGCCTGGCCCATAAAACAACATCGGCACGTGATGCTGGGTGAGGCGCTGTTGCGTATAGGCTTCCGGCAACAGGTCACCGGCGTTTCCGGGTATTCCGTGGTCCCCGATAAATATGAAAATGGTGTTTCCAAAATATGACTCCTTGCTGGCCGCTTCAAAAAATTTGCGGTAAGAATAATCAGTATATCTATATGCATTGTATTCCGCCAGGCTTTCGAATCCGGCTGCCTTCAACTCTGCGACGGATCTTTGTTCCTTTTTAAATTCTACCAAATCTTCGTCAGGGATGGTGTAAGGCCGATGGTTATCTGCAGTCTGAATAACAGCAAAGAATGGCTTTGTGTTCTTTGCAAGAACCTTGTTCGCCTCCAAAAAAAGATTCTTATCGCTGATACCCCATACATCGATCTGAGGAGCATCAAAATCATCCTGTTCATATATCTTCAAACTGTCAATGTTATTTTGAAGCAAGCCCCGGATATTTGCCCAACTTGTACTGCCACCGAGAAAGTAATATTTGTCGTGTTGATGAAAAGCGTTGATGATTGTCTTCTGCTTTACTGCACTCGGGTTTCTGCTTGCGGTTTCAGGCGATTCAACATCGGGATTCGATGTGATCGTTGCCCAAACACCACGCGCAGTTCCATAAGACGGTGTAAAACAACGGGTAAAAAGCAGTCCATTATTGGCAATGCTGTCAAAAAAAGGAGTTGTATTTAGCGGATTGCCAAATGAAGAACTTTTATAAGCGCTAAAGGATTCGCAAATTATCAATACGATATTTGGAATGTTAGTCGTGCTGTCTGCTGGTTTTACTTCCCGAACATAACTGATAGTTGAGTCGTTATTGAAGTCATAATAATCATTCAGCACAGGGTACAATTCCGCTAGTTTCTTCGGATCATAGTTATGATTGCGAAATTTGAGTGTGTTGAAAAAAGATTCAAAGGGATTCAAAGCGAGGTTCGCCTTAAAATCGCTTCCCAATCCAAACGCATCACTCCATCTGAGAGGATATTGGGAGATCCTTCCGAAAATGAGCAATGCAAGCACGACAAACCAAACAGCAAACTCACCGATACGCTTCTTCCGGCGCTGTTTGTGTGCCCGGTGTGCTATCTTCCTTGATATGTATTCAATGACAAAGTAAAAAGCGACCCCTGCGCCAAGTATAAAAATCAACAACCATATAACCGGGTAGGACTGCCATACCATTCGAAAGGAAATACCGGCGTCGTCCAGGTAATTTAATACGCTCGCATTCAGTCTTTGATTCAGGTAACTATAGTGCGCAAAGTCAACAACGTACATGAAAACCATTGCTGTGAATATTATGGCAAGCACAATACTCCATGTTCTCTTTGCGGTTCTCGATTTATAAGGCTTTACATAAGGAATGTTTCCAATGATCAACATCAGTAACAACAGTATACCGATGATTCGCAGGTCGAACCGGAGTCCAAGAATCAGCGCATCGCCCACATCCAGGAGCTTTTCGCCGTGTGAAAAGTAAAAGAAGGAAGCAAGTCGGGCCAAAGTGAACACGATCAGCAACAGTAATCCAACGGTTCCCATAAGGCGGGTAAGTCGCGACAAACGATTCATACAGAATTATCTAAAGCCGTAAAATTAAGTATTTATTTTTGCGGCCATGTATTTAGCTCAATTGCAGGCCGTCATCGTTTGGAAGGAAGTAAATGCGATCGATCTTTGGTTGATCCGGCAGATAAATCAGCAATGGAGCAATGAATGGCTTGACTGGCTCTGCCTGCACGCGCGGGAAACGATGTTTTGGTTCCCGCTTTACTTGTTCCTCTTCATTTTTATAATGATGAATTTTGGAACTAAAGGTATATGGTGGGTAGCCGGAGTCTTACTCACGGCAGCCCTAAGTGACCTGGTTAGCAGTTCGGTGGTAAAGGAATTGATCTTTCGCACCAGGCCCTGCCAGGACCCGGAAGTCGGTAGTTCTTTGCGCTTCTTCATTAACTATTGCCCTCAGAGTTCCAGCTTCACTTCCTCGCACGCTACGAGTCATTTTGCTCAGGCTGTGTTTTTCTATATAACTTTACGGCATACGGGCAGGTTTTGGTGGCTGGCTTTTTTGTGGGCCGGTCTGATAGCCTATAGCCAGGTTTATGTCGGCGTTCACTATCCATCAGATGTGATCGCCGGTGCTTTATTAGGTGCTGGCATCGGTTTTTTTGCCAGTTGGATCTTTAGAAAGCAGGCCGGCAGGCTCCCGAACTAAACACTACATAAATGGCGGAGATCTTATTGATTCTTGGATTGATCTTATTGAACGGGTTGTTCTCAATGGCAGAAATAGCGCTTGTTTCTGCTCGAAAAGCGAGATTGGAGGCGCAGGCACATAAAGGGGATAAGAACGCTAAAGACGCTTTGGATCTCGCTAATCATCCGGATACATTTCTCTCAACCGTCCAGATCGGTATAACACTAATCGGCATTCTGACTGGTATATTTTCGGGGGAACAGATCAAGACAGATCTTGTTGCATTTTTGCAGCGCTTTGATTCTCTACGCGAATACAGCAATGGCATTGCTACTGCAATCATCGTTGTTGCTCTTACTTATTTTTCGATGGTATTGGGCGAATTGTTTCCAAAGCGACTCGGTCTTTCAAACCCGGAGGTTATTGCCAAGCTAATGGCAAAACCCATGCAGCTGGTAAGTCGCATCACCCATCCCTTCATCTGGCTTTTGAGTAAATCAACTGCAGCATTGGTTAAATTGTTTGGTATCAAAACCAAAGACAACCAGGTAACGGAAGAAGAGATCAAGGCTATCATCAGTGAAGGAACCGAGCAGGGAACTATTGATGAAGCAGAGCAGGAAATCATTGAACGTGTATTCCACCTGGGCGACAGGAATATAACATCATTAATGACGCACCGCAGTGACATTGTATGGTTCAATACTTCGGACAATGAAATAGCGATTAAAGAGAAGATCATGCTTGAGCCTCATTCGGTGTATCCTATCTGTGATGGTCACATTGATAACATTAAAGGAGTGGTTTCAATAAAAGACTTGTACATCGCGGATGACAGAACAATGTTCAAAGAAATGATGCAGCCTCCGTTATATGTTCCCGAAAACAATACAGCATACCAGGTGCTTGAAAAATTTAAACAAACAAAAACGCATTCCTGTTTTATTATCGATGAGTATGGAAGCCTGCTGGGCATGATAACCCTGAATGATATCCTTGAAGCAATTGTAGGTGATCTTCCCGAACACAATGTTGCCGATTACGAAATCGTTGAACGCGAGGATGGATCTTATCTTGTAGATGCCCAAATACCTTTTTACGATTTTCTTACACGGTTTGAGAAGACAGAGTGGATGAATGAAGGCGAACAGGATTTTGATACGCTGGCTGGCTTCATTCTTCACCAGTTAGAGCGGATTCCGCTTACCGGTGACAAACTTGATTGGGAAGGCTTTCAATTTGAGATCGTTGATATGGATGCGCAGCGCATCGATAAGGTACTCGTGAATGTTTCTGATGAGATCCGGCAGGGAATGGATGAAGAGTAATCAAAAACCAAATTCCGCGATGATATCCGGGTAATTGAGTTTTGAACTCCTTCGCGACCCATTTACTGTTACGTGCATAAGATTTATCTGATCCTTAAATGCATCGTACAGAATTGAATTGCGAACCTGCATTTTCTTCACAGATGCCACATTCTTCACTTCGTAATAACTCCACAGGGCTTCCGATTCGCGCTCAAACCCGATTATCTGTGCCTTTACGGGCTTGCCATCAACCTGTATCAATAGATGTCTGCCAATGTAATCGTTCAGGCATTTGGTGGCGATGTCATTCGTTTTATCTGAGAAGAAATCGATTCTTGTATTGTAATTTTTATTCAATGTAGATTCCAGATCATCTGTAAAGATCTTACAGGCAATTTCCAGAGTCTTCTCTTTTTCATTGTGATTGATTTCAGTTACACTCACATAAAATGGATGAAACTCTTCCGCCACAAATTCTGTGGAGCCTGCATTTGAATGAAATGGAATTAAAGCAGGATTAAAAAACGTGGCGACAATAACCAACCACTTATACATCAGTATCACCATTGAACAGTTAAATTTTTCCGTTACAAATCTCTTGCATATTTTTCACTCTTATCTAACCAAATCAGTTAAAAAACTGCCGCTCATCAAATTTACCGGCAGTTAAGACTATTATGCAGGAGTTCTGGTTGTATTTCGGTTTAGGAAAAGATCATATTGCTGACCTTAATGGTTATGATCACATTTTGTTTGTTGCCGCTTTATGCCTTGGTTATCTCATACGTGACTGGAAAAAGATATTGATTCTTGTGACGGCATTTACTGTTGGGCATTCCATAACACTGGCACTAAGTGCTCTGAACATCGTCACCGTTTCGACGGCCTGGATAGAATTCCTCATACCGGTAACCATTGTGATCACGGCGCTGCTCAATACGAGACAAACAGAAGCAGGAAGGCAGAAAAGAATGGGAACGTTGTACGCACTGGCAACCTTCTTTGGGTTGATTCACGGTCTTGGTTTCTCGAATTACCTCAAGAGTTTGTTAGGCAGGGACAGCAGCATTGTTACCCAGTTGCTTGCCTTTAATCTCGGACTGGAGGCCGGTCAGCTAATAATAGTAGCGATAATATTATTGGTTTCGGTATTTTGCGTACAGGCATTGAAGATCGACAGAAGAGATTTTATCATATTTACCTCGGGAGCCATCTTCGGAATATCATTGTTGATGGCATTAGAACGTTTTCCATTATAATTCAAAATAAACAAGCACATGAAAAAATGGTTTTCCTTTTTTGTGATGTCGACTGGTTTATTTGCGGTAGCCTACGCTCAGGATATTCGCAATAACCCAAATTCGAATCATGGAAACAAGTTTGAGCAGTTGGGGACCATCCTGCCAACGCCAAACGAGTATCGCACTGCCAGTGGTGCCCCCGGCCCCAAGTACTGGCAACAACGCGCAGATTATGATATCAAATGTGAGCTTGACGAAAAAAATCTCATGTTGAAAGGATCGGAAACGATCACTTATTTCAATAACTCCCCGGATGTCCTGTCGTACCTCTGGTTCCAGCTCGATGAGAACGAACACAGCACGGTGAACAATGCGAATTATCAGAACGCCAGCAGCATGCCGAAACAATTGAATGCAAGCATGGTTGATCGCCTTGAAAGTGCGAAGACAGATAATGGCTACGGCTTTAAGATTGCGAAGCTTACTGATGCAACCGGCAAGGCACTCTCCTACACCATCAACAAAACCATGATGCGTGTTGATATGCCAACTACCCTGAAGCCCGGTCAGAAGTATGTTGTGAAGATCGATTGGAGCTATAAGATCCCTGATCGTATGTCATTGGGCGGACGCGGTGGATATGAGTTCTTTGAAGAGGATGGCAACCATTTGTTCACCATCGCTCAGTGGTATCCCCGTCTTTGTGTATACAGTGATTTCCAGGGATGGCAGAACCACCAGTTTACTGGTCGCGGTGAATTCGCCCTCACCTTCGGAAATTTCAAAGTTCAGATGACTGTCCCTGCTGATCACGTCGTTGGTTCTACAGGAGAATGTCTGAACTATGCACAGAACTTAAGTGCAACACAAATGGCGCGCTGGACGAAAGCACAGACTTCTAAAGAGCCTGTTGAGATCGTTACACTTGCGGAAGCGAAAGCTGCGGAAAGCAAGAAAAGCACTGCAAAAAAAACGTGGATATTCAAAGCCGACAACGTTCGTGACTTCGCATGGACATCATCAAGAAAATATGTTTGGGATGCGATGCCTATCACTGTTGAAGGAAAGAAGATCATGTGTATGAGCTTCTATGGTAAGGAGGCCTACGGTTTATATCGTCCCTTCTCTACAAAGGCGGTAGCACATACTATCAAGACCTATTCGGATTTCACCATCCCTTATCCTTATCCTGTAGCACAAAGCGTTGAAGCTGCAAATGGCATGGAATACCCCATGATCTGTTTCAACTATGGTCGTACAGAAAAAGATGGCTCATACAACGAGTCGACAAAATATGGTATGCTTGGTGTGATCATTCATGAAGTAGGACATAACTTCTTCCCGATGATCATTAACAGTGACGAGCGTCAATGGACATGGATGGATGAAGGCCTTAATACATTTGTTGAATACCTCACTGAAGAGTTATGGGACAACAAATTCCCTTCACGTCGTGGACCTGCATTCGCAATTACTGACTATATGAAATTGCCGAAGGACCAACTGGAGCCCATCATGACCAACTCCGAGAATATAATTGGCTTTGGTCCGAATGCGTATTCAAAGCCGGCAACAGGTTTGAACATTCTTCGTGAAACAGTTATGGGTAGGGAGTTGTTTGATTATGCATTTAAAGAATATTCCAGACGTTGGGCTTTCAAACATCCAACGCCTGCCGATCTGTTCAGAACGATTGAAGATGCCAGCGGAGAAGACCTTGACTGGTTCTGGAGAGGATGGTTCTACAGCATCGATGTTGCAGACCAGGCCATCGACACGGTGAAATATTTCCGCGCTGATGTAAACGCACAACCGACGATGGGAACAAGAGACACTGTTGTAACAAGAAGGCTGGATCGTCCGCAGGTTCCAACGTTTGATGATATCTCAAAGATTCGCAACCGCGAAGACAAGGACATCAAATTTCAAACTGATGTGGACACTACGTTGCGTGATTTCTACTGGAGATATGCCAGAGGATTGGAGCCATATGATTCTTCGAGTTTCAAGGTTCCATCTCCGGCTTACATCGAACCTCTGGATGATGCTACCAAACAAAAGATCGCAGGCAAGCATTTTTACGAGGTTACTGTAAGCAACAAAGGCGGGTTAGTAATGCCTGTCATCATTGAATGGACATTTACCGATGGAAGTAAAGAAGTAGACAGGATCCCTGCACAGATCTGGAGATATAATGAAAGCAAAGTGAATAAAGTGTTCATGAAGGATAAGGAAGTGAAGTCGATCAAACTGGATCCAATGCGTGAAATTGCTGACATCAACGAAAGCAACAATACATGGGGAACCATTTCGGAAGCTTCAAAATTCACCACCTTCAAAATGAAACAACAGGTGCGAGGTCAGTCAACTGGCATCAACCCTATGCAGAAGGCGCAGGAGAAAAAAGCGTTCTAACGGAAAGCGGAAAGCGGGAAGCGGAAAGCGGTTTTCTGTTTTCGTTTTTCGGTTTTCGGTTTTCGGTTTCACATTAAAAAAGCTGACTCTACACGGAGTCAGCTTTTTTAATGCGATGACTGTCCGCACAAACGGCATGTTTCGTACCAAACTGAAAAAGAAAGCTTGATCTGATTTTTCCTTATCCCGCAACCATTGTTCCGCATCTCAATGATATAAGTGTTTGCGGCTGAATAGTTTTGCAGTTACACATGATAATCCAAATGTTTAACTGCATGAAAGCACCTGCATTAACCTGCATATTACTATTCGCATTCACTTTTGTCAACAATACTTTCGCCCAACAAGCGTCGGGTCGCATATCTGGAGGCATCACAACTGCTGATAACAAACCTGCAGAAGGCGTTTCCGTAATGATCAAGGGCACGGTACGCATTGCTGTTGCAGACAATGACGGCAAATTCCTCATCGATCATGTCGAAGCCGGCACGCATACACTTCAACTAAGTCTTATCGGCCATGAAGATGTCGAGAAGCAAATTGAAGTCCGCCAGGGAGAAACGAGTCGCGTGGATATCCAACTGGTTCTTTCAAACAAAGAACTGAATGAAGTTGTTGTTACCGCAAACAAAAACAGTTTCAAAACCAACCGGCTTTCGGGTTCACTGCGGCTTCAAAGTCCCATTCTTGAAATCCCGCAGAATGTTCAGGTTGTTACAGCGAAACTGATCAACAACCAACAGATCTTCGACATGCTTGAAGGCGTTACAAGAAATGTCAGTGGTGCTACAAAAATTGAACACTGGGATAATTATGCACGCATTACGATGCGTGGAAGCAATGTTGCTGCTTTTCGGAATGGCATGAACGTGTCCACTTCATGGGGTCCGTTAACAGAAGATATGAGCATGGTTGAGCGGATTGAATTTGTAAAAGGACCTGCAGGATTTATGCTTGCAAACGGTGATCCCAGTGGATTTTACAACGTTGTCACAAAGAAACCAAGCGGCCGCAATAAAGGTGAAGTTGGACTTTCAATTGGCAGCTTTGACCTTTTCAGGGCAACCGCAGATCTCGATGGAAGGTTTAATGAAGATGGCAAATTATTGTACAGACTCAATGTGATGGGTCAGGTGAAAGGCGCACATCGTTCTTTCGATTTCAACAATCGTTATTCGATTGTGCCAGTTCTGAAATATCTTATCGATGATAAGACAGCTGTGGCACTTGAATACACACATCAATATTCAGAAGTAAATGTAATAGGCTCAAACTACCTGTTCTCAAAGAAGGGATATGCGGATCTTCCGCGGGATTTCACGTTCGCGGAAGCTAACCTCGCACCTACAAAAATGTTGGATCGATCCATACTTGCAATTTTTGATCATAAAATAGATGCCGATTGGAAATTTACCACACAACTATCCTATCTCAACTATCGACAGGAAGGTGCATCACTCTGGCCATGGGGCTTTGATGTAAATAATGATTCACTTGTTCAGCGAGGAATTTCGATCTGGGACATACTTGGACAAACCAAGATCGGACAGGCTTACATTACAGGTGAAGAACAAACCGGGTCTATATCCCATAAAATACTTGCAGGTATTGATCTGAGTAACAAAGACTATTACCACGACTGGAACCAGGGAGCAGCATTGGGCGAGGCAAACTTCAACATTTACAATCCGGCATATGGCAGTGCGGTAGCACCTGTATTTGATCGCACGAAAAATATACGTGAGCGCGGTGTGCGTTACTATAATGGCTACTCAGCTTTTTATGTGCAGGATGAGATCGGCTTATTGGATAACCGCTTACGCATCACACTTGCGGGCAGGTACACAACACTGAACACTGGTAACGTTTACAGCGGTGATTTCAAGAGCAGCAAGTTCACTCCCCGCATTGGATTAAGTTTCAGCATTGATAAGAACACTGCAATCTATGCATTGCACGATCAGTCGTTCCTCGAAAATTTTGGCGCCGACTGGCAGGGGAAAGCGTTTGATCCGCTGACAGGAGAGAACCTTGAGATTGGAATAAAGAAAGACTGGTTCAATGGCAAGTGGAATTCTGCAATAAGCGCATACAGAATTGTCCGGAACAATGTGCTTACAGCCGACCTCGATCACCCAAATCCGGCAGGCGGCTTTTTCAATAAGCAGTCGGGTCAGCAGCGCACACAGGGTATTGAAGTAGACATAAAAGGACAACTCGTCAAAAACCTTGACATCATCCTCAATTATGCATTTACAGATGCAACGGTCACAAAAGATGCAAAGGCAGAAAACATCGGAGTTCAGGTGCCCGGATCAAGCAAACACATACAGAATGCATGGTTAAACTACCGTGTTGATAAAGGTGCAATTTCCGGATTTGGAGTTTCAGTAGGCTATCAGTACCAGGTAAAGCGCTCGCCATGGTTTGTGTTTGATGGATCATCAAACAGTTTGCCTGATTATTTTCGGCTCGATGGAAGTTTGAGTTATCAACGCGAAAGAATTGGATTCAATCTTGTTGTCAATAACATACTGAATGAATATTTGTATTCAGGAGCACCATACGACAACTTTTATTACTGGCAGGCTGAACCTGGAACAAATGTTCGCTTTAGTGTTAGTTACAGATTTTGATTTTGATATCGCAATATCTACAAATGTCATACAGGCAAAATAATAGCTTTAAGAAATTTATTCGCAAGATTCATCTTTGGCTCGGATTATCTTCCGGACTCATTGTTTGCTTCCTGGGAATCACGGGTTGCATACTCGCTTTTGAATTGGAGATTCGATCGATGACAGAGCAATACAGGAATGTATCGATTGAAAAAAAGTCATACCTGCCCCCTTCGGTGCTTAGTGAGAAAGCAAGGCCGCATATGTTATCACAGTCGGTTCTCGGCATTGAATACCCGGGGGCTGGCAAAGCCGCAGTAGCCGCTTATTATGATCTACAGGAAAATTATGAATTGGTATTTCTGAATCCGTATACGGGCGAAGTGCTGAAGCATAAGGATATGACAAAAGATTTTTTTCGGATAATCCTTGATGGACATTTTTATTTGTGGTTGCCTCATCACATCGGACAACCGATCGTTGCATCTGCAACATTGATATTCGTTATCTTGATGATCACTGGTCTTATTTTGTGGTGGCCTCGAAAAAAGGGTGTGGTAAAACAACGATTCACTATTAAATGGAATGCAAGGTGGCGAAGAAAAAACTATGACCTCCATAATGTGCTTGGCTTTTATATGTCGTGGATCGCGATATTTCTTGCATTGACAGGACTTGTTTTCGGTTTTCAATGGTTTGCACGATCTGTATATTTCGTTACCAGCGGCGGAGAACCAATGGTGGAGCATGCACATCCTTTATCGGACACAACAAAACCTGTTATGATTGCCAACATGGCGGATCACTTGTGGAATGACTACCGGACACAAGTGAAATCGAATGAATCAATGGGTGTTTACTTTGCGCATTTACCAACCGATCCCCTGGAAGTAGTGATCAATCACCGACCAGGGACCTACTACAATTCTGATTTCTTTCATTTCGATCAATACACCGGAAATTTACTGGAAGCACCCGGCAGCTACAATGGGAGATTTGCAGATGCTTCATTGGCCGACAAGATTGTACGAATGAATTACGATATGCACGTGGGCGCCATCCTTGGATTACCAGGCAAACTTCTTGCTTTCTTTGCAAGCCTTATTGCCGCAAGTCTCCCCATCACTGGATTTTTGATATGGTGGGGACGAAAAAAGAAGGCGCGTAGGATTTCACAAGCGAATGTTGTATATTATAGCAACCAACAACTGCTGTAATGAAAATGTTCTTTCTGGTCTTTTCAGCTGCTGCAGTTTATGCAGCGGCACTGTACAGTATCAGGAATCCCTTACAGGCCGATGAAAATCTCAGTATCAAAGAAACAATAAATGAACGCAAGCTTTCATTCAATGGGTGTAGTCCGAACCTACGATTCATTAATTTCCAAGACAGTCTGAATACCATACCCATTCTTGATGGCTGGGGTTCGCACCGTATGCGTATAACTTCCGCCAGCGATAGTGCCGAACTCTTCTTTCAGCAGGGCATCAACATGTATTATGGCTTTCATATTATCGAAGCACTCGCGTCCTTTGAAAAAGCGTTGCGGCTTGAGCCCGACTTTGCAATGGCACATTGGGGCAAAGCGCTTGCATATGGTCCGAACATAAATGATATCGGGTATGCGGCATCGCCGGAAGCATTGGAGGCAGTTCGCCAGGCAAAACATTTGTCTGAAAAAATCTCTCAAGAAGAAAAAGCATTGATCGATGCGATTACGGTAAGATATTCCCCAGACGCGTCTAAAAGTCGCGAGAAACTTAACCGGGACTATGCCGAAGCTATGAAGCGTGCATGGGAAAAGTTTCCTGACAACTCAGACATTGCTGCATTGTATGCGGATGCTTTGATGATTGAACATCCCTGGGACTTGTATGATAAAGAATACGAACCCAAAACATGGACTCCGCCTATAGTTGCTGTACTTGAAAAGCTTGTGAAGCAGTTCCCCGAGCATCCCGGTGCAATGCATTATTATATTCATGCGGTAGAAGGGTCCACAAATCCTCACAAGGCACTTAAGGTTGCAGATAAGCTTGGAACGATGATGCCTGGTCTCTCTCACCTCGTTCATATGCCATCACACATTTACATCCGGTCGGGATATTATGATAAAGGTGTGCAATCGAACGAGAGAGCGGTGCGCGCTTTTCGTGTGCAAAAAGAAAAATATCCTGTCGTTGCCAATGGCGCGTTTTTGTATGAGACCCACAATCTGCATATGCAGGCAACGTGTGCAAACATGGATGCCCGATTTGAAGAAGCCATGCGTTTGTCAAATCTTACACAAGCTTCCGTTGATGCCTCATGGTTTGGCGCGGGTGGCTATTTCAGTATGTATGGTCAGTTCCTTTATATGACACCTTATTTTACACTGATTCGCTTTGGCCGTTGGGACGAACTGCTCAGGTCTGACAACGTCGCTGATTCGCTTGTATATGCTTATAAGATCTGGCAATACGGACAGGGCTTAGCTCATGCAAGGAAAGGCAATATAAATGCGGCAAAGGCAGCGCTTAAAAACCTCACTGCTCCATCCGCAAGTGATCAACTGAGTGAACATCCTCCGACGTTTAATGAGGGCATGATGGCAATACTTGTAGCATCTGAATTGCTCAATGGGGTCATTGCTGAAGAAGAAGGGCGGATCGAAGAAGCAATAAACTCATTTCAGAAAGCAGTTGATATCGAGGATGGGATGTTTTATAATGAACCCAAAGACTGGCCACATCCGGCACGTCACTACCTTGGAAACGCCTTGTTGAAAAACAACAGGCTGATGGAAGCGGAAAGAGTTTACAAGAAGGATCTGCAGCAAAATCCAAACAACCCATGGGCGCTCACCGGCCTACATGCTGTATATAAAGCCCTAAAAAATAAACGTCTGGAAGCTGATTTTGCCCGAAAGGCACAAACGGCACTCGAGCGGTCCGATGTTAATCTGGAAGGCTCGGTTTTCTAATTGAAGAAAGCTGGCACGAAGTTTACAACTTCTCAGGCAATTGGTGTGAAATTCATATGTCAAAAACAGGACCCATAGTATTGGTTGAAGATGACGAAGATGATATGATTGTATTTCGTGATGTAATACATGAACTTGGCGTAAATAAAGAACTGGTATGGTTCGCGGATTGCCAGGAAGCAATGAAATATCTTACTACCTCAAAAGTTCAGCCTTTTATTATTTTTAGCGATGTCAATCTACCCAGACTAAGCGGCATTGAGTTTAAAAGAAATATTGATAGCGATCCCGATCTTCGCAGAAGAAGCATACCGTTTGTGTTTTATTCAACTTCTGCTGACCAGGTGTATGTTAATGAAGCATACACGAAGATGACAGTCCAGGGATTTTTTCAAAAGCCCAGCAAATACAATGAGATCAAAGATTTACTGCGGGTGATCATTGAATATTGGGCTTCCTGCAAGCACCCCAACATATTTTAATTCTGTCCGTTGAAAAGCTTCATCATTTTTTTTGCCGCAGTTATTGCAGGCAATGCGCCGTTTCGTACATCACTGATAATTTGTTGTAACGATTCCTTTACCCCGGGATGCTGATAAAAGCTGGTGTGCAACTGGTAATTTATAACATCGCGCATCCACTCTGCATTTTGAGACTGACGATTCAACCAGAAAAAATTGTTTGACTTTGTTTGTTCTTCAAACTGGGTAATAAGCGACCATATTTCCTCTATCCCGATATTATTGAGAGCCGAACAAGTAACTACTTTAGGCATCCATCCATTATCATTGCCTGGAAACATTTGCAACGCATTTTGATACTGTCTTTGTGCTATCCTGCTCAATGTATGATTATCCCCATCCGCTTTATTGATAGCAATAGCATCCGCCATTTCCATGATGCCTCGCTTAATTCCCTGAAGTTCATCTCCTGCACCGGATAACATTAGTAACAGAAAAAAATCCACCATTCCTTTTACTGTTGTCTCACTTTGTCCAACGCCAACAGTTTCAATCACGATTACTTCATAACCAGCGGCTTCACACAGTAACATCGTTTCCCGGGTACGGGTGTTAACTCCGCCAAGATTAACTCCCGATGCAGAGGGACGAACGTAAGCAAGAGGATCATTCGACAACTCTTCCATTCGCGTCTTATCGCCAAGAATACTGCCATGTGTGCGTTGACTCGATGGATCGATCGTAAGAACTGCAATACGTTTTCCTTTCCTGGTGACCGTCTTACCGAACGCTTCAATGAATGTGCTTTTGCCGGCGCCCGGAACCCCGGTGATGCCAATGCGTAATGAATTTCCTGTGTACTTTAAGAGTTCATCCAATAAGGATTCGGCAAGATCATTATCAGAGTGAAGTTTACTTTCAACCAATGTGATGGCCTTACTCAGGATGATCCTGTCATGATTTAATATGCCTTCTATGTATTCTTCTTTCGAAAGTCTTTTGCGCCTGAAAGCCATACTCATCTATGATAAAAGTTTATTTATTACATGATAATAGTCAGTGATCGATACGAAGGATGTGGCGTAAGTTTATACGCTTTTTCACGAGAGCCACTCATTTTACAGCTACACTTCATTTACGAATCAAAAGTAATAACAATTGAAGTGCGATGTTGCCATACCAATTTTTACTCAGCCTTTAAAACAGGGCATCTCAAATAAAATATTCAACTCAAATCGGAATATCAGTGGTTACACTGATATTTTTTTTATTAAATACTACTAATACTTAGCCGTATGATAGAAGAACAGAAAATCAAGCAACTACTCGACAAAAGAGAAGTCGCAAAACTCGGTGGCGGTCAGAAAAGAATCGACGCCCAGCACAAAAAAGGAAAACTCACTGCACGTGAACGTATCGACCTGCTCCTCGATGAAGGAAGTTTTGAAGAGTTCGACATGTTTGTATCGCATCGATGTCACGACTTTGGTATTGACAAAGAGAAGTATATGAGCGATGGTGTTATTACAGGATATGGTACTATCGATGGTCGCCTTGTTTATGTCTTTTCCCAGGACTTTACAGTGTTTGGAGGATCGCTCAGCGAAATGTTTGCTAAGAAGATCTGCAAAGTGATGGACCAGGCGATGAAGATGGGTGCACCGGTTATTGGAATTAACGACTCCGGCGGAGCCCGCATCCAGGAAGGTGTCCAAAGCCTTGCAGGTTATGCGGAAATCTTCGAAAGGAATATCCTGGCATCAGGAGTTATTCCGCAATTGTCGGCCATCTTCGGACCATGCGCCGGCGGTGCTGTTTATAGCCCCGCATTGACCGATTGGATCGTAATGTCTAAAACAAACAGCTACATGTTTGTTACAGGTCCAAAAGTAGTTCAAACGGTAACTGGTGAAGTTGTCACAGACGAGCAACTTGGCGGTGCAATGGTACATAACAGTAAGTCAGGAGTATCGCATTTTGTTGCTGAAAACGAACAGGAAGGAATACTTCTTTTGAGAAAACTTCTCAGTTATCTTCCTCAAAATAACCTGGAAGAAGCTCCATTTGTTCCAACTACGGATCCTATCGACAGACTTGAAGAAGAGCTGAATCACATAATTCCTGATAATCCTAACAAGCCTTACGATGTTAAGGAGATCATCCATGCAATCGCTGATGAAAAAGAATTCATGGAAGTTGCACAGCACTACGCTCCAAACATTGTTACAGGTTTTGCAAGGTTTGATGGTCGATCTGTAGGTATTGTTGCGAACCAACCGAACTTTCTCGCCGGTGTGCTGGATAACAATGCATCGCGGAAGGCTGCGCGTTTTGTTCGCTTTTGTGATGCTTTCAACATCCCTATCCTTACACTCGTAGACGTGCCCGGCTTCTTACCAGGTACAGCACAGGAATATGGTGGAATCATCATTCATGGTGCAAAACTTTTGTACGCATACGGTGAGGCAACAGTTCCAAAAGTAACCGTGATCTTGCGCAAAGCTTACGGTGGAGCGTACGATGTAATGAGCTCTAAACATTTGCGCGGAGATATAAATTACGCATGGCCATCTGCAGAGATCGCCGTAATGGGTGCAAAAGGTGCAATTGAAATTCTTTATAATAAAAAACTACAGGAGATCGCAGATCCTGAAGAACGTCAGAAAGCTTTGGCAACATTCGAAGAAGACTATAAGAATAAGTTTGCCAATCCATACGATGCTGCTTCATACGGATTCATTGATGATGTGATCATTCCAAGGAATACCCGATTCCGCGTGATCCGGGCCTTCCAGGCTTTGTCTACAAAGAAGGACACCAATCCTGCAAAGAAACACGGTAACATTCCACTCTAAAATCTGTAATGATGAAATTCTTTTTTAACAGACGCACAGTAACTCAGGACCTCGCAGAAAAAGTGGTGATTGGTGACACACTTGAAACAGCCACTGCCGCCGACACTGAAACTGAAATAGCTGCAGTGATCGCGCTTGCGTTGAACATGTATGTTGAAGAGCTTCGCAATTATGAGAATGCAGTGGTAACTATTCAAAAAGTTATCAGACCGTATTCACCGTGGAGCTCGAAGATCTACGGACTTCGTCAGCAGCCGATGTTCATTCCGGGACTAAGATCAAGGATCAAATAATCATTCAATTGAAACTTAAAGAAATGAAGAATTTAAATTTTAAGATAAACGATAAGGCATACAATGTGGAGATCGTTGACATCGAAGACACCAATGCGAAAGTAATGGTGAACGGCGTTGCATACGATGTTGTTATCGACAAACCCATCAAAACAACAAAAACTCCAACACTGGTACAACCTAAAGCGGTACCATCCACAGACTCGACTCCTTCCACGGCAAGAACTGCCAGTCCCGGCCAGGCCGCTGCGGGCGCATTGAAGTCTCCATTGCCCGGTAAAATTCTGGACATCTTCGTGAAAGTTGGTGATGCTGTGAAAATCGGCCAGACAGTTATCTGCCTCGAAGCAATGAAAATGGAAAACAATATCAACGCAGACAAAGAAGGTGTTGTTAAAGCAATACTTGTTCAAAAGAATGATACTGTTCTCGAAGGAAATGTGCTGATAGAAATTGGATGATCCACCCTTTAAATTCTAAACAATGGATTCAATTACTATTTTCTGGCTTGCCTTTATTGTGTTGTTCTTCGCGGTGTTCTTCGTTGACATGTATGTGACAAACCATCGCAAAGGCGAGATCAGTGTAAAGTCATCGCTTCGCTGGACAGGGCTTTGGATAAGCCTGGCACTTGCATTTGGCGTGGCGATCTATTTCTTCTTTCCTCAAAATCCTGGCAGTAACGCGAACACAGCTTCGACAATGATGTTCAAGTTCATATCCGGGTACCTGACCGAGTATTCGTTATCAGTAGATAATCTATTTGTGTTCATCATGATCTTTTCGCTCATGGCAGTGCACGAAAAGAACCAGCCGAAATTATTGAAGCTGGGCATCCTGTTATCGATCGTGTTGAGAATACTTTTCATCGTTGCTGGTATGGAGCTTGTTCAAAGATTTCACTGGATCATTTATGTCTTTGGAATCATTCTCGTGTGGACAGCATACAAAATGGCGTTCACTGCAGAAGATGACCAGGTTGATCCAAAAGGAAATTTCCTTTACAAGTCGGCATCAAAAATGTTCCCCATCGATCCCGATAAGGATTCACCACATTTCATGCATAAGATCAATGGTAAATGGCATATCACCAGTATATTTCTTGTATTCCTGGTGATCGGATCTACTGATGTGTTGTTCGCTGTGGATTCGATACCTGCTATCATCGGTGTGATCAAGGAAGGTACTGCAAATGTGTTAACTGCTCAGGAGGAAGACTTTATTGCGATCACATCCAATGTGTTTGCGGTGATGGGTCTTGTATCCCTGTTCTTTGCCCTCAAAGGAATCATGGGCATGTTTAGATTCCTCAAACACGGCGTGAGCTTCATCCTGTTGTTCATCGGTGCAAAGATGCTTCTCTCCTCCATTCATGTTGTGGAAGAATTTTTCTCGAACCATACATGGGTTTCGCTGCTCGTTATTATTTCAACATTAGCAATATCGATTCTGCTATCGATGGTCATTGCTGAGAAGAAAGAGATCGAACATCTGAAAGAGGAAGTGGAAGAATTGGAAGAAGAAGTAGAAGAACTGGAAGAAGAAGTAGAAGAACTTGAAAGCCGCAGATAATTAAATGAATAACTGAAAAAGAAAATTAAAATGAATATTCAGGAATTATTACCCGTACTGTTCAACATCACCTGGCAACACCTGGTGATGATGGGGGTAGGCGCCTTGCTGATCTACCTGGCAATCGCCAAAGAATATGAACCAACATTGCTATTGCCGATGGGCTTTGGCGCATTGCTCGTTAACATTCCGCTTACCTCTGCAATCACGCAGATCGATCCTGCAACCGGAAAAGCACTTGAAGGAGCGCTGTCTGTTTTCTATGAGGCAGGTATCGCTACCGAAGTTTTTCCGCTGCTCATCTTTATTGCGATTGGTGCAATGATCGACTTTTCACCACTATTTAAGAATCCATTCCTGTTGTTGTTCGGAGCAGCAGCGCAGTTTGGTATTTTCTTTACCATCATCGCCGCTACCCTTCTTGGTTTTGATCTTAAAGAAGCTGCCTCCATTGGAATCATCGGAGCTGCAGACGGACCAACATCCATCTTCGTATCATCCCGGTTTGCACCGGACCTGCTTGGACCGATCTCGGTGGCAGCATACTCCTATATGGCGCTGGTGCCCATCATTCAACCGCCCGTTATCAGGATGTTGACCAGTAAGAAAGAAAGATTGATCCGCATGGAAGGAAGTCCTAAAAGCGTATCTAAAGTAGCCCTGATCCTTTTCCCGATAACAGTAACAGTAATTGCTGGTATCGTTGCACCATCCTCTATTGCACTCATCGGCTTCCTTATGTTTGGAAATCTGATTCGCGAATGTGGCGTGCTGAATAAATTGTCTCTTTCTGCACAAAATGAACTTGCAAGTCTTGTTACCATTTTACTTGGTATCAGTATCGCGAGTACGATGACTGCTGAAAGATTTGTTCGCCTGGATACCCTGATGATCATTGGGCTTGGATTGCTGGCGTTCATATTTGATACTTTTGGTGGAGTGATGTTCGCTAAACTTATCAATGTATTCCTGCCACTTGGTAAAAAGATCAACCCCATGATTGGTGCATGTGGCATCTCCGCCTTCCCGATGTCTGCAAGGGTAGTTCACAACATGGGTCAGAAAGAAGATCAATTTAACTTCCTGCTCATGCACGCGGTTAGCGCCAACGTTGGCGGTCAGATCGGTTCCGTTGTAGCGGGCGGTTTGATACTGGCACTCGTACCCCTATTATTGTAAAAAAACTAAATAATTATAACTATGGATCCAGTAAATGCAGCATTACAAATAACCGGTATCGGCATGGCAGGTATCTTCGGATTTATGCTAATATTCTATCTATCGATTCGTATCATTGACAGGTTCTTTCCTGCAGAAAAATAGTAAGCGGTAGTCGGTAATCGGTAATCGGTAATCGGCGACAGCCTGAATTACGAATTACGAATTATGAATTTCGAATTTTGAACTCTGAATTATGAATATAAACTACATCGAGCACATAGGTATTGCGGTGAAGAACATCGATGAGGCTATCCGATATTATGAGGATGTACTCGGACTAAAATGTTATTCGATCGAAGAGGTTGCAGACCAGAAAGTCAAGACCGCTTTTTTCATGGTTGGACAAACCAAGATCGAGCTTTTGGAAAGTACATCACCGGAAGGCCCCATTGGCAAATTCATTGAGAAAAAAGGCGAAGGCATACATCATATTGCTTTCTCTGTGAACGGACTTCAATCTCAATTGGACGAAGCCAAAGAAAAAGGTATTCAACTGATAGATGAAAAGCCGCGGAAGGGTGCTGAAGGACTTGACATTGCATTCCTTCATCCAAAATCAACCTTTGGAGTGCTAACTGAATTATGTGAAAAAAAGTAACAAACAAAACGATTGACGATGGCCAGATATATGTCCGCAGATGAGGCGGTAAAACTCATCAAGTCAGGTGACAGGGTATTGGTGCAGGCAGCCTGTGCCACACCGCAGACCTTGTTGAAAGCCATGACCGCACGAGCAGATGAATTACGTGATGTAGAGATTGTGCACATACATACGGAAGGATTTTGCGATTATGCAAAACCGGAATATAACAAGAGCTTCCGCACCAATGTTTTCTTCATTGGCGGAAACATGCGCAAGTATGTTCAGATGGGAAGCGCCCAATATAACCCGGTTTTCCTTAGTGATATCCCTCATCTCTTCAGAAATGGCACTATGCCTCTCGATGTAGTTTTATTAAACGTATCACCGCCGGATAAACATGGATACTGTTCACTCGGTACATCCGTTGACATTGTGGCTGGTGGAATTGAAAGTGCAAAGACGATCATTGCACAGATCAATCCGCACATGCCACGAACCATGGGCGATGGTATTGTTCATATTGACCGGTTTGCTGCCTGCGTTGAAGTGGATGAGCCGCTGTACGAAATGCACGTCGGTGCTCCCAATGAAGAGGAGACAATGATCGGTAAGCATATTGCCAACATGATCGAGGATGGATCAACCTTACAGATGGGCATTGGTGGTATACCCAATGCTGTGCTCACCTGTCTTCATGATCACCGCAACCTCGGCGTACACACCGAAATGTTCTCAGAAGGCATATTGCCATTGATTGAAAAAGGTGTTGTAAACGGTTCTAAAAAAGTGGTGCTGCCGAATAAAATTGTTTCAGGCTTCGCTATGGGTTCCCGGAAACTCTACGACTTTATGGATGACAATCCTGAAGTGTTGATGATGGATATTTCATTTGTGAATGATACATCTATCATTCGCCGTAATCCAAAAGTGATTGCGATTAACTCTGCTATAGAGATCGATCTTACAGGACAAATTTGTGCGGATAGCATCGGTACAAGTATGTTCTCTGGTGTAGGAGGACAAATGGACTTCATGCGTGGAGCTGTATTGTCACCGGGCGGTAAAGCTATTTGTGCAGTGCAGTCGCTGACAGGAAAGGGTCTTTCAAAAATCACTCCTACATTGAAATTGGGCGGTGGCGTTGTTACAACACGTGCACACGTACAATACGTTGTTACCGAGTTTGGAGTTGCAGAGCTTAAAGGCAAAAACCTGGCGCAAAGAGCAAAAGCGCTAATCAACGTAGCACACCCAAGTGTACGCGAAGAGCTGGAACGTTCAGCACACGAACGCTTTGGTCCAAGCTATGTAACATTCAACAATCTGAGGATGGCTGAATGTTAAATGATGATGGTATAGGGGCTTCGGCCCCTTATTGTGAACCCAGATCTTTTTAAAATGGAAACCAAGAAAAAATTGCTTACGGAATTCGCACCGGTGAGTCGCGATATCTGGAAAGCAAAAGCAATTGAAGACCTGAAGGGTGCAGACTTTGATAAGAAACTTGTTTGGAGAACAGACGATGACCTTTCAATACAGCCTTTTTATACCGAAGAAGACCTTTGTGGAAAAACCTGGCTCGAAGACCGTCAACATTCGATGTCAAGAAACCTTCAGACCTGGATAAACTATGCATCAGTTCAAACTGACGATCCTGCCAAAGCAAACGAACAGGCATTGTATGCACTACGATATGGGGCAACGGGTTTATTGTTTGAGTGTAAACATCCTGAGCTTGCCGACTTCAATGCGTGGCTCCGGGATATAGATGTTACGAAGTATCATGTTTCTTTTTCAACAGAGCAGCCATCCGTTCATCTTGTATCAGAATACCTTCATTACCTCGATGAACATCATATCGATACTAACCTGATCAAAGGTTTTTATGCATGCGATGTTCTCGAACACTGGTCGGTCACAGGTACTAAACCGAATTACAATTGTCTTTCCGAGATCATTGAAATGCTTAGCAAGATTCAGGGTTTCAAAGGTCTTGGTATCGGTTCACACTCTTTCCTAAATGCAGGATCCAGCAACAGCCAGGAGATAGCCTTTACTCTGAATAAGGTTACTGACTATTTCGAAAAGCTTTCGCAAAAAGGAATAAAGGCACAGACGATCGCAAACAGCCTTTTGTTTCACATTGCAATTGGTGGCGATTATTTCACTGAGATTGCCAAGCTTCGCGCACTACGTTTGCTTGCCACAACGGTCATTTCACAATACGAAGTAAGCAGTAACAGCATTGAAATTTTATCCTCAAACTCAACCTGGTCAAAATCCTGTTTTGATCCCAACGTTAACATGCTTCGTAACACAACGGAAGCAATGTCTGCAGTACTGGGAGGATGTGACGCGCTGCTAACAATGCCGCACGACTTTAACATGCAGGTACCTTCGAGGTTTAGTCGCCGCATTGCCCTGAATGTGTCGAATTTGCTGCGTGAAGAATCTTACCTGGATAAAGTTGTTGATCCAGCAGCCGGCTCATATTATATTGAAAACCTCACTTCTGAACTTTGCAATAAGGCACTCGAATTGTTTCAACAGGTGGAGGCTGAAGGTGGATATACAAATTCCTTTACAACGGGGCTTATACAGTCGCGCATTGCAACGGTGCGCAGGAAAAGAGAAAATGAAATTGCTTTACGTCGCAAAGTTTATGTAGGAACTAATAAATACCCTAATGCTCTTGAGAAGAAGGTATCACGATCAACCCTGCCCATTGCGCAAGAACGCGAAGGCATTGATCTTCTTATACCGCAGCATGCAACACGGGTGTTTGATGAGTTAAGGAACAAAACGCTGGCACATTATGAGAAAACCGGTTATCTGCCATCCGTTTACATGGCATGTTTTGGAAACCTCGCGATGCGCAAAGCAAGAGCAACATTTGCCGCAGAGTTCTTCGGCACCGCAGGTTTCGATATTAACGGCGAATACTTTTTTGATGATCCGATAAAGGCGGCTACAGAAAGTGCTACATGCGACTCCGATATAGTTGTAATATGTTCTTCCGATCAGGAATATGAAGCTAGCGCTGTTAAATTTGCGAAAACATTCAGAGAGATCAACAAAGGAAAAACATTAGTGCTTGCAGGATACCCGGAAACTATTGTCGCAGCCTTGAAAGACGCTGGTGTTGATACATTCATACACATCCGGGCAAACGCCATTGAATTGTTATCCGATTTGCAGGAAAAACTTTTTGCGAAATCATTGAATACCGGAGTATTCTATTAATACTTATTTTATGAGACCCGATTTTTCAAAGATCAAAATACCAGAAACACAGAGCAGCAACAAAGAGATGTGTGCATCGTCATGGACTGCCGCCGAAGGCATCACTGTTAAACCTGTGTTTACAAAAGCGGATATTGAAAATGCTGAGCATCTCAATTTCGCTGCAGGCCTGCCGCCCTATCTTCGCGGGCCCTACTCTACAATGTATGTTATGCAACCATGGACGATCAGGCAATATGCCGGGTTCTCCACAGCGGAAGCCTCCAATGCGTTTTACAGAAGGAATCTTGCGGCAGGACAAAAAGGTTTGTCGGTAGCATTTGACCTGGCAACGCACAGAGGATACGATTCAGACCATCCACGTGTTGTAGGTGATGTGGGAAAAGCTGGTGTTGCAATTGATTCGATCCTCGATATGAAAATATTGTTCGACCAGATACCACTTGATAAAATGTCGGTGTCAATGACAATGAACGGTGCTGTGATTCCGATCATGGCGTTTTACATTGTTGCTGCAGAAGAACAGGGGGTATCGATGGACAAGTTGAGCGGAACGATTCAGAACGATATTCTGAAAGAGTTCATGGTTCGCAACACGTATATCTATCCTCCAAAACCATCGATGAAAATCATCGGCGATATTTTCCGCTTTACAAGCAAGAATATGCCTAAGTTCAATTCAATCTCTATCTCAGGATATCACATGCAGGAAGCAGGTGCTACTGCAGATATTGAACTGGCATACACACTTGCTGATGGTTTGGAATACATTCGCACAGGCATTGAATCAGGACTGGCAGTAGACGAATTCGCACCACGGCTATCTTTCTTCTGGGCAGTAGGTATGAATCATTTCATGGAGATCGCGAAAATGCGCGCAGGACGGCTACTATGGGCCAAGATCGTTAAACAATTCGGACCGAAGAATGCCAAGTCGATGGCATTACGCACTCACTCTCAAACCTCTGGTTGGAGTCTGAGCGAACAGGATCCGTATAATAACGTAGCTCGAACTTGTATTGAAGCGATGGCTGCGGCATGCGGTCATACACAGTCACTGCATACCAATGCATTGGATGAAGCTATTGCATTACCAACCGACTTCTCTGCACGCATTGCACGCAACACGCAATTGTACTTGCAGGATGAAACAAATATGTGTAAGGTTGTTGATCCATGGGCTGGCTCCTATTACGTTGAATATCTTACTCAGGAGCTTACACAAAAAGCATGGCAGCTGATCGAAGAAGTAGAAGAACTTGGTGGTATGGCAAAAGCCATTGAAACGGGAATTCCAAAAATGCGCATCGAAGAAGCAGCTGCGCGCAAGCAGGCAAGAATCGATTCAGGAAAAGACATTCTTGTTGGAGTGAATAAATACCAGGTAAGCGAAAAAGCAGATTTTGATGTATTGGAAGTTGACAATACTGCAGTGAGAAATGCACAGATTGAAAGACTGCGCCAGCTTAAAGCCGAACGTGATAACGACGCAGTGAAGGCAGCGCTCGACAAGATCGTTGAATGTTCTGCAACAGGCGAAGGCAACCTCCTGGAACTTGCTATTGATGCGGCACGCAAGCGTGCAACCCTCGGTGAGATTTCGGATGCGATGGAATCACATTTCGGAAGACATAAAGCTGCAATAAGAACGATCTCCGGTGTTTATTCAAAAGAGTCTGCAGGCGACAATGATTTTGCGGAAGTGCTTCAGTTAACCGACCTGTTTGCGCAGGAAGAGGGAAGACGGCCGCGCATTATGATCGCGAAGATGGGACAGGATGGGCATGATCGCGGAGCGAAAGTTGTAGCAACATCCTTTGCCGACATGGGCTTTGATGTAGATATGGGTCCGTTGTTCCAAACACCTGAGGAAGTTGCAAGACAGGCAGCGGAGAACGATGTTGATTTTGTTGGCGCATCTTCACTTGCAGGCGGACACAAAACACTTATACCACAGCTTGTAGAAGCATTGAAAAAGATCGGACGCGATGATATTGTTGTGTTTGCAGGAGGAGTAATACCCCAGCAGGATTATGATTACCTATACGAACGCGGCATCGCTGCCATCTTTGGGCCAGGCTCCAAGATACCTGGCTGCGCAAGGGCAATGTTGGAAAAATTAATGGTGATGGAAGCGTAGACGATTACAGAAATGAGAAATGAGAATTGGGAATTGAAAAACACTTCTCAATTCTCATTTCTCAATTCTCATTTCCTATTATATTGCCTATTGAAATCGGTATATCGTAGTTGTGCGGTATATTTCGCCTTTATTCAACTCAATAGATGGAAAATTCTTTTGATTGGGCGCATCAGGAAAATGTTGAGTCTCCAAGCAAAAAGCAGTTCGAAAATCGTCTTTCGCACCAGACTTAAATGTGTTTTTCGACTGCATAAAATTACCGCCATAAAACTGCAGACCCGGCTCCGTCGTGAATACTTTCATCGTGATGCCAGACTTATCGCCCCTGACAGAAGCGGCGAGTTTTAGATTTGCGGAGCCATCGCTTAATACAAAATTGTGATCATATCCCTTTCCATTTCCAAGTTGTTCATTCGTTGCGTTCACTCGCGCACCGATCGCCGTCAATTTTCGAAAATCAAATGGCGTTCCTTCAACAGAAGCGAGTTCACCGGTTGGAATCAATGTTGAATCTACCGGCGTATACTTATCGGCATTGATCTGTAACAGATGATCATTGATGGTACCACTACCTTCTCCATTGAGATTGAAAAACGCGTGATTCGTCAGGTTGACCACCGTTTTCTGATCGGTAGTTGCATGATAATCTATCTTCAGTCCATTGTCTGAGGTCAGAGAGTACACCACCACTACGTCAAGGTTACCAGGAAATCCTTCTTCCATATGCAAGGAACGATACCTGAGTGCCAGTGAAGTATCGCTCGATTTATTTGCATCCCACACCACCGCCTGAAACCCTTTTTTCCCGCCATGAAGTGTGTTAGGTCCATTGTTCGTAAACAGTCCATACTGTTTTCCGTCTAACGAAAATTTTCCGTTAGCGATCCTGTTTCCTACTCTTCCGATGGTTGCACCGAAATAAGGCTCGCTGGAAGCCGCATACTGTTTCACTGAACTATGCCCTACAACTACGTCAACCGGATTGCCGGCTGAATCGGGGACAATCAGGCTGACAAGACGCCCACCATAATTTGTGATAGCTGCTCTCATACTTCCATTGGACAAAACGTAAAGATCTGTTGGCTTGCCGTCAATTGTATCTAAGAAAGCATCGCGTTGAGGCAGCATGTTTGCTATTCTTGTACTATCGGTTTTAATTCCATGATCTGCCGATTGATCGTTACAGGATAAACTGATTATGGAAGCGCATACAGCGAGCCATTGCAATAGATTTTTACTTTGCATATAAGTTCAAATTGTAGGTATTGAGCAGCGTAAAGCTTCACCCCGCCGCCGCAGGTTTTTAGTTGTTGGCTACCGTACTATTGTAGCGATGGTCAAGAAGTTTCATGAAGTAACCACCCACAACGCTCCGCGCCTTGAATCCCACCATCTTTCCCGTTGTAGTCTCATGCCAGTCGCTGATCGGAACTCTTGATGGAGTTTCAGCGGCAAATTTGTAAACAGGCGCAATAAATGTCTGGAAATCCTTTTGGTTATCAGTAAGCGTTGCTGTCCAAACGATCCAGTCAGATTTAGTGTACGTTTTGCGACTATCGAGAGGCAATCCGAATTCTTTTTGTTGACGGAGATAATAAGTAATTTCCTTTTTGTACACATCCTCGGGAAACAGTTCCAACCCGAGTACTTTATCCCATACGAGATTATATTTTTGACTCCAGGTGTTTTTGTTATCGAAAGTCAATGCGTAATGATCTCCGGCATCAGCAAGCTGCATCCATTTTTGCACCATATCCTTTGATGACTTACTGTACTTTTCTGCTTCCTCCTTATAGCCCAGTTTGTCAGCAAGCCATGCATAACTTGCGATTCCTACAATTGCCTTTACAGAAAGGTTTGCATTTCTTGCAAGGTGTCCCGCAAAGTCGTCGGTGCATAACTGATTGGCCGGATCAAGTCCTTCTTTATTCAGGTATTCAACCCAGGTCGTTAGCGTCTTCCAGTGTTTGCGAGCGTACTCCGCATTTCCCTCCGCTTTAGCGATGGCAGCAGTCAATATCAACATGTTTCCACTTTCCTCAACCGGCATGTCTTCACCATAAACCTGACCATTTGCAATCGGATACGTACCGAGGTCATGTGCAGCAAATGGCTTTGTCCATTTACCACTCTCACTGTAGTAAAAGATGCCGTTGAGCATTCCCTGTAATAACTTCGGATTGTATAACAGAAATAATGGAGCTGAAGGATAAGTGACATCAACTGTATTTATACATCCATTACTATTATTTTCTTTGGAAAGAAACAGAATATCGCCCTGGGGGCTCTTTACAAGTTTGTGTGCGGCGATACTTTGGCGATAACCCAATTCGCATAGTTCTGCATACTTTTCACCACCAGCTTTCAGCGCATCTGAACGTAATTGCTTATCGAAAGCGTCACATCGCTTAATAATGTCGCTATACTGTTTTGAAGCTAACGCCAGCTCCTGTTCAAAGCTGCGATCATTATCCAATTTCCACCATGCTTCCAGATCCTGGCCAAAATAATGAACCGACTTAATATCATCATATCCCACCATTAAAAACTTTTCTGCCGGGGTGCTTCCAACTTTTCCAAAGGATAACACAGTATTCAGTGCCAGGCTGCGACCCTTTGTTGCAGAGGCTTTGACAGCTCCTCCATTTGCCAATTTATTTGCAGCGAACCCAGGATAAGAGTCTTCACGAGTGGCAATGTATTGAATCGCTTTTGCATCTGGTGATGCTACATAAACATATCCCCAATCAATGCGGAGGTCATCACCCTTTTTCTCCAGGATCGGTTGTTCCGTAGTGCCTGCCTTCAATATCGTCATTCCGTTTGAGAGCGACCTGCTTGCAACAACTTCCTGCGTCGGCGTATTCACTGCGAGATCAGAAGATACAGACAGCATGAGTGACGCATCGTGACTTTTTCCGTCATTTGATTTAACCTTATAAGTGATGTAAGAAACAGGACGGGACACAAGATTCAATTCAGTAAGCAACAACGGAGAAGTAAATGTCAGTTGCAGATCAACGGGCCCACAGGTCATATCATACACGGTCTGCGTGGCGTGAACACTGACGTTCTTCTGAACAGCAGGGATTGCCTGTTCAACCTTATTCCTGATCTCTTCACTAATCCCCACATCAAGCCATTGGCCACCTGCAGTATTTTCAACGTGAACTGCAAGTAAGTTTTTTCCTTTCTTCAAATGCCTTTTAAGTTGATCATTCAATGGCAGGTTCACATACTTGTTTGTCCATCCCACATGATCATAAATTCTTTCACCATTGAGATACACTTCAACGTTATCGTCATGATTGAGTTTTAGAAACAAGTCGCCATAGTTCATATCTCTGATCTCAAATTCGCGCCGGATATAAAGATGTCTGGATTTCCATGATGTTCTTGCTGGCTTTGCATCACCAAATGGCGCACTCCCTTTCTTCCATGAGTTGTCGTTGAACGAGGGATTCATCCAGCCATCAGAAGGCTGATCTTCAGTAAAACGTGCGTCATAAGATGTCTCATCACCTGCTGGAAGTATTGTCTTGTAATGCGCCCCTTCTTTACCTAGAACACGATAATTCCGGCCATCCACTTTTAAATAGCCGATCAGTGACTGATCGGTTCCGGTCCAGTGCTGTGTAGTTCCTTCATTCAAATTATTCGTTGTGGACCACACACTGAAGTAAGGATCGTGAGTGATCAACGGAAAGGCGGGCGCTTTGTCCTGTTGCGAGAAACTCATGAAAGAGTGCAACAGGAACAAATTCAAGATCAACAACTGCTTCATTTCTTTTTTGCTTTACTGAGTTATTTCTATTTCGTTATCCTTAAGTACCTGAAACTTGAAGTATCCACCATCGGCAGATCACCTTTAAATCGTACTTTAACAATGGCTGTAAGTCGTGGATGAACCACCTGGTCAGTTCTATGGGTATGCAACACATAATGCGCTGCTCCTTTGCTGTCATAAAAAAGATCTCCATGACCCGTGCCCGCGTGCTGAACATGCCTCTTATGCAAAACTGGATTAGATGTGATTTTAATCCATGGGCCAGTAGGATATTTGCTCGTGGCAACTCCAACCGCATAATCAGGGTTTCTGAAGTCGTTCGCGGAATACATCATTACATACAGACCATTTCGCTTGATAACAGTAGGTCCCTCGGCTACTGGCCATGGAACGCTCTGAGTATTTTCCCAACCTTTTTCTCCTTTGATGCATTCTTTTAATGTTCCTTCTATAATATCTGAAAGATCCTCTTTCATTTGTGCAACAAATATTCGGTTGCCATCCTGTAAACGGACGTGATACAGGTATATCCTTCCATCCTGATCGAAGTATATGTAAGGATCAATTTTCTTTGAATTCCCACCTATATTCGTAAGCTTCTTTTGTTTGAATGGACCGAGCGGATGATCACTCTCAGCAATGGCAATTTGTTCATTAGCTGTATAGGCCATAAAGAATTTTCCGTTGCGATGAAATACTTGTGGAGCCCAGAAACCATCGGTACCAAACGATTCTCCTTCAATTAGCGCATACCCGGCACTGTATCCTTTCGGCCCCTCCCATTTATTGAGATCTCTTGACGTATAGACGAGGAATCCTTTGCCAACGTCACCCCCGGTGCCATATAGAAAGTACTCGCCGTTATGATGAAATATCGTAGGATCTGCGAGCGCAATGGTATCACCTGTCATTTGATTGTCCCGCGACAATGTATCAGCGCGTGGAAAAGCCGGCCTGACCCAGCCTTCCGCAGCTTGCTGATACAAAGTGCTAACGGGAACTGCAAACGAGAAAATAAAAAACACTAGCGAAACATGAGACTTCAAAATCATTGCAATAAATTCTTGATCAATACCACCGCTATTTCATTTTCACGAGCTTCGGATCATATAATTTCGAGTGAACTTCTTTCAGTTTGTCAATTGGAATCTTAAACACCTTCCTGTCATATGTCATCAGCCCGTTAACCTCACCTTCAACATCTGTTGTTTGTGTATAAACTGCGGCGGACAATCCTCTTCCAATGAGACCATGAAGCCTGTCCATGAACGATGCATACCTTTCAAACAAAGCTTTCTCATCTTTGAAATTCTGGTATCCCCAATTGTTCTTGCTCTGCCAGGTATGCCCTTCCAGCGGCAAACCAAGCCCTCCAAATTCCCCAAGTACAATCACGCGATCCTTCCCAAATAACTCTGCACGCGGCATCTCCGGAGTTGGATAATTATGCAGATCGATAATGTGACCAACAGGATGAAAATTACCTCCGCTTGCGGTATTCACTAATCTTGATGGATCTTTTTGCATTGTCCAGTTAGTGATCTCAACCGTTTTGAACTGACCCCACGCTTCATTAAACGGAACCCAAACGACTATCGAAGGGAAGTTGTGAAAGTCTGTCATGATCTCATCCCATTCTTTGCGAAATATTGCTTCGGATTCGGGAGTTCTTTCTTTGTCGGCACCTGTATTATCTATCCCTGGCCTGGTCTCCCAACGTCCGCCACCGCCAAGATCTCCGGTAGGCATATCCTGCCATACAAGTATTCCGAGTTTATCACAATGAAAATACCAGCGATATGGTTCAACCTTAGTGTGTTTGCGAATCATATTGAAACCCATCTCCTTTGTCTTTTCTATGTCAAACTTCAATGCTTCGTCTGTTGGTGCAGTGTACAAACCATCAGGCCACCATCCCTGGTCGAGAGGTCCATATTGAAATACAAACTCGTCATTCAATAACATTCTTTGAGTTCCATTTGCATCGGGCTTCATGGATATCTTGCGCATGGCAAAATAACTTTTCACCTCATCGATTATCTTCCCTTTTCTTAATACGGTGTATTTAAGATCATACAGGTGTGGATTTTCCGGTGACCATTTCTTTGGATCATTGATATTAAGTTTCGAATCTGAATCTCCTGACAATGTTTGTTCCGCAATTTGGGTATTACCGTCGTACGCAACTACCTTCACTACGTCTCCCGGTTGAAGATTCTGAACAACTGCAGATGCAGCCAGTGTTTTATTGTCGAGATCCGGTGTTTGTTTGGTTGATGCTATGTAAGTCTTTGGCACCGCTTCCATCCACACGGTTTGCCAGATACCGGTTACCGGCGTATACCAGATGCCATGAGGATTTTTAATTTGTTTGCCTCTCGGTTGAGGACCATCATCTGTTGGATCCCAAACCCGGACAGATAAAATCTGCTGTTTATTTTTGCTTACAGCAGTCGTGATATCAAAATAAAACGGATCGAATCCTCCCTGGTGCTCGCCTACTTTTTTTCCGTTTACAAACACTTCGCAAGACCAGTCTACCGCTCCAAAGTGCAGCAGAAGGTTTTTGTTTTTTGCATCAGCTGGGATGGTAAACGATCGGTTGTACCAAAGCACACTGTCTTTACCTACCCACTTGCCAACACCTGATAGCGCCGATTCAACAGCAAAGGGAACAACAATCTTTCCATCGAAGCCTGAAGGAACCGTTACCGATGACTTTGGAAGAATAGAATAATCCCATTGCCCATTGAGATTTGTCCAGGCGGCACGCACCATATGTGGCCGCGGATAATCATTCAGGGGTTTGGTAACATCTACTTTCTCTGCCCAGGGTGTACTGATCCTTTTTTCAGCTGTTGCAGTCTCTTGTGCACCTGCGAAAACACTAAACATTAGGGACGCCGAAACCAAAACGACAAACCGTCTTTTCATCTTATACATTTTATCAATTGTGAACACTCAAATTAAAGGCATGAAAATTTACAAAATAAAGGCCACCTGCTGCCAGGTGACCTTGCGCCGTAACAACAAAAATTAAAAGTTTAATTCTTTTACTGGCGAAAAGATCATGTCCTCTACACCGCTGATCTTAACGCCTATTCGTGCAAATATGTAATTCTGTGTTCTTGTTAGATCAGGAACCGTTGCTGATATGCTGATGTTGGTCATATCAGTAATTTCATTACCATTAATGTTCGTAACAGCAACGTTCGAACCTCCAGAAACAAATATGGTGTTATTCAAATACAAAGCAACTCGCTCGATGTCCTTCGCGTTCATGTCGGTTATTATTTTCTCGAGTGAGAATGTACCTGTTACAACACGATTGCTGATGTTAAACTGCGCATTTCGAACCATATAATACGGCATTACAGCAATATCCAATGTTGTGTTACCATTGATGTTTAAGTTAAGCGTATCCTTTGCAGATCCATTATGCACCGTCATATACGGCCCCTGTCCCCCGGGAAACGACAATTTGTATTGTCCGTTGAAGAGCAATGCGGAGAATGAACCATCCGGCTTAACAGGAACATCAATGGGCGTTTCCTTCCCGAATCCTGACTGCCATAATTGAAAACGCACCTGGTTGTACTCCACTTCAAGCGGTGTACCCTGGTAAACAATTCGTCCGGTAAAAGATGCGCTGGGTGCATCATAGTTATCTTTAGAACATGATGTCAAAGCAACTGTCAGCACACACAGCATTATAAAAAATGAATTCAATTTCATGATCTTAATTTTTTTCAGTTTGCACTATTGATTTGGATTTCTTACAATTTTTGGATTGCTGGCAATGATGTTATCATCAATGTATGAATAGTAATTTCCAAGTCGGAAGCGATCAGGATTTGTAACTGCATTGGGCTTAGTTACAGCAAATGCCCATTTACCATCGGTTGGATGCCCGGGTGCATAATATTTGTAAGGTATGAGGCCAAACACCTGCGTATTGAATTTGTTCGCCTTCCCGATATTCGACTTTAAATCTGCTTCAGTCATCGGCACACCATTCCAAACTTCCATTGCGAGTCTCCACCTCTTCATATCCCAGAGGATATGATCTTCGAATGCAAGCTCAACTTTTCTTTCATGAACGATTCTATCGAAGTTGATCTGACCAGCGGTGAGATCTGTTGTGAAACCTGCTCTCCTCCGTACCTGGTTGATATAATCCGCTGCAACATCTGCCTGTCCGAGTTCGAAAGCCGCTTCTGCCCCATTCAGCAACACTTCTGCATAACGGAAACGTATCCACCAAACCTCACTCTTTGTTCCAAGCGAACCTGCACCAACTGTTGGATCCAGATACTTTCTTACAAGGAAGCCTGTTTGAGCACTTGATTCAAGCCCCACTATCGGGCCATCTCTTCCAACAACAACTTCAGGTGCAGCTTTTCCGGGAAGCGTTTTTGTTTCATTCCATCTTGTACCGGTGATGATCGACTTGTCTTCCAACATAAAGCCACCCCAAATATCTACAGTACGATTCTTAAAGCTGGATCCCGGTAAGATAACCGTACCTGCTAACCTCGCATCGCGTCCCGCAAAAATTTCCATTGGTCTGTCGTACAAAATGTAGTCTCCTCCTGCAGTATTTGCGATGGGAGCAAAAGTATTGTCGAGCATTTCAAATTCCTGGACAAGATTTAATGAAGGATTTACTGCGCCACCAAAGCTTTCCTCGGTCATTGATGTTGGCTGGTTGTCTACAGTGAAATCATGCATCTTATTTTTCAACTTGTAATCATCAGCAAAGATGACTTCCGGGTTATTCGCTTTATCAAGGAACAAGCTTGCAAAGTTGTCAGAGAGATCAGGCTTTTTTTGATAAAGAGAATATTTACCACTGTTTATGATCTCCTGCGCCGCAGCAAGTGCAGTTTGATAATAACCTTGTGCCATGGACGCAGGAATGCCCACCTCGCCACCCGGCAATGAAACTTCCGGAGTTTTAGCTGATCCATATTTTGCAATTGAACCGGCGTACAAGGCAGCCCTTGCTTTCAAGGCAAGTACTGAACCACTGGTTGCTCTTGACTTTGTACCGCCATCGTTTGGCAGATCGGCTTTTATAGCATCCATTTCATTGATAACAAAATCATAGATCTCTGATTCTTTTGCACGTGGATACTGAAGATATGTAGGGTCACCACTAAAGTCATAGGTGAGCGGCTCAAGTATTAAAGGCACACCACCCATGCGTTTTACTTCCTCGAAGTATACAAAAGCACGAAGGAACCGACCTTCAGCAAGAAAACGTTTGCGATCTGTTTCGTCGAGTTGAGTTGCTTTCTCAGCCTGTTGTATGAAAAGGTTCAATTCCCGGATATAACCATAATCCCAATAGCCCCATTCACCGTAACCCCACTCGTTATTCTGGTGACGCCAGTTGTCACCGTTACGGGATATTAATGCTTCATTGAAGTCGCCGAACCGCTGCCATTGTCCACCTTCAAGGCCCTGGTTAACCGGCAGTCTATCGTACAGGTCCGATAATACTGACAACACCAGTGTCTTGTCTTTCCATATAGCTTCTTCAAGCAATATGTTTTTCGGCTCCCTGTTCAAAAAATCATCGTCCTTATTACACCCATATCCGAATGCAAGTAGGGAGATCATCAATATTGAAAAATATCTTTTCATCTTAATAGAATTGAATGTTTAGAATGAAAGGTTAACTCCAAAATTTACTACTCTGTTTTGCGGATACTGCAATCCGTTACCATCTACTACCTCGGGTTCAAGACCATATTGTGCAACATTGTCAATAGAGAACAGGTTGTATGCGTTGACATACAAGCGTGTCTTTTTAATGTTTGCTTTTTGCAGTATGGATTTTGGAAGTGAATAACCAATCTCTATTGTTCTTGCGCGGAAATATTTAAGATTGTCAACCCAGAATGTTGAGTTCTTGTTGTAGTTACTATGACCACCTTCGTTGAAACGCAATGCCGGATATTTTCCTGGTATCCATTCGCTGTTTACATCCCACACATCAGCTCTGTGCCATCTGTCTTCATAAAAATTCTTCACAAGGTTACCTCCGTTCTGATACGGCCATCTCATCTCCCAGCTTCTTGCGAAGGTGTACATAGATGCTCCAGAAAAATCAGCAACGAAATCAATGCCTCTCCATGCAAGTGAAATGCTTAGACCGTAATTGACATTCGGATTTCCACCATGATATCCAATTGGACGTTCATCAAGGCTACCGATACGCCCGTCATTGTTCACATCTTTGTAGATGAGATCTCCAGGCAACAGCGTACGATTGTTTTGACCATCGATGTTTACCGGATAATGATTGATCTCATCCTGCGACTGAAACTGGCCGATCACTTCATAACCCCAATAGATGCCGGTCCACCTGTTTTCGCGTCCGTTACGATAGTGATCCCATGAATTTCCGTAAAGTGGCTTATATGATTCAAGAAATTTATTTCTCGCAAATGAGAAATTACCGCCGACGCTGAATTTAAGTTCACCGATGTTGCCATTATAATTCACGGCAACTTCGCCGCCAAGTACGGCATCGCTTTCAACGTTCTCATCTGGCAAATTGTAGCCGAGTTCCCATGGAACCTGTACGTCATATTTCCTTCCTTTAAGGCCTGTACGCTTGCGATAAAAATAGTCAACGGAACCAGAAAGCTTGCCATTAAGAAAACTGAAATCAGCACCAATATTGGTCATGGTACTTACAAACCAGGAGATATTATTGACAGGTACACCTCTGTAGCGTGCGCCTACAACAAGGTTTCCATCGAGTATCGAACGATTACCACTGTTGTAATTATAACCGGAAATGTAATCGAATGCACCAATTCCAATATCATCATCACCCAGTTGTCCGTAAGAACCACGGATCTTCAGCTCGGTAAGGATCGAACCACGAGTCCAGTTTTGAAAAAACTCTTCCTCTGTGATTCTCCAGCCAGCACTTACAGCAGGAAATGTACCAACGCGTTTACCTGGTGCAAACTTCCACGAAGCGTCTCTTCTTGCGGATAACTCCAGGAAATACCTGTTTGCATAGTTATAGTTGATCCTCCCAATATAACCGATCCTTGCTTCTTCATAGTCATCATCATTGTAAGTGTCAATATCAGCAAACTGCAACAAAGGCAATACGTTCGTCTTGGGCACGGAGTGCACCCATTGATCAAGGATATTGCGTTCGATCCTTTCAGTAACAAAAGTTGCACCTACATTATGCTCACCAAATGAATTGGTATAGTTTACCTGTCCCTGCAGAACTTTATTAAAGACTTTCCTTGTACCTCTTTCTCTCCAGGGGTTTGTGCTTCCACCTGTTCTTTCATAGGTGCTGTCAGCTGGATTAAATCTGTACGCGTCATAAGTATATTCATGACCATTCATTACGCGATCAGCAAGGTAATACGAATACATACCGCGCACATTGAGGCCTTTTATTGGCAACTGGTATTCCGCACTCAGGTTGGTTTGCAGTACACGCCAGTCTTCATGCCAGTAACCGGATTTCTCCTTGTTCAGCAATCCCCAGTTCTCAGCATTATGTCCGATATCATTTAGATAGGCTGGATTGTCATTGGCATAAGGTCTTTCATATGGGAGGTTTCTTAACAATGCAAATCGTGGCGCCCAATAATCATCACCACCCGGTACACCAGGATTATCACGGGTTTCAATACGGCCATTGATCTGGATACCAACTTTCAATCGGTTGGTAACTTTTGCATCGATGTTAGATTGAAGATTCGTACGACCAAAAGTAAACTCCCTACCAAGTACCGAGTTTTGATCCAGTCGGGTCACTGATAAATAGTAATTCACCTTATCCGATCCCCCTGTCGCATTTACATTGATGGACTTGATCGGAGAATTCTTTTGAATGATGAAATTATACCAGTCAAAATTCCGGTAACCATATTCAGTACCTGTTTTCCATCGCTCCAATTCCTGCGGTGTCATTGCCGTACCCGCATTGACGCGATTCATATCTGCGTCCAGTTTACCGAGTTGCCATTCGTATGCGTTAACAACTTCCGGAAAACGGGTCCAGTTCTGCCATCCATAATATGCATCCACATTGATGGCATTTCCGCTACCAGCACGACCCCTCTTTGTTGTTACAACCACAACACCGTTTGCTGCACGTACGCCATATATAGCAGCCGATGCATCTTTCAAAACAGTGATGCTTTCAATATCGTTAGGCGACAGGTTATTAAACTGTCCGGCATCCTGCTGAATACCGTCAATTATAAACAGGGGATTACCCATGTTACGGATCTGGATGTTTGCACTTGAACCAGGTCTGCCATCCGGCATCCTGAAAGACACCCCCGGAAGTTTCCCGGCGAGCCCGGAGCTAACCGTTGAGCCGCCGTGAACATGGTCCAGATCTTTGGCTGTTACAGCAGAAATAGCTCCGGTAAGTGATTCTTTCTTGCGCGATCCGTAACCAACTACAACCACTTCACCAAGTGCCGCGTTGGTTATGTTCAAAGAAATGTTGAAGGTTGTTTGAGATTGAACCTTCACTTCTTCGGTGATGTAACCTACTGATGAAAATTCAAGCACGGACTCAGCATTTGAAACACTGATGCTGAAGTTTCCTTCACTGCTGGTGATGGTTTTGTTAGATGTACCCTTCTCCGCAACGGTAACCTGCGGAATCCCAATTCCACTTGAGTCGCGAACGGTTCCACTGACCCTGATTTTGTTTTGTGTTTGAGAAAATGCAGGACTGAAAAACAATCCTAAAAGGAAAATCCCCGCAAATAAGAATAATTTTTTTGATAGAAAGACACTGTCATTCAATGGTGCCTTAAAGCAGTTTGTTGTTTTAAAATACATGGCAGTTCAATTGTTAATTAAAATTGATTACATCGTTAGTCGGACATTTCTATCAGGTACTCATAGGCAATTATTTTGTTACTGTATTTTGTTGTTTATCCGGCAGAAAAAAATTGCAATGCATTTTCAATTAGCACTGTGAAGAAACTCAATAGGTCCGCAAATGTTCCTTCATTTTGTATCATAACTTTTGCATTTTGTTACAAATTGGTAGGCCGGAATTTTTGCTAAATCGATAAAGCAGCTATCTTAGAAGAAGTGAGAAAGATTGTTGCCATAAGCATTTTGGTGTGCATGACCGTAATTTCCGCACATTCACAGCCATATTATTTCCGCCACTACCAGGTTGAAAATGGACTGTCGAACAATTCAGTGCACAGCAGTATACAAGACCAAAACGGTTTTCTCTGGTTCGGTACAAAAGGTGGACTTAACCGTTTTGATGGATATAATTTCAAAACGATACAACTTGATTCTGATAATGAAAGGCAACTGAACAGGGACGTCATTCATTGCATGTATGCAGATGACAACGGCTATATCTGGGTCGGTACACAACGTGGTCTGTACAGATATGATGACACAAAAGAACAGGTAACTTATCTCAATGATTCGCTGCGTGAAATCAACGACATCGAAAAAGACAACAATCAAAATCTGTGGATTGTTGCCGGAGCGGATCTTTGTCGCATCGACCTTAAGAAGAATACTGTACGCGTGTTTCCGTCCAGTCAGTATTTTGTAGCTTCTTCTATATGCAGGTCACGGGATGGCCGTTTATGGTTTTCATCTGCAGATGGAAAGATCTATTCTTACAACGAAAAAACCAATGAGTTTCACGGCGTCAGCTTATTTGATAATTCGCCCAAAGCCCACTATCATTGGATCACACGAATGATAGATGCAGGTAACGATGAATTGCTCGTTGGTACTACTTCACAGGGCATAAAAACTTTCAACACCAAAACAGGAACATACCGGGATCTTTATACTTATAACGAAAATCGTTCTCCACTATATGTACGCGACATCATTGAATATGCACCTGGTGTATTTTGGTTCGCTACGGAATCTGGTATTGTAATACTTGACCGTAAGACAAATAAATTCTCACAACTAAGGAGACGATTCCTCGACCCATATTCATTGAACGACAACGCCGTTTACTGTCTTACAAAAGATCTGGAAGGCGGTGTGTGGGCGGGCACTTACTTTGGTGGTGTTAACTATTACTCAAGGAATTTTTCGGTCTTTCAAAAATACTTCCCTGATTTTTCGGACAATTCGCTTGGAGGAACTGTAGTCAGAGAGATCGTGGAAGATAACAGTGGAAACATCTGGATAGGTACAGAAGATGCAGGCATAAGCAGTTTAGATCCGCGTACAGGTGAAATAAAGAACTTTACAGCCAGCGGATCTAATACCGATCTTGCTTATACCAACGTACACGGGCTGATGGTAAACGGAAAGGATCTATGGGTTGGAACGTTTGAAAACGGCCTTGACGTATTGGATACCAAAACCGGGAAAGTAAGAAAGCGTTACGTTGCAGGCAACGGCCCGTTTGATCTCAAAGAAAATTTTGTCGTCACTTTATTGAAGACAAAAGCCGGTGAAATCTATGTAGGCACATCAACGACATTATATAGATATGATCCCAATGCAGATGGCTTTATCCGGGTGAAAGAAATTCCTCAGTATATATTTGTGAGCGCCCTGTTCGAGGACTCTGATGGAAGGATATGGATTGGAACCCATACTCGTGGAGTTTTTAATTACGATCCTGCTACTCGTTCTCTTGTAGCAAATCATATCAACGACTCACGCAACAGCAAGAGCATATCGAACAATACTGTGAATGCTATCTATGAAGATGTAAATAAGAACATCTGGATTTCCACCGAAGGCGGAGGTATTTGTAAGCTCGACGCTTCAAGGAAGAGTTTCACACGGTTAACAACGAAAGAGGGCCTCCCTAGTAACTTTGTTTACAAAGCGATAGAAGATACGCATCACAAGCTTTGGATTTCAACAGCAAAAGGTCTTGCCCGTTGGGATCCAATGACTTCAACAGTTCAGGTGTTCAGGCGATCAAGTGGATTGCTGAATGATCAGTTTAATTATAATTCTGGCTATCGGGATACCACCGGCAATTTGTATTTCGGTAGTGTCAAGGGAATGATTCGCTTCCATCCCGATTCGATCACTAACTCCTTTTTTTCAGCGCCCGTTTACCTGACGGGATTTCAAATAAACAATCGTGAACTATCTGTTGCTGCTGATAGCAACATTCTGAAACGATCGATAAGTATGACCGATAAGATAGAGCTGGATCATTCGCAATCATCGTTCAGCATTGACTTTGCAGCATTAAATTTTGCGGCCCCGGAGATCACTGAATATGCTTACATCATGGAGGGGCTTGATGATCGGGAAACATTTATAAAGTCAAATCGAAAAGTGTACTTCACTGATCTGTCACCCGGGAAATATGTGTTCAAAGTGCGTGCCGCATTAAATGGAAACTGGTCACCAAAACAAGCGCAACTTATTATCATTATCCACCCGCCTTTCTGGGCCACCCCATGGGCATTTTTACTTTATGTGGCAGTGGGCTTATTAATTGTATATCTCATCGTGCAATATTATCATCGCCGCCACCAGGAGCGAAAAGAGAAAGAAATTTATAAGGCTAAGATCGACTTCTTTACAAATATCACACACGAAATACGCACGCCACTTACACTCATCAAGGGTCCACTTGAAAATATTCGTGAAACGATCGACAAGGAAAATGAGATCATGGAAGATGTTGTAACAATGGAACGAAATACAAATCGCCTGCTTGCACTGCTAACACAGATACTTGATTTCCGGAAAACTGAAACGAAAGGTTTCAGCCTTGATTTTACAACCATTGACGTAGTCAAAGTATTAACTGAAAATACAAGTAATTACAAGCAGATCGCCGCAAAAAAACAAGTCGTCTATGATATACATATTGCACCCTCGTCCGTTTTAGCCGAAGCAGACGAGGAAGCAGTGAATAAAATCCTGAGCAACCTTCTCAGTAATGCATTTAAGTATGCGACATCGAAAGTAATTGTAAGGATGTCACATCCCGCAAATGGTTACTTCGCTATTGAAGTACTCAATGATGGTTACATGATACCGGTATATATGTCGGAATCCATCTTTGAACCTTTCTTTCGGATCAAAGAAACCAGTAAGCAAAAAGGGAATGGCATCGGGTTAACACTTGCCCGTTCGCTTGCTGAACTTCATGGAGGCCGCCTGCAATTGGGCAAGCCGGAACACGACATGAATCGGTTTATACTGGAGATACCACTTAATCATGCGGAAGATCAAAGGCCGACGAGTAAAACGATATTGAAAAAATTGGCTTCATCAATTCACAAAAACTGAAATGATTATGACGGAGATCCTGTTGATTGATGACGAGGAAGAAATACTGGAATTCCTTGAACGGATATTGCGGCAAACCTACACTGTCATAAAAGCAACATCAGCCGAAGAGGGCTTAACTCTCCTTGAATCGCATTGCATCCAACTCGTGATAAGTGACGTGATGATGCCGGGAATGGATGGATACGAGCTCTGCAAAACTTTAAAGGCAGGCTTTGAACATTCGCACATACCAGTAATACTGCTCACCGCAAAAAACACGATCCAATCGAAAGTGATGGGTTTGGAATTAGGTGCAGATGCATATATCGAAAAGCCGTTTTCCAACGAACACCTTAAAGCACAGATCGCCAGCCTGCTGACCAATCGAAATACAATCCGTCAATATTTTTCGAGCATGCCACTCGTGCACATGAAAAGCATGGCACATTCAAAAGCTGATGAAAAATTCCTTGAAGCTCTCAACGAATTGATCGTTCAAAACATAGACGATGCAGACCTTGATGTGAACAAGCTTGCATGTATGCTGAACATGACCAGAGTTACTCTATATCGCAAGATCAAATCGATATCTCAACTAACACCCGCCGAATTAATAAATGTTACACGATTGAAAAAGGCCGCAGAACTTCTGGCAACTGGTGAAAAGAAAGTCTATGAGATCGCTGATGATGTTGGGTTCAGTTCACAAAGCACATTTACCCGTAGCTTTCAAAAGCAGTTCAATAAGACGCCAACCGAATACATGAATGAACTAAAGTTGCAGAATTAGTAGCCGCCTGTGCTACCATCCTTGTACCGGATCTTCTTCTTCCCCGAGTTCTTCTTTTCAAACTCCACTACTTCTTTAGGTTTTGGCACTTCTTTTTTTGCTGTGGGCTCAGGCTCAGCCGGTGCAGGTTCGGTTAATAATCGTCCCAATTCATATTGTTCTGATCTTAATAATCTGCCGGATTCACCGTCATAATATCTCCAGCTACCGTGCTTCAATGAAGCTCCCTCATTTTTTACTATAACTGTTTTATATGAATCAAGCTTATCAACTTCTTCTACCTGAAGTGTGTCATAAAGCTTATCGGGATTAAGTGCCTTCCAGCTCTGCTCGAGTCGCAGATTTCCATCAGTGTTATAATATCTTGACACACCATCTTTCAAACCCCAACGATAGTTTTCGGTACCGATCTGATCACCCATAAGACTAAACAGACGCCACTCTCCCTCTTTCCTATCGTTAACGAACCGGCCTTCTTCTTCAAAGCCTGGTTCACCTCTAAGCTTCTCATAACGGATCACCCATGGACCCTGTTTCATACCTTTCATATCAACGCGATTCAATGTATCGCCGTTAGGCGCTATCTTGTAATCCTTATATTGACCGAAGCCATTTAAGGCAAAACTTATTATCAGTAACGTGAATATCGATCGCATGATTAACTGTTTTTTGTATCGCTCTATGAAGCAAACAAATTTAACTCCAAATGTGCCGCGGAATTGTTTAGGATCTGCCAAAAGCTTACTCACAACAATATTACTCCTGTTGGGCATGCAGTTGTTCGCGCAGGTTCAGCCCACGCCGGACGCCGACCGATTGAAACTATTTGATCAGAAACGTGCTGCTGAAGGGCGGTCTCGTTTAAAAAATGTTTCGTTTCACAACATCGGCCCGTCTGTCATGAGCGGTCGCGTTGTGGATGTTGAAGTGAATCCTGCTGACCCAACCGAGTTTTATGCGGCATATGCTACCGGAGGTCTGTGGCATACAAGAAATAACGGCCAAAGTTTCCGGCCCGTGTTCGACAATGAAGACGTTCATTTCATCGGCGACATCGCTGTTGACTGGACACATTCATCAGATACGAGCAACCGGATAATCTGGGTGGGAACTGGCGAAGTAAACAGTAGCAGGTCTTCATATGCCGGTATTGGTATTTACAAAACGACTAACGGTGGCAAAACCTGGATCTACCTGGGGTTACCTGGATCGCATCACACAGGCAAGATCCTTTTGCACCCGACAGATAGCAACGTTGCCTGGGTGGCTGCCATGGGTCATTTATATTCTTCCAATAAAGAGCGTGGAGTATTCAAAACGGTAGACGGCGGCAGGACATGGAAGCAAAGTTTGTTTATCGATGCAAATACGGGTGTAGTAGAAATGGAAATTGACCCCTCGAATCCACAAGTGCTCTATGCTGCAGCCTGGTATCGACTGAGGAAAGCGTGGGATTTTGAAGAGTCCGGTATTACCAGTGCTATTTACAAGTCTGCCGATGGCGGCGCAACCTGGAAGAAACTAAGTGTACCGGAATCAGGATTTCCTATAGGCAATCATGTTGGTCGAATCGGTCTCGCCATTTCTCCAAAGCAGTCCAACGTAATTTATGCCATTGTCGATAACAATTTGATGGAAGATGACACAGCGGTGCGCGACACAACAAGCGGAAAATTTGCCCGACGCCTTGTTGGGGCAGAAGTTTATAAAAGTGTCGATGCCGGTGTTAACTGGAAGAAGACACATCAATCACATCTCAATATCTTTCGCACTTATGGTTACTACTTCGGAAAGATATATGCGGCGCCTTCTGATGTAAACAAGATCTATATACTGGGTTATGAAATTATGTCATCTGTTGATGGCGGAAAAAATTTCAAAATGATCGACCGGCCAAATGTGCATGTGGATCATCATGCTTTATGGATCAATCCCAAACGGGAAGGACACCTGATCAACGGAAATGACGGTGGCGTTAACATTACTTATGATGATGGCGACGTATGGTTCAAAGCAAATATGCCGCCTGTTGGACAATTTTATGCGATAACAGTCGACAATGCGAAACCATACAATGTTTTCGGTGGTTTACAGGATAATGGAACCTGGTATGGTTCATCAAAACACAAAGAGAACAACGACTGGACAGCAGATGGTGATTATGGATTTAAATCGATTGGTGGCGGAGATGGTATGCAGGTGCAGGTTGATCCGCGAGACAATAAAACAGTTTATTCAGGTATGCAATTTGGATATTATAATCGTCGCAACCTGGATGGAGGAAAGAGCACTTCAATAAAGCCGAGATCCAAGGGGCAGGATCCCTCTCTGAGGTTTAACTGGCAGACACCGATCCACCTGAGCCGACATCAACCTGATGTGATCTATTATGGTTCCAATAAATTCCATCGTTCATTGAATAAAGGTGATACGATGATTACCTTATCAGCTGATCTGACAAAGGGAAGTAAAGCCGGCGATGTTCCTTTTGGTACACTTACTACGATTAGTGAATCGCCACTGCGCTTCGGTCTCATTTATGTGGGTAGCGACGATGGCAACATTCACATTACACGCGATGGTGGTTACACCTGGTCAGCGATCAACAAGAATTTGCCACAACATCTGTGGGTCAGTCGGGTTGTTGCGTCCAAGTATAAAGAAGGAAGAGTTTATGCTGCTTTGAACGGCTACAGAAATGATCATTTCAAACCCTACCTATTTGTAAGTGATGATTATGGAACCAGCTGGAAGTCGCTCGGAGCGGACCTTCCAGATGAGCCGCTGAATGTTATCGCAGAGGATCCGGTTAAGGATAACATCCTTTATGTTGGCAGTGACGGAGGAATTTATGTTTCGGCGGATAATGGAAAATCTTTTATGAGTTGGAATACGGGCCTTCCAAAATCAGTGCCCGTTCACGATATTGTCATACAGGAAAGAGAGCTGGAGATCGTGTTGGGAACGCATGGAAGAAGCCTCTACATTGCTAGTCTTGCGGCCTTGCATGAAGCATTGAAGTGAGTATGAAATACATAATTCGAAATACGAAATACGTAATTCGAAATACAGGACACGCGAGACGCATATATCAGCGTTGGATGAAAGCTCGTACTGCAAGCTCGTATCCCATCAATCCCAGTCCACTGATGGTTCCCTTGCATTTGGCAGAAACGTGTGATATGCGACGGAATTCTTCTCGGGCATGAACATTACTGATGTGAACCTCTATAACAGGTGCCTTAATGGAAGCAATCGCATCTCCAATTGCGACTGAGGTATGTGTATAGCCTCCAGGATTGATGATAATGCCATCATGGTTGAAGCCGTACTGTTGAAGAGCGTTGATCAATTCTCCTTCCACATTACTTTGAAAATAAGTGAATTCGATTTCTGAGAATTTGTTGCGAAGCTCGGTGAGATAGTCTTCAAAGCTTAGGTTTCCATAAACCTCAGGCTCCCGCTTGCCCAGCAGGTTTAAATTAGGACCGTTGATGATGGCGAGGAGCATGGATACCAAATTGAGAATTGAGAATTGAGAATTGAAAATTGAAAATCTGGAATTGAGAAAATAGAATTGGGAAGGTGACCGGTAATCAGGTTTGTCCTGATTACCGATTACCGACTACCGATTACTTTTTCATCATATCTATGAACTGATCGAACAGGTATCTTGAATCATGCGGGCCTGGTGTGCTTTCAGGGTGATATTGAACCGAGAACGCGGGTCTGTCTTTCAGCCTGATCCCTTCAATTGAATCATCGTTAAGGTTCACGTGGGTGATCTCAACATTTTCTGCTTTTTTCACTGATTCGGGGTCAACACCAAAGCCATGATTTTGTGTGGTCACTTCGCAAAGGCCGGTAATCAGGTTTTTAACCGGGTGATTCAAACCTCTGTGACCATGATGCATTTTATATGTCGAAATTCCGTTGGCCAGGGCAATGAGCTGATGGCCGAGGCAGATGCCGAATGTCGGCTTATTTTCGTCGAGAACTTCTTTGACCGTATTAATTGCGTAATCCATTGAAGCAGGGTCTCCCGGACCATTGGATATAAAGTAACCTTTCGGATCAAAGGCTCTAAGTTCTTCTACACTTGTCTTTGCAGGAAAAACTTTTACATAGGCACCGCGTTCAACCATGCAATCGATGATATGCTGTTTTGTACCGAAGTCAAGTACAGCAATCCTGATGTCTGACCCTTCGTCGCCTTTTGTATATGCCGCGTTGGTACTTACAACGCTGGCCAGTTCCAATCCTTCCATGGAAGGCGTTTTCTCCAACTCTTTCTTAAGTTCTTCCACGTCAAGTATCTCCGATGAAATGATACAATTCATCGCTCCTTTCTGACGTATATGCGCAACCAGCGCCCGGGTATCCACACCCTCGATACAAACGATATTGTTTCGAACGAGGTACTCCTCTACAGAGCCGATAGCCATCTTGCGACTGTAAAGCTCCTCGAGATTGCGACAGATCAGGCCCTTGATCTTGATTGAATCGGACTCCACTTCGTCGTCCTTCACACCGTAGTTACCAATGTGTACATTGTTCATCACAACTATCTGCCCGTAGTAACTAGGATCAGTAAACACTTCCTGGTAGCCCGTCATACCGGTGTTGAAACAAATCTCGCCGGTGGTTGTGCCTTTCTTACCGAAAGCCTTACCATAGTGAACAGTTCCATCAGCTAGAAGTAAAATGGCTGGCGCCGCAGGTTTATTCATGTATCGAAAAATTTTGCGAATGTAATAAAAAAAAGCGAGCCCACATGGACTCGCTTCCCTAATATCGAAACTGCTTTGTAATTATTCAGCAGCTTTTTCTTCTGTTGCCGGTGTTTCAGGTGCAGCTGGAGCAGCTTCGGTTTGAGGCGCCTGGTTTTCAGCAGCCGGTTGTGCAGTTCCTTCTGCAGCCTTTTTGCTTCTACCACGACGTGTTCTCTTAGCTGGTTCTTTTGCTTCGCCTTTACCCTTGCCGTAGATCTCATTGAAATCAACCAATTCGATCATTGCGGTTTCTGCGTTATCACCAACACGAGCTCCGAGTTTGATGATCCTGGTGTAACCACCTGGTCGTCCACCTACCTTTTCAGCGATTGGTCCGAAAAGTTCAGTAACTGCTTCTTTATCCTGCAGATGACTGAATACAATTCTGCGCTGATGTGTAGTGTTCTCTTTCCCTTTAGTAATAAGCGGCTCAACGAATGTACGCAGTGCCTTTGCTTTTGCAAGAGTCGTTACAATTCTCTTGTGCATGATCAATTGGCTCGCGAGGTTATTCAGCAGGGCTCTCCTGTGAGGTGCCTTCCGGCCAAGATTGTTGATTTTGTCTCCGTGACGCATGACGTTTGATTTTAAGACTGTACCGTGTCAGGAATTACAGTCGGTTTTCTGTGAAAAGGAAATGCATTCTCACATTTCCATATTTCCACATTTAGATATTAATTACAGTTCTTCTTTATCCAATCCCAGTTTGCTCAGGTCCATACCAAAGTGAAGTCCTCTTTCAGCCAGCACCTGTTCGATCTCAGAAAGTGATTTCTGACCGAAGTTGCGGAACTTCATTAAGTCTTCCTGTTCGTATTGTACCAGCTCGCTGAGCGAGTTGATCTTAGCAGCTTTCAGGCAGTTGAAGGCGCGTACTGAAAGATCGAGATCTTCCAATGGTGTCTTCAATACTTTGCGCAACTGAAGCATCTGCTCATCAACAACATCTTCTTTCTTGTCTTCTTTGCTATCGAAAGTGATGTTCTCATCCGTGATGATCATCAGGTGTTGAATAAGAATGCGGCTTGCCTGTTTAACGGCTTCTTCAGGATGGATGGTACCATCAGTGCTTACTTCCATTAACAGCTTTTCGAAGTCCGTTCTTTGCTCAACACGTGTGTTTTCGATCGTGTATTTTACATTCTTGATCGGCGTGAAGATAGCATCTGTTGGGATGTACCCGAATGGAGCATCTTTCACTTTGTTATCTTCAGCAGGAACATATCCGCGACCTTTTGACACGGTCAGCTCAATGTCCAGCTTAGCAGACGGATCCAGTGTACAGATAACGAGTTCAGGATTCATGATGTCGAAGTTTTGTGTCGCTTCGCCGATCATACCTGCAGTGAACTCCCCTTTATTTTTGATGCTAAGAGTAACCTTTTCCTGTCCAACTTCATGATCAACCTTCTTTTTGAAACGTACCTGTTTAAGGTTAAGGATGATCTCCAGAACATCTTCAGAGATACCTTTGATGGTTGCGAACTCGTGGTCCACTCCTTCAATGCGAATACCAATGATAGCATGTCCCTCCAAAGAACTCAGCAACACTCTGCGTAAAGCATTTCCAATGGTAACGCCGAAACCCGGCTCCAACGGACGAAATTCAAACTGAGCTTCAAACTCAGTTGCTTTCTGCAGGATAATTTTTTCTGGTTTTTGGAAATTTAAAATGGCCATATTTAAATTTCAGTTTTTGTTTTTGCACAAAACCATTTGGTTCCATGCGTGAATGTATAAGGAAAGCTAATATAAATAACCGAATGATTACTTAGAATACAATTCGACGATCAGTTGCTCCTTAATGTTTTCAGGAACGCTTTCTCTTTCAGGGTATGCTACGAAAGTACCTTTCATCTCTGCTTCATTCCAATCAAGCCAGTTGAACTTCTGGTTCTTACCGCGGAATTGGCTGGTGATAGACGCATTTTCCCTGTCCTTGTCTTTGATACTGATCACATCACCCGGCTTCACCTGGAATGATGGAATGTTTACCACTTCACCATTTACTGTAACGTGCTTGTGCGAAACAAGCTGACGTGCTGCAGGACGTGAAGGCGCTATGCCCAGACGATATACAGTGTTATCAAGACGCGCTTCCAGCAGTTTGATGAGGTTCTCACCAGTAACGCCTTTGATCCTTGCGGCCTCTTCAAAGGTTTTGCGGAATTGCTTCTCCAAAACACCGTAAGTGTACTTTGCTTTTTGCTTCTCTTTCAATTGAAGTGCATACTCACCAAGCGTTTTACGCTTGCGCTGTGCACCATGAATACCCGGAGGGTTGCTGTTCTTGTTCAGGTATTTTCCGTTGCCGAGGATCGGCTCACCAAAAATCCTGGAGATCCTTGTTTTTGGACCGGTGTAACGTGCCATAATTGTTTGTTGTGATTTTTTGGGTTATGATGGGCGATCATTAAAAATCGTAAAAATCAATCGACCATCCTTTTCAATATGCTAATGTGCCAATGTGCTAATATGCTAATGGCTTTCAATTAGCACACTAGCATATTAGCACATTAGCATATTAATTATACTCTTCTCTTCTTCGGCGGACGACATCCGTTGTGTGGAAGAGGAGTGATATCTTTGATCATCACCACTTCGATTCCTGAATTATTCAGTGCACGAATAGCGCTTTCGCGACCGGCTCCAGGGCCTTTTACATAAACATCCACTTTCTTCACACCTGCATCGAATGCTACTTTCGCAGCATCAGAAGCAGCCATTTGCGCAGCATATGGAGTGTTTTTCTTTGAACCCTTGAAACCCATCTTACCTGCGGAACTCCAGGAAATAACCTGGCCCGACTTATTGGTAATACTGATGATGAGATTGTTGAAACTTGCGTTGATGTGCGCATCACCTGCCGCATCTACCTTAACGATCCTTTTCTTTGCAGCGGCTTTTGCGCTTGCTTGTGCTTTTGCCATGATAATTACTGTTGGAGGTAATCAATGAACGATTAATAAATCCGGTGTTCCCGGTCGGCCGCCCTACTTCCTTTCCGGAGATCTGGCGCGGTCCTAATTACTACTTCTTGGTTGCTTTCTTCTTACCAGCAACTGTCTTACGCTTACCTTTACGGGTGCGGCTGTTGGTGCGCGTACGCTGACCACGAACCGGCAATCCTTTACGGTGACGGAGACCACGGTAGCAGGCGATGTCAAGCAAACGCTTGATGCTCATCTGAACTTCAGAACGAAGCTGTCCTTCTACTTTGAATTCAGTAGTGATGATGTTACGAATCGCATTCAATTCGTTGTCATCCCACTCATGAACTTTCTTGTCGTAAACGATCCCAGCCTTCTCGAGAATGTACTGGGCAGTTGAACGACCGATCCCGTAGATGTAGGTCAGACCGATCTCGCCTCTTTTGTTTTTTGGTAAGTCTACTCCGGCAATACGTGCCATACTGAATTGGTTATTGTTTTATTACTTAATTAGGTAAAGAAATTATCCCTGTCTTTGCTTAAAGCGGGGATTCTTCTTGTTAATGACGTACAACTTCCCTTTGCGGCGAACGATCTTGCAGTCCGCACTTCTTTTTTTGATGGATGCTCTAACTTTCATAATTGTAATGGTGCTTCGCCGTTCAAATCGCGAAACGCTTTTTATTTATACCTGAAAATAATTCTGCCTCTCGATAAATCATAAGGGCTCATTTCCACTCCTACTTTGTCACCGGGTAATATCCTTATGTAATTCATTCTCATCTTACCAGAAATTGTAGCAAGTATCTCATGCCCATTTTCCAGCTTTACCTTGAACATTGCGTTTGACAATGCTTCCAGAATAATTCCATCCTGTTTGATTAACGGTTGTTTACCCATACACTTTTTAGGAGGCGCAAAGATAGGATTTACGGGCGAGAATAATAAACTTTTTTAGTCTATTAGAAGTTTCCAGCCCGTAATTTTTGCAAATATGTCGCTTTTTGAGGAAAATTATACAGCGTTCAGCTCCACTTTGGTCATTTGATAGTAGTGATTTTGGAGTTCATGCACTCCAATTGGCTCCGCAAGCAACCTGCGGTCTTCCCTCCACCACATTTCCAGGGGGAAAAAATCGCCTGTATTTGGCACTAAAATCCGGAATGAGTCTTTCAGGTACTTGGCCGAGCCGTTTTCGTGTACTTCCTTAATAAATCCCAGCTTGAACAGCTGTTCGTCACTCAGTGGAATGGGAAACAAATGTTCCGGCGTAAACCAAAATTCCTGCACCTCTGTTTCAACACACACTTCTTTGTCTTCGCGGTTCAGTTCTGTCACTACCCCCTCCCATTGCTGGCCTTCAAATTCCGCCATTACCCTGTCGCCTGGCTTAAGTTCGTTGAATGGTATCATAATTTCAGAATTGAGAATTGAGAATTGAGAATTGAGAATTGAGAATTGAAAATATTGTTCCAGTTACGCCGATTGCTGACTACCGACTACCGATTACCGATTACCGATTACCGACTACCGACTACTACCTCACTCCGCCCAGCTCATCGTATAGCCTTCATTCTCGATGGCAAGGGCATCAACAGTCAGTTGCAGCGGATGAAACGTATCAATCATCACTGCCAGCTCTTTCGTTTCACGTGCGCCGATACTCTTTTCTACCGCTCCGGGGTGCGGACCATGAGGTATGCCTGAAGGATGCAGCGTGATCATCCCCCTTGTCACATTTTTCCGACTCATAAAATCACCATCAACATAATATAATACCTCATCGCTGTCAATATTGCTGTGGTTGTAGGGCGCTGGTACGGCCTCGGGGTGATAATCGAACAGCCGTGGGCAAAACGAACATACAACAAAATTATTGGCCTCAAAAGTCTGGTGCACAGGAGGTGGTTGATGCACCCTTCCCGTGATGGGCTCAAAATCGTGTATGCTGAAAGCATATGGATAACAACATCCGTCCCACCCCACCACATCAAATGGGTGACTGTGATAATGAAGCCTGTACAACACACCCTGCTTCTTCGCCTTTATCAGGAAATCACCCTGCTCATCGTGGGTCTTTAGATCTTGCGGCGGACGTATATCCCGTTCGCAATATGGAGAGTGCTCAAGCAGCTGACCATTCTTGCCGACATATTTTTTTGGAAACCGGATCGGGCTGAACGATTCAACGATCAAGAGCCGGTTATTTTCATCTGTGAATCTGATCTTATAAATGGTACCCCTGGGCACCACAAGGTAATCCCCATAAGAAAATGGAAGATCTCCATACATGGTTTCAAGGACGCCGCTTCCTTCATGAATAAAGATCAGCTCGTCCGCATCTGCATTCTTATAAAAATATTTTGTAGTGCTCTGACGCGGCGCGGCCAACACAATATGGCAATCATTATTAACCAGTATCGCTTTTCTGCTGTGCAGGTAATCGTCCTCCGGCCGGACTTTGAAGCCTTCAAAACTCCTATGCTTCAACATCTTCTCCTCTTCAACAAGTGGGGTTACTATGATCGAAGGTTCCGTGCGGATGATCTGTGTTGGCGGATATGTGTGATATAAAATAGAATAATCGTTGGAAAACCCTTCCGTCGAGAACAACTGCTCCGAATACAAAGTTCCATCCGGCTTCCGAAATTGCGTATGTCGCTTATGCGGAATATTTCCGAGACGATAATAGTATGGCATTGGTCGTTGTTTTTCTTGTATCTACCCTAGTTCAAATGGTAAGATACTGAAGGAAGCGCACAATTCACTCCCTGCTCCCGCGACTCTTTCATATCTTTTACAAACAGGTCGATCTGCTCCCTGTTAACACCTGGCATACAGATAAGATGGGATTGCGTATTGTCGGTAGCCAGCTGCCATTTGTGACAAATACGGTCTGACGGTTTTGGAAAGACAACAGTTATGGCATCGGTGTTTCTCCAGGCATCAAAGCCTTCACTCTTTAATTGAAGTTCCGTATAACTTGCCAGTGATAGCGATTGCTCGGCTCGAAGGCGTAGTCCCTGCTCTCCTATCATTTGCAAAGCGTACCACATAAACAAAGGCGTGATCGCATTGCGGGAACCGGTAATTGTAGTATCGAGTGTTCCGATATATGGTACAGAGCGACTGATCCGATCACGATTCGATTTTTTCACAAGTACAACTCCACATGGAATTGGCGAACCAATAAATTTATGACCGCTGATAGCGATACTATCGGCGCCTGCAGAAAAATCAAATTCAGAGCCTTTGCCAATTGCAGCGAGAAACGGACCTGCAAGTGCAGCATCGCAGTGTATGTAATGTGACCTTATTGCAAATTTCTTTAGAATCTGTCGTATGTTTTGAATGTTGTCTTTCGCCTCAGTCATCGTAGTGCCGATATTTGCGAGTATTACAGCAGGTTGCTGGCGATGGTAGTGTATCGTATCTGCAAGGTCTTCATAATCCATTTCACCATTTTCCTGTGATCGTATCACAATACTCGGCATATTTAGAAGGTGGATATTTTTCTGTACGCTGTAATGCGTGGCTTCGGAATAATAAACAATCGCATTGGGATAAAGTTCGCGCGCAAGATATAAAGCATACAGATTTCCTTCAGATCCGCCATTTGTCACATATCCCCACCAGTTGTTCTCCGGCGCATTGAACATGCGTGCATAAAACTCAACAACTTCTCTCTCAAAAGACTTCGTATTCATGTCCGAATGCGAATCGATAAACGGGTCTCCGACGTTATTCAGGCTGTATTGCAAGAGCGGATATAATTCACTGTAATCATAATCAACAGCAGTTGGATAACCAATGAATGTTGTTGAACGTTCTTTTATCTTGCTAAACAATTTATTTAAGGCATCTTGTTGAAGAGCTTTCATAGTATACAAATATAGATCAAGTAATATATAACCACTAACAGCGGTTCAATGAAAAGGATTGGATTATTATCAGATACACATAACTACTTAGATGCGCAGGTCTTTGATCATTTCAAAAACTGCGATGAGATATGGCATGCAGGCGATTTTGGCACCATGGAACTGGCCGATCAACTTTCTTCGTTTAAGCCACTGAAAGGTGTGTATGGGAACATCGATGGGAATGATGTTCGCGCAGCATTCCCTGAGGTGAATGTATTTAATTGCGAAGATGTGAAAGTGCTCATGATTCACATCGGCGGCTACCCGCCGAAATACAACGCTTCTTCTAAAAGACTCATTCATGAATATGCGCCACAATTATTCATCAGTGGTCATTCGCATATATTGAAGATCATGTACGATGAAAAGACATCCTGTTTGCATATCAATCCCGGAGCGGCCGGGAAACAGGGATGGCAGAAAGTGAGAACACTCGTTCGATTCTCTGTTGACGGGAGTAGCATCAGAGATTGTGAAATCATAGAACTTCTGCGAAATTGAGAAATGAGAATTGAGAATTGGGAATACTTTCCGATTCTCAATTCTCATTTCTCAATTCTCATTTCTGTTAAAGTCCCGGGAACAGCGGTCTCGCAACAGCTTCGCGGAATGGCCAGGGCACAGACGCAATGATTATGATAAGGGCGATAAAATACAACCAGAACGATTTACGGTGCTTAACCCTGTCGGCCAAAGCTTTCTTCCCTACACCACGTCCTATAGTTATAAGTGTTATCCCGATCAGCATTCCAAGCAAGTGTTCGACAGCCCAGAAGCGTGCGGCACTGTCCTTCATAACGGCGCCCATACCAGCTTGCTGGATTTGTTGCAGGCCTACCGGACCAGCAACCCACTGGTATATCCCAATAAGTAAAGTGATGTGCGCAGCGATCATTAAAAATAATCCAACCTTTCTGTCTCCATTTGAATAGAGCTTATTGCCTGTCATTCCCGCCAGGTGACGAACAATAGCGATGATCAGGAGAATAAGAATAACCCAACGCATTAAATTGTGCAAGTGAAGCAGTCCGGTATACATGATGTTAATTGGTTTGTTGCCTGCAAATATAGGGTGAGTTGGTCGGGAAAAATCGGTTAGCTTTGAAACATGGAAAAGGCCGGCTCTTTTATCATCGGTTGCTTGTTATTCCTGGTATCATGCGGTGATAATGATACCAGCCAGCCGAATGCAGCGCGTATCCTAAGTGAACCACCATTTGAATCAATAACTGACAGCATTCAACGCTTTCCCGATAATGTACAATTACTGTTGCAGCGCGCAGTGATGCTGGCGCAAAAAAACTACCACGAGATCGCTACTGCCGACTTTCAAAAAGCCTGGGAACTAACGGGTGATGAGAACATCGGTCTTGAATACGCCGCAAACCTGCTGCTGACTGGTAATGAACATAAGGCGCAGCGCTTTTTGGAAGAAGGCTCCAAACTTTTTCCACTCAATACTGAATATAAGCGTCGACTTGCAGAGGTGTACCGACAGGTTGGCGACACGCGCAAAGCCATCATGCTGTACGACTCATTGTTGTATACAGACTCCGAAAATTTTGAAGCCTGGTACGATAAAGGATTGTTGCAGGCGCAAACCGGTGACACTGCCGGTGCAATTGAATCGCTCGAAAAATCCTATGCTTTGATGCCGTTGAATCATTCGGGGCTGGCACTTGCACAAATGCTTATCGCAAGAAAAGACAATCGCGTTCTTGAGATCTGCGATTATATTATTTCACGTGATTCAACCGCACGTGTGGATGCTACCTTCCTGAAAGGCGTTTATTATTCAGAATCAGGACAACTGCAATCTGCCATCCAGCAATTCAATGAGGTGATCAGGCTTGATTGGAAGATGACAGATGCATACATTGAAAAAGGAATCGTTTACCTGCAATTAAAAGATCATAAGCAGGCACTTGAAACATTCTCTATGGCCACCACTGTAAGTAACACCAATGCAGATGCATGGTATTGGCTGGGCCGCACCTATGAAGCAATGGGAAACAACGAGGAAGCTGCACGCAATTATGAAAGAACCATAAGTCTTGAACCCGATTTTGCAGAAGCAAAACAAAGACTTCGCAAACTACAGGCAAGCACTTAACTTTGCGCCGACAACGTTGCCCAGGTAATAACCCAACAACATCATACCCAATTTTCATATGCCTATCATCGCCCCTTCCCTTTTATCCGCCAATTTTCTTAACCTGCAGGCAGATTGCGACATGCTTAATAACAGTATGGCCGACTGGTATCATCTTGATGTGATGGACGGAAGATTTGTACCCAACCTGAGTTTCGGACTTCCAGTAATTGAACAGATCCGGAAGGCTACCTCTAAGATCTGCGATGTGCATCTTATGATCCTTGAACCGGAAAAATACGCTGAAGCATTTAAGAATGCCGGCGCTGACATTCTCACAGTCCATTATGAAGCATGCACACATCTACACCGCAACATCCAACAAATAAAATCGCTCGGCATGAAGGCGGGAGTTGCTTTAAATCCTCATACACCTGTCTCACTGTTAAGCGATGTTTTACACGATATTGACCTTGTCTGCCTGATGAGCGTTAATCCTGGATTCGGCGGACAAAAGTTTATCCCGCAAACGCTTGTTAAAATCACTGAGCTTCGCCGCATGATCAATGAGAAAGGTCTCAACGTGCACATCGAGATCGATGGTGGAGTGACTCTGGAAAATGCTGCATCCATCGTCAATGCAGGAGCCGATGTTCTCGTTGCGGGTAATACCGTATTCAAAGCATTAAACCAGGTGGACATGATTGCACAGCTGAAGGCTGTTGGATAATAATCATTGACTAACAACCCAACACAAAATGCACGACCTTTTTTCCGACCGTGCCAATTTCTATTCTTCGTTCCGCCCGGGGTATAGCAGTGCGCTAATCAATCACATATTGTCTTTTGTTGAAGAAAAGAAACTTGCATGGGACTGCGCAACAGGAAATGGACAGGCTGCAAGACTTATTGCACCGCATTTCGACAAGGTTGTTGCCACCGATATAAGTGCGCGTCAACTTGAACTTGCTCCCAGGCTTTCGAATGTAGAATATGCAATTGCACCTGCGGAAGATTCACAATTACCCGCAAGTTCCGTCAACCTCATTACCATCGCACAGGCATACCATTGGCTCGACGCAGTCCGATTCAATGCAGAGGTATTACGCGTTTGCGCACCAAAAGCAGTCATAGCTGCCTGGGGCTATTCCATGTTTTATACAGACCTTACTGAATTCAATGAGCTGATTCAATCTTTTTATACCGATAAGTTAGGACCCTATTGGAACTTCGAACGCAGGCTCGTTGACGAACATTACAAAACGATCGAATTTCCTTACCAACCCCTGCCCGCTTTGGAGGAATTAATGTCATATTCCTGGACCCTGGAACATCTTGAAGGATACCTTCGTTCCTGGTCTGCCGTAAAAAACTATACGGATCAGCATAATGAAGATCCTGTCAGGCCTTTTATCGATGCTGCCAGAGGGATCGCACCGTCGGAATTCATTGTACATTTTCCAATCTTTCTTCGCATAGGAAAAGTGTTTGCGGAGTGAATTCTTTAATAGCTTCGATTTTCTCGCCCGCATATCTTTACTTTGGATCAATATTGAAACCTTTGCGCCCGATCGTCGTTATTTTCCTGCTGCTTATCAGCATCCCGATGCTTGCCCAAAAAAAACAGGCAACGGTGAGTGGACTTGTAATTGATGAAAACGATCGTCCCTTTGCTAATGTATCCATTACCATACTTGGCAAATCTGCTGGCACGACAACCTCTGATTCGGGACGATTCCAGTTTTCTGTTCCGGCAGATCGCGCATTTGCTTTGGTCTTCACTCATGCAGGTTACGTTCAGCAACAACGCAACTTCCTCCTCAATGAGAAAGAGCTGGAACGCATTGTTGTCAAAATGGAGCCTGGGTCGGAGACATTACAATCCGTCACAGTAACCGATCAGCGTATGAGACGCGAAGCGGGGCTGGTTACCCTTAATCCAAAACTGGCGATCAATATGCCTTCACCCATTGGTGGAATAGAAAGCATGTTGAAAGTGATCGTTGGTTCAAATAATGAGCTTACTTCTCAGTACTCGGTGCGTGGCGGCAATTATGATGAAAACCTGGTTTATGTAAACGATTTTGAAGTGTTCCGTCCATACCTTGTTCGATCGGGGCAACAAGAAGGATTAAGTTTTATCAATCCGGAACTCGCACGCAATGTGAATTTTTACAACGGTGGATTCCAGTCGCGCTATGGCGATAAGATCTCTTCTGTACTGGACGTTCAGTATAGGAAGCCAACGGAATTTGGCGGCTCTGTTTATGTTGGACTGCTGGAACAGGGGCTCCACCTCGAAGGTCTCAGCAAGAATAATAGAATGTCGTTCCTGGTTGGCGCACGGAATCGCACCAACAGGAATCTCCTCAGCCGACAGGAAACGCAGGGCAGTTATATACCCTCTTCTTCAGATCTGCAGGCATTAATAACATATCGTTTGAATACGCGAAACAATGTGGAATTCCTTGGCAACATTTCAACCACCCGGTTCAAGCTGATCCCTCAGTTCAGCCAGCTTACATCGTCTGTTTTTTCACCTTACTTCACGGCCAATTTGGGTATGGACATTTATTTTGAAGGTCGCGAACAAGACAGGTATAAGACTGCAATGGCGGGGCTCTCGCTCATTCAACAGTTAAACCGAAAACTGACATTGAAATGGATGGCTGGCTATTTCCGGAATGATGAAACCGAAGCCTACGACATATCGGGAGCCTATTTGTTTGGCGATCGTGAATTTGATCGGTCCCGTTCGGATTTCGGCATGATCACCAACCCGCTGGGCGCTGGCGTTTTTCATACCTATGCCCGGAATAAACTAAATGTGCAGGTATTGAATTTTTCGCATAAAGGAAGCCTTCAAAAAGGTGATCACTTTTTCCAATGGGGACAATCGATCGAACGAAATGAGATTGATGACAAACTATACGAATGGGAGTACCAGGATTCGGCAGGGTACAATTTGCCTTACGATCCATCTACATTGGAACTTAACAAGATGCTTGCCGCCAACGCTTCCATGTCTGTAATGCGCTATTCAGGTTATCTTCAGGACAATATCATTTTGGGCGATAGTAATAGTTTCAACATACAGGCAGGAATAAGATATAATTACAACACACTTAATCAGGAATTACTTTTTTCTCCGCGTGCTTCCATTTCGTTTATACCAAAACATTGGAAACGAGATGTCGTATTTCGTGCCGCGATCGGCATATATCAACAGCCTCCTTTTTACCGCGAACTGAGAAGACCCGACGGATCAATCAATGAAGATCTTAAGGCGCAAAAAAGCTGGCAGATAACTGCAGGTTTTGATTACGCATTTCAACTTGCAAACCGGCCTTTCCGATTAACCACCGAAGCGTATTACAAGAATATGTGGGATGTAGTGGCATACGACATAGATAATGTAAGGCTTCGCTATCACGGGCAAAACAATGCGAAAGCATTCGCAACAGGGCTCGAGTTTCGTTTGTTCGGTGAACTTGTTAAAGATGCCGAAAGCTGGATCAGCATTGGCCTTATGCGAACGAGGGAAAATTTAGACGGCGATCGGTATTTCAATTACACACTTGATTCATCAAACCAGGTGCTGGATAGTTCTCTTGTCGAAGGCGGCTGGATCAGACGCCCGTCCGACAGGCTTTTCAACCTGGGTATTTTCCTGCAGGATTATCTATCCACCAACAAAAACTTCAAAGTTTACATGCATCTGCTTTATGGCAGCAACATGCCTTACAATGTTCCTGGAAGCGTGAAGTATCGAAATGGTCTGATCATCGATCCCTATATAAGAATGGATATTGGTTTCAGCGCCCTTCTGATGGACAGCGAAAGATCGAGAAGAAGAAGCCGTCATCCTTTTCGCAATTTTGAAAATATTTGGGCCACCCTGGAAGTTTTCAATTTGATCGATCGGAATAACACGATCTCTTACCTGATGGTGAAAGACTTTTCCAACACCGTGTATGCAATGCCCAACCGTCTCACTCCACGCCTGATCAATCTGAAACTTGCCGCGAGGTTTTGATTCCCATTGTCGGAACAGGATTCCCATTCATACATAGATATTAATTTATCCTCTTGCCTAGTTGATTGATTTACAATATTTGATCAATATGGCACATGCTTGGACATTGGAATGCAACATGAAAAGCTTATACGTGTCCAAAAACGCCGATAATCCAATCCATCCTTCAATCCCGAATGTATTTCGCCGATTACAGAATCAACTTGTTTCAAATATTGATAAAGGCTGCTCTAGCGAAACGCCGATTATTATGATCACTAAAGTAACTGCAAAGCCGAACCCTTTTTCTACTACAATCACCCTGGATATCAGTTGTGATCAAAGTCGACATGTTATTGTGCGTATGACCGAAAGAGACGGAAGGATCGTTAAACTTTTCAGCTGGTACCTGATGAAAGGAACCAACGTAACCGCGATTCATGAATTAAGATGCATTGAAGACGGAAACTATATCATTGACATCCTTGACCAGGATGGCGTAATCATTTACAGCTCGGAATTAGTAAAAGCATAGGACTAGAAACAAATGATGATTGAATGAAAAGGACCTTTGGTCCTTTTTTTATTTTGAATAATCGTGACGAAGCATGGAAATTTGCCTTATGGTAAAGTTATCTGTCAACATCAATAAGATTGCAACATTACGTAACAGTCGCGGTGGCAATAATCCTAATGTCCTACAATCTGCCATAGATGTGCAACAATTTGGGGCCGATGGAGTGACAGTTCATCCACGGCCTGATGAAAGACACATCCGCTACAGCGATGTTCGCCAGATCCGGGAGATCATAACCACAGAATTCAACATTGAAGGAAACTGCCAGGAACAAAAGTTTATCGACCTTGTATTAGAGACTTTACCGCACCAGGTAACGCTTGTACCCGATGACCTTGGACAGATCACCTCAAACCACGGATGGGATACCATTCGCAACAAGGATTACCTGGTGGATATGATTGCGGTATTCCAGAAAGCCGGCATTCGAACCTCGATATTCGTTGACCCGATAATTGAAATGATAGAAGGTGCAGCTGAAACAGGAACAGACAGAATTGAATTGTACACCGAAGGCTATGCTGTTAATCATAAATTGAACAAGGAGCAGGCAATATCATCGTACAGGCAGGCTGCTGTACGTGCACAGGAACTCGGATTGGGAATTAATGCAGGACACGATCTTGATCTTTTTAATCTTGAATATTTCGCGAGCAATATTCCGGGCCTGCAGGAAGTATCGATCGGACATGCCCTTATTTCTGACGCATTGTATTACGGACTCGAAAATACCATCCAGATGTACAAACGAAAGCTGCATTAAGTGGCCTTACCTTTCAGTTCCCAATGATCTTTTATGACGTTTCCGGCGTCGTCTTTCTTAAGCCTTCTTGCATAACGTTCACCTTTTATCGAACCATTTTCCTGCCTCTGTCCGATGAACAACACAACGGCATTCCCTTCATTGTCCGTTTTTACATAAAGATCGTATCGTCCAAAACGCAGCTCCATTCCAGACATGGGCGGATATGGCTTTGAAAGTACCTTCATCAGTGATTTACCGAGGGCCATACGCTTTTTTATTTTGATGCGTACCAAAATGATGCCTTTGTGTTAATTTCAAAAAAAAAGCATGAACAATAACCGAAGGAGATTTATACGGAATGTCTCTCTAAGCATCGGTGGCATTACGTTTGCCGATCAGTTGGCGTTTTGCAACCCGGTACCGTTGAAAGACAGGCTGGGCGTGGCCTTGGTGGGACTCGGAAGTTACTCCTCTGGCCAGCTGGCCCCCGCACTCCAGGAAACCAAACACTGCTACCTTGCAGGGATTGTAACAGGTACCCCATCTAAAGAAACAAGCTGGTCAGAACGCTATAACATCCCAAAGAAAAATATCTACAATTACGAAAACTTTGATTCGATAGCGAACAATCCGGATATTGACATCGTGTACGTTGTGCTACCGGTGTTCATGCACAAGGATTTCACCATCCGCGCCGCCCGGGCCGGGAAACACGTTATTTGCGAAAAGCCTATGGCGATGAATGTGAAGGAATGTGAGGAGATGATCGCAGCGTGTAATGCGGCAAAACGGATGCTGTCTATAGGTTACCGTCTACATTTCGAACCGCACAATATGGAGATGATGCGCCTGGGTCAAAAGAAAGTATTCGGGGCAGTGAAAAAAGTAGATGGAGCAAACGGCTTTGTGTATGGTGGCAACCCTAATGTGTGGCGATTAAAAAAAGCAATGGCAGGTGGTGGCGGGCTAATGGACATGGGGGTTTATGTTATCCAGGGTGCAAGATATGTGACGGGTGAGGAACCGCTTTGGGTTGAAGCCAGGGAGATAAAAACGCGTCCTGATTTTTTCAAAGAAGTAGATGAAACAGTGAAATGGACCATGGGATTCCCCGGAGGGACCATAGCTACCTGTTCAAGCAGCTATAATGACAATACCAATCATCTCCGTGCTGAAGCTGAAAAAGGATGGTTCGAGCTAACAGCGGCATATCGTTACGGAGGCATCGAAGGCGCAACAAGCAAAGGACCTTTGGATTTTCCACAGATCAATCAACAGGCCGCACAAATGGATGATTTTGCAGTTTGCATCAAGGAAAACAAACGTACCAGGGTGCCTGGAGAAGAAGGACTTAAAGACATGAAAGTAGTTGAAGCTATATATAAAAGCATTACTGCTGGAGGAAAGCGGACGAATGTATAAAGAACCGACTGCATGCACCGTTTACAATTTGGTGCATGCAGTTTCTTCTTATTTGCCTAATACTTTTTCAAGTGTAGTATGCAGCTCTTCACCACGAAGGTTCTTGCCAATTATTTTGCCAGAGGGATCTAAAAGAAAATTCTGTGGGATCGATTGAATACCGTATTTCACGGCAACCTCGTTACTCCAAAATTTGAGATCACTCACCTGGGTCCACGTCAATTGGTCATCACGAATCGCCTGTAACCACGGATCGCGGGAACGGTCCAGCGATATCCCCAACACTGTAAAATTCTTATCCTTAAATTTATTGAAAGCAGCCACAAGGTTTGGATTTTCAAGTCTGCACGGCTTGCACCAGCTAGCCCAAAAGTCGAGCAATACATACTTACCCTTGAAAGCCGCAAGGGAAACAGGTTTCCCGGTTGTGTCGTTTTGTGTAAAATCAATCGCCATGCTTCCTACCGCACCAAGGTTAGCTTTTTCAAGTTGGTCTTTCAATATCTTTCCATAAAATCCATCGCGATATTGAAGCGAATTCAATTGTGATTCCAACTTGCTTGCATCGCCTGCCACCTCATTGGTTACAAGCAATACGAACGGAGCAACCGGTGAAGTAGATTTTTCTTTTATAAATTCTTCAATACCGGCAGTTATCTTCACTACTTCTGCATCATATGCTTTCTTCAGTGAATCTGTGTTGGCGCCGGGTACACGTGCGGATTGAGCCAACTCCCCCAATTTTTGAAACAGGGGATTGAATGTTTTTTGGAACGATTGAAAATCGTTATGAGATGTTGAGCCCGTAACTTCAAGTTGAGCGAGATCTGATGCATCACCTTTGATAAACACATTTTCATTCCCAACAAAAAGGACCATCCGTTTTTTCGCGTCATTAAAGTTCACATAATAGAGATTCGGTTCTTGCACCGATCCCTTCAAAATTGCTGTGCCATTTGTGAGAACCGCACGAGCTACTGTGTCTTCCGGACGATTAACATCGCTCAGCGAAACCTGGGTTTTATCTTTCAACCCACTTAAATTCAGTTCAATTGAAAACCTTTTTTCCTGCGCAAAGGAAATGAAGGGCAGGAAAAAAACGAGAAAAATATAGCGTTTCATGTGTTTCATTTAGCGTGTCGGCCCCGAAGTACTTCCACAACGGCTTGCAAATTATGGCCTTTGGCGTTAAGCAAAAGTAAATAATGAAACAGCAGGTCAGCCGCTTCGTTCAGAAAGAGATCTGAATTATCATCCTTTGCTTCAATCACCAGTTCAACAGCCTCTTCGCCCACTTTCTGGGCAACCTTATTTATGCCTTTTATGAGGAGCTCGCGAACATAGGACTTACCATCTTCACTTCTTTTACGCAATTCAATAATATCCTCCAGGTAGTACAGAAAGTCGTCGTGATGATTTCGCTCACTCCAGCATGTATCGGCTCCCGTATGACACACAGGTCCAAGAGGCTTTGCCTGGATCAGTAAGGTATCATTGTCGCAATCGATCCTTACTTCCTTAACCATTAAAAAATTACCGCTTTCTTCACCTTTGGTCCAAAGACGATTCTTCGTTCTGCTGTAAAAGGTTACTTTTCCATCCGACATCGTTTTACTCACTGCTTCCTCATTCATAAATCCCAGCATTAAAACTTTGTGCGTTTTATGATCCTGGATGATTGCAGGTACTAAACCGTCAGAATACTTTTTATAATCAATTTTCATAATGAACTCTGTTGAAATGAATCAAGCCGCACAGGTATGTTGCTCTCGGCAAGATAGTTTTTTAGCTGCGGTATACTTATCTCTTTGAAATGAAAGATACTTGCCGCAAGTGCCGCATCGGCATGTCCTGTAGTGAAAACATCGGTAAAATGTTGCATGCTACCGCCTCCACCGGATGCGATAATCGGAACATCAAGTGATGTAGACAATTTTGATGTGATATCAAGAGCAAATCCCTGCTTAGTGCCGTCGTGATTCATTGATGTAAGTAATATTTCCCCTGCACCAAGCGCTACCGCTTCCTGTGCCCATTCAAAGCAAAGCTTATCGGTTTTGACACGGCCGCCATTCAGGTATACATACCAGTTACCGTCTTCCTCCTGGCGGGTGTCAATAGCAAGTACCACACACTGACTTCCAAACTGCTGTGCAAGTTCCCTGATCAGATCGGGACGCCGGAATGCAGCAGTGTTAACCGATATCTTATCAGCTCCGTTCTTCAAAAGCAAGCTTACATCTTCTACACTGCTTATACCTCCTCCAACAGTAAAAGGAATGTTTATCCTGTATGCAACGCGGCGCACCAGATCAACCAGAGTTTTTCTTTTCTCATTAGTTGCGGTTATATCAAGGAAAACCAATTCGTCTGCACCTTCATCTGCATAAAGTGCAGCGAGCTCCACTGGATCTCCGGCATCTCTTATGTTTTCAAAATTGACACCCTTTACTGTACGTCCATCCCTGATGTCGAGGCATGGTATAATTCGTTTTGTCAGCATAGTGTTGTTTATGTGTACGTGCTTAATTCTTTCAGTGTGATGCGGTTTTCATAGATCGCCTTGCCCACGATTGCGGCCTTGCAACCTGCTTCCTGCAGTGCATCCAGATCTTGCAGGGAACTTACTCCTCCACTTGCAATAAAATACAATCCGGGAAACTCGTGTATTATGCTTTTGTATAAATCAGTTGACGGTCCTTCCAACAAACCATCTTTACTTACATCGGTGCAAAACATCTGATTGAATCCATTATCGATATACTTTCTGATGAAGTCAAAGACCCACACTCCGGTTTCTTCAAGCCAGCCTTGCACCGCGATCTTTTCGTTTTTTACATCTGCTCCAATTAGAAATTTTTGGGGTGAATAGATTGATGACCATCGCAACAGCTCCTCTTCGTTTTTGACTGCTATACTTCCAACGGTTGCGAAATCAGCACCACATTCAAATACGATCCTTACATCATCAATAGTTTTTAAGCCGCCACCAAAATCGATCGACAACGAGGTTTTTGCAGTAAGTGTTTCGAGCACTTTCCAGTTTTTTACGGAGCCTGCTTTCGCGCCATCAAGATCGACGAGATGCAATCGCTGCAAACCAGCATCTTCAAACTGTTGCGCAACTTCAAGAGGATGTTCATTGTATATTTTCTTTTGTTCATAGTTGCCCTGCGTCAACCGAACGCATTTCCCATCAATAATATCAATTGCCGGTATAATGATCATATTGCTCATCGATTTTCAATGCCTGATTCTATGAAATTCCGTAACACCAGTTCACCGGCTATGGCACTTTTCTCGGGGTGAAATTGTACTCCATAGAAGTTATTCTTCCTAAGTGCGGTGCTGTAGGGTTCAGGATAATTGGTTGTTGCAATCGTATGTTCACCCAATGATGCATAGTAGCTGTGCACGAGGTATACATAAGAATGTTCCCGGACACCATGGAAGAGATCCGTTCTGAGATCATAGATGTCATTCCATCCGATCTGTGGCACCTTCAGTCCATTCGTGTTCCCGAAGCGTTTTACTTTCTCATCAAAAATGCCCAGACATTCCGTATCGTTCTCTTCACTGAATGAGCACATCAGTTGCATTCCAAGACAAATGCCTAATACAGGCTGCTTCAGCTGGCGAATCAACTCATCAAGATTTCGTTCTCGCAGGTAATTCATGGCCGTACTTGCTTCACCCACGCCGGGAAATATTATCTTATCGGCTGACTGCAGTTGTTCTGCTTCATCAGTCACAACGGCCTCCACACCGAGTCGGTCCAATGCATAAAGCACCGATTGGATATTACCAGCGTTATATCTTATGATTGCAATTTTCATTTGATGTTGCTGCTTAACTGTTTTTTGTCGCCAATCACTTCCTTCAGGAATTCCCTGGTTGCTTCTTCCACAGATGCTTTTCCCTGCAGTGCCTGTATGAATGCCGTACCGATGATTGCGCCATTTGCAAACTTACACGCATGCTCGAAAGTTTCCCGATCACGGATCCCAAAGCCGATCAACACGGGATTTTTCAAATTCATTTCCCGGAGTCTTGCAAAATATCCATCCTGTTCTGTGAGCTGTTTGCTTTTCCCGGTTGTAGAGGATGATGAAACAGCGTAAAGAAACCCGGAACTTGCTTCATCAATTTGTCTGATGCGTGCCTCTGATGTTTCAGGTGTCACCAGCATGATAAGATCTAATTGATACCGTTTTAATATCGCTCCATAATTTTTTTCATACTCATACATCGGCATATCTGGAAGAATAAAACCGTCAACACCAACTTCAGCAGCGTCCCTGCAAAATCGTTCAAATCCATATTGCATAACAGGGTTCATATAACCCATGAGCACAACGGGAATGTGAATGGTATTACGTAAATCTTTCAGTTGTTCGAATAACTTTGCTATAGTCATTCCGTTTGCAATTGCCTTATTGCTGCTTTCCTGGATCACTGGTCCATCTGCAAGCGGATCACTGTAAGGCATTCCAATCTCCGCAATGTCTGCGCCGAACTCCTGCAACGAATGAATTACGTTCAAGGTATCGCCGGGTTGTGGGAACCCTGCGGTACAGTAAACATTCAGTACTTGATTATTTTTCTTCTTAAATAACTCTTGTAGTCGTGACATATCAATAACCGAGTTTATTCATGTAAGTAGCAAGATCCTTATCACCGCGTCCACTAAGGCAGACCACGATAGTATCATTGGGTTGAAATTTCATCTGCTTCAAGGCCGCAAGTGCGTGTGCAGATTCGAGGGCTGGTATAATTCCTTCCAGTTTCGCAAGTTCGAATGCTGCTTCCAATGACTGCTCATCTGTAGCACTCAAAAATATCCCACGGCCCGATTTGAACAGATGCGCATGCATAGGTCCGATGCCTGGATAATCAAGACCTGCTGAAATGCTGTGTGGCTCCACAACCTGGCCATCTTCTGTTTGCATCACCAGGCTTTTGCTTCCGTGAAGTACGCCAAGCGAGCCGAGCTGCGTCGTTGCTGCGCTATATCCTGAAGAAACTCCCATACCTGCAGCCTCAACCGCCACCAGTTTAACCTGTTGCTCTTCGACGAAATGATAGAAGGCGCCGGCTGCGTTACTTCCACCGCCGACGCAGGCAAATACATATTGCGGCAACTCACTGCCTGTTGCACTTTTCAATTGCTCGCGCATTTCTTTGCTAATGATGCTTTGAAATCGCGCTACCATATCCGGGTATGGATGCGGACCAACGACACTACCGATGATGTAATGCGTATCTATTGGGTTATTGATCCAATGTCGGATTGCTTCGTTGGTCGCATCCTTGAGCGTCTTGCTTCCACTGGTTGCGGGAATAACGGTAGCACCAAGCATGCGCATCCGTGCAACATTCGGGGCCTGTCGCTCAATATCCTTCTCCCCCATGTACACAATGCATTCCATACCTTTGAGCGCACAGACGGTTGCCGTTGCAACACCATGCTGGCCGGCACCAGTTTCTGCAATGATCTTCTTCTTTCCAAGCCGTATGGCAAGCAATATCTGCCCGATGGTATTGTTTATTTTATGAGCTCCGGTGTGGCAAAGATCTTCACGTTTCAAAAAGATCTTTGCACCATGATACTCACTTAACCGTTTCGCATGATATAAAGGAGTTGGACGTCCAACATAATCGCGAAGCAACGCTCCAAGTTCTTCCTGGAAACCTTCATCTTTCATGATCTCCAGATAAAGATTTTTCAGCTCTTCCACATTTGGATATAACATTTCAGGAATGAACGCTCCTCCAAATTCGCCATAGTAGCCCTGTTCATCGGGCGATTGGTATGATCCCATTGCTATTTATTATTTAATGCTCGTACAAATTGTTCCACCTTATCCATCTGCTTAATTCCGGGTGATGACTCGAATTTGCTGTTGATATCAATTGCAAATAAAGCTTTACTAACCGGCTCTTTTTGAAACCGCATCAATTCATCTTCATCGCCTGGTTCTATTCCGCCGCTGAGAAAGAAAGGTTTTCCAATCGATGAATCTTTCAGTTTATTCCAGTCAAACTTTTTACCGGTACCACCATACCCTGCACCCATCGTGTCAAACATGAACATGTCGCAATAATCCATGTATGGTCTGATCAACCACTCGATGTTCTCATCTTCTCCAAGTCTGAATGCCTTCACAACTGAAACATAATTTGCAATGCGCTCACATTGTCGGGGTGTTTCATCTCCGTGCAGTTGAACCATGTGAAGCCTGCATTCATCCACCATCCTTAATATCTCTTCATCAGATGAATTCACAAACACGCCTACTTTGTTGACGTTATTTTCGCGACGAACCTGGGCAGTGGTCAGATGCCTGAGTACGTATCGCGGCGACTTTGGGTAAAAAATAAATCCTGAAAACGTTACCCCAATGTCTGCAAGGTGCGCCACCTGCTCGATCTGGGTCATTCCACAAACTTTAATTCTCATGCTTTCTAGTTATGATTAGCGATACGTTTGCACGATAGCGAGGTCAGTTCGCTTTAGTGCCTACGAATTTTCTGAACGCATCTCCGGGGTCTTTCTCGCGCATAAAATTCTCTCCAATCAAAAACCCTTTATATCCATATTCTCTCAATTCATCGATCGTCTGCATGTTGTAAATGCCACTTTCCGATATCTTTATTTTTTCTAACGGTATCTTATTTGAGATTCTTTTTGATTGCTCAATACTCACTGTGAAGGTTTTGAGATCCCTGTTATTAACACCCACCAGGTCCACTTCTTCAACTATATGATCAAGCTCTTCTTCGGAATGTATTTCCAACAATACCTCCAGGTTAAGGGAATGAGCAAAAGAGGCGAGCTGCTTCACTTCCTGTTTGGTAAGACAAGCTGCTATCAGCAGGATGATATCGGCACCGGCTGACCGGGCTTGCAAGATCTGGTATTCATCAATTACAAAATCTTTTCTTAGCAACGGAACATCATTTGTAATGGATCGGGCAGTTTGCAGATCCGATAACGAACCCTTGAAAAAGCTCTCATCAGTAAGGACGGAAATTGCGGCAGCACCTGCATCTGCATATGCACTCACCACTTCTTCAACAGTCACTTTGTCGTTTATTATACCCTTCGATGGCGATGCTTTTTTGAACTCCGCAATGATACCCGTAGAGTCACTGCGGTGGAGTCTTTCCACTACAGAGATCACAGCCCTGTCAAAATATATCGAGCCTTCCAATTGTTTAGCCGGTTGAATCGACTTTCCCAATTCAACTTCCCTTCGTTTTACAGAAATTATTTGATCCAGAATATTCATCATCAATTATTCAATGCGATTAAATCTTTCAATGCCCTGGCAGCACGTCCGCTTTCCAGGCTTTCAACTGCCGCAAAATAAGCTTCTCCATAGGTACCGTATTTCCCCGTACAATGCAGCGCCATTGCCGCATTGGCCAGCACCACTGCATTCTGGGCCCAACTGCCGCGACCGTCGATGATCGTGCGAAATATATTGGCAGCTTCCTCAACTGTTGACCCGCCATGAAGATCCTGCGCATTAACCGACCGCTTTCCTAATTGCTCCGGTGTCATTACGCTTTCTCCTGAGCCAGTAATCACTTTTGTATCGTTAGTAAGTGATATCTCATCATAACCATCCAGACCATGTATTATAGTGAATGAAGTGCCTGCTTCCTGCAAAAGATAATTGTAGATCCTTGCCATTTCAAGATTAAATACACCGATCAATTGGTAAGCTGGTTTTGCAGGATTTACCAGCGGTCCAAGCATATTAAAAAACGTACGTACACCAAGGTTTCTCCGGATGGGACCAACCGTTTTCAATGCTGGATGAAACAGGGGTGCATGCATGAAACAAATGTTGGCTTTTTCTAATTCGCTTTTCAGCTTACCACTGTCATTGCTGAATTTATAGCCCAGTTGCTCCATCACGTTTGATGATCCGCTAATAGTAGAGGCGCCGTAATTACCGTGTTTTGCAACTTTCTGGCCTGCACCCGCAACAATGAAGCAGGCAAGGGTTGATATGTTAAAAGTATCTTTACCATCCCCACCGGTTCCAACGATATCAATCAATTCACTTCGGTCCAAATCCGCAGGCAGACTCAATTCCAGCAATGCATCACGAAAGCCCTGCAGTTCCGCAATTGTGATGCTACGCATCATATACACTGTTATGAAAGCAGCTATCTGATGTTCATTATATTTCCCATTTGACAGATCGAACAACGTCTGTCTCGCTTCATCGCGAGTTAGCGTTTTATGTTCGAATAAATATTTCAATATCTTCTGCATAAACTTTCTTTAACTGCTTAACCAGTTGCTTAATATTTTTTCACCAACCGGAGTAAGTACACTCTCCGGATGGAACTGCACGCCCTTCACATCGTAATTTTTATGTCTGAGCCCCATGATAAAACCCAGATCATCTTTTGCAGTTATTTCCAATTCATCTGGAAAACGCTGATCACTTATTACCCAGCTGTGATAACGTCCTACTTCAAAATTGTCAGGCAATCCCTCGTACAGGTTATCTGATGCCGCTCTCGCTGCAGGTTCAAGATGAATAGGCGTTGCCACACCATGATATACTTTGCTTAAATTAACAAGTGTACCTCCGAAGCTCTCCCCGATCGCCTGGTGTCCAAGACACACGCCCAGTATAGACTTGCTTGCTGCATACTCCCGGATCAAAGGCAATAGCAATCCTGCTTCAGATGGAATACCGGGCCCGGGTGATAAAATGATCTTGTCGTACTCATTAATTTTCTCGAGGGGAATCTGGTCGTTACGAAACACATCCACTTTTTTGTTCGTGATCTTTCCAACCAGGTGAACAAGATTGTAGGTGAATGAATCATAGTTATCGAAAACGAGGATCTTCATGATAATGTATTTCAAATGGTTGAAGCGATTTGAATAGCTTGCTTCAAAGCATTAAGTTTATTGTTCACTTCCTGTAATTCGCTGTGCGGATCGCTAACGGAAACTACTCCGGCACCCGCCTGGTAATGCAGTGTATTGTTCCTGCTCAGGAACGTTCGAATCATTATAGCATGATTGCATGCACCATCAAAGCCGATAAATCCTATCGCTCCTCCATAATACCCTCTTGCCGTTGGCTCATATTCGTTGATCAGTTCCATTGCGCGATATTTCGGGGCTCCACTTAAAGTACCCGCGGGAAATGTGTTCGCCAGCATTCGGAAAGGATTCGCATTTTCCCTGCTCTTTCCCGTCACCTCACTTACCAGGTGGATCACGTGCGAATAATAATGTACTTCCCTGAAATGATCTACAACAACGTCATCACACACTCTGCTGAGATCGTTCCTTGCAAGGTCTACAAGCATCACATGCTCCGCATTTTCCTTTTTATCAACAAGCAATTGTTCCGCTAGTTGGCGGTCGGTTTCATCATCGCCCGTTCTTCTGAACGTGCCGGCTATCGGGTGAACAATTGCTTTGCCATTACTGATCACCAGTTGAGCCTCGGGAGAAGATCCCATGAGTTTGTAATCACCATAATCAAAAAAGAATAAGTAAGGCGATGGGTTGATGCTCCGCAATGCGCGATAAACATTGAACTCGTCGCCTATAAAAGACTGTTCAAAGCGGCGACTTAAAACGATCTGGAACACATCTCCGCGAAGGCAATGGGCAATACCCTTCCGTACGTTTGCAACATACTCTTCATCGGTCAAATTGGAAGTTTCCTCTCCCTTGCTTGCAAAAGGAAATGATGGTACGTCTTTACTGCGTATCAGTGACTCTACAAGATCCAATTCTGACACCAGGCCATTCAGTTTATTCTCGCACAAGAACAACTGATCCTTAAAGTGGTTGATAACGATAACATACTGATACATCCGATACCGCATCAACGGAATCAATGAATGCGCAATCTCTCGTTTGAAATTAATGTCTTCAAAAAATTGAACTGCATCATAAGTTGTATAGCCATATAATCCCTGTGCAAACTTTTCCTCTCTTGAAGCGGCGCCTGTGATCTCGAATCGATTCATAAACTCCCAGATAATGTCGGGACCCTGGCGGGAATTTCCCAATGGCATCTTCACAGGGTACTCTGAAGGCAACTTGAATTCAATGTTCTCTTTATTGGTGATCTCAATTCCTGCGATGGCATTGATGCATATAAATGAATAACTGTTCTCCGATACATGGTGATCGGTGCTTTCCAATAGAATGGTATCCCGGAATCTATCACGTAATCTTAAGTAAATGCCCACCGGTGTAAATACATCGGCAAGCATTTTCTTGCTGGATGTTTGAAGCTGAATTTTTTTCATCGTCGCTAAATAAAAAACCCCGGGTACACCCGGGGCCTGATATGATCAAACTTATGATAATAGCATTACACGCCCCGATTGGAGTTTGTATGCCACCACCACAGTTGTATGTTCATTGAAATTTTCATTGCATTGCAAATATGCGTCAAGATGCCTGTTTTTCAAAATTATTTTTCTCCGAACATGACCTCGTTCAAGACCATTGATTACAATACGCCTTTTGTAGAGGGCAGGTAATTGGACAGTGGATCCCGCTTAACGGCCATGCGAATCGCTTTAGCAAACGCCTTGAATATCGCTTCAATCTTATGATGTTCATTGTCACCATGACACTCCACGTTCAAATTGCATTTCGCGGCATCGCTAAAAGATTTGAAGAAGTGAAAGAACATTTCCGTAGGCATGTCACCAACTTTTTCACGGCTAAAACCTGCGTTCCATACGATCCAGTTTCTTCCACCAAAATCGATGAGTACTTTAGCATCTGCTTCATCCATCGGCAAAGCAAATCCATACCGTTCCATTCCACGTTTGTCGGCCAATCCTTTTGCAAATGCTTCACCCAGAGCAATGCCTGTGTCTTCGATCGTATGATGCTCGTCGATGTGGAGATCGCCGTTAGTAATGATCTTCAGATCTATTTTTCCATGACGCGCGATCTGTTCGAGCATGTGATCGAAGAATCCAAGACCTGTATGAATGTCGGCTTTTCCAGAGCCATCCATGTTTAATTCAACACGGATCTTCGTCTCGTTGGTATTGCGTTCATGCACTACCTCACGAAGTCCTATTTTAAGGTATTGATAGATATCTCTCCACGATGAAGTTTCCAGTGCAATAAACGGCCTTAACTCCCGCGCCTTTGAAGCAACTTCCGTCGCGCCCAGGTTGGGATCGTTGTTCAACCATATCGCTTTGCAATTAAGATTCTTTGCCAGTTCTACATCAGTGATGCGGTCACCGATCACGAAGCTGTTGGCCATGTCGTATTGAGAAGCATCAAGATAATCCAATAACAAGCCTGTGCCCGGTTTGCGGGTCTTTGCATTCTCGTGCGGAAACGTTCGATCGATCAGCACTTTCGAGAAAACAATCCCTTCCCCTTCCAACGATTTCATGACGAGGTTGTGTAAAGGCCAGAAAGTATTTTCAGGAAATGAATCGGTTCCCAACCCATCCTGATTCGTCACCATCACAAGTTCGTAATCGAGTTCGCGGGCAATTCGTCCCATGTATTCAAACATACCGGGATAGAAAGTGAGCTTATCAAATGAGTCCAGCTGATAAGTAGGTGGTGCCTCCTGAATTAGTGTGCCGTCGCGGTCAATGAACAATATTCTTCTCATCATTTCGTCTGCTTGCGCTGCGCTTTCACCTCGGCAACGGTTACGGCTGAAGCTTTGTTGCCAAAACTGTTTCGGATATACGTAAGCACGTCTGATATTTCCTGGTCACTCATGTGAGGACTTCCGGGCATTACATTGTTGTAAACCTGTCCATTGATCTCAATTTCCTGGTCCATCCCCTTCAACACGATGTTGATTAAAGTTTTCTTGTCACCATTGACCCATTTCACTTTGCTCAACGGTGGATTCAACCCTGGAACACCGCCGGCATCGGCCTGATGACAAACAAGACAATAAGTTTCATAAGCTTCCTTGCCTCGTTGCATGGTTGCTTTATCAATTCCTTTCTGGAAATCGGGCATCTCCATCGCAGTCAGGCCAACGAGCGCAACTGTAACGGAAAAAAACATAAGGCTCTTCCTCATTGTGGTTTATTGATTTATTTTTTATAAGATATTTTCCAAATAGTTCCTTTCACGGAATCAGAGATGTACAACGAACCGTCACTGCCTTGTGCCAGTCCGCAGGGTCGGTGTTTGGCCTGTCCCGGAGAGGCTATTTCTTCTGCACCGATAAATCCATCCGCGAAGATCTCGTAATCGCCACTCGGCTTTCCATCTTTAAATGGTACGAATACAACGTTGAATCCTTTTTGTCCCAAAGGCGAACGGTTCCAGCTACCATGAAAGGCAACAAATGCGCCGTTCTTATAGCGTTCAGGAAACTGATCACCGGTATAAAACAATAAGGCATTGGGCGCCCAGTGTCCGGGGAAGGCCATTATAGGCTGGTCTTTATCAGCACAACGTTCTGTCTTCTTTCCATCCCCTCCATATTCCGGTGCCAGCACTTTCTTCTTCTGCAGTCCGTCATAATAGCAATATGGCCAGCCAAAATCAGATCCCTTTTTCAATAAGAACATCTCCTCTGCGGGCAATTCAGCACTTTGCTGCTGGTTAAATAGTTCAGGAAAGAGACGATTCAGATCATCCCGACCGTGTTGCACCGCGTACAATTCATTAACGGAGCTATTCCAGTCAAGGCCCACAATGTTCCGAATTCCGGTGGCATATCTTGTACCTTCTTTGTAAGACTGATCTGTCTTATCAGCACGAAATTGCCAGACTCCTGCAGCATTCTCGAGGATCGGACAGGGATTCATTCCCGGGGAACCATTGGTTCTATCCTGCTCCTGGCAAGCATTTGAGGGAGCGCCAATGTTTACGTAGATGTTACCGGCGTTATCCAGTGCAATAGATTTTGAAGAATGCTGACGTTTATTGAGCAGGCCGGTAACGATGCGTTGCGGCTGTGATGGATCGATGACATTGCCTTTGTCGTCCAGCTTATAGCGAAACACGTCCTCATCAGAAGATGCATACAGAAACCCATCTTTAACCGCGATGCCCGTGCCTCCATAGTTGCCGAAAGCGGCCACCTGCTCCAATTTTCCACTACCATTGGATCTAAGTACCAAAATGCCCTTTTGATCTTTTGGGCGTGACAACTTCACGTATACCGTACCGTTAGGATGTATTGCGATGTGCCGGTTGCTGCCCGTCCCCTCATGCGCAACATCAGCAGAAAATCCTGCAGGTAATTTAAGGGACACGTCAGCCGTTAGGCGGTGCAAGGGAAATAAAGGTTTTACGATGCTGTCGTTGCCTATCGCCGGGAAGGTGGCAACAAGTGTAGCAGCCAATACAATAGTTTTGATCGATTTCGAAAACATATGGTATTTATTAGGGTCTCAATTTACACGAATAATACATTGAAACAGAAAACGGGAAACAGAAAACGGGAAGCGGGAAGCGGAAAGCGGGAAGCGGAAAGCGGGAAGCAGGAAACTGCAATCTGCCCGATTACCGATTACCGATTACCGACTACCAGATCACTAAGCGCCTGTAACAACTTGCGATTTTCCGACTGGGTGCCGACAGTAATGCGAAGGCACTGTTCGCAAAGAACTACGTTGCTACGGTCACGAACAACGATGCCTTTTTCCAGAAGCGATGCATATATCTTCTTAGCATCAGTCGTCTGAACGAGCAGAAAGTTAGCATCAGATGGAAATATTCTTATAACAAAATTAATTTGTTCAAGTCCCTTTCTTAGTTCTTCTCGCTGCCTGACTATTTCACGAATCGTTTCATTCACCTGTTCTACTTCATCAAGTGCTTTCATTGCCAATTCCTGGGACGCCTGGTTGATGTTATAAGGTGGCTTTATTTTGTTGAGCACATCAATGATCGGTTTGCCCGCAAAAGCCATCCCCACGCGCAATGCAGCCAAACCCCAGGCCTTTGATAATGTTTGCATCACTACCAGGTTTGGATAATCACTCAACTCATTTACAAAAGAACGGTATGGTGAAAAATTAATGTATGCTTCATCGATGACTACCAATCCGAAATAATTATTTAGTATGATCTCAATGTCTTCACGAAGGATCGAGTTGCCGGTTGGATTGTTTGGCGAACACAGAAAAATAATCTTAGTGTTGTCATCAATTGCATGTTCAATTGCAGGAAGATCCAATTGAAACCCAGAAGTGAGCGGTACCTTTTTCACTTCCACGTCGTTGATATTCGCACTTACTTCATACATGCCGTAGGTAGGCGGGCAAATAAGAATGTTGTCTTTACCGGGATCACAAAAGGCACGCATTAATACGTCAATACATTCATCGCTTCCGTTGCCGAGAAAGATATTCTCAGACGGAATTCCTTTTATGCTGGAAAGTTTATCCTTCAATTCCCATTGCATCGGATCAGGGTAACGATGATACCACTTTATTAATGGCGATCCGTAACTGTTCTCATTTGCATCAAGGTATACACTTGCTTCTCCTTTGAATTCATCCCGGGCAGAAGAGTATGGCGTTAGCCTTTTTATGTTCTCTCGTAATAGCTCATCCAAATTAAACGACATGATAAATGTTATACTTGTTATAGAAATTTTATTCGCCCGCTTTTCTGGTTTCCGGTTGCATGATTTCTATTATCATCGCTCATATCGCACAGCAACCGCCTGCTGATGCGCATACAGTCCTTCTGCCGCAGCCATCGCTTCTACAATCGGCCCTATATGAAGTAATCCTTCTTTCGAAACCCTTTGAAAGGTTATCTTCTTTACAAAGCTGTCTATACTTACCCCGCTGTATGCCCTGGCATAGCCATTCGTTGGCAGTGTATGATTCGTGCCACTGGCATAATCGCCAACGCTTTCAGGTGAATAATGACCCAGGAAAACTGAACCCGCATTGACTACTTTGTTGGCAAGTTCAGCCGGATTGGCACATGCAAGTATCAAATGTTCGGGCGCATATGCATTGAGTAACTCCATTGCCTCATTATCCGATTCAACCAAAATAATTCGACTGCTTTCTAACGATTTCATGGCAAATTCCATCCTGGGCAACAAGCGCATCTGAATATCCAGTTCCTGTTGTACTTTATCGATGAGTTGTTCGGAAGTTGTCACCAGCAGTACCTGGCTGTCAATGCCGTGCTCGGCCTGCGACAACAAATCTGCAGCAACAAAAGATGCCTTAGCCGTTGCATCTGCAAAGACGGCCACCTCGCTGGGTCCGGCCGGCATATCAATGGCCACTCCTGCCGTTTGAGCAATTTGTTTGGCAAGTGTTACATACTGATTTCCCGGACCAAAAATCTTGTACACCTGCGGTATCGTTTCTGTTCCATAGGTCATCGCTGCGATAGCCTGAACACCGCCTACCTTAAAGATGGATCGTATTCCTGCCACCTTAGCAGCATAAAGGATGGCGGGATGTAATGTGCCACTTTTTGGAGGTGGAGTACATAGGACGATTTCCTTACAACCCGCAAGCACTGCAGGAATTCCAAGCATGAGCACTGTAGAAAACAACGGTGCCGTTCCACCGGGTATATACAACCCAACCTTTTCAATTCCAATAGACTTCCGCCAGCATTCTACCCCAGGCATCGTGGTCACATGCTCAGGTTCTGAGATCTGTTTGCGATGAAACAATTCTATGTTGGCCGCAGCAGCCCGGATGGCATCCTTAAGATCTTCATTGATCAGCGATTCCGAATCAACGATCTCTGATTCATTCACCAGGAAGGACGACGATTCAACCGCATCAAATTTCTTATTGTAAGCAATCACAGCCTTGTCACCATCTTGTCGAACGTCGTTCATGATTGAACGAACCGCTGGTTCAAGGTCAATAAGATCTATTTGTGGTCTCTTTAATATCGTATCCCATGTTATACGGGGAGGAAATTGTAATACCTGCATTGCTGAATTTTTATAAAACCATTTTCTCGATCGGCACTACCAGGATACCCTGCGCACCAGCATCTTTCAAACGTTCGATTATATCCCAAAACATATTCTCACTGATCACACTATGTACACTGCTCCAGCCCTCTTCGGCGAGGGGCAGTACTGTTGGACTTTTCATTCCGGGCAATAAACGAATGATCTCTTCAAGTTTTTCGTTCGGTGCATTCAACAAAACATATTTATTGTTCTTCGCCTTATGCACTGCACGAATGCGAAACAGGAGTTTATTGAGTATGTCAATTTTCTCATCTTCCAATTGAAGATTACGAATTAACACCGCTTCGGAACGAAACACGCATTCAACTTCTTTTAGTCCGTTCATGAACAATGTTGATCCACTGCTTACAAGGTCAACAATTGCATCTGCCAGACCAATGCCCGGGGCGATTTCCACTGAACCGCTGATCTCATGTATCTCGGCGTCAACTTTATTTTTATCGAGGAACTGCTGTACAAGAACAGGATAACTTGTTGCAATGCGTTTACCCGATAACCATTGCGGCCCGGAATAATCATCCGTTTTGCTTACTGCCACAGACAATCTGCATTTGCTGAAACCAAGTTTCTCTACGATTGTGGCTTCCTTGTTTTTTTCGAAAAACACATTTTCACCAACAATACCAACATCGGCAACGCCATCTTCGACATATTGAGGAATATCGTCATCGCGGAGGAAAAAAACCTCCAGGGGAAAATTCTCTGTGGAAGTCTTTAATTGATTGATGCCGTTCTTGATATCAATTCCACAGTCTTTCAAAAGCTTTATTGAATCATCATATAGCCTGCCTGATTTTTGTATCGCGATCTTTAGCTTCATACATTAAAAATAAAAAAGGGCCTACCTGAGTAAGCCCTTAATGTTGTTATGATATAGCACAATGAACACCGGCTTACCCGTTCAGGCAAGTATGATGATGATGCATGTGCAGTTTATTGTTCATGATTTTTTCTTCCGGCGCAAAAATAAGCCCGCGATAAGGAAGGAAAAAATATTTTTTAAATCTGTTCCTGCAAAATGGACAATTGAGATTGAAATTGTAAAAATCCATCATTCCGTATTCCCAGCTCTGCATTCTTCTTTCAGCTTTCCGCATTCTCTTAAATCCTTACCTTCGCCCCTTAAACAATTTTCAATGAAATTTTTTATTGATACAGCCAACCTGGCCCAGATCAAAGAAGCTTATGAACTGGGTATCCTGGACGGTGTAACCACCAACCCCTCCCTGATGGCCAAAGAAGGCATCAAAGGCGAAGACGCGGTAATGGAGCACTACAAAACCATATGCGAACTAGTTGATGGCGACGTAAGTGCGGAAGTGCTTTCAACTGATTTTCAATCGATCGTTGAAGAAGGAAAAAAACTTGCTTCAATTCACCCGAACATTGTTGTGAAGGTTCCCATGATCAAAGATGGCGTTAAAGCGCTTAAATGGTTCTCAGACAACGGTATCAAAACCAATTGCACACTCGTGTTTTCTGCCGGACAGGCAATTCTGGCGGCTAAGGCAGGAGCTACCTACGTGTCTCCTTTCATTGGTCGCATCGATGATTCTAACTGGGATGGTGTAGATCTTATAGCTCAGATCGCTTCGATCTACTCCCTGCAGGGTTATAAAACAGAGATCCTTGCGGCTTCTATCCGCAGCGCCCTTCACATCGTTAAGTGTGCCGAAGTGGGTGCCGATGTATGCACCTGCCCACTAGAATCTATCATGGGATTATTAAAACACCCGCTGACAGACCTCGGACTTGCAAAATTCCTTGAAGACGCCAAAAAAATGGGCTCCGAACTGGTTGCCGCTAAGTAGTTTCGATAAACATATCCAGAAAAAAGGCTGTCGCACCGACAGCCTTTTATTATTTCATACCTATCTTCAGTTAGCTTTTTTTCTTCTTTTGCCTGCCCGTTCGCCCCGATTCTCCCATAACCTCCTCCATCGTCTTTAACCTTTCTTCCGAAATATGCTGTTTGATATAAATTGTCTGCTCACGCCACACTTTCGGATCTTTTTTTAATGAGACACGAACGGTCACATATTTCTCGGAAAAATTGCTGTCAATATAAAGGCTGTTACCTTCAAAGCTGCCATGAGTTGAACTCAGAACTATTTCACCTGTAGTAAGGGGGAGATATCGCCCGTCGGAATACTTACCATCTACGTTTATGTAATTGTAGGTGCCCTTTTTCAGGCTGTCTGTATACAAATTGAAGAAGATGCTGTCAAGTTTCTGCGCTTTTGCGCTGTTTGACGACATTACAAACAAAAGAACCAATGCACCGGTAACAACATTCAATAGCTTCATATGGAACGTTCTATTCACAAAATATTTTTCCAAAGATGATTATGAAGTGTGCAGGGTTGCAGAAAGGAGAATATAAAAAAAATGGCAGATTACTTACATCGCACCGCTACAACCGCCTACCCTTGCTACCTTCCGGTCCTGGGGGAGTTCAGCAGGAGCTGGTCGTGCAAGACCTGCCGGGGCAAATATAGGAATATCAAACGAATAGCAACCATGCTTGTAAATTTTTTCTCAGCACCCAATTTCATGGACGCCTCGATGAAAAGACCCCGAGGCCTATTAATTCGTCGGCACGTCCGCCAATCGGACGGTAATACACCAAAATGGTATAATCGTTTTCGGTTTCCCAATAGTTGCCTTCGGTAAATTCAAAGGATGCAGACAAACCGTTCTTTTCTTTTTCTGCGGTTACATAACTGAAGTCATAAAACCCCTGTTTGAGTGTAAGCTCCTTTTCATAGACGCCGGAAACTGCATTGTATTGCATCCGTGCGCTTTCGTCAAGGCGATATCCCGTCAGTTCGCCAAATATGTATACCTCTTTACCCGGGTAAGGTGAGTTTCCTTTTGGAGCGAACTGAAATTTCACCCGGGCATAATCAGCCTGCCACATTGGGTTAACGTTTTCAGTAACTCCTATATAATAACGGCCGTTCACGTCCCTGTAAAAATTGAATTTCTGTCCTACCCTTTCTACATCCGGTCTGAGGATTATTTCTGCCTTTCGCGGCTCATAGGTGGCTTCCTGTATTCGATCACTTAAGAATCGAAAGCTGCGCAAATCAACCCAACGCCACTCTTTGCCCGCCGGAAATACAGCATCGTTCTCGGTATTGAAATCCATCGAAGTCCTCGAATAGAATACTGGTCGCAATTTCGTTGCGGCATTGTCCCACCGGGCGTTTTGTAAGATGGTAACAGATACCTGTTGTTGAGGATTAACAATGGATATCCCTTCACGCATATTCACCTTGAATTGCAATTTCTGATGTGTCAGATACAATTGACCGTTGAAAGGTTGTTGAACTTGTGCTTCAATACTGGTCTTCTCGTCGACTACCAATATCCTTCTTGTGAACAGCAGTTTAGAAGTGTCTCCATCCCTAAACACCTTTAAGATATAATTGCCTGATCTCGATGGAATACAATTCCGGTCAGGCACTTTTGCCTGGTAGTGAACATATCTGGTATAGGCAACCGATGAGGTCCGGTAATTGCTGATCCGTACCTGCGAAAAACCTTTAATGTAGTCAAAATGACTAAGCATCACGGGTGTCCAGTCCGCATTGCAAAGTTGAAACGTGTATGAAAGGTTTTTTACGTTAGCATCGAGATCATCGAAATGAAGGTCGAGCTGTTCGCTTCCATTGAGGCGAAATATGGGAAACGCCGGTTCGTTGTTGGCCTGATAAAATTGAACGGATCGAATGTTCTCTGAAAAGACCGCTTCAGGTATTTGCGCATGCAGTTCACAAGCCAACAACACAAGGATGAACAGGTATCTAAGTTTCATTCGGGCTGAAAGTATTTATGTTACCTCCTTACAATGATAACATAAAAAAAGCCATTTTTGACCTTAAATAGTAAAGGGTTTGAACATAGCAGGTTTCATAGCTGGCAGGATCGCATTCAATCAGCAGCGTTCGTTTTCGCGCTTTATCATACGGCTTTCCGTAGCTGCAACCATCATTAGCGTGGCAGTGATGATATTGGCACTTGCGTTTGCAAGTGGCTTCCAGCAAACGATCAGTCAGAAAATTTTCAGCTTTTGGGGACACGTGCGTATACAGAATTTCGAATCGTTGAAAGTTTCCATCGCTGAAGAAACACCGATCACGCGAAATGATTCAGTCCTTACTCTGAAAAAAGATTTTCCGCAGATAAAAACCATCCAGGCTTTCGCAACGAAAAACGCAATTCTGAAAACAAGCGAAACCATCGAAGGCGTAATGTTCAAAGGCATCGAAGAGAACTATGATTTCTCCAACCTGAAAGATTTTCTCGTTGCCGGAAGATGGCTTGATTTTAAAGATTCGAGCTACAGCAACCAGATAAATCTTTCCCAGACAATTGCAAACTCTCTTAAATTGAAGGTGAACGACCAACTGATCGTATATTTCATACAGCCTGGTGGTGCAGCGCCAAGGCCGCGAAAGCTGACTGTTGCTGGCATCTACAAGACTGGTATCGAAGAATATGACAAGCTTGTTGCCATTTGCGATCTTCGCCTCATACAACGATTGAACGATTGGTCGACCGGTCAGATCGGAGGATACGAATTGTTTCTTCACGATTATGAACAAATGGATATAGTCAGTAACCAGATCTTTGATCACCTCCCAATAAGTTACAAGAGCAGTACAATAAAAGAACTTTATCCAAATATATTCGACTGGCTTGGCCTCCAGGACCAGACGATTTATATGGTATTGATCATCATGATTGCCATTGCTACACTTAATCTGGTAACATGTCTTTTGATACTCGTATTAGAGAGAACAAGAATGGTAGGCGTTCTCAAAGCGATCGGCGCTTCCAACCTTACAGTACAAAAAGTCTTTTTGTATCATGGTGCCATCATAACGGCACTTGGATTGCTCTTTGGAAATGTCTTAGGTCTTCTTATCAGCTGGCTTCAAAATGAGTTTGGATTTATCCAGCTACCTGAAGATGCATATTACATGTCGCAAGCAGCAGTTCACATCGTTTGGTGGCAGGTTCTTGCAGTAAACATTGGCACTTTCCTCATTTGTTTCATTGTGTTACTTATACCAACATTCATAGTGAGAAAAATTCAGCCTGTTCGTGCGATACAGTTCCGATGATGCCATTACCTGCAGAACTCTGACATAATTATGGCAGCAGCAACAGAGGCATTTAATGATTCTGCACGCCCGCGTTTAGGGATCGTTATCCGTTGGGTTGATAACGCCAGTAGTTCAGGTGAAATACCATGGGCTTCATTTCCGATTACGATGAATCCTATACCCGGCTTATCCATTGTGTAGATATCATCTCCATCAAGTGTAGCAGCAAACACAGGCACGCCTGTCATTCCGGTCAACAGTTGTACGATATCTCTGTAGACCACTTTCACCCTCCCGATGCTACCCATTGTCGATTGCACAACTTTTGAATTGAATGCATCCACACAATCCGCACTACAAACGATATCCGCGATGCCGAACCAGTCAGCGGTTCGAATAATTGTGCCCAGATTACCCGGATCCTGTATCGAATCAAGTACCAGCGTATAACCTTTTGCTTCAACTGTGGTGAATACCGGTTTTCTAAAGATCGCCAGAACCTGGTTGGGTGTAGACAACGAGGAGATTCTCTCAAGGTAGGAAGGTTCGATCTCAGTGATAATGGAACCAAAATTTTGAGCAATTGGTTCGCGCTTTATCCAATCACTGGTGGCATAGATCTCTAACACCTGCAGGTTATCAAGTGCTATCAACTCCCTAAAAAGCTTTGGCCCCTCCGCAACAAAGGCTCCTGCCTCATCCCGGAACTTTTTATGGCTCAAACTTTGAATAAACTTTATCTTCGATTTGGTTAACATTGCTATTCTTTAAATCAACAAAGGTGCCCGCGCAGCAAGTTAGGTATTTCAACATATTGTCTTTTATAGTTCTAGTGGTGATGCTTGCCAGTTCGTGTACCGTTCCGCGGAAATTTCAGAAAGACAAGCCATTTATTTTTAATACCACCATCAATGTTTCCGATGATCTGCCTACACGCGAACGCCAGGATCTTCGGGAACGGCTTCTGAACCAGATCCATGATAGCCTGAAAACTAGAACAGTATTAAGCGTACGGGCTATACCGCCATTCTTTTATTACAAGTTACTCGAACCTGCCGCATTCGACAGTATGTATGTGAGTAATTCGAAAACATTCATGAACTCTCTATTGAGTTCACAGGGCTATTTTCAGCCCGCTATTCGTGACACATTCACCATCGATACGGTTCGGGACCAGCAAAGAGTGTTCGTTCGCTTTGATGTGACACCCGGAAAGATCCTGCGGATCGATTCTCTCGGTTATGACATGACAGATACCCTGCTGCAGCGTCTCGCAATTGAGAACCAGCAAAAGGCAGTCATCCGCAAAAATGACCCCTACACACTTCAGAAAGTATCAGATGAGCTCGACCGTTTACTGACCATGTATCGTAACAACGGATTCTTTCGCATAGCAAAAGAAGATCTGTATGCAGAGCACGATACAGTTGTTGCGGCCCTGATCGATCCTACACTGGATCCGTTTGAGCAGTTGAGGTTACTGGACTCCCTGCAAAAGAAAAAAGAAAATCCAACCGTATCCATCGTTTTTAAACAACGCGTTTCAGATGATTCCGCGCGTCTGAAACCATACTATATCGGGGACGTCACCGTATATCCCGATGCAATGTTCTTTGACTCTTCAACTGTGGAACCAAAAATTGCATACGAGGATAGTATTCGATTCATCTTTCATAGCTTCAGATTCAAACTGCCCTTCCTTGCCCGTAACATTGCACTGCGACGTGGTGAGTTATACCGCCTCGATGATTACTTCCGAACACTAAACACATTTACAAATTTTGGGGCCTGGCAACAGGTAAACATTGAGCTGATCGCAAACGATTCTTTAAGCATTCTTGATCCTATCATCAAACTGTATCCTGCTCGAAAGTATAATCTCAGTGTCGATTTTGAAACCAGTCGGAATGCGAGCGACGTCATCTCAACGGGACCATTATTTGGTGTGGGTTTTAACTTCGGCCTTAGCAATCGCAACACCTTCAAGGAAAGCATTCAATCCACTTCAAACCTTCGCCTTGGTGTTGAGTTGGGAACTGTAAATCTTGTGCAAACGGTACAGGCGAGTTTTTCACACAGCATCTTTATTCCGAGATTGATCGTTCCCTTCAGGTCGCGATTTGAGAAAGCAGCTACAAGCGGTCGAACCGTAGTAAATTTCAACACTGCATACACAAACAGGCGTAACCTTATGCAGGTGCGTTCAGTAAATACTTCGTGGGGATACGACTGGACGCGCAGATCAAACAACTGGCAATACATTCCTTTCAATTTCGAGTACACAACTGTTGATAAAACAGATAGCCTGGAAAAGCTGATGTCCCAGATTCCTGCCTTGCGATGGAGCCTCGCAGATGGACTTATTATCAGCCAGATCGCCACATTTAATCATTTCAAATTAAGAGGCAATATCCGCAGTGCATTTCAGGCAAGGGTTGAAGAAAGCGGTGCATTGTTCGGCCTGATAAAAAGACTTGATCGCGGAGATCTTCGGCGCTTCATTAAAACAGACCTGGAATATAAATTCTTTATTGAAAATCGGCGTTCTACATGGGCTTTCCGAATGTTTGGAGGCTACGGGTATACGTATGGTAAGTCAGGAGACTCAACAGAAATCAACCTTCCGTTTCTCAAAGCCTACTTTGGGGGTGGTCCCTACAGTATGCGTGCATGGCAGGTTAGAACATTGGGCCATGGATCTAATATTATTCGCGATAGCGCAGGGAAGATCATCGAAAACGAAAAGCTTGGTGACATAAAACTCGAAGGCAACGTTGAATATCGATTTGATATAGGGAGAATATTGGGAATCAAGTTTGAAAGCGCGCTATTCGTCGACTTTGGAAACGTGTGGCTTCCCAGTACACGAAACAATCCAAAACTGGTAGGCGCGGAATTCAATTTAAACAGATTGTATAAAGACCTTGCGGTTGCTGGCGGAACAAGCCTTCGCATCGACTTCGACTTTTTCCTGATCCGTTTTGATTGGGCATATAAGATCAAGAACCCGGTATACGCCGACACAAAGAATGGATGGTTCCAGGAATTGAAATTAAAAGACGGTACATTTCAACTTGGCATCGGTTATCCTTTCTGATCCTTATGTTGCTCGACGTATGTTGCAACCTGGTCCATGGTCATCGCATCACGTAAATGAAATTCTCCGATACGCGTCCTGTATAATGCAGAAAGGTAACCACCTACCCCAACTTCCTTTCCGAAATCATTGGCAATGCTGCGAATATATGTTCCCGTAGAACAGACGATCTTAAAATCAACTTCAGGCAATGATATTCTTGTCAATTCAAATTCGCGAATAACTATTGGTCGCGGCTTGATCTCAACATCTTCACCTTTCCGGGCCAACTCATAAACCCTCTTTCCATTGATCTTGATCGCAGAATGAATTGGTGGAACCTGCAGGATTTCACCGATGAAAGGTGCCGTTGCGGTACGCAGCATCTCCTCTGTCAGATGCGATGTATCTACGTGACCCTCGGGATGAGATTCAAGATCATAGGTTGGAGTCGTTGCGCCTAATACAATCGTGCCCTTATATTCTTTCTCACGCAACATATATTCATTTATGCGCTTGGTAAACTTACCGGTACAAACGATCAGGAGGCCAGTTGCAAGCGGGTCGAGAGTACCGGCATGACCAACCTTTTTTATTTTGATCAGGTTGCGCACCTTTCTCACAACATCGAAAGATGTCCAATCATAAGGTTTGTCAATTAACAACACCTGCCCTTCTTCAAAAAATGAATTTGCCAATTTTCGTGATTAAAATGACTTGCAAAGGTACTGCAATCTATAACGCTTGTTTTGATTTCAACTCCAGATATTTGTTTACCGCCTGGATGGTTAACTGGCGTGGTTCCGTAAGCAATGTCATGATACCGTGTTGCTGAAGTTCCTTGACAATAAATTTTTTTTCAAGAACGAAACGCTGCGCGATCGTCTTGATATAAACTCCTTCAACATCGTCAGCATCCCCTTCTGTAAGCTCTTTGAGCTGCGGGTTTTCGAAGAAAACGACCAGGAGCAGATGTTTTCTTGCGAGCATTCGTAAAAATGGAAGTTGACGCCGCAAGCTGCTCATCGATTCGAAATTTGTGAAGAGTATCAACAAACTTCTCTGTGGCACCTTGCTTCTGATAACCGCGTAGAGCCTTTCGTAGTCCGTCTCGAGGTATTCCGTTTGTTCATTATACAAAGATTCTAAGATGGCACTCATCTGCCCCGTTCTTCTTTCCGCGGGCATGAAGTTGGAAACATCATTGGAAAATGTTACAAGCCCGGTTCTATCCTGCCTTACGATGGCTACATGGCTAAGAATAAGCGCAGCGTTGACGGAATAATCCAGGAGAGTCATACCATCAAATGGCATCTTCATTACACGACCCTTGTCGATGATGCAATATACCTGTTGACTCCGCTCATCCATATAACTGTTGACCATCAGCTGTCCTGCACGACGAGCCGTTGCTTTCCAGTTAATGTTTCGGATATCGTCCCCACGCACATATTCTTTCACCTGATCAAACTCCAGACTGCGACCGATCTTTCGCAAACGCCTGCTTCCTATATCTGTCAGATTATTTGAAATGGCCAGTAATTCATATTTCCGCAGAGCCTGGTACGAAGGATAGACTTTTACAATGGCCGAAGCTTTCACAACAATACGCCGCACGACGAATGACAAAGGTGACCGGACAAAACAATTTAGATCATTGAAAACATATTCACCTCGCGTGAGCGGCCGCAATGAATACTCAAGCCTTTTCCGTTCACCTGCAGACAACTCAGTGCTCAATTCAAAATTTCGCATTTGAAATTGTACGGGGAGCTCATCAATTACGGAGACTCGGATTTTAAACTTGTAGTTATTAATCACATCAAGCACCACTTCGTTGGTATCTCCATTGCTAAAGCGATCACTCATGACGCGCGAGATAGTGATCGGGTATGGAAGACGATATAAAAGAATGCTATCCGTTAAAAATACCAGCACAAATATCAACAGCGCTATCTGTACCGGAACAAAGAGAATGGGCAAAAGGTATGCAAGCAGAAACAATAAAATAATTCCAACGAAAACCAGGTAAAATTTTCTGGAAAAAAATAATGATCTTATGTAGCTGTTGGCTTTCATTAGCGCGGCACTTCAACTTGTTGAATCACCTGGCGAATCACTTCATCGGTACTTACACCTTCCATCTCTTTGTCGGGTGTTAATACTATCCTGTGACGTAGCACTGGCGTGGCGATATATATAACATCATCCGGAGTAATGAAATTTCTTCCTTCCATTGCAGCAATAGCTTTTGCTCCCTGTAAAATTCCTATTGATGCCCGCGGCGATGCACCAAGGTAGATCGATTTATTATTCCGGGTAGAGTTTACCATCTCTGCTATGTAACCAAGTACCTTTTGTTCAACATGAATTTCACGTACGCTCTTTCGCAACTCGGACAGCTCGGTCCAGGACAATACATGAGTAACCTCATCCATCATACTGTCGACATCTTTGTTGTGGTGATTTGATAGAATTGCAATCTCCTGCTCCAACGTCGGGTACTTCACATCGATCTTAAACAAAAACCGGTCAAGCTGCGCTTCAGGTAAATGATAAGTCCCTTCCTGTTCAATAGGATTTTGCGTAGCAACAACCATGAATGGAGTACTCATCTCATACGTTTTTCCGTCTACCGTTACCTGCCTTTCCTCCATTACTTCAAACAATGCCGCCTGTGTTTTTGCAGGGGCACGATTGATCTCATCAATCAAAATAATGTTTCCGAAAATCGGTCCATGATTAAATTCAAATCTATTTGTAGATGTATTAAAAATAGTAGTGCCAATAACATCGCCAGGCATCAGATCCGGTGTAAACTGAATGCGGGAGAAGTCAACACTGATGGTGCGACTGAGCATCTTAGCAGTGAGGGTTTTTGCCACACCCGGCACCCCTTCAATCAGAACGTGTCCATCGGCTAACAATGCAGCTACAAGCAGTTCAACCATCTGCGACTGACCTACGATCACCTTGCCGATCTCATCTTTTAATCGTTGTACCGAAACCTGTAATGATTTCAGCTCTTCCTTAATTTCAAAAAGATTCTCTTCCATCATGAATGTTTATAAAATTGTTCAAGGTTATTCTGCAGTTCAATCAATCTATCATCATCGATGTCTGCGCCTGCTATGCCAAGCTGAAGATCGTTCAATATATCGGACGTCAGCTTTTGGTCGAATCCTGTTTTGCGACTTATCCGCCAAACGAGGTTTTGCTGATCCCAGGTAAAATGAAAATTGTAACGTGTTCTCATGTGATCGGCAAACTGCATGGCCATTTTGCGCACGAGATCACTGTTATCGCGCTGCTGATAATACAACCTTCCAATCGTTTTTACAAAGTCCAGTGAGATATTGCGAAGTGGTTGAATCGCAGGAATCACACGTTGCTTACGTTTTGACTCAAACAAATAGATCATGGCAAATAGTACTGCTGTAAGAATTAAAGCCCAACGTAGTATATCATCTTTCAAAATGACACCCAGCTTCGAGAATACATTTTTGTTTTTATCAGAGCCTTTTTTTTCACCGTATTCAAAATACCGGTAATAGTCATCCCAATAAACCTTTCCGATGTCCGATGGAATGGATGCCATCGCATAATCATAATAGCTGTTGTTCTTACCATGCAACAGAAAAAAATTACTAAAAGCTAATGGTGCGAGTTGTAAACTGAGCGATCCTTCGCTTTTAAAATCGAACCTTACAAAATTTGGATGTCGCTCTGCATCGAATCCCAGAACAGTTGTTATAGAAGAATCAAATGAATTAATATAATTGTCCAACTGTTTACCCGGGTAAGAAAAGTTAAGCAACGTATCTGTTGCTAAGTAAACGCTTAACGAATCGTCATAATTAATAAGAGCTGTTCCCGTGTTGGTTGAAAGTCGCAGCGAATCGAGGAACGACGAGGCCGGCTCAAAGGTGGAGATAAAGACATGATTACCCGAACTTACATAACCTATCAGCGCATCAAGTTCCTCTGTGCTAGGTTTGAACGTTGGTGTAATGATCACAATGGCAGACTTGTGAACGATGTCGGCCGAGGTATCAGTTTCGTCTTTATACGATGCCGCAAATCCCGCCCTGACAGGCGATTCCTTATTAATAGCGATATCGGAGTAAGGAAACAGGTGGGTGAGCCCTGAAAAAGCATAGTATGTGCCATACGGGATCTTGTCGTTTCGCCATAAAGACACGCGTTGATTCAACCTCTTCCCACTACATGAAGCAAGCAGGAAGCCAAGTAAGGATATCATCAGCCATGCCCTCATTTGCTCATGCCATTTTTGAAATTCGTAAAACGATCATCAACTTTACTATACTGTTCTTCATTTAAAGCAACCTCGCCATACCAGGTGTGTTCATAAACCTGGGTGAGATAGCGAAACGCTGAAGCATCATGCAGATCGGAAAGCTGGTTAATATAATCTCGATTGGTGAGTTGTGGATGCAACCGGATGAGTTGTTTGTCCGATAACAATTTCAAAGTATAGAGATACTGATACCTGATTGCAAGACGAAAGTTCCGCAATGCAACCGACTCTTTGATAAGTCTGGCAATATCTGCCGGGTCCGTGCTAGCCAACTCTTTTTCATCAATGGTCTTTTTTCCTTGTTGCGGCTTCCTTTCAAAAACACCTAAAACAAACAGAACCCTGTACACAACAAAAAGAAAGAGGAAAAACAGTGCTGCATAGGTCACCAGTCGGAAAAACCCGCTTGAAGCGATGCTTTCAATTGACTTAAATATGTCGAACTCGTTCTTCACACGCTTTTTTTGCCAGTACGAGGAGTCGTTGGCATATCTGAATTGTTTGTCTTCCTGTAAAGAGTCAACAACTTTTTGAGGAACAGTACGGGCAGGTCTCAATACACCTTCCTGCGCAAAAGCTCTGTTACTGACGCATAAAAGGATAAAGATCAGCATCACAAGAGTGCATATTGATACGAGTCTCTTCACTTGAAATCCTTTATTTGATTACGCATTGTTTTTTTCTCAACGGCGATGGGATAATAAACAAAATACCATGCGATAAAAAGGAATGACATTGCAAGAATTGAAATGCTGAGCGCTTTAGGCATTGTAGAGAATCGCGTGATATATCCTTCAAGAAATGCCGCGGCTATGAATACCGGAACAAGACCTACCATTAATTTGAGTCCATCCTTTGCACCACGTCTCAGGGAATCCAGGCGACTGTAAGTCTTTGGAAAGAGGATACTGTTTCCAACTACAAGACCTGCACCTCCCGCAATTATGATTGCAGAGATCTCGAGCGTTCCATGGATCCACACAACCAATACCGACTGCCAACCGAGATCCTTAAGGAAAAAAAAAGTTTGAAATGATCCGAGCATCATTCCGTTCTCAAATAATAACCACACCGTTCCAAGTGAAGCAAGAAAGCCTCCAACAAACACCATGAATGAAACTTTCACGTTGTTCAGCGCGATGGTGAGAAACATACGAAGCCTATCCGAATCCTTATAAACTCCAAAAGGATCACCGCGCGAAATGTTGTCTTCCGTCATTTCCACATACCCATCCCCCAGTACCCCACGCACAAATGTCTGGTCTTCCAAAGTCGAAAAAACAGCCATCAATACGAATCCAAGGAACAACAGGAAACTATAAAGCAATTGACGATGATGTTTTCTTACTACCAGCGGCAGTTCCGTCTTCCAGAAGTTCCATATACGTGAACGGTCTTCACGTTTATTCTTGTAGATACCCAGGTAAATTTCCGATGCCAGTGTGTTTAGATAGTGAGTGATCCGACTATTCGGATAGAACGTTTTCGAATAGCCAAGATCATTTACAAGATCTGTAAACTGTTCGGCCATCTCATCGGGGTGGGAAGGTTTTTCATATTGGTACTTTTTCCACTTCTCGATGTTCTTTCTTATGAACTGTCCCTCGCGCATAATATTTAAATATAGCAGATTAATGCGTTGCTTCAGCTAACAAAAAATCAGTTCCTTTGTTTGCATGCCGCAGGTGAGACTCGATACGGGCTTCAATATTGAAGTGGATTTTGTCATAGCTCCTTTTGCTAAGCGGATGGCTGCATGGATCATCGACCTGATGACCTGCTGGCTGTACGTGAGCATTGTGTCATTTCTTACAGATACAACTTCATTTTTTGTTTTCACCAATGTGTGGGAACTCAATGGTCTGCTCATCAGTTTGCCAGTGTTGTTCTACCACCTCGTTTCTGAAGTGGCAATGAATGGCAAAAGCCTGGGAAAACTGGTGATGAACATCCAGGTAATCACTGCTGAAGGCGGCCAGCCATCAATTGGTCAGTATCTTATAAGATGGATATTCAGGCTGATTGACTTCCCCTACTGGATCCCTTTTGCTGTCGGGTATAATGCTCTTCCCTGGTGGACCATGCCGCTTACGTTCGCAGGTGTCATATTTATCATATTTACCGATAAGAGCCAGCGGATCGGAGATGTTGTAGCAGGCACCATTTTGATCGACCTAAAGAAAACGGCATCCTGGGAGGACACCGTTTTTACAGAGATCGGGTCGAATTACAAACCCATGTTTCCACAGGTCATGCAATTAAGCGATCGTGATATAAATACGCTTAAATCAGTCATTGAAACAGTAAGAAAAAAGAACGACCTTTTTCTTGCAGAGAAAATCGCCGGTCGCATCAAATCAAAGCTGAACCTGGATTATGAAGGCAGTGATCTTGATTTCCTGGTAATACTTCTGAAAGACTATAACTTCTATTCTTCGTGATCGGTTAAATTCCTAACTGACTACATGGTCATTGCCGCGCCAATAGCAACAACAAATACCAACGCATACATGCCCAACATGATAATTGTCATGATGCCCAGAAATCTGAAACAGGACTTAAGATTTTTGAAACTTTGATTTAGATTTTGTTGATCAGCAGACCTGAGCGCAATTGTAGCTTTGGTTGCGAAACGGTATAAATACAAAAAGGGAAAGAACCAAAGCAATGCCATTGCAAGATATATGATGGTTAGCATCGTTCCTCCTACAGCGGTTCCCATTTCTTCCATTTGTGATAATGCTGCGGAAAATATTGAACCTGCAAACAGCGCGAACATAGCGAGCAGTCCGCACATGATGAATCCAACAATAGATAGAAACTTAGCCCATTTTGCAGTTTCAAGAAGATGGTAATTTGCCTGTTGATCGATCTGAAGATCAAAAAGGTTTCCGGATTGAACGCTTTGTTCCATAGTATTTAGTTTTGGTTGGGAGTTGAAACGAAAACGGAAAACTGCTTTCCGCATCCTGCTTTCCGCATTCTGTTCTAATATGCCTGAGCGAATAACACTCTTTTAACTGACGGACGGCCAGTAAAGACGCACTTCCCTTCTTCCTCGATGGCATCCAGCGGTATGCAGCGGATGGTAGCCTTTGTTTCTTCTTTTATCTTTTCCTCGGTTTCCGCAGTTCCGTCCCAATGTGCCGAAATAAATCCTCCTTTAGAATCAAGAACTTGTTTAAACTCATCCCAGCTGTTAACGGGCGTGATGTGCTCTTCTCTAAAAGAAAGCGCTTTATTAAACATTGATTCCTGTATATCGGCAAGCAGTTGCACAATACGATCATTGAGCCCATCCATGCTTACAGTCTCTTTGGTGCGCAGATCCCGGCGGGCAAGTTCTACGGTATTGTTTTCCAGGTCGCGCGCGCCGATCGCTAATCTCAACGGCACACCCTGTTTCTCATATTCGGCAAATTTCCAACCCGGCCGGGCATTGTCTGAGTCATCATATTTCACACGAACTCCTGCAGCTTTGAGCGACTGCATCAGTTCAATCACTTTCTCATCGATCCGGGATTTTTGTTCATCACCTTTGAATATCGGCACAATGACTACCTGCAAAGGAGCGATCCTTGGAGGTAGTATCAATCCTTCATCGTCGCTATGAGCCATTACCAGTGCGCCGATAAGTCGTGTACTTACCCCCCAGCTCGTTGCCCATACATAATCAAGTTTATTTTCCTTATCTGAAAACTTCACATCGAATGCTTTGGCGAAGTTTTGTCCCAGGAAATGTGAGGTGCCCGCCTGTAAAGCCTTACCATCCTGCATCAGCGCTTCAATACAATAAGTATCAACAGCACCGGCAAATCTTTCAGACTCCGATTTAACACCACGGATCACAGGCAATGCCATCCAGTTTTCAGCAAAATCGGCGTACACATGAAGCATTTTTTCTGCTTCAGCAATGGCTTCCTGTTTTGTTGAATGCGCAGTATGGCCCTCCTGCCACAGGAATTCGGCGGTCCTGAGAAAAAGCCTTGTGCGCATTTCCCACCGAACCACATTCGCCCACTGGTTAATGAGTATGGGCAGATCACGATACGATTGTATCCAGCTCTTGTATGTATTCCAGATGATCGCTTCGCTGGTAGGGCGAACGATCAATTCTTCTTCTAATTTAGAATCAGGATCCACCATCAGCTTACCTTTTGATGAGGGATCTGTTTTGAGGCGATAGTGCGTTACTACGGCACATTCTTTAGCGAATCCTTCGGCGTTCTTCTCTTCAGCTTCGAAAAGACTTTTCGGAACGAACAGCGGGAAATATGCATTCACATGGCCCGTGTCTTTAAACATCTTGTCCAATGCATCGCGCATGTTTTCCCACAGCGCAAATCCGTAAGGCTTGATCACCATGCAGCCGCGAACCGCTGAGTAATCGGCAAGCCCTGCTTTGATCACCAGGTCGTTGTACCATTGCGAATAATCCACACTCCTGGCCGTAATTTCCTTGCTCATGAATTAATCTGATTTTTAACAAAGGTGGTGCAATGTTTTTAGCATAACACCAGTCTTTTTGTTGTAATTTCCATGTAGAATTGCGGCAAAGTAACAACTAAACCGCTGAAAATTTAAAAAACCATTTATATGAACACTCGCATATTGCTTCTTGCTGTTGTGGTAGTATCGGGACTTGCTAGTTGTTCAACTGCATACCGTACCGGGCAAACACCCGATGATGTTTATTTTTCACCTGACAGAGGTCAAAACGAATATGTTGTAGCTGCTAATGAAAACAGGCAGGGCGGTGAAAGATACAACGATCGGTACAGTAACCGATATGATGACTATTACAATCCGGACGACAACTACCTGCGCTTCATGGTGAGAAACCGGACACGCTGGTCGGCTTTTGACGATTATTACTGGATGGATGCACGTATGAATCCTTATTTCGGATTTCACAATCCATGGTCCTTTGGCGGTGGCTACTACAGCCCATGGTCATCGAACATTTTCTATAATAACTATTGGAGCTGGAACAGTTTTTATAACCCCTACGGTTATAATTATGTGATCATCAATCCGAAGAACAATCCGAATGCGTATTCCAGGTTGCGTTCCTTCAACTCGAGAAGCTATAGCAATCCGAACTACGCAAATAGTAACTCGTTGCGCAGACCTAATTATTACAATAGTAACATCCGGTATAACAGCAACAACAATAACCGGAGTAGTAATAACCCGCAGCTTGGTTCATCGATTAAGAAAGTGTTCTCTGGAAGCGATCGTCAGAACAGATATTACTCAAACGGTAATGATGAAAGACCGGTTAGAACATACAGCCCATCTTCTAACAATTCCACCCAGAGAAGCTCTGCACCAGTTAACAGCAGCAGCAACAGTGGAAGCAGAAGTAACAGCAGCAGCGGCGGCGGCGGAAGCAGACCCACACGCGGCAACTAGGGCCAACATATAACGCTTTTAAGAGGAAATGAAATTTGAGTGCATCTTGAATTTGTTTCCTCTTTTTTATTCCACAATAGAAGATCTAAGAACAAGAGTATGAAAAAGACAATCTATCTGTTATCCTTACTTGTAATTAGCGCCGTTGCGGAGGCCCAGGTGCCCGAGGACGCAGTGAGAATGAGCTGGACAACGCCCAGAGGTACGGCACGCTCTATGGCCATTGGCGGAGCAATGGGATCACTAGGCGGTGACATAACATCAACTTTTATAAATCCTGCAGGACTCGGTTTCTACAAAACGGGCGAGTTCGTGTTATCGCCGGGATTTTCATTAAATAACGTTCGTGGCAAATATTTTGGCCTCGATGAAAAAGACAATAGATCCTCATTTGATTATGGCGCTTCCGGCTTTGTATACGGGCGCTCCAATCGTTATGGCCGATGGGCAAGCAATGCGATCGCACTTGCAGTGAACCGCACGGCAAATTTCAACAACTCGGTTTATTATCGGGGCACCAATGATCTCAGTTCATTTTCAGAAACCTTTGCAGAAGAGTTTGCAAACTCAGGCCTTCCTATCGACGTGCGTCTTTATGATGCTCCTCTTAACCTGGGTACCAAACTTGCCAATTACACTTATCTCATCGATACTCTGACTGTAAATGGCAACGTCGAAGTTGTCGGACTTCCCCAACGTGACGCGATATTGGCCGGGGGTGAAGGAATATTCAACCAGGAACGCCGGATAGAGACCAGGGGAGGTATTACCGAAGTTGCCCTGGGCTTTGCTACCAATATGGACGACCGTGTTTACCTCGGGTTCGGAGTTGGCATACCGATCCTGAACTACGAACGCACTTCCACTCTCTATGAAGAGGATGCAACAGGCCTTACTGATAATAATTTCAACAATGCTACATATACTGAAAACCAGTCGGTGAAAGGATTTGGTTTCAATGCGAAAGCCGGCCTGATTGTGAAACCTACCAACTCTCTGCGACTCGGTCTGGGTATTCACACGCCTACCATGTATGCATTGCAGGAAACCACCACAGGTTCGATCGTAGCAGACCTTGAGAACTATTTTCCGCAGGGCCAGCAGATACGTACTGCTAACAGCGATACCATTTATACAGAAAACGGGGTATACATTCCGACTTACAAATATGATTTCGTTTCGCCCTGGAAATTTGTGTTAAGTGCTTCTTATGTATTAAGCGAAGTGGAAGATGTTACGAAACAAAAAGGCTTTATTACTGCCGATGTTGAATATGTGACTCATGGTTCTTCCAAATTCAATCCGGAGACTGGAAACATCGACCAGGAGTATTATTCAGCCGTCAATGAGGCGACCAGCAGAACCTATAAAGGCGCATTTAATTTCAGGGTTGGAGGTGAGTTGAAGTTCAATACCTATATGACGCGTTTAGGTTTCGCATATTATGGCAACCCGTACGAGGACAGTGATGTGTTGAAGGCACGCCGGATGAATATCAGTGGTGGTCTGGGCTATAGAAACAAAGGATTTTTTGTTGACCTCACATATGTTCATGCATTGAACCGCGACATCAATTTTCCATACCGCCTTGGAGACAAACCAAACACCTTTGCAGAGCTACGCGAGTCTTCCGGAAATATTATGATGACACTTGGAGTGAAGTTTTGATCCAGCACATTATAAAAATCAAAAGCCCCACTGAAAAGCGGGGCAATTTTAGGTTTTTAAACCTTAACCTTTAACCATTAACTATTAACCATCAACCTTAACCAAGTTTAATAAGCTTCAATATTTTGAATACGTTCGGTACGGTAGTTTTCAAGATCTGGATCAAAGTGCTACTCTGGATTTTATTCGGTTTCTCTTAGGTCTTGAATCGCTTGCTTTGATGACACAAAGTTGTCTCAAATTCTTTTGCCGGGCGAATATTATGGATTGAAAAACTGCTGAATATCTGATAAACTTACCGGGTGTTAAGTAAAAGCATTTAGCAAGGGAAGGATTCCATTACTTTTTTAGATTGCATTTAGTGTGCATTTTCCAACTCGATCACTTCGCTTGCATCGCCAGGCGCGATCCACCGGAATCCATGATGTCTGAACCAGGTTACCTGTCGCTTTGCATATTGACGTGTATTGATCTTTATTTGTTCAATGGCCTGATCCAAAGCACAATTACCGTCGAAGTGTTCAAAGATTTCCTGGTAACCGACTGTTCGCAACGGAGCCAGATGTCGATACCGGAACAAGGCTTCAACTTCGTCAACAAGTCCCTGTTGAATCATGGCTTCCACACGCTTATTGATCCTATCGATGATGGTATCCCGATCGATAGCGATGGCATATTTGTGAATATCAAACTCCCTCTGTAATGGAAACTGTCGCTGGAATTCGCGTATCGATTTACCCGTACCGGTCTGCACTTCAAGCGCACGCATGAGACGTTGCGGATTGTATATTTCTCCACTTGAGTAATACGCGGGATCAAGGCGCTTTACTTCGTTTTGCAACCATTCGATACCGTTCGCTTCGAATGATCCAATAACTTTCTTCCGAATTTCCGGATCAATGGGCGGGATATGATCAATGCCTTCAGCAAACGCGCGAATGTATAAGCCGGTGCCGCCAACCATCACTGCATGATCACTGCTTTCAAATATTTTACGAACGTGATCCAGGGCATAGGATTCATACAGTGCTGCGTTTACATGATCATTTACAGAATGTGAATTGATAAAATGATGCGGCACTGCTTGCAACTCTTCATTAGAAGGTTTAGCAACACCAATGTTCATTTCACGATAACATTGACGCGAGTCACAGGAAATGATTTCCGTTTTTAACTTAAGCGCAAGATCAATGGCAAGGCTTGTCTTGCCCGAGGCGGTAGGACCTCCAATAATGATAACTTTTTTTCGCTTACCATGTGCAGTACTCGTTATCATATGTCCGTGTATCGATTGGAATCAATATGCTTCCTCATTATTTTCTTCACCACCTTCGTCTCCGAAACTTTCGGTATCGTCATCACCATCATCCTCACCCTCTGTACCGAAACCTTCAGCACCTTTTGAGAGATCGTACTTTTCCTCCATTTCGGCCAACTTATCTCCTACCAGGCCTTTTGTTCCATACTGTGAAGGCCCTATTCCTTCTGTCCGAATTATCGCCGGATAAACAAGTTTTGAACTTTCTTCTTTTGAAACATTGAACAGTTCAACCAGGAAAGTCCAGCCTTTCACAAAATCATAATTGTATATGAACTTTTGATTAGGATCTTTTATCTCCGAACCGATCGATGTTTCAGACATCATCAGTGGCTGTACTTTATATGACTTATTGTAGACTTCCAAAGTGATTTCACGACCTTTTTGCCAGTGATCATTACTGCGGTAAAAGGTAGCACCATGCCTGGAGTCAAACTCATAAGCTTTTAAGATCGCCTGGTGAAGATCAAAAAAAGTTTGTGTGTGTTTGATCGCAATGTCACGGTAAACACTGTCATCTTCTTCAAAATATATCCTGAACTTTAATATTGCCATGATCGATCGAAAAATTTCTTACTTAATCAGGTGTCTTTGTTTCAAAAATAATAGATGTTGGTCATAAGTCCAACTGTGTCAACGACGTACGGGCGCCAGTTGAAGTTCACCGGCTTTTTTGAGCATGAAGTCATATGCTGCATCATAATTGTTCTCAATCTCGCCGTCAAGTATTGCTTCCCGAATTGCATTCTTTAACTCTCCAACAACTTTGCCGGGTTTTAGATCGAACACTTCCATGATCAATTCTCCTGTGATGGGCGGTTGCCAGTTTCGAATACGATCTTTTTCTTCCACTTCTTTTAGTCTGCGTCGGACGTATTCAAAGTTGTCTAAGTAACGCCTCACTTTAAGGCGATTCTTTGAGGTGATGTCTGCTTCGCATAATAACATAAGGTCTTCAATGTCATCACCCGCATCAAATAACAATCTGCGAACAGCGGAATCAGTAATATTTTCTTTGGTGAGACTGATTGGCCTTAGGTGTAGCTCCACCATTTTTTTTACAAACCGCATCCGGTCTGTCAGTGGGAGCTTAAAGCGTGTAAATATCTTTGGAACCATGCGCCCGCCTACAATCTCATGGCCGTGGAAAGTCCAGCCATGGCCTTCTTCAAATTTTTTTGTTGCTGGTTTCCCGATATCGTGCAGTAATGCCGCCCAACGAAGCCACAGATCGTTGGTGTTTTGAGCAATATTATCGACAACCTGAAGTGTATGATAAAAATTATCCTTATGTCCCATGCCATCAATGTACTCGGCACCAGCAAGGTCAACCATTTGCGGAAATATGATGTGCAATAAGCCGCTCTTATAAAGCAGATCGAAACCTTTAGACGGTTTTGAGGAAAGCAGAATTTTATTTAATTCTTCGGTTATCCGTTCCTGTGATATGATTCGAATGCGTTCCGCGTTATCATGTATCGCTTTAAAAGTTTCAGTGGCGATCTCAAAATCAAGTTGGGACGCAAACCGAATGGCACGTAGCATTCGCAAAGGATCATCACTGAAGGTTTGTAACGGATCAAGCGGTGTTTGGATGATGCGCGCTTCAATATCTTTCAATCCGTTAAACGGGTCAATGAGCTTGCCAAAGTCATCTTTATTCAAGCTAATAGCGAGGGCGTTGATCGTAAAATCCCGTCGATTCTGATCATCCTGAAGTGAACCCGGTGTCACTTCGGGATTGCGACTGTGATAGCGATAGCTTTCTTTCCTGGCACCAACAAATTCTATTTCCCAACCATTCACCCTTATTTGCGCGGTGCCGAAATTTTTGAAGAAAGCGACCTGCACTTTTGGGTTGAATCGGGATGCGACTTGATGGGCGAGCTCAATCCCATCGCCAATGCATACGATATCCGCGTCTTTTGTATCTCGGCCGATGATCTTATCCCGAACGAAACCTCCTATGATGTATACAGGCATCGAAAGTTCTTCCGCAGCGTTTGCGATCTTTCTGAACACGAACATTTCTTTCTCGGAGCACCTGATATCCATAGAGCCGCAAATATAGGAAAGCCACGCATGGAAGATGTCGTTTACAAAGTCCGAGATGGAAGACTTTACAAAATCACTCTTCGTCCTGGGACGTCAATTGAGGAAATACGGGCAGTTGCGGTTTTGGCAAGGTTGCCATTAGCTGGTCTGTTGCAATGTCAAGGGCGCATCGGAAATGGCCTTCAGGACATTCCGGGTGCCCATGCAAACCGCAGGGCCGGCAATATAATTTTCCCGGGTATTCAACAATATATCTTTCATCGGAGAGAGGTCCGTAACCAAAAGAAGGAACTGTTGAACAATAAACAGCTGTAACAGGTGCATTAAGCGCGGATGCAAAGTGCATGGGTGCCGAATCATTCACATAATTCATAGCAGCCCCTTGCATGAAAGATAGTGATTCCAGGAAGTTGAGTTGCCCGCAAAAATTAGTTACATAGGGGTTACCCGTTCTTCGCTTGATGTCATCACCCAGTTTGAAATCATCGGGGCCACCCAATAGATAGATTGAAAACTCATACGGAACCTTCTCAATAAATGCCATCCAGCGGTCCATTGGATACTGTTTGGTTTTCCAAACAGAGGCAGGTGAAATGGTTATATAGGGCAAACGCTTGAAGCGGGCCAGTTTCTCATGTTCCTCGGGACCTGGATACAACTTTGGCTTGAATACTGAATCGTCCGTGCAATGTTCGATCAGCTTGTTGTTCCTTTCTATTTCGTGAACCACCCTCTCTCCTTCTCCACTGAATTCATGCGGCACCTTATGCGTAAAGAAGGCTTTGAATGGATTCTTATCAAAGCCCACACGTTCTTTAGCACCGGAGAACGCAGTCAGGAAACCGGTTGCTGCATATCGCTGAACGTTGATCACTTTACTAAAACGAAGCCTGCGAATTTGAAAAAGCACTTTCGACAGGTTTAAATACTTCGATTCTTTCTTATCCCAGACAAGCACTTTCAAAAAAGGATGTTTATTAAACAGTGCTTCATTTCCACGGCGCACAAGCATAAAGATCTCTGCTTCCGGGTAAAATTTGTGAAGCTTTTCGGCAAGCCCTGTTGCCAGAACGACATCACCTATGAAGGCGGTCTGGATGATAAGAAATCTATTTTTCATAAGTGTATCATAAGTATTTGAGAAGTCGATACAGCAAAAGTACATGCAATGCTTGGACAAAACATGAGGGAAAAACGTCGGACGGATGAGGATTTTCTCACCTGCCGGTGAGGAAAAAACGGGGCCACTTATCTTTTAATTGTCAAAGCTCTAAGTTTGCAGAAAATTAGAAGCATGGATCTAAAGCCAAAAATTGAGCAGGCATGGGCCGATCGGGAATTATTAAAAGACGTGCATTTTACGGATGCCATTCGTGCGGTTATTGAGGAACTTGATAAAGGCCGATTGCGTGTTGCAGATAAAACTGAAAGCGGCTGGGTAGTTAACGAATGGATCAAGCAGGCGATATTGATGTATTTCGGCATCCAGCAAATGCATACATGGACCATTGAGCCTTTTGAATTCTATGATAAGATGCTGTTGAAATCCGATTATAAAACGCTTGGTGTACGTGCTGTTCCTCATGCCGTAGCCCGATATGGCGCCTACCTCGCACGCAACGTAGTGTTGATGCCGTCTTATGTAAATATTGGTGCGTATGTGGATGAAGGAACGATGGTTGATACCTGGGCAACAGTGGGTAGTTGTGCGCAGATCGGAAAGGGAGTTCATTTAAGTGGAGGTGTTGGAATTGGTGGTGTATTGGAGCCATTGCAGGCATCACCTGTGATCATCGAAGACGGTTGTTTTCTGGGCAGTCGCTCTATCGTTGTTGAAGGAGTAATTGTTGAAAAGGAAGCGGTGCTTGGAGCGAATGTGGTGCTTACAAAAAGTACGAGGATAATTGATGTATCGGGCAATGAACCCATAGAATTCAAAGGGCGCATTCCTGCAGGCAGTGTGGTTATCCCGGGTACCTATGCGAAAAAATTTCCCGCGGGCGAATATAATGTTCCTTGTGCTTTGATCATTGGTCAAAGAAAACCAAGTACGGATCTTAAGACAAGTCTGAATGACGCGTTGAGAGATTTTAATGTGGCGGTTTAGCCAGAATGCGGAATGCAGTTTTCAATATGCTAGTGTGCTAATATGCTAGTGTGCTAATGTGCTAGTGTGCTAGTGTGCTAGTGTGCTAATGTGCTAATGTGCTATTGTGCTAATGTGCTAGTGTGCTAATGTGCTGGTGAAACTACTTGTTATAAATAGGAATGAATCAGAATTTCTGATTTTCAAATTCTTCCTTACATTTGCAACCCCTGACACGATGCCCAGGTGGCGAAATTGGTAGACGCACTGTGTTCAGGTCGCAGCGTTCGCAAGGATGTGCTGGTTCGAATCCAGTCCTGGGCACAAAAACCCTGATGGCAACATCGGGGTTTGTTTATTTAGGAGCGTTGCATGCTTGCATGCAAAAGCGGATGAATGAACAAACCGAAGCACCGCAGGTGCGCGGGGTTTTTGGTTACGTTACTTCCTTAACGACGCCATATCAATCACAAACCTGTACTTCACATCGCCCTTAAGCAATCGCTCGTAAGCTTCATTGATCTGTTGTATATCGATCATTTCAATATCCGCAACGATATTATGCTTTCCACAGAAATCAAGCATCTCCTGCGTTTCAGCGATTCCCCCGATCATGGATCCTGCAAAAGTTCTTCTATATGGGATGAGGCTGAAGGCCGCAACGGGAAGTGCATGCTCTGGTGCGCCCACCAGCGCAAGTGACCCATCCACTTTCAACAGGTTCAAATACGCATTAATATCATGTTGCGCAGAAACTGCATCCAATACGAAATGTAACTTACCTCTATACTTCTTCATTTGTGCCTTATCGCTCGACAACACTACGTCATCGGCACCGAGTCGCTTTGCATCCTCGATCTTGGAAGTAGACGTTGTATAAACAATCACTTCGGCACCCATCGCTTTAGCAATTTTCACTGCCATATGCCCAAGTCCCCCAATTCCCACTATACCTACTTTCATTCCGGGTCCCACATTCCAGTGCCTGAGGGGTGAATAAGTGGTAATGCCCGCACAAAGCAATGGTGCTGTTGCGGCCAGGTCGAGATTTTCCGGCACTTTCAACACAAAGCTTTCGTCAACAACGATTACCTCAGAATAACCTCCAAACGTATGAGCATTGAGATGCTTATCCGGTGAATTGTAAGTGCCTGTATTGCCAGCTTCGCAATACTGCTCAAGTCCTTCCTTGCAATGCTCACATTCACGACAACTGTCTACCATGCACCCTACCGCGGCAAGATCTCCCACCTTGAACTTTGATACATGCTCGCCTACGCGCGTGATCTTACCAACGATCTCATGCCCGGGCACACATGGATAAATTGTGTTATGCCATTCGTTTCTTGCAGTGTGTAAATCAGAATGACAAACTCCACAGTACAAAATGTTGATCTCCACGTCATGCGCTGTGGCGCTCCTACGTTGTATGTTAACCTGCTGAAGTGGAGACTGTGCTGCATCCGTTCCGAAAGCTCTCACTTGTTTTACATTGATGTTGTCCATACTATTATTTTTTCGATTTGATTTCTGTTATCCGACTAATTTCTTTTAGCAGTAATGGGAACGCAGGCTGCGCCATGCCTCCATGATCATAACCCTGCAGTTCGTATAGTTTTGTTTCCTTATGACCCGTCAGTTCCAGCATTCGCCATAAATAAGCATTTTCTTCATACCTGCCTAACAGTTCAAGATCGCGGTCACCAGTAATCAATAGAATGGGTGGCGCATCGCGGCGGACGTGAAACAATGGCGCATACATATCAATGGTGGGCTGCAATTCAGCGATTCCTTTTTCCTTTCGAATGGTAAAATGTGTTATAGCCTGACCACTAAAGGGAATAAGAGCTGCTATGCTGTCTGCCTCGATGTTATATTTAAGCAGGTATTTCTTATCAAGGGTAATCATTGTCCCGAGATATCCACCCGCTGAATGCCCCGATACAAATATCAGGTTCCTGTTACCTCCATATTTTTCAATATTCTTAAACACCCATGCAACCGCTGCTGCCGCATCTTCGATATATGCAGGTGCATTCACTTTCGGTGATAGCCTGTATCCTACGCCTACTACAGCAATGCCTTTTTCTTTCAATGCATTCGGCAGCTCCTTGCGTCCCCCGGTGATCCCGCCTCCATGAAACCATACAACCGTGGCAAAACCCTTTGCATCGGCGGGCATGTAAAGGTCAAGCCTGCACTGTGAATTTCGATAAGCATCTTTTGAAACGGAAGAATCGGGATAGTATGCAATATCAAACCTCGTATCATATTTTTGTTGGGCGCTAGATACAAATACTGCAAACAAAAGAGCGGTCAGTGTAAGGAATCTCATTCCCAAATATACTTCGTGCAGCTTATTTGACCTTTTTTACATTTGCAATACATGAATCAAACCTTCCTCGCCATAATGGACGCACTGGGAATATTCAGCTTTGCTGCATCGGGTGCTTTTGCTGCAATGGAAAAACGCTTCGATACATTCGGCGTATTGATCATCGCTTTCATCACCGCAATTGGAGGCGGCACCATGCGTGACATCATATTGGGCGACCTGCCGGTGGCGTGGTTGAGTAATTCGATTACAACCATCGTGATATTCGTGGCCACAGTATGCGCATTACTGTTCAGCAGCTACCTAAAGAAGCTTGATAAAATGCTCTTCCTCTTCGACGCTATAGGACTTGGTCTATTTACATTGGTAGGCATAGAACGAGGATTGGCGCATGATCTCAACATCTTCGTTTGCATCATGCTGGGTACCATCACAGGTTGTTTTGGCGGAGTGCTGAGAGATATTGTATTGAACCAGGTACCTCTGATATTTCATCGCGAGATTTACGCGCTCGCCAGTATCTTCGGAGGAATAACGTTCTTCTTGTTGTTGTATTTAGACATTAATGGCAACATCGCTTATCTTGTTGCCGTATCGCTCGTCATCTTAATCAGGATTCTTGCGGTTCGTTATGATCTTGCTCTCCCTAAACTTTATAAAAATCATCCCTGATCTCATGCACACCAGGTTATTGTTTTTACTTTTTATCTTTTTTTCAAGTGATATAACTTCTGCGCAGCAACTACTATGGAAATTTAAAACAGGCAACCGAGTTTATTCTTCTGCTGCAATCGATTCGGCGCTTATATTTATAGGAAGCGGCGATAGTAATGTATACGCATTGAATCATCAAACCGGCCGACTTCAATGGACATTCAAAACAAATGGCGCGGTTCATTCAACTCCCTTTGTTTATAGGGATGTAATACTTGTATCCAGTTCCGACGGTAGCGTTCATGCATTGAACAAGCTTACCGGAAAAAGTAAGTGGACATTCTCACCGGGGAAGGAAAAGATTTACGATTTGTGGGACTATTATATTTCGTCGCCGATTGTATATAACAACTCTGTATACTGGGGAAGTGGCGATGGCTATGTTTATTCCATCAACCTGGCCAACGGAAAAAAACAGTGGGCTTACAAGACAGGCGATGTGGTACATGCCACACCCCTGCTGGATAGCAACAGACTGTATATCGGATCTTTCGATGGGCATCTATATTGCCTGAACGCACAAAACGGCAAGCTCAATTGGAAGTTCAAAACAATTGGCGACACCTATTTTCCGAAAGGTGAAATTCAAACATCCGCAGCGTTACATAATGGTGCAATTTATTTTGGAAGTCGCGACTACAATATCTATTCTTTGAATGCAATCAATGGTACAGGTCACTGGAACATGAAAGAAAAAGGAAGCTGGATCATCGCCACTCCTTTGGTTCACCTGGAAAACATATACTTCGGAACCTCAGACAGTCACCGATTTTATGCAATGGGCATAGCAGCCGGGGAAGACAGGTGGCACATGAAATTAAACATGCGCGTGTTTGGATCCGCAGCTGCCAAAGACAGTACCATCTATTTCGGATGTTTCAATGGAAAACTATATGGAGTGAATGCTTTCAACGGCCAGGTAAATTTTGTTTTCCAAACTGATGGAAGCCGACACAACTATAATAATATATTTGACAACAACGATAATTTTGTAGAAGGGTTTACGACTTATGGTGATAATTATATTGAAGCCGAAAAGCAATTGCACACATTGGGAAGCATTTTGTCTACCCCTCTGATCCATGATAACACCATTTACTTCGGAAGTTCAGACGGAAACGTGTATGCAGTAAAATTAAACTGATCAGAATGCAAATTGCATCTGCTGCAACAAAGGCGATGTCCGCTTGGGCTGTAAACTTGCCGAAACTTGTAAGTCGTATAACTCACTTTGCTCATGGCGCGATGCAACGATAATGTTTGTCTGTTTCGCATGCTCATTGAAGAGTTGCTCTACGATCTGCGGTGTGTTGTTATTACCAGAAAGGTGGCCAAGGATCAGATGTGAAAGATTCACTGATCTGTATGATTTGAAAAGCTCAAGTGCCTGCATGTTTGACAGGTGACCTTTATCGCTGCGAATACGGGCCTTCAAATAATAGGGATAGCTCCCGTTGTTCAGCATATTTTCATCATAATTGGCTTCAAGAAAAGCAGCATGACATTGAGAAAAATGCATCATAAGTTTATCGCACGGATTTCCAATGTCGGTGAATATACCTACACGAATTCCGCCACATGATACCACGAAACTATGCGGATCAGCGGCATCGTGCGACTTATAAAACGGCGTGATCTCCAACTCTCCAAGGTTTACTGGCACGCTACACCGGAAAGTTTTAGTATTATTTAGCTGCGATTGCAGTCCCGAACTATTTAAAGTTTGATGCGTTACGTAAACAGGGAGATTCCACTTTCTTGCAAGTACAGGTAAGCCACAAATATGATCAGTATGTTCGTGTGATACAAAGACGGCGCGAACTTTTTGCATTTGAAGTCCGATCTTGTTCATCCTTACTTCAATTTGCCTGCATGAAATGCCTGCATCGATGAGTACTGCATCGGTTGCATTTCCTACATAGTAGCAATTTCCATTACTTCCTGAGGCGATCGAAGCGAAAGAGAGGGACATAGAGGCTGCAAATCTGCACAAAATTGTTCAATTGCTCCCCGCTAATTTTTTCCGGATAAGGGTTCTTTCGGGCTCTGTGGAGGCCAGTTTCAATGCTTTGTGTAGACTTTCACGACATCTGTCCGAATCAATACCGTCGTTGAAATCCGCAAGCAGGGCGTGATAAAAAAAATCTCTCGGCAGATCTGATTGAATAAGTTCTTTTAACGCGGTCTGTTTCCCTTTCGCACGTGAGAGAGAATAAAGTCGGTTCAAAGCCACTACCGGCGACGGTTTTATGCCAATCAACTTATCAAACAGATCAAGAATGATGGTCCATTTGTGTTTATTATCTTCCGGTGCCATCGTCCAGTAAGCAATTGCTGCCTCGAGATGATATTCTGATAAGGTATTTCCCGTCGAAGCTTTAAACAAGTGATATGCGCCTTGTTGCACAAGCGATGTATTCCATAACGATCGATCCTGATCATCTAGCAATATTAGCTGCCCATCCGTTCCCTTTCTCGCATCAAGACGTGAAGCCTGGAAACACATAAGCGCCAATAATGCATTTGGGGCAGGAACATCGGTATCACGGAATTCGGTCATTGTCTTGCACAGTCTTATAGCTTCCCAACAAAGATCGCTGAGAATTATAGCATCATTGTGTCTTGAATAATATCCTTCATTAAACAAAAGATACAGGGAGGACAACACCGAATCAATGCGTGAAACAAGCTGTGCACCTGTGGGCATTTCGAGGGACACGCATTGTTCCCTGAGTCGTTGCTTTGCCCTCATCAGACGCTTTGATATCGTTTCCTTATTGGACATAAATGCAGATGCGATTTCTTCTATACCAAAGCCACACAGAATGCGAAGGCACAATGCTACCTGCGCTTCTTTTGCAAGCGCCGGATGACACAAGGCGAACATCATCTGCAACTGGCTGTCAAGGATCGAAGTTTCAGTAAGATCTGCATCAAAAGATTCTTCGCTCAGGGCCCTGAGTTGCGGACTGATCTTTTCATCGAACATTTTTTTTCTTCGCAGTTCATTCCTGAAACGGTTTGTGGAAACTGTGTAAAGCCAGGCGCCGGGATTTGCGGGGATACCTTTCATGGGCCAGGTTTGCGCCGCAATCAGAAATGTTTCGCTCGCAACATCTTCAGCGAGTGAAAGATGTTCGAAGCCGAACTTCCTGCAAAGCACAGCAATGATCCTGCTGTATTCTTTTCGGAACAAATGCGGTATAAGCTCGTCGTGGTCCATAAAAAACATATCCGTCAATGAACGGCCACCCGTCTTACTTCAACAGTATTCCCTTCGCCCTGAAGTACCGGACAACCTTTTGCAAACTCAACAGCTTCATCAATCGTATCAGCCTTCACCATTATATACCCGGCGATGGTCTCTTTTACCTGTCCGAACGGCCCGTCAGTTACCATCTTATCGTGCTTCACTACACGTGCATCATCAAAGAACAAACCATTCCCTTCAATAAATTTATTTTGGGCGCTGATGGTTCCAATCCAATCCATCGTTTGCTTCATCCAAACTTCAATTTGTTCCGGGGAGGCAACTTCCTTACCATCCATGTGACGAAAAATGAGCATGTACTGATCCATGAATAAAGTTTTAATTGTTATTGATCGTTTTACATCAGTATAACAATCGGCGGATACGAGGATGGACAAAGAGCGCAGATTAATTTGCCTACATCAAAACTTTTTTTCGCTTAGCGTAACATGCTCTCCTATTTGCAGCCTGAATATGTTTGAATAATCATTGTCGTCAATATGTTGCATTGTAGCCTTTCCTCCAAAAGCCTCTATCAATGGCAACAAGGTGTTTGAGTGTCCAACAATAAGAACCGTTTTGCCTTTCCACCTGCTGTTCACTTCTTCCACAAGTTTTGAAGGTGCAGATGGATCATATTTTATAATAACTAGGTCATTGCGTGTGGCTACCGGCTGAGCAGTGGCAACTGTTCTTTTATAGTCGCTTGAATAAACTGCATCAAATTTTATCGCTTTCAAACTATCGTCAAGATTCATAGCTCTTTCAAAACCTATTGGACTCAATCCCGGATCGCGCGGATCTTGCGGGTTGGTCTCTTTTTCAGCATGACGAACAAGATAAACGACAGTTTCCTGTGCGCGCAACTGCGCAGAGAAAGTAACTGCCAGTGATAGAATCAATACGAGCTTAGACATAATGACACCTGATTATTGAACATTCAATATATCAAATAAGCATCATAAAATGTATCAAAATTTATAGCGCAAGACCCACCTCACTTCTTTACATGAATTTCATCAATTAAACTACGCAGATATGGCATCAGCTCCTTCGCCAGGATAACATGATCCTCAACATTTGGATGCCCGGAGCATCCCCGCGCCTTCATTGGATTGAAAAGAAATATTTTCAAGGGTTTCAGATGAACAGTCTTTTTATCCACTTCGGATTTTATAGCTGCGAGGCAGTTTTTCATCAGCGCAGCATCCGCCCCACCTACCATGGGACTGTTCATCAAAACAATTTGTGCCTGCGGATAGTATGATTGAAGCGACTGAACGAAATCAATATAGCTGTGCACATATCTTGCACTATCAAAAGGAAGCCGTTGCCGCACTCCATCGCCTTTGCTGAAATCATTTGTTCCGAGCGCAATGGTAACAATATCGGGTCGGTAGAAATCGAAGTTCCAGGGACGCCCGTTGACCTGGAAATCCACTGAACGAAAAACCTCTGGCATTGCAGGGCCGTCACTATTCCAATTGCGATAAACGCCGATTCCACTGACGCTGCTTACAATGTAATTTGCATGTACAGCCCTTGCTGCAACGGGCCCGTAGGACATGTAAGCATTATGCTGATCATGATATTGTCCTGTGCCACAAGGAACTTCGGATGGATCTGCAGCGGCGCCACACGTTATGCTGTTTCCAATGAACTCGATCAACGGAGCAGATGACCGCTCCAGTGCTACAATGTTCTTACCCGAAACTTTTGTAATGTAGATTGGTCCGCTATGCGCCTCAGTTGCTTTGTACATCCATAGTGTATGCTTGCCGTTACCAACAGTCCTGATGAAAATTGGAGAATTGTTGTTGGCGTCAACGCGAATTCTACCGATGTATTTTCCGTCAATTTCATATTGAAGATAATTATGAGTTCCTGGTTGTACCTCCGCATTGATAAGGCATTCGTTTCCTTCGAATGTGAATCCAAAATGCATGGCAGTGCTCACCATTTCAAGTTTGCCGTTACTTAAAGCGAACCTTCCGAAAGGTTTCAACTGCTCTGCATTTAATTCTGTGAAAGTTTGTGCCCGGGATTGCGTTGCGACAGGTTTCTGCGATGTACATGATTGAAGAGTAATAGCAAAAATCAACATTACAACAATAACTGAATTGCATTTCATATGGCGGGTTGTTTTCGGGTGATAAATATACTGCCAGACATCTTGGAAAATGACCATTTCTACAATTTCCTTTCCTTATCGAAATATATTGGCGCACCTTCGCAGAATGACCCGAACGCTGCCACTGATCATAGCGCTTATTTGTATCAGTTCGACCTTATGGAGTAACGAACCTGATACCATCATACGAAAGAAATATTTTACGCAGCGGCTTAATGCTTCCATACAATTGGATGGTATTCCCTCAGAAGATGCGTGGAATGCCGTTGAATGGGGAGGTGATTTCATCCAATGGCAACCGCACGAAGGTCAGCCAGCTTCACAACCAACTACTTTCAAGATCTTATACGACGACAAATTCTTGTACATCGGTTACAGATGTCATGATGTTTCACCGGATTCAATAGTACGCCGCATGGGACGCCGTGATGAATTTCCGGGAGACTGGGTAGAGATCAATATTGACAGCTATCACGATCTTAGAACTGCATTTTCGTTTACCATATCCGTATCCGGAGTTCGAAACGATGAATTTGTTTCGCAGGATGGAGTGTATTGGGATCATAGCTGGAACCCTATATGGTTTGCAAAAACACACATAAATGACAGCGGATGGACAGCGGAAATCAAGATTCCATTAAGTCAGTTACGCTATAATCGTGAACCATCGAAGGTATGGGGCATACAGGTGATGCGAAGACTATTCAGGAAAGAAGAAAGATCTACATGGCAACACATACCTCAAAACACAGGTGTTTGGGTGAGTCGCTTCGGTGAATTACATGGACTGGAGAACATTCCTTTTCATCGCCAGGTAGAAATCGCACCATATGTCGTTGCCCAGGCCGATACCTACAAAAAAGTTGCAGGAAATCCTTTTGCACCAGGCTTTGACAAAAAGATCACTGCAGGTGTGGACGGTAAAGTTGCAGTAACAAACGATCTGATCCTGGACTTTACCATCAATCCGGATTTTGGCCAGGTGGAAGCTGATCCTTCACAAGTAAGAATCGATGGCTTTCAAAATTTTTTCGAAGAACGACGGCCGTTCTTTATTGAAAGCAGGAACATATTTGACTACCAGCTTACGGGCTCGGAAGCAGGTGGAGACTATGATTCGGACCTGCTCTTTTATTCAAGGCGAATAGGAAGTTCACCACACGGATATCCTGCAACAAATGATGGAGAGCATGTAAAATTTCCACAGAATACGTCTATCCTTGGCGCTGCAAAGTTCAGTGGTAAAACGCGCAAAGGCTGGAGCATTGGCATCCTTGAAAGTGTCACACAACGTGAAAAAGCGACTGTTGATCATAACGGCTCACGAAGAGAAGAACTGGTTGAACCGCTTACTAACTATTTCGTGGCACGCTTGCAAAAGGACATTCATTCAGGCAATACAATTCTTGGTGGCATCTTTACCGCAGTAAACAGGGAAAAGGGACTCGAAAACCTGTTGCACAGCAGTGCCTACACGGGCGGTTTAGACTTTCTGCACTATTGGAAAAAAAGAACCTGGTATTTACGCGGCAATGTTGTGTTCAGTAATGTCAACGGCACAAAAGAAGCAATACTTAACACGCAAACCAGCTTTGAACACCTCTTTCAACGAGGTTCCAAAGAAGTAGAGATAGATAGTAACCGAACATCGCTGACAGGATTCGCTGGAACTTTCCGACTTGGAAAAATAGGGGGAAAAACAGGAGTACTTGGACAGGTTTTCAAGTTCGAGACAGGCGTAACATTCCGCTCACCGGAATTGGAATTAAATGACATCGGTTTCATGCTTACATCCAATGAGATCAACCATTTCACATGGGCAGGGCTTCATTTTCAACGAGCGTTTTCAATATTCCGCAATGCAAGGTTGAACTATAATCACTGGTCTCGCTGGGATTTTGGCGGACAGTTCCTCTACCAGGCATTTAACTACAACATGCATGCAACGTTTCGAAACAACTGGCAGGCTGGTACCGGCTTTACGTATAACCCGTATGATGTTTCGAATAATGCACTCCGGGGCGCCTCATCCATCAGGAGGCCGCCGGGCGTGGGACATAACTTTTATGTGTTTACAGACATTCGCAAGAAAGTATATGCAAACCTCAACTTCTTCAATGGATGGGCCTTTCAAAAAACCGTTCGAACGAACGATGTTACTTTAACCTTAAACTACCAGCCCATCAACGCACTTCGCATGACGTTAAGTGCCAGCTATGGACACTTCTTCAGACGGCAGGATCAGTTCGTGGATAATGTATTTTATAACAACCAGGTCAGAACCATTGTTAGTGAAGTCAAACAAAACACACTAAGATTTGTGGCAAGGTTGAGTTACAACGTTACGCCGGACCTGACAATACAGTATTACGGACAGCCTTTTATAACGCGACCGTTATACAATAAGTTTGCGTATGTGTCCTCTCCTCTTGCAAAAAATTATGACGATCGATTCAGTGCCTTCAGTACTGATCAACTGCACCTCAATAACGGTGTATACGACGTAGATGAGAACAAGGATGGCATCATCGATTACCAATTTTCGAAACCGGATTTTAATTTTGTTCAGTTTCGCTCCAATCTTATTGTGAGGTGGGAATACCGTGCGGGGTCTGAATTGTACCTTGTATGGTCGCAGGGCAATACTCCCGATGCATATGGAGAACTCGATACGCCTATTGCAAGAAGTCTTTTTGAAAATGCATTTGCAGAACAGGCAAGAAATATTTTTCTTGTGAAGTGGACATACCGGTTTCTGAGGTAGTTCATTTAATTAATCCTTTTTATCATGAAAGTATTACTCCTGTTTCTCGCATTTTTCATCCAGGTTAATGGCCTTTTAGCACAAAATACCACAGCAAAAAAACGCATAATTATGATTGGTGCGCATCCTGACGATTGCGATCAGGATGGCGGCGGGACTGCAATAGTTCTATCGCAGATGGGACACGAAGTGATGTTCCTTTCTGTTACGAATGGTGATGCTGGTCATCAGCAGATGAAAGGCGAAGCGCTTGCCAAAAGACGTCTTGCCGAAGCAAAAGAAGCAGGTAAAAGATTTGGTGTTCGCTATGATGTATTGGATAATCATGATGGACAACTGATGCCAACACTTGATGTTCGCATGCAGATCATTAAAAAGATACGTGAATGGAACGCGGATATTGTTATCGCTCCCCGGCCCAATGATTATCATCCAGATCATCGATATACCGGAGTGTTGGTGCAGGATGCTGCTTACATGGTAGCGGTTCCAAACATTGCGTCGTCAACACCGGCAGTCACAAAAAATCCTGTCTTCCTTTACTTCCAGGATGGATTCGTTCGACCCAACCCATTCAGGCCGGACATCGTTGTTGACATCACGCCCGTGTACGCGCAGAAGATAAACGCCATGGCCGCTCATGAATCGCAGTTCTTCGAATGGCTTCCATGGATCGGACAATATGCGAAAGAAGTTCCTTCCAATAAAATTGAGCGTGAAGCATGGCTCGCAAAGTCTCGCACAGTGAAAATCACACCCGAAGTTCAGGCTGCACTGGAACGCGTGTATGGATCAAATGCTGGCAGAATTCAGCACGCGGAAGCTTTTGAGATTTGCGAATATGGAGCAAGGCCGGACCCTAATGAACTACAAAATTTATTCACTGGCAGAAAGTAGCGATGCACCAGGTTTACTTGTAAACGAATCAATCCATTGCATCACCTTTAAACCATCTGCAACGGAGCATGGATTATCACGTTGATCCAGGAAGTATTCAACTACTGCCTGGATCATCGGTTGCTGAACGTGTTGCAGCGGCTCAAAGTCAATAACAGACAACTGTTCGCCAACACGAAGTTCGATCCTTTTATGTTCAAAAACCGCAAACCGGATACTGCCTTTTGAACCCACGATCTCACAGTGGTCAGTTGATTCGGATGCAGCGTTCGAATAACACCAAATGCCATTAAACACTACCTGGTTATCAAAGCAGATATGACCAGTTACAAAATCGTCTGCATTATAAAGCGATGCCTGGTTGATGGCGAAACCGCGAGCATAAATAGAATCGCCAAAAAAATAATGCATCAGATCAAATTGATGCGGCGCGAGATCATGAAATAAACCTCCCCCACTTAATTCAGGCGTCAATCGCCAATTTTCTTCAGACCGTGCTATTATGTTATTGTCAGGGGCCTGGTATAACTTGAGATTTACAAACCTGGTTTCGCCGATGACCTTGTCATTTAAGAGCTCCCTTACTTTGAGGAAAAGAGGTTGTTGCCTGCGATAGTGAGCTACCGATAATTTTTGACGATAATCTGTTGATGCCTTCATCATTCTCTGAGCGCCCATAGCATCAAGGGTCATAGGCTTTTCGACATATACGGGTTTGCCAGCCTTGAAGGCCGCGAGTGTATATTCTTCATGGAAGGCTGGAGGAGTTGCAATATATATGGCATTAACTTCAGGGTCATCTATTAGCTTTTGAGCGTCATCATACCATTTCGGTACAGAATGTCTCGTTGCATAATCTTCAGCCTTCGCAGCATTTCTGCGCATTACAGCCACCAGTTTTGATTGAGGCACTTTATTGAATGCTGGTCCGCTCTTAACCTCTGTCACATTGCCACAGCCTATGATTCCCCACTTAATTATTTTATCTGGATTGTGCATCGCCTATGCGTTCGTTATCTGATTTAAGACTTAGTATTTTGTCACGCTCTCCAACTATCCACACGATATCGCCCCATTGAAAAACAGTATTGGAATCAGGATTTAAGATGCGCTCATTACCTCTCTCTATCCCAATCACCAGACCGTTCGTAAGTTCCCTGATATTCGAGTTCCGTATGGTGGATCCCTTCAATCTGGTAAATTCATCAACGACTATTTTTTGGAGTTGAATGTCGCGAAAGTCAAGAGCTTCGTCGGGTGCATCCTTTTCGTCGAAAATCGGGGTAAACTGCTGTAGTTGGGCATCGGTTCCAATTATCCCTACTTTGTCGAATGGCAGCAGTCGGTTATTTCGTCCCGGTGTATGAATCAATTTATCACCGCGTTTGATGTAAGCGATATTGATGCCGTACTCTTCGCGCCAGCCCAGTTCCATCAATGTTTTTCCTACAAAGGCCGCTTCCGGTACTACTTCAAGGTCAACAATATGAACATCCCAGGGGAAGCGCGCAGACTCAATATCCTTATTTGTGCGAACCACACCTGCATTGATTGCATCCACTGCGGATTCAGCATTTTCGCGCGCATTCAGGTTCGATACAAATCTTTTTTCCAGCCTTTGATATAGTCGCTGAATTCGACTGGAAAATACGAGCAGTACTAATATCACTACCGGTACCACTACTACCAGGGCAACCGTTGTAGAGAACAACCGGTTCACCCAGAAGCCAACAAACAGGATACCAATAAGGTTGCGTACGACCTCAATAACTAACAAAGGACCATGGCTGTATTTGCGATCGAGCCACAATTCTTTATATGCCTGGTTACCTGGCTGCTGAGCCATTAAAGCCCATACAAAGGGAGCCCCCACTCCCAATGAAACAACAAGTACGAGCGCTGACGCAAAAATCTCATTCTCGACATTCTGCACTACAAAAGGAAGAAGAAAGTTGACTGAAAGAAGTATTAAACCAAGTATAATGACGCCATTCGTTAGTATGATCTTAAGGTATGCCTTAAGAACGGTCTTCCATGTACTTTCTGCCTGGATATTCTGAGTACTCGAGGAGTAGTTTTTCAACCTTCTAAGCCAACCTGAGGGCAGCGTTTTTTCAAGCCATATATAAAATTTATTGGAGGATTTTATCAGGTACGGAGTAGTGAAGGTGGTGATGGCCGATGCTCCCACAGCTACAGGAAAAAGAAAATTACTGATCACGTTCAGACTCAATCCAAGCGTTGCAACAATAAATGCAAATTCTCCAATTTGCGCCATACTCATTCCCACCTGAACGGATTGCCTGAGCGGCTGACCGGACAAAAGCGCTCCAAGAGTGGTACTGAAAAATTTTCCAAAAAGCGTGAGCAATGTTACCCACAATACCGGCCATTTGTATGCCCAGATCGCATCCGGATCAATGAGCATTCCCACGGACACAAAAAAGACTGCACCAAAAAGATCGCGAACCGGCTTTATAACATGTTCAACCTTTTCGGCAGCGGTAGTTTCCGCAAGAATAGATCCCATTATAAACGCTCCGAGCTCCGCCGAGAAGCCCACCTGTGTGGCAATTACTACCATTCCAAGACACAAGCCAATGGACAGGATCAGCAGCGTTTCTTCGTCAATGAGTTTTCGCGCGTAACGCAGAAAAGTTGGCAACAGGAAAATGCCTGCAACAAACCAGAGAACCAGAAAAAAGAGAAGTTTGGAAACGGTCATGATCAATTCGGTTCCCTCGAACTGGTTACTCACTGCCATCGTCGACAGTAATACCATCAACAGGATCACCACTATGTCTTCAACTACGAGGACTCCGAAAACCACACGGGCGAACTGTTGGGTCTTGACGCCCAGTTCATCGAATGCCCGGATAATGATCGTAGTTGAAGAGCTGGCAAGCATACCACCAAGGAATATGCTGTCCATCTTCGACCAACCCATTGCCTGTCCAACAAAATATCCAGCAACAACTATAAAAACGATCTCGACCATTGCGGTAATGGTGGCAGAGCCTCCCACGCGCAATAACTTTTTAAAACTAAATTCAAGACCAAGGCTGAATAGCAAGAATATTACGCCGATTTCAGCAAGAGTTTCAACGTTATGAGGATCGGCCACACTTGGCGTAATGGATATGTAAGGACTTACAAATAAACCGGCAAGTATATATCCGAGCACAAGCGGCTGACGGATCTTTCGGAATAATAAAGTGGTAATCGCGGCCGTAACCAATATCAATGCGAGGTCTTCAATAAGTTTCGGCAAATGCCCCATTCAGATCGGTTTTTTGGTTAGGGCCTCAAGTTACCAATAGCTTATCAAAAATTGTCGTTACGAGTTGTAACCATTTTCTGGATAGTACGTTCTAAGGACCGAAATACACCTGCCCCCATATGCATTCATATCGTTCCTTTGTTTTGACAATGCTGCTATTCGGTTGCTTTAGCGCCATGAGTCAACAGGTTACCCGAAAGCTTCCTGCAAAAAGAACAACAAAACCGGTAAAAATTGATGGGCTTATTACTGAAGCAGCGTGGAAAGAGGGCGCAAAGATGGATAGTCTTTACGACTTCCGCATTAACGTGGGCGCTCTTGAGGAGCATGTTAACCGCACAGAGGCATGGCTCATGTATGATGATGAAGGAATTTATTTTGGCGGCTATTGTTATGAAAGATCACGTGATAGTATCGCCAGTGAACTATCTGGCCGCGATGGATTTGGAATGAATGATTACATAGGTATCATTTTCGATACGTATTACGATCAGCTCAATGGTTTTGAGTACTTTCTTACTCCACTTAACGAACAATGGGATTCAAAGATGACTCCTCCAAACGGCAACAATGGCGGTGAAGACTTCAGCTGGAACGCTGTATGGAAGAGCGGCGTTGTGATTCATAAAGATGGCTGGAGCTTCGAGATGTTCATACCATACTCGGCTATTCGATTTGGAAAAAAACCGGTTCAAAACTGGGGCATTAACATCACAAGGCGACGCAGAAAAACAGAACAACAATACACCTGGAACCCGGTTGACCCAAACAAAAGTGGCTTCCTGACCCAGGAAGGAATATGGGAAGGCGTCGCGAACATCAAACCTCCTCTGAGATTACAATTTTCCCCTTACTTCTCTGTTTACGCCAATCACTTCCCGCTAAACCAGGCAGGAGAAAAAAACTGGACACGCCAGGTCAACGGAGGCATGGATGTGAAGTTTGGAATCAACCAGGCCTTCACCTTTGACGCCACACTCATCCCAGACTTTGGCCAGGTGCAGAGCGATAACCAGGTGTTGAACCTTACACCGTTCGAAGTGAAGTTTAATGAAAACAGGACCTTTTTCACGGAGGGAACTGAATTGTTCAGCAAGGGGAACCTGTTCTACTCGCGCCGCATTGGAGGAACGCCGATACACTTATACGATGCTTATGGCAAAGTGGATACAGGCGAAGTGATGCTCAAAAATCCTACTGAATCAAAACTGATCAACGCATCGAAGGTTTCAGGCCGCACTACTTCGGGATTAGGAATAGGATTATTGAACGCGGTAACCAAGGCCCAGCATGCTACAATTGAAGACGTCAACACCAAACAACAAAGAAAAGTTGAAACGGATCCGCTTACTAACTATAACATTCTTGTGTTAGATCAGACTCTCAGGAACAATTCGAGTGTTACGCTGATCAATACAAACGTCTATCGCAGTGGCAAAGATTATGACGCCAACGTCACAGCTGCTCTTTTTGACTTCAACGACAAGAAGAACATGTGGAACTTCGGAGGCAAGGTCGCTAACAGTAACCTTTTTGGTTATGCTACAGATCGCAAAACTTTAAGCGGACTGAGTACCTCCCTGTATTTTGGCAAGATCAGCGGTCGGTTTAATTTTAATATCTGGCAGGATATGACCGATACTAAGTATTCGCACAACGACCTTGGTTATTTTACTAACAACAATTTCCTGGACCATGGTGGATTTGTAAGTTACAGGTGGACGGAGCCCAAAGGCTGGTACAATAGAATCTTCATGAACTTCAATGCTAATGTGAGAACATTGATGAAGCGTTTTGAGCCCATTTACAAAAAATATCAGAGCGCGAATCTGAATTTCAACTTCAATGCGCAGGCTAAAAAGCTTTACTGGATCGGGTTTTATGCTGGCTACAACCCTTTCCAAAATGATTTTTATGAACCGCGAAAGACCGGATATTTCTTTCACAGGGGACCGAGCATTGGCAGTGGAATCTGGTTTGAAAGCAATGCAGCAAAAAAGTATTCTTTTTATATCGAAGTGTTTGGAAGAAAGTATGTTAACTTCTATGACCAGTTTGCTGTAGACCTTATAGCAAACCAAAACCTTCGCTTCAACAATAAATTGTCGCTGTCTCACCGGTTCTCATTCCAGCCAAGATTCAACAGTATGGGTTTCAGCTGGTCAAATGATGAACAAATTGTGTTCGCCAGGCGCCGGATCAATACGGTTGAAAATATCCTTAACATAAAGTACAATTTCAACAACAGGATGGGATTGAATTTCCGCACACGGCATTATATGAGCACTGTTGAAAACAAAGAGTTTTTTGACCTCGTTCAAAACAACGGTAAGCTGGTAAGCAACAGTTCGTTCAATGAACGCGTGGATCAGAATGTAAATTTTTTCAACATCGATATGGTTTACACATGGCAATTTGCACCCGGAAGTTTCATCAATATAGTATGGAAAGACGCAGCCTTCACGTATTCCAGTGATATTGAACGGAACTATTTTAAAAATTTCGGGCAGACTGTTGATTCAGATCAAAACAACAATTTCTCTATAAAAGTGATTTACTTTCTCGATTATCTTCAGCTTCGAAAACAGTTGAAACATAAGTGATCGTTGCATGCACTATATATTCCAATGGCACCATCATTGCATTAGGTCCCTGAAAAATATTAATCATGGCAACAAACACAAATCCACAACATTCGGAAGGAAAAGTAGCAACCGCTATTGAAAGGCAGACCGCTAAGGTGCCATCGGATGTATTTTTATGGACTGCGATCGGATGTATGGCTGTTTCTTTAACGCTGCAGGTAATCGGACGTAAGAAAGAAAGTTTATTCATTGGCCAGTGGCCTGCACCATTCCTTATTTTGGGCTTGTACAATAAGCTTGTAAAACTGGAGGGACACGACGGTGCTGACCAGGGATAACCAACGTTATATATACCGTCAAACGCCTTGTGGTAAGCATCACAAGGCGTTTTTTTCTTTCAAGAATCCATGTACACATAAGGCAAAACACCTAATCCGGGGAAATTATTAGTGTTTAACCGTTTTCGAGCGGCATTTTTTTGGGAATTTCATTCACCGAATAATCCATACCCATGAAACTCGACAAGCGTGTTTGCCTTGTTCTATGCCTTCTTGTCTTTCTTCTCGCCGGTTTTGTGGCGCTCGTTTTACATACTGATAGTCATATCCACGATGCGATTTCCATCTTTAAACAGTCGGGCCACTCCACCTTAAACTTTCACATCGTTGAACTGCAGAAGGCGAGTATTATGTCTGTATATTTCTCGATCACCTTTGCAATCGTTACTGCTGTGGGCATTGCAATATGTATTGTGGCAATACAGCGAAGCAGCATGCAAAATCAGCGGGACAGACTCAAGGCGATGGACCGTGAATCCAGATACCTTGAAATGATCGATAGTTCAGGTGTGATATTATTTACCACGGACCGGTCAGGGAATTTCACATTCGCAAGCACCAGATCCAAAGATCTGACCGGATATGATATCAATGAGATCATTGGAAAGCCGTTCACATTTCTTGTGCAACCAGGATGGCGCAACCAGCTGTTCCATCTCTACAACAAGCAGGTCGAAGATAAAACACCAGAGACCTTTGTTGAATTCCCCATACTCACTAAAGGCAAGCAACAAAAATGGGTAAACCAATCGGCCATACTACTTAAAAACGGTGAGCAGCACGAAGGATTTCAATGCATCGTTCGTGACATCACCGAAAAGAAGAAAGCCGAAAACCGTTTGAAGGCATCTGATCAAAAGATCAGGGCAATGCTTGCTAATACTCTCGACGGTATTTACATGCTCGATACGAACTTAGAATTTACACTGCTGAATGATGTTGCCCGCAATACCCTGAGAGAATTTTGCGGCAGCGATGCAAAAATTGGTGCTAATGCACTCGATGTTGTTTCGCCTCAATACCACTCGCGGTACTCAAAATTATTCAGGCTCGCACTGCACGGACGTATACGTGAGATCGAAATGAACTTCCCGACACCCGTAGGTGAACGCTGGTTCAATACCACATGTTTTCCTGTGAAAAATGAGGAAGGCCATATCATTGGCGTATGTGCTACGATGCGCGATGTGACCGAGAAAAAGGCTGCATTCCGTGTAATCGAACAGGAAAGAGAGGAGAAAGAAAAGATCAGGCATCGCCTGCAGGCAATCCTTGACAATACGCCCCTGCTTGTTTTTGAAAAAGACATTGAGGGACACTATATGTTCATCAATAAAAGTTTTAAGGATACGCTCAGACTGAACGATAAAGACATCATTGGAAAAACGGATTTCGATTTCGATACGCCACTTAATGCAGAAAAATATCGACTAGACGATCAGCAGATCATAAACACATTGCAAAATTCCGAAAACGAAGAAAGGATAGTAATTGGTGACCGCGAAAGAATTCTAAGAATTTTCAAGTGCCCTTTATTCGATAAAAATGGAGAATTGTATGGTATAGGAGGCATCGCCACAGACATAACAGAGAAGGTTCTTCACCAGGAGAAACTAGTTGCTGCCAAGCAACAAGCAGAAGCAGCAGAGCAGCTACAGGAGCAGTTTTTAGCGAATATGAGCCATGAGATACGAACTCCTATGAACGGTATCATTGGTATGGCAAATCTATTACAGGAAACAAATCTCGATAGCGGGCAACAGGAATTTCTCAACATCATCCGGCAATCATCCGATCAGCTTCTGATGCTTATAAACCAGATCCTTGATATCTCGAAGATCAAAGCGGGAAAAGTTGTTGTAGAAAAGATCGACTTTGCGCTTGATGAAGAACTTGAAACGATCATTGCACCATTCCGAATAAAAGCGCGCGAGAAGAAACTGATACTTTCATTAAAAAATGAGCTCCAACAGAAATTGATATTGTCGGGCGACAAACTCAAGTTGCGACAGGCTCTCACCAACCTCATCAGTAATGCTATCAAGTTTACTGAAGAAGGACATGTAAGAATTGAAATTAAAGAACGTTCGAGAACTGAAAATACCATCGCAATTGACTTTGCAGTATCTGATACCGGCATAGGAATTCCCACAGGTAAACTGGAACAGGTATTCGAAAGCTTTGTACAGGCTGACTCGGGCATTACCAGGAAATACGGAGGTTCAGGCCTTGGATTAAGCATTACGCGACAGCTTATTGAATTGCAGGGCGGCCATATAAGCGCATCGAATAATGCTGAGAAAGGCTGCTGCTTTTCGTTTACTCTTGAATACGAAATAAGCATGCAAACACCAGTGACTGAAAGGCCATCAATAGTTACAGTACCTGACTACAGCGAGCTGGCCGGCCGACGCGTCCTTATTGTGGAGGATAATGAAATAAATCAACGTGTCATCAACACTTACCTGCAAAAAGCTGCAATAAGAACGATGGTGGCGAACAACGGTCGCGAAGCAGTTGAAATACTTGAGAAAGACCCCAACTTTGATCTTGTAATAATGGATCTTCAAATGCCTGAAATGAACGGACTGCAGGCGACAGCGTACATTCGCAAACGTTTGCAGCTGTGCCTGCCCATTGTGGCAATGACTGCCAGTGCGTTAAGAAATGAAAAGATGAAGTGTTTCGAAGCAGGTATGAATGAATACATGACAAAACCTTTTGTCCCTGCGGAATTGTTCAAGCTACTAAGACGTTTGATGTTGAACAGAAATCAAACAACTCCCCTTATTGAATTCAATAGGTTGAATCAGAATTATTATGATCTGAGCTACCTGCGTTCCATGCAGGACGCCGTCAATGAGCGTGATGTTCTTCAGGTTTTCTTATCAACCACCCCGGTGTTGCTGGAGGAGATCAAAACCGAAGCTCTTTTCGAAAACTGGGAGCGCGTACACAAGAAAGCTCATAAACTAAAGAGCAGTCTTGCAATTCTACAAATGAGCGAACTTCTGGAAATCTGCACACATATTGAAACACAGGCAAGGGATCGATCTGACCTTGAAAAGATCCCTCAACAGGTAAACCAGTTGCTTCAAAAATTTTCCGTGATTCAACCCCTTATTTCAGCGGAGATGGATCAATGTTCACATGTTAACCAGGAATCGTAGATCAGTTTGAGATAGAGGCCATGGCACGCAGGATGTTTGAAGCCCATGAATAAACATTGTGATTCATGATGAGCCTGCGCATTTGCTTCATTTTCTTTTGTTGTTCTTCCGGTGACATGTCAAGAGCAAATTTAATTGCATCAGCCATCTGCTCACTGTCATAAGGATTCACAATAATGGCACCATGCAGTTCATGTGATGCACCGGCAAACCGACTTAGTATCAGTGCTCCGTCGTTGTGATCTCTTGCAGCAATAAATTCTTTTGCAACGAGGTTCATACCATCATGCAGGGAGGTCACCATGCAAACGTTTGCTGATCGATAATAAGGCAGTATCTCTTCATGACTGTGATGTCTTTTGAGAAACAAAATTGGTTGCCAGTTCTTGGTCTTGAATTTCCAGTTGATACGATTAATTTCCGTTTCCACTGCATTGACCATATCGGAGTAGCTTTTCAACAATGCGCGACTCACAGCGCCAATCTGAACAAGCGTAAATTTTCCCTGGTATTCCGGATACTTATCCAGGAATCGTTCTATGGCAAGAAACTTTTCTATCAGGCCTTTTGTATAATCAATACGTTCAACACCAATACACATATATTGAGCATGCAGGCCATGCTGCCTGAGGATCTCTGCAGGCTCGGGGCGCTGGACATGGCTGGTGTCATAATCTTTTAAAGTAAAAGCGATGCTTATAGGAAAAGGCTTCACCAGTGTGAAATGATTGGCAATCTTTACAGAAAAGTTCTCCCAGATAACACGCGACTCGAGTGAGTTGTTAACCGTTTCAAGAAAATTGTTACAATGATATTGTGTATGAAAACCTATGAGGTCTGCGCCCAACATGCCACTCAATAGTTCACGTTGCCAGGGACATATTCCAAACGATTCATGATTTGGCCAGGGTATGTGCCAGAAGATTGCCACCTTTGCATCGGGTCTTTCTTTTTTGATCATAAGTGGCAATAATGCAAAGTGATAATCCTGAACCAATATGAATGGTTCGTCTTCATCTTTGATTTCCTGAATTACGGCCCGGGCGTAGATTTCATTAACTTCTTTGTAGTGCTCCCAGTCTTCTATTCTGAACACAGGTCGTGTATGGGCTATATGACAAAGAGGCCATAGTCCTTCGTTTGAAAAACCATAATAGAAATGATCTTCCTGTTCTTTAGTTAGCCAGATCCTTCTTAATGTATATTTCCCTTCATATGGAGGAACAAGAACTTTATCGTTTTCATCTACTGTATCGCGGTCAGCATCTCCACTCCCAGATGCAATCCATAAACCACCACAAGCTTTAAGTATCGGTTCGAGAGCCGTTACCATACCACTTGCCGGCATGATGCATTTTATTTCTTTCCCGCTTCTGATATGCATGTACGGCTCACGGTTCGAAACAACTACCAGTTTACGATCCTGCAATACACGTTTCATTTCTTCATTCAATCTTTCGGGCGTCCATATGGATTCTGCTGAAGTCCGCAGTTTGGCTTCTTCCTGTGCGATAGCTTTTGCTTCCTGCATCGCCTGTGCAATGCCAGTGATCTCCTTGTATAAAGGCTCAAAAAAACCACTTGGCGGAGTTGCCTTCAACTGATCCAGGTTGCCCGTCCTCGCTGCTTTTACCCACTCGATCACTTTATTCAATGGATTTAATACACCCCATCTCACAATCAGCATGGTGACCACGGATATCAACAATGCCTGCAGAAACCAGCGAAGAAAATTCCTTAACCATATACTTTGAATAATGTTGCTGATATAGTCTGCGTCCGCATAAAAAATTACCGCTGCATCGGGAAGATGCTCACGATCCACAAGCCTGATGTACTGAAATAATCTCTTACCATTTGCCTTGATGATGTTACTCATCGAAGTGTCAGATGAAAGTGTTTGAGAGATGTAATCAGATGATTCAGGCAGATAGGATGTCGTTTCATTCTTAAAGGACACTATGCTGTCTGCATTGAAATATATTGCAAGCCCCGATAAATTATATTGCTTTACTATGCTGTCATTAATAGGAAACTTAAGAGTATCACCTGCTTCAAGGTCTGTAAGAAAAGTGGTGTAGAACTCTTCAGCAATCCTGATGGTATTGACTTCCAGTTCGCCATGCAACTTTGCACGCTCGCTGGATATCTGGAAAGCGGTAAACCCGAAGGCCACCACACCCACCGCCATGATGATCGATAAAACGAGTGCTATATTTATTTTCATGGGATTACAAGATATTAAGTTTGATCAGTTTCACTGGAGGTTCGAACGTTAAAGCATGTATTAAAAACGTTTAATCTAAAAATTCAATAATTTACGTCTAGCCATCAAAATACTGCTATGTCATTTAATCAACGATTCCTTGCGCCATTTCTCTTCAGCTTGTTTTTTCATAGTGCAATAGATTCCCTGGGTCAACAATTCAAAGAGACTACAATTGACCAAAACATTCGTTTGGTCAAGAATCCAAAGGGTCCCCAGTTGGGATACTCTGCAACATCAGGTGTAAAAATCATTACCGTTGGCGGTATGCCCTTCAAAGACCTCAACAAAAATGGAAAGCTGGATGTTTATGAGGACTGGAGACGGCCCGCGCTCGATCGTGCACGTGACCTGGCCGCTAAAATGACCCCGGACCAGATCGCCGGACTCATGTTGTATTCCGGTCATCAATCTATACCGTCAAATCCTCGTGGATTTGGTGCGGGCACTTACAACAACAAGCCGTTTCCCGAAAGCGGGGCTGCTGCATCTGATCTGACGGACCAGCAAAAAAAATTCCTGCAGCAGGATAACCTGCGCCATGTTTTGATAACAAGGGTGCAAAATCCTGAGATCGCAGCGCGCTGGAATAATAACGCCCAATCTTTTGTAGAAGCCATAGGACTAGGGATTCCAACAAATAACAGTTCGGACCCCAGGCATCAGTCGGTAGCAACTACGGAATACAATGCCGGATCAGGCGGGGCGATTTCAATGTGGCCTCATGAATTGGGCCTGGCAGCCACCTTCGACCCTGAATTGGTGCAGGCTTTTGGAGACCTTGCCTCAAAAGAATATCGCGCACTGGGGATTACAACAGCACTTTCACCGCAGGTTGACCTGGGCACCGAGCCCCGCTGGAATCGCATCAACGGCACCTTTGGTGAAGATCCTAAACTCTCGGCGGATATTGGTCGCGCTTATATTGACGGCTTTCAGACATCATCCGGAAAAGACGAGATCCGCGATGGATGGGGATACAAAAGCGTTAATACAATGGTGAAGCACTGGCCTGGCGGAGGGCCGGAGGAAGGCGGACGTGATGCACATTTTGCATATGGAAAATTTGCAGTTTATCCGGGGAGTGGGTTTGACCTTCACCTGATACCTTTTACCGAAGGCGCTTTTCGATTGAAAGGGAAAACAAAAATGGCATCGGCTGTAATGCCTTATTACACTATATCCTACGAGCAGGATAAAACAAATAAAGAAAATGTTGGGAATGCATACAGCAGGTATATCATTACAGATCTGCTTCGTAACAAATACAAATACGAGGGAGTTGTTTGTACCGATTGGGGTGTAACAGGTAACGAGGGAAAAACACCCGATGTTTTTGCGGGAAAGTCATGGGGCGTCGAAAAACTTAGTATTGCAGAAAGACATTATAAGGCGCTGATGGCAGGCGTGGACCAGTTTGGAGGCAATAACGATGCAAAGCCGGTGCTTGAAGCCTATGAAATGGGCGTTCGGGAACACGGCGCAGAATTTATGCGCTCGCGATTCGAGCGATCTGCAGTACGTTTATTGATGAACATTTTCCGTGTAGGACTTTTTGAAAATCCATACCTCGATCCAAACGCATCCAAACAACTGGTCGGCAATGCAGACTTCATGAAAGCAGGATATGAAGCGCAATTGAAATCTCTCGTCATGTTGAAAAACCATTCTAATGTATTACCACTTAAAAAGGAAGTAACTGTGTTCATTCCCAAGAGGACTTTTCCAGCTTCTCGCGACTGGTTTGGAAACATGAGCGCGGAGAAAGTGGACTACCCCGTTAACATGCAGCTAGTGGGAAAATATTTCAAAGTGACTGAAAACGCCGCCGAAGCGGATGTAGCGCTGGTCTTTGTGCAAAGTCCGAATGGCGGTGTTGGATATGAAAAGTCGGATCGTGATGCGGGCGGTAACGGTTATGTGCCGATATCATTACAATATGGTGCTTATATGGCGCAGAATGCGCGCGAGCAAAGCATTGCGGCTGGAGATCCGGTTTCCGACCCCACTGTCTTAAATCGATCATATAAAGGAAAATCTTTCACAGCTTCAAATCATACGGATCTTAAGATGATCCTTGATACACGTGCATTGATGGGCAGTAAGCCAGTGATAGTGATCACAGAGATGTCACGCCCAATGGTCTTCAATGAATTTGAAAAAAACGTCGACGCTATAATTGTTTCATTCGGTGTACAAAACCAGGCGGTGCTTGACATCATAAGCGGTAATGCTGAACCATCAGGACTCTTACCGCTTCAAATGCCCGCAGACATGCAAGAGGTGGAAACACAAAAAGAAGATCTGCCACATGATATGAAGGTGCATGTGGACGCCGATGGCAACAAATATGATTTTGCCTTTGGGTTGAACTGGAAAGGCCCGATCATCGATAAGAGAACACAGCGGTACAAGAAGCAAGACTAAGCTTCGAGCAAGGATTCTACAGCAAGAGCCCGGCTCTCCTGTTCATTAAGTCCTTCATAGAAACTGCTGGGCATGAACTGCAACGCGCGATAGTAAAGAATGCCATTGAACAAATTCTTTTTGAACGATTCGATGTCTTTCTTTTTACGCGCGGTGTTGTTGCCCTCGTGTAACTCCTGATGCATTTCAATGAGGTGATCAACATACAATTCCAGTTCCTTGATGAACATATGTGGCCTGTTCTTCGCGGAAATTATATTCCGTCTACCGTAGATATGATCAACCATGGTCTGCAGTGTTACAACCTTATCGAAGTAGGCAATATTTGGCCCCGGACACACATTCACTTCCTTTCGGTTATTCAGGAAAGATTCATTGTACAGCAGTGAAGCTGAATTGCTGAGTCCAACACAGAGGCAATCTTTTTCTGTCACAAGATTTGCCTGCCTTTGATATTCTGCGGGATCAAGGTTCAATGAATCGAGTTGTGCCAACTTCATCCGTTGGTATTCCACCGATGCTGTACAAATTGGTTCTTCTGTGAATTCAGTATTGAAAGCAAGATGTTTCTCCGTGCAGAACGTTCCCGGTTTTCCCGCAGCGATCTTTTCCTGCTTTTGTTTTTCTGCGCTTGTATTTTTGAGGTAGTGGAAGCGAACACCCAGGGGCGAATTCCTGCTTAACACAACATCCTGTTTTTGTGCAGCTCTAAGCTGTTCCAAGGTTTCAGTATCTACGGTAGTTGCTTCCGGAACCAGTAGAAATGGTGTCCCCCATCCTACACTTGATATATCATATTCCTTCAACAAAAACATGTGTTCCTGGGAACTTCCTACTCCACCCTGTACGGTAAATTTTACAGGCGCAGGATCTGGAGGCAATGACAGATTTTTTGCCTTCAATGCTTCACGATATAGATCAATGCACGCACTATACAGCTCATTACGCCGATGCTTGAATTCTTCAAGAATAGTTCCCAGCAACTGTCCGTCAGTGGCGAATGCGTGTCCTCCACAATTTAAACCCGATTCAATCCTGTATTCACTCACCCATATGCCCTTCTTGGCAAGAAACTTTCCCTGTATAAGAGCTGACCGGTAGTCGCTGACTTTGATAATAACTTTTTTGTTGAATCGACCCTTCTCATCAGCGTCAAAGGCGGTACATTGCTCCATATAGCTAAACAGCCGCGGATTCATGCCAGCTGAAAACACGATCGATGAATTGGTCAGATCACTATCTGCATAACCTCGTAATGCGGTAATTGCTTCCGAGTCTTTTCCGGTCTTCAACCCGCGTTGATCAAAATCGTCCCGATCCAGTTTTGTCATGATGTTTACATCAATACTTCCGGCAACGATCTGCGAACGTAAAAATGCCTGGATGGACGCTTTCTCATTGGGGTTTAGCGTGTGCATCATCGAAGTATACAATTGCTTCAGGCGGCTGGATTCGGGCAACATCTCGAAATATTTCACGATCTCTGAGCCCTTTTCAAATGCCGCACTACGCACCTTTTCGATCTGTTGATGAACAATGCGATTGATCAGGTTTAAGTAATCACAGATTCGTTTGGAACGATATTCGGGATCATTTTTGGTGATGGCGTTGTATGTTTCACCGATGACATTGTAATAATGCTTTCGCATCATCTCTATCAATCTGTCTTCACCTATCGATATCACTGACGATATACCATAACGTGCAACTTTTACCGGCGAATCCACTGTAAATGCAAGTCCCATTACAGGAATATGAAATGAATGAGGCGATACTGGAATCATGATATTCCTGGTTGAAATTGAGCACCAAAGATAATTGAATACAAATAAAGGACAGAGATGTCCTTTATTTTAACTGCAGCGTATTTGTTTACTAAGTAATTACAATTAATGCGATGGGTATTATTTCACATAAAAAGGAATGTTCGCAGTAGCAACATTGTTATGACCGTCGGTGATATACACGAAAACACGGTATGCTCCTGTTCTAGAAGGTGACTGCAATCGTGCCCTGCCGTCACGAGTATTTTCCCGGGTAGGATTGGTAAGCGTTTCAGGGCGTTTTTCAAAATCGCCGCCTTCACTAAGCTGCTCGGGTTCAGGAAGTATCTCGTACCGATAAGTTAGCCTGTCGTTATCGGGATCGTTTGCGCTTGCATATACATTGAACAAAACAGATGGCTTCAAATAAATGTTATCAGTCGCCTGTTTGCCATCCAATTGAAACGAATAAATGTGCGGTGCACGATTTGCGGGCCATTTGCCGCTCCATATGAACTGCATTACATCTACCACCTCTGATTCCTCCCCTGCTTCAGTAAATAGTCCGTACCAGGTTGGAGTACGCTCCTGTTTTTGGCCCCAAAGGAAAACGTATGAACCTACGCATCGTTCCTTATCTCTGTCAATTGAGTATTTGTACCGTGAGTGATACACTGCGGCTTTTTCACTGCTTGTTTCTTCAATGGACGATTTCCATTCCGTCTGCAGTGATTCCCAATGGCCGGTAGGTCCCCACTCTGTCACCATGTAAGCACCATCCCATCCCAGATTGCGAACGCGCTGTGGCAGTTGAGCGAGGTCACCATATGTATTGATGGCCAGAAGATCAATGTCTTTACATACAGCGTTGATGTGATCAACTTCCGCCTTATTGATGCCTGCGAGTACAGTGGTTGCCGGATGATTTGGATCCACCTCGTGTATCATCCTGGCAATATCATTTACTGCGTTCCAGACCTTGGGATTTTTATAATTGAGATTGAGCTCATTTCCAATGCCCCATGCAAGTAAGGCAGGATGATCTTTGTATTTGAGAACTTCTGTGCGCAGCGATTCGAATTGTTTTCTGACAGCCGCTGTATCGTTATAATCAAAGCCATGACGTTCTGATGCAACACTCAGACCCATTAATACAGTGAGCCCATACTTGTGAGCAGAGTCTAATACATTCTTTCCATTCCTCGTTCCCCATGTGCGAACGGAATTGCCCCCGTATGCTGCAAGCCGGGCAAAGTTGCCCGAACCTCCGGCGCCTTTTATGAAGTAAGGTTGTCCGCCGCGTAATAAAACATAACCTTTTTCGCCTTTCCTGACTTCTACTTTTACTGGATGGGATAATTGAGAGTAAGACCCATACGAAAGCATAACAAGAATTAGCAATAGGCAGGTACGTTGTAACATAAAGTTTGTGCGTTTAGCGATCGCTACAATTTAGTACCCGGGCGGGCGACGGCAAATTAAATTGTCTGTTTATAAGGAAAATATCTTATCCATCAACTGCCATTTCTCCCCTGGCGCAACTCCTGGCAACGATTGCTGGTATTTCCACATCAGCGTTTCCCACTGCTGTACGATAGGGTTGGATGCATCGGCCTGCGACTTTAACTCAAAGCTGAACGATGCATCCACTTCCATGATCATAAATAACCGATTTGACCATCGGTAAATTTCCATATTCGTTATTCCAGATTCGCGAATGCTTCTCTGGATCTCCGGCCAAACGGCCCGGTGATGCTCCTCGTATTCCGAGATCAGTTGAGGATCGTCCTTGAGATCCAGTGTCAGACAGTATCGCATCATTTTGAGGGAATTCGCTTTTTAAGATCATCGATGCTTACAACTATTGGTCGGCCAACCTGGCGCCCATCTTTGTATGTGATGATCTTTAGTTGTACTGCGTCAACCGGAACCTCGAGTGGCTCCTTGTATGCAGGATAAAATTTATCAGGGAATGAATTATCAAATGAATAATGCATACTCAGCCCATCAATCTCCGGCTTCAGTTCCACGCGCATCTTTTTGTTTGCTGTGTATGAAGGTTTGATATCGGGTTCGTACATACTCGGGGCGTATCGCATTTCCGCTGCATCAAAGCGTTTGAAATGTTCTTCAACCTTGCTTACAAAACCATTCCAGTTTTTCTTCTCAACCGGAGACCATACTGATTCCGATAATGCGAATGTGCGTGGCCACAGCATGTATTGCAGATACCTGTAATTGTAAATTTGTTCGGTCCAGAGATTTGCCTGCCCACCTTTGATAAGATTTTTGTCAACACCCGCTGGAAGCGGATCAAACTCATATGCTTTATTCAACCGCAGGCTTGCATAAACCCGGGATTCGATTGCCGGGTCGCCCTGCATGTAATCGAAATATGCAAATGTTGTGGGACTCATCACCACTTCATGTCCTTTCTTTGCCGCTTCAATGCCCAGTTTAGTTCCTCTCCAGCTCATTACTGCCGCATTTTTATCAAGCTTACCCTCGATGATCTCGTCCCATCCAATGAATTTTTTCCCTTTGGATTCAACGATCTTCTGCAGGCGGGCCTCAAAGTATGCCTGCACATCGTGCATATCTTTAAGTTTCTCTTTTTGCATCAGGGCCTTCACTGCCGGACTCTTTTCCCAGAAATTTTTTGCGCACTCATCACCTCCGAGGTGCATGTATTGAAATGGAAACAACTCGGCTACTTCTGTTACAACTTTATCCAGGAATTCATATACATTTTCCTTAGCTGGACAAAGGGTGTTATCAACAAGAGCAGTGAATCCTTTCGAATGCCAGTCCATGATCTTCTCTCCGGAGCGGACAACATATTTATCAGCACCAGGAGTGCAGGATAATTCAGGATATGCGGCGATTGCGGCCAGACTGTGTCCCGGAACATCTACTTCAGGCATGATGTTCACAAACTTTGATTGTGCATAACGCACCACCTCGCGGATATCGTCATGAGTGTAAAAGCCTCCATAATTGCGAGGTTCATCTGCCTTGGGTGGGATCATATCGCCAAAATAACCGACCTTCTTAACGTTCCAGGCGCCAACCTGTGTTAGTTTTGGAAGGCTCTTTATTTCGATCCGCCATCCTTCGTCATCGGTCAGATGCCAATGCAAAAGATTGAGCTTGTATCGGCTCATTTCATCGATGAACTTCATCACTTCTTCTTTTGTAAAAAAGTGACGTGACACGTCAAACATCAATCCGCGCCATCCGAAGCGAGGATAGTCAGTAATTTCAACTGCAGGTGCTTCCCACACAATGCTGTCTACGCGATTGGCGCTTTCAATCTGAGGTGGCAGAAGCTGTATAAATGACTGTGCACCGTAGAACAAACCTGCAGGCTTGTTCGCAGTAATGGTAACAGCATTTGGAGTTACTGATAACTTATAACCTTCATCTCCGATCTCCTGTTCAGCGGAAGAGTTAAGAACCAGGCGGATCGATGCATTTGACGCGCTACCCACTCCTGCAACATAACCTGTTGCTTTTGTAAGTTTCGACTGCAAAAAGTCAGTCACCGGTTTTACTTCCGCGCCCGAAGGTGCCTGGATGCTTATCGACTGAGGTAATTTGAAAGAACCGTTTGTCTGTTGTATTGATACCGGTTCGGGAATAATAGAGATCTTGCGTTGAGCAACTGCCGCTCCTGTCAGCATAATAACTGCAGACAGGATCAGGAAAGTTTTTTTCATGAGCAATAGATTGTTTTTATTAATGGACCTACACAATATATTGAAATTCGAAATGCAAACTGTGAAATTACAGTAGGAATCGTCCATACGATTCCCGCATTACGAATTATGTATTGCGCATTAAGAATTATGTATTAGGAAATATGTATTACGAATTATGGATTACGAATTCATCTTAAGTCCCACGATCGAAGCCAGCAGCGTGGTTATAAAAAACATTCGCCAAAAATCTGCAGGTTCTTTAAAGATGAGAATTCCAACTAGGACGGTACCTACCGCGCCAATGCCGGTCCAAACTGCATATGCGGTACCCAGCGGAAGCGTCATGCTGGCCTTGTAAAGGAGTATCATGCTCAATGAAAGAGAGATCAGAAACGCGACGATCCAAAAAACGAAGTCACTTCCGGTTGAATGCTTAGCCTTGTTCAGACAGGTTGTAAATCCAACTTCAAAAAGCCCAGCGATAGTAAGTATTACCCAATTCATGCATGTAAACTTGTAATGAAACCACGAAGTTCTTACTCAATTTTTCAAAAATCACCCCTTCACCTACGTTAAATAAAAATAAAATTTTGTTGTGTATATAGCGGGCGCTATATTCGCCAAGCAAAAACAAAAAGCCCACTGTAGAAACAGCGGGCCACTAACGATTGCTTGCCATATAAAAAAAGAGTTCGAATCTATTTGATGCTGATACTTCAGCTAATTTTGTGCCACTAACGACTGCTTATCGATTGCTCGTCATTCGTCTCGATCAAATGACATGACAAATTTAGGGACTATTATGGTCCCTTTTTTTTCAACTTAAACCGTTAATCATTATCGCAAAACGCAGTCGATGGCTTCAAAGCCGCCACCACACTGCGTTTCAAAAATCGTTTCCATTATGGCCAACCGTTTTTCAGACATCCTTTTTCAACTGATCCGCTCTATGGAAAAGGCAGAAAAACGGCATTTTAAACTATATGTGAAGCGAAGTTCCGCAAAGGAAGACCTCAAAATCATCCAGGTTTTTGATGCCCTCGACCGGATGAAAGAGTATGACGAACAGTTGTTGCTCAAAAAACTAAGTGGGATAGAAAAACCCCAACTGTCCAATTTGAAGACCCATCTTTACAAACAACTGTTAGCGAGTTTGCGGTTGTTACGAAGAACTGACAACATCGATATAGAACTTAATGAGCAGCTCGATTATGCACGGATACTTTACTACCGGGGGCTTTACCTGCAGAGTATAAAGATTCTCGAGAAAGTAAAAGAACAGGCTCACCGGTACCACCAGGATACCATTTTGATCCAGGTCATCTCGCTGGAAAAAAAGATAGAAAGTCTCCACATCACACGCACCATCCAGGACAAAGCCGATACGTTGGCGCAGGAAGCCAATGAAGTGCATGAGCGCAGAAAAACAATTACGCAATTGTCGAATCTTGCGATGCAGTTATACAGTCTATATGTGAAAAACGGCCATGCTCGTAATGAACGCGAAGAAGAATATGTAAAACAATTTTTCAGGGACCAGTTGCCAGCCGACGCACATGAACTTAAAAACTTCTATGAGCGACTTTATTTATATCAGAGCTATGGCTGGTACTCTTTTATTCGCCAGGACTTTTTGATGTACTACAGGTACACGCAAAAATGGGTGGATCTTTTTCATTCGGAACCAGACATGATCAATGCGGAAACGGGACATTATATCAAAGGCGTACATAACTTACTCAATGCCCATTTCGATCTTCGCAATTATAAAAGGTTCGCTGAAGTCCTGGAACACTTTGAGAATTTTTCTCAAAGCAAGATTGTGCAGCACCACGATAATTTCAAAGTTCAATGCTTCGTGTACATATATAGTGCGAAGCTGAATCAGCATTTAATGACTGGCACATTCAGGCAGGGCCTGAAACTCGTTCCATTCATTAATCAGAAACTTGACGAATACAATATATACCTGGATAAGCACCGATACCTTGTATTCAATTACAAGATAGCAATGCTTCATTTTGGAAGTGGCGATTTCGACACTTCCATCGATTACCTTCAAAAGATCATACAGGAAAATGTAGATCTGCGAAGTGATCTTCAATGCTATGCACGACTCGTGCACCTCATGGCGCATTATGAAATGGGCAATTACATGCTGATTGAATCTTTGACCAAGTCGGTATACCGGTTCATGGCCAGGATGCAAAACCTGACTGTAGTTGAAGAGGAAATGTTCAAATTTCTCCGGGCATCATTTCATGTGTCGCGTCACAAACTGAGACAGGAATTCAAAGCATTTTTACAAAAGATCAAACACCTAGAAAAGAATCGGTTTGAAACAAGAGCATTTGCATATCTCGATATCATTTCATGGGTAGAAAGCAAATTGTTTGAGAAAACAATGAGCGATGTCATTTACACTAAATATAGAGACAACAAACGCAGCCCTGAACACTGATCAAATCAGTGCCCGGTAGCAAACATTTAGCATTTACTATTTACCATTTACCATTTCGCATTTGGATCACCTTACTACAATCTCATCAACAAACAGCCATCCCCCTTTACCCTCTCCCGGATGACCTTGTGGAATTGAATCCAGAACTTCCGCTGTAACCCTTATATATCGTGCTTTTTGGGAGATAAGTCTACACTCGAAATCTCTTTGCATCGTTGTCGCTTGTTGTGTGCTCACATCATTCTTTACAACACTCACCTCAGTGAAGTTCTTACCATCATTTGATATTTCGAATTTCACTTCACGGGGAAAGAAGATCCAGTCACGTGTATGTTGCAAGGCGCCAACAGCGATATTATTAATGGGTTGCTCATTACCAAGATCGATCGTTGCAATCATATCCTTGCCCGAGAAACCATGCCAGTATTTATTAATTGAATGAGTCCCGCGAACACCGTCGGTAAGTGTGTTGGGGCCATCTGCCTGGTAATATGAGCTCACAGCATTCACGTATTGAACATCCCTGCCAATCGCTTTATGCATGGCAAACTGTTGGGTTGAAGGAACATATCCTTTCACTTCGCCATTGATGGCAACAACTGCTTTCAATGTGGCGGTAGAATCAATGTGGATGGGACTGGTATACTTCTGACTAAAGAACGTTGGCAAAGACCCATCAAGAGTGTAATGAATTGTTGCCGTTGGTTGTTCAGTAGACAGCGCCACTTCCAGCTTGCCATCTTTAGATGTCGGCTTAATATCTACTTTAAAATTACCCTTGCTATAATTCAAAGCACGCTGGTCAAAAAACTTGAAGTGGCGTTGCAAACGTTGGTTGAAATCGTCCCAGTTCTTTAAATCTTTACGAGTCCAGACCACTTCAGATAAGGCCAGCATACGAGGGAGAATCATGTATTCTACATGTGCTGGTGTTGTAATGTGTTCTGCCCAAAGATTCGCTTGGGCGCCGAGTACATGTTTCGCCTGTTCATCATCCAGGTCTTTTGGAATGGGATCATAATTATACACCTTCCCGAGTGTGTTCATTCCACCGAAGGCAATTGGCTCGCCTTCCGGCCCACCCTGGTAATGATCAAAATATAATGGGTTACCAGGTGTCATAACAACATCGTGGCCCATTCTTGCCGCTTCGATACCACCGGCCTCACCACGCCAACTCATTACTGTTGCTTCGGGTGCGAGACCACCTTCAAGTATCTCATCCCAGCCGATCATTCGTCGGCCTTTGCTGATGAGAAACTTTTCCATGCGTGTTATAAAATAACTTTGAAGCTCCTCTTCGTTCTTAAGGTTCAACTGCTTAATACGTTGCTGACATCGTGAGCAGTTTTTCCATGGAGTCTTATCCACTTCATCGCCACCGATATGAATGTAATTGGATGGAAACAGCGCCATCACTTCAACAAGTACATCCTGCAGGAAGTTGAATACTGAATCGTTGCCCGCGCAATAATTGGAAGACATGTTATTGTAATTGCCTCCGGTTAAGGGAAGTTGCGGCTTTTGAGTACAACTTAAATGGGGATATGCCGCAATTGCCGATGCCACATGACCGGGCATTTCAATTTCCGGAACAACCGTTACATTTCTTGCTGCTGCATACTCAACAATTTCTTTCACCTGTTGTTGTGTATAGTATCCTCCATAGGTAGCCATTTCGCCCGGTTGCGCCTGCGGCCGTTCGCTCCAGAGCTTATCTGTTTGATCCACACGCCATGCACCAACCGATGTAAGCCTGGGATATTTCTTTATTTCTATCCGCCATCCCTGGTCATCAACAAGGTGCCAGTGGAAAGTATTCATCTTATAAGTAGCAAGCAGGTCGATGTAATTTTTTACCAGTTCGGGTGAGAAAAAATGTCGGCTAACATCCAGATGCATTCCCCTCCATTTAAAACGAGGTTCATCAACTATTTGCATTGCAGGTACGGTAAGAATTTCATTGGTGCGTATCGCCGGCAATGTCTGAAGCAGTGATTGAATTCCATAAATGATCCCAGCCTTTGAAGACGCACGTAGCTCTATATTTTTTTCATTGACGTTTAACACATACCCTTCTGTTGCTTTTATGGATTTATCGATCTTGAATTGAATGGAACGACTTGATGAAACGTTTATGGGAAGCTCATAGCCAGCAACCCTTTTCAATTTCTCGTTGAATAGTTTAACCGCAGAATTGAGAGAAGCATCTGCTTTGGCGATACTTATAGAAACATTGGGTTCGATAACAAATCCAGGATCCTTGCTTGTAACCAGTTTCACAGGCTTCGGAATAATTGGCACCGCCTCCTGAGCAATCGACAACATTGGTACAACTAACAAAGCAATTACAAACCACTTAAAATTTTTCATGATACGACTTAGCTATTTATTGATTCCCATTTTCCATTTCCCATTTCCCATTTCCATTTCCCATTTCCCATTTCCCATTTCCCATTTCCCATTTCTAAAAAACGCCTACCTCTGCAAGGTATGGATTGAGCCTTGACGACAAGATCCGAACGCGCAACTTTGATGCAGTTACAGGTTTGAAGCGCAACAATCGCTTATACCCTATCGTAGTGCCCTCTGTTGCCGTCTTCCAACTTCCGTTCTCTTCATATTCTACAACAAACTTTTCCACCCGCTGACCCCTGCGAATATTCTCCTGCAGGCTCACAACACTAAAGGTTGCAGGTTCGCGCAACGTAAACGTGATGCTTGCTGTTGTGTCTTTCGAAGGCACAATGGCATGAGTATGATCCTTGCCATCAGTAAGATGTTTCAACATACTCGCACGTGACGAAGTTGCCTTGGCATGCTTTAGTTTGTTGTCCGAAAAAATTGAGTCAATGGATTTCTTCCAGCCCTGCAATGCATGCACATCACTTTCGTGCACAAGACCTCTTCGGTCCGGTGGAATATTGAGCAGTAACACACCGTTCCTTCCAACGGAAGCAAAATAAATATCTAATAATTTTTCTGGCGACTTCACCTTATCATCCTCTGCAGCATGATAAAACCATCCTGGCCGGATAGAAACATCCGTCTCTGCAGGATACCATACAAGTCCTTTTGCGTTCAGTATCTTTTCCCTGCTGGCAAGGTCATCGCCCATCATATCACCCTGCGGCTTGAACGCAATATCCTGTTGCGAATTTGACGCGATAGCCGACTGATCCAGATTGTTTGCAGGCACAACGCTCCACTCGGTTTCCCGTCCATAGCCGCTTTCAGTACCTACCCATCTGACATCGGGCCCCATGATCGCTATAGTAGCCTGAGGCTGCAATTTGCGGATGTGTTTGTACCAACGTTCGAAATCATAAATCTGTTTCTTTCCGTTCGGTCCCTCACCATTGGCTCCATCAAACCAAACTTCATCCACCTGCCCATACTGTGTCAACAATTCGGTAAGCTGGTTTATGAAATAGTCGTTATAGGCATCAGTGCCGTATATCTGCGAGTTGCGATCCCAGGGTGAGAGATAAACACCAAAGCCAATGTTCATTTCACGACAGGCATCAGCCACTTCTCTAACAACATCGCCTTTCCCATTTTTCCACGGACTGTTCTTTACCGAATGTTCTGTATACTTCGATGGCCAGAGACAAAAACCATCGTGGTGTTTAGCGGTCAATATAACCTGTTTGATTCCTGCTTCTTTAGCAACACGAACCCATTGTCTTGCATCCAGTGCCAGCGGCTTAAAAACTGACGGTTCTTCTTTACCGGTTCCCCATTCTCTATCCGTAAAAGTATTGACGCCGAAATGGAAGAACGCCGTGAGCTCCAGCTGTTGCCATTTTAATTGTCGCGGACTGGGCACAACATTCGCTGCCTTTCGGATGATCTCCTGTGGACTGTCGCCGGGCTCTATGATAACTACGTTATTCTGAGCCGAAAGACTCAACGAAGTGATCAATATAAAAAGCAATGTGATGGATTTTCCTGTCATGGCAAACGGAATTATGTTAGAGAAATCAACACAATTTACAAATCGTAAGTCCGCCACAGGCGCGCAACCGGTTGCACGGTTAAATTTCAGCTATGTTCAGGTAAGTTTTTATAATCCATGACCTGGAATTGAGATTCCTTTAATATTGCGATACAATTCTGTTGCATATTCATCAGTCATTCCACTCAAAAGGTCCAGTGCATTCTGTACTCGCGTATAGGGAACCTCTGTAGATTCGAACTCGCGGAACTGCAGTGGAAATAGTCTCAATATTTTTGATTCCTTATGTGTTGGTTTCCTGCTTAATAATGCGGGCACCAGCAACTGAAGCAATTCCGACATTACATTGTATCCGGCTATTTCCACCTGCAATACTGTATCGTGATTGTATATTTTTTCAATGGACAACTCAGTGATAAATTGAAGTGATGATGCGCGTGACTCAAGTGATCCAATCAATGAATGTTGATAGTTGCCCTGCAGGATCTCGGGAAGAGCATTAATAAAAACTTCGGACGCGGCATTCACCATAATATTGATAACACGGGCACGAAGAAAAGCAAGCGCTTCATTTTTGTCCTCCAATTGCTGGTATCGTGCAAGCGCTCGCTGCGACTGGCTTTCATCACCCAGTTGACGTATTACGTTAATGAAAGCTTCACACACCGTAGTGGTATCCAAAATGCCAAGCCGATGTGCATCTTCCATATCTACGATATTGTAACAAATATCATCGGCGGCTTCAACGAGATATACAAATGGATGTCGCTTGAATACGAGGGGTAGTTCTGTTTCGAGTTGCATCCGTACTTCGTGAGCAACTGAACGCACTGTTTCTTTTTCTGATTGAAAGAAGCCGTATTTTTTTCGATGCCGGAAATTTTTGTCAACAGCAATCGACTCGCAGGGATATTTAAGTATGGAGGCGATGGTTGTATAAGTTAGTCCAAACCCGCCTTCAAAACGACCTCTGAAACTGTGTGTAAGGATGCGAATGGCATTGGCATTGCCTTCAAAATTGATGAGATCGGACCATTGTGGCGAGTCAAAATATTCCTGAAGTTTTGTGCCATGGATAATCTCGTCAGCACGTTCAAAAAAGTAAGTTGAAATTGCTTTCTCACCGGAATGTCCAAATGCGGGGTTGCCGATGTCATGTGCAAGACATCCTGCCCCGATCACATTGGCAAGCTCATACCTGTAAAATTCAAATGCATCTTCGTTGTTCCCCCGAAACTGTTCGCTGATGATTTCGCCTACGATCTTGCCAAGGGATCTTCCCACTGAGGCCACTTCAAGAGAATGCGTAAGCCTGTTATGAACGAAAGATGTGCCCGGTAAAGGAAATACCTGCGTCTTGTTTTGAAGTCGCCTGAAGGGTGATGAAAATATAAGGCGGTCATAATCTCTTTGAAAGCCCGACCTGGAGCTTGTTTCAGCCCTCGAGGATCCGAGGCGGCGCGAGCTGTATAATCTTGATAGCAGTTCTTTATCCATCACTTGCAATTGTAGGGGATTCTATTTTATCTGAGCGCGAAGGTAATAACATAGTCGCCTGGTGCACTCCGCATCTTGACACCGCCTGCTGCAATAGTGATGTATTGTTTTCCGTCGATCATATATGTGCATGGAGTAGCATAACCACCAGCAGGAAGTTGATGCTCCCATAAAACATTTCCATTGCGCGAGTCAAATGCTCTTATCTTCTTATCCTGCGTGGCCGCAATAAAAATCAGACCTGTAGAAGTCAGTAAAGGTCCTCCATAGTTCTCGGTTCCCGTAACTGGAACTCCTTTCTGCGTTAATTCTTCAAACTCACCTAAAGGCACTTTCCAAACAATCTCTCCTTTGTTCATATCGATGGCGTTGAGTGTACCCCACGGCGGCTTCACGGCAGGATAGCCATCGGGATCAAGAAATCGATTGTATCCTGTCGAAACAAAAGCCGGTCCTTCTGGTTTGCTGCCTGATTTCTTTCCTGTTGAATGGGGCGTTCTTTTACCCATAATGTAATCAACGATCGCCTGCCGTTCTGAGCCACTGAGGTACCGGAAAGATGCCATTCTCCCCCTGCCATTTTCAAGGAGGGTGTGGATGGAATCGCTGTCCATTCTTTTCTCAATGCCGATGAGCGAAGGAAAATTATGTTGATCGCCCATGCGATCCTGTCCATGACAACTCATACAATTCTTCACATATAACTGCTGACCCAATTGCCCACCTTCAACATGTGTTGCTTCAACCATTGTCAATATCCACGGCATCTCGTTTGAGTTAATGTAAACGATGCCTTTCTTCTGATCGGTTGCAACACCACCCCACTCCGCACCTCCGTCAAATCCCGGGAAGATCATCGTGCCTTCGCGTGAGGGAGGCACAAACTGTCCACCAGAGCGAACGCCGCGAAATCGCTGCCTTACGCTCAATTTGGAAGCCGCAGAAATATTGGTAACGTCTTCTTCCCTGAAAACCTGACGTGCAAACGGTTCTGGTTTGGTAGGAAATAGCTGCGTAGGCCATGTCTTTTCACCATCAAGATCACTCGATGGTACGGGTCTTTCTTCCACAGGGAAAAGCGGCTTACCTGTTTCCCGGTCCAGCAGAAACACATAGCCGCTCTTCGTTGCCTGAGCAACCGCATCGATATTTTTTCCATTATGCTTAACGGTAAGCAATACCGGTTGACAGGGATGATCACGGTCCCACACATCATGTTTCACTGTTTGGTAATGCCAGAGATATTCGCCGGTGGATGCGCGAAGCGCAAGCACGCAATTGGCATATAGGTTTTCTCCGTGCCGATCGGCTCCATAGAAATCGTATGCTGCAGATCCTGTTGGTACAAACACCATATCCCTGGCCGAATCAAGGCTGAAACCAGCCCATGCATTTGCGCCACCCGCTTTATCTAATGCATCGGCAGGCCAGGTCTTCGCCGCCGAACTACCAGGTTGCGGAATCGTATGAAAGATCCATTGGCGTTTTCCTGTTCGGATGTTGTAAGCACGAACATGCCCGGGGGCCGCCCCATGGTTTTCGGAAACCCTGCTGCCGAGAATAAGAAGGTTCTGATATACTATGCCAGGGGTTGTAACAACCACATAAAGGTCTTTCACATCACGGTCCAGACCAGCGTGTAACGAAACCTTTCCGCTATCCCCAAAACCCTGTATCAGCGCTCCGTTCAGGGCATTTATTGCATATAAATAGTCACCGGCAGTGAACAGGATTCGCTGATCCGAAACATTGGCTGGGTCGGACCAATAAACGACTCCCCTGCTTGCATGGACCTGCGGATCACGATTTTGAAAAGGATCGAATTTCCAAAGCTCCTTTCCTGATGCGGCATCAAGAGCTATCAATTTTAATTTAGGTGAGGTGAGATACATCACACCGTTTACGACAATGGGATTACACTGAAAATCCGCGGGCTGCTCACTGTTATCTCCGGTTTGATAAGTCCATACTGTGGTTAAGCGATTTAAATTTGAAGCAGTGATCTCATCGGCCCCGGAAAAATGATCCGCCGCTTTACTACTATGGTAAACAGGCCAGTCAACATTTTTTTTTTGCTTGCACGATAGGGCAACGATGAGGAAAAGTAGGGCAGCAATACGCATAACGAAAGATAAGCCTTTCATTGATTATTGCCAGCTTCCCTTTCGAACCAGCGATAGCAACTGAGCTTTCGATGTGATGTTCAGTTTTTCGTGTATTCTTCGCATTCGGTAGGTAACAGCATAGGTGCTGATCTTTAATTGTTCGGCAACTTCCTGGTAGCTGAGCCCCTTGCTCAAAAGCAACACAAGCTCAATTTCTTTTGGAGTGAGTTTATCTGTGATCTCTTTTGACATGCTTGATCGCATATAGTTCATGATGCGAGCGCTTATTTCAGGGTGCAAAAAAGCTCCATGCTCATTTACTTTTATGATCGTGTCAAAAATTTCGACCATTCCAAATCGCTTGAATAGTATTGACGATGCACCAGTGCGCAAGGCCTGCATTATAAAAGCATCGGTTTCTTCCGAACTGAGTATGATCACCCTTACTCCTGGAAACTGGAAATGAAGTATTCTGATAGCGTCCAACCCAATCTTCAGATTTGCTTCAACGCCCAATAATATTATGTTCGGTTTGTCGCGAAGTCGTCGCTTCACAATTTGTCCAAAGGCGGTCATTGAATTAACCGCAAACGAAATGTTTATGTCTCCATAATCCTTAAGAAAATCGTTATAACTCTTCAATAAAAAATCGTCACTTTCAATGATTCCTACATTGATCGATCGGGTGAGGGGCATGCAAACATTTTAATGGCGGCAAAGTAGGCTGGAAAGGCGGGACAATTAATAGCTTGAATTAGTAGTTTATTTGTAGAATTCGGCGTTTTTATCCCTAAAACATGTAGACATTAAAAGAATGAGGCCTTTTTTTAATGCTCATCAGAATTTGTTCATGGCTAGATTTGGGGGTACGGCACGCGTCTGGAATGTGCAAAGAGCCAACTAACGTTTATGATCCGCATCGGAATTATCGAAGACAATTTCTTTCTACTGAAAAACTACCAGGAATATCTGCAGGAAATTGCAGCCTATAAAGTAGTTTTCGCCTGCACCACCCTCGAAGAAGCCCTGAGAAAAAAATCAGGTGAAGAGCAGCCAGACATAATACTGTTAGATCTTTGTCTGCCAGGGATGCAGGGACATGAAGGAATACAGGACCTATTGAAGAAACACCCCGCTGCTCGTATTTTAGTTCTGACCAGTCATAACAAGGAAGACCTGATCATGGAGTGCCTTAAGAAAGGTGCACGTGGATACGTTCTTAAAAATACCGGACTATTGAATATGCACCAGGCAATAATAGATACCATGCGAGACGGTGTGGTTCTATCGCCTCAGGTTGCTTATAAACTGATCAATTCTATCTTTGTAAAATCGAAAAAATTCCAGGACCTGACAGAGCGTGAACAGGAGATCATTGAACTACTGTTTGAAGGTCATTCTTATGTTCAGATCGCAGAAAAATTATTTATCTCTGCATATACCGTCAATCATCATATAAAGAACATATACAAAAAGTATAAGGTAAAGTCGCGGGCTCAATTAAATGCCCTGATGAACGCACAGGATGATGATACACTATCGGTGAATGTTATGAAGGGAATCGGCAAATAATGTGCATCCGATCGTCATCGGCCCTCCATGTTATCTTAATTTTATAAGCATCCAGAATTTTTTTTACCAGGTAGATATCTCCTGGCTCGCCATGTAGTTCCGGTGCTCCCGCATCGACTATAAATCCTTCCATCTTGCTGGCTTCCCTTGAATATTTTGGATCAGAGACAAATACGAATTCAACAGAGTGCTGCTTCACCGTAAGCGACAGTTTTTTTTCTTTATCGGCGATAGCCCATACAATACGTAACAGTTTATGAAATGCTGTTATTACATGATCCGTATGAACTTTTACTAAACTCTGTTCTGGTGCTTTCATTTCAATTAACGCACTGTTCGGCATCATTTCAACAACCTCTCTTACCAGGTCAGGCAAAGAAATTTCCTGCATGTCATCCTCACTTGAGTTCAACCGAAGGAATAAAGAAAACTCCCCAAGCTTTTCAGATATTTCATCAAGTGCATTATCGATCTGAAGAACATGTTCCTGTAAAATTGATCGCAATTCTTCACTGGTGCGAGTGGAATAATGATCGATCAAGCCTGCGGACGTGCGCACAACTGCAAGCTTATTGTGCAGGTCATGAATATAATATCGCAATGCCGGTGTAACCTCAGGATTTTGCATAGCTCCTACTCGCGTTGTTTAAAATAAAACGTGAAGATATAAAACAGGAATTTGACAGTGTTATAAGATATCCATTGAATAAACCTGCCAAACAACGAAAATTGCGTTTTATAAATGTCTTCAGTGATCTCCACACATTCAGTTAGAACTTTTTTCATTCGGTCATCAACATGCTGTGCGAACTCTGTGTCAAGTACATCAAGGTTTAATTCAATACTTGCAAATGCGCTTATGTTATTAACGTTGTAGGATCCAATTGTCACCCATTTGCAGTCGTATGTTGCCATCTTTCCATGTAATACGGAATGCTGATATTCAAGTATCCGTATGTTGTGACGCAATAGCCACCGATAGATAAAGCGTTCTGCATGTTTAGCAAGGCGAATGTCCGATGAACCTGCAAGGATCAGAGTAATCTTCACTCCCCGGGAAGCGGCTTTAGCAAGTTGCTTACGGATATTATAACCTGGAAGAAAGTAACTGGACATTATTGTTATACGCTCCTTCGCGTTTCGGAGCATTTCATAGTAGCTCGATGATACCTGTGTTTTTCGGTGCACCCAGTCGTTGCGTCTTGCCCTGATGAAACATTGGTTGCGAACAAAGTTTTCAATTCGTGGCAGAGAAAGAAGCCGCGCTGCTTTCACAGATGAACGGGTAAAAAGTCGCGTACATATTTTCTGCAATTCGACGGCAATGTCTCCATTTGCATACAGCGCCCAGTCGAGCCAGGCCGGATCATCTGCAATATCGTTGTACTTATTGCTGATGTTGATTCCTCCTACGAGGCAGTGATACGCATCAGCTATAAGTATTTTATGATGAAGCCTACGACCGAAGTAAAATGTTTTGGTTCTAAGCACAGGCTCGAAGTATCTGAAGAAAATACCTGCACTTCTTAAAGAATCGCGGAACTCCGCTGAAAGATCCTTGGATGCATAACCATCCAATAGCATGAATACTTTTACGCCTCGTTGTGCAGCCGCCTTCAACGCGTCTCCGACCATTCTTCCCGTTTCATCCTCGTCGAAGATATACACGTGGAAATGGATCGTATAGATCGCATTATCGATTATTTCTTTCAGACACGAAAAGTACTCTCTCCCGCCCCGAATGAGTTTTGGCTCATTGAACCTTGTATAGCCGGCAATTGGCCGGGTGAGCGACTTAACTGCTTTTATGTCGAACATTCCCATATCAAGCAAACTACAATACCACTTAAAACAACAGTTACCGCGGAATCATTTCCCCAATACGGGCATTGGCAAAATAAACTTTTGGTTGTAACTTGTGTTTCTACCCAATATTCAATTCCGGCACGTTTTTCGACCCCCTGAAGGCCAGATTATTCACCTTTCAAACCTTACCTCATGGCAAGATCACCTGAAGCCCTGGCCACCCCTTTCGAAACAATTTTCCGGTGGGACGAACACTGGACATCCATCCACGTTAAGCCTGTCGTAAATGAAAAGGATAATATCCTGTTCAATGTTACCCTGCTCGATGGGAGCAACGTGTGGCTGCGAAAAGATCCCGAATCAGGATGGGAAGAGCGCTCAGGTTCAACGCCCCGTTCCGAGGTTCTTGGTACTGCAATAGATGAGTACTACGTGGTTCTGTCTTAATTCGGAAATGCTCTTCGCAACATTATTCTGAGATTCTCTTCATTCCATTTTGCAAACCTCCCTCTTTGCACAACAAGTTCGTTGTCATCAGGATGGCTTAGGTAGAAATGAAAAGCGAACCTGTTTTCCGGGTTTTCCCAACCAACAACCTGTCCAAACCTCAGGTCGTTAAACATAAGAGTATCACCATCTTTTTCCGCTGTATAAAAGCCCTGCGAAAATCGTTTAAGTTGTGCAAGTTCTTTATGATCACTTAAAGAACTCAGCAACGACTCGTTCCTCGGACGAAAGGTAAACTCCATATCATCGCTTTTATCAAACACTGACCTATAGCCGATATAGTAACCAGAATCCTGCTCCAGGGCAACAAACCACAGAATATTATTAAGTGGAGTTGGCGTGCTTAAATGCCTGCTGTATTGAATGTTCTTGTTTTTGGCGATCTCGAGAACCTGGTTATCTACAATTTTCTTATTGGCTACGGACCATCCAAGATACAGCGTACTTATTGCCAATGCTGAATAAATGAATTTCCTTCTACCAAAATGTTTGGGTGGCAACAATAGCAGGGCGATAAAGGCGATCAACAATGGAATACTGAACAACGGGTCCGCAACAAACATTGAGTGAAAAGATATTCTTGCATGGGAGAATGGCTCAAACCATCCCGAGCCATATGCATTAAATCCGTCAATGAACAAGTGTATCAATACCTCCGTAAGAAAAAACAAATTCCAGTGTTTAAAGGATATGTCCGATCGCCGGTGAAGTTTCAATGCCAGCCACGATAGAAGTGGTGTTACAAGGAAAGCAAAAAGCAGCGAGTGTGTAAAGCCTCGATGCGCTAAAAGATCACTTACAGGATCGAGAAAAAAAGAAGCAACGAAATCGATATCGGGAAGGCTTTGCATTATTGCACCAATCACCATAGCACGCCGGCCGATACGTCTGCCAAGGAAGAGATCGCCGATGCAGGCGCCCAATACTATATGAGTAAGAGAATCCATACTGCAATTTATTTTAAAACAATAAATTAGCTGATGCTAATCCTAACGATACTTGCCTGCATCATTTTGCTTGTACTGCTCATCACCGTTGGAAAATTTCATGCCTTTCTTGCCTTTCTTGTTACTTCCATTATAGCGGGGATCTTATTGGGCATCCCTTTCGACAAGGTAATCGGCTCGGTACAAAAAGGCATCGGCGATACCCTCGGAAGCTTAACCATCATCATTTGTCTTGGTGCAATGCTTGGAAAGCTTGTGGCGGAAAGTGGCGCCGCCAAAAAGATCACAGAGGTATTGATGCAAAAATTTGGAACCAGGTATATTTCATGGGCGCTAATGATCACCGGCTTCATCGTTGGTATCCCTTTGTTTTATAATGTGGGATTTGTTCTCATGGTTCCTTTAATATTTTCAGTTGTTTATCAATACAGGCTTCCCGCAGTTTATGTTGGTCTACCGATGCTTGCAGCTTTGTCAGTTACACATGGTTTCCTGCCGCCGCATCCTTCACCGGCTGCATTGGTAGCGCAGTTCAATGCAAGTATGGGATTAACATTGCTATACGGGATAGCTCTTGCCATTCCCACCATCATCATCGCCGGCCCTTTGTTCGCCTCTACCTTGAGGTCCATCGATGCTAAACCTCTCGATATTTTCAAACCTGTTGAGAACAACCTTATACTCCCCGGAACCTTCAACAGTTTCATCACATCATTGTTACCGGTGATGCTTCTGATCATTTCAACGATACTTACATTCTTGTATCCTACTGAGACTGCACTGCGGTTTGCAGGTGACCCCTCGATAGTGATGATCTTATGTGTACTCGTAGCAGCTTACAGTCTTGGAATAAGGCAGGGCATGTCAATGATGCAGGTGATGAAGATCTTTGGTGATGCCGTTAAAGATGTTGCAATGATCCTGCTGATCGTTGCGGGTGCGGGCGCATTGAAACAGGTGTTCACAGATAGTGGTGTGAGCGCGATGATTGGTACCGCACTGGATGATCTTGAAATGAATCCGCTGATACTGGGATGGCTCATCGCCGCTGTCATACGTGTATGTGTGGGATCGGCTACCGTGGCGGGTTTGACCACAGCGGGAATTATTGCTCCACTCGTGCTACGTGGTAATGTAGATCCAAACCTCATGGTATTAAGCATTGGCGCAGGAAGCCTGATGTTTTCACACGTGAACGACCCGGGATTCTGGATGTTCAAAGAATACTTTAACCTTAGCATACGCGACACCATCCGTTCCTGGTCGATCATGGAAACGATTGTTGCCGTAATGGGATTGATGGGCGTAATGATATTACACTATATGCTATAACCTTCAGACGGAAACGGTTCTTTTCTGATTGCTACTGTCGATTGCAAGTTCTATGATGCGTATGGTGTCAAGGCCTTGTTGAGGTTGCTCGCTCACTGGCGCACTATTTCGAATGCTTTCGAATAATTTGTCGTAGAAGATCCCAAAATTTCCGGCCTTCGTTGGAACGTTGTAGCGTTCTATTTTTCCATTGAATGAAGTATGAAGCACTCCATCATTTGAAGCGTCTTCTTTTCCCCAATCAGCCCCTGTTGGCATGACACCCGAACGCAACAGTGCTTCCTGCGGATCTTCCCCATACTTTATAAAAGAACCTTCGGTACCATGCAACATGTAACGTGGACCCGGTTCCCGCACGAGCATGCCCGCGTTGAGTTTCACTTTCAGAAAACCGTAGTCCATCCATATCTCGAAGTTGTCGTCCACCCTTGAATGTGGTCGCTGCAACCTGATATCTGCAGTGATACTTTTCGGCATACCGAACAATACCAGTGCCTGGTCAATGAGATGCGGACCAAGATCGTAGAGTATCCCACTACCCGGCCTTGCGGCTTCTTTCCAGTGATCTCGTGCCTCCATACGGTATCGATCGTAATGGGCCTCAAAGGTGTGAAGCTCACCGAGCATGCCTTTTTGAAGCAACTCCTGTATTGTCAGAAAATCGCTTACATAACGGCGGTTTTGATAAACACTAAGCACCTTGCCCGATTCCTTTGCTATGTTTATGAGTTCCTCCCCCTCTTCTACAGTATTTGTAAAAGGTTTTTCCAGCACTACATGCTTGCCACCTTTAAGTGCAGCTGCAGCGTATGGGAAATGTGTTTCATTTGGAGTGGTGATGACTACAAGTTCTATTTGCGGATCAGCAATAAGTTCTTCAATGGAACGATAAAGTTTTGTGTCGCTGAATTGAGCGCGCGATTCATCTTTACTGCGCTCTACAAAAGCAGCAATTTTATAATTGTCATTTGTTGCCAGGAAAGGCGCATGAAATACCCGGGCCGAAAGGCCAAAACCAACAATACCAGTTACGATTGGTGTCATAAGAAACATATTACATTACTAATAAACTGCAGCCACGGATATCACTGTTATCCACGCGACCAAGCACTTCAAACCTGCCATCAGGATGTACACGTCCAACATCTTCCGTTGCAATGAAAGAACATGAATACACATTTGCAAGATCGATAATGTTGATCAATCCTGTTACAGCTTTTTCTCGAGAAAACAATTGTTGGAAAGGATCGTCCTCAGGTCGCACGTAAACCCTCATCCACTGTGGCGTTTCAAACAGACCATCATTTTTTGAATAGGCTTGTGACAACAGTTCTGTCATGCCGTATTCAGAATGTATAGTACTTACCTGGAAAGCCTCTTTAAGAATCGCATGCAATTCATCACGAATGAGCTCTTTCCTGCGACCTTTCATGCCACCCGTTTCCATAACCGTTGTGTGCCGGAGATCCGCCGGATATTGTGCAGCAAAATCAAGCAGACCAAACGCAACGCCGATCAGCATTGTCTTTCGGCCGTTTATTTCAAGCTGCTTCAATAACTCAGAAAGCTGCCTGTGTTCATCGAGGTAAAAACCACTCTCCGCCTTGCCGGATAAGCGGATCAGCGCATCGACCATCATCACTAACGAAGAATTCTTTCGTTCGAGATAAGAAGGCAACAATCCCAGAATTACCCAATCCGACGGGCTTCCATAAAACTGTTTGAAGGCTTCAAGAAAGCTTTTGCGATATATCTCAAGGTCTCTTACAAAATGCCTGCTTTGCACTGTCTGGGTGGTTCCGCTGCTTTCAAAATAAAAATCTGTGTCAGAACCTGCGGTCAGGACCTTATGAGTTTTGAATGTTTGTATGGGAAGGAATGGTATCTGGGCGGTACTGGAAACTTGTTGGGGATCGACCTGCAATGCACGAACAAATTGAGCGTACACAGGGTTATGTGTAGCCTGGAAGCGAAATACTTCAATAGCCAATGCCTCGAAACCGGCTGCATCAACGGTAAAAAGTTTATCTTCAAATTCACATCTCATATAATTATGCAAGGAGCTTTGCCGTTACATTTGTACCATAACCTTTTTTCGAAATGAAAAGACTATCTGTCATCGCGATGATACTAGCAACGATCGTCCTGGGCTGCAGCAAAGATAAGCTGGAAACCAAGCCCGGCATAAAAGTCAAGAGCACCAACTCAGATGTGATCGTTCCGGGCTCGCTACTGCGGCTAATTCTGGAGTTTGCCGACAAGGAAGGAGACCTTGGAAAGGGAGAGGTTACATACATCCGTCATCGAACAAACATTCGCCCAATACCCGGTGGATTTGATAAAGCGGATACGGTGAGATACCCCATCCCGGAATTTCCTGATCGCGCCGAAGGCGAGATACAACTTGATCTTCAATATGATTTCCTGGATGAAAATCCTAACGAAAACGATACCATGTTTTTTAAGATTGCAGTGGTTGATCGCGGCGGACATGCAAGCGACACCATTACAACCGGATCCATCATCGCTCGACAGAACTAGTAGCCGCAAAGGTGCTTAAACGACTTGCCGATTTCATACTATTCTCATCGCTATACATTGCCGCAGGAGCAGTTGTTATGACCTACCAGGTCGGCCAGCTCCTGCACCTGGATTACAATGCTACTGCATATGGGTGGTTCGTGTTTTTCGCCACCATGAGCAGTTATAATTTCCACTGGTTGCTTACAGGAGAAAGCCATGACGACTCAATTCGATTGCAATGGACGAAGGAACACAAACGCCTTCATTGGGCGCTCTTTATTCTTTGCAGTACGGGAGCGATTATTTTTCTGTCGATGTTTACCCGGTATTGGTGGCCCTGGTTTGTAATAGCAGGTTTACTTACATTTTTATATTCAGCACCAAAAATTCCGTCGAAGATTTTCCGACAACTTAGTGAGATAGCTTTTGCAAAGACTTTGTTCCTTGCTTCGGTGTGGACATATGTTACCACAATTTTGCCTATGATACTGAGCAAAACGCCGCCCACAGTTGACTACACGTGGCTCGCAGTGGGAAGGTTTCTTTTTATTTATGCGATATGTATCTTATTCGATCTGCGGGATCGCGAACAGGATGCTAAGGAAGGAATACACAGCATAACAACATTAATGCCTGTAAGGGGTGTGAAGATCTTATTTTACATATGCCTCATGGCATATGTGTTTACAGTCTTGCAGTTGCAAACTGACTACTTCGTGAAGATATTACTTACTATTCCTGCAACTATCGCCGGCCTGCTTTACAATGCGTCCGTAAAAAGCAATTCAGATTACCTGTATTATTTTGTTCTTGATGGATTGATGATGCTTTCGGCCCTGTTCACACTGTTCTTTTCAATTTAATTACTTTTGATGCCTTAAAGATTTCGATTATGGCTAAACAGGCAAAAAAAATAAACGTAAAACCCGTATTAAATGAACGTTCATTCGAGTTCCTCGAAAACTATATAAACAATCCATCCCCGGTTGGCTTTGAAAGCAGCGGCCAAAGATTGTGGCTTGACTATCTCCGTCCTTTTGTAGATACAACATTCACTGATCCATACGGCACTGCGGTGGGAGTGCTGAATCCAAATGCAAATTTCAAGGTTGTTATTGAAGCGCATGCTGATGAGATCAGCTGGTTTGTCAATTACATTAATGGCGAAGGATTGCTGTACCTGAAAAGAAATGGCGGCGTTGATCACCAGGTTGCACCAGGCTCGCGTGTGATCATTCACGGAAAAAAGGGACCTGTAAAAGCTGTGTTCGGATGGCCGGCTATTCATACAAGAATAGGCAACCCCGATTCAAAGGAACCACAACCAAAAGTGGATAATCTTTTTCTTGATTGCGGCGCAAGGAATAAGCAACAGGTTGAAGAACTGGGCATTCATCCCGGTGCCGTGGTTACCTACCAGGATGGCTTTGATCAGCTAGCAAATGATTTTTATATCGGCCGTGCATTCGACAACCGAATTGGTGGTTTTATGATCGCTGAAGTGGCGAGACTGCTGAAGGAAAATCGAAAACAACTCCCATATGGCCTTTATGTGGTAAATGCAGTGCAGGAAGAAGTTGGACTAAGAGGCGCTGAAATGATCGCACGCCGCATCAAACCAAATGCTGCGATTATTACAGATGTTACGCACGACACCTATACTCCGATGGTAAATAAGATGATCGAAGGAGATGTGCAATGTGGGAAAGGACCATCACTTGCATATGGACCGGCTGTACACAACGTATTCCTCAATTTTGTCCAGGAGGTAGCGGAGAAGAAAAATATTCCGGTTCAATTGCGGGCTGTATCACGAAGCACAGGTACGGATACAGATTCTTTCGCATACGCGAATGATGGGTGTCCATCGGTACTCATATCCATACCACTTCGTTATATGCATACAACGGTGGAGATGTTGCATAAAACGGATATAGAACAAACGATTCAACTGATGTACGAGACGCTGCTTGCTTTACGTCCCGATACTAAACTATCATACTTCTAAAACAAAAGGCCGGATCAAATGATCCGGCCTGATTTTACACTTTATTAAGCGCCTCTACTTCGGCACAGTAATATGTTTCACCTTCCATTACCTTCCTGATAGCAAGCGACATTTCACTCCCGGAAGAATTCTTTGTAACGTATCCGTTCGCCCCTGCTTCAACCAGTGCATTCACATAAGGCAGGTCAGCGTGAACAGATATCCCTATAATTTTCACATCTGAATTGAATTGACGGATATTCCTCGTTGCATCAATGCCGTTGATCGGCTCCATATTTATATCCATTAAAACCACGTCCGGGGGCTGGTTCTGGCAGAATTCAATAATCTCCCGGCCATTCTCACACATGCCGACAATAGAAATGCCCTTGTCTCTGCTTAACAATAAAGCCCACGCTTCACGTACAAGTTTATGGTCGTCTGTTATCACTAATCTTATCATCGTAGTTGAATTGAACAGTAAATTCCTTAAAAATGTACGAGCGTGCAGACAAGATGATGTGAACTTTGGGGCAATTAAGACATATTAATAAAGCGACTAAGTAAATACCATTATATAAAGTTCCCACATCGACAGTGTAAAGCAAACAGCAATTGATTCTACAGGAATTCCGTCAGAGGTACATTGACAGAAAAAGAACTGAATGCTCTACCCTGCTGATATATCGAAAGTCCGTAACGAATGCTCAATTGTTTAAGTAACACCCCCGCTCCGAATGAAAAGCCGCTGAAACCGGAGGCTTGTCCCGTTACCTGCAGATCTGACCTGCGCAGAAAGTTGTAAGCGATTGTAAGTTCTACATTTTTAGACGGAAATGCCTGTGCAGCAAAAACCAGGTGCCGCGTCGCTTTTGAAAAGAACCCATTTTTCTTTCTTACAATATTCACGCTATCAAACAAGGGATCGCTATAGGAAATATCAAATCGCTGGAGTTGGTGTGCTGTAACGCTAAATTGAAATGGTGCGCGCGACAATCGTTTCGACACACCAAGCTGGATGTCGAAAGGCAGATCGGCCTCGTCGGAACCCGCATATGTTTTCAACTGCACTCCCATATTCTTGAGAACAATTGAAGCCTGTATGCCTGATGAATCATGATAATTTAAGGCGAGATCCAGTGCAATACCGCTGGAGTTATACTGACCATATGCAGAGTGAATGAATTTAATTGAAGCCCCATAACGAATGTAGTTGCTGTATTGCCTGGAGGCAGTTGCCTGCACCACGTATTCATTTGGACGAAACTCTCCGAGTATATTGCCTGCAGCATCGGTTTGGTCGAATACGCCGTATGACAAGTATCGCAATGCAAAGGCAAAGTTGGTCTGGTACCGTTCATGCCACATCGCTCCCACGGCCTGGTAGTCTTTAATTCCTTTCATGCCATTGTTGAACGATATGCCAACCTGCCCGTGCATTCGTTCGGAAAGAGAGGCCGGGTTGTGAACAGCAAGGCTCACATCATCCGACAATGCAGAAACATTTACGCCACCCAGGGCAAGGCTTTGTGCATTTGATGGCAGCGAGAGAAATGAATAAATAGAATTGCCACCCGTTGTTTGAGCGCAGATAATTTTGGAGATCAACAGCAACCAGAAAAAGCAAGCCCATTTCATTGCCCTGAAGATACGATAAAGCGATGTTGAGCCCTTTGCATACAGGGTTACAATTATTTCACCGCAAAGAAGACTGCACCGGTGCGCCAAATTAAATTAGGACATTACCTTCGCGCAATGATTATCGACCTGCGTTCAGACACTTTCACCAAACCCACCCCGCTGATGCTGGAAGCAATGATGAATGCTCCTGTGGGTGATGATGTATTTTGTGAAGATCCAAGTGTAAACAAGTTGGAAGCCATGACTGCGCAGATGTTTGGCATGCAGGCAGCCTTATTTTGCGCATCCGGCACCATGTCCAACCAAATCGCAATAAAAGCACATACACAACCCGGGGATGAAGTGATTTGTGATAAGAATGCGCATGTATATGTGTATGAAGGAGGCGGCATAGCATTCAATTCGGGCGCCCAGGTAAAGCTGCTTGATGGCGACAGAGGCCGCATTAATGCCGCCCAGGTGTTGAGTGCAATCAATCCCAATGACGTACATAAGGCGCACACTTCACTGGTATGTCTGGAAAATAGTTCCAACCGCGGTGGTGGATCGTGTTATGAAATGAATGAGATACGTGCGATCCGCGAGGTGTGTGATGAGCACAATCTCAAATTGCACCTTGATGGCGCAAGACTGTTCAATGCAATGGTGGCAAAGAACCAGAGCGCTAAAGAGTTTGGAGAAATTTTTGACAGCATTTCCGTTTGTCTTAATAAGGGAATGGGTTGTCCTATCGGAAGCATGCTCATCGGCACAAAAGATTTTATTGCCAGATCACGGCGCATACGAAAAGTATTTGGCGGTGGATTGCGGCAAGCGGGATACATGGCTGCTTGTGGCATTTATGCGCTCGAAAATCATATAGAGCGGATGGCTGATGATCATGAACATACGCGAATGATCGCTGAAGCATTGGACGGCCGCAACTTTGTAAATAAGATCCATCCTGTTGAAACGAACATATTGATATTCGATGTAGCTGCACCTTATACGGCTAAGCAGCTCGTGGATCAATTTAAAGAACAGGGATTTCTTGTAATGGACATTTCTCCTGACCAGGTGCGTATTGTACTGCATCTGGATGTGAGCCGCAAGATGGTTGAACGATTGATCGCTTACATAAAAACAATTTAATCACAATCAAGCAAACAAAATATGTTACCCTCCGTTAAGCCAGATCAGACCAGCGCATGGATGCAGTTGAAAGAACATGCTGAAACGATGCGCTCACAAAAAATAAAGGAACTGTTTCAGGAAGATAGTGCCCGTTTTGATAAATTTTCGATCTCAATAAATGAGCTGTTAGTTGATTATTCGAAAAACCTGTTAACGGACAACACACTTCAATTGCTCAGGCAACTTGCCGAAGAATGCAAGTTGAAGGAAGCTATGGACGCGATGTTCAATGGAGAGAAGATCAACCAGACAGAAGGTCGCGCGGTATTACATACTGCATTGCGAAACTTGTCGCAAAATGCAGTAGTGACTGATGGAGAAGATGTAATGCCACTCATAAAAAGCGTGCTTGAAAAGATGAAAGCTTTTTGTGAAAGAGTACACAACGGTGAATGGAAAGGTTACACAGGGAAAAAAATCCGATACATTGTGAACATTGGTATCGGCGGAAGTGATCTCGGTCCTTATATGGTCACAGAAGCTTTGAAGCCTTACTGGGTTGATGGTATACAAACCTATTTCGTATCCAATGTAGATGGCACGCACATAGCGGAAACATTGAAGAAAGTGAATCCTGAAGAAACCTTATTCCTGGTTGCATCCAAGACGTTCACTACACAGGAAACAATGACCAATGCGCTCACTGCCCGCGCATGGTTTCTTCAACATGCAACCGATGAAGGTCATGTTGCGAAGCACTTTGTTGCTTTGTCGACCAATGAAAAAGAAGTGGTGAAGTTTGGCATCGATAAAGAAAATATGTTTGAATTCTGGGATTGGGTTGGTGGTCGCTACTCTTTGTGGAGTGCCATAGGCTTATCGATCGCATTGACGATCGGTTACAACAATTTTGAATCATTACTCAAGGGCGCACATGAAGTAGATAACCACTTCAGGTCTGCTTCATTTGATAAGAATATTCCTGTTATCCTGGCACTCATAGGTATATGGTATACCGACTTTTTTGGTGCAGATACGGAAGCGATATTGGTATATGATCAATACATGCATCGTTTCGCGCAATACTTCCAGCAGGGCAATATGGAAAGCAATGGGAAGAGTACTGACAGAAGCGGTGATCCTGTAAGCTATGCTACTGGGCCGGTAGTATGGGGTGAGCCGGGCACAAATGGACAGCATGCTTTTTACCAGTTGTTACACCAGGGCACACCAATGATACCTTGTGATTTCATTGCCCCGGCGATAAGTCATAATCCGATCGGAGATCATCATCCAAAGCTTCTTTCAAATTTCTTCGCGCAAACCGAAGCATTAATGAATGGTAAAACGGCAGAGGAAGTGAGGTCAGAGCTTGAAAGATCCGGAACACCGGCGGACATAACCGGAAGGTTAATTCCATTCAAGGTGTTTGAAGGAAACCGACCAACAAACTCCATCCTTGTAAAGAAGATCGATCCGTTCACATTAGGTCAGCTTATTGCCATATATGAGCACAAGATCTTTGTACAGGGGATCATCTGGAATGTTTACAGTTTTGACCAGTGGGGTGTTGAACTCGGAAAGCAATTAGCGAATAAGATTCTTCCGGAACTTACCAGTAGTGATAACATCAACACTCATGATGCCTCTACCAATGGGCTGATCAATGCTTACAAGGCATTTAGCAGATAATGACTGAACACCGTAGGTGGCCCGACTGACAGTCGGGCTTTTTTTTTGCATGCAGGGACTGCCGACCATAGCTTTGGGCCTCATGTGGACATAAAAAAAGCCCCTGCAATACAGGAGCTTTCATATTATTTAGAAGATGCTTACCACTTGTCTACTTCTTCGGTGCTTGTTGAAGGAGCTACCGAAGCTACTACCTGTGCAACAGGAGCTGCAGTAACTTCAGCGATCACATCGTCTTCTGTTTCTGCATCAAGTTGATCATGGTTGAAGGCATCGAAATCAAAATCCGGCATCAGGTCAGTCTTCACGAAATCAACTGCTTCGTTGAGTGCTTTCAAAAACTTATTGAAGTCTTCTTTGTATAGGAAGATCTTGTGCCTGTCGTAACCATCCTCATTGAATTTCTTGCGACTTTCAGTGATGGTGATGTAGTAATCGTTCCCACGAGTAGCCCTTACATCGAAGAAATAGGTCCTTCTTTTACCGGCTCTAATGCGTTTGCTATAAACGCTCTCCATTCTTTTGTCATTATTTTCGTACGCCACAGTCAATAATTTTTGTGCAGTTTTAAAGACTTGAAATTTAGTGAACACAAATATAATATTGTTTTCGAATCAGCAAAATATAAAGAAAATTATTTCTGAGTGTCAAGCTGTTATATACATGTAAACAGTTAGATTGCGGGAAGCGGGAACCGGAAAGCGGGAAGCGGGAAGCGGGAAGCAGGAAGCGGAAAGCGGAAAGCGGAAAGCGGAAAGCGGAAAGCAGTGCGTGCCTTTACATTAGCACATTAGCACATTAGCATATTAGCATATTAGCACATTAGCACATTAGCATATTAGCACATTAGCATATTAGCACATTAGCACACTAGCATATTAGCACACTAGCACACTAGCATTCAATCGTCACTCTTGCTTCTTCTGCTGCTCAGCATAAAGGTTGGCATAATACTCACCGCGTGAAAGTAGCTGCTGATGGGTACCCTGCTCGATGATCGTCCCATTTTCCAGGACAATAACCTGGTCGAAATCAAACAAGGTGAATATCCGGTGTGTGATGATGATTGCGGTTTTTTCCTGCAGGTATGTTTTCAGGTTACCTAGTATCTCGCGCTCCGTTTTTGCATCCACTGCACTCAGGCAATCATCGAAAATGATTATACCAGGGTCTTTCAACAATGCGCGCGCAATAGAAATACGTTGCTTTTGTCCGCCACTTAAAGTAACGCCTCTCTCTCCTACCATCGTTTCAAATTTGTCCGAAAAGCTGTTGATCTCCCGTTCGATGCTCGCATATCTTGCGGACTGTTCAATCAATTCCCGGCTTGCATCCGCAGCACCGAAGCTGATGTTATTTGCAATCGTATCGCTGAACAGGAATACATCCTGCGGCACATAACTGATCTGTCTGCGAAGCTCACTTACATCAAGCTCGCGCAGATCGTGCCCATCTAATAATATTTTACCTGATGACGGATCATACATTCGGAGTAACAATTGAGCGATGGTTGTCTTTCCGCTCCCGGTATGACCGATAACTGCAATTTTCTGTCCGCTCTTAATGTGGAGATTGAAGTTTGTGAGCGCTTGTATCCCTGTGTTCGGATAAATAAAATCAACATTCTCAAAACGGATGTCGCCTTGAAGCTGCACTTCACGGGCACCTGGCAAATTTTTTATTGCCGGTTCAGTATGCAGGAATTCGTTCAATCTTTTTTGCGATGCGGCGGCCCGCTGGATCATGCTTGCAGTCCACCCAATGGCACTAACGGGAAACGTCAGCAGGTTGATGTACATCACAAATTCAGCAATGGTTCCCACGGTGACACCATTCTCTCCTCTTATTGCATATATGCCGCCGATCATGATAGTAAGCAATGTACTCAGACCGATAAGCAGGGCCATTGAAGGAAAATAAATGGCTTCAACCTTTGCAAGACCGATTGCACTTTTCTTGTAATCGTTGCTGTTGCTTTCAAAAAAGCGTTGCATCGCTTCTTCCTGCACGAAAGATTTTATAACACGTATTCCGGAATAAGATTCCTGTGCGTTCGTTGTAAGGTCAGAAAGCAATCCCTGTATGCGTTCGCTCTTTTTGTTGATAATGGTATTAACAAGATAGATCGTGAGTGCAAGAATGGGAAGTGGAGACAGCACATATAAAGTCAGTTCCCAATCTTTTCTTATCATATAGAAGAGACAGAATGATATTCGAAAAACAAGATTGACAAAATACATTACTGCAGGACCAGTATACATCCGAACGCGACTTACATCTTCTGCAATGCGATTCATCAGATCGCCGGTGCTGTGCAATTTGAAGAAGTTAAGATCAAGCTTCAGATAATGTTCAAACACTTCATTCTTCTGATCAAATTCTATATGCCTGCTCATCACAATGATCGTTTGCCGCATAAGAAACATGAAAAATCCACTAAGCAGTGCAAATACTAATATTACGATTCCAAAAAAGGCGATCCGCCCGGTGAAACTCAATTGCATTGTCTGCACTTCGTTGATAAAAAGGCCGACAAGTGGATCATAGCCAAATACCCGTGGCGAACCGATCTCCGCGCCCAGGTGTTTTTTCACCATATCGAAAATGTAGCCCGTGATCTGCGGTGCAAGGATGGCGAAATAGTTGGATAGAATGATAAACAGGATTCCAAGGAAGAATCGATTCCTGTATTTCCAAAAATATTTTCGTATAGCCCTGAGATGTTTCAATCAATGAGTTTGTGCGAATATAAGAATAAGCAATGTGCAGGCAACAATGCGCGCTACAACAGCGTTCACTAACGGAATTGGTGTAATTTTACGAGCTAATGAAGCCTATCCCACAGGATCCATATTCGCGCGACTTTTCATACTTCAATCGTGAGCATTTGATCAGGACAAGGATTGTTCAATCAGACTGGTGGGATCGTGCAAGTCGCTTTGTTGACAGTCATTATTCCAACACCAGTGGAGTGATGCTTGTGGATCATCTTGAAGCGGTGTATCAGAATGTGGATAGTATTTTCAGTGCTCCCCCCAATGCCTTCCTCATCGACCTTTTCAAATTCATCAGTACGCTTGGCCTGGATGTCACCCAGTTGCATCTCTTGCTGAAGATCGTTGCCCTGCTTCACGATATTGGCAAAACGGAAGACGACAAATCGGTAATGATACCTCATCCTCTGTTTGGATACAGTACCGTTAAAAGACATTCCGTTGTGAGTGTATATGCTGCCATGGAAATACTTGAAGAGGAAGAATTGCTTAGTGCTGAAGAAAGAGCTCTCTTGTTTTCAGTGATTGAAGAACACGATGTTTCATTTGGGTTATTCAAAGAATATAAAATGTGCGGATGGCTGCCATCATTTGAAAGATGGAAGATTCTGAATGATAAGATCTCTACGCAGCCAGGCGTAGGCCTGTTATATCTTCTTATTTTTAAACTCGCCGACATTCATGGTCATGCGAACATTGAAGACGTTACCTGGTTTTATCACAATGTGAACCAAACGTATTTCAGTCGCTACGGTTTCCTGTTGCCATTACCTGCAGAGAGTGATATTCGATAAATAGAGTGCTTTATACAGAAAGCAGGAAGCGGAAAGCGGGAAGCGGAAGAAACTGCTTCCCGCTTTCCGCTTTCCGCTT
>JAEZGS010000019.1 GCA_023437225.1 Bacteroidota bacterium | reverse complement strand
GCGGGAAGCGGAAAGCGGGAAGCGGATCTATACAGGATGCGGAATGCGGAAGGCGGGAAGCGGATCTTTACAGAAAGCGGAAAGCGGATCTTTACAGAAAGCGGGAAGCGCAACCGATTCTCCGTTTATCTGTTTCTCCGATTATCTGTTCCTCCGTTTCTCCGTAAATTCGCCGGGCTATGTTTAAAAGCAGCGACTCTCTGAAAGCCCGCCGTTTTGTTTATGCCTGGATCATGACCGGCGTTGTGATGCTCCTGATACAGGTAGTGCTCGGCGGAATCACCCGTCTCACGGGTTCCGGCCTCTCAATTACTGAATGGGATGTGATCACGGGTACATTGCCGCCTCTTTCAAATGGCCAATGGCTGCAGGAATTTTCTAAATACCAGCAAACGCCGCAATATCGTCTCCTCAATACAGGCTTCACGCTCGACGATTTTAAATTCATCTTCTTCTGGGAATGGTTTCACAGGTTTTGGGCGCGATTGATCGGCGTGGTATTCCTTGTAGGATTCGTCTGGCTCGTATCAAAAAAATATCTCCGCAAAGACATGCGTCAACCGCTTCTATTCCTGTTCCTCATGGGTGCTTTTCAGGGTCTCATCGGCTGGATCATGGTCGCGAGCGGTCTTACAGGCGATGCCATTTACGTGAAACCAACTCGTCTTGCATTGCACTTCATCTTTGCAATGATCCTCATCGCATATGCTTACTGGTTCGCCCTGCAATTAAAAATCAGAAAAGACCAGCTGATCATTCATCCCAAACTTCGAACCTTCGCATGGACGATCACAATTTTGCTGCTCGTGCAACTTGTGTTTGGTGCACTTATGGCCGGACATAAAGCAGCAACCGCAGCTCCCACATGGCCCGATATCAACGGATCGTATTTCCCTTCATATGCATTCAGTGGCGCTTCATTCATCGAAGACCTCGTATCAAACAAGATCACCATTCATTTCATTCATCGCAATCTCGCATACCTCTTGCTGGTAATGATTCCATATTTTACTTACAAATGTCTCCAGCAAAGGCGCACTGACTCTGCTTTTCGCCGTGCGGCCTGGTGGCCCACCATCTTCGTCATAGTACAGGTGGTGCTGGGAATTTTTTCTGTTCTCACAAGTTTGCAAATCGTTCCAAATGAATGGGGTTCATTTGAATGGATGGCGCAATTGCACCAGTTAGTAGGAATGTTGCTGCTGTTGAGCATGACCGCAATGTTATTTTTCATTCGCTCCACAAGACCGATATGAAATAGTGTGTGATTTCGTTACATTTAAGTAACCATCACCTCATGAAGCGATACCTCAGTGGCATATTTCATTCGTTCCCGGTCCAACTGGTATTGCTGCATTTCAAAAAATTCCAGGTACTGCTCATCTTTTGGTACGTCATGTTCATGACCGTCAATGGCTCCTTCATGGACTCCTTTGGCGCGGACTCGTTATTTCTTGCGCCTGAATACCGAGGCGCGGTCGATGCTGTCAGTAGCTGGATCGTAGGAATTGCTATCGCGATATTCGTAATGAGCTGGAACATCACCACATTCATTTTGTTTAGTCGCCACTTTCGTTTCCTCGCCACCACCACCAACCCTTTCCTGAAATATTGCATTAATAATTCCATCATCCCACTTGCTTTCCTGGTATTCTTTTTCATCAGGACCATACAGTTCCAACATTACCGCGAGTTCATGAACGGCTGGGCGATCTTCGGAAACCTGATGGGATTCCTGCTGGGCTTCATCCTCGTAATACTCATTTCGTTCTTTTATTTTTTTAGGGCCGATAAGACCATCATACGGCGACTTACTCCTGTAATGAGTGATCCGAAACTCTTTAAATCGAAGTTCAAGCAAAACCGTGTGCGATTGAATGAGAGTCGGCTCATCCGCGTCGAATGGTACCTGAATTCATTGTTCCAACTGAAGAAACCTCGCGATGTAAAACATTATTCTATCGGCTTCATTGATGTGATATTCAGTCGCCATCACTTTGCAGCAGTGATCTCCATCTTCATCGCATTTATGTTCCTGATCTTTATCGGCTTCAATCTTGATAACGCGACATTTCAATTGCCAGCAGGCGCAGGCATCACCTTGTTCTTTTCGATATTGATCGCTGTATCCGGAGCATTTTCCTATTTCCTTCAGAGCTGGAGCATTCCTTTCCTCGTGGTACTGATCCTCCTGCTTAACCTGTTCTTTCAAACAGGATTGATGGATCCGGGCAACAAAGCTTATGGACTCAATTACTGGAACGAAGAGAAACGCCCGGAATACGATGGCGATTCGCTTGTAGCACTTGCAAACAGCGATTCCGTTCAATTGGATATCCAAAATATGCTTGGCATTCTCGAGCGTTGGAAAGCAAAACAAAATGAGGCAAAGCCTTACCTGTATCTTCTTAATACCAGCGGTGGTGGTAACAGGAGCGCAAACTTTACGATGAATGTTTTGCAACACCTCGACAGTCTTTCCAACGGATCTCTGATGGATAAGGTATTTATGATATCGGGCGCTTCAGGCGGAATGCTTGGTGCATCCTATTATCGCGAATTATCGAGGCGGCGCGGTTCAGGAGTAAATCCCTACGATCCGAAATATGTTGACGATATATCACAGGACCTGCTGAACAGCATATTCACTTCAATGGTGGCGCGAGATCTTGTTACTCCTGCACAAAAATTTTCGGTTGGTGAATATCAATACATCAAAGACCGCGGTTATGCATTTGAAAACCGACTGGATGAAAATACTCGTGGTTATCTCAATCGGAGATTTGTTGACATCTATGAAGAAGAAAAAAACGCACGCATTCCATTAATGGTGTTCAACTCTGTGATCACCCGTGATGGAAGGAAGATGATCATCGGTACACAACCGATGCGATTCCTGATGAGACCATATAACGACAGCGCCAACTTCACATCTGCAGATCCCGACGCGATTGATTTTAATTCATTCTTCAGGCACCAGGATCCGCTGAACCTCAGGCTGCTTACGGCGTTGCGAATGAATGCTACCTTTCCATATGTACTCCCAAATGTATGGTTGCCCTCTGAACCGAAGATCGATGTGATGGATGCAGGGCTTCGCGATAATTATGGTCCTGAAACTACATTCCGTTTTCTGCAGGTATTCAAACAATGGATCCTTGAAAACACATCGGGCATTGTTTTATTGCAGGTACGCGATAGAAAGACTGGTGGATGGGACTTCCCATATTCTTCGGAAGATGTAACAGGCATCTTCACCAAGCCCCTCTTATTGTTGCAATACAACTGGTACAAAATGCAGGAGTTTAATCAAAACGATATGATGAGCTTTGTGCGCGGTGAATTTGGTGATCACTTTACAAATCTGATCTTCCAATACGTTCCTCAAAAGGAAGATGCAGGTGCAGCGCTGAATTTTCATCTGACCAAGAGAGAGATGATGAACATCCGACTTGCATTGTTCTCCGAATCAAATAAAACTTCATTTCAAAAGTTCACAAGCCTCCAGCGAATACCATCCATGAACGAACTCACGCGGAAGGATGTATCAACCGGAAAGCCTTTGGCAGAACGTTGATGTCGAGCGCATCGGGCGATTCCAGTGGTTCTCCGTCAAGATGCAGCGGTGCATTTTGTGGATTAAGAATTCGCAGCTCATCGGTTTGAAAATATAATATACTCTTTGATTCAATCAATTCACTCGCCTGTTGTACTGCATTAATGCCTGTTAACTGCGCCATCATGGAAAATGGAAGCATCAGTTTATTCATCGCTTTTACAATGATGATGTCGAGTAAACCGTCCTGCAGACTTGCCTGTGGCGCGATGGTAAAATTATTTCCAAATTGATTGCTGTTAGCGATCGAGATAAAATAGGCCGCTGATTCAAACGTCCTGTCTTTTGTTTCTACAACGAATGAATACGGTTTCGATTTAAAGTAATTGATGGTGCAAAGTCGCAGATATGTATTGAGTCCGCGCTTTTTTACTTTTGAAAAATCGTGAGCTACCTGTGCATCAAAGCCCACACCTCCAAGCATGCATGAAAAATTTCCATTGATGTAAAAGCCATCGATATAATCATCGTTACATGTGTACACCACTTTCAGTGCACGTTTAACATTGGTTGGAATACCTGCTGCAAGCGCGAGACCATTTCCCGATCCCATGGGTATTATGCCGAATCGAACGGGCAGGTCGAGTAAGGCACCCGTAATGCGACTTACAGATCCATCGCCACCGCAGATCACAACATCGGTGATCCCTTCATTGATGATTCGCTTTGCAAGTGTAACATAGTTTCCTTCGGCGTTAGTGTATGCGATCTCGAACGAAATGCCCGCACGACGGGTCTCTTCTTCAATGGTGCGCATGAGCGTTTCCTTCGATCTTGTTCCGGATATAGGGTTGATGAGGAATACGATCTTTCGCTGTGCCATTAAAACATTTTTGCTGTTAACCCCTTGTATATTTTGTAATGCGTAAAGGTCGCGTTATTTTAGAAGACCAACTAATTGCTTTATGACCAACCCTACCCGATTTCTTGCGCTCGATGTCTTCCGTGGTTTGACTGTTTGCTTTATGATCATCGTAAACACGCCAGGTAGCTGGGAGTTTATTTATGCGCCATTGGAACATGCTAAATGGCATGGCTTCACGCCAACGGACCTGGTGTTTCCTTCGTTCTTGTTTGCAGTAGGAAACGCATTAAGTTTTGTGACGAACAAATGGGCTGCAATGCCCGAACGGCGGGTGTTGTGGAAGATATTCAAAAGAACATTTCTGATATTCATCATTGGTTATCTTTTATACTGGTTCCCGTTTTTTGAAACCGACGATGCAGGGCATATGGTGCTTGCTCCATTAAAGGATACACGTGTGTTTGGAGTATTGCAACGCATTGCATTATGCTATGGTATTGCAGCATTGATGGTGTATTACCTTAAACCAAAAACGGTGTTGTGGGTAACAATAGCGATACTGGTATTGTACTTTCCGGTGTTGTGGGTCTTTGGCGATCATCCCGATCCGTTGAGTTTGCAGAACAATGCAGTATTGAAATTAGACCGCTGGCTGATCGGTGAATCGCATATGTACAGGGGCGAAGGAATACCGTTTGATCCGGAAGGATTCCTGAGTACTTTCCCGGCTATTGCAAATGTTATTGGTGGATTCTTCGCGGGTAGATACATACAATCGAAGGGAAAGACATTTGAGTCGCTCACCGGACTGCTGTTAGCGGGTGTGGCGTTGATGGCGATCGCCTATATGTGGGATTTCAGTTTTCCTGTTAACAAGAAACTATGGACAAGCTCATTTGCGGTGTATACGGTTGGATTAAGCTGCCTTATGCTTGCGGTGATCATTTATGTGATCGACTTCATGAAGCAAACGCGATGGACTTATTTCTTTGAAGTCTTTGGAAAGAACCCGCTCATTATCTACATATTTTCAGGATTGATAGCGCAGTTTTTTGGCATGGCCGGAATCTATGGCTGGCTTTGGAATAATGTATTCAAACCAATCGATCCCTATTTTGGTTCGTTCCTGTTTGCACTGATGATCATGATGATCTGCTGGCTGCTCGGCTGGGCGATGGATAAGAGGAAGGTGTATGTGAAGGTGTAGTGTGATAATGTGCTAGTATGCTAGTGTGCTAATATGCTAATATGCTAATGTGCTAGTGTGCTAATGGGAATGGAGCAATGTGGAAATGTGACAATGTGGAGATGTGGAAATAGACACCGCTTCCCGCTTTCCGCTTTCCGCTTCCTGTTTAGCACATTACCACATTAGCAAATTGGTAGGATTTTTTAGCCGTTTATCGGCTAAAAAATCCTACCTTCGCCCGCTTTTAACGGTACCCAAGCCGGTCATTTATCATCAAACTAGTCCCTCAAGGGGTAATTATGCAAATTAGAAACATCGCGATCATTGCGCACGTAGACCACGGTAAAACCACGTTGGTTGACCGAATTCTTCATGCGACGCACGTTTTCCGTGCCAACCAGGAAACGGGCGACCTGATCATGGATAGCAACGACCTCGAAAAAGAACGAGGCATCACAATTTTCTCAAAGAATGCTGCTGTAGTATATAAAGACGTAAAGATCAACGTTATCGATACTCCTGGTCACTCGGATTTCGGTGGCGAGGTAGAGCGTGTATTGAAAATGGCCGATGGTGTTATCCTTCTCGTGGATGCGTTCGAAGGGCCAATGCCTCAAACTCGTTTCGTACTTCAAAAGGCATTGCAACTGAATCTTCGTCCCATTGTGGTGATCAACAAGGTGGATAAGCCGAATTGTCGCCCCGACGAAGTTCATGAGGCCGTGTTCGAACTGTTCTTCAACCTTGATGCTTCGGAAGAGCAACTCGACTTCCCAACCTTCTACGGTTCGGGCAAAAACAACTGGTTTAACACATCTCTCGAGCAGATCGAAGGCATTGAGCCGCTGCTTGACGGGATCCTCCAATACGTTCCGGAGCCTAAGGTAGCTGAAGGAACGCTGCAATTGCAGATCACATCTCTCGATTACTCATCCTTCCTTGGCCGGATTGCAGTTGGAAAGGTTACTCGCGGTTCTATCCGTGAAAACCAGCCGATCGCACTTGTGCAGGGCGATGGTTCGATCAAAAAAACCCGTGTTCGCGAACTTTACGTGTTCGAAGGCATGGGTAAGAAAAAAGTAACTGAAGTACTTGCCGGCGACTTGTGCGCTGTGGTAGGTATCGAAGACTTTAACATCGGGGATACGATAGCTGATGCAGAAAACCCTGAGGCATTGCCGGTGATTTCCGTTGATGAGCCGACAATGAACATGGTGTTCAGCATCAACAACTCTCCGTTTTTTGGTAAGGATGGTAAGTTCGTTACCAGTCGCCACCTGCGTGATCGACTCATGAAAGAGACCGAAAAAAACCTCGCTCTTCGCGTACTCGACAACGACAATGGCGATTCATTCCTCGTTTACGGTCGCGGTATTCTACACCTTGGTATCCTCATCGAGACGATGCGTCGCGAAGGATATGAATTGACTGTGGGTCAGCCTCAGGTGATCGTGAAAAACATCGATGGCAAGAAATGTGAGCCTTATGAAACGCTGGTAGTAGACGTTCCGCAGGAATTCGCCAGCAAGGTGATCGACCTGGTTACCCGTAGAAAGGGCGAAATGCACGTGATGGAAACCAAAGGCGAAATGCAACATCTCGAGTTCGAAATTCCTTCAAGAGGATTGATCGGACTTCGTACACAAATGCTGACTGCAACAACCGGTGAAGCTGTGATGGCACACCGATTCCTTGAATATAAGCCCTGGAAAGGTCCGATCCCCGGACGTAGCAACGGTGTTTTGCTTGCGAAACAAACCGGAACTACAACAGGATATTCGATAGATAAGCTACAGGACCGCGGAACATTCTTCGTGGATCCGGGTGAAGAGGTATATGCCGGCCAGATCATTGCCGAGCACATCAAACCGGGCGACCTGGTAGTGAATGCGATCGAAGGTAAAAAGCTTACAAACATGCGCGCAAGCGGAAGTGATGCGGCAACCAACATTGCACCGAAAGTGCAGTTAACCCTTGAAGAGTGTATGGAATACATTCAGCACGATGAGTGCATCGAGGTAACGCCGAACAACATTCGTATGCGTAAAATCTATCTGGACGAGGAAGACCGCAAGAAATTTGCGAAGAACCTTAAAGTTGAAGAGGTTTAATCAGACCTTAATGGTTTACTTGTAGTAAAAAAGTAACTTGCCGCCATGAATCGGGTATTACTGGTTATCGCCATATTGCTTTTTTCTGTGCAGGATATTTTCGCCCAATGCTCTATCTGTACCAAAACAGCGCAGCAGATGGGCGAAGAAACCGGCCGTGCTCTCAATGCCGGCATTATTTACCTTGCCCTCGCCCCGCTTGGGATTGTAGGCTATCTTGGATATAGGTGGTGGAAGAGCGAAAAAGGCTGAGCCTTTTTCGGAATTGAGAATTGAGAATTGGGAATTGAGGCTTACGTCCCCTTTTTCACAATTTTCATTTCTCATTTCTCATTTCTGACCAGATGCAATCTGGAAGTATTCATAGAAATAATTACAGTGCTTCAGGTTCAGCCATTCTTTCCTGTGGCGTTCGAAGTCTTCGTAAGTGAATGAATTGATCTGTTCTTTCGTGAAGTTGAATCGCTGTTCCGACTTGCGCTTTGTGATGATACCAAGTCCATGATCGCAATCGATCGTAAATGCATTTACATCGTCGCGCACACTTTGCATATGCAGGATCACTTTCCACACATCGCCATTCCAGGTATCGGCGAACTCACGGTCCTTCCACTCCTGGAACGAGCTTGCAGCTTGTTTTGTAAGGGGATTGCAATCGTGCATAATGATCACGCCGTCATCCGATAGATATTTCAAAGTATTCTCCACATCGCGCAGCGCATAATCGTATTCGTGCATTCCATCGATCAAAGCTATGTGCAGTGGCTTATCCTTTAGTAACTCGGGGGCATCTTCCGCAAAAAATGCATCACTGGTCTTCGAATAATATTTGTTATGAACGTTGTGGGGATTCAATAGTGTTTTACCGAAGATCCGCAGCTTATCGAACCGAAACTCCGGATCTACCGCGATCTTGAAATTACTTTTTATCCGAAAAAATATATGTCCATTGAATACGCCAATCTCGAGGTAGTTTTTCAGACCCTTTGTGGTCATCAGGTCTTTGATGATGGTTAGTCGGTTCATTTGATCGTTACAGGTTATCGCCAAAAATAAGGATCGCCATCCAAAGCACCATAGCAACCTTATCTTTGTTGTAATCAGTGAATAACATGTTGGGCAAAACTTCCATCTTAAAAGACAAACGTTCTGGCGGCGAACATAAATTTTCGCTGATCATACCTACCTGGAATAATCTTGATTACCTCAAGCTTTGCATTGAAAGCATTCGAAAGAATTCTCATTTTGCTCACCAGTTGATCGTTCACATCAATGAAGGAAAAGATGGAACACTGGATTGGGTGCGGTCTCAAGAGGATATCGACTATACCTACTCGAGCGATAACATCGGCGTGTGCTATGCGTTGAATTATGCGCGCACGATCATGGATTCAGAATACCTCGTGTATTTAAACGATGATATGTATGTGTGTCCGAATTGGGACCTGGAATTGTGGAAAGAGATCGAATCGATAGGACATCATTATTTCTTTTTATCGTCTACTGCCATTGAACCGGTAGCATCAAGCAATTGCGTTATTGAGAAAGACTACGGCAGAAGCATCGCGCAGTTTGATGAACAGCGATTGCTAAAAGAGTTTGATGCATTACAATTCGAAGATTGGAGCGGCGCTACATGGCCGCCCAATGTGGTGCATAGGGATCTATGGGATTATGTTGGTGGTTACTCGATTGAATTTACACCCGGTATGTATTCCGATCCTGATTTCTCAATGAAGTTGTGGATGGCAGGTGTGCGACTGTTCAAAGGAGTAAGTAAGAGTCGCGCCTATCATTTTGGTTCGGTATCTACAAAGCGCGTGAAAAAGAATAAAGGGTATTATCGATTCATTGCCAAGTGGGGTATCACATCCAGCACCGTTACCAAATACATTCTTAAACGCGGTGAGAAGTTTACCGGTCCACTGCCAGAAGTAGTGCTGGGTAAGGGTTTGAAGACAAAGAATTTCATGAAGCGGGTGGATCTTTTGTTCAGGAAGTTTTGATCGTGTAGGGAAATGCATCAGACCAAAGTGTTTGCTAACACAAACGATGCGCGGGTTGCAGCAACTGATTACATTTTTAGAGCAGTTCATCGCCTATAGTCTTTCGATCGATATGATGGGCTATTACTTTTAGACTGAAAATTTAAAAGTATGATAGCGAATATCTTTCGGTGGACATTCTTTGCATTTCTTATTGTCATGACGCTGGTGGTTGGGGGAGCCTGGTACCAGGCTGTATCCATTGTTCCTTTCTGGCAAGAGGACATTATAATGTTTAAGAATTACGATCATTGGGGCATTAATTACTTCCCGATTCTTAGTCCGCTCATGACAGTGTTGTGGCTGATACTTGTTGTAACAGGTTTCAAAGTTCAAATGGAAAGCAAGCGAATCCTTTACATCGGTCACTTTTTTTACCTGGTAGTGATGCTGAGTACTTTCATATATTTTGCACCGTTCCTGCTTACTCATATGGGCCATCCTGTAAACCTCTCCGATGTTGAACTAAGCTCGCAACTCGAAACATGGGCAAAGTGGGACCTGGTTCGGCAGACGATCGGGTTAATACCATTAGCGATATTTTTCTATTCATATGGTAAGATTGGAACCATCGAAACAACGAATAATAAAAAGGCAGTCGCTCATTAAAGCAACTGCCTCTCACTATTCAAAATTCACTGTTTCTCTGTTTCTCCGTTTCTCCGCTCTACTGTATCTCGATGTTCTTCGCTATTCGCTGTGCTCCTTCCTTCTTCGGAAGAGTTACGTGAAGCACACCATCGCGATATTGCGCGCTGATCTTGTCGGCATCAACAGTATCGTCGAGGTTGAAGCTTCTTGAGAACGATTGCATGCGGTATTCCTGGCGGAGATAACCACTGTCCTTGTTCTCTTGCTTATTCTCTTCCTTATGCTCGAAGGAAATAGTCAGCAAATTATTATCCATGCTTACATGGAAGTTTTCCTTCTTTAACCCGGGAGCTACAAGCTCCATTTCGTATGTCTTATCGGTTTCGCGGATGTTCACGGGAACCTGGTTGCCCGATGCACTCAGGCCATTGAATCCCCAGAAATCATCGTCAAAAAAGCGGTTTAGTGTACTCTGAAGGACGTTATCAACTAAACCACCAAAAGGCATCATAGATCCGGTGGTTCCACCACCGTTGCCATGGGTTCTTCTCATGATGTTAGCCATATTGACCTCCTGTTTTTTTGGTTCAATTTGTATGCAACAAATTCCATGCAACCCGCTGCAGGATTGAAAAATTGACAAGTTTCCTGAAAAATTTTCAGTGCAGAAAAGGTTGTATATGGCACTTCAATGGACTCACCTGCGGAATGTTGCAGGGGTGCTCAATGCCGGGAAACTTCGGTTTCCGAAAAAGATTTCGCGAAGCGATACAAATTGAATTCCGGAGTGTATTGATTTTGAATCGATTTTAAAAGATCAGATTTACTTACATCTTTCATTCTTTGCTTCGCGATGTATTGATATGCCCTTTCGGCCAGCAAAACGAATCTCCTTTCGTTTGTCGCCGGATGCTGAAATATTTTCAGGAGCGTTTCATGCAATTCGTCAATTCCGGTCTTTTGCGATGCGATAGTTTTTATAACCGGTGTCTCGCGATGTGTATTTGATGTAGCCAGTATCTGCTTTAAATTCCTGATAAACATATCGGCACCGGGACGATCGCTTTTATTGACGACAAATACATCAGCGATCTCCATCAATCCTGATTTCATCGCCTGTATCTCGTCGCCACTTTCCGGGACCAATACAACAGTTGTAATATCGGCAAGTCCTGCAATGTCAATTTCACTTTGACCAACACCAACCGTTTCGATAATTATCCAGTCAAACACCGATGCCTGCAACAATGTACAGATCTCAAAAATATATGGATGCACACCGCCTAATGAACCGCGTGATGCCAGCGATCTTATAAACACATTGGGATGATTGTACCATCGGCTCATGCGTATGCGATCGCCTAACAATGCACCCATATTGAAGGGCGATGAAGGATCTACACATAACACCGCAACATGTGCATCGCTGGCGACGAGTGTATCGACGAGTTGATCGACGAGCGTACTTTTTCCTGCACCCGGAGGACCGGTGATGCCTATGATGTTGTGTTTGTGTTTCGTTTCTAGTGACGATAATAATTCGTCGTAACCATCCACCTGGTTTTCGATGTAGGAGATCGCACGTGCAATGCTGCGCGTATCACCTTCGGCAATATGTGAAAGCTGGATATCCATTACCTGTGAAGAAAGATAATGATCTTCAATGGAGATCAGATCGTTTTATAATTCCGAAAATCAAAAGGACGAATGCCCGTCTTCTTTTCAAACCAATAAAGAAACCTATCCTTCAATGAGAATTGTTTTTTTGTAAGATCTAGTTCAAGTTTCCAGTTCATGCGTGCAATGCGTTCGAGCATTACGGATGGATGTGTGTCTGTGAATTTCGATAACGAATCGTAATCTTCATAATCAAATACCTCTGTTGCATCCAATCGCTCTGCAAGATCGGTTCGCTCCTGCCAGTAATTAAGTGCGATGCGTTGCTTGTCGTTCATTTGTTTCGGGCTTTTCACCCAGCCGTAATGATATACAAATGCATCGATCTGCTTCACGAGGATCTTTTTGCCATCGCGACGAAATCCTTGTGCATCGCGAAAAGCTGTGATGGTTGGATCGTTGCGGATGATGCGCACTTCTTTGTGATACCAGCGGCGACTATCACCAACATAATCATAAGTGCCGTAGAAGTGCAGGTAATTGAATAGAAGACCATCAACTCTCTTATCGTCTTTATATCGCTCGGCAGCCTTGCGAATCGCATCGTGATATTTTTCATGAATCACTTCATCGGCCTGTATATAAAAGGCCCAATCACTTGATGGGTCAATATGCTTCAGCGCTTTATTCGTTTCAACGGCGAGTATCGAACCACCTTTGTTCACCGAAGGATCCCAGACCGAATGCACGATGCGGATCTTGGGAGAGTTTATGTTCCGAATCAGGGCTTCCGTTTCATCATCACTGTTGCCGACTGCAACAACCATTTCATCTACGACAGGTAATATTGATCGAATCGATTCAACAACCGGGTAGTCGTTTAACACTGCGTTCTTTATGATGGTGAAGCCTGATATTTTCATCGAACGAAGATATTTGATTTGAGATAGACGAATAAGCCTGATTTTCCACCGAATGAACCATGAAATTCCGGCAACGCCTTTGTTTTGTAAATAAATAGTAGTAATTTGTACTAACTTTGGTATTAACTTGAACTCATGGAGAAATTGAAAGATCCCGGCAAGAAAACCCATTTGAAGGTTGTCGCCGGAGCGAAGAACGGGAAAAAGAAGCAGGTTGCTGCCAGTGCTGTGATGGCACCGGTTACCAGGAAACCTGAAAGCCAGATGACTTCCATAGAAAAGATGGAGGCTACGCGCCAGGGCATTTCCAAAAAGGCTTTGGAAGAGCTGAAAGAAAAAGCGGGTTTTGATTATGATCAGCTTTCGGAAGTGCTGCAGGTAGCGCGTACCACGCTCCTCAACAAGAAAGGCGCGGAGAAGTTTCCGCTAAGCCTCAGTGAAAAGATCATGAGTCTTGCGGAGCTTTATTCATTCGGTTACGAGGTTTTCGGTGATCGCAACGCCTTCAACAACTGGATATTTCAACCACTGCCAGCACTTGGAGGCCAGGCTCCTTATGCGCTTTTAGATAACCAGTTTGGAAGGGAGGAAGTAAAAAACATCATCGGCCGCATCGCTTACGGCGTTTATTCCTGATCTATGCTGGTATACCGGGTAGGCAATGCGGCATATGCAAAGGATTTGACAGGCGAAGGGGCGCGACTCTTCGGTGGCAGATGGAACCATATTGGAACGCCCTGTTTATATACTGCTTCGAGTCGTGCATTGGCGGTTCTCGAGTATTCTGTGAACGTGAACCTTGCGCTTATTTTGCGCAACCTTGCTGTGAGCACGATCGAGATCCCTGATGACGACATCCATATATTGTCCATCGCTTCCTTGCCCGGCGATTGGAAAGACGCGCCAGCACCTGCTTCCACAAAGGATTTTGGAACACAGCTACTGAATAAGATGCAACATCTTGCGATCCGGATTCCTTCCACGGTGATATCGGAAGAATTCAATTACCTCATTAATCCCCGTCATACACGGATCAATGAATGCAAGGTTATCGATGTAAAGGATTTTGTTTATGATCTTCGGATCAAGGTGCAATGATGAGTTGTCAAAGCCTTACGACAGTGTTCTGAAGTGCCCGTTCAGTTTGATCTTCTCTTTCAACTGTTCCATCTCCATAAGCACCGGCAACACTTTTTGGAGGTGTCGTTTGAGATATTCCTGCCGCTGTACTTCGCGAAGCAGTCCCAGCAGTTCATACTCCTCTTCTATCGCCATGCCTGCATGATGCGCGATGTCATAAGAGACCAGTTTATCTTGTTCTTTTTTGAAGTCCTTATTGATATTGAGTAATCGATGCAATTCTTTCAGTCCCCGCATCACCTGTTGCATCAACTGGCGATTGCCTTCATCCATTTCATTTTCCGGATAAGTAACGATCGATCCACTGTAAAGCTTATCGGGTATGGATTGAATTACTTCCAGTATGCGAAACACTTCAACGCCGCGAGTACGGATATCCATTTCGCCACTATCGTATTCTTTAACGAGTTCGGATACTTCAACAAGGGTTCCATAATCCTGGATCTTGTCTTTGATGATCGTGGGAATGCCGAACATTTTTTTCTGATCGATGCATTCGCGGATCAGTTGTTTGTATCTCGGTTCGAATATGTGCAGGTTGAGATCTTCGCCGGGATAAACGACGATGTTCAATGGAAATATGGGAATGAAGTTGGTCATCTTCATGGGCCGAAGTCACGGCGCAGGTAATTAGGTTATAAAATTTCCGACGGGCACACGGTTTTGAAGACTGCGCGCCAATGTCATTTCATCGGCATATTCTAATTCACCTCCAAATGCTATTCCACGGGCTATGGTGGTGACGCGAATATCTGCCCGCGGCAGTTTTTTCTGAATGTAATAGATGGTGGTATCGCCCTGTATGGTTGGATTCAGCGCGAATATCAGTTCCTGCGTATTTTCTGTGGTGATGCGAGTGATGAGTGTTTCGATGTTAAGTTGATCCGGACCGATGCCATCCAATGGCGAAATTATTCCCCCAAGTACATGATACAGTCCGCTGTATTGTTGCGTGGATTCAATAGCGATCACATCACGAATGTTCTCAACAACACAGATCATTTCCTGTTTGCGCATCGGGTTGCGACAAATAGAACACATTTCCTGGTCGGAAACATTGTGACATCGAATGCAAAATTTGATCTCGTCGCGCATCTTGATGATCGTTTCACCGAAATGCTGCACCATTGCCGTGTCCTGCTTGAGTAAGTGCAATACCAGTCGCAATGCCGTCTTCTTCCCAATTCCCGGGAGACGAGCGAATTCATTGACAGCGTTTTCGAGTAAGGTTGATGAAAACTCCATTTTTGCAAGATAATCGGATAATCGGAGAAACAGAGAATCAGAGAGGCGGAGAATCAGAGAAACGGACAATTGGGATTTTGTCGCTGATTCTCTGATTATCTGTTCATCCGTTTCTCTCAAAACAGTTCATCGAGCGCTGCTCGAATGAACTGTTTTGAAGGTAACGTTGAAAATATCTTCAGCTCCTCTCCTATATTCGTTTCATTATCTAAAAACTTCAATACATCGGTCATTTTGTTTCGTTGGAAAAGATCCCTGAATATTTCAGCGCCCTGTAATTTGTTACCATTCAAAATGTTCAGCAGCGTATGATCATACAACGCGAATCTTCGGTTCAACACATTCTCATCATAATAAGGATTGCCGATCTTATCCAATGAATCAATGATCTTCACGCTTTGCTTTTGTATGAACTGAAACGTATATCCACTTGATGCTTTTGTTTGTCCGCCAGCAGTCCCAATGTTGACGATCCCTCCTTCAAACAATGGATAATTGTAACTGGTCATCGGTATAACGCCCTTCTCTTTGTCCAGTACATTGTAATGATGCAAACCGAGGTATTGCCGAATGTATTGCGTCAACTGTATCTCATATTGCTCGTCGTTCCACGCCGAAGGTCCGAAGATGGTGAACTCCACCAGTGCGCGTCGTGAACTGAAGGGCATCACATACACAAAACAACTTCCATCGATCTGGTCAACACGAAAGTCCATGAACGTAGCCTCTCCTTCATTGAACCTATCCTGGTCGGCCTCGATCACCCATCCCATAAAATGCTGCAGCATATACACCTGGCCATCTTTAAGCGTTGGCTTCTCAAACACTATGCTGTTGAAAATGTATTCGGCATGGATCTCTTCATCGCCAATGTTGATCCACGAATGATTGTTCTGTGAATGCACACCATCGACCTTATCTTCTCTCCAAATGATGTTAGGTTGTGAGCGGATGACCGACAAACAATAGTTATAGAAGTCGATCCCACGAAGCAGCTTGTATGTATACGGAGTGATGTCGTTCAATGAAGAATAATCCTTCGAATGAAACCACAACTTATTGTATCGTTTGTGTATGAGGTGGTCGAAATAACCTGGTTCTTTTTCCCAGAAACACCAGGTTCGATCATTCGTTTGTTTCGAAGATGAATCAACAACAAGTATCTGTTTATCGCGAAATTTACCCGATTCGATCATTCGCGTGAGCAGGCTTAAACCAGCGGCACCGGCCCCTGTAAAAATGTAGTGGTAATAATTCATTGGGTGTATAGCGACTCCTTTTTAGGGGCTGCAGCGAGTTGCTTATCCCTTCGCACTTTATCCCAGTATTTCTTATGCACGAACAACATTCCAAACGATTCGCCTTCTTCCTTGCCCTGATGTTTGTGATGCATCTTGTGCGCCCATCGTATCGCGCGAACATAAGTGTTGTTCGATCTTGTAAACCATTTGAATCGCTGGTGTATGATCACATCGTGCACTAAAAAATATGCGAAGCCATAAGCCATTATGCCGAAGCCAATCGCCTGCAACCAGTATTTGCCATCTAATGTACCGAATAAGATACACAGAAAACTGGGGATGGCGAAGATCACAAAGAACGCATCGTTCTTCTCAAAGAAACCGGGCGTAGGCTGATGATGATCTTCATGCAGGTTCCATAAAAACCCATGCATCACAAAGCGATGCGTAAGCCATGTGATCCCTTCCATAACGATGAAGGTGCCAATGAATATCAATATGAAATATAACCAGGTCATTACAATTGCATTTAAGTTACAACTAAATTCCGAGCAGGTGATTGTTGATCTGCGCGCGAACCAGTATCAGCATTTTGCCATAATTAGGGATGCGGATCCTTTCCTGCATGATCCTGCTGGGTTGAATGCGACGGATCTTACGGAACAGCGATAAATAATATTTGTACGCAACATACACGCCAAATCGCGCTTTGATCGGCAGTTGTTTGATGCCCTCAAATGCCTTATGAAAATCAGCGGCGATCTCCGCTTCAATGCGTTTCTTATCCTCGTTGTTGAAGCGATAAAAATCGATCCCCGGAAAATAAGTACGATTGAGTTGATGGAAGTCGGCCTGCACATCGCGCAGAAAATTCACTTTCTGAAATGCTGCACCCAACGCCTGTGCAAAGGGTTTGAGATGATTGAACTGCTGTTTGTTTCCTTCGCAGAAAATATATAGGCACATGAGTCCAACCACTTCAGCACTTCCATAAATGTACTCGCTGTACCCCTGCCTGTCGTACACGTCTTTCGACAGATCCATTTCCATGCTGCGAAAGAATGCATGTATGAGTTCATGATCGATCGAATACTTGTTCACCGTTAGCTGGAAACTGTGCAATACAGGATTCAGAGATATGCCCATGTCTATGGCGTCAAAGGTATCGCGACGAAACTGTTCGAGTAAGCGATGTTTATCGTGATCGTGAAAGGTATCCACGATCTCATCTGCGAGTCGCACAAATCCATAGATGTTATAGATCGGTGTACGCAGATCGCGGTGCAACAAAGTAATTGCAGACGCGAACGATGTGGAATATTCCTCAGTGATGTTCCTGCTGCATTGCTGACTGATGTTGTGAAAAAGCTGCATCATAAATACCGGGGCTTAAAATGATTTGAGTATTTCGCGGGCAACGATCTCGCCGGAGATCAGGCTGGGCGGCACTCCCGGGCCGGGAACCGTCAACTGTCCGGTGTAAAAAAGGTTCTTTACTTTGCGACTCCTGCAGGATGGTTTAAGAACTGCTGTTTGTCGCAATGTGTTGGCTAAACCATATGCGTTGCCTTTGAATGAATTGTAATCGCGTACGAAATCGGAGTAGGCATAGGAACGGTTGTATATGATTGAGTCTTCAATGGATTCACCGATGTGTTGTTCGAATCGCTTCAGTATCTTTTTGAAATAATGCGACCTTCTTTCTTCACTGTCGTCTTCAAGCCCTGCCGCAACAGGAATTAGAAAGAATAAATTTTCATGCCCTGCAGGTGCAACGGACGGATCTGTCACGGATGTGGCACTCACGTAGAACAAAGGCTCTGTGGGCCATTGAGGCGATTGATAGATCTCGTTACCGTGCTGTTCGAATGGCACATCAAAGAACAGCGAGTGATGCAATACGTTGTTCAGTTTCTTATTCAATCCAACATAATAGATCAGGCAGGATGGTGCCATTACGCGCGATTGCCAGTAGTTGTTTGAATAAGATCGCTTGCTTTCCGGAAGAAGTTGTTCTTCAATGAAGTGATAATCTGCTCCACTGATCACCACATCAGCATCGTAGGAAGATGTGTTGGTAAGAACTGTGCGTGCATTTTTATTTTGAAAGCGAATGGCTACTGCCTCTTCATTGAATTTAAATTCAACACCAAGTTCGAGAGCCAGATCGTACATCGCCTGAACGACAGTGTACATGCCCCCTTTGGGATACCATGTTCCGCCAATGATATCGGCATAATTCATCAGGGAATACATGGCCGGTGTGTCTTTGGGCATGGCACCGAGAAAAAGAACGGGGAACTCCAGGATCTGCCTGATCCGTTGGTCTTTAAAAAAACGATTGACATGGTCGCTCATCGAAGTGAAAACATCCAACCTGAAGATCCCCTTCAGCATATCCCAATCCACATATTCCAAAAGTGATTGTCCCGGCTTGTACACCAATTTCTCAATGCCCACGCGGTATTTGTATTCCGCTTCGCTGAGAAAAGCATCGAGCTTTTCCGCAGCACCGGGTTCCCATTGTTCAAACAGTTGTTTGAGTGCATTCAGATCGGCCGGAATGTCTGTGTATTCTTTGTTCCAGTAAACGCGATACGATGGATCGAGCCGCTCTAACTGGTAATATTTTGAATATTCTGTGCCGAAGCTTTTGAAGTATCGCTCAAAGACATCGGGCATCCAGTACCAGGAAGGACCCATGTCGAAGGTGAAGCCCGCGTCTTTTAATTGTCGCGCGCGACCGCCCGGCTGGGGATGTTTTTCCAATACGGTGACTTTCCAACCGGCTCTTGCCATGAAAGATGCTGCAGAAATGCCTGCAAACCCGCTGCCTATAACTATCGCTGTTTTGATGGTAATGATTTAGATGTAAAAGTTATGCCCCCTTGCAGCGGTCGAAATGCTTTGTTGAAAAAATTGTTTAACGATGAAGCGAAAAGGTTAAACAAAACAGGAATGCTACAGCGTCAATGCCTCAATGACCTGGTTCAGGTCTTTCAGATACACGAAGTTTTCAGGGAGTTTTCGGGTAGAGTAACCGCTTATTGTACCAGATAAATATAGTTGTTTGTCGGGCAAAAGGCGCTGGAATTCTGTAATAAATGCGTTCATATCCTTACGACCCGGCAGCCAGGTGATATGTGCATAGATGCGCGACGGATCGGTGGTTTGAACGGCGAAAGCAAGGTCCGCCATCGGGAGATTTGAGCCAAGATACAATATGGGTGTGCCCTGCGTACGAAGGATATAGTGCACGAAGATCAATCCCAGCTCATGTTGTTCCCCTTCGGGAAGGAACATCAAGACCGGGTTGGAAGGTCCTTTTTGCGGTGGGGTTTTATCTATTGCTGCAAGCAGTTTTTGTCGGATCACCTGCGTGACAAGATGTTCCTGCGCGGCATTGATGTGACTGGTCATCCATAAAAGACCGATGCGTTCCAGGAAGGAGAAGATCAGTTTCTTGATCGCCTGTTCGGGCCCTTTTGAAAGCAGGTATTTGTCGATACGGTCTTCGAAAGAATATGCATCGAGACTGATCATGGCCAGCACCAGGTCGTTCAGCATTTTTTCCTGGTAGGCTTCGGGAGTGGAAAGCGACAAAACCTTGTCGCTGATCTCGGAGCGAGGCATCTTGTTGATCTGCGAGATGCGATAGCCGAAACGTGTGAGCAATGAAATGTTCAGGATCACACGAAGGTCTTCGCTGTTGTAATAGCGAATGTTGGTAGAGCTGCGCTTAGGTTGAAAGAGGTTGTAGCGCTGCTCCCAGACACGGATGGTATGTGCCTTGATGCCGGAAAGGTTTTCGAGATCGCGGATGGTGAACTCGTTCATACCCTGAACTTACAAAGTTATGTCGACATCATTGTCCCAGTTGGCCTTTACATTGACCTTTCGTTCAATGAATATCACGCGCTCGGGCTGTCGCCGAATGCCGTTCCGGAACATACCCGCATCCCACTTGCCGTTCTTATTGGCATCGAGCACAATGCGAAGACCGTATTCCCCCGGCTCAAAAAGTTCTGCTGAAAACACGCGGGAACTAAGAGGGAACGTGTGAACCACCTTGTCTTGCTGCACCAGTTGCAACAGGGGATTCAGCGAAAGATCAAGGTTTAGGAAACGCAATTGAACCGCGCCGTACTCGTTGGTGCGACGGGTTTTGAACGTGATCGTATCGGTAGCAGGGATCTTTAATCCGGCTGTATCCTCGGCAAAATCGCGGTCGATCACCAGGTTGTAAGTGGTGTTTTCGATCCATTTATTAGAGACGAAAATGATCTTGCGGGAGGTGTCGAGATGCACGCGATGACCCGGTGCCGGCACATAAGTTTCGCTGTAAAGAACGATTTTGGTCGAGTCAAAGGTCTTCAACGGAGCTCCATTAACGGTGATGCGGAGACTGTCGAGCAGGCTCTGGGTAGTGCCATTATCGAGATTGTTACCCAACTGCATGCGCGGAACAACGCGACCCTCGCGGGCATTGACGCCGGTGGCAGCAGGAGTGGTGGGACGAACGGGAGCTTCCGGTTCAGGGATCGAATCGATGAACGCACGAAGTTTGATGGCGGTTCCACGATAGGGAATGTCGACCGGCTCGTCATTGAAAGCAAATAAGGTGGTGGGCGACAGGTACCGACGCATGCCGCTCTCGTCCTTTAAGGCATAGAGTGCGAAAGTGCCGGGAGGAAGGTTCTGGAACTGGAAGGAACCATCTGAATTCACGCGAGCGACGTAGCGCGGACGCTCTTTGGAGACGGCGGAATCGGCGAGATTGCGATGCAGCAGGACGAACATGGTAGAATCGACCTTACCCGATTCGGCGATGAGGACGGAGCCCGACAAAGAGTTGGAATCAAGGGAATTGCCGGTAGAAAAAGTATAGGAAAAATCGCGCAATATGTTGTTCTCGTTGTTATCGCGAATGGCATTGCCGAAATCAAGGGTGTAAGTGGTATTCGGCTCCAGGGAATCGCGAAGCGTGATCACTACGCTGCGAAGGCGACCTTCCACCATCGGAGGCTGAGCCGGAAAGGGAGAAACGATGAGAGCCTGTCCGGGATTCTCAACGCGAATGAACTCGTCGAAACTAAGCGTGATGCGCTTTGCGTTGAAGCGGAGAGCCGAGTCCGGTGGTGTGGCATTTACCAGAACTGGTGGAATGGAATCACGCGGTCCCCCGGTGGGAGGGATCATGTTGGCGCAACCCGGTGAAAGAAAGAAGGTGGAGTACAGGATCGCGAGCAGGAGAATGACGGAAGCCAGTTGTTTCATGGATTGCAAACTTATTGAATCCGCTAAGGGTATTCATCGGTTCGCACAAAATTCTTTTCCGTAAATGGGAATAATGTGTAACTTTTATCGTTCGTATAACAAGTTCAATCCCCATGAAAAATCCAAATAACCTGAAGATATTCATTCTTGATGATGATGTGTGGTATGGCTCGATGCTCCAACACTATCTTTCTCTCAATCCCGATTACGAAGTAAAGCGCTTCGAACAAACACAAACTTTTTTCAAACAGTTACATGAGAAGCCCGATGTGGTAACGCTCGATTACTCGCTTCCCGATATGGACGGTGGGCAGGTACTCAAGCGCATCAGGGATCTGTATCCCGATGTGCAGGTGATCATTATATCGGGACAGGAAGATATATCCACTGCGATCAATTTATTGAAGAATGGAGCCTTTGATTACATCGTGAAGAACGAGGATACGAAGGACAGGCTCTGGAATATTTTGTTGCATTTAAGAGAGATCCAGGGACTCAAGAAGGAAGTAGAGTATCTGAAGGAAGAGGTAGGAAAGAAGCACGATTATTCGAAGTTCATTATTGGAAATAGTGAGCCGATGAAGAAAGTGTTTACGCTGATCGAGAAAGCGTGCAAGACGAATATTACGGTATCGATCACCGGTGAAACCGGTAGTGGTAAAGAGGTTGTGGCAAAGGCGATACATTATAACAGTGATAAAAGCAACAAACCATTTGTTGCGGTGAATGTGGCGGCGATACCAAAGGAGTTGATAGAAAGTGAATTGTTTGGACACGAGAAAGGATCGTTCACTGGTGCGGTTACGAGAAGGATCGGAAAGTTCGAGGAAGCCAATGGAGGGACATTGTTTCTGGACGAGATCGGTGAACTCGATATCAATCTGCAGGCGAAGTTGCTAAGGGTATTGCAGGAAAAGGAACTCAACAGGGTTGGTGGAAATGAAACCGTATCGATCAATGCACGGATCATTGTAGCAACGCATAGAAATTTGTTGCAGGAGGTGCAGAATAAAACGTTCAGAGAGGACTTGTATTACCGATTAATTGGTCTGCCGATACACCTGCCCCCATTAAGAGAAAGAGGCAATGATATACTCGTGTTGAGCAAGCATTTTATCGATGCTTTCTGCAAGGAGAATGGGATGGAAAGAAAGTTATTGTCGCCCGACGCACAGATCAAGCTCAAGAGTTATTCGTTTCCCGGTAACGTCAGGGAGTTGAAATCGATTGTGGAGTTAGCGGTGGTGATGGCCGATGGAAAAGAGATACTGCCTGAGCACTTTAATATCAATATGAATGGATCTGTGGCCGGATTGTTCAACAAGGAGATGACGTTGAAAGAGTATGAAGTGCAGATACTGCAGCATTATCTGGACAAGTATGAGAAGGATGTGTTGCTGGTGGCGAAGAAGCTGGATATAGGAAAATCGACGATCTACCGGATGATACAGAGTGGGGACCTCAAGACGCGTTAATAGATTAAACTACAAAGAAAGGGTTTGAATAAAGAAACGAAAGGCCGACAGGTATTGCTGGTGGAGGATGTTGAACTCAACCAGCAGTTAGCAAAGACATTGATTGAATCAAAGGGATTGGACGTGGATGTGGTGTGCAATGGACTTGATGCCGTGATGGCTGTGCAGCGCAAACGCTACGCACTTGTGTTCATGGACATACACATGCCCGTGATGGACGGCGTGCAGGCAACAAGAGAGATTCGATCATTAAAAGATCCCATCGCCGCTGCCACACCGATCGTTGCACTAACGGCAAACTCAGGTCCCGCTGAGGTTTCGTTTTATTTACATCATGGGATGAATGCGTGTGTGGGGAAGCCGATTGAGGAGGAATGTTTGAATGCGGTGCTCGTAAAATATACTTTGGTTGGTGTGAAGCCAACGCCGATTACTGATTACCGACTACCGACTACCGGCGACAGCCAACTACCGACTACAGAAAGCTCTTCGTCGCCACTTTATAACTTAGAATTTCTCAAGCAAATCGGAGGAGGCGACGAAGGCTTTCTCCGGATGATGGTCCAGTTATTCATCGACAACATGCCGTTGAACATTGAAGCATTGAACACTGCAATCAATTCGCAAGACTGGGAAGCAACCTGGAAGGCAGCACATAAGATGAAATCGACGATCGACTCAATGAATATTGTTTCATTGAAGCAAGTGATACGAGACATCGAGATCAGCGGAAAGAAACTCGAAAACTTGCATCAAATACCTGTGTTGAGAGATAAGGTGGTGAATGTGATCAATGCGTGTATTGAAGATTTAAGGAAGAGTTGCCAATGATTTTGAATTAAGAATAATTAAGCCCTATAAAAACTAAACGATGGCAAAATTTATTAACACCAGAAAAGCAGTATCAGAAATTGAAGATCTTATCAAGAACGCTGGAGAGAAACTAATATTAATTTCTCCTTATCTCAAACTCTCGAAAGACTTCAAGGAGTTACTGACATATAGAAACAACAAGGACAAAATAACTACTGTGATCTTTGGCAAGCAAGAGCTGAACCCTGAAGAAATGAAATTTTTACAAAGCTTGAGATTTGTTGTTTTAAAGTACAATGAAGCATTGCATGCAAAGTGTTACGTCAATGATGATAAGATGATCATCACCTCGCTCAATCTCTATGAGTTTTCAATGGCAAATAACAAGGAAATGGGAGTTTTGATTGATAAAAATGATGAAGTCGACTTAAATCTTTTTAACGAGGCCTACAAAGAAGTGGATTATATTAATGAAACAAGTGAACGATTTGAGTTAATTGCTTCAAAGTCAATAGTAGCTTCTTCGAGAGATTTGGACAACAAACAGAGTTATGAAAAGTCGAATAATAAGCAAGCAAGTAAGAGGCAAACTGGATACTGCATTCGAACCGGTGCCGAAATACCTTTCAATGTAGAAAAGCCAATGAGTTACGATGCTTTTAAATCTTGGAGTAAGTATGGAGATCCTGAATATGCTGAAAAATTTTGTCATTTTTCTGGAGAACCATCTAATGGCGACACGAGCGTAAATCGGCCGATTTTAAAGAAGAATTGGAAAAAAGCGAAAGAAGTATTTGACCTTTGAGTATGGGGATTGAAATAACAAATAAGAACTAAATCAATTAATGCATGCGAAGCCCCTTCAATTTTGGAGGGGGTTTTTTTCATACGTCTAGCTCCGACGTGGTTCTCTTTCGTGTTTTTAAATCCTTTACAACCTTCAAAATGATGCCGATACCGGTGACCGATAGGGCCAAGAAGTAATGATCGAATTTAGAGGGATGGAAAGGCGGCGACAAGAGGTTAATGGTATCCGCAAGCAGGTATGCCATTCCAAGTGCAATAAGAAACAATCGGATAAAGAAGTCGGCATATGATTTCATAAAGACAGTTTTAGGAATTCCTCACCAGGTCCCAATAGAGACCAGCCAGGATGAGGGTATAAATTACAATGTACACAATAAGCTGGCGCTTTATTTTGCGCGGGTTTTCTGTAGAATCGACGGGCATGGTATTAGATTTTTGAAGTGCAAAGTAAGAGCACATTGCATGCCGGGATACTACGGGTTCTAGTAGTATTTGGAAGGATTTACGTTTTGAATTAGTAGTTAATTACCAAATAGGTGAATACACGTATAGAAAAATGCATAAAAAAAAGGCCGTTTTGAGTCGGCCTTAATTGAATTTATATCGATGACGATTATCCCGGGATCCGATTGATGTATTTTTCGATCTCCTTGATCTGTTTCACCAGTTCAGGGTTTGTTGGTTTGAGCGCCTTCGTTTTACGGAAGAAATCTTTAGCCGCGCGGAATTCGCGTTTGTTCATCATGATGCTGCACATCTGGAGGTTGGCGGCAGCCTCGTTCTCTTTATCAGGAAGACCTTTGCGAAGAGCCTGGCGGATATAACTTTCACCCTGTTTGAAGTTACCTTTTTGGAGCGCGATCATACCGATCTGCAGGAGGTTTGCACCTTCCACTTCCTTGATGGGAGTGCCAAGGTCGAGGCCCTTCTTCATTGCGGTTTCCGCGGTGTCGAAGTCCTGGTTCATCATTGCCAACTGCCCTTTAACCGTATAGTATGCAGAGCGAATCGGTTTGTAAAGAAGGTTCGGGAATTTGATCGAATTGAGGACACGCTGAGCACCTTCCATATCGCCCGCTTCCATATGTTCCTGGATCAGTCGGAGTGGCCCGATAAAGAAGTGACCCGCAATTAGAATGAGGCCGATTAGATAGGCCGGGAATGCGGGCCAGAAGCCCGTGTAGATATTGACGATGACGCCGACGATGAGCAGCAAAATGCCGATCTGCAGGCGGTAGCGAATGAGCAGGGAATAGAATTTCATAAGTCGGCAAAGATAAACGATTGCCCGAAGAGGTCATTTTTTTTTCTCTGCCAGAACCTCTATTTTTGCCACCCATTGGCGGCCTAGTTGCGGCCAATCGGTCCCGTAGTTCAATGGATAGAATAGGAGTTTCCTAAACTTTTGATGGAGGTTCGATTCCTCTCGGGGCTACTAGTTTAACAGGATTGGCAGAGTGTGTCGATCTTTTCTGATCGAGTAAAGC